>NZ_JHEI01000138.1 GCF_001273835.1 Leucobacter celer subsp. astrifaciens | reverse complement strand
CATGATGAGGATCCTTCCGATTCCACGATGAATTCGGTGATGGCGGCGGCGAGCGCCGGGGTGTCTTCGACCGGCATCATGTGCCGGGTGTTCGGTACGATCCGTACTCGGCAGTCCGGGATCTCCGCAGCGAGACGGCGGGACATCTCCGGAGTGGAGCCGGGATCGAGCTCGCCGGTGATGGCGAGAGCGGGCACCGTGATCGCGCCGAGTTCGGGGCCGATCTCGCGGTCACCGCGCACGAACACGGTGTAGGAGTGCAGATACGACTCGATGTCGTTGGCGAGCAGGGTCGCGCGCGTGGCATCGATGATCTCCTGCGGCACCGCCGTGGTGCCGCAGGGATACCATCGCTCGATGGAGGCCTCCACTCCCTCGGCGAAGTCCTCGCCGGCGGTGGCGAGGCGGGCCTCGACCTTCTCGGCCTCCGCGGGTGTGCGGCGGCAGACCGAGTTGACGGAGGTGAGCGTGACGACCCGATCGGGTGCGTAGCGGGCGATGTACTGCGCGATCAGCGCGCCGAGCGAGAAGCCGATGAGATGCGCCGACCCTTGCGGCAGACGGGCGAGCACGTCGTCCGCGAGCGATGCGAGTGTCTGCGGCTCGCGGAGCGGCGGCCGGGCACCGTGGCCCGGGAGGTCCAGCGCGATGACGGCGCGACCGTCGTTCTCCAGCCGTTCGACGAGGGGAGCCCACATCGTGAGGTCGAGGCCGACGCCGTGCAGCAGCACGATCGGGGTCTGGGGGCTGCTCATCGCGTTGTCTCCCGTCTCGAGGGAATCAGTCCTGGCCGAGCTCGGCGAGGCGCTGCTGCGGGCGGCCCTGGTTGGCGCCCGCGAGGGCGACGAGGATCTCGTCGGCGTGGGGTGCGTCGGCGACACGCACCTCGACCGTCTGGTGATGCGAGCGGATCTTCATGTCGGTGAAGTGCTTCAGCGGGATATCGAAGGCGATGCCGGCGGGCCCCCGCTTCTCCACCGCGGGCAGCAGTGTGGTGGCGTTCGCGGCATTGCGGAAGTGGTCGCCGAAGCGGAGGTTGTGGATCAGGCCGGAGCCGTGCTCGATCTCGCCGTTCAGGCCAATGATCGCCGCCTTCCCGTACGCCTCGAGGGGGGCGCCGAGGGCCTCCATGACGCGGGGGGAGAGGAGCGCACCGAGATCGGATGCAATCGAGTTGATTCCCGGGAGCAGATCCTCGACGAAGCCCTGTCCGGCCCACGGGTTGTCGAACACAGCACCGACAATGGCCACGCGGTGGATCGGATCGACGGCGCGGCCGCCCTCGAGGACAGTCTCCTCGACGATGGTGAAGATTTTGCGGGGGTTCACTGCGGAGGTGCTCACAGTTCGATCTCCTTCAGGATCTCAGAGGTGACGGGTTGGTCGGTGGTGCGGTCGCCGATGCGCGCGAACGGCCGCGGGCCGGTCGAGGCCGCGGCGATGATGGCGATCTCGTCCGGGTGCGGCGCATCGGCGAGATTGACCTCGACGGTCTGGTAGTGGCTGCGCGTGGCCGCCGCGGTCTTGTGCCACATCGGCACGCGCAGCAGCTCTCCCGCCTCGGCTCTGCCGTCGACGAAGCAGATGATCGAGGTGCCCCCGAGGGCCTCGCGCACGAGATTGCCGAAGTACGGCGTGTGCACGAGTGCTCCGGCGTGCTCGAGCTCTCCGCCGGTGCCGACCAGGGCGGCCTTGCCGAATGCCTCGACCGCGGCGGCTCCGCCGAGCGCATCGAGCAGGCGATCGGTGAGCAGCTTCGCGAGCAGCGGTGCGATGCGCCTGGTCTCGGGCTGCAGGTCCGCATCGGTGCCGGTGCCGAGCCAAGGATTCCGGATCACGGCGGTCGCCGTGGCGCGCAGGATCGGCTCCGCCCCGTCGCGCGGGATCTCCTCGGACTGGGTGAAGACCCTGCGCAGGCTCGCGGCCGCGGCGATGTCACCGTAGTCGGTCAGCGTGGAACGTGCGCTGAGATCGATGGTTCTCGTCGCTGGGGAGGAGTGGGTCATGGGTGCTCCTGGGATGTGCTTCTGAAGTGGTCTGCCGGGCTCAGGCGTCGTCGCGCGAACCCTCGAAGGCCGCGATGGTCGCCGATTGACGCGTCTGGGCGACGTGCCGGCGCGTGGCCAGCTCGGCGGTCAGCGGATCCTTCGTCTGGAGGGCTTCGACGATCTTCGAGTGCTCGCTGAGCGAGTGGTCGAGTCGACCGGGCAAGGTGAGGGTCTGCCTGACGATCCGGTGGTAGGCCAGCTGGTTCATCAGCAGCTCGTAGTGCTCCGAGAGCTTCTGGTTGTCGGCACCGGAGACGAGCGTGTGATGGAAGTCGTGCACCAGCGCGGCGTAGGCGGCCTGGTCCCCGGCCCGCACCGCCTCCCGCTCGTGCTCCACGTTGCGGATGAGGCTGCGTAGTTCGGGCACTTCGCCGCGCTGCGCGAGCAGTCCGGCGGCCAAACCCTCGAGCGATTCCTTCAGCTGGAAGAGCTCGAGGATCTCCCGGGCCGTCGGCTTGCGCACGAACGTCCCCACTCTGGGCCGGATCTCGACCAGCCCTTCCCGTTCGAGCTGCTTGAGCGCCTCGCGGATCGGGGTGCGACTGACCTCGAACTCCTCCGCGAGAGCGGTCTCGCCGAGGAGGTCGCCCGGCTCGACCGATCCACTGATGACGATTCCGCGTAGACGGTCGAGCAGGGGGACCTCGGCGTCCTTCCCCGGGTGAATGCGGCTGTGAAACGAAGCTTCTTGCATGCAACAAGAGTATCTTGCATGCATGAATAGGGCAACATCTCGAGTAAAGATCAGGGGGAATTTGGGATATTCCCGTGTTTTTACCGGAGTGTTGACACCTCGTGTGGGTGAGCTTAGTATTCCTTGCATGCAACACAACATCAAGGAAGCTGTCATAACTGCATGGGACGCCGCCTGGGACCGAGGAGAAGTCGATGCCTTCGACGCGATCCTCCACCCGGGGTTCACGAGAGAGAGCACTCGCTCCGGCCGCACCTCGAACGCGATCGGGCTGAAAGAAGAGATCCTTGCGACCCGCGAGGCGTTCCCCGATCTCGTCACCACGATCGATCAGATCGTCGTCGACGAGGAGACGGGCGACGGTGCGATCTTCTGGCACTCGGAGGGAACGTTCACCCACGACCTGCAGGGGGTACCCGCGACGGGAAGCCGTGTGCGCACGCGCGGGTCGAACCAGCTCGAGATCCGCGATGGCAGGATCATCGCGGAGCGCGTCACCTGGGACCAGAGCGAACTGCTCGCCGATCTCGGCGTGCCCTCGCTCAAGTCCGCCTTCGAGGCCGATCCCGTTGACGTGGTGGTCGACGACCTCAGCGGGGTGCCTGGCCTCGACGCGCTGAAAGGCTTCAACCGCCAGTTCGTCACCGGCGTCACCGTGGTGACCACGATCGGCGAAGACGGCAAGCCGCGCGGGCTCGCCGCGAACTCGTATGCGTCGGTGTCGCTCGAGCCGCCGCTCGTGCTGGTGTGCGTGCAGAAGACCACGAGCACTTACGCGTCGCTCTTCAAGTCGACGCATCTCGGTATCAACATCATGAGCAATGAGCAGCGCGGCACCGTGGGCGTCTTCGCTTCGAAGGGCGACGACAAGTTCGCGACGGTGGAGTGGCACGCCGGCCCCTCGGGCAGCCCGCTCATCGATGGCTCGGCGGCCTCGATCGAGGCCGAGATCAAGGAGCGCTTCCAGGCGAAGACCCACACGGTCTTCATCGCGAAGGTCACCCACGCCGAGATCGCCGAGGCCGCGCCCATGATCTACAAGGCCGGTCGCTTCTACGACGGCGCCGAGCTCATCGAACTCTGAGGCCATCGATCCATCCAACACCGCTCGACACGAGGAAGTGCATGACGTGAGTAACGATACGAACCCGCCCACGAACGGGCTTGCGATGGGCACCCATCAGACGGACGAGAGGTTCCAGACCCGATCGGTGACGGTGATCGAGGCCGAGAAGCTGCGCAAGCGCCCGAGCGCGGTCTTCTGGATATCGGTCAGCCTGATCGGCGCTCTCGTGGTGTGGGCAGCGCTGTCACCGGAGCAGGTGAGCAGCGTGATGACCTCGGCCTCCAACTGGTCGGCGCAGAACATCGGCTGGGCCTACCTCGTGGTCACCCTGGGCTGCATCGTGCTCATGCTCTACCTGGGCTTCGGCCGGTTCGGCCGCGTGCGACTCGGCGCCGACGACGACCGACCCGAGTTCAGCACGATCGCGTGGATCGCGATGATCCTCGGCGCCGTGATGGGCATCGGCCTCATCAGCTACGGAGCCGCGGAGCCCATGAGTCACTTCATGCATCCGCCTCACGGCTGGGCCGAGCCGGAGACGATGGACGCGGCGGTCGCTGCCATGCAGTTCTCCTACTTCGACTGGGGCCCCAACGCCTGGGCGTTGTTCGGCATCTTCGGTCTGGCGATCGCGTACTCGACCCACCGGCGCCACAACTCCGGTCTTGTCTCGCCGATGCTGCGCCCGGTGCTCGGCAAGAGCATGGACGGCTGGGCGGGTAAGGCGATCGACATCTTCACCGTTATCGCGACCCTGTTCGGCACCACGACCTCGCTGGGCCTCGGCGCCTCGCAGATCGCCGAGGGCGTGAGCCGGCTGACCGGGCTTCCCGCCGACCTGTTCGTGAAGATCGTCATCATCGCCGGCATCACCCTCATCTTCACGCTCTCCGCGCTCTCGGGGGTCGGCCGGGGCATCAAGTGGACGAGCCAGATCACCATGATCGGCGCGGCTCTGCTCGGCCTGTTCGTGCTGATCCTCGGCCCGACGAGCTTCATCTCGAACCTGTACTTCCGCTCCATCGGACAGTTCATCGGAGAGTTCCCCATCGTGGCCCTGCTCACCCCGGGCACCCCGGAGGACCTGCAGTGGATGCAGTGGTGGACCTACTTCATGATGGCCTGGTGGCTGAGCTGGGGCGCGTTCGTCGGCATCTTCCTCGCGCGCATCTCGAAGGGCCGCACGATCCGCGAGTTCGTCATCGTCGTGCTCGGCGTGCCCACACTCGTGTTCAGCGCCTGGTTCACCATCTTCGGCGGGGCCGCGATCAACTTCGACATGTTCAAGGGCACCAACATCGGCGAACAGACTCTCGCCGACACCAACACCACGTTCTTCGCGGTGCTCGCCGAGCTGCCCCTCACCGAGGTCTCCTCGGTGATCACCATCATCATGGTGGTGCTGTACTTCGTGTCCGGCGCCGACTCGAACACCTTCGTGCTGAGCTCGCTCTCGACGCGCGGGGTGCCGAACCCGCCGCGGCCGGTGCTCGGCGTCTGGGGCATCCTCACGGGGCTCTGCGCCATCGTGCTGCTCCTGGTCGGCGGGCTGCAGGCGCTGCAGCAGGCGGCTATCCTCTCGGCGGTGCCGTTCACCGTGATCGTCGCACTGCTCGGCATATCGCTGGTGAAGGAACTGCGGCACGACCATCGCTTCGAGGGCACCCACCTCGTGACCCGGGACCAGCTGGACCGGCTGGTGAACAAGAACTAGCCGCACCCGGTTCGATCGGGCTGTCGCCCGGTGATGCATTGCAGAAGTTCCAAACGTTCCACCCCATTCACTCAGCTCTGAGGAAAAGGAAGCCTACGAATGTCTGAGACGACCAGCAGCGGATCAGTTCCGCAGGAACCTCGATACGGCACTTCGCTGACGCGTACCGAGCCGTTCTCCACCGACCACATTCCGCTGACCGAGCGTCACGGGCACCCGCGCCACCAGTTCACGTTGTGGTTCGCCGCCAACATGGTGCTTGCGGTGATGGTATCCGGGTTCTTCTCCTCCCTCTTCGGGCTCTCCGTGATTCAGGGGCTCACCGCAGTAGCCGTGGGCACCGCACTCGGCGCCACCGTGATGGGTCTGCTCGCAGGCGTCGGCACGAAGATGGGCGTGCCGCAGCAGATACAGGCCCGAGGCCCCATGGGGTACTTCGGCAACTTCGTGCCCATCGCGCTGCTCACGGTCATCTCGGCGATCGGATGGACCGCAGTGAACACCGTGTTCGCGGTCATCGCGCTGCAGATGCTCATCGACGTACCGTTCTGGATCGCCGCAGCCGCGATCTTCGGGGTGCAGACGGTGTTCGCGATCTGGGGCCACAACCTCATCCATCTCATCAACAAGATCGCCACCGTGGTGCTCGCGATCCTTTTCGCCGTGATCACGGTGCTGTCGCTCGGACAGGTGGACCTGAGCGTCGGCGTGAACCCGGAGGCTCCGTTCTACATGGGAGTCCTCGGGGGGTGGGTGACCTTCGCAGGGTTCTTCTTCGCGTATGTGATGACGTGGACGCCGTTCGCCTCGGACTTCTCCCGCTACCTGCCGCAGAACACATCGCACGCGAAGGTCGCCGGCTACACCGCAGCGGGAACGTTCTTCGCGATGATGTGGCTGGGAGGCATCGGAGTGCTCGTCTCGAGCTTCGCCGGCGAACTGGATGCGATCCCCGCGCTCGCCGATCTGACCGGTGCCTGGATGCCCGTCGCGATGATCACTGTGGTCGTATCGACGCTGCCGGTGAGTGCGATGAATCTGTACGGAGGCTCGCTGTCGTTGCTCACCATCCGAGTTCCCGTCAGCCGAATCGTCGGAGTGATCCTCATCGCGGCCATCAGCCTCGGCGTGACGCTGGTGATGCAGACGAATCCCTACGGCAGCTTCTATGATTTCCTGAACGTGCTCGCCTATCTGGTCGTCCCGTTCAGCACGGTACTGCTGCTCGACTACTACTTCCGTATGCGCGAGCGGGGAGATGCTGCCACGCGGGAGCTGTTCGACACGCGCCGTACTGTGGAGTGGGGGTTCGTGGCCTGGATCATCGGGTGCGCGGCATCGTCGCTCTTCTGGAGTTCGGCCATATGGACGGGACCTTTCTCGGCGGCGTTCGCCCGATACGGCGATGTGTCCTTTGCCGTAGGTGCGCTCGCTGCGTTCGCCTCATACTTCGCGCTTCGGCGGCTGCCTGCGCTGTCGGGACTGTTGCGCGGCCGGCGCGAGCACGAGAAGGTAGCGGTGTGAGTCCCGCGGCCCTCGTTGTCATCGACATGCAGCGCATTTTCCGGGATCCTGACAGCCAGTGGAGCTGCGCCGGATACGACGATGCCGCTGAGCGGGTGAGCGAGCTGACTGCCGCTCTCGCCGACCGCGTGGTGTGGACGAGATTCGTTCGGGACCCGCTCGAACACGGTTCTTGGAAGGATTACTATGACCGCTGGGAGCGGTGCCGCGAGCCTGAAGGTTCGTCGGTCTGGGACCTCACGCTGCCGATCGCCGAGGCAGACGCGGTGCTCTCACTACCGACCTTCGGCAAATGGGGCGCTGAGCTTGCGGAACTCACCCGGAACCATGACCGCATCGTAGTGTGTGGCGTCGCCACGGACTGTTGTGTGCTCGCGACGGTGCTCGGCGCGGTAGACGCGGGGAAACACGTGACTGTGGCGGTTGACGCCTGTGCCGGCGCGACCGAGCGAGCGCACGAACAGGGGCTCGAACTGATGGCGATGCTGGGCCCGATGGTGACGCTCGCGACGACCGCCGAACTCGTGGGCCCGATGGCGGGCACTACGCGAAGAGCTCGGTGAAGAACGATCCGTTCGAGATGACGTTCATCGTGAGCACGATGATGAGCGCATTGAAGAAGAACGCGAGCGTCGTGTGCCAGACGACGGTCCAGCGCATGTGGGTGTGCACCACCTTCACGTCGGAGACGGAGAAGGTGGTCGCGTTGGTGAACGCGAAGTATGCGAAGTCGACGAGGCGGGGATCGTCGGTGCCGGGGAACTCGAGCGGTGGCTGCGGGGCGCGGTGGAAGCGCGAGAAGTAGATGCGGGCGTAGCCCCAGTTGAACAGCACCCACGAGAGCAGCATGGCCCACACCGCACTGAGCTCGAGGAAGGGGTTGTGGACGTCCCGTCCGAGGCTCGTGATGAGGTCGAGCGCCACCGTGAGCCCCAGCAGGCTCGCCCCGAAGGTCAGCACCATCGAGAGCATCCGTGTCAGCGGGTGCCCGACGAGTAGTCGCGTGGCCGCCGGGTCGGGGGTGTCGATGCGCACGAGGACGTTGAGCCAGAGCAGTGTGAGGCCGAGGTACAGGCTGGCGACGAGGCACCAGACGATCAGGATGACCGCCTCCTCCTCGTTGATCTGCCCCTCGCTGCCCCAGATGATGTGGGCACCCAGCCACACCAGCACGAGCTGCAGGAGCAGGCCGAGGATCTCGCCGGAGATGCTCAGCACGGCGCCGGTCGTGGTGCGGAATGCGTGCAACCTGGACATGATCCCCCACTGTAGAGGATGGCGGTCCGCGTGGGCAGTAGCGCGCAGGACGATGCCGTCAGCGTTTCGGGCGATCCCCTGAGAGCGCGAGGAGCGACCGCGTCGCGTTGGCGGCGACGCTCCGCAGACCGGGCGCCGCCTCGTTCATGAGCGCCTCGAGCGTCTGAGCTCCGTTGGCGATGCTGAAGGCAGCGGTCAGGCCGAGTCCGCGGAGCTCGGCCGGTGTGCACAGCACCTCGCCCGCCAGGCACACGACCGGGGGCGGTTCGGCGACCGACGCGGCGAGGTCGGAGACGTGAGAGACCACCTTGCCGCCTCCGCTCTGCCCATCGAGCCGGCCCTCGCCGGTGAACACGACATCGGCTCGGGCCATGAGCTCGGGGAGGCCGACCAGCAGGCCGAGATGCTCGGCCCCGCCCACGATCTCGGCTCCGAACACCGCGTGCAGCACGAGCGCCGCACCGCCGGCTGCGCCTGCTCCGGGCAGACCGGACGCGTCGCGGCCGGTGAGTTCGCGGAGCAGCCCGGCGAGGGACGCGAGACCCGCTTCGAGCAGCGCCACCTCCTCGGGGCTGGCGCCCTTCTGCGGTCCGAACACCGCCGCTGCCCCCTGAGGGCCGGTGAGCGGATTGGTGACATCGACGAGGAGGCTCCACTCCGCCTCGAACGCTTCGGGAACGACACGAGAGAGGTCGATCGCGGCGATCTCGCCGAGGCTTCGAGGCGTCGGAGGCAGCTCCTCGCCCTCGCCGTCGAGAAAGCGTGCTCCGAGCGCGTGGGCGATCCCCACCCCGCCGTCGACCGTGGCCGACCCGCCGAGGCAGAGCGTGATCGAGCGCGCACCGCGGGAGAGCGCATCGGAGATCAGGCGACCGGTGCCGCGCGTATGCGCGTCGAGAACCCGGAGCGGGAGGTCCTGTACGAGCGGGAGACCGCTCGCCTCGGCGAGTTCGATCACGGCCCGTTCGTCGTCGGGGAGGAAGGCCCAGCGCGCCGTATGCGGGCGACCGAGAGGATCCTCGGTCTTCGTCTGCTCGAGCGGAACGTCCCAGCGCTCGGCGATCAGCCCCAGGGACCCCTCTCCACCATCGGCCAGTGGGCAGCGGAGAATCTCGGCGCGGTCGAGGCCGCTCTCCAGGACGCCGGCGGCGATGGCCGCCGTCGCCTGGGCGGCGGTGAGCGATCCCTTGAAGGAGTCCGGGCAGACGAGGACCGCTACCACGGCACCTCACCGCCGGTCTGCGCGAGCACGGCCGGGCGGGGGTCGGGCGAGGCGAGGAAGAGCGCCGATTCCGCGGTCTCGGTCGCAGAGGCGAAGCGCCGAAGCGGGATCAGCTCGAGCGTGTCGGCCGTGAAATCCTCGAGGGAGAGGCCCCGCGCCGCGGCGAACGAGGCCATCGCGTCATCGAACAGCGGCGTGACCGTGCGGCCGGGGCAGAGGGACCGGATCCGCACGCCCGAATCGCCCTCGATCTTCCGTTGCGCCTCGGCCCACGCGAGTGCCGCCCACTTCGACGAGCAGTAGACGGCGTCGTAGGGCTCGGATCGGAGCGATGCCTGCGAGGCCACCACGACGTAGCGCGACCCGGCCTGCAGGGCGCCCGTGCGCAGGGCCCGGAAGAGACGGACGACCGAGCGGTAGTTGACCTCGAGCACTCGGCGCAGTTCGGCATCGGTGAAGGAATCGATCGCACCGCCCCCGGGCACGCCCTGGGCCGCGATGACGGCGTCGAGCGGTGCTCGGTCGAACCTCGAGGAGAGCGCCGAGAGCCCCTCCTCGGTCGCGAGGTCTCCCGTGATGACCTCCGCGTCGCGTTCGGCGAGCCCTGCGAGGCGGGAGGCATCGCGTCCGTGCGCGTAGACCTCGTGGCCGTCCTCGAGAGCTCGGAGCACTGCCGCGCCGCCGATGCCGCCGCTGGCTCCGGTGATCAGGATCCTCATGCTGCGCTCCTCACATCGATGCTCGCTGCGGTGACGAAGGCCCCGGCGGGCTTCGCGAGATAGGCGACGGTGTCCTCGAGAGCGCTGAGGGATCCCGAGTCCACCCGGATCGTCGTGAGGTGCGTGCGCGGCCGCTCGAGTGCGACGGAGTTCACCATGACGCGGAGCGACGCGTACAGCGCTTCGACGCTGGGCGCGAGCGCGGGCCCGGCGTCGTCCGGGTCGATGAGCACGACGGTGAGCGGCTCGTGGCGGTCGCTCTTCGCGTTCGGGATGAGCCACTCCGCGAGTCGCGCGGTGGCGTCGACGACGAGGCTCGCATCGGGGTCTTCCATGCGGGCGCGGAGATCGTAGATGAGGGCGCGAGCGCCTCCGAGTTCTCGCTCGTAGGGCAGCGATTCCGGGTGCTCTGGAATGCTCTGGCCGGGTGGCGTCATCGCAACCCGCCTCCTTCCGTGGGTGATGGGTGGTTCAGATGAAGTGGAGGATGTGTTCGGCCGCGAGTACGGTCTCGCCGACCTGGTTCACGGCGGTGACCGAGGCGGTCGTGCGGCCCAGCTCCCGATCGACGCCGGTCACTCGATACCTGAGCGTGACTGTGTCGCCGATGCGCACTGCGCCGATGAAACGGACGCGGTCGTAGCCGTAGGAGACCGCCTTGGCCCCGGTCTCGCGGACGTACTGCGATGCCACCGTCGACGCGTAGCCGAGGATCAGCACGCCGTGGGCGATGCGCTCGCCGTAGGGAGTCTCCGACATGAACTCGGCATTGACATGGTTCGGGCTGAAATCGCCCGTGATGCCGGCGAACGAGTAGATGTCGTACTCGCCGACCGTCTTCGCGAAGACGCTTTCGTGCTCGATGTCGAAGTCCCGGGGAATGGTGCTCATGGGATCGCTCCGTTCGACCGGGGCGCCTTGCGACCTGCGGTCTGACGGACGATGACCCGGTGAGGGAGGAGCACGGGTTCGACCGGGCCGGCCTCTTCAGGGCTGATGACGCGGGTCGCGGCTGTCGCTCCGAGCTCGTACAAGGGTGCGGCCGCGGTGGTGAGGTCCACGAGCGCTGCGAGCCGGGTGCCGCCGATACCGGCGATCGAGACGTCGTCCGGGATCTGCAGGCCGGCGTGGCGGAGCGCCGTCATCGCGCCCACGGCCGTCTGATCGTTCGCGCCGATCACGGCGTCCGGCAGCTGGCCCTGCGACAGCAGGGCTATGGCCGCATTCGTGCCGGAGTCGGAATCGAAGTTGCCCGGGATGATGCGGGGTTCGAGAGCGGCCTGGCGCATCGCGATCTCGTAGCCCTCGCGGCGCTGCTCGGCGGAGTAGACGCCCGCGGTGCCGTCGATGAAGGCGATCTCGCGATGTCCGAGCTGGATCAGATACTGCGCGAGCGCGCGCGAGGCCTCCACGTTGTCGTAGCTCACCACGTCGCAGGCGAAGTCCCGCGTGGCGAGTGAGATCACCACCATCCCTTCGCTGCGAACCGTGTCCACTGTGCGGGCGAGGCGCTCCGCGTCCTCATCGTGCAGGTGGGTTCCGGATCCCGCGAACACGACGCCCGCGGCGTTGTACGTGCGCAGCATCTGGATGTGGTCGATCTCACGTCGGCTGTCCCGCTCCGCGTTGCAGATGATCGTGAGGTAGCCGGCCTCGTTCGCGATGTCATCGATGCCGCGGGCGATCTCCGCGAAGTAGGAGTCGACGTTGTCGGGCACGATGACGCCGATGATGCGGCTGCGTTTGCTGGCGAGCGCTCGGGCGAGCGGGCTGGCGGAGTATCCGAGCTCGGAGGCGGCCTGCAGCACGCGGTCCCTGGTCTTCTGGGAGACCGGGTGGCTCGAGTCGCCGAGCACCCGCGAAGCGGTCGTCAGAGAGACGTTCGCGTGGGCCGCGACGTCTCCGAGCGTGACCGAATCCGAGCGCCGGCCGTCCGTTGGATCCTTGAACTCCATTTATTCAACCTTCCACTCCATCGGCGAATCAATGAACAGGATCTCATCCATCAACCGAACTTCCGTCGCCTGAACGGGGAACGGTATGAGGTCGAGCACCTCGGTCTGCATGTCGACGCCGGGAGCGACCTCGATCAGGTGCCACCCGTTCTCCTCGAAGCTCAGCACCGCCCGCTCGGTGATGAGCAGCACGCGCTGTCGCCTCTCCGCGGCCCATCTGCCGTTGAAGGTGATGTGCTCCACCTCGGGGACGGCCTTGGCATGGCGGCCCTCGGCCACGATCGACATGCGTCCGTCGCCGATCTCGACCTCGAGCCCGCCCGCCGTGAGCGTGCCGCAGAAGCAGACGGTCTTGGTGTTCTGGGTGATGTCGATGAAGCCGCCGGATCCCACGAGACGACCGTTGAACTTTGAGACGTTGATGTTGCCGTTCCGATCGAACTGCGCGAAACCGAGGAAGGCGATGTCGAGACCGCCGCCGTCGTAGAAGTCGAACTGCGCGGGCTGCTCGATGATCGCGACCGGGTTGTAGGAGGCGCCGAAGCTCACTCCGCCGACCGGAATGCCGCCGATGAGGCCCTGCTCCACGGTCAGCATGAACTGATCGAAGCATCCCTCCTCCGCTGCAACTGCGGCGACCCCGTCGGCGATGCCCACCCCGAGGTTCACGACGTCGTCGTAGGAGATCTCCTGCAGACCGCGACGGCCCACGACCTTGCGCGGCGTCAGGGGCATGACCGAGACTCCCGAGATCGGTCCGCGCACCTCGCCGGAGAGCGCAGGCTCGTAGTCGTACTCGACGAGCTGCCGCTGATCCGGAACCACGACGACGGCGTCGACGCAGTATCCGGGCACCACCACGGTGCGCGGATCGAGGGAACCGCTCGCGGCACGGCGCTTCACCTGGGCGATGACGGTTCCGCCGTTGTTGCGCACCGCCTGGGCGATGGCGAGCACCTCGAGGCGCGCGGCCTCGTGCTCGATCGAGAGGTTCCCGTCCTCATCCGCGGTCGTCGCGCGGATGAAACCGATGGTCGGGACCTGGGAGCGGTAGTGCAGCCACTCCTTCCCGTGCAGGTTCACGATGGAGACCAGATCCTCCGTGGTGCGCGAGTTGAGCTTGCCGCCGTCGACCCGCGGGTCGCAGAAGGTGCCGAGGCCGACATGGGTCGTCACTCCCGGACGCCGCGCCGCCATCTCGCGGCACATCTGAGCCATGACGCCCTGCGGGAAGTTGTAGGCCTCGAACTCGCCGGCGAGCGCCATGCGGGACATCTCCGGGGCCATGCCCCAGTTGCCCGCGACCGCGCGACGGACGAGCCCGGGCTGCGCGAGGTGGTCCATGCCCGCGCCGGCTCGGTCGCCGATACCCGTCGTGTGCACGAGCGTCAGACCCTTCGGGGACTGCGTCTCCCGGTACCGCTCGCCGAGTGCGGCGAGCAGCCGGTCCGGTTCCATGATGCCGCCGCCCGATCCCTCGATGAGGAGCGTATCCCCGTCCGCGACGAGTGCTACCGCCTCAGCCGCGGAGATCACCGGCGGTTGTCCGCGTCGTCGTGCCATTACTGCATCACCCCTCCGCCGTTGCAGTGGATCACCTGTCCGTTGAGCAGCGTCGCGCCATCCCCGGCGAGGAACGCCACGACCGGCGCGACCTCATGCGTCTGGCCGAGTCTGCCGATGACGAGTCCCGAGGTTCGGGCCGACAGCCATGCCTCGTCCGCGAACGGCTGCGTCATCGCCGTTTCGAGAGGCCCCGGTGCGACCGCGGTGGTCTGGATCGCCGGACCGAACTCCCGCGCCATCGCGCGGGTGAGGCCGACGACGCCGGCCTTCGCCGCGCAGTAGGGCGCGACCGAGACGCCGCCCTTGAACGCGAGCTGCGAGCTGACGTTGATGATGTTGCCCCGGCCTCGCTCGGTCATGCCCGGCAGGACGGCCTGGCATATGAGGAAGACGCCGGTGAGATCGATGTCCAGTGTGCGCTGCCAGATCTCGAAGGGGGTCTCGAGCATCGGGCGCTCGTCCATGTAGCCGGCGTTGTTGACGAGCACGTCGATCGGGCCGAGCGCGGATTCGGTGTCGGTGACGATGCGTTGCGCCTCGGTCACGACGTCGCCCTGGACCACGGCGGCGCGCACACCCAGCGTGCGCAACTCCTCGGCGAGCGCCTCGGCCTCGGACGGGGTGTCCAGGTGGTGCACGGCGATGTCGGCGCCCGAGCGGGCCAGCTCACGGCAGATATCGGAGCCGAGGCTGCCGGCAGCGCCGGTGATGAGAGCGGTGCGGCCCCGCAGAGGCGGGCCGCCGGGCGAGACAGCCCGGGTGGTCGGTGTTTCGGTGTGGTGCACTGTGGCCTACTTTCCGCGGAATTCGGGTGTGCGGTCCGGGTTCGCGAACGCGGTTCTGCCTTCGCGGGAATCGGCCGTCGTGATCTGGAACGCCGCATGGGGAGCATCGAAGAACGGTGCGGCGGGGGGAAGCGTCGCTTGGATGGTGCGCTTCACCGCGCGCTGTGCGATCGGGGCCCGTGATGTGATCGCGTCGGCGAGCTCGTCGACCGCGGAGCCGGCGTCCCCGGTCGTCGAGCGGTTGACGAGGCCCCAGCGCTCAGCGTGGGCGGCGTCGAGGGGCATGCCGGTGAGCAGCATCTCCATGGCGCGTGACGGGCCGACGAGCGCTGCGAGGCGGGCCGTGCCTCCCCAGGCCGGGGAATTGCCGAGGCCGGTCTCGGGGAACGACAGGTGGGCGGTGGCGCCCGCGACGCGCAGATCGCAGGCCAGAGCGAGCTCGAGGCCGCCGCCGAGCACGTACCCGTCCAGTTGGGCGATGACTGGAACGGGGAGTTGCGCCAGCGCCTGGAATGCGAAGCAGCCCAGCTCGCTGAGGCGGTATGCTTCCTCGGCGGCCTCGAGGTCGGATTGCTCGACGAGATCGGCTCCGACGCAGAACGCGCGTGTCGTCGAGCTGCGCAGCACCACGGCGCGAGGTGTGTCGAGCGTGTGCAGCTCGTGCGAGATACGCGCGATCTCCTCGAGCATCCCGGCGGTGAGCGCGTTGAGTTTGTGCGGGCGATCGAGCACGATGTCGGCGCGGTGAACCGAGGGCCGCTCGAGGCGGACGAGGCTCGTGGGATCAGGCATCGCGCACTCCCGCAAGAGCCAGATACTCGTGCATGCGGTCGACGGCGAGCTCGGGGTCGAGCAGCACCCCGGCCTCGTCCGCCAAGCGGAAGACGTCGACGTAGTGCTCCACCGAGCGCAGGCTCTCGGCGCCGCCGAGCATCTTGAAATGCGATTGCTGGCCGTTCAGGTACGCGAGGAACGTGATCCCGCACTTGTAGCTGCCGGTCGGAGCCGCGAAGAGCAGCTTGGCCAGCGGTTCGGTGGGGAGCATGAGCGCATCGTAACCGGCGATGTCGCCCGCGTCGAGCGCGTCGAGCGCGGCTGAGGCGACCACTGCGAGGGGGTTGAACGCTCCGAGCAGCGCCTGGCTGTGGCCGTGGGCGTCGCCTCGGATCAGTTCGGGGTAGTTGTAGTCGTCGCCGGTGTACATGCGCACGCCCTCGGGGAGCAGTCTGCGCATGGAGATCTCGTGCTCCGCGGAGAGCACCGAGACCTTGATCCCGTCGATACGGTCCGAGAACTCCTCGATGAGGGAGATGATGCTGCCGATGGCGTCGTCGAGCGAGGAGACGCCCCAGTAGCCGGCGAGCTGCGGGTCGAAGGCCGCGCCGAGCCAGTGCAGGATCACGGGCCGTCGGCACTGCTCCAGCACTCGGGCGTAGACGGAGCGGTAGTCCTCTGCCGTGCGGGCGGCTCGCGCGAGCTGACGGCTGCACATGAGCACGGGGGTTGATCCCTGATCGAAGATGAAGTCGCACTGCTCCACGTACGCCGCGACGATCTCATCGAGGCTGCTTCCGCTCCCCTCGGGGAGCTGATCGGTCGCGGCACCGCACACGAGGAGCGCGCCGCGCTCGCGAGCCTGACGGCTGGTGCGTGCGATGAGCTCTTTGGCGCCCTGCCAGTCGAGTCCCATGCCCCGCTGAGCCGTGTCCATGGCCTCCGCGACGCCGAGACCGAGGTCCCAGAGGTGCTCCCGAAAGCTGGCAGTCGCCTCCCAGTCGATCTCGTTCGCGGGCAGGCTGCCGCCGCTGAGCGGCGATGCGATCACGTGCGGTGCGGCGTAGAAGATGCGCGAGCGTTGCCCGGACTTCGCCGTCGGAGTCAGCCGGAGGGCCGTGCGGGGCCGGTATTCCTCGGTGCCTCCGTCTTTCGCGGGCAACGCGATTGTGATGCCGATCGGCTCGCGGAGCTGATGCGGAGAAGCTACTGCGCCGGTGTTTTCTAGCGTCACGCCCATGTGAGTTCTATGCCTATCCGTGAGTCTTATGGAAAGTGCTTGCCACACTAGCCCAGTGGGTCGGACTTCTGCAAGTGCCCTTTAATTGAGCCGTTGTAACGATTTTGTCGAAGTGAGTTGACTCTTTCGTAATGCCGTGTGTAATCTTTTCGGCAAGCGCTCTCCATTGCCGAGAACCTCAACGTCAACATCCGGAGCGCCCACTCTTACGGAGGAATTCAATGAGGAATCATCAGGAGCGGTACGACGCTTTGATCGTCGGGGCGGGGCCGAGCGGCGCCGTCGCTGCGAAGCGTCTTCGCGAAGACGGTTTCTCCGTCATCGTCCTGGAGCAGGGCCCGTGGCCCGACTACGGCAATGCTCGGGCGGATCATCCGGACTACGAGCTGACGCTCGACCGCTACTGGCCGTGGGACCCCAATCGGGATCCGAACAATCCCGGATATCCCTTCGACGACAGCGAGTCGACGCTCACGCCTCTCATGTGGAACGGCGTCGGCGGGAGCGCCCTGCTCTGGGCGGCCCAGTGGCAGCGCCAGATGCCCTCCGATTTCAAGGTGCGCACACTCGACGGCGTGGCCGACGATTGGCCGCTGAGCTACGAGGACCTCGTCCCCTTCTACGCGCGGGTCGAGCGCGACTTCGGGGTCTCCGGTCTCGCGGGCGACCCGGCCTTCCCCGCCACAGAAGACCGCCCGCCCATGCCGGCCGTTCCGCTTCGCGAGCACGGACGGCGCGTTGCCCAAGCGCACAACGATCTCGGCTGGCACTGGTGGCCGGGGACCAACGCGATCGCCACGCGCGACTACGCCGAGGCGAATCTGCGCGCGTGCACCCAGCGCGCCACCTGCATGCGCGGCTGCGTCGAGCACGCGAAGTCGTCGCCGGATCTGACCCACTGGCCGGCACTCGTCCGCGGCGGCGTGGATCTGGTGACCGGGGCGCATGTTCGCCGCATCACGACCGGTTCCGACGGACTCGCCACCGGTGCGGTCTACACCGATGCCGATGGCCGGGACCACAGGGTCGATGCGGACATCGTGATCCTCTGCGCGAACGGGATCGGCACCCCGCGGCTCATGCTGCTCTCCGGAGATTCCGATGACGGGCTCGGCAATTCGACCGGCCTGATCGGCAAGCGACTGATGATGCACCCGCTCGGCCAGGTCATCGGTGTCTGGGATGACGACCTGGGCACTACACGCGGGGTGCACGGGCAGCAGATGCACTCGCTCGAGTTCTACGAGACCGACGATTCTCGAGACTTCGTGCGCGGAGCGAAGTGGGGCCTCCTCCCCGGTGGCGGCCCGCTCACCGCGACACGTTCCTACCCCTGGGGATCGGAGAACTCGATCTGGGGCGACGGGTTCCAGGAGGGTCTCCGCTCCCGGCTCTCGCGATCGGCGTGGTGGGCGATCATCTCCGAGGATCTCCCCGAGGAGCACAATCGGATCGTGCTGGATCCCGCCCGGACCGATCGCTGGGGCGACCCGATCGCGAAGATCGAGTACACGACCTCCGAGAACTCGGATCGGATGCTGAAGTTCCACCTCGACCGGGCCATGGAGTCCATGCAGGCCGCCGGCGCGAGCCAGGTGATCCGCGGCTCCTGGATCAAGGAGAGCGCGTTCCACCATCTCGGCACGGTGCTCATGGGCGATGACCCCGAGACCTCGGTCGTGGACGGGTGGGGGCGCAGCCATGACGTGCCGAACCTGTTCGTCATGGACGGCAGCGTGATGCCGACCTCCTCGGGCATGAACCCGACCGCGACCATTGCGGCGCTCGCGCTGCGCAACACCGAGCATCTCGTCGAAGAACGCCGATTCCAGAAGGTGGCGAAATGACCAGGCCCGTGCAGCTGAGCGATCCCCGACCCGCGCCGCCGCAGATCGCCGCCGACACCCGCGTGCTGATCCGCGACATCGCCGACCGGCTGATGCCCGATGACGCGCTGCTGCCCTCGGTCGACGCGGCAGACACCGCCGGCCGTCATCTCGATGTCGCGCTCGTCGCTCGGCCCGATCTCGTCGGCCGTTTCCTCGCGGCGGTGGATCAGTGCAGGGAGGCCGACCTCGACGCGGCGCTTGCCGGGCTCCGCCAGGCGGACGATCCCTCCTGGGAAGTGCTCACCACGATCCTCCCCGCGGCGTACCTGATGAGCGAGGAGGTGAGAGCCGCGCTCGGCTACGCCGGTCAGCGGCCCGATCCCATCGAACCAGGCGGCCACCCGGAGGATGTCGCCCTCACGGAGGCCGTTGTGGCGCGGGGGGCGATCTACCGGCCGACCCCCGGGCGCTGACCCCAACTTCCTGCGGCTGCCATGAATCTCGAACCGTCAACACTCACCCATACGGGGACTGCGTCGCAGAGGCGCGGCGGACCCGTCGAACACGAAATGAGGCACACCCACCATGTATAAGAAGACTTTCGGAGTTCTCGCCTGTGCGGCCCTGCTGCTCGGCTCCGCCGGATGCTCGGCGAACGGCGGCGGAGGCTCTGCCGCCGACAACGAGACCCAGCTCGCCGAGATCGATCAGAGCCTCGAGGGCAACCTGTACATTCAGGCCGCGGCCGAGAGCGGAGAAGGCAGCAACACCTGCCCCGTGACCGTCGGTGCCGACGAGTCCGTCGACATCGCGTTCTCGATCGAGGGGCTCTCCCATCCGTTCCTCAACGCGCAGGTCGATGCGGCGAAGAAGGCGGCATCCGAGGTCAACGCCACCGTCACAGTGCAGTCCGGCGACGACGATGTGAACAAGCAGCTGTCGACGCTGGAGACCGCACTCAACCAGAGCCCCGACGGCCTGCTGCTGATGCCCGCGACCACCGAGGGCCTGCAGCCCATTCTCAAGAGCTACGAGGAGGCCGATGTCCCCTACGCCTTCACCGGAAAGGGAATGACCGGCGTGAATCCGGTCGTCCAGTTCCTCGCCCCGTACGGCGAGGAGGGCGCCAAGGTGGGCGAGTTCGTCGTCAACGAGTTCGGCGATAGCGAGGAGCCCGTGAAGGTCGCGGTCATCAGCGGCATCACCGGCGACGTCTCGAGCGTGGCCCGCACGGGCATGTTCAAGCGCGCACTGCTCGAGAACGGCAACTTCGATATCGTCGCCGAGCAGGCGGGCGAGTACCGCCGCCAGCCCTCGCAGGACGCCATGGACGCGATTCTTGCTGCGAACCCCGACGTGCAGCTGGTCTTCGGCGCGAACGACGAGGCTGCCCTGGGCGCGATCGACGCGGTCAAGGCGGCCGGGTTGAGCGACCAGGTCTCCGTGGTCGGCATCGACGGCCAGCCGGAGATGTACGACGCGATCGAGAACGGCGATGCCCTGGCCACCGTCGACCACCTGCCGAGCGCCGGCGAAGCGACCAAGCTGCTGGTCTCCTGCCTCCGTGGCGAGGAAGTCCCCGCCTTTAAGGTGATGGTCGGCGATCTCGTCGACCTGCAGGCGATCGAAGGCGGCAAGACGCCGGCCTGGTAACTCGGACCATTCCGCTTCGGAGGCGGGCCCTGCGCGCAGCGGGCGCACCCGCCTCCGAAGCGGACCACTCAACACCCTGAGCATGGCGCGCAGCCGCCGTGAGTCGAAGGAATCGCTCATGAACGCACACCCCACACCGTCTACGCAGAGTCGCGTGCCGACTCCTCAAGAAGAGGTCGGCGCGGCGGCGAAGTCCAGCACGACGTGGTCCCAGAACCGGCGAAGGATCGATCTCCGCCAGTTCGGGCTGCTCGGTGCAGTCATCCTGCTGATCGTCGTCTTCGCCATCATCGCACCCAACTTCGTCACCGCCTTCAACGGCCTGAACGTCCTGCGTCAGGTCTCCATCGTCGCCGTCGCAGCAGTCGGAGCCACGATGATCATCCTCATCGCGGGCATCGACCTCTCGGTCGGCTCGGTCATCGCGCTCTGCGGAGTCGTGACAGCACTGGTGCTCAACGCCGGTCCGGGCGGCGGCGTCGGATGGACGATCCTCGCACTCATCGTGTGCCTCGGCGTCGGCGCGCTCATCGGCCTCATCAACGGCGTCGTGATCGGCGTCCTCCACGTCCCGGCCTTCATCGCCACGCTCGCGGGCCTCACCGCGTGGCGCGGCACCGCCCTGCTCCTCACGAATGCGAACCCGGTGCCGCTCCCGGCCGACTCGCCGTTCACCTGGCTCGGGCAGGGGTACATCGGCCCGGTGCCGGTGCCCATCGTCATCATGGCGCTGACCTTCTTCATCGGGTACCTGATCCTCTCCCGCATGAAGATCGGCCGCCGTATCTACGCCGTCGGCGGCAACGCAACGGCCGCGCGTCTCTCGGGAGTGCGCGTCACGAGCGTCAACATCTTCGTCTACGTCTTCGCCGGCACCTGCGTCGGCCTCGCGTCGGCGATGGCCACGGCTCGCCTCAACTCGGGGCAACCGGCCGGGTTCGTCGGCCTCGAGCTCGACGTGATCGCTGCGGTCGTCGTCGGCGGGACCAGCCTCATGGGCGGATACGGCAAGCTCAGCGGCACGTTCCTCGGTGCGCTGCTCATCGCGGTTCTCGGCAACGGCCTTACGCTGATGGATGTGCCCACCTACTGGCAGCAGATCCTCACCGGCCTCGTCATCCTGTTCGCCGTGCTGCTCGACTTCGTCGTGCGCCGCAAGCGGAAGGCGAAGTTGTGAGCGCCACCGATTCCACAGCACTCGTCGGCGCGACCCGCCTGATCACCACGGTCGAGGGCGCCGCCGTCGAGGTGCGCGGTGTGAACAAGGTCTTCGGCGGCAACGTCGCGCTGCATGACGTGTCCGTTCGAGTGCTGCCCGGAACCGTGCACGCCTTCGTCGGCGAGAACGGCGCGGGCAAGTCGACCCTCGCGAAGATCATCGCCGGCGTGCAGAAAGCCGATGGCGGCGAGCTGCTGGTCGATGGCGAACAGGTCGAGTTCTCCGGCCCCTACGAAGCCAAGAACTACGGCATCGCCATGGTGCACCAGGAACTCAGCGTGAAGCCGTCGCTCAGCGTCGCCGAGAACGTGCTCTTCGGCCTGGAGCCGACGCGCGCGGGCTTCGTACAGCGCAAGAAGATGCGGCGCGACTCCATCCCCTATCTCGAACTCGTCGGGTTGGACGTTTCTCCGAACGACGTCGCAGGATCCCTGACGACTCCGCAGCAGCAGCTGCTCGAGATCGCCCACGCGGTCGCGACGCACGCGCGAGTCATCATCCTCGACGAGCCGTCTTCTTCGTTGGCCACGCACGATGCCCGCAAGCTCATGGACCTCGTACGCCGCCTCCGCGCGGCGGGACAGACCGTCATTCTCGTGTCCCACGACTTCGAGGAGGTCATGGACATCGCCGACACGGTGACCTGTCTCCGCGACGGCGAGCTCGTCACGACCTGTCCCATCAGCGAGGTCGACAACGAGCGCCTGATCAGACTGGTGACCGGCCGCGACATCGATCGTTCCGCGCGCCACGAGTCGGACGCGACCAGCGAGGTCGTGCTCGCTGTCTCCGATCTCGTCGCCGAGGGCCTGCAGAGCGCAACGTTCGAACTGCACGCCGGTGAGATCCTCGGCGTCGGCGGCCTCGTGGGTTCCGGCCGCACCGAGCTGATGCTCGCGCTCATGGGCGAGCACCACATCCGCAGCGGAAGCATCGAGCTGCTCGGCGAGGAATACGTTCCGTCGTCGACGTTCGCCGCGATGCGGAAGGGCCTCGCGCTCGTGCCGGAGAGCCGCAAGGAGCAGGGCCTCGTGCTCGGTGCGTCGGTGCAGGAGAACATCGACCTCGCTGCGCTCGGATCCCTGACGCCGGGACTCTTCACGTCGCGCAAGCGCTCAGCCGAGCTCGCCGAGAAGTACATCAAGCAGCTCCGCATCAAGGTGGCCGGCCCCGACGTCGCGGTCGAGAGTCTGAGCGGCGGCAACCAGCAGAAGGTGGTGATCGCCGGCGCGCTGGCGACGAACCCCCGGATCCTGCTGCTCGACGAACCGACCAAGGGCATCGATATCGGCGCGAAGGAGGAGATCCTCGGCCTCATCAGGGAGCTGGCGAAACAGGGCCTCGCCGTGCTGATGGTCAGCTCCGTGATCCCCGAGCTGCTGACGAGCTGCGATCGTGTGCTCGTGATGCGCGGCGGGCGGATCGTGGGCGACGTGGATGCTGCCGGCGCCACCGAGGAAGACATCGCCCGCATGGCACTCGCCGGATAGCCCCACTGCACCGGTGCGATCAGACGACGAATCGAGATACGAGATGAACACACTCAAGAACGACACCCCGACGGACGAGCAGCTGCTTGAGCGGCTCGAGGCGTTCTGCGTCGAACAGGTCAGGCCCCGGTCGGCGGCGATCGACCGCGAACGGGAGTTCTTCCCCGACCTGCTGTCCTCGGCCGCGGAGCTCGGGCTGCAGTCGCTGCTGTTCGGGGAGGACGGTGAGCTCCGTCTCGATCGCACCGGGCTCATCCACGAGACCACCGAGCGGATCGCCGCCGAGTCGGCTCCGGTGGCGCTCGCGGTGAGCGTCGCGCGCCTGCACACGTATCTGCTCGCGCGCTACGCGGATCCCGAATTGCAGGAGCGGTACATCGGGCCCACGGTGCGAGCGGAGATCTTCGGCGCGTTCGCGATCAGCGAGCCCCAGGCCGGCACCGATATCCGGGCGCTGACCTCCGTGGCTCGGCGGGAGGGCGACACCTATGTGCTGAACGGCAGCAAGTGCTGGATCGGTCTCGCACCGGTCTGCAGCTACGCCATCGTGCTCGCGAAGGTCGACTCCGACGCGCGCGACGCCGCAACCGTGGCGCTCGTCGTCGACATGTCGAGCGCCGGCGCGCACGGCGAGGCCGGGACCGAGCTCTCGGGGTTCCGCGGCATGCCGAACGGCACGCTGACCTTCGAGGACGTGCGGGTGCCCGCGGCTCACGCGCTTCGCTGCGACGGGTTCGCCGGGATGATGGACGGGCTCAACATGGCCCGCATCGAGGCCGCCTCCTACGCGTGCGGCTTCCTGCGCCGGGCGATCGAGCTGAGCGTAGACCGGGCCGCGACGCGAGAGGCCTTCGGCGGTCGGATCGGGGACCTCCCCTCGATCCAGACCAAGATCGGTCGCATGAGCACCGCTTACCAGGCGGCTCGCCTGCTCACCCTCGCGGCCGCGGAGAGCTTCAGCGACGGCGACGGCGGCAACCAGGACATCATCTCGATGGCCAAGCTCTTCGCCAGCGACGAGGCCCGCAAGCACACCGACGAGGCGATGCAGATCTTCGGCGGGGAGGGGCTCGCGGCGGACTCGCCGACTCTTCGCCTGCACCGCGACGCCAAGGTGACGCAGATCTTCGACGGCACCAGCGAGATCCACGAGACGATGCTCGGCCGCCGCGCCGTGCGTCAGCACCTTCGCGGCGGACTCGGATACCCCTTCGTTCCCGTCTCCTAGTCCCCACCGGCCACCCGAAACCACCCCAGAGAAGCAGCAAGGAAGCCCGATCGTGTCAACACTTGAACGCATCCCCGTCCTCAACCCAGCCGACGATGCGCAGATCGGCGAGATCGAGGTCCAAACGCCTGAGACCCTCGACGGATTCGTGGCACGCGCCCGCGCGGCGTTTCCCGCCTGGGCGGCCGTCCCCGCGCACGAGCGGTCCCGGCGCCTGCACGAGGCGTCCCGCCTTATCGCCGAGCATCAGGAGGAGCTGGCGGAGCTGCTCGTCCGGGAGAACGGCAAGCCCTGGGAGCAGGCGTTCGCCGAGATCGGGACCGCGAGTCGCCTCTTCGCCTCGTACGGCGCCGAAGCGGTGCGTCAGCACGGCATCACGATTCCGGGTGACGCCCAGCCGGGTACCGAGCGCGATCTGATCTTCACCCGTCGAGAGCCCCGCGGCGTCCTCGGGGCGATCATCGCCTTCAACGCTCCGATGGATCTGTTCTCGCATAAAACCGCGGCGGCTCTGGCGTCGGGCAACGTCGTCATCATCAAGCCCGCCGAGGCCGCCCCGCTCACGGTGATGCGCGCGACGGAACTCATCTGGGATGCCGGCGTGCCTCGCGACGCGCTGCAGATCCTCACCGGTCGCGGCCGCGACGTCGGGGCCGCGCTCGCCGAGCACCCGGGAATCGACATCCTCTCTCTCACGGGCAGCACCGCGGCGGGCATCAGCGTCGCTCGCTCCGCAGCTCGACGACTCACTCCGGTGATGCTCGAGCTCGGCGGGAACGATCCGCTGATCGTGCGCCCCGATGCCGATCTCGATCTCGCGATCGAGCAGGCGGTCTTCGGGCGGACCCAGGCGAACGGGCAGATCTGCTGCTCGAACAAGCGTCTGATCGTGCACGCGGACATCTTGGACGAGTTCACCCGGCTCCTGGTCGAGAAGCTGACCCCGATCCGTATCGGCGATCCGAACCTCGACCGGAACGTCGGCATGGGGCCGCTCATCCACGCCCGCGCCGCGCAGACCGCGACCGAGCAGGTGGCGCGCGCCGTCGAGCAGGGCGCCGAGATCGTGCACGGCACGGGCGTCGCAGACCGCAACTACTTCGCTCCGACTGTTCTCGCGAACGTGGCGGCGGGAACCGACGTCGCGACCGACATGGAGATCTTCGCCTCGGTGTTCCCCGTGATCCGCTACGAGTCCGACGTCGAGGCGATCAAGATCGCGAACGACACCGATTTCGGCCTCAACGCTTCGGTGTTCACGAACGACGCGCAGGCGGCGATGTTCGCGGCGCACCATCTCCAGGCCGGCACCGTCTCCATCAACGCCACGGGACTCTATCGCCCCGATGCCATCGCCTACGGCGGCAGGAAGCTCAGCGGCTTCGGGCGGGAGGGGCTGGAGATCAGCTTCGAGGAGATGACGCACCTGAAGAACATCTCGTTCCGCGGCATCATGCCGACGCAGCCCGCGGGCTTCCCGGACTTCGGACAGTAGGAGAGGACATCGTGGCAATCACTTACGATTTCATCATCGTCGGCGCGGGCGCCGCCGGCTGCGTGCTCGCCAATCGGCTGAGCGAGGATCCGAAGCACCGGGTGCTGCTGCTCGAGGCGGGAGGCGAGGACTCCTCGATGCTCCTGAAGATCCCCGCGGGGTTCGGCAAGGTGATGGGCACCTCCGTGAACTGGATCTTCGACACCGCACCCCAGAAGCACATGGCGAACCGCATGATGTTCCTGCCGCAGGGCAAGGTTCTCGGCGGCTCCACCTCTCTCAACGCGATGCTCTACGTGCGCGGCAACCGAGCCGACTACGACGGATGGCGGGACCGCGGCAATCCGGGCTGGGGATACGACGACGTGCTGCCGTACTACAAGAAGCACGAGCGCAACGAGCGCATCGCCGATGAGTACCACGGCACGGAGGGCGAGCTCAACGTCGCCGACCAGGTGCAGCACAATCCGCTCTCGCAGGCCTTCGTGCGCGCGGCGCAGCAGAGCGGCATTCCGTTCACCCCGGATCACAACGGAGCGGCGCAGGACGGCGTCTTCTTCCACCAGGTGACGCAGCGGAAGGCCCGACGCGAGAGCGCTTCGACCGCGTTCCTGCACCCGGTCCGCAAACGCCGCAATCTCACCGTGCTCACCGATGCGGACGTCACGCGCGTGCTCGTCGAGAACGGCGTCGCAACGGGCGTCGAGTACCGGCGGAAGGGGCAGAAGAGCCGAGCACTGGCCGGTAGGGAGGTGATCCTCAGCGCCGGAGCGATCAATTCGCCGAGGATCCTGTTGCTCTCGGGGATCGGTCCCGCAGACGAACTGCGCGATGTCGGCGTCGATCCCGTGCACGATCTCCCCGGCGTCGGCAAGAACCTGCACGATCAGCTCGAGGTGTTCGTCACCGTGGCCACGCGGGAACCGGTGAGCTACACCGGTGAGGATCGCGCGCTGCGCATGCTGAAGCACGGCATCCAGTACACGCTCTTCAGGACGGGCCCCGCGACCGCGACCGTGACCGAGGCCGGTGCCTTCCTGCGGACGGATCCCTCGCTCGACCGCCCCGACCTGCAGCTCCACTTCCTCCCCGTCGTCGTGCAGTGGAAGGACGGAGAGCGGACCGCGGAGAAGGTCAAGGGCCACGGTTTCACCGTGCTCGCCAACGTCGCCCGCCCGAAGAGTCGTGGTGAGATCCGCCTGAACTCGGCCGACCCTGACGAGAACCCGATCATCGACCCCAACTACTTGGCCGACGAGGACGACTGGCGCATCTCGATCGAGGGGATGAAGATCATTCGCCGGATCCTGAGCATGCCGGCTTTCGCGCCCTACATCGACAGCGAGATGCTCCCGGGCGATGACGTACAGGACGAGCAGGGCCTGCGCGACTTCATCACCCGGTGGGCGAAGACCGACTATCACCCCGTCGGCAGCTGCAGAATGGGCGCCGATGACCTGGCGGTCGTGGATCCGGAGCTGCGCGTCAGGGGAGTGGACCACCTGCGAGTCGTCGACGCCTCGATCATGCCGGAGATCATCAGCGGCAACACGCAGGCGCCGGCGATGATGATCGGGGAGAAGGGCGCCGCGCTGATCCTCGGCGAAGCCGGCTGAACCGGGCCCGCGCCTACTCGGCCTCGGTCTTGCCGACCGAGGCCGCCGACGCGACGAGATCCCGCAGCGATGCGTCGGGCAGGTAGGCGCGGGTGAGCGCGATGCCGATGCGGGGCAGGTCGCCCTCATCCCGGTAGAGCAGGTGGAGCGACTCGTGGCGCGGGTTGAACTTCTGCTTGAAGCGGTGCAGCGACTTGAACCCGTAGAGCGGTTCGATGAGACCGCCGATCTGCTCGAGCACCTGATCCACCGGGCCGGCTTCGGCCTGCTCGGGACGCACGAGCGGAGCCCCCGAGAGCGAGACGAAGGCGTAGCCCTCGTCCGAGAAGTGCTGCGCCGACGCCGCGATGAGGAACTCCATGACCGGGCCGAAACCGCCGTCGCGTCGCCGCATCAGGTCGAGGGTCCAACCCACGATCCGGGGTTCGCCGTTCGAGGGATCCGCCGGTCCGTAGACCGGCAGCCACGAGGTCACCCCGTGCAGGCTGCCCTCCCCGTCGACGGCGAGGCCGACGAGCGCCTCGGGATCCAGCGCCTCATCGACCGTGCCCAGCGTGAATCGCATCTCGGGCAGCCCCTTGTCCCCGGTCCACTGCTCGGAGATCGCCCGCACCTGCGCCAGCACGTTCCACGGCTGCTCGGCCAGGCGCACCATGCGGAACTCGATGCCCTCCCGGCCGGCCCGGTTCATCGCGGTGCGCACCGGTCCCCACGCCTTGCCCTTGAACTCGAGTCCCGGCAGGTCGACGATCGTGTCCTCCGCCACGATCACCGAGCGCCACCCGTGCGGCCGCGCGGCCGCGGTGGCTTCGTTCGCGGAGAAGACGCAGGGGATCAGGCCGGCGTGCTGCGTCCGCCGCTGGAACTCGGCGAGCGCATCGACACGAGAGGCTTCGGCCGTGATGGGATCGCCGAGCATCACCGCCACGCCGGCGTGCGACTGGTAGCCGATCGCGCCCCCGCCCGACGCGGCGACGCGGGTATTCGCCTCCCAGGTGGTCATCCACGAGATCGTGCCGCCGCCGAAGCGCCGCAGCCGATCGATCAGCTGCTCCCGACTCAGGGGTTCGGCGGCGACCTCGCGCCGCGAGGTGCGCAGCCGCACCCGCCACGCGCCGCGCCCCACGATCAGCAGGAGCAGGGTCGCGGCCCAGAAGAACGTGGGCGCGATCAGCAGGCCGAGCACTTCGCCCGGCGAGTCGAGCGCGCCGACTTCGACGAGCAGCGGCAGCAGCGCCAGACCCAGCAGGCCGGTCGCCACGTTGAAGGCTCCGAGCACGATCGCCGCGATCCACGCGACGCGATAGCCCTGCCTGATGCCGTTGGCGATGAGCAGGATGATCACCACGTCGATGGCGACGTCGATCAGCGGGGCCGTCGGATCGTTGCTGCCGAGCGGCCCGTCGTAGGGGACGACGAGGTCGAGCACCTGCACGGCGCCGACCGTGATGAGCGCCGCGAGTCCGATGAGGCGCCACTCGCGCTGGCTCGGACGGCCCGCCGGATGCCGGAAGGCGGGCAGCCAGCCGCTCGCCGCGAGCGCCGCGACCATGGCGACCGCGTGCTCGAGATCGTGCAGCTGACCCAGGTACAGCACCGAGATGCCCACCCACACCGCGATCGCGATGCGCGCTCGCAGCCGCCACGGGGCCGGGAGCGTTGCGATCGCGAAGACCAGGGCCGTGAGAGCGCCGCAGGAGGGTCCCACGTCGTACGTCTCGGAGAGCCGCACCGCCCACGGCCAGCCGCCCTGCGAGACGAGGGCGAGGATCCCGGCGGCCCCGAGCACCCCGATGGCGTGCCCGGCGGCGAAGAGCGCGATGGTGCGCGGTGAGCCGAAGCGCCACTCCGCCCAGCCGACGCCGCCGATCACGAGCGGCAGGAGCGTGAGGAAGACGAGCGGGTGATCCACGAAGAAGGGGGAGGTGAGGATCGTCCACCATCGTCCCTCGGCGAAGGCGGGCAGCCCGGTCGCCACCTGCGAGTACCAGGGCTGCTCCGAGGCGGGGGCGAGCAGTGTGCCGGTGGCCGCGCCGACGATCAGCATCGCGAGCACGAGGGCGATCGTGAACGGGGTTCGCCGGAGCACTGCGAGCGCGCGGCGCGACCGGGGAGCGGCCTCGGCGGCCCCCGCGGCCCGGGTGCTGACGTCGTCGTCGGTCATGGACCCAGTCTAAGGATCTCGGGGGTCCGGAACCATGGCGTATGCGACGCGGAACGAGCCGTGAACGAAAAGCAACGCCTGATGTTTTATGGCGCGGGCGGGAGTACCCTGGAAGCGAGGACGCTGATCCGACGCCCTGACCCACCGTGGCCGCGAGCCCCGCGGCCGGAACAGGAGAAGCGATGCGCGCAGTGACCTACGTGAAGAACGACACGGTCGAGCTCCAGGACAAGCCCGTCCCCGAGATCGCCCCGGACGAGGTGCTGCTGCAGGTCGGCGGCGCCGGCCTCTGCCACTCCGACATCACCATCATCGGTATGGGCGACGACAACCCGCTCATCGGCAGCACGCTCGGCCACGAGGTGGCGGGCACCGTCGCGAAGGTCGGGGCGGACGTGAGCGGCTGGAGCGAGGGGGAGGGCGCGATCGTGGCGTTGATCCTCTGCTGCGGGAAGTGCCGGGAGTGCCTCGCGGGCCGCGACAATCAGTGCGAGATCTTCTATCCGCGCTCCGCTCTTGCGCCGCTCTCCCCGGGCATCGGCAGCCCCGGCGGCATGGCCGACTACATCGCGGTGAAAGCGCACCATCTACTGCCCCTGGGCGGTCTCGATCCCGTTGCCGCAGCCCCCTTGGCCGACGCCGCCCTGACCCCGATGCACGCCATCAACTCGGTGCGGGATCGGATGACCGGCGACGCGACCGTCGTCACGATCGGACTCGGCGGTCTCGGGCACATGGCTCTGCAGATCCTCGCCGCCACGACGGGCGCGCGCATCATCGCGCTCGACACCGACCCCGAGAAGCTCGCCTTCGCTGAATCCCACGGCGCCGACCTTGCGCTGCCGAGCGACGCGAACGCCGCCGCTCGCATCCTGGAGGAGACCGGTGGCACGGGCGCAGACGTGGTGCTCGACTTCGTGGGCGTGCAGCCCACCGTGGATCTGGCGCTCGCCGTCGTGCGCGGCGGCGGGGCGATCCGCTTCGTCGGGCTCGGCGGCGGGCACTTCGACTACGCCGCCTCCGCGAACGAGCTGCCCTGGGGCGTCAACATCGAGCGCGCCTACGGCGGCACCCGGGCGGAGCTGCTGGAGGTGCTCGGACTCGCGCGTGCCGGCAAGATCGGCGTCGAGGTGGTGCGGTACTCCCTCGACGACGCCGTGCAGGCCTTCGACGATCTGCATCACGGCCGCGTGCAGGGGCGCGCCGTGCTCGTGCCGTAGGGCGCCTCGGATTTCGACTCGCTTCGCTCGCTCAACCGGCAGCAGCCTCCGCTGGGTGAGCGAGCCGCAGGCGAGTCGAAGCCTGGGATCCCGAGCAGGGTTCTGAGCCCCGTATTTCGGCTCCCACCCGTCTTTCGGAAGAAAACTCGCGAATCGATCCGAAATACGGGTGAGAGCCGAAATACGGGCTGCGTCTCGCGCTACCGCAGCAGGCCGATCCGGTCGTAGACGAGGTCGAGGGTGCGGTTCGCCACCTCGTTCGCGCGATCCGCGGCCGCCGCGAGCAGGCGGTCGAGCTCGGCCGGATCCGCCAGCAGCTCCTCGGTGCGCGCGCGGACCGGGGCCAGGCTCCCCTCGACCACCTCGACGAGACCCTTCTTGAGGTCGCCGTAGCCGCGGCCCGAGTATTCCTCGACCACCGAGTCGATCGACCGCTCCGACAGCACCGAGTAGATGGTGAGCAGGTTCGAGACGCCGGGCTTCGCCTCGCGGTCGAAGCGGATCTCGCCGTCGGCGTCGGTGACCGCGCGCATGATCTTCTTCTTCGTCACGTTCGCGGGATCCAGCACCTTGATGAGGCCGGCCTCGGTCTCGGCCGACTTCGACATCTTGGCGGTCGGCTCCTGCAGGTCGTAGATCTTCGCGGTGCCCTTCGGGATCTGCGCCTCCGGCACCACGAAGGTCTCGCCGAAGCGGGAGTTGAAGCGGGCGGCGAGGTCGCGGGTCAGCTCGACGTGCTGGCGCTGATCCTCGCCCACCGGCACGCTCGCGGCCTGGTACAGCAGGATGTCGGCGGCCATCAGGATCGGGTAGGTGAAGAGGCCCACCGAGGCGGCGTCGGCGCCCTGCTTCTGCGACTTGTCCTTGAACTGGGTCATGCGGCTGGCCTCGCCGAAGCCGGTGACCGTGTTGAGCACCCAGGCGAGTTCGGCGTGCGCCGGCACCTGCGACTGCACGAACAGGGTGGACTTCTGCGGGTCGATGCCGGCGGCGATGTACTGGGCGGCGGTGCGCCGGGTGCGGGCCACGAGCTCGGCCGGATCCTGCGGCACGGTGATGGCGTGCAGGTTGACCACGCAGAAGAAGGCGTCGTAGTCCTCCTGCATCTGCGTCCACTGGCTGAGCGCGCCGATGTAGTTGCCGAGCTGCAGCGAGTCGCTGGAGGGCTGCATGCCGGAGAAGAGGACGGGCTTGGACGACGTGGTGGGACTAACGGTCATGGTGTGGGGTTCTCTTTCCCTTACAAACGAGGCCTAGGCGGTGATGCCGCCTGAAGAAGGTGAGCGGTGCGGGGCCGGATCCCGGGCCGAGCAGCCTGGCCGGGTCTGGCGGGAGCGGCCCGTGCGCAGCACCGGCCGCGGATGGAGGGCTGCGAGGAGCGGGATCCGGCCCCGCACCGCGAGGCTCAGGCGCGGTAGTCGACGATGACGGGCGCGTGATCCGACCATCGCTCGGCATAGGAGGCGGCGCGGTCGATGGCGTAGTTCTCGACCCGCTCCGCGAGCGTCGGGGTGACCACGTGGTAGTCGATGCGCCAGCCGGTGTCGTTGTCGAAGGCCTGGCCGCGGTTGGACCACCAGGTGTAGGGGCCGTCGATCTCGCCGTGGAAGCGGCGGCCCACGTCGACCCAACCGAAGCCGGGGCCCTCGGTGCCGTCGACGCCCAGCACGGCCTCGCCGCGGGGGCCGAAGAAGCGGTCGAAGTAGGCGCGCTCGCGGGGCAGGAAGCCGGACCGCTTCACGTTGCCGCGCCAGTTCTTGATGTCGAACTCGCGGTGGCCCACGTTGAAGTCGCCCACGATGGCGACGAGCTCGCGCTCGTCGATGAGCTCGTTCATGCGCGCGCCCATGGCGTCGAGGAAGGCCCACTTCGCCTCCTGGCGGGGGGTGTCGACCTCGCCGGAGTGCGTGTAGTTGCTGATCACGGTGAAGGGGGATCCTCCGAGCTCGAAGTCGGCCTCGAGCCAGCGGCCCGACGACTGGATGCTCTCCTGGGCGTCCAGCGCTCCGAGCCCGACGCGGTGCTCGACGGCGGGCACGCGGCTCGCGATCGCGACGCCGGCGCGACCCTTGATCTGGCAGGGATCGTGCAGGATGTGCCAGCCGTCGCCGAGCAGTTCGAGCAGGTGCGAGTCGTCCGCGCGCACCTCCTGCATCGCGAGCACATCGATGCCCCGGTTCTCGAGCCAGTCGCCCATGCCCTTGCGGTACGCGGCACGGACGCCGTTGACGTTGACGGAGGCTACGCGCAGAAACTCTGACATGCCCACAAGTCTAACTTTCTTCTCCTCCACCACGCTTGTATGGGGAGGGCGGATCGGGATCTCGCGAAGGCGGACGCTGGCTGGGTCTGGCGGGAGCGGCCAGCGCGGAGCGCCGGCCGCGGATGGACGCGTCGCCTTCGCGAGATCCCGATCCGCCCCGGGGCAGCGCTACAAGTCAGAACACCATGGGCCGGTCGTACTCGTCCTCGAAGGTGTCGCCGAGCAGCGAGGGATCGATGTCGCACACCACGGGGACGTGGTCGCTCGGGGAGTCGCCCTTGCGCTCGTCGCGCTCGATCGACGCTCCGGTGACGGCGTCCGCGAAGGCGCGCGACCCCATGATGAAATCGATGCGCATGCCCTGGTCCTTGGGGAAGCGTCCGGCCTTGTAATCCCAGAAGGTGTAGCCCTCCGGAACGATGGGGCGCACCACGTCCTCGACCGTCGGCGAGAACGAGGCGAGCATCGCCCGCTCCTCCGGGGAGACGTGGGTGGACTCGCCGACGACGAACGAGGGGTCGCCCATGTCGCCGTCGAGGGGGGCGATGTTCCAGTCGCCCATCAGCGCGAGCGGCAGATCCGGATCCTCTTCGAGCCAGCTCTCGGCGTCGTGCCGCAGAGCTTCGAGCCATGCGAGCTTGTACTCGAGATGGGGGTCGCCCAGTGCCCGGCCGTTGGGCACGTAGAGGCTCCACAGCCGGAGATCGCCCACGGTCACGCCGAGTGCGCGGGCCTCGAGCGGCAGCCCGTTCGGGCCCGTGCCCTGCACCGCCTCCTGGCCCTTCACGGGCTTGCCGAAGCCGGGCATGTCCGTGAAGGAGCGCGCCACGTCGGTCATCTCGTGACGGCTCGCGAAGGCCACGCCGTTCCACTGGTTCAGTCCGTGGATCTCGAGCTGGTACCCCGCCTGGGCGAAGGCGTCGACCGGGAACTGCTCGGGCCGGCACTTGATCTCCTGCATGGCCAGCACGTCGATGTCCTCGCGCACGAGCCAGTCGACGACGCGGCCGAAACGGGTGCGGATCGAGTTGACGTTCCAGGTGGCGATGCGCATGGTTCTAGCGTATCGGCACCGCGAACGGCGGATGCGATCTGGACTTTCAATACAAACAGGATGGACCTTTGTCCAGGCAACACGCCGTGCGCCTATGACTAAAGTCTGAGAATCGCTTGCTATTTAGCAGAGGCGGGGTGAGAATCTGGCTCAAGGGGAATCGGGGGGCGAGGGAACAGGGAGGGAAACAATATGCCTGTCGGGTCCCGTCGTGGGAGTGGCGGCTCTCACGACGACAATGGGCGCCGCGATCGAACAGCAGGAGCGGGTACGCATCGACTCGAACGCGTGATCACCGCTGCCAATGCTCCGGCGTCAGTAACCGTGCTCATCGGAGAGCAGGGGAACGGGAAGGCCTTCCTCGCCGTTCAGGCGGCCGATGAACTGCACGAACGACTCGGCGGCATCGAAGTGCTGGTGCTGCCCAATCCTCCGCACGCCGCGAGCGGTGTCGCGTCGATCTTCTCCGGCGACCTCAGAGTGCTCGAGGGCGAACAGAGCCCGGTCGACCTGTCGCATCGCATCTTCGAGCAGTTCGAGCGCCGCGCCGAGGGGTGCGAGATGATCCTCGTCGCTCCGGACATCGACGACTACTCGCCGCTCGACGCGCAGATCTTCACTCATCTCACCCGTCTCGCGAGCACGCGCCGCACGCGGATCATCGCGACGGCGAAGCACCTGACGAGCGAAGTCGAACGGCTCTGCCACGGACCGAACGGGCGCCTGATCTCGATCGGCCCGCTCGACCGCGCCGAGAGCGAGGCCTACCTCGCCTCGCTGCTGGGTGTGGAGCGGATCGAGGCCGAGACACTGCATCGGTGGCACCAGGCCTCCGACGGCAACCGCCACGCGCTCTCCGTCCTCGCGCTCGCGAGCGATCGGACGGGCGCGGTGCAGCGCAACCGGGGGACCGCGTGGGTGTCCTCGGACGAGGACTACGTGCCCGGAGAATTCGCCGAGCTCATCACCGACGCCTGCAGCCCGAAGGAGGTCGACGTGCTCGAGACCATCGCGCTGGCCGAGCCCGTCGTGGAGACGGCGCTGCTGCGCAGCCTCGACGCCGGCTGCCTGTCGCAGCTGTTCGAACGCGGGCTCGTGGCGTCCCAGATGCACGAGGGCGGCCTCTCGCTGGTGCTCGGGCACACGCTGCTCGCCGCCTCGCTCCGGACGCGCATGTCGCCCGTGCGCCGCATCCAGCTCAACGACCGCATCTTCCGCGCGCTCGACGAGGATCGCGGCGGGGTGGATCCGACGCACATGCCGGATCGGCTGATGCGTCTCGTGGTGTTCGGACTCGAGGGCGGCAGGGACATCCCGCTGTCGTGGTTGTGGACGGCGTTCGAACTCACGGCGCGAAACGGCGACCCCAGAGTCATCCTGCGGCTGGCGATGGCCACCGCCGTGCATCCCGAGGCGGAGAGCGAACAGGCGGGCGCTGCGGCGCTGCGGGCGTTCCGCATCGCGAGTCTGCTGGGGGACGACGTCGCCCTGCGCGGCACGATGCGCGTCATCGACGGCATCCTCGGCGATGCTGAGCGGTCGGAGTCGGTCGGCCCCCGGCTCTGCATCGCGCTGCGCACCGCGCTGATCTGCCAGCTGGTGTGGGACGGCGAAGAAGTGGGGCAGTCGCTTCTCGCGCTCGACCGGCTCGATCGGGATGCGGAGCGGGCGGAGGATCCGGTCGCCGCGGAGATGGTGCGCAGCACACGGGTGCTCCTGCTCGCCTGCTCGGGTCGCATCCGCGCGGCGGCCGAGGCCTGTCCGGAAGCCGAGCTGTCCGCCGATCTCGGAGTGGAGTGGGTGCGGTCTCCGGCCCGCGCCGTGCAGGCGCTGATCCTCGAGCAGCAGGGCCTGCTCCACCGCGCTGTCGCGAGCGCCGAGAACGCGCGTCGGCTCAGCCGCCTCGGGACCCGCTCCCGCACCGATCACATCGACCTTCAGGGCTTCTGCTGGCTGCTCGGGTACTGGGGCAGCGGAAGCGCCGAGAACGCGCGGCAGGTGCTCGACGAGCTGGTCGAGGAGGCCTACGCCGATACGCACGCCGAAGCCCGCTATTCAGGGCTGGTCGAAGTGGGCGCCGTGCTGCTCGGAGTGCAGGACGGCCGCTGGGGCGAGGTCGTCGAGAGCGCTGAGCGCCTGGTGGATCGCTTCGCGCGACGCGACCGGTACGGTCTGGAACCGCTCGTGCAGGCGGCGCTCGCACTGGCGCTCGCGGTGCTCGGAGAGCGCGAAGCGGCGCTGCGCGCGATCCGGGCCTCGGAGTCGCCGAGGCCCGGAATCGGCCGGGCCCTCGGCGGCCACGGCGCGATCCTCGCGCTGCGCGCGCGACAGTGGCTGCGGTGCGGCGACGCGCTCGACGAGGCGGAGCGCATCGCGGAGTGGGCGCGCGCCGAGGATCTGGGACTGATCGAGCTGCAGGCGCTGCACGCGATCGCGTTCGAGGGGCGTGCGCCGTCTGCTGGCCTTCGCGCTCGCGCCTGCAGCATCGCCGCGGGCATCGACCCGACGGTGGGGGACGCCTTCGCCGCGCACATCGAGCGCATCGCCGCGCAGCCCGGATTCAGCCCGGCCGACAGCGACGAGCCCGAGGTGCGGCTACTCGCCGATCTCGGCGTCTGGCTGCCGCTGCCCCCCGCCCCCGGCCTCACCGCGCGGGAGCGCGAGGTCGTGCTGCTGGCCGCTCTGGGGCACACGAGCCGCTTCATCGCGGAGCGGCTGTACATCTCGGTGCGCACCGTCGAGACGCACCTCTCCAACATCTTCGCCAAGCTCGGCATCGAGAACCGCGATGAGCTGTGGCGCTGGGTGACGCGGAATCGCGCGGCGCTGACATCCGTCTGAGCCGCGCCGCGCGCCGTGGAGGAGTCGCGGCTGCTGCCGCGGATCCCGCGCCGATCTAGCGCGGATCCCGCGCAGATCCCGCGCCGATCCGCTCCGGGGTTCCAAGGACGCACACAGTAGCCTCGGGTAGATTGAGGCGTTATCGTCGAGTGCGGTTGTCGCTGCTCGCAGGAACTCCGGGAAGCTGAATGGCCAAGAAACTCGCTGCAGGGGCGGATCGCTCGACCTCGGTGCGTCACGGCAGGCTGCGCCGCTCGAGCGGCTGGGGTAATGCGTTCCGCGTGCTGCTGACCACTGCGATCGTGGTCGCGCTGAGCGGTGTCGCGACCGTCACCTACGCGGTGTGGGGGTTGGTCTCCGATGTGCGCACCGTCGATCTCGGGCCGGGAGCCGACGCGGTCGGAGCCGGCGACCAGTCCATCGACGGGGCGCTGACAATCCTGCTCGTGGGATCCGATTCGCGCGAGGGCCAGAGCTATCAGGACGGCGAGGAGGGCGAGCTCAACGACGTCACCCTGATGCTGCACGTCTCCGCCGACCACCAGAACGCCACCGTGGTGAGCTTCCCCCGCGACCTCATGCTCCCGATCCCGAGCTGCCCCAGCGAGGACGGCCAGCCCGACTACTACCCGGCCATGAGCGAGCAGCAGCTCAACAGCACCATGATGTACGGCGGTCTGCCCTGCGTCGTGCGCACCATCGAAGAGCTGACCGGCATGAGCATCCCCTACGCCGGGCTCGTCACGTTCGACGGCGTGATCGGCATCTCCAACGCGATCGGCGGCGTGGAGGTCTGTCTCACCCAGCCCATCGTCGACGAGCACACGGGGCTCGACCTGCCCGCGGGTATGAACACGCTGGAGGGTTCGGATGCCCTGCAGTTCCTGCGCACGCGGCACGGCGTCGGCGACGGCGGCGATACGAGCCGCATCAGCAACCAGCAGGTCTTCATGTCTGCGCTCGTGCGGCAGCTGAAGAGCGCCGACACGCTCTCCGACCCGGTGAAGGTGTACGGGCTCGCGAAGGCGGGCGTCGACAACCTGACCCTCTCCAGCAGCATGGCCAGCGTGCAGTTCATGCAGGCCGTCGCGGGCACGGTGAAGGACATCGATCTCGACCGCATCAACTTCGTGCAGTACCCGTCGTTCACGCACCCCTATCAGGAGGGGCGTCTCACCCCGGACTCCCTCAACGCCCAGGTGCTCTTCGAGGTGCTCGAGAGCGGTCAGCCCTTCTCGGTGACCGGTACCGGCGAGGGTGTCGTCAAGGAGGGCGAGGAAGCGGCCGAGGATTCCGGCGCGGTGGCCGAGGATCCGAACGCTCCCGTCGAGGATCCGAACGCCGAGACCCCGGTCGACCCGAACGCGCCGGTGGAGCCCGAGGGCCCGGCGACCGACGAGAACGGTGCGGTGCTGCTGCCGGAGGGCATCACCGGGCAGGACGCGAGCACCGCGACCTGCTCTGCCGGGCGCACGGTCTTCTGACGCCTCGAGCGCGGCGCCCCGTGCGGCTGAGCGGCTGCGTTGGAGCGCGCACGATTTCCTGCGGGGCGGGTCGTCCGGTTAGAATGGATGACGTTGTTCGCGTATGGAGACGTGCCGGAGCGGCCGAACGGACTTCACTGCTAATGAAGGGTCGGGCTAAAACCTGACCGGGGGTTCAAATCCCCCCGTCTCCGCCAGATGAACAACACAGCGGGACCCTGCTTCGGCAGGGTCCCGCTGGTGTTTTCGACGGGGTCCGCGCGCTCGAGCAGGCACTGCTCGCTGATGGGGTGGGCGCCGACCCTGCGAGGTTCCCCAGCCTCGGGAGTCCCGCCCCGCGGAAGACGCGAGGAGCGGCCGTGCGCATCAGGAGGTGCTCGGCTCCTGAGCCCAATCGGCATTCTTCAGGGAGATCTGCTCGGTCATGTCGTCGAGGAAGAGTGTCACGACCGCTCGTTCGGCGCTGGTCAACCGCGCGGCTGAGGAGAACCGTCGGGCCTGGAGCCGGCCGACCGTCTCCTGCGCGGACGCCTGGGTCTCGGGCGTGATCTCGATGACGAATGCACGTCGGTCCGACGGGTGGATGTGCCGGATGATGTGCCCGCCCTTCTCGAGCCGTCCGAGGAGCTTCGTCGTGGAGGCGGCCGACACGCGCAGGTGCGCCGCGATCATGCTCGGAGTCACCGTCTCTCCCTGGCGCTTCGCGACGATCAGGTAGTGCAGCGCCCGCATGTCCTGCGTGCTCAGGCGCATGTACTTCCTGGATGCCTCCGAGAGCCGGAGCTCCGCCTCGCGGAGTCTGGCGAGCGCGTTCATGAGCTCGCTGATCTCGGCGAGATCCTGGGGGGCGAGGTGCGCGGCCTCCGCGAGCTGCGGAGCACCGTTGGCCTCGGTGAAAGCGTAGAGATTCGAGGCGATGGCGTCTTCGCCTGATTTCTCCTCGTTCTTCTGCACGTCACCATCCTACGGTTTGCTCAACCGAAGAGGTAGATAGTAACTTATTGGATAATAAATCATGTATGGATACTATTAACTCTAGTTGATTATATCTACCGAGGGAGGTATCGATGCCCGGCGATCGACTCACCGCCGCTGTTGAACTCGGCTCGCCCGGAGCCCCTCCGGATGCCGTGGCCCACGGCTCGGTCGATACCGGGCATCAGATCGGCCGGGAGGTCCATGCGCTGCTCGACGGAAGGGTGAGTCGAGCCGCCGCATACGGCCCGTCGTTCTCCCTGCTCTGGGAGATGTCCTCGCGCTGCGCGCAGGGGGGCAAGCTCCTGAGACCGCGGCTCCTCGTCGACGCCTTCGACGCGATGGTCGTCGAGGCGACGATCGACCCCGCGCGCAGAGGGATTGCGCTGCGCATCGCCGCAGCCGTCGAGATCCTCCACTTCTCCTTCCTGCTCCACGACGACGTGATCGACGACGACCTGTTGCGGCGCGGAGCTCCGAATCTGATCGGAGAGCTCATCCTGCAGCAGGGCTCCGGCGTCACGGGCGGTGACGTTCCGGCGGGGCTCCAGGCGACGCGGAACCACCTGCACTGGGCCCGCAGCAACGGGATCCTCGTCGGCGATGTGATGCTGTCGCTCGCCCACCAGGTGTTCGCCAGGCAGCCGCTTCCCGAGGGGATCAGAGTGCGACTGCTCGATCTGCTCGACCACGCGATCACCGAATCCGTTGCGGGTGAGCATGCGGACGTGGGGCTGAGCGATGGGATCATGCCTGCAGAGCTGAGCGCCGTGCTCGAGATGACGCGCCTCAAGACCGCGACGTACACCTTCGAACTGCCCCTCAGAGCGGCGGCTGTGCTCGCCGAGAGCGGACCCCGCACCGAGGCCGCGATCGCTGCGATCGCCCGACGCATCGGCGTCGCCTTCCAACTGCAGGACGACCTCTTCTCCGCGTTCTCACCCTGCCTGGAGCACGGCAAGGATCCGTTCTCGGATTTCCGCGAGGGCAAGGAGACGGCGATCATCGCGTACGCGCGGGTGACCAGCGCATGGCCGAGCATCGAGCCCCGTTTCGGCGCCGTCGACTTCTGCGAGCAGGACGGAATCCTGATTCGCGACCTCCTGGTGAGCTGCGGTGCCGAGGAATTCATCCGATCGCTCGTCGACGAGCACCTTCGCGCCGCCCTCGAACTCGTGTCGACCGATGACCCGGTCCTGCCGGGTCCGCTGGTCGATCGTCTGCTCCAGCTCGTCGACACGCTCGAATCGAGGCGATTCTGATGGCCGGCCTCGAACACCTCACGCCCTTCGCCAGGTATTCGCTCGCATCCGAGCGCGCCGCAGACCAGATCATTCGCGCGTACTCGTCGTCGTTCGGCATGGCGACGAAACTGCTCGGACCGAGGCATCGGACGCATGTGCGCAACATCTACGCGCTGGTGCGGGTCGCCGACGAGCTGGTCGACGGCGCGGCCGATGGTGCGGGCCTCTCTCCGATCGAGCAACTCGAATCGCTGCAGCAGCTCGAGCGCGAGACGGAGCTCGCGAGGAGAAGCGGATACAGCAGCAACCCCGTCGTACAGGCCTTCGCCGGCACTGCGCGAGTCGCCGGTATCGACGCCGACCTCACTGCGCCCTTCTTCACCTCGATGCGCATGGACCTGCAGCCGCATCAGCAGGCGAGCGGCGCACTCTCGCTCGAGCACGACGCCTTCCGGCCGGGAGGCCTCGCCCACGACCGATATGTCTACGGTTCTGCGGAGGTGGTCGGACTCATGTGCCTGCGGGTGTTCATACGAGACGAGTCCCTCACCGCCACGGAGATCTCCGCGCTGGAGCACGGCGCCCGGCGCCTCGGAGCCGCGTTCCAGAACATCAATTTCCTGCGCGACCTCGGTGACGACCGCGATCGGCTGGGACGCGACTACCTCGGATCCGGTGAGGAGATGGATGCCGAGTTGCAGGCGCGCTGGATCGCCACGGTGCGCGAGCAGCTCGGCGATGCGGCCGAGACGCTGCCCCTCCTGCCGCGAGATGCCCGTGTTGCGGTGGGGTGCGCGCTGCGACTCTTCGAAGAGCTGACGAACCGCATCGCCCGCACGCCCGCCGAGGCGCTGCAGCGATGCCGAGTGCGCGTGGGCACGGCGACGAAGGCGAGGCTGGCGCTGCAGGCGCTGTTGGACCTGCCGAGGGCCGCTTCGAGGGAGGCCGCAGCATGACTCGCACCGTCGTGATCGGGGGAGGCCTCGCCGGCCTCGCGACGGCCGCGCTCCTCGCCCGAGAGGGGCACCGGGTGCATCTGTTCGAGCGCAACGCCCGCCTGGGCGGTCGTGCAGGCACGATCGAGCGCGAGGGATTCAGATTCGACACCGGCCCGTCCTGGTATCTCATGCCCAGGGTCTTCGACCACTTCTTCGAGATGCTGGGCACCTCCACCGAAGAACAGCTCGATCTGCGCATGCTGGATCCGGGATATCGGGTGTTCGGCGAGCCGGGCCCCACGGATCGCAGCATCACGGTGCCGCACGGCGTCGAACGGGTGATCGCCCGCTTCGACGCCGTTGAACCGGGGAGCGGCCAGAGACTTCGCGCGTACCTGCGGTCGGCGACGCGGGCGTCGGATCTCGCCGAGCGCTTCTTCCTCTACAACCCGTTCACCCGAGTGAGCTCCCTCGCGTCTGCCCCGGTGCTGAGGGCGGCTCCCCGGATCGTGGGTCTGCTCGGCACCTCCCTCGAGCGCTTCGTCTCCCGCAGGTTCTCCGATCCGATGCTGCGTCAGATCCTCGGCTATCCGGCGGTGTTCCTCGGAACCGACCCCGCTCGTGCCCCCGCGATGTACCACCTCATGAGTGCGCTCGACCTCGATGAGGGGGTGCGGTATCCCATGGGCGGATTCTGGGGACTCGTCGAGCGAGTCGAGGCGCTGGCGCGAGATGAGGGCGTGCGGATCTCGACGGAGGCCGAGGTCTCGGCGATCCTGACCCGGCGATCCGACGGCAGGCTCAGCACGAGCGGGGTGCGGTGGCGTGACCGCGACGGCTCGGAGCACATCGAGCACGCCAACGCGGTCGTGTCCGGCGCCGATCTGCACCACACCGAGACCGGGCTGCTCCCGCCCGAGGCGCGCAGCTTCCCGGAGCACTGGTGGCGGGGCGTGGAGAGCGGCCCGGGGGCGGTCATCCTGATGCTCGGGATCGAGGGAGAGCTGCCCGAACTCGAACATCACTCGCTGTTCTTCGCCCGAGACTGGCGAGACAACTTCGAGGCGATCTTCGGCCCGGCGCCGCGCATCCCCGATCCCGCCTCGCTCTACGTCTGCCGGCCGAGCGCGACGGATCCGGGTGTGGCTCCGCAGGGGCACGAGAACCTCTTCGTCCTTGTCCCGGTTCCGGCCGATACCGCCATCGGGGCCGGCGGTCCGGACGGCACCGGAGACCCGATCGTCGAGCGGATCGCCGACGCCGCCTTGCAGCAGATCGAGCAGTGGGCGCGGATCCCGGATCTGCGCAGCAGAGTCGTCGTGCGCCACACGATCGGTCCGGCCGACTTCGCCGCCGACTACTCCTCCTGGCGAGGCGGCATGCTCGGCCCGTCGCATGTGCTGCGACAGAGCGCGCTCTTCCGCGCGCAGAATCAGTCCAAGCGGGTGGACGGCCTGTACTACGCCGGAGCCACCACCGCTCCAGGCGTGGGTGTGCCGATGTGCCTCATCAGTGCGGAGCTCGTCGTGAAGCGCATTCGAGGAGATCACTCGCCCGGCCCGCTCGTCCCGTCCGCCGTCGCGGAGGCGCGGAGATGATCCCTCTCGTGTATCTCGCGAGCCTGCTCGCAGGCATCGGATGCATGCTGCTGCTCGACCATCGGTTCCGACTGTTCTTCTGGAGAGACGCGGCGGCCGCATCGCTCGTGACGATCGCCGGCACCGGCTTCCTGCTGCTGTGGGATGCGGCCGGCATCGCGAGCGGGATCTTCCTGCACGGCAGCGGGGCGATCTCATCCGGGATCCTGCTCGCGCCCGAGATGCCGATCGAGGAACCCGTATTCCTCGTGTTCCTCGTGCTCTGCACCATGGTGCTCTATACCGGGACCGAGCGACTCATGGAGAATCGGGTACGTCGGCGAGAGAGGCCCGGACCGTGACCTACGCCCTCGTCTCCGCAGGGTTCCTGGCGGTCGCCGCCGTGGCTGGGGCCGTGCTTGCGCGGAGGGCCGGCGGTCGCCGTCCCTCCTGGGGCGCGGTCGTGCTCGCCGGAGCGGTGCTGCTCGTGCTCACCGCCGTCTTCGACAGCATCATGATCGCCGCGGAACTCTTCTCATATGCTCCCGATCTGATCTCGGGCCTGCGCGTGGGCCTCGCTCCGGTGGAGGACTTCGCCTATCCGCTCGCCGCCGTGCTCGCACTCCCGGCCCTCTGGGCGCTGCTGACCCGCGAGGGCGGTGTGTCGATGCGGCATCTGCTCAGGCACGCCTGGGTGTCCTCCCGCCCGATCAGCTGGGTCAACACCGCATTCCCCTTCGCCGCCGCGATGCTGCTCACCACTCGTGAGATCGATTGGCTGCTCGTCGTGGGGGCCATGTACTACCTCGTGCCCTACAACCTGGCCATGTACGGCATCAACGATGTCTTCGACTACCCGTCGGACGTTCGGAATCCCCGCAAGGGAGGCATCGAAGGCGCCCTCCTCCCGCCCGAGTTCCACCGACCGCTGATCTGCTTGGCGGTGGCCTCGAACGCGCCGTTCCTCGTGGTGCTGATCATCGCGGGCAACCCGGCGTCCACCGCCGCGCTCGCCCTCAGCACCTTCGCGGTCTACGCGTACTCGGCACCGCGGCTCCGCTTCAAGGAGCGGCCGCTGCTCGACTCGATCACCTCGAGCACCCACTTCGTGAGCCCGGCGCTCGTCGGCCTCGCGCTTGCCGAGGCGCACTTCGATCTCGGGCTCGTCCTGGCGCTGACCGCGTTCTTCATCTGGGGCGTGGCCGCCCACGCGTTCGGCGCGGTACAGGACATCGTCCCCGATCGCGAGGCGGGAATCGGATCCATCGCGACCGTCATCGGCGGCCGGAGGACGGTTCGAGTCGCACTGATCCTCTGGGCCGCGTCCGGCGCGATCATGCTCGCGGTCCCCTGGCCGGGGCCGCTCGCCGCGCTGGTCGCGCTCCCGTACCTCATCAACTGCCTCCCCTACGCGAACATCACCGACGCGGAGGCGTGGCGCGCGAACCGCGCCTGGCGTCGCTTCATCCGGCTCAATTACCTCTCCGGCTTCCTCATCACACTCATCCTGATCCTGTTCTGGAGCATCACCGCATGAACGCACGAATCCTCGACCCCGATACCCGCCCTGCGTCGCGATCACGCACCGGCATTCGGCCGCCGCGTGTGATCCGCGTGCTCCTGCCGGCGCTGATCATCCTGATCTGGCTCGTCGGAGCCGGCGTCGGAGGGCCCTACTTCGGCAAGGTGGGCGAGGTCTCCTCGAACGACCAGACGACGTATCTCCCCGAATCGGCCGACGCGACGCGCGTGCAGGAGGCGCTCGGCGACTTCAGCGACTCGGACGCGTTGCCGGCGGTGGTGGTGGTGACCTCGTCGACCCCGCTCACCGACACGCAGATCGATCAGGTGCAGGAGGCGGTCGATACCCTTCCCGGCATCGACGGCGTCGCAGAGGGGACCTCACCGCTCCTGCCGTCCGAGGACGGGCGGGCGCTGGAGGTCTTCGTCCCCGTCGCGGGAGATGCCGAGATCGGAGACGTCGTGTCCGACCTGTCCCAGCACCTCCGAGACGCGATGCCCGCCGGCATCGAGGTGTTCGTCACGGGTCCAGCGGGGTTCACGGCCGACCTGGTCGAGGCGTTCTCCGGGATCGACGGCATCCTGCTGGTCGTGGCGCTCCTCGCCGTACTCGTCATCCTGATTGTCGTGTACCGCTCGCTGCTGCTCCCCATCGCGGTGCTCTCGACCAGTCTCTTCGCGCTCACCGTCGCGCTCCTCACGGTGTGGTGGCTCGCGAAGGCGGAGGTGCTGCTGCTCAGCGGGCAGACCCAGGGCATTCTCTTCATCCTCGTCATCGGCGCCGCCACCGACTACTCGCTGCTCTACGTCGCCCGCTACCGCGAGGAACTCCGTGTTCAGCAGGATCGATGGATGGCGAGCATGCAGGCTCTTCGCGGCTCGTTCGAACCCATCCTCGCCTCTGGCGGAACGGTGATCGCCGGGCTCCTCTGCCTGCTGTTCAGCGATCTCAAGTCGAACAGCACGCTGGGGCCGGTCGCATCCATCGGCATCGTCTTCGCCATGCTCTCGGCTCTCACCCTGCTGCCGGCGATCCTCTTCATCTTCGGAAGGGCCGCGTTCTGGCCGAAGCGGCCGGTGTACGAACCCGAGATCGTCGCCGCCGAAGGGGGTGTGTCGAGCACGGGGCTCTGGCATCGCGCCGGTGCGCTGATCAGCCGACGCCCAAGAGCGGTATGGGTGGTGACCCTTGTCGTGCTGCTCGCAGGTGCCATGGGTGTCACGCAACTCCAGGCTCAGGGGGTGGCTCAGTCGGAACTCGTCCTCGGCTCCTCGGAAGCACGGGACGGCCAGCAGGTGCTGGGGGAGCACTTCCCCGGCGGTTCGGGCAGCCCGGTCTCGGTGCTCGCGGATCTGGATGATCTCCAGGGCGTCGCGGACGTGCTGCTCGACCACCCGGGCATCGACGGCGTGAGCGTGCTGAGCGAGGATTCTCCGGCGGGTGCGGTGCCCATCACGGCCGATGGGATCGCGGCGATCGGCCCGCAGGGTGCTCCGGCGCCCGAACCCGCGGTCGTCGACGCGCGGGTGCTGATCCAAGGCACCCTGACCGCCGCAGCCGACTCCGCCGATGCCGAGCAGACCGTGCGGGAACTCCGGCAGACCCTCGCCGACGGCGGCATCGAGGCCCTGACAGGAGGCATCACCGCCACCGCGATCGACACGAACGACGCGTCGATCCGCGACCGGACCCTCATCATTCCGATCGTCCTGATGGTCATCCTGATCATCCTGATGCTGCTGCTGCGTTCTGTGGTCGCGCCGGTGATCCTGATCCTCACCACCGTGGTGTCCTTCGGCACCGCACTGGGGGTCTCCGCACTGGTGTTCAACCACGTCTTCGATTTCGCGGGCGCCGATCCCGCCGTCCCGCTGTACGGCTTCGTGTTCCTCGTCGCGCTCGGCATCGACTACAACATCTTCCTCGCCACGCGGGTGCGGGAGGAATCGCTGCGCCACGGAACCCGTCAGGGGATCGTCCGGGGGCTGTCGGTCACGGGAGGGGTCATCACCTCGGCGGGGCTCGTCCTCGCGGCGACGTTCGCCGCGCTGTCGGTCATCCCGATCCTGTTCCTGGTGCAGATCGCCTTCATCGTCGCCTTCGGCGTGCTGATCGACACGTTCGTCGTCCGTGCGCTCCTGGTGCCGGCCCTCATGTACGACATCGGTCCGGCCGTGTGGTGGCCGTCACGATTGCATCGCGAATCACGGGACGGCTCCCGGGGTGCTGCGACCTCGACGGCCGCACCCTAGATGCGGTTGATCTCCTGCCGGGGGCGCACCGCGATGTCGGTGATCTGCACGTCGGCGGGGGCGTCGACCACGAATCGCACGGCGCCCGCGACCGATTCCGGGCGGATGTACCGCTCCGGCGCGTAGTGCTCGTCGGGCACCATGCTGCGCAGCATCTCCGTGTCGGTCTGCCCGGGAGCCACCGTCACCACGCGCAGGCGGTGCGGCTCCTCGTCGATGCGCAGCACATCCGACACGGCGCGCAGGGCGTGCTTGGTGGCCGCGTAGACGGCGCTGCCGGGCACCGGGCGGGTGCTCGCTCCCGAGCCGATGAAGACCACGGTGCCCTGCGCCGCGCGCAGCAGCGGGAGCACGAGGCGCGTGAGCACCGCGGGGGCGGTCACATTGACGGCGAAGTGCGTGCTCCAGTCGTGCGGGTCGGCGTTGTCGACGCGCAGGGTGCGGGCGATCGCCGCCGCGTGCACGAGCACGTCGAGCCGGTCGAGGCCGGCGACGCGCTCGGCGAGGCCCTCGGCGTCGGTGACGTCGAGCCGCCAGGGCTCCCCGCCGGTCTCGGCGGCGACGGCGCTCAGCCTCGAGGCATCGCGGCCCACGGCGATGATGCGGTGAGTGCGGGACAGCTCGCGGGCGATCTCGCGACCCATGCCGCTGGAGGCGCCGGTGATGAGGGCTACGGGACGGGGGTCAGACATGCGCTGCTCCTGGTGTCGTGGGTGGCGACCGCGATGCGGATCGCGCTGCGGGCCACGCGGTCGGTCTCGCGCAGCATGGGTGGATCGGTGCCCGGCATCGGGCTGATGATGGTGCCGTGCACGGCCTCATCGACGGGGATCCCGGCGATGTGCACGGCCGGGTCGATCGAGCCGTCGGCCCCGATCAGCAGCCCGGTCGCCCGGTCCAGGTCGAAGGCGCCGGTCATCGCGCGCGGCCCGCGCCTCGCGGGCACGGTGAAGGATCGTGCTCGACCGGCGGTGAGCAGGCTCCGGGCGAGCGGATCCGCGGTCTCGGCCAGGCTGTGGAAGTGCATCCACGCGTCGATGAGAGCGGGCGCGGTGACCTCGGACCCGGCGACGGCCGGCGAGCTCGCGGTGAAGCCGTGCGCGCTCACCGCGACGCGCGCCTCCGGGCCGATGAAGTGCACGAGGCCCTGCTCGGCGAGTGCGACGAGCTGACGATTGCGGAAGGCGGGCGGCCCCGACCCCACCATGCCGCCGATCGCGATCAGCAGGCCGTACCCCGACGCGCGCGATTCGGCGTCGAAGCCGCCCAGCGTGCCCAGAGAGCCCGCGACGCCGCGTGCGGCGCTGATCGACCACAGGCCGGCTTTGAGCGCGCTGTCGTGCCCGAGCGCCGCCTCGCTCAGGTCGCCGAGCACCCGGTCGCGCACCCAGGCGTCGAACTCGCCCGGGCTCTCGAAGGTTCCGCGCACGGGGCGCATCTCGGAGGCGAAGTCGAAGCGGAGCGCCGGATCCGGGACGAACGGCGCCAAAGCCTCGCCGATACGGGCGGGTGCGGTGAAGAGGTCCACGGGCGCGGCGTCCGCGTCGTCGGTCTCTGCGGCGAGGTCGGCGAGAGCGGCTGAGACTGCGGCCCGCAGCTCCTCCGGTCCCGCGGTGACCGATCCGGGTCGCGTGCGGCGCAGCGCATCGGTGTAGTCGAAGTAGGCGTCGGCCACGATGCGGGGCCACAGCTGCCGATCGAAATCGATGGGGCGGGGGATCGCGTTCCAGTCGACGCCCAGCGCGAAGCGCTGCTCCGGGCTCGGCGGCAGCGATCCGTAGAGGGTCTTCGCGCGGAACGGGACGCCGCGGCGCGAGGTGACGTGCAGGATCGGCTCGCGCCCCGACGGCTCGTAGCGCAGCCCGCCCGGTGCAGCCGGATCCTCGACGAATCGACCGCCGCGCCCGATGGTCAGCAGCGCCATCGTGTCGAAGAACCCCATGCCCATGCCGCGCACGATTGCGTGGGAGCCGGGGGCGATGCCGTCGAGATCCTGGTCGACCGGGCTCGCGGGCCGCACCCAGGTGAGCTCCGGGCGGTCGGCCAGCGCCGCCGCCATGCCGCGTTCGGCGGCGGTCTCCCCGCGCGGCATCCAACCCGTGGCGAGAATCACGGAGTCGGCGACGATGCGCTCGCCGTCCGAGAGCCGCACGATCTCGCGCTGAGCCCCGGCGTCGGCTGTGTGGTCGGAGCCGGCTGTGCGTCCCGAGTCGACGACGCGTTCGATGCCGATGGCGCGTGCGCGATGCCGGATCACGCGCACCCCGGCAGGCAGGGCAGCGACGGCACGGTGGTAGCACCAGCTGAGGTACTCGCCGTAGAGCGCGCGGCTGGGGTGGGAATCGGGGAGCGTGCGCGCGAGCTCGTCGCGGTAGTCGTGCGCGAGACCCGCGCGCACCGGGTGCGACTCGAAGGTCTCGACGTGGGCGCGCGGGATCTCCGCGAGGCCGGAGCGCAGGTCGGAGCCGGCGGCCGGATCGTCCTGGACGAGGAGTTCGCGCAGCACGAGCAGGCACCACTCGTAGAGTGTGGGGCCTGGGCGTACGGGTCCGGCCACCGAGCTGCCCGGCTCCGTGAAGAGGGTGACGGCATGGGCGAGCGTGTTCATGCACAGTTCGCGGGTCTGGTCCGTGCGCCAGATGCGCCCGGCTCCGGACTGCGCGTCGTCGATCACGTGCAGGTCGATCTCGGCCGATGCCGGTGCGACCTCGAGGTTCGCTCCGATGCGCTCGATGAGCGATGCGCCGCGCGGGCCGGCGCCGACCAGCGCGATCGAGGCTCTGTGCGGGGAAGAGGCCATCCCACCGTTATACGCGGTGGGCGCTGGGTACGCGGAGGCGGATGACCGAATGTGACGGGCGGAATTCGGAACGGATTTCATGAAGTTCTGTGACGGCTGCACTTTCTTGTATCTTATGACACGTATAAGAATAGCTTCGATGCGTGGAATTCCGCGCATCCGCACACCCATCGCGGACCACCGCTTAGAAACCCACAGAGGAGTCCCCAACATGAACAAGCGCCGTGTCGCCTGGATCGGAGCACTAGCCGCCGTCGCAATCGCGATGACGGGCTGCTCCGCGAGCGAGAACGGTGGGGGAGACTCCGGATCCGGTGCATCTGCCGGAGGAACCCTCACCTATCTCGAGCCGCAGACCTGGACCACCCTGTACCCGCCGGCCGCGGGCTTCTACCCGAACGGCGGCGTGGTCAACCAGATCACCGATCGCCTGCTCTACCAGAACCCCGAGACGCTGGAGCTCGAGCCCTGGATCGCCGAGGAGCTGCCGGAGGTGAACGAGGACGCCACCGAGTACACCTTCAAGCTGCGCGAGGGCGTCACCTACTCCGACGGCACGCCGCTCGACGCCGAGAACGTGGTGAAGAACATCGACCTCTTCGGCTCGGGCGATCCGGATCGTGCGCTGAACGTCTCCGAGGCGATCAACAACTACGACCACGGCGAGGTCGTCGACGAGCACACGGTCAAGTTCCACTTCTCGGCGCCGTCGCCGGGCTTCGGTCAGGCCGTCTCGACCATCAACTCCGGCCTGCTCTCGAGCGACACGCTCGACCGCACCGGCGAGGAGTTCGGTCCGGGCAACGCGACCGAGATCATCGGCAGCGGCCCCTTCGTGATCGGCGATGAGAAGATCGGCAGCGAGCTGTCGCTCACGACCCGCGAGGACTACGACTGGGCTCCCCCGTCGCGCGACCACCAGGGCGCGGCGCGGATCGACGGCGTGAACTTCATCGTCGCGGGCGAGGCCAGCGTACGCGTCGGCACCGTCGTGTCGGGCCAGGCCGACATCGCGCGCACCATTCCCGCGCCCGATGAGGGGCAGTTCGCGGCCGACGGCCTCGAGCTGGTCGCCGCGGCCACCAACGGCGTGAACAACAGCCTGAACTTCCGCTTCGGCCACCCGCTGCTGGAGGACATCAAGGTGCGGCAGGCGATCATCGCCGGCATCGACCGCCAGAAGATCGTCGACACGCTCTTCACCGAGAGCTACCCGCTGGCCACCGGTGTGCTGGCCAAGAGTGCTCTCGGCTACGTCGACACCTCCGAGAACTACGTCTTCGATCAGGACCAGGCGAAGCAGCTGCTCGACGAGGCCGGCTGGACCCCCGGATCCGACGGCATCCGCGAGAAGGACGGCGAGAAGCTGACGCTCACCTTCAACGAGGCGCTGCCGCAGCCGCGCTCGAGGGAGGTCGTGACGCTCATCCAGGAGCAGCTGGCCGAGATCGGCATCGGCGTCGAGATCTTCGCCGGCGACCAGGTCGCCCAGGACGAGGCTCAGCGCAACATCGACACCGTGCAGGTCTACCACTCCATGGTCGGTCGCGCCGATTTCGACGTGCTGAAGTCGCAGCTGTACTCGGCGAACCGCAACGCGGCGCTGAACCTGAACGCCGAGACCGGCGATCTGTACGACCCCGAGCTCGACGAGCTGCTCGCGAAGATCGCCTCCGTGCCCACCACCGAGGAGCGCCAGGAGGCTTCGGCCGCGGCTCAGCAGCACATCGCCGAGAACGCCTACGTGCTGCCCCTCTTCGAGGAGCCGCAGGTGTTCGGTCTGCAGTCGTGGGTGAAGGGGTTCCAGACCGAGTCGATCGGTCGTCCCTCGTTCTATGAAGTCACCATCGAGAAATGAGTAGGGTGGCGCTGCTGCGGCGCGTGGGCCAGGCCTTCCTGGTCCTCGTGCTCGCATACACCGGTGCCTATATTCTGCTCGCGGCGCTGCCGGGCGATGCCGTGATGGCTCGCTACGGCAGCCCCGACCTCGGCCTCACCGCGGAGCAGATCGCCGAGATCCGGGAGTCGTACGGCATCGATCAGCCGCTGCTGGTGCGCTACTTCGAGTCGATCGGCGCGTTCCTGCGCGGCGACTTCGGGTACTCGGTGCAGAGCGGTGCGAAGGTCTCCGACCTGATCGCCGAGGCGCTTCCCTCGACACTCGCCCTGGCGAGCATCGCGCTCGTCGGGGCGGTGTTCCTCGCCGTGGTGATCGCCTTCACGGCGAGCTACGGCAAGGGCCTGTGGCTGCGCCGCCTGTTCCGCAACCTGCCGCCGCTCTTCATCTCGCTGCCGGTGTTCTGGATCGGCATCGTGCTGATCCAGGTCTTCTCCTTCAAGCTCGGTCTCGTCCCCGTCATCGGCGCGAGCCCCGCGCAGGCGCTGATCCTGCCGGTGCTCACGCTCATGATCCCGATCGCAGCGCCGCTCGCCCAGGTCTTCTTGCGCAGCATCGACGAGGTGCGCGAGCAGCCCTTCGTGAACGTGGTGCGGGCCCGCGGGGCGAGCACCTCGTGGCTGCTGTGGCGCAACGTCGCCCCGAACGCCCTGCTGCCGGCGATGACGATGGCCGGGCTGCTCTTCGGCGAGCTGGTGGGCGGTGCGATCGTCACCGAGGCCGTCTTCGGGCGGGTCGGGATCGGCAGCCTCACCGCGCAGGCCGTCGCGAACCGCGACACCCCGGTGCTGCTCGCCGTCGTGGTGATCGCGACCGTGGTGTTCGTCACGATCAATCTGGTGGTGGATCTGCTGTACCCCGTGCTCGACGCGCGGCTGCGGCGCAGCGGCGCGTCGAGCGGGCGCTCCTCGCGTCGCTCGGCACCAGCCGTCGAGGCCGCTGCAACCGCGGTCGTACCGGCCGCGGAGCAGACCGCGGCGACCGATTCGTCCGCTCCCGGCGCGGAGACCCCAGGAGGCACCCGATGACCGCGATCACCTCGACCGCGACCCTCGGCCCGTCGGGCGGCCCCTCCCGCGGTGCGCGCCAGGCGAGTGCCTGGCGCGCCGCACTGCGCCCCGGGGTGCTCGTGCCGCTGCTCATCCTGCTCATCGCGCTCGCGTGGGCGATCGCGCCCGGTCTCTTCACCTCGGTGAGCCCCACCGCGCAGGTGGGCGCCGCGCTGCAGGGGCCGAGCGCCGAGCACTGGTTCGGCACCGACGCGACCGGTCGGGACATGTACTCCCGAGTGGTGTTCGGGGCGTCGCAGTCCATCACCGCGGCGCTCATCGCCGTGTCGGTCGGCCTGGTGTTCGGCTCTCTCATCGGAGTGACCGCCGGGGCGACGGGTGGCAGGGTCGACGAGGCGCTGATGCGGCTGGTCGACGTGCTGCTCGCGATCCCCACGCTGCTGCTCTCGCTCAGCATCGTGATCCTGCTCGGTTTCGGCACGGCCAACGCCGCGATCGCCGTCGGCGTGACCTCGGTCGCGGTGTTCGCGCGTCTGTCGCGCTCACAGGTGGTGAGCGTGCGCGCGAGTGAATTCGTCGAGGCCGCCTACGGCTCCGGGGGCACCTTCTGGAGCGTGCTGTGGCGGCATGTGCTGCCCAACTCGCTCACCCCGGTGATCGCGCTCGCGGCGCTGCAGCTGGGATCCGCGATCCTGCAGATCTCGACGCTCGGCTTCCTCGGCTACGGCGCGCCGCCGCCCACGCCCGAGTGGGGGCTGCTGATCGCGGAGGGCCGCAACTACGTGGCCACCGCGTGGTGGCTGACCACGCTGCCCGGCATCGTCGTGGCGGTCGTGGTGATCGCGACGAATCGTCTGAGCCAGGCCATCAACGCTGGAGGAGTCCGATGAGCGAGTCGCCGCTGCTGAGCATCCGCGACCTCGCGGTGCAGTACCGCACGAAGCGCGGCACGGTCGATGCCGTTCGCGGCGTGAGCTTCGACGTCGAGGCCGGCAAGGTGACGGCCGTCGTCGGCGAGTCGGGATCGGGCAAGACCACCGTCGCCCAGTCGGTGATCGGCCTGCTCGCCTCGAACGGTCGCATCGCCGGCGGCAGCATCACGCTGAACGAGCGCCGGCTCGGCTCGACCGAGCTCGTGGGGCTGCGCGAGCGCCGCTGGCAGGATCTGCGCGGCCGCTGCATCGGTCTGATCCCGCAGGATCCCGGCAACTCGCTCAACCCGGTGCAGCCGATCGGCAAGAGCATCAGCGAGTCGTTGCGCATCCACGGCTCGTCGAGCCGCGGCGAGGTGCGGGATCGGGTGCACGCCCTGCTCGAGCAGGTGGGCATCGACGACCCGATCCGGCGCGCGAAGCAGTACCCGCACGAGTTCTCGGGCGGCATGCGGCAGCGCGTGCTCATCGCGGCGGCGATCGCCAACGATCCGGAGCTGATCATCGCCGACGAGCCGACGAGCGCGCTCGATGTCACCGTGCAGCGCACCGTGCTCGACCTGATCGACCAGCTGCGGGAGGAGACCGGCACCGGGGTGCTGTTCATCACGCACGATCTCGCGGTGGCCGCGGATCGCGCCGACAGCGTCGTGGTGATGCGCAGCGGCGAGGTGCAGGAGGCGGGCCCCAGCGCCCGCGTGCTCGCGCAGCCCGAGTCGGAGTACACGAGGCAGCTGATGGACGACGCGCCGTCGTTCGGCCGGCTGATCGCGCGGGAGACGCTCGCTCCGCTGGTTGAGCGAGCGCAGCGAGTCGAGACCGCTGGGTCTCCGCTGGCTGGGCGAGCGCAGCGAGTCGAAATCGAGGAACGCCGAGCCTCCTCCTCCGGGGCTCCGCTCGTCGACGTGCGCGAGCTGCGGCAGGAGTTCGGTCGCGGTGCCGACGCATTCGTGGCCGTCGACGGCGTCTCCTTCACGGTCGCCCGCGGCACCACGCACGCGCTGGTGGGCGAGTCCGGTTCGGGCAAGACCACGACCGGCCGCGCGATCGCCGGATTCTCGCAGCCCACCTCGGGCGGCGTGCGCGTCGGAGACGCCGAGGGCGGCGCGGTCGAGGTCACCGAGCTGCGGGGCAGGGCGCTGCGCGAGTTCCGGCGCACCACCCAGATGGTCTACCAGAACCCCTACGGGTCGCTCGATCCCCGCCTCTCCGTCGGCCAGGCCCTCGCGGAACCGCTGAAGAACTTCCGGATCGGCGCGAGGCGGGAGCAGTCGGATCGGGTGGCCCACGCGCTCGAGCTCGTGGCGCTCCCACCCGATTTCGCGCACCGGCAGCCCCGGGAGCTCTCGGGAGGCCAGCGGCAGCGCGTCGCCATCGCGCGGGCTCTCATCGTGGAGCCCGAGCTCGTCGTACTCGACGAGGCCGTATCGGCGCTCGACGTGACGGTGCAGGCGCAGATCCTGCGGCTGCTCGCCCAGCTGCAGGAGGAGCTCGGCCTCACCTACGTGTTCATCTCGCACGATCTCGCCGTCGTGCGGCAGATCTCCGACACCGTCTCGGTGCTGCAGCGGGGCCGCCAGGTCGAGCACGGCGTGACCGAGGAGGTCTTCAGCAACGCCCAGCACCCCTACACGCAGCGGCTTATCGAGGCGATCCCCGGGGCATCGCTCACCTCGGGGCACTGGGTGATCTAGGGATCCCTTCCTCTCGCCCGCCGCTCCTGACCACTCATCGACCGCTCCTCTCCGAACGGAACCTCATGCCTTCCAACGCACCGAACGTACCTCCGACCACCGACATCATCGATGCGCTGACCGGGATCAGCGCGGGTGACGCGCTCGACGCGGCCCGCCGGCGCCGACCCGACGCGCGCGACCACGCCCAGGGCAGCTTCGGGGCCCTGTTCCTGCCGGTCGACGACTCGCAGGTGTCGCTGTCCGAGCGCGCCGCCGTCGCGCTCTTCGTGGCGCGACTGCACGCGCAGCCGGCCGCCGTCGCGTTCTACGGTGCGCTGCTGCGCGAGACCGGCGGCGGGGAGGGCGTCGAGCCCCTGATCGTGGCCGAGGCCGAGCGGGCGGCGGGATCCGGACCCTACGGGGCGTTCCACGCCGAGAACGCGCCGGAGAGCACCGAGGGCCCCGTCTACACCGTGGCGTCCGTCGAAGCGGCCTACGCCCTCGGCGACCGGCTCGCCGCCGCGCTCGAGCACGCCCACCTGCTGGTGCTGCACCCGCGCGACGCGGCGCGCGAGCATCTGCAGCGACTGCTCGATGCCGGCTGGAGCAGCACCGGCGTCGTCACGCTCTCGCAGCTCATCGCCTTCCTCACGTTCCAACTGCGGGTCGCCCACGGGCTCGACGCCGTGCGTCGGGCCGACGGCGGCGCCGCGGTCGCCGCGGACGACCTGGCCGCGCTTGCCGGCGAGGTCGCACGAGCCGCCGAGGCGCAGCTCGCGGCGGGTGCCGGGGATCCCGGCGCCGGGGCTGCCGCCGCCGAGCAGCTGCCGCCTGCGCCGCGGGTCACCGAGCCGCCGCGCTTCACCCAGGACTCGCTCGGGTGGAAGCCGTGGCTCGAGCCGCTCCCGGTGGCCGAGTTCACCGAGCGGCACTACGAGGCGCTCGTCGAGCGCGAGCGCGTGCACATGCCCTACTTCCGGGTGCTGGCGCGCGATCCCGAGGCGCTGCTCGAGCGCACCCTCACCGACCTCGACATCTTCCACAACGCCGACGCGGGCCTGCCGCGCGCGGAGCGCGAGCTCGCGGCCGCCGCCGCGTCGCGCTTCAACGGCTGCGTGTTCTGCGCCTCGGTGCACTCGCGCTTCGCCACCGAGCAGGGCGCCGACCGCGCCGAGGTGCAGCGGCTGCTCGACGAGGGGGTGACCGCGCGCTTCGGCACGCAGTGGGACGCGCTCATCGACGCGACGGTGGCGCTCACCGCGACGCCCTCCCGCTTCGGCGCCGCGGAGGTCGTGGCGCTGCGCGGCGCGGGCCTCGACGAGCTCGAACTGCTCGACGCGATCCAGGCCGGGGCCTTCTTCAACTGGGCCAACCGCCTCATGCTCTCGCTGGGCGAGCCCACGGTCTGAGGGCGCAGCCCGGGCCCCGCCCGCGATTCCGCTTGCGCCCGTGCCGTGCCCGGCCCGGGTCTGGGGCCGGGGCCGGCGAGCGCCGGCTAACCCGAGCCGCCCGCGTCACCGGCCCGGGCGCGGTACTCGCTCGGCGTGACCCCGAGCAGCGCCTTGAAATCGGTGCTGAAGTGGGCGTGGTCGGCGTAGCCGAGCTCGCTCGCGAGCGCGGCGATCCCGAGCTCCGGGTCCTCGCGCAGTCGCTGCGCACCCTCCTGCAGCCGGCGCCTGCGGATCATCGAGTGCAGTGAGAGGCCGAAGAAGCGCTCGGCGAGCCGCTGCAGGGTGCGGGCCGAGGTGTGGAGCCTCGCGGGGAGCTGGTCGACGCGCGTGATCGCGGGATCCGCGAGGGCCTCGGCGAGTTCGTTCGCGAGCGCGCCGTCCGCGCTGGGAACGGGCACCCGGTCCAGCACCCAGCGCGAGAGCACGGCCACGGCGCGCTGCCGGCGCACCGACCCCGGAACCGACACGTCGGCCATCGCTGCGACGACCCCGTAGAGCAGCTCGGGATCCCGGATCGCGCGCTCCGCATCGCGGCAGCTCGCGGGATCCGGCACCAGCGCGGGCACCGCCGCCGGTCGCAGCAGCGCGCCCACCGCCCACCCGCTGCCCGCGAGCACACGCTCGGATGCCCGGGTGGTGGGGCCGACCGCCGAGATGCTGCCGGGCTCGACGACGAGGTTGCAGGCGGGGAAGGGGAGGATCTCCTGGCGGGACTCCTCGTCGCCGGGGAGGGACCACTCCGGGATCCAGAACCAGCGCACCGCGTGGGCGAGCCCCGGAGGCGGGGTGACGCGGTGGAACTCGGGGAGTCGCTGCGGGTACAGGATGCCGCGCCGATCCTCGTCCATGCCGTCTCCCTCCGGTGATCGGGGCACCTCGGCGATCACCTCCGCGCACCCATCGTGGCGCACATCTACAAGCGACGATCTCGGCCCGATCCTACGCTGAAGGCATGAACGCTCATGAGACCCGCGCCGCGAACGGCGCGCACACGACCAACGGGATGCCGCACGGATCCACCAGCCTCACGCCGTTCCTCGCGATCCCGCGCGCTGCCGAGGCCATCGCCTTCTACCGCGACGTGTTCGGCGCGCGCGTGGTCGACGTGACCGAGATGGGCGGAGTCGTGGCGCACGCCGAGCTCGACTTCGGCACGGGGCGCCTGCAGTTCGGCGAGCCGATGCCCGACTATCACATGGTCGCCCCGCCGGAGGGCGAGGACGACTGCTACTCCATGGGGCTGTACGTGCCCGACGTCGACGACGCGGTCGAGCGCGCGGTCGCCGCGGGCGCGACGGTGCGCGAGGCCGCGACGGACTTCGTCTCGGGGGATCGCTACGCGAGCATCCGGGATCCGTTCGGCGTGCGGTGGTCGGTGATGACCCGCGTCGAGGACCTCTCCGAGGCGGAGAGCGCCGCCCGCGTGCGGGAGTGGGCACGGAATTTTCAGGGCTGAACGCGCCAGCGTTCAGCAAATTCCGTGGTGCGCATGTCGTTCGCAGAGAGACGCGGAGCGTCTCTGCGCGGCATGCGGCGGGGCCACTGCCCCGCACCGGCCCGGGTCTTTCGAGAGCTGAACGCGCCAGCGACCCTCGGTGCCGAGTGATCCGGATCAGGCCCCGCCGAAACCCTACTCTCGGCAGGGTCGCGGGTCGCGGGTCAGAGCAGCGGGACCGGGCAGCGGGACTGGGCAGCCGAACCGCCCGCCGAACCGCCTCCACCCCTATTCGTGGCTGTGCAGGTGCAGCCGCTCGCCGACCGTGTTGAAGATGCTGACGACCTCGGCGGGGCGGGTGCCCGCGGCGCGCATACGGTGCGGTGTGTTCGTGTCGAACTCGGCCGCCTCGCCGCGGGCGAGCACCAGCTCCTGCTCGCCGAGCGTCAGCTGCAGCCGCCCCGAGAGCACGTACAACCACTCGTGCCCCTCGTGCGTGCGCAGCGGCTGCTCGGGGGTGTCGGGATGGTAGGTGATCTTGAAGGCCCGCACCTCCGATTCCTCTCGGGTGAGCGGGGCGATCGTCATGCCGTCGCGCTGGATCGCGCGGCGTCGCACGCGGGGGTCGCGATCCCGCGGCTCGAGCAGGTCGTCGACGCGGATCCCGAGCTGGCGGGTGAGGGGCAGGAGCAGCTCCAGGCTCGCCTGGCGCTTGCCGGATTCGAGGCGCGAGAGCGTGCTGACCGACATGCCGGCGCGCCCCGCGAGCTCATCGAGCGTCCAGCCGCGCTCCTGGCGGGCGGTGCGCAGGCGCGGGCCGAGCTGCTGCAGTTCGTCCATGGCGGATACTCCTTGCTGATTTTGCAAATCTGATTGCAATTATGGCACGCCCTGGCGAGCATGGGAGCATGACGAACACGCACCACTCCAACCCCGCCGTCTGGGACGCCATCGTGATCGGCGCGGGCGCCGCCGGACTCAGCGCGGCGCAGGCGCTCGGCCGCTCGCTGCGTCGCACGCTCGTGATCGACGCGGGCCGGCCCCGCAACCGCTTCGCATCGCACATGCACAACGTGCTCGGTCACGACGGCACCCCGCCCGCCGAACTGGTGGCCCGTGGCCGCGAAGAGGCCGAGGCCTACGGGGTCGAGTTCCGGGCGGCCTCGGTGCTCGCGGTGCGCGACGGCGCTGAGGCGGGCGCGGTATCCGGGGCCGGGAGCGAGAGCGCGGGATCGCCGCGCACCGTGCGGCTCGAGCTCGAGGGCGGCGAGACGCTCGAAGCGCGGGCGCTCGTCGTCGCGACCGGCCTGCGCGACGTGCTGCCCCCGATCCCGGGCCTCGCCGAGCACTGGGGCAGCGGAGTGCTGCACTGCCCCTACTGCCACGGCTGGGAGGTGCGCCGGCAGCGGCTCGCGGTGCTGACCACCTCGCCGCTCGGCCTGCACCAGGCGAAGCTGCTGCGGCAGTGGAGCGAGGATCTCGTGGTGTTCAGCGCCGGTGTGGGTGTGCTCGACGCCGACACCGCGCGGGCGCTCGAGGCCAGGGGCGTGACGATCGAGCCGGCCCCGGTCGCCGAGATCGTGGGCGATGGATCCCGCGTTACCGCGGTGCGCACCGAGACGGGCCGCGAGTTCGCCGTCGACGCGGTGTTCACCGCGAGCCAGACGGTGCCGCACGACGGCTTCCTCGCCGAGCTCGGCCTGGAACGGTCGGAGACCCCGGCGGGCAGCTTCCTGGCGATCGACGGAATGGGCCGCACCACTCACCCCCGGATCTGGGCGGCGGGCAACGTGGTCAACTCGTTCGCGTCGGTGCCGATGGTGATGGGTGCGGGCACCTTCGCGGGCGCGGCCGTGAACGCCGCACTGGTGGAGGAGGACTTCGCGCTCGCCGCCGAGGCGCGGAAGCATCACCCGGAGCGAGGCCCGGTCCACCGGCACGAGCACGGTGCGGGCGCCCACTCCGAGGCCGATGCCGACGAGGACCCCGCGGTCTTCTGGGAGCGCCGCTACACCGGATCCGGGCCGGTCTGGTCGGGGCGCGTCAACCGCACGCTCGCCGATGCCGCCGGCAGCTGGGAACCCGGGAGGTCGCTGGATCTCGGCTGCGGCGAGGGCGGCGACGTGCTCTGGCTCGCCGAGCGCGGGTGGCGCGCGACCGGCATCGATCTCTCGGAGACCGCGATCGCCCGGGCCCGGGAGGCCGCGGCGGTGCGCGACGGGATCGACGCGCGATTCGTCGCGGCAGATCTGGGGGAGTGGATCGAGAATCCGCGGAGCGTCGCCGACGAGCCCTTCGACCTCGTGACCGCGAGCTTCCTGCAGTCGCCGGTGGAGCTGCCGCGCGAGCGGATCCTGCGCGCGGCGGCCGACCGGGTGGCCCCGGGCGGGCGGCTCGTCGTGATCTCCCACGCGGCCCCGCCGTCGTGGGCGGAGGGGCACCCCGGGCCGTTCCCGAGCCCCGAGAGCGAGCTGGCGACGCTCGACCTCGATCCCGAGCAGTGGACCGTGACCGCCGAGGTGCGCACCCGAGAGGCGACCGATCCGGACGGCGCTCCGGGCACCCTCGATGACACGATCGTGGTGGCGCAGCGGATCGCCTGACCCGGTCAGTATCCGGCGCAGCCGCCGGCCGCAGTGCCGGCCGCCGAGCACACCGGGCCGACCGAGCCGCGCCCCAGGTAGAGTCGCACCGGGGCGGGCAGCAGCTCGAGCAGCCCGATGCGCAGCGCCGCGATCTCGTACTGAGAGTTCGGCAGGCCGGTCGACCACTCCGGCGGCTCCGGGCCTCCGGACGAGGGGCGGTTCTGCGCGTTCACGGTGATCGAGACGAGGCCGGCGCCGGAGAGCCCGGTGAAGACGGATCCCAGAGCGCCCGAGATCGGTCCGCCGAGTGAGACGAGGGCATCCGCGGGGAGCTTCGCGAGCGGCAGCACGTTGTTGGTGATCGGCCCCTGGAGCACCCCGCCGACCAGCGGGCCGAGAACACTCCCGAGCACTCCAGTGACCGCTCCCAGCAGCGGCGTCAGCAGGCTGCCGATGAGCCCGAGATTGAGCGCCGAGGTGTCGACGACCACGGTTGCGCTCCCGTCGAGCAGCTGTCCGAGAGTGCCCGAGACGGTCGCCTTGATCCTGCCGGCGTCCTGCCAGGTGCCGAGGCAGATGCTGCCGATCCCGAGCAGGCTGCAGCGCTGGAAGGGGATCTCGACGTTCACGGTGATGGTCGCGAGGTCGACGGCCGAGGCGAGGAGCGAGTCGACGGAGACGATCCACCCCGTGAGCGCGCTTCCGAGCGCCTGCGTGAGCGCTTCGACCATCGCAGGGTCCGCGAAGATGTCGGTGTTCGGTGAGAGCCCGTTCAGCGTCGTACGGCCGGTCTCGCCGTAGGCGGCGCCGAGGAGGGCCGCGGTGTCGATCTGCACCGTTCCGCCGGCGAGGTCGATGCTGAGGATGCCGTCATCGTCCTGGATCGGAGCTGCGAGGAAGTCGTTGAGGGGGGCGAGGTGGAGATCTACCGCGGCGAGAGACACGCTGGTGCCGTTCGGCGCGACGCGCAGGCTCAGGAGCCCCGTGACCAGGCCGAGTGCATTGGTGAGCGCGTTGACGAGCGAGGTCGTGACGCCCGTGAGCAGCCCGGCCTGGCCGAGAACGCCGTTCAACGCCGCCTGCACATCCGCGACGGAGGCATCGACCGCCCCGGTGAGGGCCGCGACGGTCGGGGACTCCACGGTGGTCGTGAGCCCGGCCGCGAGGTAGTCGCGGTGCACCGCTGCTGCGGTGTCGCCGCTCCAGATCGCTTCGCAGGTGTCGACGAGCGCTGCGCGCCCCGCCACCGCTCCGATGCTGAGCGACAGATCGGTCACTCCCTGAGTCGCCGTGCCGATGTCGTAGCCGAGCGAGTTCAGCAGGTCCGAGAGACGGAGCGTCGCGATGTCCGGATAGTCGGCTTCCTGCCCGTCGGTGTTGATGCCGCCAGCATTGGTGATGTAGCCGCTGGCGCCGACCGCATCGCCATCGGTGCGGGCCTGGGCGTACTGCCCGATGAGACCGGTGTCGGTGTCGAGCGGGAGCTGGAGCAGACCCGAGAGCCCGAGATTCACGGTGTTCAGCGCCGATGCATCGAGCGGGTCCGCGTATGCATCGATGACAGAGTTCGCCGGAGCGGCGGTGGCCGGCGTCGGCGTCGCGGACGACCCGTCATTGGTGACGCGCACACCGGAGACCTTGGCCGCGCTGTCGAGATCGATGCCCAGCAACGAGCCGCTGAGCGCCCGCCCTTCGCCTCGGGTGGCGAAGGCGCCGTCGGCGTCTGCGCAGTCGATCGTTCCGACGGCGGGTGCGTGAGTCCACTCGGCATCGTTCCATGCCGCGTTCGTCACCACCCCGCCCTGCGCGACGAGCGCGGTCGAGACCAGTGCCACCGCGGCGAGAGCGCCGATCCCGCGCCGCGTTGCCGCCCCGCGCCGCACCTCCGCGCCGGATCGCCGCCCTGCCGCTCGGGTCCCGTACCGCCGGCCGGTGCTCATGACGCGCTCCGGCGAGAGGGAGCGGGGCAAGCGCGACGCCGCAGCGCGAGGCTCCCGCCGAGGCCGATGAGCCCGACGGCGAGCACACCGAGCGCAAGCGCATCGGCTCCGGTGACCGGGAGCCGCGGTTCGCGCGGGGTGACCGGTTGCGCCGGGCGCGCGACGTCCTCGCCGTCGGCGTGCACGCCGAGGCCGATGCGGGCCGTCCGATCCGCCAGGGCGTCGGCGTCGGCCGATGCCGGGATCGACAGCTGCACGAGCAGCTGCCGCGGCGCACCTCGTCGCAGCTCGGCGAGGGTGAAGCGGTCTCCGTTCCGAACGAGCTGCAGCAGCGAGGTCGGCGGCAGCACGGCCGTGCGTTCACCGAGGCAGCGGATGTCCGCTTCGGCGTCTTCGAACTCGGCGCCGGAGCCTGCGGAGGCTCCGAACTCGAACGCGCCCGCGCACGCCGTGATCTGAGCGGTCATCTCCGAGACGTCGAGCAGTTCCCCCGATGCGTCGAGCTCGACCGCGAGCGTGCTCCTCTCCGCGTCGAGGAGAGACGCCTCGATGAGCCAGTGCGTCGACTCGCCGGGGCGGAGCTTCGCCTGGAGCGGAGTCGCGGAGTGCGCGCCGAGCTTCAGATATCCCGGCCGCCCGGTCTCGGCGATCTCCTGGAACACGGCCGATGCCCGAGCGGTCGTCAGCGTGAGCCCGAGCAAGGCGATGGCCGAGAACACGCCGATGAGCAGCAGCGTGAACGTGCGGGCCCGGTGCGTCGGCGCGGTCATCGCAGCACCTCCTCGGCCGGTTCCGGTTCTGTTCCCGGTTCCGCTTCTGCTTCTGCTTCCGCTTCTGCCTCCGGATCAGCGTCGGCGCGGCGCGGCCAGAACGCCCAGGTGACGAGGGCTCCCACTCCCAGGATCAATGTCCCCGTGCCGATCGGCGTCTGCAGCAGCATGAGCGCGGTTCCCGCGTGAGGCACGGCGAATACGGTCCGGCGCACCTCGGTGACGATGTACGGCAGGTGGTCCGGGGTGGTGTTGTCATCGCCCTGCATCACGATCTCGCGGGCAGCGGGATCGAGCGGGTCGGGCGGACGCTCACCCGGCATCGCGGCGCGCAGATCCGGGGCGTTGCCGGCCTGCGGCTCCACCTCGCGGATCTCGACCACACGGTGCGTCACGGGCATCGGCTCGTTCGCGCGCTGCACGGTCGCGACGTCCCCGACACGGAGCTCGGCCGCCTGCGCCGGAAGCGTGACCGCGACGGCGCCCTGCGGCATCGTGGGGCTCATCGAGCCCGTTCGGAACGTGACGAGCGTCGCCCCGGTGGCCGCGGAGAAGGCGAACCAGCAGGCAAGCCCGAGCGCCGCCGCCACGATGAGCGCCGTGACGGCGGTGCCGAGGATCTTGCTGGCCATGCGCACCTTCTTGGGTAGGAGGAGCGGGGACGGCTGTCCGTCGATGAGATGCGAGTTCTGCCGAGCGGGCGAGCCGGCGATAGCCGGGGTACCGGGGTGTCAATCCGGCGCGGTGCTTCGCCTGCCCGCCGCTCGTCGCATCCGCTAGTTCGAAGTCGAGCGGAACTCCCATGCGGGCGCGATCGTACGACCCTGGAGAGTGTCGGGCGATCCGGTCGGCAGCGTGAGCGCGAAGCAGTAGTGCTGCGTCGAATCCTCGTCGGCGGCGAGCGTCTGCGTCGCCGAGGCCGCCGTTGCGAGCGATGTGATGCCGGCGATCGGTGACCCCCAGTCGGCGATCGACGCTGCGTCGCACGCGTTCGTGGGGTCGGTGGCCGGGGCGCTCACCTGCTCGGTATAGACCGAGACCGTGATCGCGTTCCAGAGGGCTCCGAGATCGTCGTCGACCGTGATCCCGGCTGCGGCCACCGCGCTCTGCAGCGTGACAGTGGCACCCTCGGAGTCCTCGATCGTGCGCAGGGCGACCGGGGCGTAGACAGTGTCCCCCGGGGACAGAGCCAGCGCACCCGCGGTGAAGGTGAGCTCGTCGCCGGGCGCGGTCTCGTGATCCGCCCAGTTGGCTGCCGCATCGTCGAAGGGCGAGGTGGCGTTCTGCACGACCTCGAAGGTCCCCGTGCCGATGCCGGGGTCGCCGTTGGCGCCGCCCCAGGCCCACTCGGAGTCGGTCCACGTGGCGAGCGTGTAGGTGGCTCCCAGTCCGACGACGAGCGCTCCGGCCGCGATGGCCGCGATCTTGCGGTTCCTGCGAGATGACGATTGATTGGTTCCCACGACAGACCTCCCCGTTGTTGTCCCACATATTGCGTATGGAGAGGCTTGGCGGTCGACGGCGACCATCCTGCGCGCATATTTCCCCGTACGCGCCGGATGAGAGAGCGCTATGCGCTTCCCAAATGTTCCCCGGTGAGATGGAGAGTAGCAGTTGTCGGGGTTGAAAGGGAATAGAGATCGGCCACAATGCGATATCGCCCATTGCGGCAGCTCCCGCGCGATGCCGTTTCCCGCGGAGAAGGGCACAGACGCCGACGGCGCCCCTCCGCCGAAGCGGAGGGGCGCCGTCGCGATCCTGAACCGGCCGCGGTCAGGGCAGCAGGCGGTTCGGGCCGCGGAAGAGGTACGTGACCTCCCGGATCGACGACTGCTGCAGCATGAGCATCAGCACGCGGCCCAGGCCCATGCCGAAGCCGCCGTGCGGGGGCACGCCGTAGCGGAAGAAGTCGAGGTAGAACGACAGCTCCGCCGGGTCCATCCCCTTCTCGACGGCCTGCGCCTCGAGCACCTCGATGCGGTGCTCGCGCTGTGCGCCGGTGGAGATCTCGGTGCCGCGGTAGATGAGGTCGTAGCTCTTGGTGAGCTGCGGGTTCTCGGCGTCACGCATGTGGTAGAACGGGCGGATCGAGGCATCGTAGTCGGTGAGGAACACGAAGTCGTGGCCGTACTTCTGCTTGACGTGGGCGGCGATGCGGCGCTCGCCCTCGGGGTCCATGTCGGCGTCGGCGCGCGGCACCTCGTAGCCCTCGGCCTTCACGATCTCCTTCGCCTCGGCGAGCGGGATGCGCGGGAACGGGCGGGACGGCACCTCGAGCTCGATGCCGAAGAGCTTCTGGATCTCCTCGCCGTGCTTGTCCTTGACCGCGGAGAGGCCCGCGACGACGAGCTCCTCGTGCAGCTCCATGACGTCCTCGTGGGAGTCGATCCAGCTGATCTCGGTGTCGATCGAGGTGAACTCGGTCGCGTGGCGCGAGGTGAACGAGGGATCGGCGCGGAACGCCGGACCCACCTCGAAGATGCCGCCGAAGCCGGCCGCCTGCGCCATCTGCTTGAAGAACTGCGGGCTCTGCGCGAGGAACGCCTGGCCCTCGAAGTACTCGACCTCGAAGAGCTCGGCGCGCGACTCGGACGCCGACGCCATGAGCTTCGGGGTCTGGATCTCGATGAAGCCGCGGTCGACCCAGACCTGCCGCAGCGCGTGCAGGAAGGTGGTCTGGATGCGGAAGATGAGGTTCTGCTCGGGGCGGCGCAGGTCGAGGAAGCGCCAGTCGAGGCGCACATCGATGCCGCTGTCGGCCGCGATCGGGTTGTCGGGCAGGGCCTTGGTGACGACCTCGATCGTCTCGATCTGGATCTCGACGCCGCCGAGCTTCACGCGCTCGTTGTGCTGCAGCTCGCCCGTGACCGTGATGAAGGTGCCGTGGGTGAGCTCGGAGATCGTCTGCGTGCGCGGCACGAGGATGTCGGAGCGCGGGTTCTCGGGATCGGGCTCGCGCAGCACGCCGCCGTTGACGAGCTGCACCGCACCCGACTCGTCGCGCAGCACCACGAATTGCACGTAGCGCTGGTCGCGCACCTTCTCGACCCAGCCGGAAACACGCACGGTGCCGTCCTCGCGGGCGGCCAGATCCTTGATCAATACACGCTCAGTCACCCGCCTAGTCTACTGGGCGTGTGAGGATCACGAGGAACGGGCGGAGTCTCAGCACGCCCCCGGCCGAGCGGGGCGACGACGGAGCGGAAGTCGAAACCTCAGGCGCCCGCAGGCGGTGATTCCGACCCCGGTGCGCCCCGCTGCGCCCCGCTCGATCGGCTCACGAGGGAGGCGGGACACATTGTGTAATAAACCCCGTACTGCTCTGGCGGGTGAATTCCGGAAACCTAGACTGAGGCAGCGTGATCCGCCGCCCCGGGGATCCGCTGATCGAGCCGCCAGGCCCCGCGAAAGAGAGACCGGCATGTCGTCACCCGCTCACGTGATCCGTTCCGATGAGGAAGCGCTCGCGCAGGCCGCAGAGTTCAGGGACTCGGTGCTCGAGCGCGCCGCTTCGATCGACGCCGACCGGGTGATCCCGCAGGATATCGTCGAGGACTTCTCGCAGCGAGGCCTGTGGGCCATCACCGTGCCGAAGAGCCACGGCGGCGCCGACGTCTCGCTCGAGACGGTGGCCGAGGTCATCGCCATCGTGGGCGAGGCCGACAGCTCGCTCGCGCAGATCCCGCAGAACCACTTCTGCCTCGTCGAGGATGTCAGGCTGAGCGGCACCGCCGAGCAGCAGGAGTTCTTCTTCGGCCTCGTGCTGCGGGGCAGCCGCTTCGCCAACGCCTTCAGCGAGCTCGGCGGCAAGAACGTGGGCGATCTGCAGACCAAGCTCGTGCGCGACGGGGACGAGGTCGTCGTGAACGGCCGAAAGTTCTACTCCACCGGGTCGATCTACGCCGATTGGATCCCCGTGCTCGCCGTCGACGAGGACGGCCTCGAGCTGCTCGTCTTCGCCGAGAAGAACGCGCCCGGCCTCACCGTCGTCAACGACTGGTCGAGCTTCGGCCAGCGCGCCACGGCGAGCGGATCGGTGGTGCTCGAGGATCTGCGCCTTCCCGCGAGCCGGGTGTTCCCCATGTACAAGGAATACGACAACCCCACGCTGGCCGGCCCTCTCGCGCAGATCACCACCGCCGCGATCGACCTCGGCATCGCTCGCGGCGCGTTCCGCGAAACCCTCGCGGCGACCCGGGCGTCGAGGCCGTGGATCGACGCCGGTGTCGAGTCCGCGACGAAGGATCCGCTGTCCCTGAACATCATCGGCCGCCTCGACATCGACATCCGCGCGGCCGAGGCGCTGACCCGCGAGGCGGCCCGCGCGATCGACGCGGCCAAGCCCGCCCCCGACGAGCACAACGTGGCGGCCGCCTCCATCGCGGTGGCCCGTGCGAAGGTGCTCACCACCGAGGTCTCCCTCGAGGCGTCGACCCGCCTGCTCGAGCTCGGAGGAACCCGTTCGACGCTGGGGGAGAAGCGCCTCGACCGCTTCTGGCGCAACGCCCGCGTGCACACGCTGCACGACCCCGTGCGCTGGAAGAACTACGCCATCGGCGACTACGTGCTCAACGGGACCCTGCCCGCTCGTCACTCCTGGCTGTGACGCCGGACGGCGTCCCACCCCGCGATCCCGATCCTCGAAGGCGGCACCGAACAGCATGAGCACCGAGCAGCGCGCTGAACCGAGCGCCGAGCAGCGCATCCACCTCAACCTGTTCACCATGAACACGGTTGGCCACCTGTCGCCGGGCCTGTGGCGGCACCCCGCCGACCAGAGCCGGCGATACACCGAGCTGCCCTACTGGCTCGACATCGCCCGCACCGCCGAGGCAGGCCTGCTCGACGCGATCTTCTTCGCCGACGTGCTCGGCACCTACGACGTCTACGGCGGAGGGCCGGAGGCGGCCCTCGCCGGAGGCGTGCAGGTTCCCGTCAACGACCCGTTGCAGCTGGTGCCCGCGCTCGCCTCGGTGACCGAGCACATCGGATTCGGGGTCACGGCCTCGACCTCGTTCGAGCACCCCTTCCCGTTCGCGCGGCGCATGTCGACGCTCGACCACCTCACGGGGGGCCGGGTCGGATGGAACGTGGTCACCTCCTACCTCGGCTCCGGTGCGCGCAACCTCGGCCTCGAAGGCCAGGTATCGCACGACCGCCGCTACGACATCGCCGAGGAATACCTGGAGGTCTGCTACAAGCTGTGGCAGCGCAGCTGGGATGACGACGCCATCGTCGCCGACGCCGCGACGGGCGTCTTCGCGGATCCCGAGCGCGTGCACTCCATCGGGCATCGCGGCGAGTTCTTCACCGTGCCCGGCTTCCACCTCTCCGAGCCGTCGCCGCAGCGCACCCCCGTGATCTACCAGGCGGGGGCCTCATCCCGGGGCGTGAGCTTCGCCGCGAGGCACGCCGAGCACGTCTTCGTCGCAGCACCGACCCGCACCGTGCTGAAGAAGCAGGTGCGGGCCGTGCGTGAGGCCGCCGCAGAGGCAGGCCGTGCGCAGACGCCGCCCGTGCTCAACCAGCTCACCGTCATCGTGTCGGACACCGACGCCCACGCGCGACAGCTCTTCGAGGAGTACCTCGAGGTGGCCTCGCCCGAGGGAGCGCTCACGCTCATGTCCGGCTGGACCGGCATCGACTTCGCGAAGCTCGACCCCGATGCCCCGCTCGCCGGGCACAGCAGCAACGCGATCCAGTCGGCGCTCGCCGCATTCACCGACGCCGACCCCGATCGGGTGTGGACACCGCGCGAGATCGCCGACTACGCCAGGATCGGCGGCGACGGCCCCGTGATCGTCGGCTCGGCCGGGACCGTCGCCGACACGATCGAGGAGATCGTCGAGGAGACCGGGGTGTCGGGATTCAACCTCGCCGCGGTCTCGCAGCCCGAGACGCTGCGCGGCATCGTCGAGCATCTCGTGCCCGAGCTGCAGACGCGCGGCCGCTTCAAGCGCGGATACGAGTCGGGCACGCTGCGCGAGAAGCTGGGCGGCTCGGACGCGCGGCCGGGCGCGGATCATCCGGCATCGCAGGTGCGCATCGACGGCGCGTAGTGCCGCCACGCCCGCCGATTGAGCGGAGCGCAGCGGAGTCGAAATCGCAGTTCCGACTCCCCCGTCGTCGGTCGCTCAACCGGCGGTCGTCACTCCGCCCGGCACCGGCCGCTACGCGCGGCGGGCGCGGCTGAAGCGGTGCACCGCCCAGTCGCCGAGCAGCTGGATCCCCTGCACCAGGATGATCTGGATGACGACGGTGACGATCATGACGTCGGTCTGGAACCGCTGATAGCCGTAGCGGATCGCGAGATCGCCGAGTCCGCCGCCGCCGAGGACGCCCGACATGGCCGTGTAGTCGATGAGCGCGATCGCGGTGACCGTGATGCCCGCGAGCAGCGCTGGGCGCGCCTCCGGCAGCAGGATGTACTGCACGATCTGCCGGGTGCTCGCCGCCATCGACTGCCCGCACTCGATGAGACTGTGGTCGACCTCTCGCAGCGCGATCTCGACGAGCCGGGCCAGGAACGGGGTCGCGGCGATCACCATCGGCGGGATCGCGCCCGCGACGCCGAGCGTGGTGCCCACCAGCAGTGCGGTGAGCGGCAGCACGGCGATCATCACGATGATGAACGGCACCGAGCGGATGATGTTGACGACCGCGGAGAGCACACCGTGCACGAGCGGGTTGCTGCGGATGTGCCCCTTGCCGCTCAGGTACATGAGGATCCCGAGCGGCAGCGCGAGCACCACCGTGCAGGCGAGTGCGACGACGAGCATCACCACGGTCTCGCCGAGAGCCTCGGCGATCTCGGGCCAGTGCACGTTGGGCAGATAGCGGTCCATGCTGACCATCATCGCCACCCGCGGACATAACGCCCGCGAATATTTCTCATCATTACCGCGAAACAATGCGAGGGCGTGCGTCGCCCCTACCATTCATGCAGTGCACCGCTCCGCTCCGAGCGGCACCGAGCGGGCGACGGCGCGATCTCGACGCACGATTCCACCGCATGATCCAGAGGAGAACTCATGAGCAGCACCACAGAGCCCGCCGGCACGGGCGACGACGCCCAGTCGCTGGCCGCGGACGCCGCAGCCCGCCGCGGCAAGTCGAAGAAGCGCGGTGTCCTCATCGCGGTCATCCTCGCCGTCATCGCGGCCGCCGCGATCCTTGCCGCGCTCCTCATCCCGAGAGGCGGTGCCGAGGCGACGCAGAGGCTCGTCGTGGGTGCCACGCCCGTGCCCCACGCCGAGGTGCTCGAGGTCGTGAAGCCGATCCTCGCGGAGCAGGGCATCGAGCTCGAGATCGTGGTGTTCCAGGACTTCATCCAGCCCAACGCTCAGTTGGCGTCCGGCCAGCTCGACGCCAACTACTACCAGTACCTCCCGTTCCTCGACAACTACAACGCCGAGAACGGCACCGACCTGGTGCCCACGGTCCCCGTGCACATCGAGCCCTTCGGCGCCTTCTCCGACGAGTTCGACAGCCTCGACGAGGTCGCCGACGGTGCCAGCATCGCGATCCCGAACGACCCGGTCAACGCGGGCCGCGCCCTCACACTGCTCGAGCAGGAGGGGCTCATCGTGCTCGCGAACCCGGGTGATCCCAGCTCGACCATCAACGACATCGTCGAGAACCCGCGCGAGCTGAAGATCACCGAGCTCGAGGGGGCGCAGCTGGCCCGCTCGATCGACCAGGTCGACGTCGCCTTCGTGTTCGCCAACTACGCACTCGACGTGGGTATTGATCCGCTCAGCGCGATCTTCACCGACAAGGGTAATGAGCTCTACTCCGAGTACCTCGTGACACGTCCGGAACTCGTCGAGGATCCCCGCATCGTGGCGCTGAACGAAGCCCTCAACTCGGAGGCGGTGCGGGAGTTCATCCTCGCCGAGTACGAGGGCTCCATCGATGTCGCGTTCTGAGAACGAGGACGATGCGGGCGGCGCGATCGGACAGGAACTGGTCGCGCCCGCCCGCGGATCCATCTCCCTGCGCGGCCTGCGCAAGACCTTCACCCGTGGCCGCGGCAAGGGGGAGTTCCACGCGCTCGACGGCGTCGACCTCGATATCCCGGGCGGCTCGATCTTCGGAGTGATCGGGCGCAGTGGCGCCGGCAAGTCGACGCTGCTGCGCACCATCAACCTGCTCGCCGAGCCGGACTCGGGCGAGGTGCTGATCGACGGCGTCCCGGTCACCGGCGCCCGTGGTGCCGAGCTCGCGGAGCAGCGCCGCAAGACCGGCATGATCTTTCAGCACTTCAGCCTGATGACGTCGAAGACCGTGTGGCAGAACGTTGCGCTGCCGCTGCGTCTCGCGGGGACGTCCGAGGACGAGATCGACCGTCGGGTCGCCGAGCTGATCGCCCTCGTCAGGCTCGTGGATCAGGCGCACGCCTACCCGGCGGGACTGTCGGGCGGGCAGAAGCAGCGCGTGGCCATCGCCCGCGCTCTGGTGCACGACCCCGAGATCCTGCTGTCGGACGAGGCCACCTCGGCGCTCGACCCCGAGACGACCCGCTCCATTCTCGGGCTGATCCGGCGCATCAACCGCGACCGCGGGGTGACGGTCGTGCTCATCACGCACGAGATGTCGGTGGTCGAGGAGATCGCCGATTCGGTGGCGATCGTCGACGGCGGCCGAGTGGTCGAGCAGGGGCCCACCTGGCGCATCTTCAGCGACCCGGCGCATCCCGTCACAGCCGAGCTGGTGCGCGCCGCGCGCCGCGATCGCCTCGGTGACATCGAGGCCGCAGTCGCCGAGATGCCCCGACTGGCACGGCACCGCTACGTCATCCGCTTCGACGGCGACGCGCCCATCGGGATCGCTGAGGTCTCCCGGCTCGCGCCGGACATCCGCGTACTGAAGAGCGACATCCGCACGGTGCAGGGCCACTCGCAGGGATATCTCGTGTTCGAGACCGACGCCGAGCCCGCGATCACCGATCGTGCTCCGTTCAGGCTCGAGCCGCTCCCGGCCTGACGCCGCGCCGCCTTCTGCGCCGGTTCCTCGCCCTGAGCCTGTCGCCGTCCACCGTGTGAGCGTGTCGATGGAGGATCCCGGGCCGCTGCCGGACTGCGAGAATAGGCGGGTGACTCAGACCCGCGATCCCGAATCGGCCGCCGCACCCGCCGCCCCAGCGCCCCAGCACCCCGAGCGCACGACGGCGGGGGTGGGCCCGTGGCCCGGTGGGCGCGATGCGTGGCCGAGCGAGGATCACTACGACCCCGAGCTGCTCGAGCACGGCGACACCCGCAACGTGGTCGACCGCTACCGGTACTGGCGCATGGAGGCCATCGTGGCCGACCTCGACGAGCACCGCCACCCGTTCCACGTGGCCATCGAGAACTGGCAGCACGACATGAACATCGGGTCGATCGTGCGCAGCGCCAACGCGTTCGCCGCCGACACGGTGCACATCGTGGGCCGGCGCCGGTGGAACAAGCGCGGGGCCATGGTCACCGACCGCTACCAGCACGTCGTGCACCGGGAGGGGGTCGACGCGCTCGCGGCCTGGGCCGCGGCCGAGGGGATCCCGATCATCGCGATCGACAACGTGCCGGGCTGCGTGCCCATGGAGACCTTCGAGTGGCCCGAGCGCTGCGTGATGCTGTTCGGGCAGGAGGGGCCGGGGCTCACCCAGGAGGCGATCGCCGCGGCAGAGGCCGTCGTGGAGATCACGCAGTACGGGTCGACCCGCTCGATCAACGCGAGCGCGGCGGCGGCGGTGGCGATGTACAGCTGGGTGCAGCAGCACTCGCCGCTGCGGCCCGGCGCTGCCGTCTAGACGAAAGCGGGAGTCGCGTTCTGCCGCAACGTTCAGAACGAAGCGACAGAACGCGACTCCCATTTGGTCCGGTGCCGGGGCGAAACGTGAACGGGCTGTCTCGCTGAAACGGCGAACGGGGCCGCCCGCGTTGCGCGGACGACCCCGTTCGAGGCTGAGATTCAGAGCGAGGCTGAGGGAGCGGAAGCGCTACGCCTCGGTCTTGGCGGGGGTCCAGCTCTTCCACTGCCCGCTGCGCTCGAACTCGAGATCGAGCGGGATGTTGGAGCGATCCTTCAGCGTCAGGCTCGCGAACAGCCCGAGCGACGTCATGACGAGCAGGTAGACGACGATCGCCCAGGTCGTGCCGAACGACTGCAGCAGGAGCTGCGCGATGGTGGGCGCGAACGCTCCGCCGATGACGCCGCCCAGCGCGTAGCTGATCGAGATGCCCGAGTAGCGCACGGATGCCGGGAAGCTCTCGGCGAACCACACCGCGGCCGGGCCGTAGGTGAGGCCGAGGCCCACTGCGAGCAGGCAGGTACCGAGGAGCACGCCGCCGACGCCGCCGTTGAACACGAACTGGAAGAGCGGGATGACGCCCAGCGCCTGCACGATCCAGCCGAGGTTCATGATCGGCTTGCGCCCGTAGCGGTCGGAGAGCGGGCCCGAGAGGAAGGTGAAGATCGCCCACACGATGGCCGCGGTCAGCACCGCGAGCTGCACCTGCACCGGGTCGTAGCCCAGGCCGCCCTGGTCCTCGGGGCGCGACGCGAGACCCTGCACGTAGCCGCCGGTGAGCATGTAGCCCACGGCGTTGTTGCCGGCGAAGAGCAGCGCGCTCAGGATGACGAGCGGCAGGTGCATCTTGAACACCTGCACGATGGGCGCCGACTCCTGCTGGCGGGTCTGCTTGATCTCGCTGAAGACCGGCGACTCGTCGACCGTCTTGCGGATGATGAAGCCCACGACGATCAGCACGACCGAGAACAGGAACGGCACGCGCCAGCCCCACTCCTCGAAGGCGTCGCCCGGTGCGACGACGCGCATGATCGCGAGCATGGCCGAGGCGAGCAGCATGCCGAAGGGCACGCCGAGCTGGGGGAAGATGCCGTAGAGGCCGCGCTTGCCCTTCGGCGCGTGCTCGACCGACATCAGCACCGCGCCGCCCCACTCGCCGCCGGCCGAGAGGCCCTGCAGGATGCGGAGCAGGATCAGGATGACGGGTGCGGCGAGACCGATCGCGTCGTACGTGGGCAGCAGCCCGATGCCGACGGTCGCGACGCCCATGAGCAGCAGCGTGATGACGAGCATCGGCTGGCGGCCGAGCTTGTCGCCGAAGTGGCCGGCGAGGAAGGCGCCGAGCGGGCGGAAGAGGAAGGAGAGGCCGATGGTGAGCAGCGAGAGGATCTGCATCATGCTCTCACCCGCCGGCTCGAAGAAGAGCTTGGCCAGCACGAGGTTGGCGGCGAACGCGTAGATGAAGAAGTCGTACCACTCGATAGTGGTGCCGATCACCGATGCTGCGACGACCTTCCGGCGCTCTCGGGTGGAGCTGGCGGCGACCAGTTGTGTCATTATGTGACTTCCTTGTCCAAATATCGAATCATTCAGAGACTCAACGTATTTTACGCGGTGCGATACGCCACACCTGTGTGTCTGTTCGATGATTGTGACACAGTTGTAACTTTTCGGATCCGGGATACTGGAGAGCATGACGCTCCCCGACGGTTACCGCTTCACCCGCCTCGAAGACCGCGGCCACCTGGAGCAGGTGCTGCGACTCGACTCTTGGGCGTTCCCCACGGAGATCCCGCTCGAGGATCTGCTCGCCGTGGAGCATCCCATTCCCTGGGGCCGCACCTGGGCGGTGGAGCACGACGCGGCGCTGAGCGGGGAGTTCGCCGCGATGTACGGCGCCTACGCGCTGCGGGAGTTTCCCGTGCCGGGGGCCGAAGCGCCCTGCGGCTGGCTCACCTGGGTGGCGGTGCATCCGGGGCATCGCCGGCGCGGGATCCTGCGCGAGATGATCGCGCACCACTTCGCCGACTGCCTCGAGCGCGGGGAGGCCTTCTCAGGACTCAACGCGGCCGAGGCCGCGATCTACGGCCGGTTCGGATACGGCATGGCGGCGTCGCAGGTCTCGCTGACGATTCCGCGCGGGGCGGGGCTGCGTCCCGTGCCCGGCGCCGACGAGCTCCGCGTCGAGCTCGCGGAGTGGGACGCCGCCCGCCACGGAGACGAGATCGCGGCGCTGCACCGCGAGTATGCGCGCGTGCCCGAGGGGATCGGGCGGCCGGGGTGGGCGAGCTGGGAGACGCCGGAGCTGCGGCGCGCCGCGGATCAGGATCCGCCCGAGCTGCATCGGGGGCAGGAGACGCAGCGGGTGCTCATCGTGCGCGACGCCTCCGGCGCACCGCGCGGCTACGCCCGCTTCCGGCGGAAGTCCCTCTGGAACCGGAACACCGCGGACGGGACGGTGCAGCTGCGCGACGCCGTGGCGCTCGACGCCGCTGCGGCGCACCGCCTGTGGTCGGTGCTGCTCGACCTCGACCTCATGGCCCGCGTCGAGACCGGCCCGCTGCCGGTCGACGATCCGATCCTGTCGCTTCTCGTCGATGCCCGGGGAGCGATGCCGGTGACGAACGATCTGCAGTGGATCAGGATCCTCGATCTTCCCCGAGCGCTCTCGGACCGTCGCTACGCCGCACCCGTCGACGCGGTGCTCGAGGTGACGGACGCCCTGCTGCCGCAGAACGCGGGACGGTGGCGGGTGCGGGCGGAGGCGCACGGCGCGGTCGAGGTGTCGCGCAGCGAGGCCGAGGCCGACCTCGTGCTCGACATCCGGGAGCTCGGTGCCGCGCACCTCGGGGCCGTCTCGCTCGCGGCGCTCGCGCAGGCGGGGCTCGTCACGGTGCGCCGGCCCGAGGCGCTGGCGCGGGCCGCGACGGCGTGGTCCTGGCCCGTCGCGGCGGGCGCCGACTGGGTGTTCTGACGCGGGGGCCTCGCGCCGGGCCCCTCGGTCCCTCCCACGGGCAGGGCCGAGGGACCCGGCGCCCGCAGGCGGGGTCGACGAGTCGCCGCGCCTCAGGCGGGGTCGACGATGCTGAGCAGCAGGTGGCCGTTCGGCACGGTCTGCCCGATCGGCGCATCGATGCCCGACACCGAGCCGTCGCGGTGCGCGTAGATCGACTGCTCCATCTTCATCGCCTCGAGTACCACCACCAGGTCGCCCTCGGAGACCTGCTGGCCCTCCTCGACGGCCACCTTCACGACGGTCGCCTGCATGGGGGCGGCCACGGCGTCGCCGGTGGCCGTAGCGACACCCGCGCCCTTCGCGCGCCTGGGGGCGGGACCGCGGGTCACCTCCTGGTCGACGAGCGGCAGCAGTGTTGCGGGCAGGGTCACCTCGATGCGGCGCCCGGAGACCTCCACCGCGACGGTGCGGCGCTTCGGATCCTGCGCGATCGCCGACAGCTCTCCCTCCCAGGGCTCGATGTCGTTCTCGAACTCGCTCTCGATCCAGAGCGTGTACACCCCGAAGCGCCCATCGGGCGCGGTGAAGGCGGGATCCCGAACGATCTTGCGGTGGAACGGCAGCACGGTGGGCAGGCCCTGGATCTCGAACTCGTCGAGGGCGCGGCGGGCGCGCTGAAGCGCCTCTTCACGAGTCGCCCCCGTGACGATGAGCTTGCCGAGCATCGAATCGAACGCCCCCGAGACCACGTCGCCGGTCGAGACGCCGGTGTCGACGCGCACACCGGGGCCGGCCGCGGGCTTGAACAGCGCCACCGGGCCGGGGGCCGGGAGGAAGCCGTTGCCGGGATCCTCGCCGTTCAGGCGGAACTCGAAGGAGTGGCCGTGCGGCACCGGATCCGCGTAGTCGATCACGCCGCCCTCGGCGATCCGGAACTGCTCGCGCACCAGGTCGATGCCCGTGATCTCCTCGGAGACCGGGTGCTCGACCTGCAGGCGGGTGTTCACCTCGAGGAACGACACCGTGCCGTCCTTGGCGACGAGGAACTCGCAGGTGCCGGCTCCCACGTAGCCGACCTCCTTGAGGATCGCCTTCGACGCCGCGTAGAGCTTCTCGTTCTGCTCATCGGTGAGGAACGGCGCCGGCGCCTCCTCGACGAGCTTCTGGTGGCGGCGCTGCAGCGAGCAGTCGCGCGTCGACACCACGACGACGTTGCCGTGCTGGTCGGCGAGGCACTGGGTCTCGACGTGGCGCGGCTTCTCGAGGTACTTCTCGACGAAGCACTCGCCGCGGCCGAACGCCGCGACGGCCTCGCGCGTGGCCGACTCGAAGAGCTCGGCCACCTCGTCGCGCTCGTAGGCCACCTTCAGGCCGCGGCCGCCGCCGCCGAACGCCGCCTTGATGGCGATGGGCAGGCCGACCTCGTCGGCGAAGGCGAGCACGTCGTCGGCGCCCGCGACCGGATCGCTCGTTCCCGCGGCGAGCGGGGCTCCGACCTTCTCGGCGACGTGGCGGGCCGAGACCTTGTCGCCCAGGCGCTCGATGGCTTCGGGGCCCGGCCCGATCCAGGTGAGTCCCGAGGCGATGACGGCCCGGGCGAAGTCGGCGTTCTCGGCGAGGAAACCGTAGCCGGGGTGCACCGCGTCGGCGCCCGAGCGGCGGGCGACGCCGAGGATCTTGTCGATCACCAGGTAGGTATCGGCGCTGGTGGTGCCGTTCAACGCGTACGCCTCGTCGGCGAGCTGCGCGTGCATGGCGTCCCGATCCTGGTCGGCGTAGACGGCCACGGAGGCGATGCCGCTGTCTGCGGCGGCGCGGATGATACGGACGGCGATCTCGCCACGGTTGGCGATGAGCACTTTACGGATGCGCGACATGGATTACAGCCTATTCCAGGGAGGGGGGAGAGCCTTGGATATAGGCCACAAACCTTTCCACGATTCGTTGCCGACGGGCATAAAACCTGCGGGAGGGGTTCGCGAGCGCGCCGGGCGCGTTACTCTCGGAGAAGCCGACGATCCGACCGGGCGCCGGCAATGTAACCGCAATCCCGACGGAGGGAATCACATGGCAGGCAAGTCTGAAGTCGAAACGCTGCTACAGCAGGTGCCCATCGGGGATCTGGCGGCGAAGTTCGGGGTCGATGAGAGCACGGTCGAGGCCGCGGTGCGGCAGGCGCTGCCCGGTCTGATCGGCGGGATGGCGGTCAACGCGAGCGCCTCGGACGGTGCGGACAGCCTCGCCCGCGCCGTGCAGCAGCACGAGCCGTCGGCGAAGAAGCTCTCGCTCGAGGCGATCGACGCCGAGGACGGCAAGAAGATCGTGAAGCACGTGCTGGGCGATCAGAAGGACGACGTGGCGAAGGCGCTGGGCGCGAACTCGGGCAGCTCGGTGATCTCCGACCTGATTCCGCAGCTGCTGCCGCTGCTGGCTCCGCTCGTCATGCAGTTCCTCGCGGGCAAGCTGGGCGGCTCGGCAGCGAGCACGACGGCCTCGACGAGCTCCGCGGGCGGCGGCCTCGGGGGTGTGCTGGGCGATCTGCTGGGCGGACTGCTCGGCGGAGGCGGGTCGGGATCGGCGGGCGCCGGCTCCAGCTCCGGCTCCTCGGGCGGGGATCTCGGCGATCTGCTGGGCGGCCTTCTGGGCGGTGGATCCGGATCCTCCGGCTCTTCCTCGGGCGGCGGGCTCGGTGACCTGCTGGGCGGGCTGCTCGGCGGCAAGAAGTAGCGGTCGGGGTTTCGACTCCGCTCCGCTCCGCTCAACCGGCGGCTGTGGTGTCCGCCGATTGAGCGAGCGGAGCGAGCGCCGTGCTGAGCGAGGAGCGCAGCGACGAGTCGAAGTATCGAAATCGAGGATCGCCGGACTGCCGACGTCGGTCTCCGCTCAACCGGCGGTGGAGCCGGGCTGCGGGATCGCGTGCTCGGCCGCGCGGCTGACCTCTTCCCAGGCGGCCCAGGTCTCGGTCCTCTGCCGGGAGAGTTCGTGGGCGAGGTCGTAGACCATGCTGCCGAGCAGCAGTCGGAGCGGCGGGTTCTCGGCCTCGACGAGGGTGAGAATCGCTTCGGCCGCGAGTCGCGGATCGCTGTCGATCGATCCCTCGGCCCACTGCTTCTCCATCTCGGCGCGCAACGGAGCGTATGCGGGATTGGGTGTCGTGGTGGCCATGTTCGAGTAGAGATCGGTCCAGTAGCCGCCGGGCTGCACGATGGTGACCGCGATCCCGAACCCCGCGGCTTCGGCCGCCAGCGCTTCGCTCAGCCCCTCCAGCGCGAACTTGCTCGCGCTGTACAGCCCCGTGCTCGGGAAGGCGCCGAGCGCCGCGATGCTCGAGATCTGCAGGATGCGACCGGAACCCTGCCGACGGAGGTGCGGCATCACCGCCTGGCTGACCCACAGCGCGCCGAACAGGTTCACCTCGAACTGCGCTCGCGCCTGATCCTCGGTGAACTCCTCGATCATGCCCATGGACATGTTCCCGGCGTTGTTGACCACGACATCGAGGCGGCCGAAGTGCTCAGCGGCGGTGGCTACCGCTCGGATGACAGCGTCGCGGTCGGTGACATCGAGGCTCAGCGCGAGCAGGCGGTCGCCGTGCCGGGCATCGAATGCGTCCGCGTTCGCGGTGCGGGCGGCGGCGACGACGCGATCGCCGCGGTCGAGGGCCGCGGTGGCGAGCGCGCGGCCGATCCCGCGGCTGGCGCCCGTGATGAACCAGACCCGGGACTCTACGGGTGACTGTCGCATGATCGCTCCTTTCGTGAGACGAGACGGGTCGTCTCGCCTCATCGAAACGTAGCACGAGGCTCCTCAAGTCGCAATACGCAACGTCTCGTCTTGTTGCTACTCTGGGGGTATGGCGAATCCGGATCCGGCCCGACGCAACGAGAAGTCGCGTCGCGCGGTGCTCGACGCGACCTTCGAACTCCTCCAGGAGATGCCGTACCAGCGGCTGAGCATCGAGGGCATCGCGGCGCGCGCCGGCGTGGGCAAGCAGACCATCTACCGGTGGTGGCCGTCGAAGGCGGCGGTGCTCTTCGACGCGTTCCTGCAGCTCAGCGAGGGAGCCGACGGCCTCCCCGCGCTGCCGGACACGGGCGACCTCCGCGCGGATCTGGCGCTCGTGCTGCGCGCGACCGTGGCGGAGCTGAACGATCCGAGGCTGTCCGAACCGATGCGGGCACTCGCCACCGAGATCGCGCACGACGCCGAACTCGCCGAGGCCTACCACGAGCGTCTCGACCGGCCGCTCCGCGAGGCGAAGATGCGGCGGCTGCGCAGCGCCCAGGAAGCCGGCCAGATCGCCGGAGAGCTCGACCTCGAGATCGCCGTCGACCTGATCTGGGGACCCGTGCTGAACCGGTGGCTGCTGCGCAGCGGGCCTCTGGACGATGCCTACGTCGAGCGGCTCGTCGCGACGGCGCTCGACGGCATGCGGCGGGACTAGACCGCGCGACGGCCGAGTGCCTTCCGTTTCCGTGCGCGACGGCTCGCGAAGTCGGGGAATGGCGCCCGCGGTAGACTTGCGGCGTGGTGAATCCAGAGATCCAAGGGCGGGTGTACCCGCCGACCGCCCCGTACCTCGTCGGCCGTGAGAAGGTGCGCGAGTTCGCCCGCGCGGTGCTGAGCGCCTCTCCGCTCCATCTCGACGCGGAGGCCGCTCGTGCGGCCGGCTACGCCGATGTCGTCGCGCCCCCGACCTTCGCGGTCGTGGTGCAGGAGGCGACGCTGGCCCAGCTGCTCGCGGACGACGAGGCCGGGGTCGATTTCTCGCGCGTCGTGCACGGCGACCAGCGCTTCACGTACACGCGCCCGATCGTCGCGGGAGACGAGCTCACCGCGACGCTCACCATCGCCGCGGTGAAGCAGCTCGGCGGCCACTCCATGGTGACGGCCTCGAGCGAGATCGTCGATGCCGCGGGTGAGCACGTCGTCACCGCCATCTCGACACTCGTCGTCCGGGGAGAGGAGTAACCCATGAGCACCCCGGTCTTCGCAGAGCTGTCGCTCGGTCAGGTCGTCGCCGAGCGCGAACTGCTGCTCACCCGTGATCGCCTCGTGCGCTACGCGGGCGCCTCGGGCGACTTCAACCCCATCCACTACCGCGACGACGTCGCCGTCTCGGTCGGGCTGCCCGGCGTGCTCGCCCACGGCATGCTCACGATGGGCGTCGCAGGATCCGTTGCCACCGACTGGCTCGGCACGGCGGGCCGCGTCATCGATTTCCAGTCGCGCTTCACCCGCCCCGTGCCGGTCGACCCGGCCGACGGCGCGGCGGTCACGGTCACGGCGACCGTCGGCGCGCTCGACGAGTCGCTGCGCACCGCCCGCATCGACCTCAAGGTCGTCTTCGACGGCGCGACCGTGCTGGGCAAGTCGCAGCTCTCGGTGGCGTTCGAGTGACGCTTCCCGACATCGTTCCCGAGCCGATCGGCGACGGAACCCCGCTCTCCGAGCTGACGACCATGCGGGTCGGCGGCCCCGCCGAGCGCATCCTGGTCGCCCACAGCTCCGAGGATCTCGTGCGCTACGCGACCGAGCTCTGGGACGACGGCGATCCCTGGCTGCTCCTCGGGGGCGGCTCCAACACCGTCGTCAGCGACGAGGGGTATCCGGGCGCCGTGCTGCTCGTGCGCACCACCGGGATCGCCCGCATCGACGAGGGGGAGAACCCCGGCGGTGTGCATCTGCGGGTGCAGGCCGGGCACGACTGGGACCACCTGGTGGCCACCTGCGTGGATCGCGGCTGGTCGGGCATCGAGGCGCTCTCGGGCATCCCCGGTCTCGCGGGGGCGGCGCCGGTGCAGAATATCGGCGCATACGGTCAGGAGCTGTCGGACGTGCTGCACTCGATCGAGTTCCTCGATCGGGAGAGCGGCGAGGTGCGTCGCATGACGGCCGAGGAGCTGCAGCTGGGCTACCGCGACTCGGCGATCAAGCGCGGTCTCGAGGGGGTCGTGCTGTCGATCGACCTGCTGCTCGGCGACGCACGCGCCGGCGATGCGGACCCGGCCGCCGGCGGCGGCCCGCTCTCGGCACCGGTCCGCTACGCGCAGCTCGCCGGCGCGCTCGGCGTCGAGATCGGCGATCGTGTGCCCCTGCGGCAGCTGCGCGACTCGGTGCTGCGGCTGCGCGCTTCGAAGGGCATGGTGCTCGATCCCGAGGATCACGACAGCTGGAGCGCGGGATCCTTCTTCACGAACCCCATCGTCTCCGAGCACTTCTCACGGCAGCTGCCCGCGCACGCGCCGCGGTTCCCTCTCGGCAAGGACGAATCGGCCCCGGCCTTGACCAGCTTCGAGGAGCTCGCGGCGGGGGTGCCGCTGCGGGTGCCGCAGGCCGAGCCCGAGCGCATGGTGAAGCTCTCCGCCGCATGGCTCATCGAGAACGCGGGGGTCGTGCGAGGGTTCCGCCTCCCGGGCTCGGGAGCGGCGATCTCGTCGAAGCACACGCTCGCCATCACCAACCGCGGCGGCGCGTCGGCGGCCGACGTGGCCGAGCTCGCGCGCCTCGTGGTGCAGCGGGTGCAGCAGGAGTTCGGCGTCATCCTGGCGCCCGAGCCCAACCTGTACGGGATGGAGCTGTAGCGCGCATGCGCATTCAGATCGTCGGCCGGGGCCGCATGGGCACGGCCCTCACGGAGGCTCTGCGCGCGGCGGGGGCGGACCTGCTGCCCCTGGGCGGCCGTGGAGTCTCCGGATCGGATGCCGACGTCGTGCTGCTCGCGGTGCCCGACGCGGCGATCGCCGAGGCCGCGGCCGTCGTCGAGCCCGGCCGCCTGGTGGGCCATCTCTCGGGCGCGACCGGCCTCGGGGTGCTGCACCCGCACGAGGCATTCAGCCTGCACCCGCTGCTCACGGTGACCGGAGCCGGAGGCGCGTTCGCGGGGGCTCACGCCGCGATCGACGGTTCGAGCGAGCGGGCTCTGGAGGCCGCGCTCGAGCTGGCCCGGCTGCTGGGCATGCAGTCCTTCCGAGTGGCGGACGAGGATCGGGCCGCCTATCACGCGGCGGCCTCGGCGGCCTCGAACTACCTCGTGGTGCTCGAGGGCTTCGCCGAGCGGCTGGCCGAGAGCGCCGGGGTGCCGCGCGAGGCTCTGGTGCCGCTCGCGCAGGCCGCTCTGCGCAACTGGGCCGAGCTCGGCGCCGCCGCCGCGCTGACCGGACCCATCGCGCGAGGCGATGAGGCCACGGTGGCGGCTCAGCGGGACGCGGTGGCGGATCGACTGCCCCAGCGCCTCGAGCTGTTCGACGCGCTCGCGGATGCCGCGCGCGAGCTCGCCGCGGGCGACCCCTCGCCGGTCGAGCGAGCGAAGCGAGTCGAAACCCGGACTTCGGCCCTCACCGATGCCGCGGATCAGATCCCCACGCCCGATCCGAAATACGGGCGGGAGCCGAAGAACGGGATGAGTTCCGACTCCGCTGTGCTCCGCTCGACGGGCGAGTCCGAGAGGAGCGGGTCATGAGGATCGTGCGCACGATCGCCGAACTGCGCGAGGCGCTGGCCGCGGCCCGGGGCGCGGGCTCCGCGGGTGCCGGATCGGCGCCGAGCCGCGTCGGCATGGTGCCGACGATGGGCGCGCTGCACGAGGGGCACCTCTCGCTCGTGCGCGCGGCCCGCGCTGAGAACGACACGGTCGTGCTCTCCATCTTCGTCAACCCGACGCAGTTCAACGAGGCCGCCGACCTCGCCGCCTATCCGCGGCAGGAGAAGCGCGACGCCGCGCTCGCCGCCGAGGCGGGGGTCGACCTGATCTTCGCGCCCGAGGCCGCCGAGATGTACCCGCAGGGATTCGCCACCAGCGTGCGAGTGACGGGTCCGCTCACCGAGACTCTCGAGGGCGCAGCCCGCGGGGCCTCCCACTTCGACGGCGTCGCCACGGTCGTCTCGAAGCTGCTGCTCGCGGCGCTCCCGGACTCCGCCTACTTCGGCCGGAAGGATGCCCAGCAGCTGCTCGTGGTGACCCGCATGGTCGCCGACCTCGGTATCCCGACTCGCATCGTGGCCTGCCCCACGTCGCGCGATCCCGACGGCCTGGCCCGCTCCAGCCGCAACGTGCACCTCGGCGCCCGGGAGCGGCAGCGTGCGCTCGCGATCCCGCGCGCTCTCGAGGCCGCCGCCGAGTCGACCGCAGCCGGCGAGCGCGACGCCGGACTGCTGCGGGCGCGTGCGGAGGAGATGCTGCACGAGGCCGGTCTCGAGGTGGAGTACGTCGCCGTCGTGCACCCGGAGACCCTCGAGGCGCTGGATCGCATCGAGGCCTCCGCCCTGCTCGCCATCGCCGTGCGAGCGGGTGAGGTGCGGCTGATCGACAACGCAGTGCTGCGGATCGCGGAGGGCGATCCGCAGGCGTCCCGATGAGGAGGAATGACATGCCACGGATGACGATCCCGATGCTGCATGAGAAGCGCGCCGCCGGCGAGCCCATCGTGATGGTGACCGCCTACGACTACCCGGGAGCCCGCGCCGCCGACCGAGCGGGGGTGGACATGGTGCTCGTCGGCGACTCCGGCGCTCAGGTGGTGCTGGGGCACAGTTCGACGGTCTCGGTGACCACCGATGAGATGCTCGTGCTCGCGAAGGCGGTGCGCCGCGGCACCGAGTCCGCGTTCCTGGTGTGCGACGTGCCGTTCGGCTCGACCGAGGTCTCGAACGCCCAGGCCGTCGAGACGGCGGTGCGCTTCGCGAAGGAGGCGGGCGCCGACGCCGTCAAGCTCGAGGGCGGCAACGAGGATCGCCTGGACCGCATCAGGGCCATCGTGGCCGCGGGCGTTCCGGTGGTCGGGCACGTCGGGCTCACGCCGCAGACCGCGACCGCGCTGGGCGGCCTGCGCGCGCAGGGGCGCACGACCGAGAGCGCGGTGCGCGTCGTCGAGGAGGCGATCGGAGTGCAGGATGCGGGCGCGTTCTGCGTGGTCGTCGAGGCCGTTCCCGCTGAGATCACCAATCTGCTGAAGGAGGTTCTGCGGATCCCGATCATCGGTATCGGCGCGGGATCCGCCGACGGCCAGGTGCTCGTGCTGCACGACCTGCTCGGCATCACCGAGGGCCGCGCCGCCAAGTTCGTGAAGCGCTACGCGGCGATCGGCGAGGACACGGTCGCCGCCATCACCGCCTACGCCGGCGAGGTGCGCGAGGGTGCGTTCCCCGCCGCCGAGCACCAGTACGCCGCGAGCCCGGAGGCGGTCGAGGCGGCGCGCGGGGCGCTCGGCCGTTGAGCCTGCCCTCCACGGGCTGAGCGAGCGCCGGCGCGTCGACACCGAGGATCCTCGGCGCTTTCCCAACAGCTTCGGAGCACCGCCTCCCCTCCCTCGAACCCCTCTTCGCGCGTCCAGTAGGTTGCTCGGTTTGGTGACAACTACTGACGCGCGAAGTCGGGTTTCGGCCGAAATCGATCGAGGGCGCTCCGCTCAACCGGCGGGGTGTCCCGTCAGAGCGCGGCCACCCGATCCAGCGCGCTGCGCAGATCCCGGATCAGGTCGTCGGCCGACTCGAGGCCGATCGAGAGGCGCAGCAGGCCGGGCGTGATCCCGAGCCGCTCGTTGATCTCGGGTGCGAAGGTGCCGTGCGTCGACGTGAGCGGGTGGAGCACCATCGAGCGGGTGTCGCCGATGCCGGTCATGCGCGAGAACACGCGCAGCCCGTTGACGAAGGCGCGCGCCCCGTCGACGCCGCCGCGCACGGTCGCGCCGAACACCGACCCGGTGAGCCCGCGGCCGTCCGCGTCGGCGCCGTAGTCGCGCACGGCGAGCCCGTGCAGGGGGTTCGAGGGAAGCCCGGCGTAGTCCACGGATTCGACCTCGGGCTGCTCCTCGAGCCAGGCCGCGATGCTCAGCGACGTGGCGACGTGGCGCTCCATGCGCAGCGAGAGCGTCTCCATGCCCTGGTGCAGCAGGAAGCCGTGCAGCGGGGAGAGCGTGGGGCCGATGTCGTTGACGACGGACTCGCGCACGGCGCGCGCGTAGGCTCCGGCGCCGAAGCGATCGAGCATCGAGGCGACGCCCGGCCGCGAGGACTGCGTGATGAGCGGGTAGGATCGGCCGGCGCGCTCGGCGGCCTCCCAGTCGAAGGTGCCGCCGTCGACGATCGCACCGCCCACGGCCGAACCGTGCCCCGTGAGGAACTTGGTGGTCGAGTGCACCACGATGTTCGCGCCGTGCTCGAACGGCCGGATCAGCGCGGGCGTGCCGACCGTGTTGTCCACCACGACGGGCAGGTTGTAGCGCGCCGCGACCTCCGCGATGCGGCGCAGATCCGTGATGTCGTTGCGGGGGTTCGGGATCGTCTCGGTGTAGATCGCCTTCGTGTTCGGGCGGATCGCGCGCTCCCACGCGTCGTCGTCCTCGGCGTCCCACACGTAGTCGAACTCGATGCCGAAGCGCTTGAAGCTGCGGCCGAAGAGGATACGCGTCCCGCCGTAGATCGAGCCGGTCGAGACGATGTGATCCCCCTGCTGGGCGAGCGCGAACAGCGCGGCCGAGATGGCCGCCTGGCCGCTCGACACCGCCACCGACACCACACCGCCCTCGAGGGAGGCGAGACGCTCCTCGGCGACCCAGTTCGACGGGTTGCCCTGGCGGGAGTAGATGGGAGCATGTTCACTCGGCGACAAGGCGAAGCCTTGGCGGTGAACTGCTCCGGGCTCACCAGCCCGATGTTCGCTGGGGGAGAAGCCCTCGGGATCCTCGTGCCCCGGATGCTCCTCGGCGCGCCAGTGGATGCTGCCGTCGAAGCGGCTCACCTGGTCGTCGAAGTCCTCGAACAGGTACCCCGCCGAGAGGGCGATCGGCGGCACCCGGAGGCCGTGGTTCTTGTCGGGGTATTCGCCGGCGTGCACCTGGCGGGTGTCGAATCCGAACCCCTCCCAGTCGTAGACGGGCGGTTCGACCTGGGATGCGGTGCTCATATGGCCTTCTTCGGTGCTGTGGCGGGAAGTATGCGGGCGATCCGGTCGACGGCCTCGCGGATGGTGTCCGGGGCGCAGGCGAGGTTGAGACGCGCGTGCCCGGATCCGCCCTCGCCGAACGACGCGCCGTTGTTCAGCGCGACGCGGGCATCGAACAGGATGCGGCGGCTGGGGTCGTCGCCGAGCCCGGCGTCGCGGAAGTCGAGCCAGGCCAGGTAGCCGGCCCGCGGGCGGGTGCGGCGCACACCGGGCAGGCGATCCCGGACCAGCTGGGCGAGCAGACGGTCGTTGGCCTCGAACTGCGCGATGGCGCGGTCGAGCCAGTCGCGTCCGTCGACGAAGGCCGCGACGCTGGCGTGCAGTCCGAGAATGCTCGAGCGGCACGCCACCTCGGGCGGCAGGCGGCGCAGGGTCTCGTTCGCGCGCTCGTCGGCCGCCACGATCACCGAGCACTTCGTGCCGGCGAGGTTCCAGCCCTTGCTCGCGGAGGTCGTGGTGACCGAGAGGGCGCCGGCTGCGGCGGCGAGCGGCGCGAAGGGGGTGAAGGTCTGCCCGACGTGGGTGAGCGGGGCGTGGATCTCGTCGGAGACCACGAACACGTCGTACTGCGCGGCGAGGCGCGCCAGCTCGGCGAGCTCTTCTGCCGAGTGGATGAGCCCGTGCGGGTTGTGCGGGCTGCACAGCAGGAAGGCGTCGATGCCGGGATCGCTCGCGAAGAGCCGCTCGATGGTGGCGAGGTCGAGGCGCACTTCAGGGCTCTCGGATCCTTCGGCAGGAGCGGTTCCCGTGCTCACGAGCGGGATCTCGACGACCTCGAACGGCACTTCGTCGAGCATCTCGAAGAAGCTCGGGTAGGCGGGGGTGGGCAGCGCGATCCGCCCGCCCTCGGGTCTGAAGAGCCTGAGCGCCTCGACGATTCCCGTCGCGACGTCGGTGGCGAGGTGCACCCGGTCGTGCGGCACCTCCCAGCCCCAGCGATCCCGCGCGAAGTCGGCGAAGGCCGGGGCGAGCGGGCCGGGGCCGTCGAGGTACCCCGTGTCGGAGGCCAGCACGCGGTCGATCAGCGCCTGCTGCACGACCGGTGCCACGGTGAAGTCCATCTCGGCCACGAAGAGCGGCAGCACGTCGGCCGGGTAGCGCGTCCACTTGAGGCTCGTGCGCTGCGCGCGCAGCAGCGCGGGATCGAGCTCGGCGAAGGGCACGCCACCCGGATCGGTACAGTCCTCGCGGTCGGTCATGCCCCCATGCTCTCCCGGGCGCCGATCCCGCGCGAGCCGACCGGTAAAGCGGCGTCACACTTCGCCCCGCCGCCGTGTCGGTGCTCCGTCAGCCGCGCACTGCGATGCGCACCGCCCCGGAGGTGAGCGCCTCGAGCGGGCCCCGCCGTCCGAGGGCCGCGAGGATCGCCCCGATCGCGAGCACTCCCGCGAGCTGCAGGGCGAACGCCCCGGTGCCCGCCGCCCACCAGGGAAAGCCGTTCTCGAGCACTGCGGGATCCTCCATCACCGGCGCGAGCAGCAGCCCGGTGACGACGATGTGCAGGGTGTAGACCGTGAGCGGAGCCGCCCCCGCGCAGCGCAGCACCTCGAGCGCGCTGCGCGCACCGCCCTCACTGCGAACATCGCTGCGACCGTCGCCGCGCCCGTCGCACAGCAGCACGAGGATCCCGATGACGGCGCACGCGATGCCGATCGTGCGCAGCAGATCCATGGGAGATCCCGAGTGCGGCGTCGCTACGAGCTGCGCCCACAGATCGGACGAGAACGGCGCGCCGAAGGTCGGCGAGGTCAGCAGACTGCGGAACATCTCGGGATCGATGCCGGGCACGGGGGTGAAGCCGAGATCTGCGAGGTGTGCGAGTGCCCAGCTCGAGGCCAGCTGCGCGGCGACCGCGACGGCGGCACCGGCTGCGGCGACGGTTCCCGCTGCGCGCCCGAGGGCCCCTCTCGCGGTGGCCGACACGAGGAGCCGCGCCACGAGCATGCCGACGAGCAGGTAGACGCACCAGGTGATGGCGGGGTACTCGCCCGTCAGCAGCAGTGCGCGGAGCGCACCCGACGGGTCGGCGGCGAGCAGCTCGAAGCTGACGGATCCGCCCTCGTTCACCACGCCGAGCGCCCCGCGGGCCAGCGCGTTCAGCGGGCCGCCGGCGATCCCGAACGCGAGCGCGAGCGTCGCGAGCACCCAGCTCGGTGCGGCGACGAGGGGAGCGATGAGGATCATCGCGACGCCGTAGTACGCCAGCACCACCACGACCGGGCTGACGACCAGGCCGAGCAGCAGGCCGATGAGGATGAGGATCGCGCCGCGGATCGTCACGGCCGCGATCGCCGCCCCGACCCGTCCGGCGCGCAGCAGGCGCCGCGTCGCGAAGACCGCGCTCAGGCCGCCGAGCACGGCGAAGAGCGGTGCCGCGATGCCCGAGGTGAGCGTCTGGGCGAGCTGCGCGGCGCCCTGCTCGAACTCGGAGGCCGTCGGGTTCATCGCGTTCACCGCGACGAGGTGCGTGGCCATCATGCCCACGATGGCGAGGAATCGTGCGAGGTCGACACCGAGGTAGCGCACGCGGGTGCGCGTCGCGAGGGAAGCGTGCGACTGCGCCGCCCGCGGAGCGGCCGGTGTGCGGGGGAGGGGGATCGAAGCGGTCGTGTCCATGCCTACCAGCCTCTCCGGCGCCGCGTCGCCGCGCATCGGCCGAGGGTGCCGCGCGCGTGGTACCGGGGTGCCTTCGTCCGGCGCATCCCCGCATCTGTCGGCCCCGCCCGCCCCGCCCCTTATTCGCGCGTCAGTAGATGCTGTTTCCCCGCGCGGTTGGTGACATCTACTGACGCGCGAAGGAGGGTGCAGGGTGCGCAGGGTGCGCAGGGTGCGCAGGGGGTGCGGGGCGGGGCGGCGGTGCGGCGGTGCGGGCCGGGGGAGGGGATCAGCCGGCGCGATCCTCGGCCGAGCGGCGCACATGCGACCGCGCGTGGGCCAGGGCGGCTTCGAGCTCGGCGAAGAGGTGATTCGGGTGCCGCAGCGACGCGATGACCCCGAGCTGTTCCAGCAGTTCCCGATGCTCCGGCCGGACGCCCTTGATCAGCACGGTCGCCCCGCGTCGCTCGAGCGTCAGCACCAGTTCGGCGAGCGCGTTGGCTCCGGTGGCGTCGACGAGCTGGAGTCCGGAGAGGCGCAGGATCACCACCTCGACGTCGGGCTCGCTCGCGATCTCCTCGACGAGTCGATCGGCGGCCCCGAAGAACAGCGAGCCCTCGACGTGGAAGAGCGCGATGCGCTCGTCGCCGGGCTGCGAGGGGCCGGGCAGGGGATCGCGGTGAGCCCCGCTCATGCGACTGAGCGCTCGCAGCGCGAAGAAGGCGGCGACGGCGAGGCCGATCCCGACCGCCACGATGAGATCGAAGGCGACCGTGACGAACAGCGTGACGACGAACACCGCCGCGCTGGATCGGCCGGAGCGCAGCACGCGGCGCATCGTGGCGAGCGAGACCATGCGGGCCGCGGTCATCATCAGCACGCCGGCGAGGGCTGCGAGCGGGATCGCGGACACCACGTCGGCGGCGACGAGCACGACGAGCAGCAGCACGATCGCGTGGACGGCCGCGGCGGCCCGGGTCTTCGCGCCGCTGCGCACGTTCACGGCGGTGCGGGCGATGGCCCCGGTGGCGGGCATACCGCCGAAGAGACCCGCCGCGATGGATGCCAGTCCCTGGCCGAAGAGCTCCCGGTCGGCGTTCACGTGACCGGTGTCGGCGAGCGTCGCCGCGACGCGAGCCGACAGCAGCGACTCGATCGCGGCGAGGGCGGCGACGGCGAGGGCCGGGCCCGCGAGGCTCGCGATCAGCGCCGGGTCGAGCGCGGGCAGCGCGGGCGCCGGCAGCGAGTGCGGCAGCTCGCCGATGGTGGGCAGCGGCAGCCGTGCGAGCGCCGCGAGCAGGGACACCACGAGGATCGCGATGAACGAGGCGGGCAGCGCCGGTGCGAAGCGGCCCAGCAGCATGATGACGGCTACCGCCGCCACCGCCGCGAGCGGGAGGAGCGCCTGCGGCCAGTCGGCCTGCGAGATCGCCTGCCACGCGGCCACGACCGCGTTGCTGGAATGCTCGCCACCGGTCGCGCCCACAGCTGCGGGCACCTGCTGCAGGAAGATGATGACGCCGATCCCCGCGGTGAATCCCTCGATCACCGGCCAGGGAATGTAGCTCACCGCACGGCCGAGCCGCAGCAGGCCGGCCGCCAGCACGATCGCCCCGGCCATGACGCTGACCAGCGCCACCGCACCGATCCCGTGCGCGGCGACGATCGGGGCGAGCACCACCACCATGGCTCCGGTGGGGCCCGAGACCTGCACGTTCGATCCGCCGAAGACGGCGGCGACGAGGCCCGCGACGATCGCGGTGATGAGCCCGGCCTCGGCCCCGGCACCCGAGCTCACGCCGAAGGCCAGTGCGAGCGGCAGCGCGACGATGCCGACGGTGAGGCCCGCGACGAGGTCGGCTCGCCAGCTCGAGCGGAGGCCGCTGTAGTCCTCGCTCGAGGGCAGCAGACCGCGGAACCGGGCGAACGGCGAGGGTGTCATGAGGCTCGTTCCGTGCTCCCCGGGCCGGCGATGGCCGGCAGCGCAGCCGCCGCGGCGCCGTGGGTCTGATCGTCGGCGAGCAGCCCGAGCAGCAGTCGTCTGGCGACGTGGAGCAGTTCGGCGACCTCGGGGAACGCGATGCGGTAGTACACGACGCTCGCGCGGCGCTCGGAGCGCACGAGGCGGTAGCGCCGCAGCACTGCGAGGTGCTGCGAGAGATGCGAGGCCTCGAGGCCGGTCTCCGCGATCATCTCCGAGACGGAGGTCTCGGGGCTCGAGCTCAGGATCTCGAGGATGCGGATGCGGATGGGGTGCGCGAGCCCCTTGAAGAGGTTGGCCTTGATCTCGTAGAGGGGGCGCTGCGCGTCTCCGAGCGGCATCGGTGCTCCTTCCGGTCGGGTCCGCGCGATCCATCGAAATCGCGAAATGATGAATCCATCATACCGCGTGAGATACCTCTGGCCCCGCCCGCCGCCCGGCTATACGCTATGGCTCAGGGACCACGGGGTTCGGAGATGGGGGCGACATGGAGACCGTTCTGTTCGTGACGCAGCTGCTGGTCGTGCTCGGCTGCATCGTGATGGGCACCCGCTCGAGCGGTGTCGCACTCGGCCTGTGGGGCGGCACGGGTGTGGCGATCCTCGTGTTCGTATTCCGGCTGCCGCCGGGATCACCGCCGGTCGACGCGCTGCTGATCGTGCTGTCGGTCGTGCTCGCGTCGTCGATGATGCAGGCGGCGGGCGGCATCGACTGGATGGTGTCGATCGCGGCCAAGCTCATCGCCCGCAACCCGAAGCAGATCACCCTCGTCGCGCCCCTTGTGTCGTTCCTGTTCTCAGTCGGCGCGGGCACCTCGAACATCCTCTACCCGCTGCTGCCCGTCATCCAGGACCTCTCCTACCGCAACGGCATCCGCCCCTCGCGGCCGCTGTCGCTGTCGGTCGTGGCGACGGGCGTCGCGCTCGCGTGCAGCCCGGTCTCCGCCGCCATGGCGGCGATGGTCACCCTCACCGACACCGCGCCGTGGAACTTCGAGCTCATCGACATCCTCAAGGTGACCATTCCCGCGGCGGTCGTCGGGATCGTGATCTCGAGTTTCGTGGTGAACCGGTTGGGCAAGGACATCGTCGACGACCCCGAGATCCAGGCGAAGATCGCCGCGGGCGAGATCCCGGCTCCCCACGCCGATGCGCAGGAGGTGAAGGCGCAGGTCACGGTCACGTCTGCCGGCCGCAACGCGGCGCTCGTGTTCCTGTTCGGCGTCGCCCTGATCGTCGCCTTCGGGCTGTTCAAGGGCATCCGTCCTCTCGACGCCGCGGGCGATCCCGTGTCGATGACACCGATCATCGAGATCGTGATGTTCGTGACCGGAACCGTGATCCTGCTCGTGTCGCGGCCGAAGGTCGCCGAGATCCCCACGATGACGGTGTTCCGCGCCGGTATGGTCTCGGCTATCGCGCTCTTCGGTCTCGCCTGGCTCACCGACACGTTCCTCGCCGCGCACACCGAGCTCATCGCCGACGGCGTCGGCGGTCTCGTCACGGCGGTGCCGTGGATCTTCGCGCTCGGCGTGTTCCTGGTGTGCGTGCTCACCACCAGCCAGTCCACCGCGACACGCACGATCGTGCCGATCGGGCTCGCGGCGGGGATCCCGCTCGGACTGCTCTCGGGCATGTGGGCGGGCGCCTTCGCCGGGATCTATCTGCTGCCCACCAACGGCTCGCAGATCGCGGCCGCGAACTTCGACACCTCGGGCAGCACGAAGCTCGGCTCCAAGCTCGTCGACCACTCCTTCTTCGTGCCGACGCTCGTGCTGGCGGCCTCGACGATCGCGGTGGGCGCGCTCTTCGGGGTGCTCTGGGGCGGCTGATCGGGATCGGCGTCGCTGCGCTGCGGGGAGGCGCAGCGATCGCTACGCGCCGTCGCGGAACGCGTCCCAGGCGCGCTTGCAGGCGTGGGCGAGCGCGTCCACCCGCTCGCGGTCCTCGTCCACCCAGTCGGTTCCGGGTTCGTGGAGCCGAGCGGTCGCCTCGGCCCCGAGCAGGTACTCGCGCAGGAACTCGGCCTGCACCGCGCCGAGGCGCAGCCCGGCGGCGTCGGCCTCGCGGCTCAGGTCCCGGAACTGCGCACCGGCGGCGAGGATCTCCTGGCTGCCGAGATACGGCTGGTTGAGCAGCACGGCATCGTCCTCGACCACCTCGAAGCCGGATCGGTGCGCCTCGGCGAGCCGGCGCACGGCGGCACCGTCCATGGTCGGCGGATCGTCGGGATCGCGCGTCTCCCCGCGGTCGTCCCCGCGATTCGAGAGCGCCACGACGGCGGGGAGACGGTCGCGCTCGGCGCGGGGCACGTTCACCGCCCCGTCGCGCGTGGTAGTCGTGTTCATGGTGTCGTGGAACGAGAGCCGGGTGAAGCTGCCGCCGCGCTGCAATCCGTTCGCGAGGAACAGCTCGGTGAGTTCGTCGCGGGTGCGCTCGTAGACGCCGAGCCCCTGCTCGGCGGTCCGCGCGAACGCGTCGACGAGGCGCAGCATCTCCTCCTCGGAGTCGGGCACCTCGAGGATCGGGAAGAACGAGAAGGTGACCGGTCGGATCGCGTCGACGCCGGACAGGTCGACCGGTTGCCAGGCCCCGGCGGCGCGCACGCGCTCGATCGCGGCGGCGAGATCGGCGCGCACATCCGCGGGCTTCGCGCGGTTCGGATCGCGGATGAGGCGCGGATGCGGATTGACCACGGCGACGATGCGCGGGTCGATCTCGGCCCACCGCACGACGACCGCGGCCGTGGAGACATCGCTGAAGTCGTACTGCAGGCGCCGGGTCAGCGCGGGGGAGAGGAACCCGGCCACCTCCGCCGGGATCGCCGCGCCGGCGTGGGGCGCGCTGACGAGCACGTCGGCGTCGAGCACCGCCTGCTCGAGCGAGCGCGTGTCCGCGTCGGCGTAGTGGGTGATCTGCTCGGGGGTGAAGACCGTTCCCGCAGGGATGAGATCGAGGTCGCTGCCGCTCATGACCACAGCGTAACCCGCTCGGGGCGCATGCGGCAGGCCCGCAGGGCCGGCTCGGGGCGGGAAGCGGCTACGCGCGGCCGCGGTTGCGGCGGCGGGTCTCCCGCGGGGGCTTGCCGCCCAGGAACGACGCGGCGGAGTCGACGACGAAGCCCTGGCGCAGCGCCTCGCGCCCGATGAGCATGCGGAACACCATCTCCTCGCGGTCGGTCAGCGTCACCTCCGCCTCGATCGTGCGGCCCGCGATCCCGATCTCCACGAGCACCACGGGGCGCTCCTGCGCGTGCCCCGACGAGCTGCGCACCGTGCGCCGGTCGTGCACCGGCAGCTCGACCTCGACGGCGTCGTCGTCGGTGACCTGCCAGGGCTGCACGGCGAACCTCACCCACGGCGCGCCGTCGCGCTCGAACTCGGTGATATCGGTGGCGTGCAGCGCCGAGGTCTGCGCGCCCGTGTCGATCTTGGCCTTGATCCACGGCACGCCGATTCCCGTCAGCGACACCCATTCACGCCACCCCGTCGGGGTGCTTGAATAGTGGGGTCCGCTCACGCATCTATCTTGGCAGGAAACCACGGTGAAACTCGCGATTCTCTCGCGCGCTCCGCACGCGTACTCCACGCAGCGGCTCCAGGCCGCAGCTGCCGACCGGGGGCACCGGGCTCGGGTGCTCAACACGCTGCGCTTCGCAATCGACCTCGCGTCGCCCGAGGAGCCCGATCTGCTCTACCGCGGCAAGCAGCTGAGCGACTACGACGCGATCCTGCCTCGCATCGGCAGTTCCATCACCTACTTCGGCACGGCGGTGGTGCGCCAGTTCGAGCAGATGGACGTCTACACGCCCAACACCGCGAACGGCATCTCGAACGCCCGCGACAAGCTGCGCGCGATCCAGATCCTCTCCCGCCACAGCATCGACATGCCCGCGACGGCCTTCGTGCGCAACCGCGCCGACGTGCGCGCCGCGATCGAGAGCGTGGGCGGCGCCCCGGTGGTGATCAAGCTGCTCGAGGGCACGCAGGGCATCGGCGTGATCCTCGCCCCGCAGGTGAAGGTGGCCGAGGCGATCATCGAGACGCTGCACTCCACGAGGCAGAACGTGCTGATCCAGCGCTTCGTCGCGGAGAGCCGCGGTCGCGACATCCGCGCGCTGGTGGTGGGGGACCGTGTGGTCGCGGCGATGCGCCGGATCGCGAGCGGCGACGAGTTCCGCTCGAACGTGCACCGCGGCGGCACCGTCGAGGCGGTGCAGCTCGATCCCGCCTACGAGCAGACCGCGGTACGGGCGGCGCAGATCATGGGCCTGCGCGTGGCGGGCGTCGACATGCTCGAGGGCGATGAGGGACCGCTCGTCATGGAGGTCAACTCGTCGCCGGGGCTGCAGGGCATCGAGACCGCCACGGGCCTCGACGTGGCCGGAGCGATCATCGACTACATCGCGAATCAGGTGAACTTCCCCGAGATCGACGTGCGGCAGCGCCTCAGCGTCTCGACCGGCTACGGCGTGGCCGAGCTCACGATGCACGCGGGATCGGAGCAGGTGGGCAAGGCGCTCGGCGATCTAGGCCTGTGGGATCGCGACATCACCGTGCTGACACTGCACCGCGGCGTGCAGGTGATCCCGAACCCCCGCAAGCACGTCGTGCTGGAGCCGGAGGATCGCCTGCTGTGCTTCGGCAAGCTCGAAGAGATGCGGTCGATGATCCCGGAGCGCAAGCGCCGCAGGGCCCGGGTGCGCAAGCTGCCCGCCTCTGCGGCGGATCTCGCCGACGGCTAGCTGTTGCCGACCATGACGTTGTCGACGGCGGAGCGTTCGAGGTAGGTCTCGACGGCAGCTCGGCTGCGCGTGAGGCAGGAGATCTTCGTGTCGATCGTGTCGAGTTCTGCGCGCAGGAGCTTGGCGAACTCGAGATCGCAAGTATCACCCCAGCTTTCGGGCTGATCTTGCGCAGTGAGCACGACCTGGATGAGCTTGGACGGCAAGCCCGACTGGATCAGGCTGACGATCGTGCGCGCTCGTTCGACGTCGGTTTCGGCGTATGAGCGGTATCCGTTCGCCGATCGCTTCGCGGTGAGGAGCCCCTGGGTCTCGTAGTAGCGAAGCATTCGCGTTGACGTTCCGGCTCGTTTCGCGAGTTCTCCGATCTTCATGTTGCGCTCCGGCCTTGACATTGACATTGACGTTAAAGTTTAGGTTCGGGGCGTGAGGAAATCAAGAAACTCCGTCTGGCCCCTGCTGGTGTTGAGCGCGGCGACCTTCACGACGGTGAGCACGGAGATGATGCCGACGGGTGTTCTCGACCAACTCGGCGCGTCTTTGTCGGTGACGAACTCGACAGCGGGTCTGCTCGTGACATTCTGGGCGTTGACGATCGCGGTGACGAGTATTCCACTCGTGCGCATGACGATGAGCTGGCAACGCAAACCCCTGATCCTGGTCACTCTCGGAATCATGGTCGCAGCGAATATCATGACTGCGCTGGGACCGACATACGCACTCGCCCTGGTCTCGCGTGTGGTCGGCGCGACGGCTCACGGCGTGTTCTGGGCAGTGGCCGTCGCGTACGCGGCGACGCTCGTGCCTCCCGAGCGGGTGGGGAGGGCGTTGTCGATCGTGCTGGCCGGCCCGACACTGGCGAATCTCGTCAGTTTGCCCGCCGGGGTGGCGTTGGCGCACGCGGTCGGTTGGCGGGCGACCTTCTTCGCGTTGGCTGCTGCGTGCGCGCTGTGCGTGCTTCTGGTGTCGCTGGTCGTTCCCGCAAGCCGAGATGCAGCGGCCGAGCCAGAGCGGGGAACATGGGATCGATCCGCGATACCCGTGGTGTGGGTCGCCGGCGGAGGGTTCTTCGCGCTCGTCGGCTTCTACGCCCTGTTCACCTTCGTCGTCCCCGTCAGCGGAGTCGTCGCAGGGATCTCTGCCGGTGATGTGCCCGGCGTGCTGCTGGCCAGTGGTATCGGCGGTGTCGTGGGAGTGCTGGTTGCCGGACGGATCAGCGACCGCTGGCCCGCACGCGCACTACCGGTGACGGCCGTAGCGCTCGCGGTCACCCTCGCCGCGACCGGCGTCGCTCATGCGGCGGCGGCGTACATCCTTCTTGCCGTCCTGTGGGGAGTGATGATCGGGATCCTTCCCGTCGTGTTGCAGGCCAACGTGATGCGCGTAGCATCCAAGCGCTTCCGGCCCCTCGCGGGAAGCATTCTCGTCACCGTCCTCAATCTCGGCGTCGGCCTCGGTGCCGGACTGGGAAGCATCGTGTCCCTGCACAGCGGATTGCGGGTGCTTCCCTTCATCGCCGCAGCCACGGCCGTCCTCGCGGTCATTCCACTCCTGATCCTCCGCCTCCTCCGACACAGTGAACCGCCGCCATCGTTCACCTCCGCCGGGCAGACTTCCGCCCAGCCCAACTCGACACCGGAGGCTTCTCCTGCGTCAACAACGATCCGGGTCAGTACGGCTAGCTGCCGTTCGGCGGCCCCTGGGCCTCGTCCGAGCCGTCTTCCGGGGTGCCCGCGCCGATGAGGATGCGCCACATCCACTCGGCGGCGGTCTCCGGCCCGGGGAGCGGGTCGCGGCGCAGCCACGCCTCGATCACGCCGAGCAGTGCTCCCGCCGTCCCGGCCGCCTCGATGTCGAGCGGCAGACCGCTGCGGCGCACGCGCGTGAGTTCGATGCCCTCGCGCACCAGCTCGACGGTGCGCGCCCGCACGCGCGCGGCGACGAGGGACGATCCCTCGGGGCCGAGCGCTCGCCGGTAGACCGCGGCGTGCTCGGCGAAGTGCGTGAGAAAGCGCACGAGCGCGGGCGGCACCTGCCCCGAGCCCGGGATATGCACCGCGACCCGCACCCGTCCGGCCTCCTCCTCCGCGGTCTCCAGCGCGCTGGCGAGCAGCTCTTCTCTGCCGGAGAAGTGCTGGTAGAAGCTGCTGCGGTTGACGCCGGCCCGGGTGACGAGCTGCGTGATCGAGATGTCGTCGAGTTCGCGCTCGGCCGCCAGCTCGAGCACCGCGCGATGCAGCTGTGCACGGGTGTGCGCGGCTCTCGGATCCATACCCACGATTCTGCCAGGCCGCGTCGGCTGCGAAAACGCGCCGAGGTGTGGTTTATCCGACAATTGTCGGATACGCTGAGCGGTGTCGAGGCTGTGCAGCACGCGCGGCTCTCGGAATACCGCATTGCCGCGCACCGCACCCAGGAGGCCCGTATGTCCAAGCTCACCGCCAACAGCTCCATCGGGGACTGGCTCGACCATCCGCGGGGCGGGGAACTGATCCGCGACCTGCTGGCCCAGTCGGGCACCGATGCGAACTCGCTCGACCCGGTGCGGTCGCTCCCGCTGCAGCAGCTCGTCGAGATGAGCCAGGGGCGCATGCCGCAGTCGGTCGTCGACGATCTGGTGCGCGCGGTGAACGACGGGGAGATCCCCGAGGATGACGCTCCGACCGGTTGGCAGGAGCGCATCGCGCCCGGCCGCTTCGAGGGGCAGACCGTGATCGTGACCGGCGCGGCCGGCGGAATCGGACGAGCCACCGCCTCCCGCATCGTGCGCGAGGGCGGCCGGGTGATCGCGGTCGACATCTCCGAGGATCGGCTCGCCGAGTTCGCGGCCTCCGCTCCGGAGGGCCGCGTCGTGGCCGTTGCAGCCGACATCACGACGCAGGGGGGCATCGACCGGATCATCGCGGCGGCCGGCGAGCGCATCGACGGTCTCGCGAACGTCGCCGGTGTGAACGACGATTTCTCGCCCATCCACGAGACGAGCGACCAGATCTGGGACCGCGTGATCGGCATCAACCTCACCGGCGTCTTCAAGCTCACGCGCGCCGTCGTACCGGTGATGCTCGCGTCCGGTCGCGGTTCGATCGTGAACGTCTCCTCGGAGGCGGGCCTGCGCGGCAACGCCTCGGGCAACGCCTACACGGTCTCGAAGCACGGCGTGATCGGCCTCACCCGCAGCGCGGCCTTCATGTACGCGCAGCAGGGCCTACGGGTCAACGCCGTCGCCCCGGGTGGCGTCGCGACCGGGATCCCGTTCCCGCCGAACGTCTCGGAAGAGGGCAGCGCGCGGCTGCGCCCGTTCCAGTCCGCGATCCCGACGGTTGCCGCACCCGAGCACCTCGCCGCGTCGATCGCCTTCCTGCTGAGCGACGACGGGGTGAACATCAACGGCGCGATCCTGCCCTCCGACGGCGGCTGGTCGGTGCAGTAGGAGCGCCGTCGGCTCAGCGTCGCGGGGCGGCCGGGCGGCTACTGCCGTGCGGCGGTGAGCTGGAACTCGACGAAGCCCGTCGGCTCGACCGAGACGAAGCCGAGGCTCGGCGCCTCGACCCCGAAATCGGCGAACGTGATGGGGATCGTGCCGGCGATCTCGGCGGTGCTGCCGTCCGAGCGCACCTGGACCGTCGCGGTGACGGACTGGGTGGCGCCCGCGAGGGTCAGATCGCCGGTGACCTCCGCCTCGACCACGGCACCGGCGTCGGGGGCCTCCTCGAGCGACACGGGTTCGGTGAGCACGAAGGTGGCTGTGGGGAACTCGCCGGTGCGCAGTGCCTGATCGCGGAAGTAGGCGTCGCGCTGGTTGCTGTCGGTGGAGATCGAGGCGACGTCGACCGTCAGCTCGGCGGCCTCGAGAGTGAGCCCCTCGGCGCCGATGGTGAGCACACCCTCGACCCGGTCGGTGCGCCCGGTGACCGTGACGTCGGTGCCGTTCAGCACCTCGTCGACGCGGTAGCCGGCCTCCGACCCCTCGGTCACGTTCCAGGATCCGATGAGCGCCGCGGGATCGAGCTGCTCGCCCGTGGTCTCCTCCGGGAGGATGTTCTCGTCGCTGCTCAGCGTGGGAGCCGAGGCCGCGGGCGGCGCGATGAAGTCGCGGTAGATGGCCGGGCCGGCGAAGGCCGCGATGGCCGCGAGGGCGAGCACGCCGGCGCCGGCGCCGATGAGGATCTTCTGGGACTTCTGCACGATGGTCTCCTGACGCGGCGCGGTGGTGTTCGGTGTCGGTGTCGGTGTCGGTGTCGGTGTCGTTCCACGATGGCAGCCGCCCCATTGAAGAAGCTTGGAAGCGCGGGTGAAGAGGCTGGGCGGGTCGGCTACTGGGCTCGGGGTTTCGACACTTCGATTCGCTACGCTCGCTCAGCATGGCGCTCGTCGCTGCGCTCGTCGCTGCGCTCCTCGCTCAACCGGCGGGCGGCGCCATCGCCGGTTGAGCGAGCGAAGCGAGTCGAAACCCGAGGTGGGATCAGCGCACCAGCAGCGCGGCGGGCAGGATCCGCACCTCGAACGCCGCGACCTCGCCCACATCGTCGCCGTCGACCTCGAACGCGAGCGGCGCGGGCAGCTCCGCCCTCACGGTGCGGGCGCGCAGGTGCGCGGTGGACCCCGAGCTCTCGGCCGCGCCCGCCCGCGTGATGAGTCGTTTGAGGCCGTTGTCCCAGACCATGTTCTTCATGGTGTCGAGCCAGGCTCCGGCGTCGTCGGCGCGCAGCACGAGCAGGTCGAGCTCCCCGTCGTCGGGCGCAGCGTCGGGCAGCAGGGTGATCCCGCCCTGGATGCTGCCGCAGTTCGCCACGAGCAGCGTGTGCGCGGCTTCGGTGCGCGGTTCGTGCTCATCCAGCTGCAGCGAGAACTCGACGACCTCGGTGCCCGATGCGGCGCGTCCGAGCGACTCGACGTAGGCCAGCCAGCCGGTCTTCGCCTTGAGGTCGTCGTCCGTCTCCGCGATCATCTGCGCGTCGATGCCGAAGCCGACCATCACCACGAAGCCGTGCCGCTGCTCGGCGGTGTCGTCGCCGTCTGTTCTGTCCCCCGCCGCGCGCAACCGCACCTCGCCGAGATCGAGCGGCGATCCCTCGCTCGTCAGCACCCGCTCGAAGGCCGCACGGGGGTTGCCCAGCGGCACGCCGAGGTTGCGGGCCAGCAGGTTGCCGGTGCCGAGCGGCACGACCCCGAGCTCCGCCTCCGGCGATCCCGAACCGCCCAGCCGCTCGGCCACGGCGCGAACCGTGCCGTCGCCGCCGGCCGCGACCACCACCTCGCAGCCCTGGGCGAGCGCCTCACCGGCGGCGCCCTGCCCCGGGTCGTCCTCGCTCGTCTCGAACCACAGGCACTCGGGGCGATCCTGCGCCGCGGTGAAGACTCTTCCGAGCGCTCCGTCCACGGCCCTGCGCAGATCCCGCTCCTCCACCTTCGAGGGGTTCCAGACGATCCCGATCTTCCCGCTCATACTCGCTCCTCCGGTCGGTTCAGACTCAGCGTACAAACCGAGTCTGTCTTTCGGCAGTGCGAGGTGCACAACGAGGGCGTGCGAAGCGAGGGCGTGCGCAGTGCCGCACCCGGGCTCAGAGCTCGGCCAGCAGCGCCTTCCAGTGCGCGCGCCACTCCTCGATGCGCTCGCCGTCGGCGAGCCCGTCGTGGCTCACGGCGAGCGTGGTCCTGTCGCCCTTGGGGGTCGCCGAGATCTCGACCCTGCCCGCCCCGTCGAGGGAGAATCGCCAGAAGCTGCGCTTCTCGGTGCGCGAGGGGCGCGGCGCTCCCGGTGCGTGCCCGAGGTGCTCGGCGCGCTGTGCGTGGGCCGCCACCCAGGTTTCGATCGCCGCGTCGCGGTCGAGCGGCAGCGTGCGGCTGGCGCTGACGCGGAAGTCGCCCGCGGACGACTGGCCCGGCACGCGCAGCCCGGCGTGCTGCTCGTAGGCGATGGCCGTGGCCTGCGCCCACCAGTCCGGATTCTGCAGTTCGTCCGGCATCGCGGCGCGGGCGATGCGCGCGATCTCCCCGTGCGCGAGCGATCCGGCTCGCTGCGCCTCGAAGAGATCGATCCATCCGCTCCAGTCGCGACCGGTCGCGCGCTCGATGGCCGGGACGCTCTCCGCGCGGGTGCGGTTGCCGCCCTGGCCGGTGCTGCTCCCGCCGGCGCCGCTCTGCCCGGCGCCGCCCTGCTCCGTGTCGCTCATGCGTGGCCTCCTTCGCCCGTTTCTCACACTACACACCGCGATGAGCGGGCCGCCGGGACGCCGGATGGTTGAATAGGCGCATGACCGCACAGGCGCAGGAGGACCAGGGGGAAGCGCGCGAGGCGCAGGGGAGCGATCCGCGCGAGGCGCGCCGGTACGTCGAGCACGTCTCCTCTCAGCACCGCTCGGCCGCGATCGACGACTCCCTGGGCCGGGCGGCCGGCACCCGCAGCCCGCAGGAGTACCGCATCGATCTCGAGCGCATCCGCTTCTCCTCCTACTTCGCCCGGCTCTCGGACGTGACCCAGGTCGTGCCGCAGTCCGGCGTGGGGCCGGTGATGCACAACCGCCTCACCCACTCGCTCAAGGTGAGCGCCGTGGCGCGGGTCATCGCCGCGCAGCTCGCGGGCCACGAGGCGAGGCACGCCGCGTTCCTGCGGGGGGAGCGGGGCGAGGACGACCGGACCGGCGCCGTCGTGGCCCGGCTCGGGGGGTGCGACACGATCGTCGCGCAGTCTGCGGCCCACGCGCACGACCTCGGGCACCCGCCGTTCGGGCATCTCGGCGAGCGGGTGCTGGATCGGGTGGCGCGCGAACGGCTCGGCCTTGCCGAGGGCTTCGAGGGCAACGCCCAGAGCTTCCGCATCCTCACCCAGCTCGACACCCTGGGCCGCGACTTCCCCGGCCTCAACCTCACCGCGGCCACCCGCGCGGCCACCCTCAAGTACCCCTGGACGCGCTCGGCGTGGATCGGCGTGACCGCGGAGCAGCTGGCGGCTCAGGATCGCCCGCGCGGCGTCGGCACCGACGCGGTCGAGGGCGCCGAGAAGTTCTCGGCCTACGCGCTCGAGGCGACCGATATGGAGCAGGCGCTCGCCGCCTTCCCGAGCATCGGCTCCGGCCTGCAGACGGTGGAGTGCGCCGTCATGGATCTCGCCGACGACATCGCGTACGCGGTGCACGACCTCGACGACTTCACCCGGGCGGGAGTGCTGCAGCAGGCGGCCGTGTCGGGCGAGCTGCGGGCCTGGCTCGAGCACTCGGAGACGTTCGCGGCCGAGGAGATCGGCGAGCTCGTCGCGTCCTGGCGGGCCCCGGGGCGCTCTCTCGAGCTGCTGTGGCGGCGGCTGCATCGGAAGGACGCGTGGATCGCCGACCGCGACGCGTTCGCGGCGGCGGTGCGGCGCGTGAGCGCCGAGGTGGGGGAGGCGCTGCTCGCGGCCCCCTACGACGGCGGCATCGACAGCGAGCGCGCGGTGTCGAGCTTCACCCGGCGGTGGATCGAGCATCTGCGCACCTCGATCGTGGTCGAGGAGCACCCGAACGTGCGGGGCGGACACGTCCGGCTGGACCGGCAGGCCTGGCACGAGGTGATGGTGCTGAAGTTCGTGCACGCCCACTTCGTGCTGGAACGACCCGACCTGGGCCAGACGCAGCGGGGCCAGGCGCGGGTGGTGGAGCAGCTGGTCCTCGGCTTCGACGAGTGGCTGAGCGACCCGGTGGATTCCGGACGGGCGCCGCGACGGCTGCTGGAATGGGTCGACGAGGCGACCAGCGCGAGCTTCGCGCTGCGCCGGGAGCGGCCCGAGCTGCTGATCGGAGACGCGAGCGATGCCGGCCTGCGCCGGCAGGGCCGAGCCCGGGCGATCCTCGACTATGTGGCCTCGCTGAGCGACCAGCAGGCGGTGTCGACGCATCGCGCGCTCACGGGCGCGGTCTGAGCCCGCTCCCCGTCGTGTTCTCCGCGCCGATGACGCCGGCGGCTGTCGCTCCGGCCCGGCGGCGACCACTGGCGTCGCCCGGGGGCGGTAACGTGGAGACGTGAGTGTGCAGAGAGCAGAGACGCGGGATCGGGATCGTCTGGTGCGGGAGCTGATCGAGGTCGGGCGCGACGCCGTCGACCGCGGCCTGGTGCTCGCGAGCGCGGGCAACCTCTCGGCGCGTATCTCGGACGACACCTTCGTGGTCACGGGCAGCGGCACCTGGCTCGACCGTCTCACACCCGACGACTTCGCGGTGCTGAGCCTCGCCGACGACGAGACCGGGTCTCCGGCGGAGGGCACGACCGCACCCTCGAGCGAGTGGAAGCTGCACCACCGGGCCTACCGCGCACGCCCGGACGCCGAGTGCGTGCTGCACCTGCACCCCCGCACCGCCGTGGTGCTCGCGAGCGTCGGGCGGCCGATCCGGCTGCTCACCCTCGACCACGCCTACTACCTGGGGTCCATCGGCGTCACGCCGTTCTACCACAACGGCACCGACGAACTCGCCGACACCGCGGCCGAGCAGCTGCGCGAGCACGACTGCGTGATCATGCAGCACCACGGCTGCTCCGTGGTGGCCGACTCGATCGGCATGGCGTATCGTCGTGCGCTCAACCTGGAGGACGCGGCGCAGGCCACGGTGCTCGCGCTGCAGCTCGGTGACACCGACACCGTCTTCCCGCAGGACGACGCCCGCCACGCCTAGCGGTCGCTCCACCCCGTCATCCTGCGCGGAGGGTGCGGCTCATTTCGTCATCCTGCGCGGAGGGTGCGGCTCATTTCGTCATCCTGCGCGAGCTTGCGAGTCGCAGGATCCATGCCGCGCGTCCTTGCGAGCCGATGCCTACGGCCGCACGGCGAAGGTCTGCTCCGCGTCCCACGGGCGGCTCCAGCCGAGCTCGTCGAAGAGCGTGGCGAGCAGGATCCCCGTGAAGCCCCACACGATGTGCCCGCCGAGCTGCGGAGCGAGACGGAAGGCGGCGCCGCGGTGGGTGAGGCCCTCCCGCCGCAGCACCGAGGTGCCGCGAGCCGCGGGATCCAGCAGCTCCGCCACGGGCACCCGGTAGACCTCGACGGACTCCGCGTGATCCGCTGCCACGGGGCTCGGCAGCCGCCACCAGCCCACCACGGGCGTCACCAGGTTGTTGCTCACCGGGATGTGCACGTCGGGCAGCGCGCCCAGCACCTCGACGCCCGCGGGGTCGAGCCCGGTCTCCTCGGAGGCCTCGCGCAGCGCCGTCATCGCCGAGTCGCTGTCGCCGGGTTCCGCGCCGCCTCCGGGGAAGGCGATCTGCCCGGCGTGATGCCGCATACGATCGGCGCGACGCGTGAGCAGCACATCGAGCTCGGGGGCGACGGCTGGAAAGGGGGAGCGGGCCGGCACCCGGTCGAGGGCGCCGAACAGGATCAGCACCGCCGATCGTCGGAGCGGCAGCTCGGCGAGCGCGCCCTGCGGACGGAAGTCGAGCGTCACACCGCGGCGCATCAGCTCGCGCAGCTCGCGCTCGGCGTCGGATCCTCGCATGCTTTTCAGCCTATCCCGCCGATCGTGCCAGCCGTTGCCGGCCATCGCCGTTCCGCCGATCCCGCGCCATGCCACCGATCCCGTGCCGTGCCCGCACCGCTCCGCTGATCCCGCTCCGCTCCGCCGATCGCGCCTCGCGCCCCGCACCGGCCGCCGCCGACCCCTCGCGCAGTGACCCGAACCGGTCCGCAGCCGCTTCGCGCGTCAGTAGATGCGGTCATCGAGCCCCGGAGGCCTCGACTACTGACGCGCGAAGGACAGCACGGGGGCGGGGAAGCGTCCGGAGACGGGAGGGGCGGAAGGGACGGGCCGAAGGAAGGACCGGACTAGCCCTCGATGAGCAGGTCGCTGATGCCCTCCGGCACGCGCTGGGAACGGGCCCACGGTTCGCGATCGCGGCGCTCCACCCGCTTCGCCCGGCGGGTCTCCTCCTCGCGCACCTGCGTCAGCACCGCGATCACCGCCGCGCGCTCCTCGTCGCTCACCTGCCGAGTCGTGAAACGGATGTCCTCGCCGTGCAGCGTGTCGTCGTGCTCCCCCAGCTGCCCGCGCCTGGCGGCGTCGCGCTCGGAGGCGTCGGGCGGCAGCTGTGCGTCGTTCTCGCTCATCAGGCCTTCGTTCTCGATGCTTGCGGTGTTCTCGATCCGCGAGGACCGTTCATCGAACCTGCCGGATGAACGGCCTCTGCAGATCAGAGCGGGATGTTGCCGTGCTTCTTGGCGGGCAGCTCGTCGCGCTTGCCGCGCAGGCCGCGCAGGGCCTTGATGACGGCGAGGCGGGTGCCGGCGGGCTCGAGCACGTTGTCGAGCTCGCCGCGCTCGGCGGCGAGGAACGGGCTCGACACGTCGGCCGTGTACTTCGCGGTCAGCTCGGCGCGCAGCGCCTCGACATCCTCGCCGCGCTCGGCGGCCGCGGCCAGTTCCTTGCGGTAGAGGATGTTGACGGCGCCTGCGCCGCCCATGACCGCGATCTCGGCGGTGGGCCACGCGATGTTGAAGTCGGCGCCCATCTGCTTCGAACCCATCACGATGTACGCGCCGCCGTAGGCCTTGCGGGTGATGATCGTGACGAGCGGAACCGTGGCCTCGGCGTAGGCGTAGAGCAGCTTGGCGCCGCGGCGGATGACCCCCTGGAACTCCTGGTCGGTGCCCGGCAGGTAGCCCGGCACGTCGACGAGGGTGACGATCGGGATGGAGAACGCGTCGCAGAAGCGCACGAAGCGCGCGGCCTTCTCGCTCGCGTCGATGTTGAGCGTGCCCGCCATCTGGTTGGGCTGGTTGGCCACGATCCCGACCGTGCGGCCCTCGACGCGGCCGAAGCCGATGAGGATGTTGGGTGCGAACAGCGGCTGCACCTCGAGGAAGTCGCCGCTGTCGAGGATCGCCTCGATGATCGCCTTCATGTCGTAGGGCTGGTTGGGGCTGTCCGGGATGACCGTGTTGAGCCTGCGATCGGCGTCGGTGATCTCGAGCGCCGTGTCGGTGTCGTAGACCGGGGCCTCTGCGAGGTTGTTGTCGGGCAGGTAGCTGATGAGCGCCCGCGCGTAGTCGAGCGCGTCGAGCTCATCGCTCGCGAGGTAGTGCGAGACGCCGCTCGTCTTGTTGTGCGTCAGGGCGCCGCCGAGCTCCTCGAAGCCGACCTCCTCGCCCGTCACCGTCTTGATCACGTCGGGGCCGGTGACGAACATGTGGCTGGTCTTGTCGACCATGATCACGAAGTCGGTGAGCGCGGGGGAGTAGACCGCGCCGCCGGCGGACGGGCCCATGACGATGGAGATCTGCGGGATCACGCCCGAGCAGGCCGTGTTGAGCCGGAAGATGTTGGCGTACTTGCTGAGCGCGACCACACCCTCCTGGATGCGCGCCCCGCCCGAATCGAGGATGCCGAGGATCGGCGCACCCGTCTTCAGCGCGAACTCCATGGCCTTCACGATCTTCTCGCCGGCGACCTCGCCGAGCGAGCCGCCGAAGGTGGTGAAGTCCTGCGAGAAGACGACCACCTGCCTGCCGTGGATGGTGCCGGCGCCGGTGACCACGGAGTCGCCGAACGGGCGGCTGTTCTCCATGCCGAAGGCCTGGGTGCGGTGCCGCACGTACTTGTCGAACTCGACGAAGGAGCCGGGATCGACCAGGGCGGCGATGCGCTCCCGGGCGGTCATCTTGCCGCGCGGGTGCTGCTTGGCGGCGGCGGCGGCGTCGCGGTCGCCCACGGCCTCCTGGTACTTGCGGCGGTGGTCGGCGATGCGGCCGGCCGTGGTCGCGAGCTTCTCTGCCGCTGATGCGGTGGCGTTCTCTCCAGTCACGCATGCCAGCCTAGCGCGGGGTGCATGCCGTACGCTCCCGAACCTCTCCAACGGAATCGAAAAACCTTGGTGGAATCCCTACTATGCGCTGCCGCGGGCAGGCGCGGCGTGCAGTAGCTTGATGGCATGGAACTGACGCGAACGCGCGAGCTGCTGCCGACGGTGATCTGGCGCGAGAGCTCGCCGTCGACCAACGCCGAGCTGCGCGAGCTGGTTCGGGCCGCCGGGAGCGCCGCGCCGGGATCCGCATCCGCATCCGCCTCGTCACCCGCGGGGTCCGCTCTGCCGGCCGGCAGCCTGCTCGCCACCGCGAACCAGACCGCCGGCCGCGGCAGGCTCGATCGCGGCTGGGTGACGCCGCCCGACACGGCGATCGCCGCGTCGCTGCTGGTGCGGGACTTCGGGCGGACCGGCCTCGGGGTGGGCTGGCTGCCGCTGCTGACGGGATCCGCGATCGCGACCGCCCTGCAGCCGTATTTCGGCGAGGGGAAGCGCGTCGGCGTGAAGTGGCCGAACGACGTGCACGTGCGCGACGAGGAGGACGCGATCGCCGGCCCACCGGGTCTGAAGCTGTGCGGGATCCTCTGCGAGATGATCGACCCCGGCACGGTGATCGTGGGCACCGGCATCAACCTGCTCATCCCGGAGGAGGAGCTGCCGACGGGCCGGGCCGCCTCGCTGCTCTCCGCCGGCGCCGACCTGGGGGCCGCGCTCCGCGCGGATCCGGCGACGGATCCTGCGATCGATCCCGCGATGGATCCCGCGACCGATGTCGAAGCCGCGCCCACGCTCGCGGACCCGGCCGGACAGGATCTCGCCGACCAGGTGCTCGCGAGCTACGCCGCCGAGCTGCTGCGGCTGATCGAGCTGGCGGCGACCCATCCCGGCGCCGCGCGCGCCCGGGTGGCGCGGCACTCGCTGACGCTCGGCACCGAGGTGCGGGTGCACCTGCCCGGCGGCGAGATCGTGGACGGGCGCGCGCGCGAGCTGGCCGATGACGGATCCCTCGTCGTGGATCTGCCCACGGGCGGCACGCTCACGGTCTCGGCGGGAGACGTCGAGCACCTGCGGTGAGATCCGGGACCCGGATCACGGATCCCGGATCCGTGCCCGCGCCCGAAATCGCGGAGTCCCGGATGGTCGGCTCCCCGGGAGGGAAGCAGCCATCCGGGACTCCGGATCGTGCACTGGATCGGGCACCGGATCAGGATCCGGCGCCGACGGTGCGAACGGTGCGAGCTACGACCGAGGATCCAGCGGGTACTCCTCGGCGAGCTGGTCGATCTGCTCGGTGGTGGGATCCCCCTCCGAGAAGTCCATTTTCGGGACGGGGCGCTTGAAGCCGCGCGTCACGATCGCGATGATGACCACGCCGATGGCGATCCAGATCGCGCCCACGAGCCACGTGGTCGGCTCGAGCGAGGTCCACAGCCAGATGGTGAGCGCGAAGCCGATGAGCGGCGCGACGCCGTGGGCGAGGATCTCCCGCGCGGTGAGCGGTTGCCTGCGCCCGCCCTTCGGGAAGAGGTAGGTGCGGATCACCGACAGGTTCACCATCGCGAACGCGGCGAGGGCGCCGAAGCTGATCATGTACGCCACGACATCGAGCGAGAGGAACAGCGCCGAGAGCGCGAAGACCGACACCACGCAGGCGGCGACGATGGGAGTGCCGAAGCGGGCGTGCAGGCGCGACAGCGGTTTGGGGAGCATGCCGTCACGGCCCATCGCGTAGAGGATGCGGGACACCGAGACCTGGCCGGTCATGCCTGACCCGAAGGCGCCGACCACGTAGACGGCCACGAAGAACGCGGTGAACGCCTCGCCGCCGATGTTGTTCATGACGGTGACGCCGGCCGCCTCGATCTCGGCGTCGCTGAGCGAGGACCAGTCGGGCTGGAACGCGAGCGAGCCGGCCCAGGAGACGAGGATGAAGAAGAGGCCGCCGACCAGGGTGGAGAGCACGATGGCGCGGGGGATGTCCTTGCGCGGGCGCTTCGCCTCCTCCGAGAGGGTGGAGACGGCGTCGAAGCCGAGGAACGAGAGGGCGAGGATCGCGGCGCCCGAAGCGACCGCGCCGATGCCGCCCTCGCCGAAGGTGAACGGCTCGATGAGACTCACCGAGGTGTCGCCGCCGAAGGCGTATTTGAAGGCCAGCACCATGAAGATGACCACGAGCAGCACCGACAGTGCGATGATCGCGAAGTTGACCTTGTTGACGAGCGTGATGCCCAGGATGTTGAAGAGCAGCACGAGGAGCAGTGCCACCAGCGTGAACGCCCACACCGGGATCGCGGGGAACTGGGTGTTGAGGTAGATGCCGATGAGCATGAAGTTGATCATCGGGATGAACAGGTAGTCGAGCAGCATCACCCAACCGGTGATGAAGCCGGCCGCCCCGCCGAACGACTGCTGCGTGTAGGTGTAGGCGGACCCGGCGACCGGGTAGCGCCGCACCATCGCGCCGTAGCTCGCGGCCGTGAAGAGCATCGCGACGACGGCGACGACGTAGGCCGCCGGCAGGTGGCCGTCGGTCACCTGGTTGACGATGCCGTAGGTCGTGAAGACCGTGATCACCGTCATGTAGGTCACCCCGAAGAGGGTCAGGCCGGTGAGGCCCAGCGCCCTCTTGAGGTGGGGTTGGGTGGAATCGCTCACGATATCTCCTTCGGATCGAGTGAGGCTGTGGAGGGGGATTGCGCGCTACGCGCGGAAGGTGGCGTCGCCGGCCAGCCAGGTGCCGAGCACCTCGAGCTCGGCGATCGCCTCGGGGGCGATGCGCAGCGGATCGGCCGACAACCAGACGGCGTCTGCGGTCTGGCCGATGTCGAGGGTGCCGCGGTCGGGGGCGAGCGCCTGGCGGGCGATGCCGCGGGTGTAGGCGGCGTACGCGGTGGCGGCGTCGAGGCGCTCGTCGGGCAGCCAGGCGGGCGCCGTCGGCTCGGTGTGGCTGTGCCGGGTGATGGCGGTGGAGAGTGCGGGTCGCCAATCGAGTGTCGTGACGGGCCAGTCGCTGCCGAAGGAGACGGTGGCGCCGGATCGGTGCACGGAACCGATGAGGTACTGCCACTCGTCGCGCGGATGGCCGAGGTGGGGGATCGTGAGATCGCGCATCACCGCGTCGCACTGCGCCCAGTAGGGCTCGAAGTTGGCGATGACGCCGAGGGCGGCGAAGCGGGCGACATCGGCCGGATCGAGCAGGGCGACGTGGGCGATGACGTGGTGGCGCTCGCGAGGACCGTTGGCCTCGGCGGCGGCCTCGAGCGCATCGAGCGCGAAGCGGTTGGCGGCGTCGCCGATCGCGTGCAGGTGCAGCTGGAAGCCCGCCGCCTCGAACGCGGTGGCCGCCTCGGTGAGCTCCGCGGGGGTCCAGTTCGGCAGACCGTGCTCGTCCGGGCGATCGGCATAGGGTGCGATGAGGGCGGCGGTGTGGCTCTCGATCACGCCGTCGACGAAGAACTTGACGGTCTCGGCGCTGAGACGGTCCGCCCCGAGATCCCGCACCGCGGCCCGGGCCGCGGTGAACTCGGCTACCTGCTCGCGCCAGCGGGCGGGATCCGCGCGCTGCGCGAGGTTGACCCGCGTGTGCAGGCGGCTCTGCGCCAGGGCGGTGCGGTAGACCTCGATATCGCCCGGCTCCACCCAGGCGTCCTGTACCCAGGTGGTGCCCTGAGCGGCGTAGCGCTTCGTGGCCTGCTCGATCGCCCCGACCCGCTGCTCGAGCGAGAACGGCGGCACGGTGCCGGCGAGGAAGTCGTTGGCGGCCGCTTCCTGCAGGGTACCGAGCGGTGAGCCGTCGGCGCGGCGCACGATACGTCCGAGGGGCGGATCCGGCGTCGCCGCCGTGATGCCCCCGGCAGCGAGCGCCGCCGAGTTGACCCAGGCGGTGTGGTAGTCCCACGCGCGCAGAATGGTCGGAGTGTCCCCGGTGACTTCGTCGAGCCAGCGCGCGTCGAAGAGCCCGCCCTCGGCGAAGGTCGCGTCGTAGCTGCCGCCCACGATCCAGGCCGCGTCGGGGTGGGCGGCCTTCCACGCGGCGACGGCGTCGAGGATTCCCTGCAGGTCCTCGGCTTCGCGCACGGCGGGGCCGACGGCCTCGACACCGCCGAGCAGCGGATGCGCGTGGCCGTCGCCCGGAGCCGGGGCGAGCGTGCCGCCCGCGAGATCGATCGTCTCGGCGGTCGGGTCCTGCGCTGCGAGTGCCTCGGCGTCGGCGCCGAGGGCGACGACCCGTCCATCGCGGAAGGCGATCGCCGTGCTCGTGAGGGGGCCGTGCCCTGATGCGGCATCGATCAGGATCGTGCCTCCGGTGAAGACGGTAGTGCCCATAGGACTGCATCCTTGCTGTTCTCGGTGCTGGACTTCGCTCGGCGAGGCCCGGTACGCTCACGATTAACGAACAGAGTTCGTTTGTGGTCGGCTTGAGAATAATACGAAAATCGGCTGAGCGCGAGCGGATGTCTGCGGATCGTCACGGATGCGTATGATTCTCGAGGAGGCGAAGTGCGCGAGAACGGGGAGAAGACGCCGGGTGAGAGCGGCGCGCCGCGACGAGGCGTCGGCCGGCCGCGCCGCCGGGTGCTCTCGCGGCAGCTGATCCTGGAGACGGGTCTGCGTCTCATCGATGAGCACGGCGAATCTGGGGCGGGAGTGCGCGCCATCGCGCAGGAGCTCGGTGTGCGCCCCTCCTCGCTCTACAACCACGTCGCGAGCCGGGCCGACCTCATCGCGGGCGTGCGCGAGCTCATCAGCGATCGGATCGACGTGGCGTGCTTCGACGAACTGCCGTGGGACCGGGCGCTCGAACGCTGGGCCGACTCCTACCGCGCGGCCTTCGCGGCGCATCCGCCCACCATCGCGCTGCTCGCGACGACCCCGCTCACAGCGGAATCGCGCACGAGCTTCATGTACGACGCCGTCACCTCAGCGCTCGTGCGCGCGGGCTGGCCGGAGGATCGGGTGCTCTCGGTCATCGTGGCGATCGAGTCGTTCCTGCTGGGATCCGCGCTCGATGCGGCGGCGGATCCCGAGATGCTGGATCCGGGCCCTCGAACCGACGTTCCGGCCTTCTCCGGCGCCTATGCGGCGCGGGAGCGCGCGCTCGCCGCCGCCGCTGCGTCTGCTGCTGCCGCCGCCGCGGCGGAGCGGCCGGCGGACGCGGCCTACCGTCTCGGGCTCACGGCGATGGTCGCGGGACTGCGGGTGGAGTTCGCGGCGCTGCCGCGGGAGTGATCGGGGAGTCGATCGGCGCTGTCGGTGCGGCGCCGATCCCGAACTCTCTGGCGCCGCCCCAGCCTCTCCCCGCCACGGGCCCCCGAGAGTAGGATTTCGGCTGAGAATCGCGCGGATCAGTGCCGAAACTCTACTCTCGTCGACCAGTTGCGGCGCGCGCCCGCGCTCCGAGCGGGGCCTAGAAGATGATGGTGCGATCCCCGTCGGCCAGTATGCGGTTCTCGGCGAAGGAGCGCACCGCGTGACGCAGCACGCGCGCCTCGACGTCCTGGCCGAGCTGGGTCAGCTCGCGCACGGAGTAGGAGTGATCGACGCGGATCGTGTCCTGCTCGATGATCGGGCCCTCGTCGAGGTCGGTCGTGACGAAGTGAGCCGTCGCGCCGATGAGCTTCACGCCCCGCTGGTGCGCCTGCTTGTAGGGGTTGGCACCCTTGAATCCCGGCAGGAAGGAGTGGTGGATGTTGATCGCCTTGCCCTCGAGCGCCTCGCAGAGACCGGGGGAGAGGATCTGCATGTAGCGGGCCAGCACGACGAGCTCGATGTCGAGCTGATCGACGGCCTCGAGCACGCGGGCCTCGAATGCGGCCTTCTCGTCGGCGCCCGCGATGGCGCGGTACTCGAAGGGAACGTCGTAGAACTCGGCGATGTCGCGCACGGTCTCGTGGTTGGAGAGGATCAGCGGCACCTCGATGGGCAGCTGGCCGCCGCGGCGACGGTAGAGCAGGTCGTTGACGCAGTGCGTCGCCGTGGAGGCGAGGATCAGCGTGCGCACCGGTCGGCCCACCGTGTCGAGGCGCCAGGTCATGTGGTAGCGCTCGGTGACGGGGGCGAGGGCCTGCTCGAAGCGCCCCTCGAAGGTGTCGGGCTGGGCGACGGCCTCCACCTGCAGGCGCATGAAGAAGCGGCCCGTGTCGTGGCTCGCGAACTGCTGGCTCTCGGCGATGTTGCCGCCGGCCGCGACGATCGCGCCGCTGATCGCGTGCACGATCCCGGGTCCGTCGATGCAGGAGAGGGTGAGCACCCACTGGGTTGCGGGGGTTTCGTTCGCGATCGTGTTCACGGAGTACAAGGGTAGTCGATCGGGGTCTACGGGCCGCTGTGGGGCCCTGCGGGCTCTGCCCCTCGTGGGATTCGCCACGCGCCGTGCTCATGAGTACCCCGTATTACACCCGCCATTCCCCTCATCGGCTTCGAGTTGGTAAACTCGTCTCGTCGTGACTGGCGTGCAGATGGGACACCATCGGGGAACGACACCTCAAACGAATTGGCCGCTCGCCTGGGTCGTATTTTCTGGATGTTCCGCGTGCGCGCGGATGAAGGAACTTTAGGAGCACAAGCATGTCCACCCAGTCCGCATTCTTCAACGAGCCGCTCGAGACCGTCGACCCCGAGATCGCCGAGGTGCTCAAGAACGAGCTCGGCCGCCAGCGCGGCACCCTCGAGATGATCGCCAGCGAGAACTTCGTGCCCCGCGCGGTGCTCGAGGCGCAGGGATCGGTGCTCACGAACAAGTACGCCGAGGGCTACCCCGGCCGCCGCTACTACGGCGGCTGCGAGTTCGTCGATATCGCCGAGGATCTCGCGCGTGAGCGCGCGAAGAGCCTCTTCGGCGCGAAGTACGCGAACGTGCAGCCCCACTCCGGCGCGAGCGCCAACGCCGCCGTGCTGAGCGCCATCGCCGAGCCGGGCGACACGATCCTCGGCCTCGAGCTGGCCCACGGCGGCCACCTCACCCACGGCATGAAGCTCAACTTCTCGGGCAAGCTCTACAAGGTCGCCTCCTACGGCGTCGATCCCGAGACCTTCCTCGTCGACATGGACGTGGTGCGGCAGCAGGCGCTCGAGCACAAGCCCAAGGTGATCATCGCGGGCTGGTCGGCGTACCCGCGCACGCTCGACTTCGCGAAGTTCCGCGAGATCGCCGACGAGGTCGGCGCGACCCTGTGGGTCGACATGGCGCACTTCGCCGGGCTCGTCGCCGCGGGTCTCTACCCGAACCCGGTACCCCACGCCCACGTGGTCTCGTCGACCGTGCACAAGACCATCGGCGGCCCCCGCTCCGGCTTCATCCTCACGAACGATCTCGAGCTCTACAAGAAGCTCAACTCCAACGTGTTCCCCGGGCAGCAGGGCGGCCCCCTCATGCACGTGATCGCGGCGAAGGCCACCGCCTTCAAGCTCGCGGCCACCGACGAGTTCAAGGATCGCCAGACGCGCACCCTCTCGGGCGCGAAGCTCGTGGCCGAGGCGCTCACCACCGAGGCGTCGAAGGCCGCGGGCGTCGACGTGCTCACGGGCGGCACCGACGTGCACCTGGTGCTCGCCGACCTGCGCCACAGCGAGCTCGACGGCCAGCAGGCCGAGGACGCGCTGCACGCGGTCAACATCACGGTCAACCGCAATGCGGTGCCCTTCGACCCGCGGCCCCCGATGATCACCAGCGGCCTGCGCATCGGCACGCCCGCGCTCGCGACCCGCGGCTTCGGCGACGCGGAATTCGCCGAGGTGGCCGACATCATCGCGCTGACGCTGCAGCAGGCCGGCGACGTCGAGGCGCTCAAGGCGCGGGCCACCGCCCTCGCCGAGGCGTTCCCGCTCTACCCCGGCCTCGAGACCTGGTAAATCACCCGTCGTCATCCTGTGCGCGTGATAATGCTGGAGGAGAAACGCGTCAGCGTTTCTCGCATTTCGCGGCGGCCCTACTGGGCCGGGGAGTCGCAGGATCTCGCTCTCTACTCGAGTGGGATCCTGCGACTCCCTGCGCTCCCGCAGGATGACGTGTGAAGGAGCTAGAGATGACTGCACAGAAACTCGACGGAAAGGCCGCTGCTGCGGCGATCAAGCAGGAACTCGCGCAGCGGGTCGCGGCCCTGGCCGAGCGCGGTGTCGTGCCGGGCCTCGCGACCGTGCTGGTGGGCGAGGATCCCGGATCGCAGTGGTACGTCGCGGGCAAGCACCGCGACTGCGCCGAGGTGGGGATCGCGTCGATCAAGCGGGAGCTGCCCGAGACGGTGTCGCAGGAGGAGCTCGAGGCGGTGCTCGACGAGCTCAACGCCGACCCCGAGTGCACCGGGTACATCGTGCAGCTGCCGCTGCCGAAGCACATCGACACTGATCGCATCCTCGAGCGCATCGATCCGGACAAGGACGCCGACGGGCTGCACCCCACCAACCTCGGACGCCTCGTGCTCAACGCCAACTCCGAGATCACCAGCCCGCTGCCGTGCACGCCGCGCGGTGTGATCGAGCTGGTGGAGCGCAACGGCCTCTCGTGGGCCGGCAAGCGCGTGGTGGTCGTGGGTCGCGGTGTGACCGTGGGGCGCCCCATCGGTCCGCTGCTCACGCGCCGTGAGTACAACGCGACCGTGATCCTCACCCACACGGGTACGCGGGACCTGAGCGCCGAACTGCGGCGCGCCGATGTGATCGTGGCCGCGGCCGGCGTCGAGGGCATCGTCAGGGCCGAGGACGTGCAGCCGGGCGCGATCGTGCTCGACGTGGGCGTCTCGCGCAAGACGGATCCCGAGACCGGCAAGAGCCGGGTCGTGGGGGACGTGGATCCGGCGGTGGCCGAGGTCGCGGGTTGGATCTCGCCGAACCCGGGCGGGGTCGGGCCGATGACGCGCGCCCTGCTGCTCAAGAACGTGGTTGAGATGGCCGAGCGCGAAACGGACGCGAAGCGTTCGTGAGCACTCGGCCTCCGCCCACAGGCGGATTTTTCGAGCGCGAAACGGACGCGAAGCGTTCGTGAGCACTCGGCCTCCGGCTACTGCCGGAGTTTTCGAGCGGTCGGCAAACGCGTAGCGTTTGGCGGTCACTCGGCCGGTGCGGCGGAGAGGAGGCCCATGCGGGTCGCCTGGAGGATCGCCTCTTCTCTGCCCCGCGACTGCAGTTTGCGGTAGACGGCGTTGAGGTGCTTCTTCACGGTCGCGGAGGTGACGAAGAGCGCCTCGGCGGTGCTGCCGATGGACCTGTGCACGGCGACCGCCTCGAGCGTGCGCAGCTCCATTTCGGTGAGCCGCTCGTACCGGCGGCAGCGCGCAGCCGTCGGTACGGCCTCGAGCTCCGGGAGGAGATCGCAGACGCCCGCATCGCGCGCCGCCTCGGCGAGGGCGCGGAGGCTTTCGTGCGGCAGGCCCCGCAGCAGCGAGGTCAGCCGGTGCTCCCGCATGAGCTCGGCGGCCGCGGCGAACGCGTCGACCGCTTCCCGGGTTCGCCCGCAGCCCCACGCGGCGACAGCCGTGATGAGGGCGCGGTCCGTCTGCTGCCGCACGGTGATGGTGCCGCTGATCTGCTGCACCAGGAGCAGCGCCTGCATGTCATCGAGCGCGAAGTGGGCGAGGCGCGCGCGTTCGAGCCCGGTGCTCGCCGCATCGGGGTCGAGCGCGGCGAGCAGTTCGGCGGCGCCGGCGAGATCTCCGCGCGCGGTGCTGAGCATCGCCCGGTAGCTCCCGACGCACTGGCGCCACATCCGCGTCTCGTGCCGCGGGTTCCGCCCGTCACGATCGAACATCGCCTGGACCTGCACCATCGCCCACTCGACGCCGCGCTGGGCTCTCACCACCTCGGCCTCGCCGATCAGCAGCATCGGCCATGCCTCGATGCGATCCCGCAGCGGGGTCAAGCGCTCGAGCGCGCGCCTGAGGAGCGAGTCGTCGTTGAGCTCGTAGGCGAGGTGCGCGCGGGCGATCTCGCCGACCACCCAGGTGGAGGCGGGCGCGGTAGCGCCGGTCGCCTCGCTGAACGCGTCGCACTCGGAGAGCAGTTCCGCGCACAGCGCCATACGGCCGTCCATCATCGCGGTGAACGCCAGGCCGTTCAGCGCCGCAAGCCGCCAGCGCTGGCCGGAGAGCTTTCCGCTGACGGTGCGCGCCGCGTCCCGCAGGTGGTCGTCGAGAGGCTTCTCGAGCGCCGCGTCCGCGTGCGCGAGCAGTCGGTCCCAGTTGCGGCGGGCCCCCTCGAGGTCGCCGACGCCCAGGGCGGTGAGCGCGATCTCCCGGTAGTAGATCGGCGCCGCCCCCGGTGCCGGTGCGGTGTTCGCGGTCTCGGTGAGCTTGACCGTCTCGGAGACCTCCAGCGAGGTCGTCGACGCGATGCGATCCTCGAGGGCGCGGGCGCTGTCGTATGCCGCATCGAGGTCGCCCGCCAGCCGGGAGAGCGCCATGTGCTGGGCGATGGTGGCCAGGTGCTGCTCGATCGGAAGGTTCGCTGCGTCGCCGTCCGCGGCGGCGAGACGCGCCTGCACGCCGATTCGCATCAGCTCGAACAGGCGGGCGAGGGTGCTCGACGGCACGCTCGGGTCCCCGGTTTCGAGGAACAGCCTCGCCGAGACGTACGCGGGGTGGGCGGCCAGCACCGTCTCGGGGAGGCCGCGCAGGTACGGGAGGATCTCCTCGGCCTCGTCGGTCAGGATCACGAAGCTGCGGATGAGCAGCGATTCGGCCCGGTCGTGATCCGCGACGGCGCAGTAGAGCTTGAACGCCGAGAAGGGGGCGACGTGGTCGAGTTCCGCAGCGCGGCCGCGCAGCAGCCCGGCCCGCTCCTCGGGCGAGAGCGATCGCTCGGAGCGCAGGGCGAACGTGGGCCGTACCGCGGGGTGGCAGTGGAACTCGGTGCCGGATCCGTCGCTCGCGGAGGTGAGCACACCGAGTTCCAGGAGCTGGTGCACGGTCTCCCGGAGTCGTGGGCCGACCACCCCGGTGAACTGCTCGAGCAGGCGGAAGGAGATCCCATCGAGCAGCGAGGCGGCCAGCAGGATACGGCGACCGGTGTCGCTGACGATCTCGAGGTGGTTCAGCGCGAAGCGGCTCAGCTCGACGCGCGGGTCGATGCTCTCGATACGGTCGGCGGTGGCGGATCCCGGCTCCACCTCCGCTCCGTCGAGCGCATGCGCCGGCCCCAGCGCCGCGCGCGTGGCGAGCGGCCAGCCGGCGGCGTCGCGCAGCGCTGAGCGCAAGCGGCCGTCGTCGCGGAGCCGGTACATCGAGGCGAGTTCGCGGGCCTCCTCCGGGCTGAAGGCGAGATCGTGGGCATCGAAGACGCGCACCGGAGTGCGGCTGGTCACGAGCGGGCCGTTGAGCACGCGCACGCGCCGGGCGAGAACGATGAGGGTGATCAGCGGGTTGCCCTCGGCGAGTTCGGCGATCAGCTGATCGTTCTGGGGAGTGGTGACGTGGTGGTAGTCGTCGAACACCAGGGTGAGGGGCCGGTCGATCGCGGTGATGAGCTCGCGCACGGAGCTGAGCGGGAAGTCCGGAGTCGGGATCTCGGCGTCGAGCGTCTTGGAGAGGCGCTGGGCGACGTACTTCCACAGCGTCTCCGCGTTCGCCGCGGCACAGCCGATCCAGAGGGACCGCTCGTCGCGTCCACTCGACCACCGAGTGATGGCGGTCGTCTTGCCGTACCCGGCCGGGGCGCACAGCAGGGTCACCCGTGAGCGTTCGACGCTCTCGGTGATCTGCGCGAGCAGGTCGGTCCGGTCCAGAATGAGCACTGCCACGATCCTCAGCGCATGGTTTTCTTGCGCGTGCCAGCATCCGAAGCGCTCGGGGCGCTGCTGGGGGCATGTGGAGAGTGCATATGCGGTGGGACGTGGCTCAACTCTGGACTCGGGCGGCTCAGTGCGAACGGACTGACTTCATCGCCAGGACTTTCAATGAACACTACATCATGGGCCTCGGATCTCATTTGATGCGCAACAGTGGGACATATCGCACCGGCCGACCGCCCCTGCGCCCGAGGGGCCGGCGGCTGCCCGGGGACTTCACCGTTTCGCAAGTGGTCCGGATGCTAGTGTGCTTCGGATGGAGACTCACCCCGGCGCAGAGTACGAAGGCCTCGTCGGCTGGATCCTCACCCTGATGGAGACGATCGGTGAGTTCGGAGTGGGCATCGCGGTGTTCCTCGAGACGTTCATCCCACCAATCCCGTCGGAGGCGCTCCTGCCAGGGGCCGGATTTCTCGCCTATGACGGGCGGTTGAACTTCTGGCTGGCCTGGTTCATGGCGACGCTCGGTGCGCTCGTCGGTGCTTGGGTATGGTACGCGATCGGCGCTGTGTTCGGGCGAGAACGCACACGGTGGGTGGTGGGCAAGATCCCGCTCATGGACCACGACGACTTCGACCGGGCGGAGGCCTTCTTCACTCGCTGGGGAGGCACTGCGGTGCTCGTCGGCCGCTGCGTGCCGCTCGTGCGATCCTTCATCTCGATTCCGGCTGGCATCGAGCGCATGTCTCTCGTGAAGTTCAGCCTGTATACGCTTCTCGGTTCCGGAGTCTGGAACGGCATCTGGATCGGACTCGGTTTCGTCTTCGGGCCGGCCATCAAGCCGATACTCGAGCAGTGGAGCGGCCTGCTCTCCGATCTCATCGTGGTCGTGGTCCTGCTGCTCCTGTTGTGGTTCGTGATCGCGCGGCTCGTGCGCAACGCGCGTCGTAGGCGGGCGGGCCGGGATCCAGAGGCGATCGACCCCGAAGCGTCCTAGACGGATCGCGGGGCGACGCTGCGCCGCGCAGGATCGGGGTTGTTCAGCCGGACGAGCGACCGGCGAGCCATACCCGCCGCACGGTCAGGTCGCGATCGAGCAGCACGGCGTCGGCGGCGAAGCCGGGGCGCAGGCTGCCGAGATCCCCGCTTCGTCCGATCGCCGCGGCCGGCGTCGCGGTGAGCGCGAGCACGGCGTCGGCCAGCTCGACTCCGCACGCCGCGACCGACTGCCGCAGCGCCGCGTCGAGGGTGAGTGTGGAGCCGGCGATCGTGCCCGCTGCCCGCAGCCGCGCCACCCCGTCGCGCACGGTCACCGCGAGCGAACCGAGCACGTAGTCTCCGTCGTGCGAGCATGCCGCGGCCATCGCGTCGGTGATGAGGGCGACCCGCCCCGGAGCCTGCGTGAACAGCAGCCTCGCGAGCGCGGGGTGCACGTGCAGCCCGTCGTTGATGAGTTCGAGGGTCACGTGCGGGACGGCGAAGGCGGCGCCGATGGGTCCCGGCTCGCGGTGGTGCAGCGGCGGCATGGCGTTGAAGGTGTGCGTGAGGATGCTGGCTCCCGCGGCGAACGCGTCGCGCGCGGTCTCGTAGTCGGCGCTCGTGTGTCCCACCGCCACGGCCGTGCCCGCGTCGACGAGGCGCGGGATCGCCGCGGCCGAGCCGGGCAGCTCGGGTGCCAGTGTGACCTGCCGCAGCGTGCCCTGCGCGGCCTCGAGCAGCGCGTCGAGGTCGTGCGCGGCCGGGTGCGTCAGCAGCGCGGGATCGTGCGCGCCGCGATACTGCTCGGAGAGGAACGGCCCCTCGAGGTGGCTGCCGAGCACCGACGGATCTGTGCCGACCAGCTCGGCGACCTCTGCGAGGCGGGGGAGCAGGGCCGCGGGACGGTCGCTCACGAACGACAGCACCGCGCGGGTGGTGCCGTGCGCCCGGTGCGCGGCGAGTGAGGCGCGGATCGCGGCGGCGCCGTCCTCGTTCGAGCGGCCTCCGCCGCCGTGCATGTGCAGGTCGATGAATCCGGGGGTGAGGATCAGGCCGGTGCCGTCGAGCACTTCGGTGCCGCCGGGATCCGCCGTCCGTCGCCAGCTCCCGCCGGTACCGATCTCGCGCACGGTGCCGCCGTCGAACAGCACCCAGGCGTCCGAGGATCGGCGACCGTCGGACACGAGCTCGACGGAGTGGATGAGCGTGGCGGTCATCGTGCCCGCCGTTCGTCGCGATCCATCGTCTCTGCTTCCTCTCACCTCTGACCCGTGTGGCCCATCCGGCGCTGGGGTCAGGTTACCGGATCCCGTCGCGTGCGCACCCGTTCGGGCCGGCGCGGGGGAGATGCGAACGAGGCGTGCCGAAGGGGTTGACAGGGCAGCGCCCGCCGCGTAACGTACAACCAAATGGTTTCACAAAAACTCGAACTCTCAGACGAGCAGGTGAATCGGATCTTCCGCGCCCTGGCCGATGCGACGCGACGCGACATCGTGCGTCGCACGCTCACCGCGGAGGCCTCGATCTCCGAGCTCGCGGCCGACTACGACATGTCGTTCGCGGCCGTGCAGAAGCACGTCGCCGTGCTCGAGGCCGCCGATCTGGTAGCGCGGATCCCGCGCGGAAGGGAGCGGATCATCCGAGGCAACCCAGACACCATCCGACGCGCCCAGCAGCTGCTGGGCTACTTCGAGCAGATCTGGCGCGGCCGCGTCGATCGACTCGACGCCATGTTCGCCAGCGAAGACGACTACTGAAAAGGACGCATCATGCCCGTCACCGACATCACCACCGACCCCGAAGCGCTCACGCTGCGGGTGACCGCCGACTTCACCGTTCCCGTGCGCCGGCTCTGGGACGCTTACACCGACCCCCGCCAGATCGAGCGCTTCTGGGGGCCGCCGGAGTACCCCGCCACCTTCCTGCGCCACGACGTCTTCCCCGGCGGCCTCAGCAACTACTACATGACCGGACCCGAGGGCGACCGCAGCTGCGGGTACTGGAAGTGGGTGGCCGTCGACGAGGGGCGCAGCTTCGAGGTGGCCGACGGCTTCGCGCACGACGACGGGACGCCCAACACCGAACTGCCCGACATGCGCATGGTCTTCGAATTCACCGAGACCGCGCTCGGTTCGCGACTCACTACCACGACCCACTTCAACACGCTCGAGGAACTCGAGCAGCTGCAGGCGATGGGCATGATGGAGGGCATGAGCGCCGCCATGGGCCAGATCGACGCGGTGCTCGAGGATCTCGAGTCGTTCGCCGCCGGGCGCGGAACCGAGCTGCAGCTGATCGGGGAGACGCGGGCCAGGGTGTCGCGGGTGATCCGCGGCACCGTCGATCAGGTGTGGCGCGCCCACACGGATCCCGAGCTGCTGCGCCGCTGGCAGCTGGGGCCCGACGGGTGGAGCATGCCCGTGTGCGAGTTCGGCGCCGAGCCCGGGCAGTCGCTGCGCACCGAGTGGCAGAACGACGAGACCGGAGACCGCTTCGGCTTCGCCGGGGTCGTCGTCGAGGCCGCGCCTCCGCACCGCCTCGTGACGACCGAGCGCATGGTCTCGCCGCAGGATCCGGACGGGGCGGGGAGCGCCGAGACGCTCAACGAGATGACGCTCACCCCCGTCGAGGGCGGCACGCTGCTGGCCTACCTGATCACCTATCCCGATGCCGAGATTCGCGAGATGGTGCTCGCGACCGGCATGGTCGACGGCATGGAGACGGGCTACGCGCGGCTCGAGGCCGAGGTGCTCGCGGCGTAGGCGTTCGCCGCTCGCGGCGCCCCTCCGCCGAGGAGCGCTTCCATGCGCGAACCATCTGCGCACTCCGCGACGACGGGTGAGCGCAGATGGTTCGCGGATCGCGGATCCCGAACCCTTTGCGCTCACTCCCGGGGCGTCCGGTGCAGCAGAATGGGGATCATGGCGACGAAGATGATCCTCGACTGCGACACGGGCGTGGACGACGCGATGGCGATCATGTACGCCGCGTTGCATCCCGGGATCGAGCTGCTCGGTGTGGGCGCGGTGTGGGGCAACGTCGACGTGGCGCTGGCGACGCGCAACACGCTACGGGTGCTCGACCTCGTGGACCGGGGCGATGTGCCGGTGGCGCAGGGCGCCGCCGGTCCGCTGCTCGGGGGCGACGTCGAGTTCGCCACCCACGTGCACGGGGCGGACGGGCAGGGCGGCGCGGGCGATGACGTTCCCGTGCGAGCGGCGGCCCGCACGACCGCGGCGCAGCAGATCGTCGACCTGGTGCGGTCCCATCCGGGTGAGGTGTGGCTCGTGCCGGTCGGGCCGCTCACCAACATCGCGACCGCGCTCGTGCTCGATCCCGAGCTGCCGAGCCTCGTCGCCGGGGTCGCCGTCATGGGCGGTTCCGCGCGCCGCCCGGGCAACGTCACGCCCGTGGCCGAGGCGAACATCCACAAGGATCCCGAGTCGGCCGCCGCCGTGTTCCGAGCGCCGTGGCCCATCGTCATGGCCGGGCTCGACGTCACCATGGACGTGATCCTCACCCCAGAGCACCGAGATCGCCTGGCCGGCGGCGGCGAGGCCGGCCGCTACCTCGCACGCATCATGCAGAGCTACGGCGAGTTCTACCGCGATGAGGTGTTCGGGGAGTGGCAGTGCTGCATGCACGACACCCTCGCGGTTGCCGCCGCGGTCGGCGCGCTCGACGTGCGACTGGCACCCGTGGTGAACGTGGAGGTGGATACGACGGACGGCCCCGGTCGCGGCCAGACCGTCGCGGACCTGCGCGGCGTCTACCGGGGGTTTCCTCCGCAGGAGGGCGCGCACTGCACCGTGCTGCTCGACGTCGACGCGCGTATCGCGGACGAGGCGGTCGACCTCATCGCCGCGCACGGGACGCGCGAGCGATCGGCGCGGTGAGGGGGCGCCGTGAGCCGTGAGGTGGTGGTGGTCGGCAGCGCGAACGCCGACCTCGTGGTGGAGGTGCCCCGGCGACCCGCAGGCGGCGAGACCCTGCTGGGCGGGGATCTGCGGCTGCTGCCCGGGGGCAAGGGGGCGAACCAGGCCGCGGCCGCTGCGCGGTGCGGCGCCGACACGGGCTTCCTCGCCTGCGTCGGGGACGACTCCAACGGCGCCTTCCTCCGGGGTCGCCTCTCCGACGCGGGGGTCGATACGAGCAGCCTGATCGAGGTCGACCGGCCCACCGGCACCGCCATCATCCTCCTCACCCCCGACGGCGAGAACTCGATCGTGGTCTCGCCCGGCGCCAACCGGGAGCTCGACGTCGAGCTCGCCGAGCGGCACGCCGACGCCTGGAGCGGGGCGGGTGTGCTCGTGCTGAGCCTCGAGATCCCGGAGCGGACGGTGCTCCACGTCGCCGCCCGCGCGGCGGCGGGCGGCACGAGAGTGGTGCTCAACGCGGCACCGGCCACCCGGATCGCGCCCGAGACGCTGCGGCTCTGCGATCCGCTCGTCGTGAACGAGCACGAGGCGCTCGCGGCGCTGGGCGACGACGTGCAGGATCCCGACGGATTCTCGACCGAGGACTACGCGCGGCTCGCCACGAGCCTGCGTGCGGCGGGAGCCCGATCCGTCGTGATCACCCTGGGGGCGGAGGGTGCGATCGTGGCCGACGGGGGCGCCGCGACGCCGACGCACGTGGCCGCCCACCGGGTGCGGGTGACCGACACGACCGGCGCCGGTGACGCGTTCGTCGGAGCGGTGGCCTGCGAGCTGTCGCGCGGCGCCGGGCTGGTCGATGCCGTGCGGTTCGCGACCGCCGTGTCGGCCGTGTCGGTGCAGCGCATCGGGGCCCAGACCTCGTACGCGGATCGCGCCGAGGTCGAGGCCTTCATCGCGGCAGGCCCGGCGTAGGCGTCGGCCCGCTGATCGAGCGAGCCGGAGGTGCTCAGTGCTACACGACGGTGACGAAGCGGGTCAGCGCGTCGATGAGCACCCCGGAGAGCCCGGTCTCCTGCTGCATCTCATCTCGGATGCCGAGCGCCCGATCGGGCCGATCGGTGATGATGCCGTCGGAGTTGCGTCGCAGGTGCTCGTGCATGCCGGCGTCGTCGTTGACGGTCCAGACCAGGAATCCGAGGCCGGCGTTCCAGGTGGCGTCCTGCATCCGGTCGGTGGCGGTCCACTCCTCGACCACGATGAAGTCCGCGGGGGTATCGGGCACCCCGGCTCCCGCGAACGCCATCGTGTAGCCGACGGTGAGGTCGGGGCGCAGTTGCTTGAGGCGCGCCACGCTGGCGGCGTCGAGCGAGTGGTAGATGTTGCTCTCGAGCGCGTCGAGCCGCTCGAGCTCGGCGATGAGCCGCTCGACGTGGTCGGGGGTGTCGGCCCCGCCCAGCTTGATCTCGATGAGCAGAGGCATGCCGAGCTCGCCCGCGCGGCTCACGTAGTCGGCGAAGGCGGGGATGCGATCCTCGTGCCCCTTGAGGTCTCGCACGGTGACCGCGGTGAGTTCGGCGACCGTCAGGTTCTTCACCGCGTCGGGGCGACCGGCCAAGCGCTCGAGCGTCGCATCGTGCATCGCGACGAAACCCCCGTCCGCCGTCTGCATCACGTCCATCTCGACGAGGTCGGCCCCCGCGCTCGCCGCCGCCTCGAGCCCGCTCAGCGTGTTCTCGACACCGCCGTCAGAGAAGCCGCGGTGCGCGAGCACCAGGGTCTCGGGTGCGTCGGAGAGGCGCTGCAGCGTGCCGATGCCCGCGGTTCCGAAGCCGAGCGCCACGACCACCGCTGCCGCCGTGACGATCGCCGCGGGGCGACGTGAGCCGCGCGGCCGAGGATGCCGCGCGGCGGCGGCGTCGAGCGCGGATCCCTCGCCCGGAAGCAGCTCGACCCCGGCGGGCAGCCGATCCTCGCCGCGCCGTACGCGCACGATGAGCACCGCCGCGATGAACGCCGTGACCGACCCGCTCAGCAGCAGGCCGACGACCTGCGCGGCGCCCAGCGAGTACGCGGCCACGAACGGCGAGGCGTCGGGAGCGAGCAGATCGGTGAGCGCGGTCGGAATGATGGCGGCGGCGATCACGGCGACCGCGGCGATCGCCCCGAGCACCATCGCCGTGGCGATCGCGAGCACAAGCGGCACGGCGGCGCGCAGGCCTCGTGTGAGTCGCCAGCTCGCCCGCGCGGACCTGCCGCCGGAGGTGAGCACGAAGACCGGCACCGTGAGCGCGAGACGGATGTTGAGCAGGGCGAGCAGCAGAAGGAGCGCGACCAGGGCGACTCCGCTCGATGCGCTCTTGAGCAGCTCGCCCGAGATGAAGGACGGGATCGCGATGCCGCGGGTGAACGCCGAGGTGAAGCCGAAGCCCGTGAGCGGCAGCAGCAGGAAGAGGTAGAGCACCAGGGGGAACGACGAGGGGCGCAGCAGCTTGCGGGTGACCCGGCCGAACTCGCCGAGCAGCTCGCGCCCGGAGATCCCGGGCCGGTGCAGCAGCGTGACGAACGCCGCGAACTGCAGTGAGATCAGCCAGAACGCCAGCGCGACGATCACGAGGATCAGCGCGATCGTCAGCGGGATGCCCCCGCCCGCCCGCAACTGCCCGAGATCGAGCCCGGACATGCCGTTCGCCCGCAGCGCCTCGCGGAACAGCCACCCGAGCACGGGCAGCGCGACGCCGAGGACCACGAGGTGCGTGATGAGGATCAGCGCGGCGAGCCGCGCCCCGCCGGCCCGGACGAGGCCCCAGCCGCGCGCCAGCAGCAATCGGTACTCGCTCCAGACGCCGGGCTTCGACGCGGCTGCGGTGTCAGTCGGCATGGTCACAGTGTACGGTCGGCCTCCGGTACTGCGACGTCGCGGCTCCTCGGCGTCGGAAGGCCGCGATGTCGCGCTCAGCGTGCGCGCCGGACCCGGCGGTAGGGGTGGGTCTGCACGCGCTCGGCGACCTCGGCGATCAGGTCCTCCGAACTGCGCCCTGAGCGCGCCTGCTCCACGAAACGGCGGGTGACGCGGGCCGCCGCGCGCAGATTCATGGGGCGGCCGTCGATCCCGAACAGCAGCAGCGCCCAGTCCGGCAGCAGCGAGATGATCCCGTCCTGGATGGTGACACCCGCCCACACCTTGAGCGGATTGCCGAGGAGCGCGGGCTTGCGCAGATTGCGGGAGATCTCGGCCGCCGGCAGGGTGAGCGCCATCCAGTCCTTGTTGTCGTCGACGTAGCGGTCGAGCTCGGCGCGGGTGGCCGGCAGCAGTGCGCGGTCGGTGATGCCGACGATGCGGGCGGCCTCGTGCTGCTCGACGACAAAGCGGTCCTGCTCGGCCACCGTGAGCAGCGGACCGAATGCATCCGCAGCGCGCAGCACCCCGTAGACGATGCTGTTGTGCGTCCAGGCGAGCCACTCCTCGGTGTCGGCGCGCAGTTCCTCGCCCGTACGCGGGTCGGTCCAGATGCTGGCCGCATGCAGGCGCTGCACGGCGGTGCCCGCGGCGTCGGCGTGAGCCCGGTCGCCGTAGATCGTGGTGTCGATGTAGCGGCCGGTGCGCTCGCCGCGACCCTCGATGTCCGTGGCGTAGCCGCTGGTACCGTCGAAGACCCGCATCATCATCGGGTTGAGCGACTGCAGCAGGATCGCGGCGACGCCGCCGAGCTTGGAACTCGGGTCGGCGAACAGCCGCCAGCTCACGCTGTCTGGGCCGAAGTAGCCGTCGTCGGCGCGTGCCGGGTCGGTGGCGCTCGCGACAGACGGCGCTCCGGATCCGCTGCGCGCCACGGGGCAGCCGGTCGGGCGAGGTACGGCGGCGACATCCGGAGCCGCGGTGCCGTCTTCGATCTCGGTGGTGCTCATGCGTTTCCCCGTTCCCCGCCGCCCTGTTGCTCCTGATCCTGCCAGGAAATATGGATGATGTCCAATACTGGTTGCGGTTCGGCAAGTTGGGTTATCCGGCGTCGGGTCTCCACCCGCAACATCGACTACTCGTGGGCCTCGGCCAGCGGCTCGTCCCGAGCCGGCTGAGTCCGCCGCCCCACCAGTGCGAGCATGGGGAACAGCAGCACCGTGAGCATCGCCGCCCCGATCATCGCGGCGGCGGTCGTCTCGTCGAGCACACCCGCATCGGTGCCGATCCCCGTCACGGCGATGACGAGCGGCAGCGTGGTGGCGGTGAACAGTGCGACCGTGCGGCGGTCGCCGAGCGATGATCCGGGGCCCGCCGAGCACCAGCCGGGGATCCCCCGCACCAGCAGCATCACTCCGGTGAACACCGGCACCAGCGCGAGTGACGCCGGGTTCTCGATCAGCGCCGCCAGGGGGAAGCCGACGCCGGTCGCGACGAAGAAGATCGGCACGAGCAGTCCGAAGGACACCGAGTCGAGCTTGGCCTCGATGATTCGCATCTCCTCGGGGTCCCCGCCCCGCAGCACCACGCGGGCGAGCATGCCGGCGGTGAAGGCCCCGAGCAGGAAGTCGACGCCCAGCGCCACCGCGAGCGAGACGAGCGCCGCGAGCAGCAGCAGTACGAATCGCACCGCGAACTGGCCGCTCGTGTGCAGCGTCAGCGTGACCATGCGCCGCAGCCAGTGGTGCGGGCCGTGATTCGCGAGCCAGAACGCCGCGGCCGCGATGGCGATGAACAGCAGCAGTACGATCGTGCCGGCGAGCGGCTGCTTGCCGCTGAGGAAGACCGAGATCGCCACGAGGGGCGCGAACTCGCCGATCGCCCCGGCTCTGCCGATGGTGCGGCCGAGCGGCGTGCGGGTGAGGCCCGCGTCGCGCAGCATCGGCATGATCGTGCCGAGTGCGGTGCCCGTGAGGGCGACCGCGATGATGATCGACGCTGCGGGGTCGTCGCCCAGCAGCAGGCCCGCCGCGAGCGCGAGCACCGCCGAGATCCCCCACCACCCGAGTGCTCGCCGGCCCGGCGCTCCGCGCAGCGAGCCCGGATCGATCTCGTTGCCCGCCATGAAGAACAGGGCCGCCAGGCCGAACTGCGACAGTGCGTCGAGCACCGCGCCGTCCTGCACCCAGCCGAGCCCCGCGGGGCCGATGAGCATGCCGAGCGCGATCTCGAAGACGACGAGCGGGATCACGAGTGCTCGGCGCACGAGCGCCGCGAGCAGCGGGGCCACGACGGCCACGAGGGGTACCAGCAGAACGGTGAGCTCGGCTTCGGTCACGGTCGGGTTCCTCTCGGGACGGGAACGGCGCAGGATCCGCGTTGCACCATGCTAGCCGTGCCGTGTTGCGCCGGTGCGGAGATATGCACGAGGGCCCTCTGCCCGGGCATGGAGGAAGACGATGCGGTGATGCGCAGCTGTGGCGGGGGAGAGACGCCTGGGAGCGATGAGCGGGTGAAGGCACGGGCCAGGGGGTGAGAGGCTGCGGTGAGGTTCTGCGACCTCGGGGGTGGTGACGCGCTTTGCCGAGCTGACCGGACGCACCACGTCCGCAGCCGGACGCACTGCTCCTCTCAACCGGACGCAATGCTCACCTCAAGCGGCGAGCGTGAATCTTCGTGGCGGAGGGTCTATGCCGGCCCAGGCATATTTGAGCTCGATGCGCGGTGGCAGGGCGATGCTGCCACCGCCGGGATCGTGGAGGACGAAGTCGCCGACCCCGACGCGGGTGATGCGCCACCCGCCGTTGTGGAGCTGCATGTGGTGGAACGCGCACAGCAGAATTCCTCTGTCGATGTCGGTGCGACCGCCCTGGCCCGCCCACGAATCGATGTGATGGGCTTCGCAGTACGACGCGGGGCGATCGCATGCTCTCCATCGGCACCCGCCGTCTCTGATCGCGAGCGCCATGCGCTGCGCCGGGGTGAACAGCCGGACGGTGCGGCCCAGATCGAGCGGGTTGCCGCCGCGATCCACCGATGCCGACACGGTGCCGACGGTGCAGGCCTGCTGCTGCGCCACCCAGGCCGGGAGCGCCTGCACTCCATCCTCGGTGTATGCGGGCCCTGCGGGCGCGGGCGTCCCGTCGTTGTCGGCGTGCTGCACCACCTGCACCAGGCGCACTCCGGCCTGTCTGGTCCCGTAGACCGTCTCGGCTTCGGCGAGACTGCCCGCTCGCAGCAGATCGACCAGGAGGTCGAAGGCGAGCTGCTCGTTCGAGCGCGGATCCGCGGTGAGCGCGGCCGCTTTCGCCTGCGCGGCGGGATCCACGAATCGGGGGCCGCCGCGGCGAGGCCGCAGCGCGGCGTCGAACGCCGACCGCACCCACGCGCCCGAGAGATCGTCGAAGGCGACGCTCGCGCGGAGACGGCCGTCTGCGTCGGTCCACATGCGGAGCGACCGCGCTTCGTATCGCGCCAGGTGGCGTTCTTCGGCTCCCTCGGGGTCGAGCTGGTCGCGGAGGAATCGCGCGGCCTTCCCCAGCTCCTCGACCGTGCGCCGGGGCGTCTCCTCGATCAGTTGTTCGGCCGCCACGGACCAGGCCGCCGCGAACTCCGAGGTCTCTCTCGGACAGTCGCGCTGCGGCGGTTGCCCGAGGCCGTGCAGGATCGCGTCGTGCTGTGCGGCGGTGATCGTTCCATCGAGCAGGGCGAACCCGAGAGGTGCATGACAGGGGCCTGCCGCGGTCGGAGCCGCGCCCGGATCTCCCGCGCCCGCTGCGTTTCCCGCGGCAGGCATCGGTCCCTCGCCGCCGCGTGCACTCGAGGTGCGTGCGTCTGCAGCCGCGGTGTCGTAGAGCGATTCTCCGACCCGCACCTGTTTCGCGGCCTCGCCCCGGCTCATACCGGAGACTCGCTGCACCAAGGAGACGGCGTTCCGATGCCCCTGCGACTGCGCGAGCCCGGCGTGCCCCGCCGCGCGAGACGAGCGGACGGCGACGACTCCTGCGGCGGCGACCCGCAGCCGCTCGGCCATCTGCCCTACGGCGGATGCCAGTTCGAGCAGTTGCATGGCGCCGGCGTCATCCAGGCGAGCCGCCGCTTCTGGCAGCAGCGCGGCATCCGATACCTCGCCGGTGAGGGCGCGGATGGCCGCGACCCCGGCGGTGATATCGGAGAAGAAGGACATGCTCAATTTTCCCATGTGAGCAGGGAAAAAACCTAGGGATAACTCCACGAGTTCTGCTGATTTCGAGTGCTTGTGGGCGAGGCGTTGCGGGTCGCGCGACCGGAGAAGCGAGCCAGCGAAGCGGCGACGGGCGGAAGGGGAGGGAAGGGGAGGGGCCGGAGGGACGCCGTTTGGGGGAGGACAGAGATCCGAGGACGCAGCAGGGCCTGAGCGGCAGAGCAAGACCGGGCGAGCAGGGCGAGGAGAAGGGAGAGGGGGCGCGGAAGGAGACGCTTGGGATTCGGCACCTTCGCTGCCAGACTGGGCGCATGGGGATCGCAGCTCGAACCGCCGCGGGAGCGGCCGTCGTCGCACTGGTGCTGGCTCTTGCGGGGTGCGGGGGTCAGGCCGCCGATGAGCCCATCGGCGGGGACATCGTCGCGCCGGTGACGATGCGCGTCAACGACCTGCAGGGCGCGACCGTCGAACTGGTCGCGGGCCAGGTGCTCAACATCGACACCGACAGTCTGGCGGTCGACAGCTACTCGGGAGAGGTGGCTGATCCCTCCGTCGCCGAGTTCGTGCAGGGCCGCAGCGACGGAGGAGCCGAGTTCAATCCGGGTGTGACGGCGCTCGCACCCGGCAGTACCCTGGTCACCATGACCAACGAGCAGGGCGGGATCCAGCCGCTCGTCTTCACGGTCGAGGTCTCCGAGCGGGAGTAGCCGGCGCCGCGCGCGGGCGAACGCCGGCACACGCGCCGCGCCGGACGCATACCGGACGCACGCGCGGCCGGGAGACTTCTCAGGCTGCAGGGATACTCTGAGCAACTGTGAGCGAGCTGGAATATTTCTCGACGATCGCCCTCTACTCGGCGATGATCGTGTACGCGATCGCGTTCGTCTTCTACGTGGTGGATCTCGCGAACCGCAGCGGTGACGCGTCCGTCGCGAAGCAGCGGTCGGAAGGCGGCGTCCGCGCCGGGGCGGATGCCGCGAGCGCGGCGGCTGCCACCGGCGGCGACGCATCGGGCGGCACCGCGACGCTGCTGCGCGCGGCGACGGGGACGTCGGATCGTGCGGGTGCGAAGCAGCCGCGATCCCGAGCCCTGCGCATCGGATTCTCGCTCACCGTGCTGGCCTTCGCGATGCACCTCGCGGCCACCGTACTGCGCGGCATCGGCGCCGAGCGCGTGCCCTGGGCCAACATGTACGAGTTCGCGCTCACCGCCACCTGCGCGATCGTGCTGATCTTCCTGCTCGTGCAGTTCTTCGTCGACCTGCGTTTCCTGGGTGCGCTGATCACCGGTCTCTCGGTGCTGTTCCTGGGCCTCACCAAGATCAACTTCTACGTCGAGATCGTGCCGCTGCAGCCCGCGCTCGACTCGTACTGGCTGGTCATCCACATCCTCGTCGCGGTGCTCGCGGTCGGATTCCTCACGCTGTCGTTCGGCCTCTCGGTGCTGCAGCTGATGCAGACGAGGCGCGAGGTGAGGATCGCGGCGGGCGAGCCGGGCGGGATGGACTTCCTGGCGAGCTTCCCGCGCGCGGTGCGACTGGAGGATCTCGCCTACCGACTGGCTATCATCGGCTTCGTGTTCTGGACGTTCACCCTGATCGCGGGATCGATCTGGGCGGAGCGCGCGTGGAGCCGCTACTGGGGCTGGGACACCAAGGAGGTCTGGACCTTCGTGATCTGGGTGCTCTACGCCGGCTTCATCCACGCGCGCGCGACGCGCGGCTGGCGCGGTACCCGTTCGGCCTGGCTCAACGTCATCGCGTACGCCGCGGTCATCTTCAACTTCACCATCGTCAACGTCTTCTTCAAGGGCCTGCACGCGTACTCCGGGCTGTGATCGCCGCCGCGGGCGGCGGTCTTCGTTCCACGTGGAACGCCGCGCTCGCAGCGGCAGCGGCTCCTGCCGCCTCGCAGCCGCCACTGCAGCCCAGCGGCTCCCGCGGCCCCGCCGCCGCTCAGTCCGGCCGCCGCAGCCCGGCGGCTACTGCAGCACCTCGACGATCTCGGCCGGTTCGATGAGACGACCGGTGTAGAACGGGGTCTCGGCGCTGACGTAACGGCGGGCGTCGACCGCGCGCAGATCCCGCATCATGTCGACCAGCTCGGTGAGCTCGTCGGCTTCCATGGGCAGCAGCCACTCGTAGTCGCCGAGCGCGAACGCGGCCACGGTGTTGGCCACGACTCCGGTGTGGGCCGCGCCCGCCCGACCGTGCTCCGCGAGCATGCGGCTCCGCTCGGCCGGGTCGATGAGGTACCAGTCGGTGGACCGCACGAACGGGTAGACGGCCAGCCACTGCCTGGCGGACTCGCCCCGCATGAAGCCCGGCACGTGGCTGCGGTTGAACTCGGCGTCGCGGTGCACGCCCATGGCGCTCCAGGTGCGGATCAGGGGCTTCAGCAGGCTGGATCGGCGCAGCTCGCGCAGGGCCCACTGCAGATCCTCCGCCGCGGAGCCGTGCAGCCAGACCATCAGGTCGGCGTCGGATCGCATGCCGCTCACGTCGTACCAGCCGCGCAGGGTGACGCCCTCGTTGTCGATCAACTCGGTCACGTCCTCGAGCTCCCGCACCGATCCCGGCACATCCGGGCCGTCGATGACCAGGGGATGCGATGAGCTGAGGCGGAAGACCGCGAACAGCGTGAACGCCTCCGTGGCGGCTGCGGTCTCCGTGTCGGTATCGAGCTGTGCGGACTCGAGTCGGGCATCGGCGGGATCGAGAGTGCTCATGCTCTCATGGTGCTCCGTCTCACCCGCTCGCGCAAGGCGTGTCGAGCATCTCGGCACTCCTCGCGCATATCATGCGCATATGCGAATCCAGTGATCCGTATTGACGTGTCGCGATTTGAAGCGCAGACTTGCGTAAGTGCGAATCGCGTATCGTTGCCGCCGACGACGGGGTTCGAGACCTACTCTGAATGGACTTTCAGGCAGTAGGGGAGCTGGCTGACGTCCCTGAGGGAGTCAGTGATGGAGTTATTCAAGTTACATATGGAAGAGTGCGGCGCAACGACGGCGTCTCCGGATTCGGCGGCCGTCCCGGCCATGGACAGCAGCACTCCCGAACGGCTGGAGGCGGTACTCGAGACGCTCATCGCCCCGGGCAGCGTCTCGCTGCTCATCGGCGAAGCCGGCGCCGGGAAGAACCGTCTCGTGCAGGAGGCCGCGACCGCGCTGTCGGAGCGGCTGGGCGAGCGGGTGGCGATGATCTCGCTGATACCGCCCTCGAACCCGATCACCGGTGTCGCGGCTCACTTCGGATCCCGCTTCCCGGGAGTCGTCGCCGAGCACCGTTCGCCAGACGACGGCAGCGGCTTCTCGCTCGATGAACCGGCCGCGCTCGGCACGCGTCTCATGGAGGCCATCGAGCGGGAGTCCGCACACGGCACACCGCTGCTCGTCGCGCAGGGCCTCGACCAGTACTCGCCGGCGGCGACGCTGATGCTCGACAAGCTGGTGCGCTCCCGTCGCAGCCGGATCGTCGGCACTGCACGCCGATTGACCGGCGCGGCCGCCCACGTCGCACGCGACCCGAGGGTGCACAAGATCACCGTGCCGCCGTTGACGGTCGAGGAGAGCCGCAGGTTCCTCGAGCGCCTGCTCGGGGCCGAGCACATCGAACTCCAGACGCTCAGGCGCTGGTACCGGGTCACCGAGGGCAACTCCCTGTCGATCATGCTGCTCGCGCTCGCGCTCGACCGGCAGGGGCTGATCGGCAGGCACCGCGGTGTGATCTACGAACTGGCGGGAGCGGAGACGGTGCCGTCCGAGTTCGGCGAGATCCTGCGCGACACGTGCTCGCCCGAGGAACTGCGCACGCTCGAACTGGTCGCGCATGTGGAGCCGATGTTCGAGAACGCATTCATCGAGATGCTGGATCCCGAGCACGTCGCGACACTGCAGGATCGCGGCATCCTGGCCGTGGGGGCAGCCCCGAGCGGCAGGTTCACGCTCAGCCTCAGGCACCAGATGCTGACCGCTGCCGTGCGCGAGCAGATGTCCCCGGCGCGAGTCGTCGAGGTGAGCGACCAGATGTTCAACGCGCTGCAGCGGGAACTGGACGCGGAGACCCCCTACCGTGCACCGCGGATGCTGTTCCGCATGGTGGAGATGGGGCTCGACGCGCACCGGAACCTCCCGATCGCCTGGCTCTCCGAGGCGCTCGACAACCTGCGGAACGACTGCGATCCGCGGCTCCGACTGCGTATCGCGCTGGCCGTCGCCTCCCACCCCGATGCCTCCACCTCGCAGCTGGCGAAGGCGTCGCTGCAGGCCGTGCAGATCGCGCGGCTGATGGGGGATCGCCCGCGGCTCGACGAGGCTCTGGGGCACGTGCGCGAGGGCATCGGGCGGCTCCGCAGGTCGGCCACCGCGCCGGTGCAGGAGCGGGTGCGGCTGCAGCTCGCCCTGGTGGACCACTGCACCCTGGACCAGGAGGATGCCGCAGCGGCTTCGGCGATCCTCGACGAGCTCGACCGCGAGTTCGCCGAGGCCGAAGGGGCCGTGCGCGAGTCGATCCGCAGCGCCCGGGTGCTGCTGCTCGCGAGGACCGGCCGCCTGCGCGAGGCGATGGAGCAGGCGCCCGACCCCGATGAGCTCGACAGCATGCCGATCGAGTGGGAGCGCACGCGAGCCCGCGCCGTGTCGTCGTTGATCCTGGGCCAGCAGGGGAGGTTCGAATCGGCGATCCGCCTCGCGGACCACGCCGCCTCATTCGCCTCGATCGGCGATCAGCGACTCGACAGCACGGGACTGCTCCGCTTCTGCAGCTTCATCGGCTCCTGGGCGTGCGGCTCCATCGAGGAGGCCCGTCACACCTACGAGGAGTTCGCCGAGGCGTCGTTCTCGGATATCCACTACTCGGGCCTCGTCGAGGCCTGCGCCGTGCTGATCGGCCTCGCCGACGGCAAATGGCGTCTCGCCGTGCAACGGGCGGAGCGGCTCAGAGCTCGGCTGTCGGACTACGATCGCTACGGCCTCAGCGGTCTTGCGAGCGCGACACTCGGGCTGGGGCTCGCCGCACTGGGGGAGAAGGAGGCCAGCCGGCGCGCGATCCGATCGGCCGAGACCCGGCAGTTCGGCATCTCGCAGGCGCTCACCGGTTACGTCCGTCTGATGACCGTGCGGGCCCGGCAGTGGAACGCCGAGCGCGGTGTGGCCGCCCTCAGCATGCAGCTCGCGTCCTGGGCGAGGGCCGAGCGCCTCGATGCCGTCGAACTGCAAGCGCTGCACCTCCTGGCGATCGAGGCCCCAGACGAGGCGATGAGCTATCGGGCGCGCATCCAGACGCTCGCCGATGGTGTCGAGCCTCCCATCTCGGCAGTGCTGCTCGCCCACTGCGAGGAGCTGTTCGACGGGAAGCCGGCGTGGGACACGCCCCCCGCGCGCACGCTGACCGAGTTCGGCATCTGGATGCCGCTGCCGTTGACAGAGGCCCTGTCGGCGCGGGAACGCGAGATCGCGCTGTTCGCGGCCCTCGGCTACTCGAGCCGATGGATCGCCGAGCAGTTCCACCTCTCCGTGCGCACCGTCGACACCCACCTGCGCCACGTCTTCACCAAGCTGCACGTGAGCGGGCGCGATGAGCTCCGCCAGTGGTTCCGGCGCGAGCACGGAGTGAGGTGACTCCGCCGAATACGTAGCGGAGCAGCCGGGCGCACCCGTCGAACGACGGGTGCGCTTTCGTTTCTCAATGGTGCTCCAATGCCCTGCGTAGCGCTTGCGTATCCTTGCCCGGGCGCTCGCCCGCGCTTCCTAGCATGACGACAAAAGCACAGATGAGGTACGACTGCTCAGGGGAGTTGGCATGCTGGTGGAGGTTGGGTCCGACACGTTCACGGGACCGATCGCGGTGTCGCCGCGATGCACTCCGACGCTCGAACGCCGGCGCCGCTGGGAGCGGCGATTCCGCTGGTGCCTGAGGCTCTCGGACACGACGGTGATCCTCGTCGCGGTGGGCGCCGCTGCGCTGCTGCAGCAGATCGTCACCGGGGTGGGAAGCACCACTCTCCTGGCCGGTGCGATGCTGGCGGTGCTGTGGTACCTGCTGCTGTCGGGCATGCGCAGCCGGGATATGCAGTGCCTCGGATCCGGCACCGCCGAGTACCAGCGCGTGGCCAACGCCACGGGGCTGGCGTTCGGCGCGATCGCGATCTGGGTGCTGGTGCTCGACTGGAGCGGCGACCGCGTGCTCATCTTCGCGGCGCTTCCGATCGGACTCGTCGGTCTGCTGGTCTCGCGCTGGCGCTGGCGCCGGTGGTTGTGCGACCGCCGGGCCTCCGGCCACTACGCCTCCCGCACCCTGGTGGCGGGAGACCGCGCCGATGTCGAGTACGTGATCCGCACTCTGCAGGCGCGGGAGTACGGGTTCCACGTGGTCGGTGTGGCGCTGTTCGGAACCGATCGCACCCCGGTCGTCGTCGGCGATCGGCGGTATCCGGTGCGCGGGTCGGTCGAGCGAGTGGCCGACATCGCTTCGCGGATCGGGGCCGACACGATCGTCGTCGCCAGCCGGCCGGAGAACGACTCGTCGTTCGTTCGCGAACTCAGCTGGCAGCTCGAGGGCACCGCGGCGAATCTGGTGCTCTCGAACCAGCTCACCGACGTGGTCGGGCCCCGCATCTCGTTCCGCCCGGTGGAGGGGCTGCCGATGCTGCAGATCCGCATCCCGTCGTACGAGGGCGGGTACTACCTCCTGAAGCGCGGGCTGGACATCAGCGTCGCGGCGCTGGCGCTGGCATTCATCGGGGTGATCACACCCCTCCTCGCGCTGGTCATCAAACTGGATTCTCCCGGCCCCGTCTTCTTCGCGCAGCAGCGGGTGGGGCGCGACGGTCGGCTGTTCACGATGTATAAGTTCCGCACGATGGTCGTCGACGCGGAGCAGCGGCTCACCGAACTGCAGCAGCAGAACGAGGGCGCGGGACTGCTGTTCAAGATGCGACAGGATCCCCGGGTCACCCGGGTGGGAGCGGTGCTGCGCAAGCTCTCGATCGACGAGTTGCCGCAGTTCTGGAACGTGCTGCGCGGCGAGATGAGCGTCGTCGGCCCGCGGCCCCCGTTGCCGGACGAGGTGACCGCGTACGACGGCAGGATCGTGCGCAGGCTCTACGTGAAGCCCGGGATCACCGGTCCGTGGCAGGTGAGCGGGCGCAGCGATCTCTCCTGGGACGAGAGCGTGCGACTCGATCTCAGCTACGTCGAGAACTGGTCGCTCATGAGCGATCTGCAGATCATGTGGCGAACCGCCCGTGTCATGGTGCAGCGCGAAGGAGCGTACTAGCCGTGTCCCAGCCGAAGCCGAAGCACCGCAGTTCACGGCGGCACGACCCGATGAATCCGGCGGCCGAGGCCCGCTGCGCGTAAACGTGCGGCGACCCCTGAGCCGTCCACAGGCCCCCGTATCCTCTGATTCGCCGAACTCCCCTGAAACTGCGGGCGGGTCGGGGGGTACGGGCCCAAGCCCCGGTGCGGACGCGGTTCCGGATCGGCTTCGCGGAGGTTACGTAGTTCCCGCCGATGCGACCGCCCGCCCGACGAACCTACGCTGACGACACGAGCATCGTTTCGCGGTCACCGTCGACGAAGGGGAGAGGCATGAGGCGCATCGGCTACGCGGCGGGGGCCTTCGACCTGTTCCACGTCGGGCACCTCAACCTGCTGCGTCACGCCCGGCAGGAGTGCGACTACCTCATCGCGGGGGTGGTGAGCGACGAGATGCTGCGGGCGGTGAAGGGAAGCGAGACGGTGATCCCGACCGCCGAGCGCGCGGAGATCGTGCGCCACATCGATTTCGTCGACGAGGTCCATATCGAGCGAGTGCCCGACAAGCTCGAGGTGTGGGAGGAGGTGCGCTTCACGCACTTCTTCAAGGGCGACGACTGGCGGGGCACCGAGAGGGGGCGGCTGCTCGAGCGCCGCTTCGCCCGTGTCGGCGTGGAGATCGTCTACTTCCCCTACACCGCGCACACCTCGAGCACCGCGCTGCGGCGCGCGCTCGAACTGCTCGATCCCGCGGCTCAGCGGCGGAGCGCGCAGGCCGTGGTCTAAGCGATCGGAGAGCGGAGCGAGGGGTCCGCTGTCATCGCCCGACTCTATCTCGCTTCGGCGCCCACGCAATCACCAGGCCCAAAAGCCTGGCCCGTTGCGCGACCGCCTCGGCGTCACTCGAAACCGTCGCACCGCTTCATTCGCTGACGCCCGAGAGCCATCGGGTGCGCGAGGCCCCTGCTCCCAAGAGGCTGCTATTGCCACTTCCGAAGAGGGCCTTGCGCTGTCTCCTCGAGACTATTGCAACTGGGACATGGAGTTCATTGCCGTTCTTAGATGAAATATAAAAATAGAGAGTGGTAAATGTATGCTAATCCTATGAATGAAGGGACCTTGCTTCGACGGTTCATTGAAGCGATTGTTGAAGAAGGCGCTGAGCATGGCAGGTACACCGTTGTTCGCGCTGCTCTCAGTGCACCCGACACTGCCCTGATCGTCTACCGATGGGGCGCGCCCGACATGCTCTTCGGCAGAATCTACCGCCAACAAGACCTATATGAAATCTTCTCCGATGACGCAACCACAGCTGAAGAGTATGCGCAGGAGGTCGTTACTCATGACTTCGAGCCGCCCCCAGGAGCGGGTATCATTCTCGGTCTCGCTTGGGAGGCCAGCCTCGGACTCGGTGGACAGCCCGTGCATTGGTGTGACGTAACGGGAGATCTGATGTCGCTCCATCCGACTCTGATCTTTTCCTCTCCGGAGAACGTCAATTGACCAGTGGCTCAAAGCTCGGCTTGACGACCTTCGCGGCATTGATGGCACTGCTCTTTGTTTTCCTGCCCGTGTCGGCAGCAGAGGAGGCCGCCCCGAAGTCCGCGGTCGTTGCGAGCTGGAAGAACGCGAACAAAACCAAGATTCTCCTCCGCAAAGGGACCTATAGCAAAACATCCGGGAAAGGCTTCGGATGGGCCAAGATCAAGACCCGGCACGGAATCAAGAAGTACAGCACGGTCAAGCACCCGACGAAGTCCCCCTATGGCGAGATCTGGAAGGGCCGTCCTCAGACGAAAGCAGAGTACACCGCCTATGCGGACAAGGTGAGGAAGAACAATGGCAAATGGATCGTGGTGGAGGAAATTCCCGTCAAGACGGTGGTCGAGTTCAAACACGTATCAAGCTATTTCAAGGTGAAATTGAACAACGCTCCGGGTGTTCTCACCACATACTGCATCAATCCGAATCGAGCCTTGAAGTGTCCGTCGTGGGTGGATTCAGCCTTTCTCCCCTCCAACAACGGAGTGGTAGGCGCCATGTCCCCTCGCTACGACGGCGCGACGACATACTCTTCTTCATATACTCCACGGCGTATCGGACAAGTGTTGAACTGATTCAGCACCGATACGAGCAGCAGGGTCGCCTCTCCTTCCTCGCTGTCCGTATGAATCTCCTCGGCGAGCATCGAGAGGATCAGGAGTAGACCGGTCTACCAGATAGTTGGTGGACCGGATCGGTTCTCTCGTCAGAGACGTCAGGGCACCTCCGAGCCGGGTGAGAGCGTGGCCGCATACTCGTGCAGGGTCCCGGCGCGGAACGCCTCCTGCACCCTTGCCATCTCCTCCCAGTTCGGGATGACGATGGACTGACCGTCGGCCGACGTGCCCGTGCCGAGGGTCGGGCTCGTGAAGAAGAGGATGTTGTCGCTGCGCATGTTGCGCATGCCGAGGCCGAGGCTCGTGACCGATCCGAGGTCGAACCGATCGTCGAGGATCAGGTAGGGCTTCAGCGCCTCGAAGGTGTTGACCACCTTGCCGGGGTCGCTCAGGGTCTCCCGGCTGAGGATCGTCTTCGCGAGCCCCTTCATGTAGGTCTGCTGGTTGCGGGCGCGCTGGTAGTCGCCGTCGACGAACGCGTACCTCTCGCGCACGAAGCCGAGCGCCTCGTCGCCGCTGAGCGTGATCTCGCCCTGCTCGAAGGTGAAGCCGCCGTGGGTCGAGGTGAACGCATGGTCGTTGGTGATGGTGACTCCGCCGACGGCGTCGGTGAGGCCCTTGAACGACTCGAAGTCGACCAGGGCCACGTGGTCGATGCGGGCGCCGATGAAGTTCTCGACGGTGTTCACCGCCAGCGGAAGGCCGCCGTACGACATGGCGGCGTTGATCTTCGCCTCCCCGTGCCCCTGCACCTCCACCCAGTTGTCGCGCATGATCGACATCACCGTGACGCTCCCGCCGTCGGGAGAGACCTGCACGACCATGATGGAGTCGCTGCGATAGCCGGTCATGTCGGCGGCGTCGAGCGAGGTGTCGGTCGCCTCGCGCGAGTCGGAGCCGAGCAGCAGGATGTTGACGGGGGCGCCGACGCCCGGCTGCGGTGCCACCGGGTCGGGGCGCTGCAGCGACGGATCCTGCTCGACGCTGACCCGCTGGATCTCGTTGAAGGAGTTCGCGAGGATCGCGTAGCCGATGCCCGCGGCGATGCCGAGCAGCACGATGAGGGATCCGAGCACGATCAGCGTGTTGCGGAGTCCTCTGCGCTTGCGCTTCGGGGGCGCAGCGGTGAGCTGCTGCGTCGAGGTGCGATGATCGTTCATGACGGGCTCCTAGGCGCGTTCCACGGGCTCATCCGCCGACGACGGGAAAGCTGCCCGTCGGCGTCTCCCCCTCGTCGTAGACGGTGGCGGGCGATCCGATGATCTTCGCGTCGGGCGTGCCGACCAGCTTCCGGTCCTTGTCGGGATAGTCGAAGCGCGACAGCACCCATCGCATCGCCTCGAGCCGGGCGCGCTTTTTGTCGTTCGACTTCACGACGGTCCAGGGGGCGTGAGGCGTGTCCGTATAGAAGAACATGGCCTCCTTCGCGTCGGTGTAGGCGTTCCACTTGTCGAGCGAGGCGAGATCCGTGGGCGAGAGCTTCCACTGCTTCACCTCGTCGTGGGATCGGGCGACGAAGCGGGAGTGCTGCTCGGCCTTGCCGACGGAGAACCAGAACTTGATGAGGTGCACGCCGGAGTTGACCAGCATGCGTTCGAACTCGGGAGCCGAGCGGGTGAACTCCAGGTACTGCTGGGGCGTGCAGTAGCCCATGACGCGCTCCACGCCGGCCCGGTTGTACCAGGAGCGGTCGAAGAGCACGATCTCGCCGGCGCTGGGCAGGTGCGCCGCGTAGCGCTGGAAGTACCACTGGGAGCGTTCGCGCTCGGTGGGGATCTCGAGCGCCACCACGCGGGCGCCGCGCGGATTCATGTGCTCGGTGAAGCGCTTGATCGCGCCGCCCTTGCCGGCGGCATCGCGTCCCTCGAAGAGGATCACGATCTTCTGGCCGGTCTCCTTGACCCAGGCCTGCAGCTTGAGCAGCTCGATCTGCAGCCTGCGCTTGTCGCGTTCGTAGGCCGTGCGCGAGATCTTGGTGTCGTACGGATGCCCCTGTCGCCAGGGCGCGTCGGGATCGTCGTCCTTCGGCAGCTTCCTGCCTTTGCGGCGCAGCTCGGCGATCTCGTCGATCTCGGGCGTGACATCGATCTGGCCCGGGCCGGCCAGCTCGAATTCGGCGGTATCGGCGGTGCCGGTGTCGTCTGCGGAACTGGCCATGCGATTCCTTCGTTCGGAGTTCTGCGGGGTGGGCTCAGCGTACGAGGCGGGCGATCGCGGCGGAGGCCTCGTGCAGTTTCTCGGCGGCGACCTCGCCGCCGTCGGCCGCTGCCGAGGCGACGCAGTGCCGCAGGTGGTCGTCGAGCAGCGCGAGCGCCACCCGCTCCAGCGCCTTCGTCGCGGCGGAGACCTGGGTGAGGATGTCGATGCAGTAGACGTCGTTCTCGACCATGCGGTGCACACCGCGCACCTGGCCCTCGGCGCGGCGCAGCCGCTTCAGGAGCTCGTCCTTGTGCTCGATGTAGCCGTGCGTCCGCGGCTCGCAGGCCTCGCTCATCGCTTCGCTCATGGCAGCACCTTACACGGGATCTCGGGGAGTTCCGGATCGGCGATCCCGCAGCAGCAGGGCGACGCCGCCGGCCACCAGCACCAGCACCGCCAGCCAGATGGCGCTGTAGATGACGAGCTCATCCGAGCCGATCCGCTCGCCGTTGAGCATTGATGCGACCATCAGCAGGGCGGGCTCCAGATAGCTCAACAGCCCGAACAGGCTCATCGTGAGCAGCCTCGACGCGGCCAGGTAGAGCACGAGCGCGAAGCCGGAGCACAGCGCGAACAGCGGGCCCAGCCACCACAGCGAGGGGTTCGCGGCGAGCGACGACCCTCGTCCGAGCTCGAGCGCGAACAGCACGGCGGCGACCGGGGCGAGCACGAGGAACTCCCAGAACATGCCGCCGAGGTGGCCGGTGCCGAGCGAGCGCCGCAGCACGAAGTAGGCGGGGTACCCGAGCGCGACGAGCAGCGTCTCCCACGAGACGCCCCCGACGCGCACCAGCTCGAAGATCACTCCGGCGGCGGTGATCCCCGCGGCCAGCCACTGCCACCACACCAGGCGGTCCCGGTAGAGGAAGCGGCCGAGCACCACGAGCACGAGCGGCAGCATGAAGTAGCCGAGTGCGACCTGCAGTCCGCGGCCGTGCAGCGGAGCCCAGCTGAACACCCACAGCTGCGCGGCGATCAGCAGCCCGCAGACGAAGATCCCGAGCAGCAGAAGCGGCCGGCGCCGGATGCGCCTCGCGATCTCGGGCACGACGTACCACTGCCGCAGCCCGATCAGCGCGAGGGCGATGATCGGGATCGTGACGAGATTGCGGATGCCCCAGATCGACTCCGCCGAGGCGGGCGCCAGCAGGGGCGTGATGAAATAGACGCCCCCGAAGGCGAGCGATGACCCGACGGAGGCGAGGAGGCCGCTCGCCCCGGGGCTGAGCGGCCGGGCCAATCTCAGAGGTCGATCGCGCCGATGACCTCACCGTAGGGCGTCTCGCCGATCGGCTTGAATCCGATGTACAGGAAGAACTCCTCCGGCCCGTCCTCGCCGCGTTCCCAGAGCACGGTGAGGCGGTCGAGGCCGCGCTGGCGGGCCTCCTCGATGAGGGCGTTGACCGCGAAGGTGCCGACGCCCTTGCCCTGGGCGTCGGCGTCGACGTTGATGCGCCACAGCGCCGCACGGAACTCCTCCTGCGGGGCCTCGGGATCGAAGTTGCCGTGGATGAAGCCGACCACGCGGTCCTCGTCGAGCACCACGCGCTGCCAGGCGGTGTGCGGCCGGATGACGGCGGCTGCGGCGGCGTACGAGACCGGGGTGATGAACTGCTCCTGGCCGGGCTTCAGGCCGAGAGTGTTCACGGCGACGATGGTCGCGGCGGAAAGTTCTTCGAGTCTCAGAGCGCTCATGTCACCAGGCTAGCGTGAGAACCCGGGCGGGCAAAGAGACGTCTTGCGGGAGATCCTGATAAGCGACACCGAGGAGTCCGAGCCGTACTCGGAAGGGACCCGGAACGGCACCGCGGAGGAGGAACCGCGGTCGCGCGCGAGGTGCGCCGGAGCGTGCGTAGTGGTTACGTAAAACGGGTCGCAGCGGGATCCGGCCTCTTTACGCTGAGTTCATTCCCGAAACCGGTGCGCAGCCTGCCGTCCCGGATCTCCCCCGGATCCCGTCCCCGCGGCAGGCTGCGGCACCTACCTCAGCGGGACCCGTGCCCGATCGATTCCGCTCGGCACGGGTCGGGGAGCCGCGGGTCCGTCACCGGCGCCCGCCAGGGCGGCACCGACCGCGGCTGCGCTCGAATCCTCCGGAAGCACCTGCACGCGGCCGCTCAGCTCGAGGCGGGCGAGGAAGGGCGATTCCGCAGACCAGTTCTCGAGGGTGTCGCGCAGCCCGTCGAAGAGGCGCGCACCGAGCAGGCGCAGCCCGCCGCCGATCACCACGGTGTCCGGGTCGAGGGTGAGCACGAGCATGCGCACACTGGCCGAGGCGCCGCGCACGAGATTGTCGAGAGCGGTGCGGGCGGCCTCGTCTCCCGCGTCGGCGGCCGCGAGCAGTATGCGTCCCGGGTGGTCGCCGCCGGCCGGCCAGTAGGCCTTGAGGGCCGATCCGCTGGCCACGGTCTCCAGACAACCGCGCTGTCCGCAGGGGCAGGGGCGCGCGAGCGGGTCGACGGGGAGGTGCCCGATCTCGCCGGCGACCCCGTGCGCACCGCGCAGCGGGCGGCCGTCGACCACGTATCCGGCTGCGAGTCCCGTGCCGAGGTTGAGGTACGCGACGGTTCCCGAGAGCCCCATGAGGTGCGCGGCCCCGATCGCCGCGGCCGTGACGTCGTTGTCGATGCCCACCGGAAGGCCGGTGCGCTCGCTCAGCCGCTCGGTGAGCGGCAGGAGTTCGATACCGAGGTTGTAGGCGTATCGCACCTCGCCGCGATCCCGGTCGACCTGGCCCGGAATGCCCACGCCCACCGACACGAACTCGTCCACTCTGCGGCCGGTGCGGCGCGCCAGTTCCACGACGGCCTGCTCGGCCGTGCGCAGCACGCCCTCGGCGCCCTGTTCCGATGGCAGGCGAGTGCTCGCCACGACGGTGCCCGCGTCGTCGAGCGCGACGGCCTCGGTCTTGGAACCGCCGATATCCATTCCGACGTGGAGCGGAGCGCTCATCGGGAGCCCTCCTCGATCAGACCGAGCAGCGCGGCCCCGGCGAGCGCCGAGGAGCCGTAGCAGACGAGATCGGCGTAGCGGGCGGCAACGGGATCGGCGCCGGGCCAGCCCGTCTCGACGGCCAGTACCGCCTGCCCCGCTTCGCGCAGCGCGTCGATGCCGTCGCGCGCGAACTCGTGACGGTGCAGATCCCTGCCGATGACGATGGCGCCGCGAGCGGGTGCGACGTGCCAGGGCATGGTGCTGTCGTCGTCGACGGTGCGGTGCAACCGTCGCGCGAACGCCTCCGCGATGGTCCGCTGGTCGGGCAGGGGGTGCTCCGCCGCTGCGAAGGGTCCCCACGGGGCGACGCCCACGGCCATATTGGCCTCGGTCTCGACCCGGATCACGCACGCCCCGGGGTGCTCGCGCAGCCAGGCGCGCGCCGCGTCGACGCCCGCGAAGCTGGCGGCGATGCGCGCCACCTCGTCAGCGGTGGGAAGCGGCGCCGCATCGTGATCGGTCGTGGCGGTGGGCGCGGGATCGGCGGCCGCGAGCGCGCGCACGCGATCCGCGGCCTCGCGCAGCCGATCCTCGGAGAGCCGGCCCTCGCGCACCGCCGCGAGCAGGTGATCCTCGATCCCGCGCAGCTGCTCGGGGGTGGTGTCGGTGCCGATGCACAGCAGATCGCAGCCGGCCGTCAGCGCCCGCACCGCGGCCTCGGGGATCCCGATCCCGCCGCTCGCGCCCTGCATGTCGAGCGCATCGCTGATGATGGCGCCCCTGAACCCGAGCTCCTCCCGCAGCATGCCCTGCAGGATCCGGCTGCTGAAGGTGGCCGGGCCCGTCGGATCGACCTGCGGCAGCAGGATGTGCGAGCTCATCACCGCGCGCGCACCGGCCTCGACGGCCGCGCGGAAGGGCGGGAGATCTCGGCGTGCGATGAGATCGGGGGAGGCGTCGACGACGGGGAGCGCGAGGTGCGAATCCTGCGCGGTCGCCCCGTGTCCCGGGAAGTGCTTGGGGCAGGCGATGGCTCCCGCGCGCTGCAGGCCGCGCACCCACGCGGCGACGTGCCGCGCGGCGAGCCCGGGATCCGCGCCGAAGCTCCGCGTGCCGATGACCGGGTTGCGCGGGTCGCTGTTGACGTCGGCGTCGGGGGCGAGCGCGAGGTTGAAACCGCTGGCGAGGATGTCGCGCCCCACGCGGTGGCCGATCTCCTCCGTATATATAAGGTCGTCGATGCGGCCCAGCACGGCGGCGCCGGGGTACGGGGCGCCCTCGAGGTAGTGCAGCCGGGTGACCTCGCCCCCCTCCTCGTCGATCGCCACGAGCGCGCGGGGCGCCGCGGCGCGCAGCTCGGCTCCGAGCGCCGCGAGCTGCGCGCGATCCCGCACGTTGCCGCCGTAGACGCAGACCGCGAGGAGCCCGTCGCCCAGGGCTTCGAGCAGCCACGCGGGAGCGGTGTACCCGGTGAAACCGGGCATGAGGGTCGCGCGCACGTCGCGGGCGAGGGAGCGCTCGCTCATCCCTTCACCGCTCCGCTGACCATGCCGCTCGTCATGCGGCCCTGCACGAACACGAAGAAGATGATCACGGGGATCGCGACGAGCGTCGACGCCGCCATCACCTGTCCCCAGTCGATCGCGCGGTTCGCCGACTGCTGGATGAAGCCGCGCAGCCAGAGCGGCAGCGTCTGGCCGTCTGCATCGAGCAGCACCAGAGCGACGGTGAACTCGTTCCAGGCCTGGAGGAACGCGTAGACGCCGCTCGCGATGAGGCCGGGCGCGAGCAGGGGGAACGTGATGCGCATGAACGCCTGCGTACGGCTGAGCCCGTCGACCATCGCGGCCTCCTCCAGATCGGCGGGCACGCCGGCGACGAAGCCGCGCAGCATCCAGATCGTGAACGGCACGACGGCCGCGATGTAGACGATGCTCACGCCGATGACGGTGTTGAGCAGCCCGAGCGATCCCATGAGCTTGTACTGCGCGATGAACATGCCCTCGGCGGGGAGCATCTGGATGAAGAGCACCGCGAGCACGAAGCTGCGGCGGCCCTTGAAGCGGAAGCGGCTGAGCGCGAGCGCGGCGAAGAAGGCGAACACGATGCAGACGAACACGGTGATGACGGCGATGGTGAGGCTCATTCCGAGCGCTCGCAGGAAGCTGCCGTCGGAGAACACCGCCTCGAAGTTCTTGAAGGATCCGCCGAAGGGCAGCAGCGTGGGCGTGCGCCGCTCCAGCACCACGTTCGGCAGCAGGGAGGAGTTCACCATCCAGTAGACCGGGAACACCCAGATCAGGGCGAACACCAGGCCGAGCACGCCGAGCAGCGCACGGGTGACGCGCTTGGGGCGCACGCGGCCGCGCTGGCGCACCAGCTTCAGAGGAGCGGTCATGCTCGCGGTGTCGGAACGGCTCATCGCTGCTCATCCTCCTTCAGCAGGTTGCGGACGTAGGCCCAGCTCAGCGCGATCGTGAGCAGCAGCACGAAGATGGACATCGCGCTCGCCATCGCGAAGTTGCTCGAGCCGACGCCGAGCTGGTAGATGTAGGTGCCGAGCACATCGGTCTGGCTGGCGATCGAACCGCGATCCTGCAGCAGCCTGATCTGGGTGAAGACCCGCAGATCCCAGATGATCTGCAGCAGCATCACGATGCCGAGCACCGGTTTGACGATCGGCAGGATGATCAGCCGGAAGCGCTGCCACGGGCCGGCGCCGTCCATCTGCGCCGCTTCGAGCACCTCTCCGGGTACCTGGGTCAGCCCCGCGTAGACCGAGAACGCCACGAAGGGCACGCTCATCCAGACCACGATGATGAGGGCGACGAAGAAGAAGGTCAGCGGGTTCTGCAGCCAGTTGAAGCCGTTGAAGGGGAGACCGAGGCCGGTGAGCGTCCAGTTCACCAGGCCGCGGTTCCAGTCGAACATCCAGTTCCAGATGGTCATCGCGGCGACGACCGGGGTGGCCCACGCCAGCAGCAGCGAGATCTGCAGGATGACGCGGATCACCGTCGGGACCGCCTGCATGAGCAGCGCGAAGCCGACCCCCACGATCATCGTCACCGCGGCGGTCACGAGGCAGAAGACCACGGAGCGGGCGACCACGAGCCAGGTGGTGGTGGATCCGAAGAGCTCGATGTAGTTCTCGAACCAGATCCACTCGGGCGGCTGGCCGAACTGCTGTGCGAGTCCGAAGTGCTGCATCGAGGTGATCAGCTGCCAGACGATCGGGTACCCGAGCGCCAGCAGCACGATGAGCGTCGCGGGCAGCAGCAGCGCGTACGGGGTGATGCGCAGCTTGCGGCGCCGCGGCGGTCGCGGCTGCTCGGTCGGTGCGGCGGAGGCGGGCTCCGTCTGCATCGGCGGCGCCGTGGGCGCTGCGGGGGCGGTGCTCATCGCGGGCCTTTCTCGGGGTTCTGGGGCTGTTCGGCGCGGAGTCGCGGGACCCGGTCCGGGGGTTCGACCCGGATCCCGCGACTCTACGCCCGCGGGGCTACTGCTGGTTGAGCAGGGCGTCGAGCTGGGCGTTGGTGTCCTTCGCCAGCTGCTCGAGATCATCGGCGTCGCGGATCTGCGCGAAGAACTCCTCCATGATGTTCTTCGCCTCGATCGCGGCCCAGCCCGGCGCGGCCGGGGTGAGCTTCGAGTTGGAGGCCGAATCGATCAGCGCCGTGGCGAACTGGTCGTCGCCGAGCGATGAGGTGTACTCGGAGTTGGCGGGGCCGAGTCCGTTCTCGCCCAGAAGGGTCTGGTACTCCTCGGAGAAGATGATCCGCATCAGATCCTTCGCGAGCTCGGGGTTCTGCGTCTGAGCCGAGATGCCGATGTTCGAGCCCCCGGCGAAGACCGGGGCGGGGTTGCCGTCGTTGCCCGGCAGCGGGTAGGCCGCGAACTTGTCGTCGTTCCACTCGCGCACCTGCTCGCCGTCGTCGCCCTCGACCAGGTCTCCGATCGACCAGTGGGCCCAGCCCGGCGCGAGGATGCTCGCTGCTCCCAGGGAGGTCTCGGCCTCGTCACGGGTGTCGGAGTCGTTGACGTAGGTCCAGATCGACTCGTCCTTGGCGTCGTTCGGCGCCTTCGAGGCGTTGCGGTACAGATCCTGCAGCTGCTCGAGACCCTTGAGCGATTCGGGGGAGTCGAGGGTGGCCACCCACTGGCCGTCGCGGTATTGGGCGATGTCGCCGCCGTTCGCGAAGATCCAGGAGATGCCGTTGCGCCAGTCCTGCCCGCCCAGCCAGAAGCCGGAGAAGTTCTCGATGTCGCGCGGGTTCTGCTCGGCGATCGTCTTCACAGCGGCGTTGAACTCGTCGAGGGTCTCGGGCTGATCGACGCCCGCCTCGGCGAAGACGTCGCTGCGGGCGAAGACGTAGCGCGAGCCGAAGTAGTAGGGGAGGGTGTAGTTCTTGTCATCGACCGCGCCGACCTCGACGAAGGACTGCAGCAGCTGGTCGCCGCCGAGCTCGTCGTACAGGTCGCTGATGTCGAGGAACGCGCCCGCGTTGGTGAAGGTCGGAGACTGGGTGTTGCCGATCTCCGTCACGTCGGGGGTGTTCTTCGGGTCGGGGAGCTTGGTGGTGAGGTTGGTGATGATGTCGCCCCAGGTCTGCTCCTCGATCTTGAGGGTGGCCCCGGTCTGCTCGGCGAACTCGGCCGTCAGGTAGTCGCGCAGCGCGTCGGGCGTATCGCCGCCGATCAGCCAGAGCGTGATCGATGCGTCCCCGTTCGAAGCGCCGTCGCCCGAGCCTCCGCCGGTCGGCGCGCTCTGGCCGCAGCCGGTGAACAGCAGTGCCGAGGCCACGGCCGCGGCGGCGAGGCCAGTGAACTTCCTCTTCATGGTGTCTTCCTTTCGATGCGTGTCGCGCGGGTGTCGCGCGATGCGGGGTGTGCGTTCCGGCGGGTGCCGAACGCGGTCCGGTGTGGAGTTCTGGGGGGTGCTCAGGTGACGCCGAGGCGATCCTTCAGCACGATCGCGGTGGCGCCGCGCAGAATGAGGTCCTCGCCCTGCTGGCTCGTGCGCAGCACGAGGTCGTCGTGGGAGTCGGGCATGGTGCGCCTGCGGAGGATCTCGAGCGTGGCCTCGGCCAGCGTGCCGTCGATCAGGTCGACGGGGCCCGCCAGCACCACCTCGGCCAGGTTGAGCACGCCGACCACCGGGGCGAGCGCGATGCCGAGACGCTGGCCCGCCTCGCGCAGCACCTGCTCCCGCTCCTGCGGGCGGGACTCGAGCTCGCGCGTCAGCGAGGGCACCGACAGCCAGTGCTCGAGCACGTGCTCGCGGGAGTAGGGGGCCTCGAGGCCGAGGTCGGTTCCCACCATCACCTGGCCGATCTCACCGGAGGCGAAGCGGTAGCCCGGCACCGGGTGTCCCGAGACGATGAGACCCGAGCCGACACCGTGACCGATCGCGATCAGGATGAAGTTGTCGGTCGAATCGCCGAAGCTGTACTCGGCGAGCGCGGCGACGTTGGCGTCGTTCTCGACCACGGTGCGGATCCCGGTGCGCTCCTCGAAGATGCTGCGCAGCGGCAGGTCCTCCCAGCCGAGGTTGGGCGCCGTGCGCACGGTCCCGGTGTCGTCGACGACACCGGGGGTGCCGATCCCGATCCCGAGGATCGGCACCTCGGCGCGCGACTGCAGCTCGTGCACCAGTCCGATCGCGAGTTCGCAGACGGCCTCGCCCATCGCGCCGTCGCGCGGCATCTCGACGCGGGTGACGATGCGGCCGTCGAGATCCAGGAGAGCGCCGCGCACGAGGAGGTGGTCGCTGAGGTCGAGGGCGACGACGGAGAACGCGTCGCGGGCCAGATCCACGAGGATCGCGGGCTTGCCGGGGCGCTGCGCCTCCTGCTGGCCGAGCTCGCGCAGCAGGTGCTCGGAGATGAGCTCGGCGACGAGCACCGAGACGGTCACCTTGGTGAGTCCGGTCGCCCGGGCCAGGTCGGCGCGGCTCATGGGGCCGGAGACGTAGAGGGTCTGCAGCACGAGCGTGCGGTTGTGCAGCTTCGCGTCGCCCGGGGTCGCCTTGAGGGCGCGGCGCGGCGCGCGGGAGGCGAACGCTGCGGGGGCGTGGGAGAGCGGTCCGGAGGGTTCCTCGGGACGCGGCGTTGCGACCATCATGTGAGTTAGTAAAGCTAACGAACTAAATATTCGCAAGTCCGGATGTGCGGGATCGGCCTGTCGTGACCGAACTGTGATCCACGGGGATGGTGCGCCCGCGGGCCGCCGGATCGGGTGAAGCGCGTCAGTAGTTGCTGCTTCCCGGCCCGCGAGGCGACGTCTACTGGCGCGCGGATCGTTGCGCCGCAGAGGCCGGCCCCCGGGAACGGGGACCGGCCTCGAGCAGCGCTGCGCAGAGCAGCGCTGCGCAGAGCAGGGCCGCGCCCTGCAGCGCGGAAGCGCCGGGTCAGACCAGGCGGGCGCCGTTCTCGGCGTCGAACAGGTGCAGGCGCTCGGGAACCGGGGCCAGGGTGACGGTGTCTCCGGGGCCGGGGTGCACGCGGCCGTCGACCCGAGCCACGATGTCGACGCGGTCGCCTTCGACGGTGTGCCCGTAGAGGTAGCCGTCGGCGCCGAGCTCCTCCACGAGGTCGACCACCACGGAGAGCCCGGGATCCCCCGCGCCGACGAGCACCAGGTCCTCGGGGCGCACGCCCACCGTCACGGTGGGCGACTGCACCCGCACCGGCGCCGGCACCGTCGCGGAGCCGAATGCGACGCCGGCCTCCGACACCGGCGAGGAGAGCAGATTCATCGCGGGCGATCCGATGAAGCCCGCGACGAACTCGTTGTTGGGCGTCTCGTAGAGATCGCGCGGGCTGCCCACCTGCTGCAGCACGCCGTCCTTGAGCACCGCGATGCGGTCGCCCATGGTGAGCGCCTCGGTCTGATCGTGGGTCACGTAGACGGTGGTGACGCCGAGCCTGCGCTGCAGCGATGCGATCTGGGTGCGGGTCTGCACGCGCAGCTTCGCGTCCAGGTTCGACAGCGGCTCGTCCATCAGGAAGACCTGCGGCTGACGCACGATCGCGCGGCCCATCGCGACGCGCTGGCGCTGCCCGCCGGAGAGCGCCTTGGGCTTGCGGTCGAGGTACTGCTCGAGATCCAGCATCTTCGCGGCTTCGAGCACCCGTGCCGAGCGCTCCTCCTTGGAGGCGCCCGCGATCTTCAGCGCGAAGCCCATGTTCTCCGCCACGGTCATGTGCGGGTAGAGGGCGTAGTTCTGGAACACCATCGCGATGTCGCGATCCTTCGGCGGCATATCGGTGACATCGCGATCGCCGATGAGCACGCGGCCCCCGTCGATCTCCTCGAGGCCCGCGAGCATGCGCAGCGTCGTGGACTTGCCGCAGCCCGAAGGGCCGACGAGTACCAGGAATTCTCCGTCGCCGATCTCCAGGTCGAGCTGGTCGACCGAGGGGCGCTCCGTCCCCGGATAGACGCGGGAGACGTTTTCGAACGTGACAGTTGCCATGATTTCCTCCACCGGCAGGTACGTGCCGGACGATCCGTTGTAGAGCCGGCGGCCTGCTCGGCCGCCGATGCCCGTCGTTGGGCGTGCTCAGCCTAACATCCGGGTCGGACTCGGGTCGAGACCCGGTAGAGGAGCAGCGCGGGATCGCCGCGGCGCCTCGGGTGGCTCGGGTTGACAGCCGCTCGACGGGCTGCTTATCTGGAGCCGGTCTGCACCGCACTCTCGCGCTTTCCGCGCAGCACCGTCACCCTGGAGGTCCCGTGGACGTCGTCATCGTTCCCGACGCGGCTGCCGTCGCCGAGCACGCCGCCGAGACGATCGCCGATGTCGTGCGCTCCCGGCGGGGCGCGGTGCTGGGCGTCGCGACGGGATCCTCGCCGCTCGGAACCTATGCCGCGCTGGCCGAGCGCGTTCGCGGCGGCGGCCTCGATCTCACCGGCGTCAGCGCCTTCGCCCTCGACGAGTACGTGGGCCTCGATCCGCGCCACCCCGAGAGCTACCGCTCCGTGATCCGGCGCACCGTCACCGAGCCGCTCGGCCTCGATCCCGAGCGCGTGCACGTGCCCGATGGCGTCGCCCCCGATCTCGAGGCCGCCTGCGTGGACTACGAGCGGCGCATCGCCGACGCCGGCGGTGTGGACCTGCAGCTGCTGGGCATCGGCGCCAACGGCCACATCGGCTTCAACGAGCCGACCTCGTCGTTCGCGTCCCGCACCCGGATCAAGACGCTCGCGCCCCGCACCCGGGCGGACAACGCGCGCTTCTTCGCCTCCGAGGACGAGGTGCCGATCCACTGCGTCACGCAGGGGCTCGGCACGATCCTCGACGCGCGCGAGCTGCTGCTCGTGGCGCAGGGCGAGGAGAAGGCCGAGGCCGTCGCCGCGATGGTCGAGGGACCGCTCGCCAGCATGTGCCCCGCGAGCGCGCTGCAGCTGCACCGACGCGCGACCGTGGTGATCGATCGCGCAGCCGCCTCCCGCTTGAGCCTCACGGCGTACTACGAGTACGTGCAGGAGCACCGGCCCAAGGTCAAGGTCTCGGCCTAGGGCCTCGGCCCGGACGCGCCTCGGGATCGCCTCGAGCCGAGGCTACGGAGAGAGCGGGTGGGCTCGAGCGCCCAGAACGGCAGCGAGGGTCTGATTTATCTCGATGTCGAGAGACTTGGAATTCTCGGCTAGACTGTTTGGCGGCTCTATCGAGCCCTGCATCGGGAACGGCGTTACGGCCTCGATCCCGCGGAAGCAGCGCGCGGCGTCTACCGTGCTGCGCGCCCCCGAGCTCACACATCACGACACTGGGAGAAGCGTTGGCGAAGATCAAGGTTGAAGGTACGGTCGTCGAACTCGACGGCGACGAGATGACTCGCATCATCTGGCAGTTCATCAAGGACCGTCTCATCCACCCGTACCTCGACGTCACGCTCGAGTACTACGATCTCGGCATCGAGCACCGCGACGCCACCGACGATCAGGTGACCATCGACGCCGCCAACGCCATCAAGAAGCACGGCGTCGGCGTCAAGTGCGCGACCATCACCCCCGACGAGGCCCGCGTCGAGGAGTTCGGCCTCAAGAAGATGTGGCGCAGCCCCAACGGCACGATCCGCAACATCCTCGGCGGCGTGATCTTCCGCGAGCCGATCATCATCTCGAACATCCCCCGCCTCGTGCCCGGCTGGAACAAGCCGATCATCATCGGCCGCCACGCCTTCGGCGACCAGTACCGCGCCACCGACTTCCGCTTCCAGGGCGAGGGCACCCTCACGGTCGAGTTCACCCCGAACGACGGCTCGGAGCCCCAGAAGTTCGAGGTCTTCCAGTCGCCGGGCGACGGCATCGCCCAGGTGCAGTACAACCTCGACGCCTCGATCCGCGACTTCGCGCGCGCCTCGCTCAACTACGGCCTCTCCCGCAACTACCCGGTGTACCTCTCCACCAAGAACACGATCCTCAAGGCCTACGACGGCCGCTTCAAGGATCTGTTCCAGGAGATCTACGACACCGAGTTCAAGGAGCAGTTCGAGGCCGCGGGGCTCACCTACGAGCACCGCCTCATCGACGACATGGTCGCCTCGGCCATGAAGTGGGAGGGCGGCTACGTCTGGGCCTGCAAGAACTACGACGGCGACGTGCAGTCGGACACCGTCGCGCAGGGCTTCGGATCGCTGGGCCTCATGACCTCCGTGCTCGCGACGCCCGACGGCAAGGTCGTCGAGGCCGAGGCCGCCCACGGCACCGTGACTCGTCACTACCGCCAGCACCAGCAGGGCAAGCCCACCTCCACCAATCCGATCGCCTCGATCTTCGCGTGGACCCGCGGTCTCGCCCATCGCGGCAAGCTCGACGGCAACCAGGACCTGATCGAGTTCGCGCTCACGCTCGAGGACGTCGTCATCAAGTCCGTCGAGTCGGGCAAGATGACCAAGGACCTCGCGCTGCTGGTCGGCCCGGATCAGGCCTACCAGACCACCGAGGAGTTCCTCGCGACGATCGACGAGAACCTGCAGCAGCGTTTGGCCTAGCCTCTTCGCCATCCTGCGCGCGATACGCAGGATCCAGGGCGGCGGTGCTTCGGCACCGCCGCCCTGCTGCGTGCGTGGGCATATACGCGCGTCGCTCGCCCCGACCGCCGGTTGAGCGAGCGGAGCGAGTCGAAACCCGGACAGCAGGCCTTGATTTCGACTCCGCTCCGCTCAATCAGCGGCAAGGGCGACCTCGATGCTGCCGCGTTTCCTCCGGCGACTGCGCTGCGCTCAACCGGCCAGGGCGGTTTCGGGGGCGCCGAGGGCGGCTTCGGCGCGGAGGAGCTCCAATGCCGCACGCGCGGGCGGGGTGATCGCGACCGCGTCGCGCACCACCGCGTGGATCGAGCGCACCGGGGTGGGGTTCGCCAGGTGGCGCAGGGCCACGCCGGCCGGCGGATCCGTCGCCCCGAGCGTCGGCAGCACGGTGATCCCGATGCCGGCCGCGACGAACGCCAGCGCGGCGTGATAGTCGTGGGTCTCGACGTGGAACGCCGGCCGGAACCCCGCCGCGGCGCAGGAGTCGAGCAGATTCTGGCGGCACCACCCCGCGGCGAAGTCGTTGTCGATCCAGCGCTCGTGCTTGAGGTCGGAGAGCTCGACGGTGCCGCTCGCGGCGAGCGGGTGCGTTTCGGGAAGCGCGACGATGTAGGGGTCGTCGAGCAGGTGGTGCGTCGTGAAGCCCCGTCCGGTCACGAAGTCGTGGCGCGCGACGATGAGGTGGATGTCGGCGCGATCGTCGGGGCGGTCCGGCGCGTTGTCGCTCAGCCGGAGGTCCAGGCGCACGCCGGGGAACTCCTCGGAGAGCCGGTGCACGACCGATGGCAGCCAGACGCTGCCGACCGAGGCGAAATAGGCGATCGACAGGCGGCCGGTGCGGCCGGTACGCAGATCCGATACGAGGGTCTCGGCCTCGCCGATCCTGGCCAGCACGCCGTCGGCCTCCGCCGCGAGAGCGAAACCCGCCGCGGTGGGGCGCAGTCCCCGGCCCGCGCGCTCGAGCAGCGTCAGGCCGACCTCCTTCTGCAGGGCCGTGATGTGCTGGCTGACCGCCGAGGGGGTGTATCCGAGGTTGGCGGCCGCGGCCTGCACGGACCCGCTCGCGACCACGGAGCGGAAGACACGGAGGCGATGCAGATCCAGCATGCCTCGATAATACAGCTGAGCTTAATCATGGGGAAGACTTGTGAACTGGTGCTAACGATTCGATCGGGTGCAGCATGGAGGCATGACGAACCTCTCACCCTCCTCCTCACTCACCGCGCGCACGGTTCCGGTGCTCATGGTGGCCATCACGGTGGTGCTGTGGGCGTCGGCCTTCGTCGTGATCCGCGCCGTGGGCGAAGACTTCGCGCCCGGGGCGCTCGCGCTGGGGCGGTTGCTCGTGGGCGCCATCGCGCTGACCGTGTTCGTGGCCTTCCGGGCGGTGCGGGCGGGTGCCGCACCGCGGCTGCCCGGCGGGCGAACACTCGGGATCCTGGTGCTGTGGGGCGCCGCGTGGTTCGGCGGCTACAACCTCGCGCTGAATGCGGCGGAGCTGCGTCTGGACGCGGGAACCACGGCGCTGCTCGTGAACGTGTCCCCGCTGCTGGTGGGCCTGTTCGCCGGTCTCCTGCTCGGCGAGGGGTTCCCGGCCCGGCTGATGGTCGGGATGTCGGTGGCGCTGCTGGGCGTCGTCGCCATCGCGTCGGCCACCTGGACGGGGCAGGGGGACGCGATCGGAGTGCTGCTGGCCCTGCTCGCCGCGCTGCTGTACGCGGGCAGCGTGATCGTGCAGAAGCGCCTGCTCATCAAGATCGATGCGCTGACGGTCACCTGGCTGGGCTGTCTCGTCGGGGCGGTCGTGTGCGCGCCCTTCGCGCCCGAGCTGATCGCGGCCGTCGGAAGCGCTCCCGCATCGTCCGTGCTCGGCGTCGTCTACCTCGGCGTCTTCCCCACCGCGATCGCGTTCGTGACCTGGGGATACGCGCTGTCGCGGATGAGCGCGGGACGTCTCGCCGCCTCGACCTACGTGGTGCCGCCGCTCGTGGTGCTGATGTCGTGGCTGCTGCTCGCCGAATCGCCCGCGATCCTCTCGCTCGTCGGCGGTGCGGTGTGCCTCGCCGGGGTGGCCGTCGCGACGTTCGTGAAGCGGGGGACGGGTGCGGGATCCGCCGCCGAGATGCGGGATCGCGATCGCGCGCGGGTGTGACGCGCGCGTGTGTGACGCGCGCGGGTGAGGCCCGGGCGGTTGTCCATCACTGAGGGGCATATGCCGCTGGCGGCATAGAGATCGTCCAGCGCCGCGATGGGGCCACGACTCCGGATCGTCCGCACGCGTGCGGACGATCCGTCGGATGCACCGGACGCGGCGTCGGGCGAACGAGCCGGCACCGGCGAATCATGGAATCATGACCGCAACCGCCCCGGTACCCACGATTCCGACCGATCCCGAGCAGGGCCCCGCGCGCCGGCATCGGATGCGCTACAGCGCGCTCGTCACCATGATGCTCATGAGCTTCTTCCTGGTGACGGCCGAGTTCCTGCCGAGCGGAATGCTCACCGGCATCGCCGAGGGACTCGGCGTGACGACTGGTCAGGCCGGCCAGATGGTGTCCGTCACCGCGTTCGCGGGCCTGCTCGCAGCGCCGACCGTCGGGCTGCTGCTCCCGCGGCTCGACCGCCGATCCCTGCTGGTGTGGATGGCGATCCTGGCGGCGGTCTCGAACGCCCTGGTCGCCATCGCACCGAGCCTGCCTCTGGTGATGCTCGCGCGTTTCCTGCTGGGGGTCGCGATCTCGGGTTTCTGGGCGATGTCGATCACGGTGGCGGCTCGCATCGCGGGTCCGGAGCGACTGGGTCGCGCGGTGATGTTCAACTCCGCGGGGGTGTCGCTCGCCACCGTCGCGGGAGTGCCGCTCGGAGTGATGCTGAGCGAGCTGATCGATTGGCGCGGAGTGTTCGGAGTTGCGGCGGTGCTGAGCGCGGCCCTCGTCGTCCCGCTGAGGACTCTGCTGCCGGCGGTTCCCGCAGCACGCTCTGCGCGGCTGTCGACGCTCGTCGGCGCGATCCGTCGCCCCGGAATCGGGATCGGCGTGCTCGCCAACATCTGCGTCGTCACCGGGCACTTCCTCGCCTATACCTACGTCCGAGTGGCGCTCGAACGTGTGAGCGAGGGCGGGGTCGCCGTCGGCGCCGATACGATCGTGATCCTTCTGGCGCTCTTCGGAGTGGGCGGTTTGATCGGAAACGTCGTCATCGGAGTGGTCGTGGATCGCGGTTATCGAGTGCTGGCCGTGCTCACTCCGACCGTCATCGCGGGACTGCTGATGCTCGTCATCGCCGTCTCCGGGTCGGTATGGGCGACCGGCGCGGCAGTCTTCATCTGGGGCTTCTTCTTCGCCTCCTGGCTGCTCATCGCGAATACGTGGGTCGGCAACCGGATGCCGGATCAGCTGGAAGCCGGGGGCAGCCTGATCGTCGTCGGTTTCCAGGCCGGGATCATGATCGCGGCCGCGATGGGCGGCGCTCTGGTCGACATAATCGGGATCGCGCCGGTGTACGCGGTCGGCGCCGGACTCCTGCTGCTGGGGGCCGCTCAGTTCGGGCTCTCGGACCGGCTCGCCTCCGGTCGACGAGGGGCTTGAGGGGGTCGCTTCGCGGCCGGGGCCGGGGCCTCGGCTGATGCGGGGCGGCTGAGGCGGAGCCGACCCGACCCGACTAGACCTAGGCCTCGGCCCCTCGGATCGCGCAGGAGCGCCAAGCGGAGGGGGTGACCCCGATCCGTCGCCGGAAGGCGCGGCTGAACCCCTCGTCGGATCCGTATCCGATCGCCCGCGACACCTCCGAGACACCCCAGCCCCGGGCCAGCAGATCCTGTGCGGATCGGATCCGCACGTCCGTGACGTAGTTCGCAGGCGAGATCCCCGTCGCGGATCGGAAGCGCGCGGCGAAGACGGAGCGGGACATCGCGCCCGTCCGCGCGAGATCCTCCAGCGTCCAGTCCCGTCCGGGATCGGCGTGGATCGCCTCGACGACGCGGTCCAGGAAGCGGTCGTTCGTGCGCGACGGCCAGCCGTCGGGCGCGCACCCGCGCACGACCCAGGCGCGGATCACGGATACGAGGACCGTGTTCGCCATCATCCGGCAGACAACCGCGTCGCCGGCCCGGCTCGAGCACGGAGCGTCGTCGCCGTCCAGTTCCGGGCCGAGCTGAGCGGCGAGCGCGGCGACGGCCGGATCGCTTCCGGACAGCTCGCGAACGGTGATGGCGCCCGGCAGCAGTTCCAGCAGGTGGGCGGCGCTCTCGGTGAGGTCGAGCGAACTCACGAGCGCGAACGCGTGCTGCGCCGCCCGCAGGGAGTGCGCCCGGCGGTCGGTGATCATCCGCGCGTCCCCCGCGACGAGCTCCTCCGAGGCGCCGCCGGGTCCGTCGACTCGGAGCGCCCCGTCGATCACGTAGACGAGCGCGATGCTGCTGCGGGGGATCGCGACGACGTCGCAGCTGCGCAACGTCACGCGGTGCTGGCGGTGCACCCGGGCGTCGAAGCCGGCGAGCACCCGGTCGATCGCGGCGTCGCGTCCGTCGAGGCCATCGCGCGCCGCGGGCTCTGCGGTGAGCGGCGATTCCGCGCGGGTCGGGAGGGTGGTCGGACTCATGGGAAGAAGAACGCGCCGAGCGGGCGGGCTATTCCGGGCGAAATGGTCTGCAGCCGCCCCGCTGCCGCTTCACGAGTGACGGACTGTCTCGACGCGACGGGGCAGGTCTCGCGCGAGAATTCAGCGGGCGCGGGCCAGAGCGAGGTAGCCGGCCACCGCGCCGCCGATCCCGAGCAGCACGGGCCACAGCCAGAACACGCCGAGTGCGAGCAGCGCGGCCACCGCAGCGGCGAGCAGCAGCAGCTCGAAGAGGGTCTGCGCGAAGCGGTCGACGCGCAGCACCGGGCGCGGCGAGAGGAACAGCGCCCAGAGCAGCACCGAGAGCACGAGGAGACCGAGGCCCGTCAGCACACCCGGGAACGGCAGCGGCCACGAGACGAAGCCCCACACGGTCACCGCGATGACGGAGACGAGGTGGAAGACGCTGCGCGCCAACTGCAGGATCGTGGCGGCGCGGGTGGGCTGGTTCTCGGAGGAGCTGGTCACCGGATCATTCTACCGGCACTGCCGAGGGCCCCGTCCCTCCGTCCCGCCCATGCCCATGCCCATGCCCGTGCCCGTCCCTCGCCTCGCTGATGACGCAATGCGGAGTCCCGAATGGCTGCCTCGCTCGGCGTGAGGCAGCCATTCGGGACTCCGCGTTCGACGTCGGCGGCGCTTCCTCGGGAAGGACCGTCCCGGAGGATCGCCTCGGAGTCGGTCGGGCATAGGGTGTGGGTATGACCGGTGAGCAGCACCCGACGGCGGCGCGCGGGATCCGGATCCTCGACGCGCGCGGCGACTTCGGATCGCCCGCTCGGGTGAGCTGGGCGGACGGGCGCTTCGCGCTCGGCGGCGGTGATCGCGGCGGGGATCGCCGCGGCGCTCGCGCCGGGGATCGCGCCGGCGAGCTGGACGGTTCGGGTCTCTGGATGATCCCCGGGCTCGTCGACGCGCACCTGCACGCGGGCTGGCAGGCCTTCGAGGCCGAGGACCGCGCGCGTCTCGGCGCGGATCGCACCCGGGGGCTCGTCGCGGCCGCGCTGCGCCGCACGCTGGCCTCCGGCTTCACGAGCGTGCGCGATGCGGGCGGGCTCGACGCCGAGCAGTTCGCGGCGATCCCGCCCGCGGAGCGCCCCCGCGCCCAGCTCGCGGTGCGTCTGATCGACCGGTCGGCGGCCGACGCGGCCGGCGGCCTGGACCGCGCGGTGGAGCGGGTGCTCGAGGCGGGGGCCCGGTGGGTGAAGCTGGTCGCGACCGCCGGGGTGGCGGCGCCGGCCGGGACGGGGCTGGACCCCCTGTTCTCGGCGGCCGAGCAGCGCGACGCCGTGCGGCGGGCCGAGCGGGTCGGCGCCGGGGTGATGGTGCACGCCTGGGGCGGCAGGGCCGTCGACCACGCGATCGAGGCCGGAGCGCTGAGCCTGGAGCACGGGATCTTCCTCACCGATGCGCAGGCGCGCAGCGCCGCAGTGCGGGGCATGACGCTCGTGCCGACGCTGCGCATCTACCGGCTCGTGCGGCGCATGATCGATGCGGGATCGCTGCCCGCGGCCTTCCGGGCTCGCGTGGAAGAGGCTGTGGCAGTGCACCCGCTCGCGGTGCAGCGCGCCCGTGACGCGGGGCTCGCGATCGCGCTCGGCACGGACTACGGCACCGCGGAGCAGCACGGCACGGGCCGGCTCGAGTTCGACGCGCTGGTCGAGGCCGGCCTCACGCCGCAGGAGGCGCTGCTCGCCGCGACGCGCACGGGCGCAGAGCTGCTCGCGCGAGTCGCGGGCTCGGAGGACCCCGGAGAATCGCCCGCCGGCGCGATCGCGGAGGGCGCGCTCGCCGACGCCGTGATCCTGCGGCGCGACCCCCGGGAGCCGGGTGCGCTGAGCGATCCGGAATCCGTCCTCGCGGTGCTCCTCGGCGGGCGTTGGATCGATCCCGTGCGCTGATCTCGACGGGCGGCGTGCCCACCGGGCCATGCTCCGGGGTCCCCCGGCGGGGACGCCGCCGTCGTGGTTCCACGGCGGCGCAGCAAAGTGGTCCAGTGATCGAGGTGCAGTTACCGTAGAGAGGTAGACCACTTGGCGTGCGGGGTGCCACGCGCCGAGACACCCGCGACGCAAGGAAGAACACCGTGAGAAAGTCGATCGCATCGAGGCCGCGCCGCCTCGCCCTCGCCGCCGCCGCGCTCTCCGCAGCCCTCGTCCTCAGCGCCTGCGCGGGCGGGAGCGGGGACGACGCGGATCCGGGCGCCACCTCCGGCGAACCGGTCGTCGGAGGCACCCTCGCCTTCGGCCGCGTCGCGGCGGTGAACAACCTCGACCTCAATCAGCAGATCACCGCCAACAACGCCTTCGCGATCGACAAGATCTTCGAACCGCTCGTCGCCTTCGACGAGAACGGCGAGATCGGGCCCTGGCTCGCCGAGCACGACGAGAGCGACGACGGCCTCGTCTACACCTTCACACTGCGCGAGGGGCTGCAGTTCTCCGACGGCACCGAGGTGGCCCCCGACGACGTGGTGTTCTCCCTCAACCGTCACATCGAGGTCGGCGGCCCGCTGCCGCTCACCGCGCCCATCGCGAGCCTCGAGGCGACGGGCGAGCGAGAGGTCACGATCACCCTCGACGCGCCGTACACCCCCTTCCTCTCCGAGCTGTCCGGCTTCTCGAACGGCATCTTCCCCGCCGACTTCGGGGGCGTCGACGAGGAGGAGTTCTTCCAGAACCCCGTCGGCACCGGGCCCTTCGTCGTCGACGAGTGGGACCCGAACGGCGACATCTCCTTCGTGAAGAACGAGCACTACTGGCAGGAGGGTAAGCCCTACCTCGACGGCCTCGTCTACAAGTTCGTCGCCGACGACACCCAGCTGCGGCAGCAGCTCGCCGCCGGTCAGCTCGATGCGATCGACACCGTCCCCGCGGCCAACGCCGCCGAGGTCGACGCGGACGCGAGCACCGTGCTGTCGCGGACCGAGGGATGGTCGACCGAGCAGGTGTTCTTCAACACGCAGCGAGAGCAGTTCGCCGATCGCCACGTGCGCCGCGCCATCGCGCACGCACTCGATCGCGAGGGGATCGCCGCGGCCACCACGTTCGACACCGCTGAGGTCGCGAACGCGCTGCTCCCGCCGAGCATCACCTACTCGGCGAACGACGAGGTCGAGGCGCTCGACTTCGACGTCGAGGCCGCGAAGGCCGAGCTCGCGCAGTCGGAGCACCCCGACGGGTTCGCGGTTACCCTGCTCGTCGCGAGCGGCAACGCCCAGCGCGCGCAGATCGCCCAGATCCTCCAGGAGTCCCTCGCGCAGATCGACATCGAGGTGGAGATCGAGTCCCTCGACATCGCCGTGTTCCGCGAGCGCTTCTTCGCCTACGACTTCGACTTCATGCTCAACAGCGGGCAGTCAGATGCTCCGGACCCCAACGGCTTCATCACCTTCCAGGCCGACCCGGAAGGCTTCAGCAAGTCGTACTGGACGCACTTCACCGACGACCGCGTCACCGAGCTGATGCACCAGGGTCGCACCACCCCGAACGGCGACGACCGCGAGGCCGTCTACCACGAGATCCAGCAGATCCTCGCCGACGAGGTGCCCTACATCCCGCTGTTCTTCCCGGCGAACCTCAAGGCCACCACCGACCGCGTGCACGGCTTCACGGTGCTGCCGAACTCGAGCGTGCGCTTCCAGGACACCTGGTTGGCGGCGGAGTAGTCCTCGACGGGAAGCGGGCGACCGAATCCCATCGCTCGTTGCATCTTCGCGATATGCATGAATCGCATATCGCTCAGCTGCAAAGGCGACACGATTCGGTCGCCCGCTCCCCGTCTCTCCCCGTCCTTGAGGGGCGCAAGTAGGGTGAACTCGTGACGGGTAGAGCGGTGCGGCGAGCGGCGAGGGCCACGGGGCGGATCCTCGCCCGCGTGGTCCCCGTGATGCTCGGCGTGGTGATCGCCGTGTTCTTCCTGCTGCGCATGGTGCCGGGCGATCCGGCGGCCATGATCCTCGGCGAGCGCGCCACCCCCGAATCCATCGCGGCGCTCCGCAAGCAGCTCGGGCTCGATCAGCCGCTGTGGCGGCAGTTCACCGACTTCCTCGTGCAGCTCGTCACCCGCCTCGACACGGGCGATTCGCTCGTCACGGGCCAGTCGACGCGCGAGCTGATCCTGGCCAAGGCCCCGGTGAGCCTCGGCATCGTCGTGTTCGCCGTGCTGCTCGCGGTGTGCATCGCGGTGCCGCTCGCGCTCGCCGCGGCGCTGCGCAAGGACGGCTGGGCTGACCACGTCGTGCGGATCCTGCCCACCGTCGGCATGGGCATGCCGCTGTTCTGGATCGGTCTGCTGCTCATCATCGTGTTCGCGGTGCAGCTGCGCTGGTTCCCGGTCGGGGGCGTGGGATCGGGTCCGGGCGAGCCGCTGCGCAGTCTCTTCCTGCCCTCGCTGGCCGTGGCGCTCGGCATGGCGCCGCCGCTGATCCGCTCGCTGCGCGCCCAGCTGATCGAGGTGCTGTCGGCCGACTTCGTGACGACCCTGCGCGCCGCGCGCATCCCCGAGCGGCGCATCCTGTGGCGGCACGTGGTGCGGGGAGCGGCGCTGCCGGCGCTCACGCTGCTGAGCGTGAACACCGCCTATCTCATCGGCGGAACGCTGGTGGTCGAGAAGGTGTTCGGGATCGGAGGTCTGGGCACGCTGCTCTTCCAGTCGATCGGCAGCCGCGACTTCCCGGTGGTGCAGGGCGTGGCGCTGTACTGCGCCGTGCTCGTGGTGATCGTCACGACGCTGGCCGGGGTGCTGGCGGCGGCGCTCGACCCGCGGCTGCGGGTGGGGGACGAGCCCGTGGCCTCGGATCCCCGTCGGCCGCTCTCCCCGGACTCCGCGCTCGGCTCGCCGGCCCTGCGGAGCGGCGCGGAGTCGACACCACCCGCGCCCGCGACGGCGCGCGATCGGCAGGCGCGGCGGGCCGGCGGCGGGAGCGCCCGATGAGCTTCTGGCGCCGCGCCCTCCGTTCGCCCGCCTTCGTCGGCGGAGCGATCCTGTTCTCCCTGATCCTCGCGGCCGCGATCCTCGCCCCCGTGCTCGCGCCGTACTCGCCGAGCGCGCAGAACCTCACGGGCGGCCTGCTGCCGCCGTCTCCCGAGCACTGGCTCGGCACCGACCAGCTGGGACGCGACGTGCTCTCGCGCCTGCTCTTCGCGGCGCGGACCGATCTGCGCATCGCGATCCTCGCCTCCCTCGCCCCGTTCGTGATCGGCGTGACCGTCGGCCTCGTCTCGGGCTACTTCGGCGGCGTGGTCGACCGGGCGGCGTCGCGCATCACCGACACCGTCATCGCGTTCCCCTTCTACGTGATCGTGATCGCCATCGTGTTCGCGGTCGGCGCCGGCGAGACCGGCATCATCCTCGCCTTCGCGCTGGTCGGCTGGGTCGGATACGCGCGGGTGCTGCGGGCGATGACCGCCTCGCTGCGCGAGGCCGGCTGGGTGCAGGCGGCGCGCGGCGGCGGGCTGTCGCACGCGCGGGTGCTGCTGCGGCACCTGCTGCCCAACGTGCTGCCGCAGGCGGTCGTGCTGCTCGCCACCGAGATCGTGCTCATCATGGTGGCGATCGTCACGCTCGGGTATCTGGGGCTCGGTATCCAGCCGCCCACGCCCGACTGGGGCACCATGATCGCCGACGCGCAGCAGTTCGTCACGACGCAGTGGTGGCTGGCGGCGTTCCCGGGGTTCGCGGTGGTGCTGACCGGGATCGCGCTCTCGCTGCTGGGCGACGGCGTCGGCGACGCGCTGCGGGTGGGGAATGCCGCACGAGGATCCGCGATCCGGGGCCCATCATCCGCGAAGCGGGAGTCGCGAATTGCCGCATCGCCGCGCTCGATGCGGCAATTCGCGACTCCCGCTTCGGGGCGCCGGGATCGGGACGGACTCGCGCGCGGCGAGGTGCGGGTGCGCGGGCTGCGCGTGGATGCGGGTGCCGCTGACGGTGGTCGTCCGGGTGGGGGCGCGGGCTCGGGGGCCCCGCTCGTCGACGGCCTCGGCTTCGAGGTGGCGCCGGGCGCGGCGCTCGGCATCGTGGGGGAGTCGGGCTCCGGCAAGAGCCTCACCCTGCGAGCTCTGCTCGGCATGATGCCAGTGGGCACCCGCGTGGTCGACGGCGCGATCGCGGTCGGCGGGTCGGTCGGCATGGTGTTCCAGGACCCGCTCACGGCGCTCGACCCGCTCACGCGCGTGGGGGTGCAGCTGCGCGAGGCCGTCGAGGCGGGAGGCGCCGCGGGATCCGGATCGCGCGGTCGCGCGAGTGCACGGGTGCGGGAGCTGCTGGAGCAGGTCGAACTGCCCGATCCCGAGCGCATCGCGCGGTCGTACCCCCATCAGCTGTCGGGCGGGCAGCGGCAGCGGGTGGTGATCGCGATGGCGCTCGCCGGGGATCCCGCTGTGCTGCTGTGCGACGAGCCCACCACGGCGCTCGACGTGACCGTGCAGCGCCAGGTGCTCCGACTGCTCGACGGGTTGCGGCGCAAGCGCGGGCTCACGCTCGTGTTCGTGAGCCACGACCTCGCGGTGGTCGCCTCGATGTGCGATCGGGTGCTGGTGATGCGCGAGGGGCGCGAGGTGGAATCGGGGCGGACCCAGCAGGTGATCCGGGATCCGCGCGACGCCTACACCCGCTCCCTGCTGGAGGCTGTTCCGAGGCTGCCGGATCCTGCTCCGGATCCCGATTCTGCTCCGGATTCTGCTTCTGCTTCTGCTGCGGCACCCAGCGCGCCGAGTGAGCGCGAATGGTTCGACCTGGGGGCTCCGGCGGACCATTCGCGCTCACTCGCCGCTGCGGACGCGCGATCCGCAGCGGTGCCGGATCCCGAGCCGCCCGTGCTCGAGGTGCGCGAGGCCGAGGTGCGCTACGGCGGCTTCACGGCGGTGACGGGGGTGTCGTTCGCGGTGGCGCGCGGCGGTTCCCTCGGCATCGTGGGGGAGTCGGGGTCGGGCAAGACCACACTCGCCCGTGCCGTCGTGGGACAGGTGCGGGCCGCCGCGGGCGAGATCCGGCTCGACGGCTCGCCGCTTCCGGCCCGCCGCTCGCCGGCGCAGGCGCGCGCGATCCAGCTCGTGCCGCAGGATCCCTACTCCTCGCTCGATCCCCGCATGACCGTCGAGCAGACGCTCGGAGAGCTGCTGCGGGTGCATCGCATCGTGCCGCGGGATCGGGTGCGCGCGCGGATCGCCGAGCTGCTCGAACTGGTGCGGCTCGATCCCGCCCTCGCCCGCGCGTATCCCCACCAGCTGTCGGGCGGGCAGCGGCAGCGGATCGCGCTCGCGCGGGCGCTCGCGGTGGAGCCGCGCGTGATCGTGGCGGACGAGCCGACGAGCGCGCTCGACGTCTCGGTGCAGGCCAGCGTCATCGAACTGCTGCAGGGGCTGCGGCGGGATCCGGGGGTGACGCTCGTGTTCGTGTCGCACGATCTCGCGGTGGTGCACGAGGTGTGCGACGCCGTACTCGTGATGCGAGAAGGCGGCGTGGTCGAGGCCGGCGGCCCCGCCTTCTTCACCGCTCCGCGCACGAACTACGGACGCGAGCTGCTCGGAGCGGTGCCCCGGCTATAGAACGGTTGCGTGCGCGTCGGGCGTGCTTGATACCCTCAGCAGTACACGATCGAACCGAGAGGGGGAAACCGATGGACGGCATCTTCACCTGGATCGAGCGTCTGCTCGACGGTTCGCTCTTCGCCGGCGGGATCTTCCTGATCATCGGCATCGTCGGCGGGGTGCTGCTGCTCATCTCGCTGCTGCTCGACGGCATCTTCGACGCGTTCGACTTCGGCGACGGGCCGCTCAGCCTCACCACGATCGCCGCGTTCACCGCGATCTTCGGCTTCACCTCGTTCGCGAGCGTGGGCGCTGGGATGTCGACGCCGGTCGCGGCGATCGTGGGCGCGCTCGCGGGAGTCGTGGGCGGGGCCGCCGCGTGGTGGCTCTCGCGGCTCATCCGCAACGCGGAGTCGACCACGGCCGTCAGCGGTGACGACCTCGTGGGTTCTCAGGGGTCGGTGGTTCTCGCGATCCCGCAGGGCGGTCTCGGCGAGGTCGCGCTCACCCGCCACGGCGAGCGCATCTCGCTCTCCGCGACCGCCGCGGAGCCCATTCCGCGCGGCACCGCGGTGCGCGTGATCCAGATCGTCACCTCGACCTCGGTGCGCGTCGAACCGCTCGAGCCCGCTGAACCGATCGCGCCCGCTGCAGCCCCGGAGCCGCAGCAGCCGTCAGAACCATCGGATCCCGCGGAGCGATCCGACCACGACCCAACATCCGAATGAACGGAGACTGAATGTTGTTCGCAAGTCCGGCGATCGTCGGGATCTTCGGCGCGGTCATCGCGCTGGTGCTCGTCGCGCTCGTCATCATCAAGCGCTACCGCATCGCCAAGCCCGACGAGGCGATCATCGTCACGGGTGGCAAGGGCAAAGAGGTGGTCGACGCCTCGGGTCAGAGGTCGCGCGACCTCTCGGGCCAGAAGGTCGTCACGGGAGGCGGCGTCTTCGTGTTGCCCTTCGTGCAGAAGTCGTTCACCATCTCGCTCCGTTCGCGCCGACTCACCATCACCACCGAGGCGCAGACCACCGACGGCATCACGATCCAGGCGCAGGCGGTCGCCGTGGTCAAGGTCGGCGGCACCCAGGAGATGATCCGCGCGGCCGCCCAGCGATTCCTCTCGAACTCCGACGAGATCGACGAGTCGACGCAGGAGGTGCTGTCGGGCTCGCTGCGCTCCATCATCGGCGGCCTGACGGTGCTGCAGATCATCCGGGATCGTGCCGTCGTCGCGCAGAGCGTGCTCGAGGCGGCCGAAGAGGCGCTCACCAAGCAGGGCCTCGTGGTCGATACGCTGCAGATCCAGGAGATCCGCGACGGCGCAGACTACATCGCGAACATCGGCCGCCCGGAGGCGGCGAAGGTGCGCCAGCAGGCCGACATCGCCGAGACCAACGCCTACCAGGCCTCGCAGGAGGCGAAGATCGCCGCCGAGCAGGTGCTCGTCGACCGCAATCGCGAGCTGAAGCTGCGTCAGGCCGCCGTGCAGGTGGAGACCGACAAGGCCACCGCGCAGGCCACGGCCGCCGAACCGCTCGAGCAGGCGATCCAGCAGCAGGCGATCGTCGAGCAGCAGCAGATCACCGCGCAGAAGGAAGTCGCGCTGCGCACCGAGAAGCTCAACGCCGATGTGCGCGCGGTCGCCGAAGCCGAGGCCTACCGGGTCGAGGCGCTCGCCAAGGCCGAGGCCGCTGCTGCGGTATCGGCCGCGGAGGGCCGTGCGAAGGCGGTCGAGCGCGAGGGCGTCGCGAACCGCGCCGCTCGTATCGCCGCGTCCGAGGCGCTCGAGGCCGAGGGTCGCGCCGAGGCCGCCGCCCTCGAGGCGAAGGGCCGCGCCGAGGCGACCGCGATCGACGCCCGTGCCCGCGCGCTCGAAACCCAGTCGCAGGCGGTGCTCGCGCAGGAGCTCATCCACCTGCTGCCCGAGATCGCGAGCGAGTACGCGCAGGCGATCGGCGCGATCGACAACATGACGGTCGTGTCGGCCGACGGTACCTCGAAGGTCGCGGGCGAGGCGATGGGCAACATCAAGGGCCTGCTCGAGATGGCCAAGGACACGGTGGGCGTCGACCTGGTCGGCATGCTGAACGGCGCCGTGACCGGTGGCGTGACGGGTGCGGCCGCGGGGCGCGCGGCGTCCAGCGCGCAGAGCCGGGTCCGCGGTGCGGAGAGCCGCGATGCTGAGAGTCGTGGGGTGGAGAGCCGCGGTGCGGAGAGTCGTGCCGAGGCGGCGCGGTACTCCGCGGAAGAGGCCTCCGGCGCCGCTCAGGATCTGGCCGAGACCGCCTCGCGCGCGGCGAGCGATGCGGCGGATGCTGCGGGAACCGCCGCGAACGCGGCGAGCGAAGCCGCACAGCGCGCCGCATCGCGGGCTGCCGAGGGACTGAACGGCATCGGCGAGTCGTCGCGGCCGAACCAGGCAGAATAGGGGCATGTCCAAACCCCGATCGGTGACAGCCGAGGTCGACTCGATCCTCGGTCCCGCGCCGGCGAGCTACACGCAGCCTGAGGCGGTGGTGCTCCGATTCCGGCGGCACGGGCGAAGGCTCGTGCTGCCGGTGTGCGTGCTGATCGCTCTGGCCGCCGTGGCCGGATACTGGGTGGGCGCCCTGCCGGAGTTCTGGATGAACCTGCTCGCGGGCGTGGCCGCCGCGCTGGTGGGCCTGGTGCTCGGAGTGCTGCCGGTGCTCGCCTGGCTGGCGCACCGCACCACGGTCACCACGCGCCGCGTGATCGTGCGCCGCGGACTGTTCGTGCATCAGCGCTCGGAGGTCGCGCTCGGCAGGGTGCGCGAGGTGAAGACCAGGCGCAGCGTGCTGCAGCGCCTGCGGGGCGCCGGAGACATCGACGTGCTGCACGGCGCCGAGAGCCTGCGTCTCGAAGACGTGCCCGGCGTGGCGGTGGTGGCCGACGCGCTGCACGAGCTCATGGAGCGCAACTACGAGCACGCGACGCGGGTGCAGCAGCACCTCTCGGGGGCGATGCCCGGGGCAGCGCAGGGCGCGCCGCCCGACCCGGGCGGGCTGAACGATGGGCGGGACCCCGAGCCGGAACGCGGCTTCTTCTAGCCGGATTGCGGCTTCGTCAGAGGTCGTGACCGTGGGCCGGTCTCACAGCCGAAGTTGCCCTGCCGCGTTCCACTGCCAGGCTCGGTTTGACAGCAGACGGCCGAGAGACGCGGGTTCTCGGAGCGTCTGCTGCCGAGCGCAGGCGGAGCGTGCGAGTCGCCGCTCATCCGGGTGCCTCGGCGCCCACGGGCTTCGGCTGGTGAGTACCTCAGCTGGTGCGGGCGATGAGCACGTCGATGAGCTGGCTCGCGAGCTTCACGAGACGCTCGATCTCGTTCTCGTCGCGATCCACCCAGCGGTACTCGGGCTCCCCGACCGGCACGAAGTTCTCGTGCCGCTCCCACACCATGAGCGTGCGCTCGGCACCGAGCACGTACTGCTGCCACCAGACCTGCCGCAGATAGTTGCGGGGGATCGAGCGCCACTCTTTGTTGGTGGTCTTGATCTCGGCGAGTTCTATCGTGCCGCCGGTGCGCTGGGCGAGGCCGTCGGGGGTGGCGAGGTGCCGCAGATCGGACTCGGCGTGGAAGAGCGCCTGGCTGGGGGCGATCCCGTGCTCCCGCATCACCCACGCCGCGATCTCGGGCTCGCGCGCCTTGCCGTGCTCCGTGTACGCGTTGCCCGTGAAGCGGCTGCCGTGCAGCTTCTCGTGAGCAGCGGATTCGATGGAGCGCGATGTCGAGAGCTTGGCGACGTCGGTGGCGGTGATCCCGCGCGCGCGGGCGCGCATCCACGCCATGCGGTCGGTACCGTCGGTCACCACGCGGCTCAGATAGCTCGGGATCGGGTCGGACACCCCATCAGTCTCCCATGCTCACGGGCGCCTCGACGACTGCGGCGCGCGCGTCGTCGACGGAGGTCCCGCGCGTCGCCGTCGGGGTTTCGCGCACGCTGGATTGAGGCGACACCTGATGAGAAATGTCCTGGATGGAGCGGAAATCTGCATGGTGTCCGACGGGTGGCGGATCCTTCTCAAAGGAATCGAACAGTGAGTTTCCTGGGAGTCGATGAAGAGATTCCCGGTGTGATTCGAGCGAGTGAGGATGTGTGAACCGCATGGTTCCGCGGATCTGCCATGAATAGTGTGTGGGTGCTCCGGTTTGGTTCACAGGATGGGCTCTGAGATAGGTGAAAACTGCGGTGGGGCGCACCGAAACGAGGCGATAGGCTCGGCGGCGAGAGAAATCCGCATCGTTTCCGCAGGAACGATCTTGCGGAGAGGACCCAATGGGCTAGGGGGGCCCGGGCACGGTTGACTTCTCGTGCACGGACTGAGCCCGGAGAAGGAGCATCCGGTTATGGATTCGCAGGCTTTGAAGCGCGTAGACGGCGGCAAGATCCGCGCACTGGTGGTCGATGACGAGGAGTCGATCACGCAGTTGGTCGCAATGGCACTCCGGTACGAGGGGTGGGAGGTCGACACCGCGTCGACCGGCCAGGAGGCGCTCGACAAGATCAAGTCGTTCGAACCCGATGTCGCGGTGCTCGACATCATGCTTCCCGATTTCGACGGCATGCAGCTGCTGGCGCGGCTGCGCAGCGCGGGGGAGATGTTCCCGGTGCTGTTCCTCACGGCGCTCGATTCCGTCGAGGATCGGGTCAACGGACTCACCGCCGGTGGTGACGACTACGTGGTCAAGCCCTTCAGCCTCGAGGAGCTGATCGCGCGCCTCCGTGGACTGGTGCGCCGTTCGCAGCTGACGCTCGCGCAGCAGCCCGACCCGGTGCTGCGGGTGGGCGATCTCACCCTCAACGAGGACAGCTACGACGTGGAGCGCGGCGGCGAGCCGATCACGGTGACCAATACCGAGTTCGAGCTGCTGCGCTATCTCATGCGCAACCCGAACCGGGTGCTGTCGAAGGCGCAGATCCTCGATCGCGTCTGGGCGTACGACTTCAGCGGCAAGTCCACGGTGGTCGAGCTCTACATCTCGTACCTGCGCAAGAAGATCGACAGCGGCCGCGAACCCATGCTCCACACCGTGCGCGGCGCGGGCTACATGCTCAAGCCCGCCAACTAGAAGCTTCTTCGAGAGACCTGCCCCCGTTCCCTCTCAGGAAATCCTCTATGAGAGCTCGCGCGGGACTTTCAGTATGAGGCGAGTGGGGAGTGGATCGGCTAAGCCTTGCGTGGCTGGGTCTGGCAGCGACCGCGGCGAAGCCGCAGTCGCCGGATCGCAAGGCGTGCCGATCCACTTCCCGCTCGCCGGGGACGTGCCGCGCGAAAGTGTGGTAGAGTTTCCCTCGGCCAAAGACCGCCGGTACGGATCCGCGAGGATCCCGGAACGTCTGCGAAAGCAGAGACCAGCGCAGGTGCAGAACTCCTTGAGGGGTGGATCCCGATCTCGAACTCACTGAAGCTCCGTGCGTGCGCGCCGGAGCTTTTTCTCGTTTCGAGAGAGTTTCGAGCGGCGCGGCCCCCGAGCGGCATCCGCCGCGCGGGTACGACAAGCTAGGGAGCGCCATGGCTACGAAGGACGCTACGGTTGCCGATCTTCAGCAGAAGTTTGAAGAGTCGACTGCCGTTCTGCTGACTGAGTACCGCGGTCTCACGGTTGCTCAGCTGCGGGATCTCCGCAACAGCATCCGCGAGCACGCGACGTACGCCGTGTCGAAGAACACGCTGACCAAGATTGCGGCCAACAACGCCGGGATCACTGCTTTCGATGACGAGCTCGCCGGTCCTTCGGCACTCGCCTTCGTGCACGGTGACACCGTCGCGGTCGCCAAGGCTCTGCGTGACTTCGCCAAGGCAAACCCTCTTCTGGTGGTGAAGGCGGGCTACTTCGATGGCAACGCCCTGACCGCTGCTGAGGTAGGCAAGCTTGCCGATCTGGAGAGCCGCGAGGTGCTGCTGGCCAAGGCCGCAGGCGCCATGCAGGCCGCTCTGGTCGGCGCTGCGCAGCTGTTCAACGCTCTGCCCGCCAAGGCCGCACGCGGCTTCGGCGCGCTGCAGGAGAAGCAGGACGCGTAAGGATCGGCTCTCGCCGGTTCGGTATCAATAAGACCCGCCTGTCGTGCGCATGCGCGCGGGCAGACATCAAGGAGAAACACAATGGCTAAGCTTTCGACCGAAGAGCTGCTCGAGCAGTTCAAGGAGCTCACCCTCATCGAGCTCTCCGAGTTCGTGAAGGCCTTCGAGGAGACCTTCGACGTTTCGGCTGCCGCTCCCGTGGCCGTCGCTGCTGCCCCGGCCGCCGGTGGCGCCGCTGAGGCCGTCGAGGAGAAGGACGAGTTCGACGTCGTCCTCGAGTCGGCCGGCGACAAGAAGATCCAGGTCATCAAGGTCGTGCGCGAGCTGACCGGCCTGGGCCTGGGCGAGGCGAAGGCTCTCGTCGAGGAGGCTCCCAAGAACGTGCTCGAGGGTGCGAAGAAGGAGGCCGCCGAGGAGGCCAAGACCAAGCTCGAGGAGGCCGGCGCGGGCGTCAAGCTCGTCTAAGGTTCTTCGCTGAAGAGGCGGGTTTACCTTCGGGGGGTCCCGCCTTTTTTCGTTTTCGGGCTGTCTCTTTTAACCATTCTACGCTGCCGCAGGCGGATCTAGTGTAGTTCTCGTGGGTCGCCGGTTCATTAAA
>NZ_JHEI01000137.1 GCF_001273835.1 Leucobacter celer subsp. astrifaciens | reverse complement strand
GAACGCCGCCATCGCCTCACGCGTCACATTGTTCTTCGGCTGGTACTGGTAGGTGCCATTCGCCTGCTTGACACCCGTCGAAATACCCTCAGCGGCCATCCACGCGATCTCCGTGTAGAACTTCTGACCCTTCTTCACATCCGTGAAGGTGACGGTCGGCTTCGGATCCACCGGCTTCGGGGGGAAGACCGCATCCCACTGAGCCTTGGTCACCGTGAGCGGAACGGAACCGATGGTGGTGTCATCAGTCGGGTTCGAGTGCGCGTACCAGAAGAGAACCTCGTAGCTCTTCGAGCGGTCAAGGTCTTCCTTGAGAGCGTTCAGGGTCGCGCCGCCAGCCCCGTCGGTGATCTGGGCGTTGGTCACGAACGCCGCGGCAATGCCCTGGCTCCCCTGCGAGAGCTCTCCGGCGGTTCCCTCCTCGATGAGCGCGACGTACACGCCCGTGCTCGGCCCGGGCATGCCCTGCCCCGGCGGAATGGTGATACCGGTAGCACCGGTGAAGCTTCCGGTGACGCTGAGGCCCTTGTCGGTCGCGTTCGAAACGGCAGCGGAGTACGTCGGCGCGACAGGGCCAGCCTCGAGCTCCACGCTGACCGTGATCGGGCTGGGCTTGCGATCGTCGGCGCTGTTATTGACAGTAGAGGCATACGACCACTCCGGGATCACCGGGTCGGCATCCTCATCGCCGGCCAGGAACGCAAGGAAATCAGCGGTCCAAACGCCCTCGAGGCCGGCCCAGGTAGCTGCGTCATCGGCGACGACAGGAGCAGACTCGTTCCCCTGCAGTTCGATGATATCGAGGCGCTCGACACCACGATCAGGCGTCTGCTCGGGATCGAAGACGATGTTGGGATAGGCCCCGGGGGCAGTTCCGTATGCAACGTCAGCGGAAACCACACCGTTGCCGTCTGCGTCGAGTTCGACCTCCAGATCGGCCACGGTGAGCCAGCCACCGCCGGTAGGGGCAAAGTTGACGCTCTTGCCTCCGAACGCAAGAGTCGCTGAACCATCAGCGTTCAGTTCACCGGTTCCCTCACCCCAACTGCTGGTCTTGGTCCCGGCGTCGAACGATGCAGGCGCGACGTACTGCGCAGGCAGCGGGCTGGGACGCCCCATGCTGCCCGCATTCATCCAGGTGGAGATGACGCCGGAAGCAGTACCGCCAGTGACGTCTCGGGTCTCATCAGCAGCGAACGCAGCGGTCGGCGCCAGCGCCAGGCCACTCGCCGCGAGCAGCACAGCGGTGCCGGTCGCGAGCAGGGAAGAGAACTTCTTCCGCAGGCTCTTCTGTGCAGTCATTACGAGAGCACTCCTTTTCTCTAGGGGATCGGCCGCCGCAGAGGGGATGCGGGTGATCACTCATCGGATCGAACTGAGGCATGCCTAACCTCAGTGCCGCCCTCAAGTCTGACGAATATCATCCGATGATGCAAGTCGCAGTTCGCGCTCAGGCGTTTCCCACGATTCCGCATCCGTGGTTCTGCTGCTCTGCGCCGGTTCCGAGGAGTCTCCCGGGTCACGATATGGATTCTGCGACGCGCAAGCTCGCGCAGAATGACGTGGGAGCTTTGCGGGTTCGCGCAGCATGACCGCGGGCAGTGATCCTCGCGATCGCGCAGGACGACGAAGGCGCCGACCTCGAATACGTCGAGGTCGGCGCCTTCTATCGGCGCACTACCGTGCTCAGTTGTAGAGCGCGTTGCGGAACAGGAACGCCGCCATCGCCTCGCGCGTTACGGGCTTCTTGGCCTCGTAGTGGCGCTGGTAGCCCTTGCGCACGCCCGTCGACAGACCCGAATCGTACATCCACGAGATCTCCTTGAAGAACTTGTGGTTGGTCCTGATGTCGGTGAAGGGCGAGTAGCTCGGCTTCTTGTAGTTCGACGGCGCGTACTGACGGTACATGAACGCGGCCATCGCCTCACGCGACACTTTCGACTTCGGCTCGTAGTAGCGCGAGCCGCCCTTCTTAATGCCGGTCGACAGACCCGACGTGTACATCCAGGCGATCTCCTTGTAGAACTTGTGCTTGGTCGACACGTCCTTGAAGGGCGACTTCGCCGGAGCCTTGTACTTGGCCGGAGCGTTCATGCGGAACATGAACGCCGCCATCGCCTCGCGGGTGACGCTCTGCTTCGGGTAGTAGTAGCGGCCGTCGGACTTGCGGGTGCCCGTCGAGGTGCCCGAGTGGAACATCCACGCGATCTCGTTGTAGAACTTGTGGTTCGACTTCACGTCCTTGAACGGCGAGACCTGGCCGGAGCTGCCGGTGCGCAGGGTACCGTTGACCCCGGTCCTCTTCTGACCCGAGGTCAGCGTGATCACGTTCGCCTTGGCGCGGGTCGACTTCTTGTCCCACCACTCGCCCTTGGCCACGTCGCGGCCGGTCTTGGCGGTGAACTCGACCTTGTACTGACCCGGCGTCAACCCCAGCGTGAGGTAGTTGCCGCCGTGGTTCTGCCACGCGTAGTAGAGCGGGAAGTGGACGCCGTCGAGCACCTGGTACACGTTCGCCGCACGTAGGAAGTCCTTCGGCAGCCCACCGGTGACGCCGATCTTGCCCACGATGCTCGCGTTGGGATTCGTACCCGTCAGGTTACGGGTGAGGGTGCCGCCGAGCGACGGCGTGAACTTCGTCGCCGATCCCGACTTCATGAACTGGATCGAATCCAGCTTGTAGCTCGCGGTGTACCCGACGAGTTGCACCCAGTAGTCGCCCGCGGGCAAGGCCGGCGTCTGATAGGTGTTCGCGGTCTTGTTCCAGCCCGCGCTCCACATCTGGCCCTTCGCGTTCACCACGTACAGGCTCGAGGTGCTCTTGTTCACCCCGGCCGGCGTGGCGACGTTGCCCTTGAGCGCGACGCCGCGCTTGAGCGAGCCGTTGATGCCCGTGGCGTTGCCCTTGCGCACGTCGACGGCCTTCGCCGAGCTCCGATCCAGCGCGTTCGGGTACCAGCGCTCGACGATCACCGGGCTCGCCGCCCAGTACTCGAAGGAGATGCGGTAGCGGCCCGACGCGAGATTGCGGAACGAGAACTGACCCGTCGACGCGTTCCAGGTGTCGCGCTGCGCTGCAGGGATCGACGTGTTGTTGTGATTGAGGTAGCGGCTCGGCGTGCCGCTGCCGGAGGCGACGTTCTCGAGGTAGATGCGCACCGAAGACATGCTGCCGGTCTCGAGCGAGACCTTGCCCGAGATCGTCCGGTTGCCGGTCGTGGCGTTCGTGATCAGGCCGTTGTCATCGGAGACCGTCGCTTCCTGCGAAGCGGTCACCTCCGCGCCGGTGCCCTCCTCGTCGGGCACCGTGCCACCCTGCACCGAGCTCACGCTGTCACCGGCGAGTTCGGCCGGATCGACGAGTTCCGCGCGCGGCAGCGCATCCGAGGCCTCGCGGGACTCGAGCTCGGCAACCTCTTCACCGCTCGCCGCAGCACCGCCCGATTCCTCGAGCGCAGCGGGATCCTCAATCGATGCGCCGACATCACCCGGAATATCCTCTGCCGCCCCCACAACGGCTTCCAGGGTCACGTTCACATCGTTGCGGCTCTCCGCAGAGACATCGACCGGAGTTCCCTCCGGCTGCTCATCGGCAGCTCCGTAGACCTGTCCCTCGAGCACACCGGCTGCAACCCCAGCAGCGGAGAACTCGACGAGATAGGCACCAGGCTCAAGGCCGGTGATGGAGTATGCGCCGTCGGCATCGACGGTCGCGGGATCCACCACGGGATCCTCGTCATTCGCCGTGCGGGCAGTCACCTGCACACCGGCGAGCAGTTCGGCATCGAGGCCCTCGGGCAGCGCGACAACGCCCGCGATGGAGCGGTCGCCGTCCTCGGCGTGCGCGAGCGGGGCCGAAACCACACTGATGAGCGAGAGCACCAGCGCGACGACGATACCGATGGCGGGCACGCGCCAACGGATTCCTGGTCTTTCCAGGGATGAGGAGAACATGAAATTCCAATCAATCGGAAGTGGGGGTGGTGTGCGGCGTGACCGCACCCCAAGAGGCTACCAAGCACCTGTAAATTTGCCCAACGTACCGTGGAAACCCATCCGAAGTTCGCCGTCCGCGCCGGGCATAGACTGGCCTCAGATTCCTGATCGCGCGATTCACGGAGGCGGCCATGAGCAAGCAACCGGCGCTCGAAGCACTGCAGCAACGGCGCTCTCATTCGAAGCACACCGATGATGCCCCCACTCACGCCGAACTGGAGCAGCTGGTAGGGGCGATGGCGAGTGTCGCAGACCACTCCAGGCTGCGCCCCTGGCGCATCATCGAGTTGCGGGGCGGCGCTCGCGCGAAGCTGGGCAAAGGTCTCGCCAAGGCTTCAGGCGGGGATCGTGACAAGTACGTCGCCAAGGCGATGCGCAGCCCGCTCATACTGGTGATCGTGGTGAGCCCGCGCAAGAGCGGCAAGGTGCCGGTCTGGGAGCAGGAGGCTGTGGCGAGCGGTGTCGCGCACCTGCTGGGGCTGCTGCTGCACGAGGCCGGCTGGGGATCCATCTGGAAAACCGGATCGCACACCCGCAGCAAGGAGCTGCGCAAGGCCCTCGGAGTGAAGAAGCCCGAATACCTGCTCGGGTGGCTCTACGTGGGCGGGATCCCGGATCGGGATCGCAAGGCCAAGCCGCGCAAACCGCTCGAGCTGAGCCGCCACCTCACGGCGCTCTAGCTAGCCCTCGTTCCGCCTTCGCCCGGGCAGCGCCGCGACCGCCACCGCCAGCAGGGCGACGGCCGCTCCGGCGATCATGCCCTGCGTGAGCCCCTCGGTCAGCGGCACCCCGGCTTCGAAGGCGACAGCCGCGAGCAACTGCCCCGCCACATTCGACATGCTCAGCAGCAGCACTCCCGCCGTGCGCACCAGCGCCGCTGCCATCGCGATGAACACCGTGCCCACGATGCCGCCGATGTAGAAGTAAGGGGCGCTCGGCCAGTCCTGCGGCCAGCCCGAGATCAGCACCGAGACCACCGCGATGATCCCGAGCAGCGTCGTCCCCACCACGAAGTTGACGAAGGTGGACGTGAGCGCGCTCCGAGCCGCCGAACGCACCAGCCCGTTCACCATCGACTGCGCCGCGACGCCCACTCCGATCACCATCGGGAACACGACCAGCCACACGAACGGGCCGGGGTCGAGACCCACCGCGATGGCCACGGCGGCGACGGCGAGCACGGTCCCGATGATCCGTGCGGGCGTGGGATCGATCCTGCCGCCCGGACCCAGCCCCAGGCGATCGAACACCAGACCGCCCAGCACCTGCCCCGCCACGATCCCGACGGTGAACATCGCCACTCCGGTCAGCGGAGCCACGAGGCCCTGCCCCAGCACGAACATCGCGCCGCCGGCGCCGCCGAAGATCGCCCACATCGGCAGGTGCCCCGACCGCAGCTCGGTCCGGAGCTTCCCGAGGCCGCTGCGTCCGCGGCGCGACAGCAGCATCGCGAGGCACAGCAACGCGAGGCCGGAGCCGAACGACACCGCCGCGGTGACATAGCCGTTGCCGAGTTCCTGACTGAGACCGCCGTTGACACGGGTCTGCAGGGCCACCAGCACACCCGCGAGGCCGGAGCCGACGAGCGCTGCCCAGATCTTCAGTCTCTCGCGCACCCGGTCTACCCTACTCGCCCGCCGAGCCTCGCCGCGCTAGGTATCCGGGTGCTGCGGGGGCTCGGGTGCTGCCGGGTGCTGCCGGGTGCTGCGGGGTGCTGCGGGGTGCTGCGGGGGCTCGGATGTTGCCGGGCGCTGCCGGGTCGCCCACCGCTGCTTCGGCCCTCACCGTTGTTTCGGATGGAAACCAGTGAATCGAGCCGAAGTAGTGGTGAGGGCCGAAGAAAAGGATGGCGCAGGCGCCTGTCGGACATGCTCGACATGCAAAAGGGCCCCGCATCAGCGGGGCCCTGCATGGAGCCGCCTGTCGGACTCGAACCGACCACCTGCGCTTTACAAGGGCGCTGCTCTACCAGATGAGCTAAGGCGGCGAGGTGCGGCCCCGGAAGGCCGCGAATCGCTCTGACGGCCCCGAAGGGCCGCCAGAGCAGTTTACTCCGAGTCCTGCGACTCGTCGGAATCGGAACCGGCGTCGTCCGCCTCGGAGCCGTTGCCGTTGCCCTCGATCTCGCCCTTGACCTTCAGCAGGTACGCCTCGAGATCGCCGTCGCGACCGGCCACCCACTGCTGGCCGTTCACGATGACGGTCGGGGTGCTGCGCAGACGCTGCGGGCCGTCGGCGGGCTGCAGCTCGCCGGTGTTCGTGTCGCCCACGAGCTGAGCGCCCTTCGCGAGGCCGAGAATGCCGTCCTCGCTGACCGACTTGTAGTTGGCACTGATGAAGTTGCCGAAGCGCACGTCCTTGACGCACTGGCGGAGCTCCGTCGTCAGCTCGGCGCCGGCGGCCTCGGCCTGCTCGAGCAGCTGGTCATCGGTGAGACCGGTGGTGCTCTCCGTGGGCTGCACCTCGGCGCTCAGCAGGGTGTTGTGCACGTTGAACGCGACATCCGGCTGCTCCTCCACCACGCAGCTGAACAGATTGGCAGCACGGGTCGAGTACTTGGTGCCCAGCGACTGCCCATCGAGGAAGTTGATCGGGTAGACACCCAGCTCGATATCCCCGCTGCCCACATAGTTCTCGAGCATCGTGCCGTACTGCTGCTCGAAGTTGCCGCACGCGGGGCACATGTAGTCGACGTAGATCGTGACGTCGAGCGGCAGCTCCTTGCGATCCACCTCGCGAGCCTGACGCTCCTCGCCGGGCTGCAGCGCCGCACTCTCGACCACGTTCAGGTCCTTCGTGAAGACCGCCGCGCCCGAAGCCATGTTCTGCGGACCGGGACCCGCGGGCTTCATGGTCTGGGTGAGGATGAGTGCGACGACGGCGAGGATCGCCAGCACGCCCAGCACGATCCCGCCCTGCAGGAACAGTCGATTGCGCTTCTCGCGCTTCTTCTCCTGTTCCCGGGCCAGGCGGGCCTGTTCGCGCGCCTCTGCTCGGCGCTCATTCTTCGAGGGACGATTGTTCGTCTCGTTTGCCATGGATGTCTCCCAGTTGCCCCGCCGACGCGGAGTGCGGTTCAGTACGGTGTGACTACTTCTTCTTGCTTGCGCGGCGCTCGGCGCGGTTGGCCGGGGCGGCCTCGTCCGACACCTGCTGCCCGAAGGCTCCGCGCTTCTGCGGGGCCTTGGCCGCCTTCGCAGCGGCGGGATCCTGGGCCCCGCTCATAGCGGGAGTGCCGTCCTCGTCGGGAGCGCTGTAGCTGAGCTTGGACTGATCCGGCGTCTGCTGCTCTTCGAGCCCGCCGCCCTCGAGGTGCACGTGATCCTGCGGCCCCTCGGCCGGGCGCACCTTCACCTCGAGGTTGTAGAGCAGCCCCATGGACTCCTCCTTGATCTGCCCCATCATGCCCTCGAACATGGTGAACCCCTCGCGCTGGTACTCGACGAGCGGGTCGCGCTGGGCCATGGCACGCAGGCCGATGCCCTCCTTGAGGTATTCCATCTCGTAGAGGTGATCGCGCCAGCGGCGATCGACCGTGGCGAGCACCACGCGGCGCTCGAGCTCGCGCATGGCTTCCTCGCCCAGGGTCTCCTCGCGGTTCTGGTACGCGACCTCGGCGTCGGAGAGGATCTCGCGGCGCAGGAAAGCCCGGTCGACTCGGGATCCACCGGTCTCGGCCAGCAGCTCGTCGACGGTGATGCCCACCGGGTACACCTGGCGCAGGTCGCTCCAGAGCGCGTCGAAGTCCCAGTCGCTGTCGTGGCCGTGGGAATCGAGGATCGCGTCGATCGTCTGCTCCCGGAACGCCTTGATGCGCGGCTGGATCTCTTCACCGTCGAGGATCTGCTGACGGTCGCTGTAGATCGCCTTGCGCTGGCGGTCGAGCACGTCGTCGTACTTCAGCACGTTCTTGCGGATCTCCGCGTTGCGCTGCTCGACCTGGCTCTGCGCGCTCTGAATGGCGCGGGTGACGACCTTCGACTCGATCGCGAGGTCATCGGGGAAGCCCTCGCGATTCATGAGCGCGGCAGCGGCCCCCGAGTTGAACAGGCGCATGAGGTCGTCGGCGAGCGAGAGGTAGAAGCGGCTCTCGCCGGGGTCGCCCTGACGGCCGGAACGACCGCGCAGCTGGTTGTCGATGCGGCGGGACTCGTGGCGCTCGGTGCCGAGCACGTAGAGGCCGCCCGCGGCGGTGACCTTCGCGGCTTCCTCGGCGACGGTCTCCTTGACGGCGGAGAACACGTCGTCCCACGCGGCCTCGTAGGCCTCCGGATCCTCGTCGGTCGAGAGGCCGCGAGCGGCCATCTCCTGCACCGCGAGGAACTCGGCGTTGCCGCCGAGCATGATGTCGGTACCGCGGCCGGCCATGTTGGTGGCGACGGTGACGGCTCCCAGACGGCCCGCCTGCGCGATGATCGCCGCCTCACGGGCGTGATTCTTCGCGTTCAGCACCTCGTGGCGCACGCCCTTCTTGGCGAGCAGGCGCGACAGGTACTCGCTCTTCTCGACGCTCGTGGTGCCGACGAGCACCGGCTGGCCCTTCTCGTAGCGCTCGGCGATGTCCTCGACCACCTGCGCGAACTTGGCCTCCTCGTTCTTGTAGACGAGGTCGGGCTGGTCCTTGCGCTGCATGGGCTTGTTGGTGGGGATCGGAACCACGCCGAGCTTGTAGGTCGACATGAACTCGCCGGCCTCGGTCTCGGCGGTGCCCGTCATGCCGGAGAGCTTCTCGTACAGGCGGAAGTAGTTCTGCAGCGTCACGGTCGCGAGCATCTGGTTCTCGGCCTTGACCTGCACGCCCTCTTTGGCCTCGATGGCCTGGTGCATGCCCTCGTTGTAGCGGCGCCCCGCGAGGATACGGCCCGTGTGCTCGTCGACGATGAGCACCTCGCCGTTCAGCACGACGTAGTCCTTGTCGCGCGTGAACAGGGCCTTCGCCTTGATCGAGTTGTTGAGGAAGGAGATGAGGGGCGTATTCACCGACTCGTAGAGGTTGGTGATGCCGAGGTGATCCTCGACCTTCTCGATACCGGGCTCGAGCACGCCGATGGTGCGCTTCTTCTCGTCAACCTCGTAGTCGACGCCCGGCTCGAGCTTGCGCGCGATGCGCGCGAACTCGGAGAACCAGCGGTTGGCCTCACCCGAGGACGGACCCGAGATGATGAGCGGGGTGCGCGCCTCGTCGATGAGGATCGAGTCGACCTCGTCGATGACGGCGAAGAAGTGTCCGCGCTGCACGCGCTCCGACGCGTCGGAGGCCATGTTGTCGCGCAGGTAGTCGAAGCCGAACTCGTTGTTGGTGCCGTACGTGATGTCGGCGTTGTACTGCTCGCGACGGGTGGCGGGATCCTGGCCTGCGACGATGCAGCCGGTCGTCATGCCGAGCGCACGGAACACGCGGCCCATGAGATCGCTCTGGTAGCTGGCGAGGTAGTCGTTGACCGTGACCACGTGCACGCCCTTGCCCGCGAGGGCGTTGAGGTAGGCCGGCATGGTGGCGACGAGGGTCTTGCCCTCACCGGTCTTCATCTCGGAGATGTTGCCGAGGTGCAGATTGGCACCGCCCATCACCTGCACGTCGAACGGGCGCAGCCCGATCGTGCGCTTCGCGGCCTCGCGCACCGCGGCGAAGGCCTCGGGCAGCAGATCGTCGAGCGTCTCACCCTTCTCCAGGCGCTCCCGGAACTCGTCGGTCTCGCCGCGCAGCTCCTCATCGCTGAGCTCCGCGAAGGAGTCCTCGAGCTCGGCTACGAGCTTCGACTGACGCTGGAGCTTTTTCAGAGTGCGGCCTTCGCCGACGCGAAGGAGCTTTTCGAGAACTGTCGCCACGTTGTCTCTCCTGTAGGGTTTGCACGGTGGGTCTACCCGCGTCAGACACGGGTCACCGCCGTTGCCAAATTGTGACAACTCCCCAGCTTAGCAAGGTGCGGACTCTCCTCGGCTGGGGAGATGCCAGGATCGAGGATCGTGATGCACGAGCGCCCCTCCGAGGTCATCGTGATCCTGCCCACCTACAACGAGCGCGAAACCCTGCCGGCCACCGTCGCGGGGGTGCGCGCGCACCTGCCCGAGGCGGACATCCTCGTGATCGACGACGGCAGCCCCGACGGCACCGGACGCATCGCCGATGAGCTCGCGCTCGGCATCGACGGCCTGTTCGTGCACCATCGGGCCGCGAAGCTCGGCCTCGGCACCGCCTACGTGCGGGGCTTCCGCCACGCCATCGAGAACGGCTACCGGGTGGCCGTCGAGATGGACTCGGACGGCTCGCACCTGCCCGCCGACCTGCCGCGGCTCGTCGCGGCGGCGCGGGCGTGCGAGGGGGTCGCGATCGGCGCGCGCTGGGTGGCGGGCGGGCGGATCGTGGGCTGGCCCTGGTACCGGCGGTGGATATCGCACACGGGCACGCGGGTGGCGCGGATCGCGCTGCGCTCGCGGCTGCACGACCTCACGAGCGGCTTCCGCGCCATCGACACCCGCTGCATCGAGCGCCTCGACCTCGACGCCGTGGACTCTCAGGGCTATGCGTTCCAGGTGGAGACCGCGTGGACGTTCGAGCGCCTCGGCTGCCCCATCGAGGAGGTGCCCATCACCTTCGTCGAGCGGGTGGACGGGCGCTCCAAGATGAGCCTCGGGATCGTGCTCGAGGCGCTCGCGGGCGTGCTGCGCTGGGGGTGGCGGCTGCGCTTCGGGCGCCGCTGAGCCGCCTCTCGCTCACGCTCCAGTCCGGTCATCCTGCGCGGAGGCGAGGAACGAGCCGGAGTCGCAGGATCCCTCACTGAGATCCTGCGACTCCGTTCGCAAGCTCACTCCGCGCAGGATGACCGGTCGTGTCGGCCGGTCGGACTCAGGCGGTGAAGCCCGCGAGCGCCTTCTTGCCTCGGCGCAGCACGGCGTAGCGGCCGTGCAGCAGGTCGTCGCCCGAGATCACGCGATCCTCGTCGTCGACCGGTGCGTTGTTGACGTACACGCCGCCCTGCTTGATCGCGCGCCTCGCCTCGCCTCGGCTCGCGACGAGCCCGGACTCGGCCAGCAGCTCGGCCAGCGAAGCGCCTACGGACCCCGCGGCCTGCGGCAGCTCCGAGATCGCGCCCCGCAGCGTCGCCTCATCGAGCGCGGCGAGATCCCCGCGTCCGAACAGGGCGTCGGAGGCGTCGATCGCGCCCTGAGCGGCCGCGGCTCCGTGCACGAGCGTGGTCACCTCGAGCGCCAGCCGCTTCTGCGCCGCGCGCTTGAACGGCTCCTCGGCCACCTGGCGCTCGTAGTCCTCGATCTCGGCGCGCGACATGAAGGTGAACACCTTGAGGCGGGCGATCACGTCGGCGTCGGCCTGGTTGAGCCAGAACTGGTAGAAGGTGTACGGCGAGCACATCTCGGGATCGAGCCAGATGGCGTTGCCCTCGCTCTTGCCGAACTTCGAGCCGTCGGAGTTCGTGATGAGGGGGGTGCCGATGGCGTGCGCCGACTTGCCCTCGACCTTGCGGATGAGGTCGGTGCCGCTCGTCAGGTTGCCCCACTGATCGCTGCCGCCCGACTGCAGTCGGCAGTCGTACTGGCGGTGGAGCTCGAGGAAGTCGTAGCCCTGCAGGATCTGGTAGCTGAACTCGGTGTAGCTGATGCCCTCCTCCGAGTTGAGGCGCGCGGCGACCGCGTCCTTCTTCAGCATGGTGCCGACGCGGAAGTGCTTGCCGATCTCGCGCAGGAAGTCGATCGCGCTCAGCGGCGCCGTCCAGTCGAGGTTGTTGACGAGGCGCACGGCGTTCTCACCGTCGCTCGAGAGGAACTTCGTCACCTGCCCCTGCAGGCGCGTCACCCACTCGGCCACGGTGTCGCGGCTGTTGAGGGTGCGCTCCGCGGTGGGACGCGGGTCGCCGATGAGGCCGGTGGATCCGCCGACGAGACCGAGGGGCTTGTGGCCCTTGAGCTGGAGGCGGCGCAGCACCAGCAGCTGCACCAGGTTGCCCAGGTGCAGGCTCGGAGCGGTCGGGTCGAAGCCGCAGTAATAGGTGAACGGCTCGCCCTCGAGCAGCTCCGACAGCGCTCCGGCGTCGGTGGAAACGTGGATCAGACCGCGCCACTCCAGCTCGTCCCACAGGGTCTCGAAGCTGTCGTCGTTGCGCTGGGCTGCCAGGATCTCGAATCGTTCATCTACTACAGACACGCTTGCCATCGTACCGCGGTGCCGTACCGAGTTCAGCCACTGCAGACACGATCTCTCGTGTGATCCGGGCAATGGTGTCACCCGGGGTATGCCGATTCGCAGCACCCACACCGACGCCGAGCACCGAGATCAGCAGGAATCGTCCGTCGGGCAGTACGACCGCGCCGGCGTCGTGGCAGATGCCATCGAGTTCGCCAGTCTTATGCAGCACGGTGAGGGATCCAGGCAGCAGCCCCGGTATGCGTTCGTTGAACTGCTGGGCGCCGAGCATCTCCCGTGCCACCGTGGCGAGTTCACCGGGCAGGATCCGATCCGGCATGATCAGAGCTTCGACGATCGCTGTCAGACCGCGTGCGGTGACGAGGTTGTCCCGCCCTGCGAGTACCGCCGCGGTATCCATCATGTGCCGGGCGAGAATCATCCCTTCTGCGCCCGCTGCACCAGAGATCTCGTTGATCTCGTCGAACCCGACCAGGTCGATCACCGCGTTCGTGGCTGTGTTATCGCTGACGGCGATCATGAGCACGAGCAGTTCCCGGAGCGGGAGCGTTCGCACGGACGGCAGCAGCCGCAGCACCCCGCTGCCGCCGACGCACTCGTCGGGCAGCTGTACCTGCTGATCAAGTAGCAGACGTCCCGACATCACGGCTCGCAGAGCGGCGAGCAGCACCGTGAGCTTGATCGTGCTCGCCGAGCGAACCGCCTCCTCCTCGTTCAGGGAGTACACGGTCTGGCCGCCGAGGCGGGCTGACACGTGCCAGGTGCCGCCCGCCTCGGAAAGGATCGCTTCGATACGCGACTTCATGGTCTTCCTTCGTCCGCTCGGTCAGAGGATCGCGAACATGATGCAGAGCACGATGAGGTTCGCAGCCATCACGATCCAGCCGTTGTACAGCATCATCTTGAGGTTCGTCGAGCGCGCGAGGCCCATCTGACCGATCATGTCGCCGTTCGGGAGCGGCCCGAACCAGTCGATCTGGCTGCCTCCGAGGAGCGACGCCGCCCAGGCCGTCGGCGGCACGCCGATCGATGCGGCAAGCGGCCACAGCAGCTTGTCGATGAGCACCACCTGCGCGACAGCGGCTCCAGGAACCGCCAGCCACCCGATGAGCAGGCTGAGCACCAGGAAGGGCCAGGGTCCTGCAGACTGCAAGGTCGGGTTCAATCCGTCCAGCAGGGCCTCGTATGCACCCGATTCCTCGACGAGCACCAGCAGCGGGTTGAACAGCCAAAACAGGAAGAACAGCCAGATCAGGCTCGCCGCTCCTCGGGTGAAGGCTGTCACAGCAGGTTCCGGGTGCATCCGCCCGCAGAGAGCGGTCATGACTGCCGTGACGATCATCACGATGATCGCATAGGTGTAACCCGCCTTGATCATGACACCGACGACGGTGAGCGCCACGATCGTACCGGCGAACGCCCATGCCGCGGCCACCGAGTGCTTCGTGGCATTCGGATGAGCAATGGCCCCCGTGGCCTCACCCATATCCTCCGCCGGATAGGGGTCGGTATCGCTGGTGCGCTTCTGCACCCACCGAGAGCTGAAGAACCCCACGATGAAGGTAGTCGCGGCCATCGGCAGACCGGCCGAGTACAGGTACTCGAAGTAGGTCAAATCAGCAGCGCCCATGACCGTGACCACCGGAGGCGTGAAGGGGCCGATCATGAGGCCGGCGGCGCCGGCGGTGTGGATCATCGCGGCCACAGCGGGTCGCGACCACTTCACCCGAGCGGCAATCGGGATGATGATGGGCGCCAGAATCGCATTCGCCCCGGCCAAGGTGCCAAGCGAGCCGACGAGCACCGTCGAGGAGAGCATGATACCGATCTGCACCTTGCCCGGGGTATCGACACCGACCTTGTTCACGATCCCTTGCACCAGAGCAGCGGCGGCACCGGTCTCGCGGGCCACTGCGCCGAGACCCGCGCCGAGCATGATGATCAGGCCGATCGTCGCGATGAACGACCCCAATGACTCTGTCAGCAGAGTACCGATCTCGGGAATCGTGAGCTGCGCCATCGTTATCGCGAGAAGCGACGAGAACGCGGTCGAGAGCAGGATGTTGAATCCGACCAGCACCAGCACGGCGTAGGTGACGATCGGGATCAGACCCCACAGCCCAGGCCGGTCTGTCATCAACGGGATGAGAATACATGCGGCGAGCGCCACGGCTCCGACGGCGACGCCGAGGAGTCGGGGAAGCCGCTTGGGCGGCGCTTCCCCGTTCTCAAGCACACCATCGTGTTTGTTCGTTACGTCAACGGAAGACATTCTGGTCCTTCATATCGTGGTCGGTTCGGAATCGGATTTATGGTCTGTGTCATGCGGAGCGGCGGAGCACCCGGCCGCAACGGCGATCGGTAACCGCTCCGTCGGATACGGCTGCCTCCCCTGCGAGCAGCACGGTAGATACACCGCTGGAGAGCTGCCAGGGATCGCTATAGGTCGCGTTGTCTCTCACGGTCGCAGCATCGAAGATCACTACGTCGGCGACCTTGCCGATTGCCAGCATTCCTCGATCGTTCAGTCGAAGGCGATCTGCGGGCTGAGACGTCATCTTGCGGATCGCCTCCTCGAGCGGCATCACCCCGCGATCTCGCACGTAGTGACCGAGCACTCGGGCGAACGTCCCGAACGAGCGCGGGTGGGGCCGCCCCGCACCCGTTGCTGCCAGCGTCCAGCCGTCACTCGCGATCGAGACGAGCGGGTGGGCGAGCACGGCTTCGACGTCTTGCGGGTCCATCGCGTGGTTCACGATGGCGACGGAGCCGTCGTGCGCGTGCAGCAGTCGCATCGCGGCTTCCTCGGGTGCGCAACCGTCGCGCTCGCCGATCTCGGTGAGCCCGAGTCCGATCGTCCAGGAGTAGTCGTCTCCGGTGGTGCTCGGACCGAGCGCGGCCACGATGACTCCGGCCGGATCGATGTCTGCACCGAAACGGGAAGCAACAGCCTCCGCTATGGCTGCGCGCATCGGAGGATGGGCGAGTCTCTCGACCATCGCGTCCTTGCCACCGTCCATCGCGAAGCCGGGGAGCCGGGAAGTCAATCCCGTGCTCGAGGCGGTGTAGGGGTAAACGTCCGCCATGACATCGAGCCCGCGGGTACGCGCATCCTCGATCCGTTCGAGCGCGACGGCGGGCAGTCCTCGGTTCCCGGGCCCCAGCGCTTTCAGATGCGAGATCTCCAGCCGAGCACCGGCCCGCTCGGCAGTGGTGATGGCTTCGTCGACGGCTTCGAGCAGGTCGCCTGCTTCATTGCGCATGTGCGTCGAATGCAGAAGACCAGCGTCGGCTGCGGCAGACACGAGATCCACCATCTCCCGCGGGTCGGCATACGATCCAGGAGCGTAGATCAGGCCGGATGAGAAGCCGAAGACACCCGATTCGGCAGCCGCGGAGATCTCACGCCGCATCGCTCGCAGATCTGCGTCGTCGGGCTGCACATCGCCGCTCCCCATGCAAAACGAGCGGACCGTCGACAATCCGATCTGGAGCGCGATGTTGATACCGGGGCGCATGTCCTCGAGCGCGGTGATGAAACCCTCTGTATCCGACCACTCCCCGGTGAACGCGGCCTCCAGGTGTTGATTGTCCCGCGTGAGGTCATCGATCGATCTGGTGGGAAACGGAGAGGATCCGCAGTTGCCGACGAGCGAGGTCGTGACGCCCTGCGTCAGCTGAGTTTCAGCCGCGGGGGCGCCCTGGATCGAGAAGTCCGCGTGCGAATGCAGATCTATGAAGCCGGGGGCGACGATCTGACCACCCGCGTCAATCGTCCGAGTCGCCCGGTCCGCCTGGCGCGCGTCGGATGCGGTGGCGTCGGCGGGCCGCCGAGCGAGATGTGCGATCCGCCCGTCGACGATACCGAGCTCACCGTGGAAACGCGGCCCTCCGGTTCCGTCGACGATCTCTGCGTTGACGATGAGTGTCTCGAACATCGGTGTTCTCCAAAGGTAGTTTCCGGGGGTGGACTCACGCGCCGATCGCTCGCAGCTCGGGCTCACCCGATTCCGCGAGGATCTCCTGCATCGATTGAGCGCGGCGGGCAAGCGACCATGCGCGTTCTCCGGCCGGATCTGTTCCGACGGCGTAGATCGCGGGGCGCGGCAACGCGTTGTAGGAGAAATGGGAAGAGAAGTAGTACCCACCAGTGTCGGGAGCGACCACGAGGTCACCCTCCTCGATCAGCGGCAGTTCGCGCCCGACCGCCAGCATGTCCCCCGAGAAGCAGGCTGGACCCGCCACGTCCTGTATTTCCGTCTCGGAAGTCCGGATCCGACCGGCAGCGTCGTAGACTTCAACGCGCAACGGCCAGGACTCCGGCATGAAGACGGTCCGCGTCGCGACCTGCACGCCCGCGTGGGTGACCGCGATACGCCGTCCACCCGTCACTTTGATGTATTCGACGCGGCTCATCAGCAGCCCCGCCTTCGCGGTCAAGGAGCGCCCAAACTCGGTGATGATCTCGAATCCTCCGTCGAAGAGACGCGGCACCGCCGCCTCCACGGCCGCACGATGCGCTTCGAACCCCGGGATGATCTCGTCCGATGCGAAGTTCACCGGCAGCCCGCCGCCGATGTCGACCCGGCGAACCCTCCGCTCTCCCGCTCGATCGTTGATCTCATTGGCAAGGTCGACCACCGCATGCACACCGACCGCGGAGTGTTCCAACGTGAGTCCCTGCGAACCGCTGTGTACGTGTACCTGCGAGAGCCAAGGGCGGGAAAGATACGCCTCGATGAGCTCTTCCCGTCGGTCCGTGAGTCCGACACCGAATTTGGATGTGGCGGTGGCCGTGCTCATTGCCCCGATGGCTCCGGCACCGGTCTGGGGGTTAATGCGGATCCCGATGACTGCAGTGTGCTCCGGGCGGATGCATCGGTCGACGCGCTCGAGCTCTGAGAAGTTGTCGATGTTGAACGAGATCCCGAGCTCGAGTAGGCGGTGAATCTCGGTCTCCGTTTTTGCCGGCGAGTCATAGATGATCCCGCTCAGGGGGAAGCCCGCCGCGAGCGCGAGTTCCAGTTCGCCGCCGCTGGCCACCTCGCATCCGAACCCGGCTTGCGCAAAGCGCGCGAGCACCGGGCGGAGTGTGATCGACTTCGCCGCCACGGTGTGGAGAGCCGGCGACTCCGCGGAGTAAGCATGGAGCAACGACGCCATCAGTTCGTCGAGCGTATCCAGGTCGATGACGCCGCAGACCGGCTGTTCATCGGTCAGCAGGCCGAGGCGCACCGCATCGGCGACCGTATCGACCCTGCGCTGCCCGAGGAGTGCGGCGGTCGGAGAGGCGGAAGCGGCGGCGGTCGTCGTCGGGATCATATGCACAACACTAGGGAGCCTGAGCGTGCCTCCGACCAGTCCAGCACGAGGAGTTCACGCCGCGATCTCCGTGACTTTGCCCACTCCGGCGGGCGTTCTCCGCCGCTCTCTCAGATGTGCACGAAAGAAGCGCCTCCCGCTTGTGCATTCACCCGGAGTGACGAACTCCTGACATCGCGTCCCGGATGAGCAGGCCGAGGCCGAGCCGCGTCCGAGTGATGGGCGCACGCGGGTCGAGCTGAGCGATCGCAACGATCCGCTCGAGACGATATCGGAGCGAGTTGGCGTGGATGCCCAGCAGCCGAGCCGCGTCGGCAAGGTTGCCCGGGTGCTCGACAACGGCGGCCACCGTATCTACGAGTTGGGTACCATGCGCACGGTCGTACTCCGCAAGCAGCTCGAGCGGTGCGAGAATCTCCTCTGCTGCCGGCTCGACGAGTTCGACGATGCGCATCATGACGAGTCCCTCGTTCACATCAGCCTCAGTGAGCACCGTCGGACCGTTCTCAGCACGGCGGCTGTGCACGCCCCGCAGCACTGTTGAACGCAGGACGCGGCGGGCAGAGAGCGTCACCGATCGCAGCCCCGCGAGATCGGCCGACGGAGGGCTCATGGCCAGGACCGCGTCATGCTCCGATCCCGCCACACGCCGCAGATCCTGCTCCAGAGCTCGTGCCGCGTCAGCATCCGTCCGCTCACCCGCTCGCAGCGGCATCACGCCGAACAGCTCCGAACGCACCTCCACCGCAATGCAGCCGGCCCGCAGCGCTTGCAGATGGAACATCAGCGCGCGCGAGCGCTCGGTAACGGGCCCCAGAGCGACCACCGTGTGTATCGCGTCCCGTCGTAACCCGAGCAGGGAGGCGGGCACCCCGGAGTCGATACCGGAATCGAGCAGTTCCGCGAGTGCCGACTCCTGAACTCGACGCTCGTGCCGCTCACGATGCTTTTCTCGGAGCAGCATGGCGCTCGCCGACTCGCGGACGCTCAGCAGCAGCCCGCGGAGCGCGTCGCGATCGGTCCGCTGGTCGAACGCAGCCCATATGGTGCCGAGCGTCTCTGAGCCTGCTTTCAGCGAGACGACCATTCGCGCGGGATCATCGCCCTCGGCATCCCGCACCACAACCTCGTCCGATCTCCAGACCGCAGGGAGAAACCCGGAGGACATGAGGTGCTCGACTCGCCAGGCCGGCACCTCTCCGCTCAGGATGGTCTGGTTGCGGATCGGATCAACTTGTTCGCCCGCCACGGCGTACGCCAGCACCCTCGAGTCCAGATCTTCGATGGTGACCGCGCTCCCCGTCTGATCCCGGATCCAGCGCGCCAGAGCGGCGAGATCGTCCAGCTGAGACACCGCAGGATCCGTTCCGCCCGCGGCGATCAGCCGGAGCAGCGCCTGGAACAACTCAGTCCACTCGGTCCACTGCGATCGGCGCAGCAGATGCGGACCATCGGCTGCGCGCGCAGTGTCTCGGGTGGAGTCGTACGAGAGCACCAGGGCTGCCGCCGTACCTGCTTCGTCGAGCAGAGCCCCTAGCGCGAACCTGTCGGGAACCCGCATGCTGACGAGCACGATCGCGCCGCTGTAATCCCTGCGGCTGCCGGGCTCGTGCAGGAGCACCCGATCCACTTCGAGACCGGTCCGCGGTTCTTCAGCTTCACTGACGAACGGGAGCACCATGCCTGCAGCGCCCTCGAGGAGCTGCGAGAGTGGAACCACACGCGAATCGCTCACAAGTGGTGAGAGTACCAGGTCGTTGTCATCGCAACGCGCTGCACCCGATCCCCGCCCTACGCGCGGAACTCCGCGATGCGCTCGGCCAGGCGCGCCAACTGCTCGTCCACGCGCACACGGGCCGTGCCGCCCGCGCCGACACGCGAGTTCACCGATCCATCGATCGTCAGCACGTCGCGCACAGCCGGGGTGAGATGCTCCGAGACCGCGGCGAGCTCCTCGTCCGAGGGCTCGTGCAGCTCGATCCCGCGCTCCTCGCAGTGACGCACCAGCTCACCCGAGATCTCGTGCGCATCACGGAAGATCACGCCCTGCTTCACGAGCCACTCGGCCACGTCGGTGGCCAGCGAGAAGCCCTGCGGCGCGAGCTCGGCCATGCGACCCGTGTCGAAGCTCATCGTCGCGACCATGCCGGTGAAGGCCGGCAGCAGCACCTCGAGCTGGTGCACCGAGTCGAAGACGGGCTCCTTGTCCTCCTGCAGGTCGCGGTTGTAGGCGAGCGGCAGGCCCTTGAGCGTGGCGAGCAGGCCCGTCAGATTGCCGATGAGGCGCCCCGACTTGCCGCGCGCGAGCTCGGCGATGTCGGGGTTCTTCTTCTGCGGCATGATGCTCGAGCCGGTCGAGTAGCCGTCGTGCAGGCGCACGAAGCCGAACTCCTTGGTGTTCCAGATGATGATCTCCTCGCTGAGACGCGAGAGGTCGATGCCGATCTGGGCGCAGATGAACGCGAACTCGGCGACGACGTCGCGGGCTGCGGTGCCGTCGATGGAGTTCTCGAGCGGATCGCCGAGGCCGAGTTCCTCTGCGACGAGCCGGGGGTCGAGACCGAGCGAGGATCCCGCGAGGGCTCCCCCGCCGTACGGCGAGGCGCTCGCGCGCTGCGACCAGTCGCGCAGGCGTTCGAGATCGCGCACGATCGGCCAGGCGTGGGCCGCGAGCTGATGCGCCAGCAGCACCGGCTGCGCGTGCTGCAGGTGGGTGCGGCCGGGCAGGATCGCGTCGGGGTGCTTGCCGGCCTGCTCAGCGATCGCGTCGAGCAGGTCGAGCAGGTGCGACTTGATGATCGCGGCGTGGTCGAGCAGATAGAGGCGCACGAGGGTCGCGATCTGATCGTTGCGGCTGCGTCCGGCACGCAGCTTGCCGCCGAGCTGCACCCCGGTGATCTCGATGAGCAGTCGTTCGAGCGCGGAGTGCACATCCTCGTCGTCCTCGGCCGGCAGCGCGCGTCCGTCGGCCACGCGGGCCGAGAGCTCGTCGAGGGCGGCGCGCATATCGCGCAGCTCGTCGGCGCTCAGGTACCCGGCTGCGGCGAGCGCGGAGGCGTGCGCCTTCGAGCCCCGGATGTCGTACTGGGCGAGCACCCAGTCGAACTGCGTCGACTTGCTCAGCGCCGCCAGCGCGGGCGAGGGGCCGCTCGCGAAGCGTCCGCCCCAGAGTGCGCCGGCCTCGGCTGCGCGGTTCGTATTCTCAGTCACTTGCTCTCCTCCAGCAGCCAGGCCATCAGGGCCTTCTGCGCGTGCACACGGTTCTCGGCCTCGTCCCACACCACACTCTGCGGGCCGTCGATCACCTCGGCGGCCACCTCGTACTCGCGGTACGCCGGCAGGCAGTGCAGGAAGACCGCGTCTCCGGCGGCGTGAGCCATCAGCTGGGGCGTCACCCGGTAGGCGCCGAAGGTGGCGATCCGCTCGGCCTTCTCGCTCTCCTGCCCCATCGACACCCAGGTGTCGGTGATGACCGCATCGGCGCCCCGCACCGCTTCAAGCGGATCGGTGAGGATCGTGACGCTGCCGCCGGTCTCGGCGGCGATCCGCGTCGCATCGGCCACGATGTCCTCGCGCGGGTGGTACCCGGCCGGGCCGGCGACGCGGATGTGCATGCCCGCGGTCGCGAAACCGAGCAGGTACGAATGGCCCATGTTGTTGGCGGCGTCGCCCACGTAGGTGGCGGTGAGGCCTCTCAGGTCGCCCTTGCGCTCCCGGATGGTCTGCAGGTCGGCGAGGATCTGGCACGGGTGGAAGTCGTCGCTGAGCGAGTTGATCACGGGCACGCTCGCGTTCGCCGCCATCTCCTCGAGACCGGCGTGCGAGAAGGTTCGCCACACGACCATCGACACCATGCGCGAGAGCACCTTCGCGGTGTCGGAGATCGACTCCTTCACGCCGAGCTGGGCCTCGCCCGGGTTGATGATGACGGCGTTGCCGCCCAGTTCGGCGATGCCCGCGGCGAAGCTGAACCGGGTGCGGGTGGAGGTCTTGTCGAAGAGCACCGCCACAGACCGCGGACCCTCGAGGGGACGCTCGACGAAGGGTTCTCGCTTGACGCGCGCGGCGAGTTCGAGCACCTCGAGCTGCTCGGCGGGCGTCAGATCGTCGTCACGGAGGAAGTGCCTGGTCACCTATCCAGCCTACCTGCTGCGCCGGAGGCACCCGTCCGTCCCGGTGCCGCCCGCTCATCCCCCGCGTACCAACCCGTCGACACACCCATGCCCGCCCGCAGCCCTTTCTTTCGGACCTCACCAGTTCTGCGGACGGAAACCAGCGTCTCGATCCGAAACGTCGGTGAGAGCCGAAGCTCGGACGCACCCGCCCGCAGCGAACCGACCTGGCAGGGACCCAGCCCGGCGTGGGAGAGTGGAGCCAACGGATCCGAGGAGGCACGGATGAGAGTGGCGGCAGCGTTCCTGGCGGATGCGGCGAACGTGCGCGAGGGCACGCTCGGCGTGCTCTCGGGGTTCATCAACACGATCAACCGCGAGGAGTTTCCCGCGCCTCTGGGCGCGACGCTCGTGGTGGTGGTCGAGTACGACGAGAACGAGGCGCGGCGCGGCGATCCCGAACGCACCTTCCGTGCGCGCTGCGAGCCGGCAGTGGGCGGAGGCGAGATCTTCAGCCTGGAGGGCAATTTCAGCCTCGGCGGAGGCAACGACAGCTTCGGCTACATCCCCATGGTCTTCCAATTGGCCGATGCCCGGATCCCCATGCCCGGCACGTACCGCATCATCTTCGAGGGGACCGGGCTCGAGCGCGTCGACGTGCGCTTCTACGCCAACGCGACCTCCATGCCGGATCTCGACAAGTAGGTCCTCGGCGCGCGCCGGCCGAGCCGCGCGCCGCTTCCGGCGACCCCGGGGAAGCGCTGTGGCAGAATCGACGAGTGCCCACGATCCCCCGCCTCATCGCATTCGATCTCGATGACACCCTCGCCCCCTCGAAGTCGCCGGTCGACCCTCGTATGCTCGCAGTCTTCGCGCGACTGCTCGACCGCACCTCGGTGGCGGTGATCTCGGGCGGCAATTTCGAGCAGTTCGAGGCGCAGCTGGTGGATCGGCTCGACGCATTCGAGGGGGTCGACGAGTCGGCGCTCGAACGGCTGCACCTGCTGCCGACCTGCGGTACTCGCTACGAGCGTCGCGAGAACGGCGGGTGGGCGACCGTCTACCAGGAGAAGCTGACACCGCAGGAGCGCGACGCGGCGCTCTCGGCGCTGCGCGAGGAGGCCGAGCGCCTCGGCCTGTGGGAGCCGGAATCCTGGGGCGAGATCCTCGAGGATCGCGGATCCCAGGTCACCTTCTCGGCTCTGGGCCAGCGCGCACCCGTCGAGGTGAAGCAGGCGTGGGATCCCGACGGCGCGAAGAAGAGCGCCCTGCGCGCCGCCGTCGCAGCCAGGCTCCCCGACCTCGAGGTGCGCAGCGGCGGCTCCACCTCGGTCGACATCACGAGGCGGGGCATCGACAAGGCGTACGGAATGCGCAAGCTCGAGACGCACACGGGCATCCCGCTCGACGAGATGCTGTTCGTCGGGGATCGGCTCGATCCCGACGGCAACGACTACCCGGTGAAGGCGCTCGGCGTGGCGTGCCACGCGGTCGAGGGCTGGGAGGACACCGCAGCGTTCCTCGAGGAGCTGCTCGCGGCGTAGCCGGCGCCGGTTGAGCGAGCCGACGGAGGAGCGAGTCGAAGCCACGGGCGCTCGGACCCTCGATTTCGACTCGGCTCCGCCTCGCTCAATCAGCGGGAAAACGCTCCGCCCGCTCAACCAGCGGCAGGAGACGCTACGGGTTCTCGTGCGCGGCCTCGGCGAGCTCCTCGTCGAACTTCTCGAGGTCGCCGGAGAGTCCCTCGTACACACGAGGATGCTTCGACCGGAGCACCGCCGCGTAGATGATTCCGCCGACCACGGCGGCCACGAGGATCCACGGCAGCACCAGCACGTAGGGCTCGTCGGAACCCGCGACCGTCGAGAAGTTGACGATCGCCATGACGCTGAACACCAGCAGCGCGAGGAAGCCGATGCCGGGGGCGATGAAGGTGCTCCACCAGCGGGGATCCCGTGTCTTGCGGAAGTACACCACCACGGCCAGTGCGGCGATCGCCTGCACGATCATGATCGCGAGCGTCGCGAACCCGAGCCCGACCGGTACGAGGGTGAGGATCGACGGCAGATCGGGGAAGACGAACCGGAAGATCGCTGCGATGACCACCGCGAACATCAGGTTCACGAAGAGTGCGCGCTCGGGGGCGCCCTTCGCGTTGGTCTTCGCGAGCCAGCGCGGCAGCACGCGGGCGCGCCCCAGAGCGAAGAGGTACCGACCGGCCGAGTTGTGGAAGGCCAGCTGCGCCGCGAAGAGGCTGACGACGACCAGGACCAGCGCGACGAGCACCATGAAGGGTCCGAGGTGCTTGTCGATCAGCATCAGCGTGAGATCGCCGGCCTCGAGGTGCGCGAGCGCGTCGTCCTGCGCCTGGGCGGTGCCCAGCGAGCTGACCATCGCCCAGGCCGCGAAGGCGTGCATCAGGCCGATGACGATGATCGCGGTGTAGGTCGCCCGCGGGATGGTCCTGCGCGGCTCCTTCGCCTCCTCGCCGAAGAGCGCGGTGGCCTCGAAGCCGATGAACGCGGTTGCGGCCAGCAGCAGTCCGATCCACAGCGAACCGCCCATGATGATCTCGGGGGTGAACACCGAGAAACTGAAGCCCTCCTGGAAGAGCACCGAGAAGGCGAATACGAGCACCAGGATGATCTCGAGCACGAGCGCGATGCCGAGCACCACGGCGCTGATGTGGATGCCCGAGCGCGCGAGCAGGAACACGATCAGGCACAGCACGACGCCGCAGACGAACCAGTCGATCTCCAAGCCGTTGAAGAGTTCCGGGAACACCACCATGCCGGTGAAGAAGCCGATGGTGCCGAGCGCGCCCGCGACGAAGGCGTTGTAGCCGATCGTGGCGATGAGGCCGGTGATGAGGCCGGCGGTCTTGCCGAGTCCTCTCACCGCGATCGCGTAGAAGCCGCCGGCGTTGGTCAGCTCTTTGGTCATCTGGGCGTAGCCGACCGCGAACAGCAGCAGCGCCGCCGCCACGATGAGGATGGCGACCGGCAGGCCGCCGCCGTTGCCGAGCGCCATGGCGAGCGGCAGCACGACGACGAGCACCGTGACCGGCGCCACCGCCGCGAGTACGAGGAAGACGATCGAGCCGACGCCGAGCTGATTCCGGGCCAGCGCTTCATTGCGAGCTTCAGACATGGCTTCTCCTTCGAAACGCATACAAAGCAGGTTTCTGCAAGGAAAACACAGCCGATCAGGACTTGTCTATGCTCTGCGCCCGATGGTTAGGGTTCCGGGACGTCTTGATCGCCGGCGGACTAGGGGTGAGCGCTCTCAGGCAAGCGGCGACGCCGGGGCCGTGCGGCGGAGCCGTGCGGCGGGGCCATGCGGCGGGGCCATGCGGCGGGGCCATGCGGCGGGGCCGTGCGGCGGGTGCGTTGGCGTGCGGCGGGTGCGGAGCCGTGCGGCGGCGGCGCACGGCGAGCGACCCGTGAACGCAGAAGAAGGGCGTCCTTCCGGACGCCCTTCTGCTGCTGCAGCCCGAGGAGGCTCAGACCCCTGCGGCCGCCGGCTCGGTCTCGGCCGGTTCTGCGACGGGCACGAGACCCAGCACGGCTGCGGTCTCGGCGAGCGATGCGGCAGCCGCCTCGGGATCGCCGTTGAGGCCCACGCCGAGCGCGGGCACCTGCTGCTTGAAGACGGGCTTCCACTGCTGCTCGAACTGCTCGGGGAAGCAGCGCTCGAGCACGGCGAGCATCGCGTGCACCGCGGTCGAGGCGCCGGGCGAGGCGCCGAGCAGGCCTGCGATGGATCCTTCGGCGCCGGTGATGATCTCGGTTCCGAACTGCAGGATGCCGCCCTTTTCCGGATCCTTCTTCATCACCTGCACGCGCTGACCCGCGGTGATCATCTCCCAGTCCTCGGAGCGCGCGGTGGGCACGTACTCGCGCAGCGTGCTCATCTGCTTCTCCCGGCTGGCGAGCACCTCACCGACGAGGTACTTCTCGAGCGAGAACTCGGTGAGCCCGACCTTGAGCATCGGCCCGAGGTTGTGCGCACGCACCGATCCGGGCAGATCCCACCACGAGCCGTTCTTGAGGAAGTTGGGGCTGAAGCCGGCGTAGGGGCCGAAGAGCAGGCTCTCCTTGCCGTCGACGATGCGGGTGTCGAGGTGCGGCACGGACATGGGGGGCGCGCCGACCGCGGCCTTGCCGTACACCTTGGCGCGGTGCTGCTTCACGATCTCGGGGTCGTCGCACTTGAGGAACTTGCCGCTGATGGGGAAGCCGCCGAAGCTCTTGATCTCGGGGATGCCCGAGGACTGCAGCAGGTGCAGCGCGCCGCCGCCGGCCCCCACGAAGACGAACTTCGCGTTGATCGTGCGGTACCCCACACCCGAGGAGGCCTTCACGCCCACGTCCCAGGTGCCGTCGGAGCGGCGCTTCAGCTGCTTGACCGGCGTATTGAGGTGCAGTTCGGCGCCCTCGGAGACGAGATGGCGGATCAGCTGCCGGGTCACGGCGCCGAAGTCGACGTCGGTGCCGCTCTCGGAGCGCGTCGCGGCGAACACCTCGTCCTTGGCGCGGCGGTCGACCAGCAGCGGCGCCCACTCGGCGATCTGCGCGGGGTCGTCGCTGAACTCGATGTCGGCGAAGAGCGGCTCCTGCTTCAGCAGTTCGTAGCGGCGTCGCAGGTAGTCGACGTTGGCCTCGCCGCGCACGAAGGTCATGTGCGGGGTGGCGTTGATGAAGGAGGAGGGCTCGCCGAGGACGCCCTGCTTCACGAGTGCGGACCACCACTGGCGGGAGAGCTGGAACTGCTCGTTGATGTCGATGGCCTTCGCCGACGACAGGCTGCCGTCCTTGCCCTCGGGCATGTAGTTGAGCTCGCAGAGCGCCGCGTGCCCGGTTCCCGCGTTGTTCCAGGCGTTACTGCTCTCGGTCGCGACCTCGGAACGGGACTCGAAGATCTCGATCGTCCAGTCGGGCTGCACCTGCTGGATCAGCGTTCCCAGGGTGGCGCTCATCACGCCGCCGCCGATCAGGACGACATCTACCGTGTTGTTACTCACGGTCTGCAAGTGTACTCGCCTCTCGGGGCCCTATAGACCCGCGTCCTTTCTGGCCCGGTCCAAGGTCGCCGACGCGGCGTCGATCACGCGCACGTAGCCCAGGCGCGCGGCCTCGTTCGCGCGCTGCGAGCCTCCCACCACCGGGCGCACTTCGCCCGCGAGGCTGATCTCGCCGAATGCCGCGAGATCGTGCGGCAGCGGTCGGTCCGTGATCGCCGACAGCACCGCGAGCGCGATCGCGAGGTCGGCCGCCGGCTCGGCGAGCTTGACGCCGCCGACCGTCGACACGTAGACGTCCTGGTCGTGCAGGCGCGCCCCGACCCGTCGTTCGAGCACGGCGAGGATCATCGCCACCCGGGAGGGGTCCACCCCGCTCGTCACCCGCCGAGGATTGGGCGTCGCGCTCTTCGCCACGAGCGCCTGCACCTCGACGGGCAGGGCGCGCCGCCCCTCCATGGCCACCGTGGCGCAGGTGCCGCTGACCGGAGCGGCCGCGCGGCTGAGGAAGAGACCGCTCGGGTCGGGCACCTCCGCGATCCCCCGATCGGTCATCTCGAAGCAGCCGACCTCGTCGGTGGGGCCGTAGCGGTTCTTGAGCGTGCGCAGGAAGCGCAGGGAGGTCTGGCGGTCTCCCTCGAAGTGGCAGACCACGTCGACGAGGTGCTCGAGCAGACGCGGCCCGGCCACGGAGCCGTCCTTCGTCACGTGCCCCACGAGGATCACGGGCGTGCCCCGCCCCTTCGCCGCGCGGATCAGCGCCGCGGCCACCTCGCGCACCTGCGCCGGCCCGCCGGCGCTGCCCTCGATCTCCCCGCTCGCCATCGTCTGCACCGAGTCGACGATCACGAGCTCCGGATCCACCGCCTCGATGTGTCCGAGCACGGTCGCGAGGTCGGTCTCGCTCGCGAGGAACAGCTCGTCGTGCATGGCCCCTGTACGCTCGGCGCGCATGCGGATCTGCCCCGTCGACTCCTCGCCGCTGGCATAGAGCACACGTGATCGCCCATGGGTGTCGGGCACACGTGATCGCCCATGGGTGTCGGGCACGCGTGATCGCCCCTCGGCATCGGGCACGCGTGCCGCGCCGCCGTTCCCGTTCGGGGCGACGAAGCGCGAGGCGACGTCGAGCAGCAGCGTGGACTTGCCCACCCCGGGCTCGCCGGAGAACAGGATCGCCGCACCGGGCACCACCCCGCCGCCGAGCACCCGGTCCAGTTCGCCGATGCCCGTGGGGCGATGGCGCACGGAGTCGCCCTCCAGCTCGGTGATGGGCCGCGCCTCGCGACCGGGCCCGGGTGCCATCGCGCGCGTGGTGCGGGCGAGCGAGGCGCCCGCACGCCCGCGTTCCTCGACCGTGCCCCACTGCTGGCACTCGCCGCAGCGGCCGACCCACTTCGAGGTCTGCCATCCGCACTCCGAGCACGCGTACACGCTGTTCGTCTTCGCCATGCGGGCGAGCCTACCGGCGGCCTCCGACATCGAGCTGCGCCGGTCTCCCCTCCGGCCGGGAACCGGGTCGCTTCTCCATCGTCCGGACCGCATGCACTGCGAGAGATCGACCCGGATCCTGCGTGGGCGAGATGCACCCGGACTCTCGGCACCCCGCTGTGGAGGCACCCGGAATGTGACCGTCGTTGACCGCCGGCCTTGGGCTCGTCCTCACCGCTCACTAGCCTGGAAGCACACGATCGACCGGGAGCCCCACCTCTATGACCGATATCGCCTTCTTCACCCGGCTGCTCGACGCCGCCTCGCCGGCCGAGCGCTTCCGCCTCGCGGCCGAGCAGATCCAGCACGCCGAGCGGCACGGCTTCGCGCGGGCCTGGGTCGCCCAGCACCACTTCCGCGCGGAAGAGGGCGGGCTTCCGTCGCCGTTCGTGCTGCTCGCGAGCGTCTCGGAGCGCACGTCGTCGATCCGCCTCGGCACCGGGGTGATCACGCTGACTCTCGAGGATCCGGTGCGCGTCGCGGAGGACGCGGTCGTCGCCGACCTGCTGAGCGGTGGACGCATCGACCTGGGGCTGGGCAGCGGGGGCACTCCGACGTCGTTCGCGCCGTTCGGCCTCGCTCTCGAGAACAAGACCGCGGACTACGAGCGCAAGCTCGAGGTGCTGGTCGACGCCCTCGCGGGGCGCGACCTCGGGGCGGGCAACACGCTGTATCCCGCCGCCGGATCCCTCGTGGATCGCGTGTGGCAGGCCACCTTCAGCGCGGGCGGCGGCACGCGCGCCGGGCGGCACGGCCACGGGCTGCTGCTCAGCCGCACCCAGCCCCGGAGCTCCGGCCGCGAGCAGGCCTCGCTGCACGAGATCCAGCAGCCGATCGTCGACGCCTACCTCGACGCGCTGCCGGATGGAGTCGAACCGCGGATCACCGCCTCGCGCACCGTGTTCGTCGCCGACGACCGGGACGAAGCGCTCCGCTTCGCCGACGTGGGGTTGCGCCGACAGGCGGCGCTCTTCGGCGTCGCGGAGGACGCTCCCCTGGACGAGCTCATCCGGCGCAGCGACACGCACCTCGGCACGGCTGACGAGGTGGTCGAATCCCTCGCGAACGACCGCACACTCGAGCACGCCGACGAGGTGGCGATCCAGGTGCACTCGGTCGACGCGCCTCACGAGCACGTGCTGCGCTCGCTCGAACTGTTCGCGAGCCAGGTCGCTCCCCGCTTCGGGTGGGGTGGGAGCGCGGCCGGGGGCGCCTGACCCGGTCACCCCGACACGCCGGGAGCGCGGCAAGGGCGGCTCGATTCGCACTCGCGGCCGGAATCGCGTATTCTTTTCCGCGGTGACGTGTCCGAGCGGCCGAAGGTGCGACTCTCGAAAAGTCGTGTAGGGTAACCCCCTACCGTGGGTTCAAATCCCACCGTCACCGCCACCATGAAGGCCCTGACTCCCCGCAACGCTGGGGTGGCAGGGCCTTCGTCATGTCCGAGATGATGTCAGCAGCAGCACAGAACAGCTCACCGCCGCATCCCTTCCAGGCAGGCTGACTGGGGCAGACAACAGCCCCTCTCGGGCATCGGCGAAGTGAGTACACTGTGCCAGCATGGGGGCATTCTTCGCACGCAAGTTCGGCAAGTTCGGCAAGTTCGGCAAGGCCGGCAAGCTGCCTCGGGATCCCGCTCCGGCGACGTCGGACGACCTCGCGACGTACCTCCAAGGCCTTTCGACTCGTCTGCTGTCGGATGCGATCAAGGGCCGCATTCCCTACGACGCACCCCCGCCCGGGCTCGAAACCAGGTTGAACGGCGACCCCAACCCAAGCACCGCTCGCTATTACGCCGACGTGCTGACCCAGCCCGCGCTGCCCCCCACCGCGCGGACTCTCGATATGGGGTGCGGGTACGGGCGCATCGCGCTGGAACTCGCAATGAGGTTCTCCCCGGATCAGCAGTACTTCGGCTTGGACCCGCACTCCGAGGCGATCGAGTGGGCGACCGCCAACATCACACCGCGTCACCCGAACTTCACCTTCACGAAGGTCGACATCAGCAGCAAGGTGTACAACAGCGACGGCACTCTTGACGGCCCGAGCTACCGATTCCCGTTCGAGGATGAGAGCCTCGACCTCGTCTGCATGATCTCCGTGATGACGCACGTCGATATCGATACCGTCGAAACGTACATTCGCGAGGCGGCTCGAACGCTCAAGCCCACGGGCAGACTCGTCGCAACATTCTTCCTCCTCGACAAGGGCGTCGACGAGCTCCTGGCAGCGGGCCGCTCGACGTTTCGGATGCGATGGCCCCACGGTCCCAGCCGAGTCGAGGACCAGAGGAATCCCGAGTTGGCCATCGCCCATCCCCGAAAGCTGCTCCTCGACATCCTCTCCGACGCCGGATTCGCTGAGCCCGCCATCGTTGACGGGGACTGGTGCGGACGCTCCAGCACAGGATCGCTGGACTATCAGGATCTCGTGATCGCGAATCGGCAAGGAGACACCACCACTCCGACGCCGATCTCAGAGCCGGAGCCGCGGGAGCTCGATGCCGTCGAGTCGGATGCCCTCGCACATGCTGCGCTGCAATTCACACGTCTCGGATTGATCACTCCGCAGCTCGCTGCTGATTTCTTGGCCTGGGCGCATCCCGTTGTCATCAACGCGCTGTGGTGGCACACGAGAGGACTCACGCTGGCATCTGTGAGCGCCGCAGGCTCCGAACCGTTCACGTTCGCGTTCACGCACTGCCGAGCCCTGGGTTTCGATCTTCATGCCCCGACGGCTACCGCGTCCGGCGCAGCATTCACTCCCGTCACTCCGCAGGACCTGCTGAACTTCCTGGTCGACGCCGAGGCATCCGCGACCCAGCAGCAGATTCTCGACTGCGTTCTCGAGGTTGCTCACTATGGAATGCTCATCCACAATGCGATGCGCACCGGAAGGGAACTCACGCTGCACTCACCCGGTTCCCCGAGTCAGCCTGTCCGAATACCTGCGGTGCCGCGCCAGCTGCAGCAGCTGTAGCCCGACATCGTTCCCCAGGCCCTACCTGATGAGACCTCTCAGCAGGGTCCGGACCACCATCAGCACGACGACGAGCAGCGTGACGGCGAAGAACCCGCCCAGATGCACCGCGTCACCGAGGATGACGTCGGTGAGCCAGAGGATCACCGCCTTGCTGCCGGCGGCGACGGCGACGAGGCACACGCCGGCGATGGCGCGCGCACGCGATGTCTCCGCGCTCTTCATCCTGCCGACGATTCCGGTCTTCACCCGCACCACGACCTCGAGCACGACCTTGAGCAGGATCGCCGTCACGAGGGAGGTCAGAAAGGACTCGCTGATGATCTCCGGGAAGAACTGCGTGAACACACCGAGCACCAGGAGGTAGGCGAACACGTCGACGAGGTGCACGGCGGAGATCCTGGCGCGGTCCATTCCCACATGGTACGCGGACCGTCACACCGCGACGTAGCGGGTGACGTACTCGCTCGGCGTCATGCCGAAGTGCGCCTTGAACACCCTGCGGAAGGCGCTCGTGTTCGTGTATCCCACCCGGTGGGCGACCGCGTCGACGCCGCGCACGGAGCGCAGCAGCTCGACGGCGCACTCCATACGGTTCTGGATGCGCCACTCCCGGAGCGTCATGCCGGTCTCGGCCTTGAACGCCCGCTCGACCGTGCGCAACGAGGCGTGCACGTGAGCCGCGAGTTCCTCGGTGGTGCGGCTGTCCCCCGGGTTGAAACGCAGGATCTCCGCGATGCCGCCCGCGGCCTCGGAGACCGGCATGACGAGGTTCGTGGAGAGCACGGGCTGGCGCTCGAGACTCGAGAGGATCTGACGCGCGATATCGGCGTCAGGCCTGATGATGGTCTGCTGCGACTGGATATAAGCGAGGAAAAGCGTGCGCAGCTCGTGATCGACGCGCACCGTCGCCGTGCCGCGCAGTGTGGTGGCGACATCGGCCGCTTCGAAGAACATGGGCAGCATCACCGAGTCCTCGTGCACGTGCAGCACGTGCTTCGTACCGGCCGGCATCCAGATCGCGTGCCCCACTGTGAGCGAATGGCTGATCCCGTCGAGCACCGCCTCGGAGCTGCCCCTGGCCTGCCACAGCATCATGTGCTCATCGAAGTGCACCCGCTCCGGAATGCTGACGGGCGGCAGGTGGAGCCGTTTCGGTCCACGCGGATCCAGGGTGCCGGATCCGCGCGTCTGCGCGGTCGGAATCCGCATGCCGTCCTCCTGCTCCGCGTCCGTGGGGTGCAGGCGATCCCCCGTTTGTCGCATAGCGCCCGCAAGCTGTCGAAAACTGCACTCAGATGAAGCTTAGCGTCACCTAACCTAGATCTCATGTGAGCCCGCTTCGCGCTGCTCTCTCCTCTGACGCGGAACGCTCCATCCCCGATTCCACCTCGCCGACGATCCAGAAAGCACCGATATCGCCATGCCCACCATGACCCGCTCCGGCAGCCGCACCGCCGTAGCCGCCGCACTCGCCGCCCTGATCGTCCTGTCGGGCTGCGCCCCGTCGAGCGAGACGGCAGCAGGCGCACCGAACTCCGGCGATGCGGCGCTGCTGCCGCCCGCCGAGGGCACGACCGAATATCCGCTCGAGCTCGAGACCCCCTGGGGCGAGACGGTGCTCGAGGATCGCCCCGAGCGCGTCGCCGTCATCGGCGGCCTCGGCGACCAGGAGTCGGCCCTCGCTCTCGATATCGCTCCGGTCATCGGCTCCGATTCGGGCAGCTACCCGTGGATCGAGGGAACCCGGTTCGACGAGATCGGAGCGTTCGTAGACCCGTGGGCCGACAGCTTCCAGTTCGAGGCGCTGCTCGCCGCCCAGCCCGATCTGATCGTGGCGAGCACCTACGGCAAGCTCGAGGACGACTTCGAGCGACTCTCAACGATCGCGCCTGTGCTCGCAGTCGAGCCCTCCGGCGACTACGCCTGGGACTGGCGCGAGCTGATCCGCGGTGTCGGAGAGGCGACCGATCTGAGCGTCCTCGCCGAGCAGCAGATCGAGGAGACCGAGGCGAGCATCGTCGAGGCCGCGCAAGCGCACCCCGAGTACCAGGATCGCACGGTCTCGATCATCATCAACCGCGGACAGGAGGCCGGTATCCAGTTCGTGAACACCTCGGGATCCCCTGCTGAGGAGCTGCTCGAGCAGCTCGGCTTCGCAGAGCACCCGAACGTGGCGCAGCTGAGCGCCTTCGACTGGGGCGACGTCGCCATCGAGAACGTCGGCCTCGTCGACGCCGAGGCGCTCGTCGTCGCCCGCCACGGCGGCGAGGGCACGGTCGAGGAGGCGACGGCCTGGCTCGAGGACAACGGCCTCTACCAGCAGCTCGGTGCAGTGCAGGCCGAGAAGGTCGCCTACATCGATCCCAATCCCGAGACCGGCGGTCTCGACCTCGCCTGGGCCTTCGCCTACCCCAACGCGCTTACCCACCGCTGGGCTGTCGGCGAACTCACCAACGCCTTCGCCGGCCTGTTCGGCTGAGCCGCCCCGAGGGCGCGACCCCGACCGCAAACCGAGGAGTCCTCATGAGTAGCAGCCTGCGGCCGCTCACCGTCTTCCCCATCACCACCCGCACCCTCGAGGTGCTCCGCGTCGCCGATGTCACCTCCGGCATGCGCCGCGTGACGCTCGGCGGCCCCGAGCTCGCGGCGCACACCGCGACGAACGGCTACCCGGTGGCCGCGTTCCGCTCGGACGGGTTCGACGACGAGTTCAAGATCCTGCTGCATCACCCCGATGCGCCCGAACCCGTCGGCCCGACCCAGGCGGACGGCGTGCTGAACTGGCCGAGGGGCGATGAGCACCTGTTGCTGCGCACCTACACCGTGCGCCGCTGGGACCCGCAGGCCGGCGAGATCGACGTCGACTTCGTCAAGCACGGCGTCGGCCCCGCCACCTCCTGGGCCTGCAGAGTGCAACCGGGCGAGCGGATGCAGATCGCGGGCCCGAAGATGTCGGCTCCGCATCCGAACGGCGCCGACTGGGTGCTCATCGCGGGCGACGAGACTGCTCTGCCGGCGATCGGCCGCTGGCTCGAGGAGTGGCCTGCGGGAGCGCGAGCCCAGGTGTTCATCGAGATCGCCGAGCCGCAGCACCGGCAGCAGCTGCCGGAGCACGACGGCGTGGAGGTCACGTGGCTCAGCCGCGACGGCGCAGAGCCCGGTACGACGACGCTGCTGTTCGACGCGATCCGGTCCGCCGAGTGGTGGCCCGGCACCGTGTTCGCCTGGGTCGCGGGCGAGACGCTCACGCTGACTCCGATCCGCCGCTGGCTGCGCAACGAGCAGCAGCTGTCCAAGTCGCAGGTCGACGTCACCGGGTACTGGCGCCGCCGAGAGGTGGTGCTCACGGACGACGACGCGACGGTGCAGGATCTCGAGGCGAGCCAGGACGAGGGAGCTCGTTTCCACGAGTTGAGCGAGCTGCTGCCCGGCTTCGCGGTGCGCATCGCGGCGACTCTCGGCCTCGCCGCCGCATTCGACGGCGGCGAGCAGAACCTCGACTCGCTCGCCTCGCGCACCGGCTGCGACCGCCTCGGACTCGCGAAACTGCTGCGCTATCTCGCGGCCCTCGACGTCGTCGAGCCGAGCGGAGGCGGCTTCCGTCTCACCAGTCTGGGTCGCGAACTCGAAGACGACGATGTGATGGAGAGCCTGCATCTCGAGCGCGCGCATGCCGCCCGTGAACTCGCTGCCGCGCTCTCGCTGCTGGCTGCCGTCAGGGACGGTGCCGGGGATCACGTCCGCTGGTTCGGCCAGGAATGGCTCGACCGGTCGCTCGCACCCGGGGTTCTGCTCGACGAACGGATCGAGCACGAGGCGGAGGACGCGGTCTACGTCGCCGGCGCTCTCGCCGAAGCGAGCGCGTTCTCCGACCGCGCGGACGTCGCGATCATCGGGGAGGGCGCGGCGTCACTCGCGGCGTCACTCGCGAGCGCGCACTCCGCGCAGCGCATCACGATCCTCGCCGCTCCCTCGGAGATCGAGGCGATGCAGCGCCTGCACGGGGATCACGATCGCGTGCGCTACGAGCCGGCCGGACCGCTGAGCGGGCCGGAGCAGCCCGTCGACGCCGTACTGCTCTCGGGGGCGCTCGCGCGCCTCGCCGACGCCGATGCGGTGCATCTGCTCCGCCGAGCAGCACTGGGACTCGCTCAGGGCGGCTCCGTGCTCGTCTTCTCCGAGGTGCTCGATCCGGCGCTCGCCGACGAACACGACTACGAGCACGACCTCATCGGGTTCGCGCTCACCGGCGGCGGGGCCCGCGACGACGAGGAGCATCGACGTCTCTTCGAGGCAGCCTCGCTCTCGATCATCGCCCGCAGCACCATCGGCTGGGGGTACACCCTCTACGAACTGACCCGCAACGACAAGGATCACGCATGACCTTCCTCCCGCACCTCCGCCGCAGGGTCCTCGCATCGACCCTGGCCGCGACCGTGGCTCTCACCGCCCTCGCCGGGTGCGCGAGCCCCTCCCCCGGCGACGAGCCGTCCGGCGCAGCGGCCGCTCTGCTTCCCACCGCGGAGGGGAGCACGGACTACCCGCTCACGCTCGACAGCCCGTTCGGCGAGACCGTGCTCGAGCAGCGGCCCGAGAGGGTCGCCATCGTCACCGCTTCGACGGTGGACACCGATGCGCTGATCGCAATCGGCGGCACGCCGGTCTTCGCTCCCTCGACCATCGAGCGCAATCCCTGGCTCGACCCGGACGCGATTGCGGGTATCGAGACGCTCTGGGAATCGAACGCGGGCGCCGAGGTGTCGGCCGAGGCCGTGGCGGCTTCCGACCCCGATCTGATCGTCGCACTGTACGCCTACGACAGCTTCGATCGGGCGCGCTTCGAACAGCTCAGCAGGATCGCTCCGGTGCTCTACGCCGAGGGCGGCGAACTGTCCTGGCAGGAGACGACACAACGGCTGGCCGAGTCGGTCGACCTCTCCGCAGAGGCCGACCGGGTGATCGCCTCGACCGAACGGCTCGTCTCGGACAGCCGCGACGAGCACCCCGGGTTCGCGGGGAGGACGGCCGCGCACGTGATCGTCTACGAGGAGGACTACGGTGCGGCGTACGTCAGCGCCCCCGGCACCGACACTGCGACGCTCTTCGAACAACTCGGATTCGATCTGCCCGACAACGCCGCGAGGTTCGAGAGCGACGAGGCCATCAGCGACGAGATGATCGGGCTGATCGACGCGGACTTCCTGCTGGTCAGCACGTTCGAGGACGGCTCCGCCGACTACTTCGTGGAGTCGCCGCTCTTCCGGGCGGTACCGGCCGTCGCCGAAGGACGTACGGTCATCGATCCCGCCGACCAGAAGACCGGAATCAACTCCTTCGCGTGGGGGCTGAACGTGCAGAGCGCGATCAGCGTGCCCTGGCTCATCGATCGGCTCGCGGGCTTCGGGGAGCAGGCGCTGCAGGCCTCGGAGCAGTGATCCCTCGCACCGACGTCTCGACGGCGCTCTCACGGCGTCTGCTGACGGTACTCGTCGCCGCGATCGCCCTCGCCGCGATCGCGCTGACGAGTCTCGCCATCGGCGCGAACCCTCTCCCCTTTGCGCAGATCTGGCAGGGCTTCTGGCACCCGGACGACTCCGAGGCGTCGGTGATCGTATGGACGCTGCGGGTGCCGCGGACCATCGTCGGCATCGCGACCGGGGCCGCGTTCGGTCTCGCGGGCGCGCTGATCCAAGCGCTGACGCGCAATCCGCTGGCCGATCCCGGCATCCTCGGCGTCAACGCCGGCGCCGGTTTCGCGGTGACGCTGGGCGTGGGGTTCTTCGGCCTCGGCGGGATCACCGGCTACATCTGGTTCGCCTTTCTCGGAGCGATCATCGCCACCGTGCTCGTCTACCTCATCGGCTCGGCCGGACGCGGATCCGCCTCTCCCGTCACGCTCGTACTGGCGGGCGTCGCCCTCTCCGCCGTGCTCACGGGATTCTCGACATTCCTGTCGCTCATCGACGAGCAGACCTTCCGCGCGATCCGCAGCTGGGGCATCGGATCGATCGCCCGCACCAGCCTCGAAGACACCCTGGCGGTGCTTCCCTTCCTCGCCGCCGGCGCTCTGCTGGCCGCGTTCATCTCGGGATCCCTCAACGCCGTCGCTCTCGGGGACGAACTCGCGGCCTCGCTCGGCGCGAACCTCGTACGCACGCGAGTCATCGGAGTCGTGGCGGTCACGCTGCTCGCGGGCGGCGCCACCGCACTCACGGGAGGCATCGCCTTCATCGGGCTGATGGTGCCGCACGTAGTGCGGTGGTTCACCGGCCCCGACCAGCGGTGGATCCTCATCGGCACCTTCCTCGCGTCTCCCGCCCTGGTGCTCGCGGCGGACGTGATCGGACGTGTCATCGCGCGTCCGGGAGAGATCGAGGTCGGTATTCTGACTGCCGTAGTGGGGGCCCCGGTACTCATCGCGCTCGTGCGCCGCAGGAAGGCGAGCGGATTGTGACCGGAACACGCGCCCCGAGCTTCCACGTGGATCCCGGGTACACCCACCGGGATGTTCGCCGCGGGCGGCTGATCGCTCTTCGAGTGCATACGCGCAGCTTCGCGATCAACGTCGTGCTCATCGTCTTCGCTGCGATCTCGGCCGTGCTCGCGATCAGTCTCGGCGAGTATCCCCTCTCTCCTCAGCAGGTGGCGCAGGCACTGCTCGGGCACGGCGACGAACTGCACCGCACCATCGTCCTCGAGTGGCGGCTGCCCATCGCTATCGCGGCTGTGGCTTTCGGGGCCCTGCTGGGGATCGGAGGGGCGATCTTCCAGTCCCTGACGCGCAACCCGCTCGGCTCTCCGGACGTCATCGGCTTCGACGCCGGCGCCTTCACCGCCGTGGTCGTCACGGTTCTGCTCCTCGGCTCGGGCGGGTACTGGCAGATCGCGGGCGCCTCGATCCTCGGCGGCCTGCTCACCGCGTTCCTGGTCTACGCACTCGCGTACCGACGCGGGGTGCAGGGCTTCCGGCTGATCATCGTCGGCATCGCGATCTCCGCGGCGCTCGGATCGATCAACGCCTACCTCATCACCCGCGCCGACATCCACGAGGCGATGTCGGTGGGGTTCTGGGGCGCGGGATCGCTCGCGCGCGTGAGCTGGTCGAGCCTCGCCCCCTCACTCGTACTCGGCGCCGTGATCCTCTGCGCCGCCGGCCTGCTCGCACCGGCGCTCAGGCAGCTGGAGCTCGGTGACGACGCGGCCCTCGCCCAGGGGGTCGAAGCCGGACGTGCCCGGCTCGGTCTGCTCGTCGTCGGCGTCGCCACGTCGGCCCTCGTGACGGCGGCAGCGGGACCCATCGGGTTCATCGCCCTTGCTGCACCGCAGCTCGCCCGACGTCTCACCCGGACGCCCGGCGTATCGGTCGTCTCGGCCGGGTGCATGGGCGCCGCGCTGCTCACAGCGGCGCATCTGCTGTCGCTCGGGATCGCGCAGTTCTACCGCCCGGTGCCCGTGGGCCTGCTCACCGTGTGCCTCGGCGGGCTCTACCTCATCTGGTTGCTCATTCGCGAAACGAGGAAGGCCGCATGAACGTGTCGGAGATCCGCCAGTCCCCCGCCCGCCTGCAGGCGGAGCAGGCGACGCTGGGCTATGAGAAGCGCGTCATCAGCGAGGAACTGTCGGTGGCGATCCCCGACGAGTCGTTCACCGTGATCGTCGGGCCCAACGCCTGCGGCAAGTCGACGCTCCTGCGGGGCCTGTCGCGGTTGCTCAAACCGAGTGCCGGCCGGGTCATCCTCGACGGTGCCGACATCCACTCGTACCGGGCGAAGCAGGTGGCGGCCCGACTCGGCCTGCTGCCTCAGTCCTCGATCGCACCCGACGGAATCCGCGTCGCCGATCTGGTGGCACGCGGTCGTTACCCGTATCAGAAGCTGCTGCGGCAGTGGCGTGAGACGGACGAGCGCGCCGTGTTCGAAGCGATGGAGGCCACCGGCGTGACCGAGCTCTCGGCCCGCTTCGTCGATGAGCTGTCGGGCGGGCAGCGGCAGCGGGTCTGGGTGGCGATGGCGCTCGCGCAGGAGACGGAGATCCTGCTGCTCGACGAACCCACGACGTTTCTCGACATCAGTCACCAGATCGAACTGCTCGAGCTCTTCACCGATCTGAACCGCCGCGGACGCACGCTCGTCGCGGTGCTGCACGACCTGAATCACGCGGCCCGGTACGCGACTCATCTCATCGCGATGAAGGACGGTGCGATCGTGGCGGAGGGGGCACCCGCGGACATCATCACCGCGGAACTCGTCGAACGGGTGTTCGGCCTGCGCTGCATCGTGGTACCCGATCCCGTCGCGGGTACCCCGCAAGTGGTGCCCCTCGGCGGGCTCCGAGGCGAGGCCCCCCGCGACGGGCGGACGGCGTGATCGCACGAGCCGGCGGCGGCAGCCAGTTCGGACTCCGCCTTCGGCTGCCCGCCCTTCTGCAGGCTCCGGACGAGCCGCCCGGCATTCCGGCCGTGCGCGTGGACGACGCCTCTCCGAGACGGTTCGCTCTGCGTGTGCTGTTCGCGGCGAAGCGCTTCACCTTTCCGGCCGCTCTGCTGCTCGTCGGGCACATGGCGGGTGAGGCGCTGGTGCCGGTGATCGTGGGCGTCGTGATCGACCGGGCCATCGCGACGAGCGACCTCACCCAGCTGCTGTGGTGGCTGGGGGCGCTGGCGATCGACTTCCTGTTCCTCTCGTTCGCATTCCGCTTCGGCTCGCGGATCGGCCTCTACGGCATGCAGCAAGTGCAGCATCGGCTGCGCAGCCAGGTCGCCGACCGTCTGCTGCACCCGGCCGGTGTCGATCACGGGCAACAGGACGGCGCGGCGCTCTCGATCGCGACGAGCGACGTCGCACGTCTGGCCGCGGTGATGCAGATCGGCGTGTATCCGGTGGGAGAGGCCGCCGCCGTCATCCTCGCGAGCATCGCGCTGTTCTCGTTGTCACCGCCGCTGGGATTGGGGGTCGCGCTCGGTGCAGCGGCGCTGATCGTGGGCATGTTCACCGCGGGCGGGCCTCTGCAGAGACGCAGTCTGGACCAGCAGGCGCTCGCCGCGGACTCCGTCGACCGAGCGGCGGACCTGCTGGCCGGCTATCGGGTGCTCAAGGGACTCCGCGCTGAAGCTGAGGCGAGTGCACGGTACCGGGAGACGAGCCGCACGGCGCTGGTCGGCATGCTGCGGGCGAAGTCTGCCCTGGGGGTCTACGAGGGTGTTCTCAGCGGATTCTCGGGCGTATTCGTCGCGAGCCTCACGGTACTCGCGGGCGTGCTCGCCCTGAGCGGGCAGATCAGTATCGGCGGTCTCATCGCGGCGATCGGTCTGGTGCAGTTCGTGGTCGGTCCGCTCACCGCCATGCCCGCGCATACCGGTCGCATCTGGGCGGTCGCGCTGGCGAGCTCGGCGAGGGTGCTGAGCGTGCTGCAGGCACCCGAGGCGACGGCCACGACCGGGACCGATGCTCCCGGGCCGCGCGAAGCGGGTTCCGGGAGCCCCGCGCAGCTGGACAACGGCCGCCGAATCCCGGCGCTCGACATGCGCCTGCCGGGCTTCGCGCTCCAGGTGCTGCCTGGCGAGTGCATCGGCATCGTCGCGGGTCAGGCGGTCGCCGGTCGGATCGTACGACTGCTTGCAGCTCGCATGCGCTCGCACGAGTCGGGTGAGGCCCGCTTGGACGGCAGCGGTCCCGCGCAACTCGGCTTGCGGGAGTGGCGGCGCCGTATGGTCGTCGCGCCCCACCGAGCCGAGCTCTTCGACGGCACGATCGCGTGGAATCTCGACGTGCCGGGCACCGATCCAGCAACGGCCCCGGCCGCACTGCACGCGGCGGCCTGCGACGACCTGATCGCGGCACTGCCGCAGGGCATCGAAACGCCCGTCGGCGAGGGCGGTACCCGCCTCTCCGGCGGTCAACGGCAACGGGTGGCACTGGCCAGGGCCTATGCCACGAGAGCTCCGGTGCTCGTGCTGCACGAACCGACCACGGCCGTCGACGCGGCCACCGAGCAGCTCATCGCCGACCGGCTGCGTCGCGTCAGAGGCGCACGCAGCACGGTGCTCGTCACCTCGTCGCCGACGCTGCTCGCGGTCTGCGATCGGGTCGTGACCGTCGGCCCGCGCAGGAACGACGGAGAGGCCCCATGAGCGGCCAGGCGCACGAGCACGGGCGATCGGCCGGTGCACTGCCGATCGCGACCGGCACGCAGACGCTCGCCACCGCGTGGACGCTGCTGCGCGCCCGCCCACTGCTATTCGCAGGGACGGTGCTGGTGCTGCTCATCGGCGCGACCTGCGGACTCGTCGCGCCCTGGGCGCTGGGCCGATTGGTCGACCTGATCGCGACGGACGAGGCCGACGCGGCGGGGATCTGGGGGCTCGGCGCCGCGATCCTCTGCGCTGCGATCGTCTCGGCTATCGCGAGTGGCACGGGTATCGTGCTCGCCGCTCGTCTCTTCGAGACCGGGCTCGCCGAGCTGCGCGAGCGATTCCTCGACCGTGCGCTGGAACTGCCGCAGAGCAGGGTCGAACGGGCCGGCACCGGCGACCTGGTCTCGCGGGCGAGCGACGATGTCACGGAAGTCTCCGACGCGATCCCGGGCATCGTCCCGGCCTTCACAGCGGCGCTCTTCACCATCGCCGTCTCCCTCTCAGGAATGGCGGTGATCGATGTGCGCCTCGCGCTCGCGCTACTCATCACGCTGCCCGTGTACGTGTTCACGGTGCGCTGGTATCTGCGCACGGCCCCCGGGGTCTACGCCGCCGAACGCGCCGCGGTGGCCACCCGCGCGCACCACGTGCTCGCATCGTTGCGGGGACTCGACTCGGTGCTCGCGTACCGGCTCTCCGAGCGGCACGGCGCACGCATCGCGGAGTCGAGCTGGGAGGTGGTGCGGTGGGCGCTGCGGGCGAGGATCGTGCAGAACATGTTCTTCGCGAGACTGAACCTCGCCGAGTACCTCGGCATCGCGTCGCTGCTGATCGTGGCGTTCTGGCTCGTCGGAGCGAACGCCATCACCATCGGATCCGCCACCACCGCGCTCCTGATCTTCCTGCGACTCTTCGACCCGATCGGGCAGCTGCTGTTCGTGCTCGACGACGCGCAGTCCGCTGCAGCGTCGCTGGCGAGGATCGTCGGCGTCATACGCACCGATCCGCGTCCGGACGCGGAGAGCCCTGCACCTGCGGTGAGTCGTCCGAGCGCGGGAACCGGTTCGAACACGGACCCGGACGCCGTAGCTCGGCTGGACGGCGTCGATTTCGCCTACGACCGAACGGACGGCGAGAACGCCATGGCGCACGACGTTCTGCACGGCATCGACCTGCGCATCGGAACCGGCGAGCACATCGCACTGGTGGGCGCGTCGGGGGCCGGCAAGAGCACCATTGCGACGCTCCTGGCGGGACTGCACGAGCCGCGTTCGGGGCTCATGCACCGCCCGGAGCGAACGCTGCTGCTCTCGCAGGACACGCACGTCTTCGCCGACACGCTCGCCGGCAGTCTGCGCCTCGCCGCCGCGGGAGCCGACGACGACGCGCTGCGCGACGCGCTGCGGCGGGTCGAGGCCGGTGCGCTGCTCGACGCGCTGCCCCACGGGCTCGACACACGGCTCGGGCACGGCGGCCACCCTCTCACGGCGGCGCAGGCCCAGCAGCTCGCACTCGCCCGCCTGGTGCTCGCAGATCCCGATCTCGCCATTCTCGACGAGGCCACCGCGGAGGCCGACAGCGCCGAGGCCGGGGTGCTCGAACGGGCTGCAATCGCCGCAATCCGCGGCCGCGCAGCGCTCATCGTCGCACACCGTCTCTCGCAGGCGGCGGTGTGCGATCGCATCCTGGTCCTGGAGAACGGACGCATCGTGGAATCGGGCTCTCACGCGCAACTCATCGCGGACGGGGGTGCGTACGCCGCCCTGTGGCGGGCCTGGTCGCGAAGGCGGGAGATGCCTCCGGAGCGCGGCCCGCTCCCGTAGCATCTGTGAGGAGCGAAAGGACTGATGCTATGCGTGAAGATCGGACGGGCTTCCTCTCCGAGACGTTCGGACTCGGCGGCAGACGAGCGCTGGTCACCGGGGGCAGTTCCGGGATCGGACGCGCGATCGCGCTCGGGCTGGCGCAGGCCGGCGCCACCGTTCTGGTCGCGGCCCGCACCGAGTCGGCCATCGACGAGGTGGTCACCGGGGGAACCGCGGCGGGAGGTGCGCTCATCGGGATCCCGGCCGACCTGTCGACCCGCACCGGCGCGCACGCCCTCGCCGACGCCGTGGGCGACGCGGACATCATTGTGAACTCGGCGGGGATCAACCTGCGGCCCCCGATGCCCGAGCTCGACGAGGCGAGCTGGGACACGACCATGGCCGTCAACCTCGAGGCGCCTTTCGTGCTCGGGCAGCGCCTCATCCCGGGGATGGCCGCCCGCGGCTACGGTCGTGTCATCCACATCAGTTCGCAGCAGGCGCATCGCCCGTTCGCCTCCAGCGGCGCCTACGGGGTGTCGAAGGCCGGCCTCGAGGCGCTCGCCCGCTCGCAGGCCGAAGCCTGGTCGCCGCAGGGCGTGACCGCGAACGTGCTCGTCCCCGGCTTCGTGCGGACCGCGCTCAACGAGCGGCTCTCCTCCGATCCGCAGACGGTCCGGGCACTGGCCGAGAGAACGCTCATCGGACGCAACGGCATCCCCGAGGACTTCGTCGGTCCGGCGATCTTCCTCGCGAGTCCGGCGTCCGCGTACGTCACGGGACAGACGATTCCGGTGGACGGCGGATTCTCGGTCCACTGACGCTGCGCGCTCAGCCCTTCACCGCACGCTCAGTCCTTCACCGCACGCTCGGAGATGCGCAGATCCAGCGGGAAGTCGACCGGCGCGTTCCCGAAGAGCAGCTTCCCCGCGGCCTCCGCGGCCTCGCGGATCACGACGGCCGCGGCCTCGGCCTGCTCCTCGGGAGCGTGGACGATGACCTCGTCGTGCAGGAAGAACACGAGGTGCGCACGGCGCTCGAACACCGGGCCGGAGGCCCGCGCCGACGCGGTGTCCTCCGAGAGAGCGAACCCCGCCAGGCGCTGCCGCACCTCCGCGAGCCAGGCCAGCGCCCACTCCGCCGCGGTGCCCTGCACGACGAAATTGCGGGTGAAGCGTCCGAAGTCCCGGGCCGCGCGGCGGGCCCGATCCTCGTCGCGCGAGGTCGCGCCGGGCAGGCTCGCGCGCGATTGCAGCTCCCGCCATTCGGAACCCGGTTCGGGAGAGGAACGGCCCAGCCAGGTGGAGACGATACCACCCTGCTCCCCCACGGCGGCGGCCTGATCCACCAGGCCCATCGCACGGGGGAAGCCGCGCCGCAGACGCGGCACGAGGCGGCCGCTGTCGCCCGTCGTCCCGCCGTACATGGCCCCCAGCACCGCGATCTTCGCCTCCTGGCGGCTCGCGACGATCCCGCTCTCGACGATGCCCGTGTAGAGGTCGGTGCCGCGAGCCGCTGCGGCCATGGCGCGGTCGCCCGCCATCGCCGCGAGCACCCGGGGTTCGAGCTGGGCGACGTCGGCCGAGACGAGTCGCCAGCCGGGGTCGGCGCGCAGTGCGGGCCGCAGACCCCGCGGCAGCTGCAGCGCCCCGCCCCCGCTCGAGGCCCACCGCCCGGTGACGACCCCGCCCGGCACGTACACGGGACGGTAGCGCCCGTCGCGCACCCACTCGTCGATCCAGGCCCAGCCGTTCGCCGTGAGCAGTCGCGACAGCTTCTTGTAACGCAGCAGCGGCTCCACCGCAGGGTGCTCGTGCTCCGCCAGTTCCCAGCGCGACGTCGTCTCCACGTCGATGCCCGCGCGGCGCAGCGACCGCAGCAGCTTCGGCGGCGAGTCGAGACTCGCGCCGGGATCGCCGAGCGCCTCGCGCACCTGATCGGCCAGTTCGAGCATCCGCGCCGGCTTCGCGCCGTGGGAGGGCCTCGGGCCGAGGGCCTCCTGCAGCAGACGGTCGTGCTCCGCCGCGTCCCACGGCACGCCGGCCGATCTCATCTCGACCGCCACGAGCGCTCCCGCGGACTCCGCAGCGAGCAGCAGCCCGAGGCGGCCGGGATCATCGCTCGAGGCGGCAGCGGTGCGCTGCCGGTCGAACTCCGCGAGTGCGGCCTCCAGGTCGTGCGGCACCGTGCGCGCGGCGGCGCCGGGCTCCTCGATGACGAACAGCGCGGACTCGACCGGTGCGGGTTCCGCGGCTCCGGATCCCGCGTCCCATCGGTCCGCCGCGAACAGCGCCGCGCGCTCGCGTACGCGCACCGAGTGCTTCAGGATCGCGTGGCTGAGCCGGAGGTCGTGCGCACGGCCGACGCGGACCCCCGCCCGGAGCAGCTGCGGGTACCAGGTCGGAGTGTCGCTCCAGACCCAGCGCGGTGCCGCGGCGGATTCCCGCTGTTCGACGAAATCCGGCAGGTCCGCGGCGGCCATGAGGATCGGCGCCGAGCGCTCTCCGCCGGGGTCCACCTCCACCGCCGCGATCCCGCGGTCGGGGGCATGCCCGAGTACGCACCAGCGCTGATGCCGGGGCGCGGACGCAACGGTCCGACGATGCGTCGTGGGGCGATCCTCTGTCACGACTCCACGGTACTGCCCGCCTCGGACATCGTGCGCGGCTGGCCGAGAGACCCGACCCTCACCGGCCGGTCTCTGCTATCAGTGCGCGCTACCCCCGCCGCAGCAGCCGGCGGCCGAGCGACACCCCGACGACCGCCACAGCGCCCCAGGCCAGGCCGAACACGGCCGAGAGACCGCTGTCGATCAGCCAGGTCACGAAGCCCGGCGCGTGCACCGCGTGCGTGACGCCGTGCACGAGGTCGTGCGGCAGATGCCAGCCGACCTCGTGCAGGTTGGCGATCAGCAGATGACCGCCCACCCACAGCATCGCGACCACACCGATCACGCTGATCACCCGGAACACCGCCGGCATCGCCCGCACGAGCCAGAGGCCGAAGCCGCGGATGAACCGCGGGGCCTTCCGACGCATCAGCCACAGGCCGGCATCGTCCATCTTCACCAGCAGCGCGACCGCCCCGTAGACGGCACCGGTCATCGAGAGCCCGACCGCGATGAGAATCATGAGCCGCATCAGCCAGCCGTCGGCGTCGATGTTCGCCAGGGAGATGAGCATGATCTCCGCCGAGAGCACCAGGTCGGTGCGCACCGCGCTGCCGACGATCTGCTTCTCTTCCGCGGCGGGGCGCTCGAGCACCTCCTCCACCGTGGGCTCGTGCGCCTTGCCGCGCGCGGTCTCGATCCAGTGCCACACCTTCTCGGTGCCCTCGTACGCGAGGTAGGTGCCGCCGACCAGCAGCATCCACGGGAACACCCACGGCGCCCACACGCTGAGCAGCATGATCGCCGCGATGATGATCGCCTTGTTGATGAGCGAACCGCGGGCGATGCGCCAGATCACGGGCAGTTCGCGCTTCGGGTTGATGCCCCGCACGTACTGCGGGGTCACCGCGGCGTCGTCGATCACCACTCCGGCCGCCTTCGCCGAGGCCTTCGCCGCGCCGACGGCGACGTCGTCGATCGACGCTGCCGCCGCCTTGGCCAGCACGGCGATGTCGTCGAAGAGGGCGAAGAAGCTCGAGCTCACGCGTGCACCCCCGGTCCGCTCGACTCCGCTGCGGCCGGCACCGTCTCGGCCGGCACTGTCGCGGCCGGTGCCGCTGCGGCCAGCCGTGTCGCCCAGAACTCGCGCAGCTGCTCGCTCTTGCGGAACACGATCGTGTCCCACTCCTCATCGGTGGTCGAGCTGTCGGCGAAGTCGGAGGGGATCTTGAACAGCTGCAGCGGCACCGCGAAGCGCTCGCACACGCTCGCGTACGCGTAGGCCTCCATGTCGACGAGCGACGCCCCGAGACCCGCGATGTGGGCCCGCTGCGCGTCGTTCTTCACGAACACGTCACCGGTGGCCAGTACCGCGGTCGATTCAGGGGGCAGGATCGCGTCGCCGGCCGGGCGCAGCTCGGGCGACGGCAGCGAGAAGTCGTGCTGCACCACCCCGGTGATCTGGTAGACCTCGTCGAGGTGCGGACGATCCGGCCCGTCGCTCACGACGCCGGCGGTGCCGAGCACCACCACTCGCTCGACGTCTCCAGACGCGAGCGCGCTCGCGAGCGACACGGCCGCGTTCACCTTGCCGACGCCCGTGACCACGTGCGGCACATCGGCAAAGGCCGAGGCTTCGTCGCGGTGCGCGAACACGAGCAGCGTACGGGGCTCAGACATCGGTTTCTCCCTGCGGCGCTCCCGCGCCCATCGATCCGGATCCGGATCGGTTCAATCCCGATCCGGCTCCACACTAGCGCTTTTCGAAGATCTGTTCTATGCTGTAAAGCTGAGCTTGCGAACAGCACGCGTCTCCGCCCGATGGCTTCTGACAGATCCAGGGCGTTGGAGATCAACTCCGCGAAACCCCGCGAAGCTCAGCTGCACGGCGACAGCCCTTCCACAGGCGTTCCTTGGCGTACGCCGTGCGCATCGCAATTCGCGCACCACGGAGGTGCGCGCCAGAAAGGACCTCTCATGGAGAACAACATCACCCCGCTGCACGAGCAGCGCCGGGTGCGCCCACTGCGCACCCCCTACCACTCGCTCGGAGACGGACACGAGATGATCGTGCCCGACTGGGCGCAGCACCGCTCGGTGTACCGCACCTCGGGACGCACACTGTACCTCGTCGAGACCGAGAGCCTCGACGAGGCCCTCGGCGATCTCGAGCGACTCGGCCGTGCCGGCTGGGACGTACGAGTGGACGAGGATCCGGCAGCCCCCGGCTCCCGAGCCCGCATCGCGCTCTCGCGCCGCGACCTGGCGAAGGCGGCGTAGGGCGTCACCGCCCTCCCGCCTCCCCAGCGGCGCCGCCCGCGCTGCCGGCTTCCCGCGTTCAGCCCGCGCTACCCGTCGCGCCCTCTTCGTAACCGGGAGTCGCACTCGGAGCGCCCCGGTGTCCGCTCGCTACACTGACGGCATGAGCGATGTCGAACTTGCCGAGGTTGAGAGCTTCTCCCTGGACCACACCAAGGTGCTCGCGCCGTACGTGCGCCTGATCGGCGTGGAGCACGGCCCGAAGGGCGACGCCATCTCCAACTTCGATATCCGCCTGGTGCAGCCGAACGAGGGAGAGATCCCCACCGCCGGCCTGCACACCATCGAGCACACGCTCGCCGCACTGCTGCGCACCCGCTTCGACGGCCTCATCGACATCTCGCCCTTCGGCTGCCGCACCGGTTTCCACCTGATCGCGTGGGGCGAGCCCTCGGCCGAGACCGTCGCCGCCGCGATCAAGAGCTCGCTCGAGGATCTCGTCGAGCGCGTCGGCTGGGAGGACGTGCCCGGCACCGAGGCCGTGAGCTGCGGCAACTACCGCGACCACAGCCTGCACTCCGCGAAGGAGTGGGCCAAGCAGGTGCTGGATCAGGGCATCAGCCTCGACGCCTTCGACCGCTCGCGCCTCGCGTAGGCGCGGAGGCGCAGCGCGGGATACCGTCGCCCTCGCCCTCCCGAATCCGAAACACGGAGTCCCGGATGGCTGCTTCCATTCAAGTGAAGCAGCCATCCGGGACTCCGTGTTCGCGTTCAGCATCCGACACGTCTCCTGCGGAGTCGCCGGGCCGCGCGTCTACGACACCAGCACGTCGAGCGCCGCGGTGAGGGCGCCGTCGACGGCGCGGGTCACGATCTCGCGGTAGGGATCGTAGCCGTCCATCGACTCGTCCTTCGCGGCGAGCGGGTTGCCGTCGATCGCGAAGACCGCGCCGGTCTCGATGCCGTGCAGCGCGGCGATCACAAAGAGCGCGGCGGCCTCCATCTCGACCGCGACGGCGCCGGCCCGCTGCCACATGGGCAGATCGACGCCGGTGATCACGTCGCTGGGGTAGAACATGTCGCCGGTGACGACGATGCCGCTGTGCACGTCGAGACCGGTCTCGACGGCAGCGGCCTGCAGAGCGAGCGTCAGCGACGGCGTCGCGATCGCGGGGAACTGCGTCGGCACGAGCTGGTGGCTCACGCCGTCCTCGCGCACCGCCCCCGTGGCGACGACGATCGCGCCGTCGACCACGTTCGGCTGCATGCCCCCGGCTGTGCCCGACCGGATGATGCGGGTGACGCCGCCGCGGGCGAGCTCCTCGAAGCAGACCGCAGCGCCCGCAGCGCCGACGCCGTGCGAGGCGACGGTGACCGGCACACCGCGGTAGCTGCCCGCGTAGAGGTGGTACTCGCGGTTCGCGGCGAGCTGCCGGGCATCGTCCAGCAGTTCGGCGACTCGAGCGGCACGGCCGGGATCGCCGACCACGAGCGCGCGGTCGGCGAGATCGGAGACGCGTGCGCGCAGCAGCGGCAGTTCGGCATCGGCTGGGAGTCGGACGGGTGCCATGGTGAGGAGGCCTCTCTCGATCTGTCGTTCTGGGGGGGTCGCGAAGCCATCGTAGCCGCTGAGCGGGCAAACCTGCCTCGTCATTCTGCGCGGAGGCCTCGAAGCGAACGTAGTCGCGAGGCGAACGCAGTCGCGAAGCGACCACAGTCGCGAAGCGACCGCAGTCGCGAAGCGACCACAGTCGCGAGGCGAACGCAGTCGCAGAATCTACTCCGTCGGTTCTGGATCCTGCGACGGAGCCTGTGCTGCGCGAGCTTGCGAGTCGCAGTACGCAGGATGACGGAGCTTACGCGCGCAGGAGGACGGGGCTTGCACGCACGGGTACCGCGGCGCGCAGGGCGACGGATGCGGGTCAGCGCGCGGCGGCGCTCAGACGCGCGCGGGCCGAAGCCGCACGCGCGCGGATCGCGGCGGCGTCGAGCGTGAGGTGCTCGCCGTCGGCGTAGACGTGGCGGCCGCCGACGAACACGTGGCGCACGTCGGCCCCGCTGGCCGCGAAGCCGAGGTGGGAGGTGAGCACGGCGGGATTCGCAGCGAGGTCGAGGGGCGTGGCCGCGGATCCGCGCATGTCGAGCGCGATCACGTCGGCCAGGCGGCCCGCCTCGAGCGCGCCCGTCTCGGGGAAGCCGATCGCCTCCGCGCCCCGCCGCGTGGCGATGTCGAGCACGTCCGACGCGCGCACGATCGCGGCGTCCTGCCGCGCCCCGCGGTGCAGGATCGTGGCGGTCTTGATCTCCTCGAACAGGTCGAGCGTGTTGTTGCTCGCGACGGAGTCGGTGCCGAGCGAGACGCGCAACCCGGCCGCCTGCCAATCGGGCAGCGGCGCGATGCCGCAGCCGAGCTTGAGGTTGGAGACCGGGTTGTGACTCACCGCTGCTCCCACGCGCGCGAAGAGTTCGATCTCACCCTCGGTGAGGTGCACGCAGTGCGCCGCGAGCACCTCCGCGTCGAACAGCCCCAGGGACGCAAGGTGATCGCCGGGCGTGGCGCCGTAGCGCTCGAGGATCTGCTCGACCTCCGCCGCCGACTCGGAGATGTGCGTGTGGATCGGGATCCCCCGCTCGACGGCCCTCACCGCGATATCGCTCAGGAACTCGGGCGGGCAGGTATAGGGCGCGTGCGGACCGTAGGCGACCCGGATCTGCGGGTCGCCAGCGTACTGCTCGGCGAGCGCCTCGGTCTGCGCCGTGGCCTCCGCACCGTTCCAGGGCGAGACCCCCGGGAACCCGACGGCCTCCGGCGCGAACGAGGCGAGCGCGACCATCGCGCGCATGCCCGCCGCGCGCACGAGCTCGATGAGGGACTCGTCCCAGTGATACATGTCGGCGAAGGCGACCGTGCCCGTCTCGATCATCTCGACCATGGCGAGCTGCAGCCCCGTCTCCACGTCCTCGTGGGTGAGGTGCTGCTCGAGCGCCTGCACGGCGGCCAGCCAGGGCATGAAGCCCTCGTCGTCGGACACGCCGCGCAGCAACGTCATCGCGGAGTGGGTGTGCCCGTTGACGAGCCCCGGCATGAGCACGTGGCCGGAGAGGTCGTGCACGCGGTCGGCCCGATCCCCGCGATCGGGCCGCGCGGATCCCGCATAGGTGATGCGGCCCGTCTCGTCGAACGCGAGCTCCGCCCCGGCGATCGCGCCGTCGGGTGTCAGCATCGCGTCGGCCCGCAGAATGGTCTCGCTCATCGCGCCTCCCTCTCGTTCACGCCCACTGTATCGGCTGCCCCGGACATTCGAGGCGCTCTCGACGCGCGCATGCACGGACCCATCGGAGTCTCGGCGCTCACCGTTGTTTCGGACCGCACCGGCCGATCCCGTCCGAGAGAACGGTAAGAGCCGAAGCACGGGATCGAGACAGCGGGCGAGCGAGCGCGGTGCGGGCCGGCTGCGGTGGATCCTGCGACTTCGCGCAGGATGACGGGTGCTCGCACAGGACGACGATGTGCTCGCGCAGGACGACGGGTGCTCGCGCAGGACGACAGGTGCTCGCACAGGATGACAGGAACGCGCATGTCGGATGGGGCGCGTCCGTCGGAGGTCGGAGGTTTCCCGGCTACCAGCCGGGAGTGGCGAGCATGCCGCCGTCGACCGCGAGATCCTGCCCCGTGATGAACGAGGCCGCGGGTGAGGCGAGCAGCACGCACGCGTCGCCGATGTCCTCCGCGGTCGCGAGCCGGCCGAGCGGCGCGTGCGCGATCCAGCTCGCGACGCCCTCGGGCCAGGCCTCGGCGAGGCCCGGGCGATCCACGAGACCCGGTGACACGGTGTTGACGCGGATCCCCGCGGGCCCGAGCTCGAGCGCGGCCGCGCGGGCGTGCATCACGAGCCCGGCCTTCGCCACGGCGTAGTGCGCGTGCGCGGGCGCAGGGCGGCTGGCCTCGATCGAGGCGATGTGGGTGATCCAGCGGTTGCGTCGGGAGTCGGATCCGCCCGCCTCGACGGGCTCAGGAAGCGGACTGGGACCCGCCATCACCGCCGCAGCCTCCCGCGACAGCTCGAAGACGGCGCCGAGGTTGGTGCCCAGCACCTCGTCCCACTCCTCGCGCGAGGTCTCCGCGAGCGGCGCGAGCGGCTGGATCCCGGCGTTGTTCACGAGCCCGTCGAGGCCGCCGAGCGCGCGCGCCGCCTCCGCCACGAGCAGCGCCGCGGCTCCCTGAGCCGAGAGGTCGGCCCGCACCGCGACGGCCTCACCGCCGCGCTGCCGCAACTCCTCGACGAGCGCGAAGGCGGCGTCCGTAGAAGCGGCAGTCGTGCCTCGGTAGTGCACCGCCACACGTGCGCCCGCGGCGGCGAAGCGCCGCGCGATCCCGCCCCCGATGCCGCCCGATGCGCCCGTCACCAGCACGCGCTGGCCGCTCAGATCGGGCAGATCGGTGTTCCGCTGCGTCATCTCAGCCTCCTACCAGTCGGTTTCCGCGGCCCGGGAGGCCGAGCAGCCTGCCTTGCATCTGGGATATGCGGAAGATATGGTGCAATCGCCGCTCAGCGGCATATGTACGGCAGATCGCATACCTTCCGCAGTTGCGCGTGGCGCGAGCCGCCGGGCACCGTCGAGAGCATGGCACCGCCTCAGCCGCCCATCCGCCGCTGCCGCGAGGAGTAGTCGCGCAGCGCCCGCAAGAAGTCGACCTCGCGCAGATCGGGGTAGAGCGCCTCGACGAAGTAGAACTCGGAGTGCGCCGACTGCCAGATCATGAAGTCGGAGAGCCGCTGCTCCCCCGAGGTGCGGATGACGAGGTCGGGATCCGCCTGACCGCGGGTCCACAGATGCTCGCCGATCATCTCCGGAGTGAGCCGTTCGGCCAGCGTGTCGATCGACCCGCCCGCCGCCTGGTGCTCCTCGATGACACTGCACATCGCGGCGGTGATCTCGCTGCGACCGCCGTAGCCGACCGCGAGATTGATGTGCAGACCGTCGTGCTCGGCGGTGCCCGCCTCGGCTGCGGCGAGCGCCGCGGCGAGATCCTCGGAGAGCCCCTCGCACGCGCCGACGTGCTTCACGCGCCAGCGCGGGTTCTCGGCCAGCTGCGCGGCGAGCTCCCCGATGATCCCGAAGAGGTCCTCGAGCTCCTGCCGATCCCGGGCACCCAGATTGTCCGCCGAGAGCAGGTAGAGCGTCACGGTGTCGACGCCCGCCTCCTCGCACCAGCCAAGGAACTCCGGCACCTTCTTCGCGCCGGCGCGGTGCCCGAAGGCGGCACGCTCCTGCAGGCGCTGCTTGGCCCAGCGCCGGTTGCCGTCGACGATCACGGCGATGTGCTTCGGCACGCTCCCCGGTTCGATCTCCCGGCGCAGGCGCCGCTGGTAGAGCCGGTACAGCAGACCGGTTCGCGGCGTCGTGGCTGGGGCATTCACCCTCAGAGTGTACCGCCCGAGAACGGGAGGATGCCCCTGATCGGGCGGTGTCATCGGCAACATCACGGGCTGGGGATCTTCCACATATATGCCCCCGCAGATCTGTGCGGAACATACACTCGACACATGACCCCGCACGGCGCCTCCGAGCCCGAACACGTCGAACGGCCGTTCCCCGAGCCGGACAGTCTGTCACTGCCGCTGCTCGCCGACGCGCTCGATCACTCGCACGATCAGCCTCACCCGCCGGCGGACCCCTCCGACGCCGCTTCGGGCCCTCCTACCGCATCGGACGCCCCCGAGCCGAAGCCGCGCTGGCGCGGCTGGATCCACGCCGGCACCTTCCCCGTGGCGATCGCGGCCGGCATCGTGCTCATCTCTCTCGCGCACGGGCCCGTCGCCAAGTGGGCCTCGGCCGTCTTCATGCTCTCGAGCATGCTGCTCTTCGGCATCTCGGCGCTCTACCACCGCTTCAACTGGAAGCCGCGCACCAGGCAGCTCTTCCGCCGCCTGGACCACGCCAACATCTTCCTGCTCATCGCGGGCACCTACACCCCGATCGCGCTGCTCGCGCTGCCCCTCGACAAGGGTGTGCTGCTGCTGGTGCTGGTGTGGGCCGGCGCGCTGCTCGGGATCGGCTTCCGCGTGTTCTGGCTCGGCGCACCGCGCTGGCTCTACGTGCCCCTGTATCTGCTGCTGGGTTGGGCCGCCGTCATGTACCTCGTCGACATCTACAACGCCAACGCCGCGGCGATGGTGCTGGTGATCGCGGGCGGGCTGATGTACACCTTCGGATCGGTGGTCTACGCGCTCAAGCGACCGAACCCGGTACCCGGCGTCTTCGGTTTCCACGAGATCTTCCACGCGCTGACGGTGCTCGCGTTCCTGTGCCACTGGACAGCGGCGCTGCTCGTGGCGCTGGATCCGGTGTATCTGCGGTAGCAGGTCGCGGGCCGGATCCCCCGGCCTCCCTCATCGCTGCGGCACGTAGTGCAGGTACGCGGTGCCGTTCTCGAAGATCCGATGCTCGATGAGGCTCAGTTCGAGGCGCGCATCGCCGGGCAGGGCGCGCAACCCGCCGCCCACGATCTTCGGGACGACGAAGAACCGGAAGTCGCGCACCATGCCGGCGCGGATCGCCTCGCTCGCGGTCGTCGGCCCGAATATCTCCACCTCACCCGGAGTATCCTCGACGATCCGCGCGAGGTCGTCCAGGCCGAGGTCGCGCACCAGCCGCACCCCCTCGGCGGGGAGGTCGCCGGGATCCAGCGTCGAAGAGGCGACGACGAGATCCAACTCCCGCCAGCGGCGGGCGAACTCGTGCTCGGCCGCACTCCAGGGCTCGTCCTCCGGCTCGGCGTCCCAGTACCGCATCAGCCGGTAGGTGTTGCGCCCCAGCACCTCGGTCGACACCGCCGCCATGCGATCGATGTGGAACTGGAACACCTCCCCGCTCGGCGCCGACCACTGGAAGTCTCCGTCCGCATCGGCGGCGTAGCCGTCGATCGAGACGGTCGCGGTGTAGCTCAGAGTGCCCATACGGCATTGTCCTCCCGCGAGGGCGGGGCCGCAATGGGTCGCGATCCGGGATCGGAAGGTGCCGTGAGCCCCGGATCGCGCCCTGCTCCGGGAGGCGGGACCGGCCCCGGGGCGACAGCCGGCGCGCCGGGCCGGGCCGGGCACGGCGATCAGGACCGGCGGATCAGGCCCCGGCGAGCGCCTCGAGCACGGCGGCTCCGTAGCGCTCGAGCTTGACCTGGCCGATGCCGGATATCGCGAGCATCTCGTCGTCGCACGAGGGCCGGTGCACCGCGAGCGCTGCGAGCGTCGCATCGCCGAACACCACGTAGCCGGGCACGCCCTGCTTGCGTGCCTCGCCGGCCCGCCACTCGCGCAGCCGCTCGAAGATCTCGGCCTGATCCGGCGACAGATCGGCCGCGGCGGCCGAGCGCTTCGCGGCGCCGGATCCCGCACCGCCCGATCGCCCGCCGCGACCGGCGGCCCGAGCCACGACCTCCTCGCGCATCCGCACCTGCTCCTCGCCGCGCAGCACCGGCTTCGCGGCCTCGGTGGGCGCGAGCACACCCCACTCGCCGCGCGCCTCGACCAGCCCCACCGCGAGCAGATGCCGCACGAGCCCCCGCCACTGCGCGACCGACCACTCCTTGCCGATCCCCCACGTCGAGAGCTCGTCGAGCCGCATCTGGGTGACACGATCCGACCCCACGCCGCGCAGCACGTCGATGTGCTGCCCGGCCGCGTAGGTGCGACCGCGCTCCTTCTGGGTGCGGATGATCGTGGAGAGCAGCATCTGCGCCGGGGTGGTCGCGTCCCACAGCTTCGGCGGATCGAGGCAGACGTCGCAGTTGCCGCAGGCGTAGGCCGGCGCGGAGTGGGATCCTGCGACTCCGCTCGCAGGCTCGCTGCGCGCAGGATGACGGGAGGAGTCAAGCTCACCCCGCTCGATCGGCGAAGAAGGATCAGCGGGATCCTGCCCGAAGTAGCGCAGCAGGAACGCGCGTCGGCACTCCACGCCCTCGCAGAGCGCCAGCATCTGGTTGAGGTGGCGGGTCTGGTTGGCCCGGGTGGCGGCGTCGCCATCGCCGCTCTCGATCATCTGGCGCTGCTGCACCACGTCCTGCAGCCCGTACGCCAGCCAGGCCTCGGAGGGCAGGCCGTCGCGGCCCGCGCGGCCCGTCTCCTGGTAGTAGCCCTCGATCGACTTGGGCAGGTCGATGTGGGCGACGAAGCGCACGTCGGGTTTGTCGATGCCCATGCCGAATGCGATGGTCGCGACGACCACCACGCCGTCTTCGCGCAGGAAGCGGGTCTGCGCCTCGAGTCGCTCGGATGCCGGCAGGCCCGCGTGGTAGGCCACCGCGTCGATCCCGGCGTCCCGCAGCGCGGCGGCGGTCTGTTCGACCCGCTTGCGGCTCAACGCGTAGACGATGCCCGCCTCGCCCGCGTGCTCGCCTCGGATGAACGAGATGAGCTGCGAGCGCACGTTCTGCTTCGAGATGATGCGGTAGCGGATGTTGGGCCGGTCGAAGCTCGAGACGAAGTGCGCGGCGTTCTCGAGGTGCAGCCGCTCGGTGATCTCGCGGTGCGTCTCGGGGGTCGCGGTGGCGGTGAGGGCGATCCGGGGTACGTCGGGCCAGCGTTCGGCGAGCGCACCGAGACGCAGATAGTCGGGGCGGAAGTCGTGCCCCCACTGCGATACGCAGTGCGCCTCGTCGATCGCGAACAGCGCGATGCGGCCCTGGCTCAGCAGCTCGACCGTGCCGGGGGCGGAGAGCCGCTCGGGCGCCAGGTAGAGCACCTCGAGCTCACCCGCGCGGTAGGCGCGTTCGACGTCGAGCCGCTCCTCGTACGACATCGCGGAGTTGAGGGCGGCGGCGCGCACTCCGGCCAGGCGCAGCGCGGCGACCTGATCGTGCATCAGCGCGACGAGCGGCGACAGCACCACTCCGGTGCCCTCGCGCACGAGCGACGGGATCTGGTAGCAGATCGACTTGCCGCCGCCCGTCGGCATCAGCACGACCGCGTCGCCCCCGCCGACCACCTGGTCGATGATGGCCCGCTGCTCGTCCCGGAAGGAGTCGTAGCCGAAGACCTCCGAGAGCACGACGAGCGGGTCGGTGCCACGAGACGCCGCCGCGGCAGCCCGAGCGGGCTCTCCCGCTGCAGGCGCGTGGACCGCACCGGCAACTGCATCAGCAGGTCCGCCGGCGGGCGCGCGCCCCGCCGGCTGGGGCCGAGGTGCCGCCGAACGCTGTTCCGACCACCCCTCCGGTCGCGGGGCGCCCCAGGACTCGCCCGGCCACCGTTCCTCATCCGCGGAGCCGAAGCCCGGATCCTCGAAGCTGTCGCGGTCGCTCACGGTCGCGTCAGACCCGCCGGTCGGGATCGGTCGAGCCGTCAGGACCGGTCGAAGCCGCAGGAACGGCCGGGCTGTCGGGATCCTCGGCCTGGTCGGCGAGCTCCTCTGCGATCTGCTCGCGCACCTCTGCCCGGTAGGCGTTGCGGCGCAGACGCTTCACGAGCAGGAACCCGAGCGCGATGATGCCGACGGCCAGCAGACCCGTGAACACGAAGCCCTCCCAGCCGGGCGTCACCTTGTCGGGATCGAACTCGGTCTCTTCCGCGATCCGCACCGCGATGTTCAGCACGTTCATGCGCGCTCCTCCTCGATTCCCTGAAACAGATCCGCTTCGAACTCGCTCGTCGCCACCCGCGACGCCGCGAGCCGGTAGTCCTCGAACGGCCAGGCCTCGCGCTGCAGCTCGTTCGGCCAGAAGAAGAACGGGCTGTCGGGCGGCACCTGGCTCGCGTGCGCGCGCAGCGCTTCGTCGCGGCGCTCGAAGAAGCGGCCCACCTCGATCTTCGCGGTGCCGCGGTACTCCCGGCGGCTCATCCACTCGCGCATCTCGGCGAACTGCACGATGAGCGGGGAGGTCGGCTCGTTGTCGAGCAGCCACTGATAGACCGTCGTGACGCGCTCGGCGTTGAAGATCTCCTCGTAGTAGAGCTTCTTGATGGACCAGGGGTCACCGGCCTCGGGATAGGCGCCCGGATCCCCCGCGCGCTCCCAGGCGATGCGGCTGATCTCGTGGCACCGGATGTGATCGGGGTGCGGGTAGCCGCCCTGCTCGTTGTAGGTGATCATGACGTGCGGGCGGAACTCGCGCACGACGCGCACGAGCGCCTCGGCCGAGACCTCGGCGGGGATGTCGGCGAAGGATCCCGGCGGCACAGGGTCGCCCTCGTCGGGCAGGCCGGAGTCCTGATAGCCGAGCCAACGATGTTCGAAGCCGATGATGTCCTGGGCGCGCGTCATCTCGTCGCGCCGCAGGCCGGCGAGATCCCGGTGGCTCTTCGGATCGCGGGCGACGAGCTCGTTGAGCACGTCTCCGCGCTCGCCGCCCGTGCAGCTCACGATCAAGACCTCGACGCCCTCTTCGAGATAGTGCGCGTAGGTGGCGGCGCCCTTACTGGACTCATCGTCGGGGTGCGCGTGCACCGCGATCAACCTGAGCGTCATGCGAGTCCTCTCACGTGCCTCTCGGGAGCCTCCCGGTAGTCTGGCAACGATCACCCAGTTTACCCAGCCCGGATCGGAGGCTCCCGTGTCGCAGACGGCTGCAGATGCAGGAGCGACCAGCGGCTCGGCGGATGACCGGGTGACGGCCGCGGCGGAGCAGTCGGGAAGCGGCTCGGGAACCGGCTCCGGGCACCCCGGCGAGCAGTCCCTCGAAGACCGCTACGGCTCCGGCCGCAGGCGGCGCCTCGATCGGCGATTCGCCTGGGCGGCGGCCGCGCTGCTGGTGGCGGGCGGCGTGTGCTTCCTGCTGTTCAGCGGCTGGCAGAACACCAACCGCGTGTCGTGGCAGGACATCGGCTACACGGAGCAGGACGAACTGAACCTCGACGTGAAGTTCGAGGTGAGCGCCCCGCCGAACACTCCTGTCGCGTGCGCCGTCGAGGCGCTCAACAAGGTGAAGGCCACGGTCGGGTGGAAGATCGTGGAGTTGCCGGTGACCGAGGAGCGCACCCACACCGTCACCACACGACTGGTCGTGACGAACCCCGCCACCGCCGCGACCGCGCGCGAGTGCTGGGTCGTGGAGTAGGCCGCGGGATCCTCGCCGCTCTCCGGGCCCGTCACTCTGGATCGGTCGCGCTGGGCGCATCCTGCTGCACCCATCCTTCTGGGCCCCTCCCCTTGAACCCACCACCCTGGGCGCATCCCTCTGAACCCACCCTCGTGGCCCCCTCCCCCTGCTCCCGGAGTCTCAAATGGCTGGTTCAGTGGTCGTCGAAGCAACCATTTGAGACTCCGCGTTTCACGACGCGACGCAGTACTGCGCCACCCGAGGCACCGGCGCATCAGCCCCGCGTCATCACCGCCATCCGGGTGCGTCCGAACAGACACGCGGAATGCTCTCGGCCGGTGTTCCGGAATCGCGGTGCTATCCTGGAGGCCGCGCCCTGACCTGGTCGGGGCGTTCCGTTTACCCCGCGCCACGGTGGGTGCGGGCGCGGTCCACCCGCACGGCCCGCGATCCGCACGAGCACCGAAGCACACCGCGCACACACGAAACGAGGATCGACCATGGCCGAGCCCACGCAGACCTGGCTGACGCAGGAAGCTTACGACCGTCTCAAGGGCGAGCTGGACGCGCTCTCCGGGCCGGGGCGCAAGGAGATCGCCGCGCGTATCGAGGCGGCACGCGAAGAGGGCGACCTCAAGGAGAACGGCGGCTACCACGCGGCGAAAGACGAGCAGGGCAAGATGGAGGCCCGGATCCGCGACCTCGAAGAGCTGCTGAAGCACTCCGTCGTGGGCGAGGCTCCGCAGGCGAGCGGCGTCGTCGAGGTCGGCACCATCGTCACCGCCGAGGTCTTCGGCGACGAAGAGCGCTTCCTGCTGGGCAGCCGCGAGCTGGCCGACGGCAGCGACCTCGACGTCTACAGTTCGGAGAGCCCGCTGGGTGTGGCGATCCTGGGTCTGGGCGTGGGCGATGAGACCAGCTACGCCGCCCCCAACGGCAACCAGATCTCGGTGAAGATCCTCGCGGTCGACACCTACGCCGGCTGAGCTCCAGAGCCGCAGGGCCCGCCGCCCGGTGGGTCTCATCGCTCATCCGATTCCTCGGCTCTCACCGTTGTTTCGGACGGATCGGCGTCTAGCTGTCCGAAACAACGGTGAGAGCCGCAGAGTCGCGACAGCGCGAATGGCTGGCGGCAACTACGGCTCCGCGCCGCGTCACTCGTGAAACCGCCTCCACCCACGGAGAGCCGCCTCCACCCACGGAGAGCCGCCCCCACCCAAGGGGAGCCCCCCACGGAGCGCCATCCGCGGACATCAGGCCGAGGGCGTCAGCCCGGAGCCTCGCTCCAGATGTCGAAGCCCAACTTGACGATCAGCACGCCCACCACGACGAGGAACAGCGCCCTGACGAACCGGGATCCCCTCGCGATGGCCATGCGCGAGCCGATCAGGCTGCCGAGGACGTTGGCCGCTCCCATCACGAGCCCGAGGGGCCAGAGCACCGCTCCGAGCGGCACGAAGAACAGCAGCGCTCCCACGTTCGTGGCGAAGTTGACGATCTTCGCCTTCGCGCTGGCGCGCAGGAAGTCGTAGCCCAGCAGCCCGACGAGCGCGATCACGAGGAAGGTTCCCGTGCCGGGGCCCAGGATCCCGTCATAGAACCCGATCACCGCGCCGGTCGCGCCGGCGACCACGACGTGACGCGCACCCTTGTATTTGAGACGCGTCACCGCACCCAGTGACGGTTTGGCGAGCGTGATGATCGCCACCGCCAGCAGAGCGATCACGATGATCGGCTTGAACACCGCGGCCGGCAGGAACGCCGCGATCGACGCGCCGCCGAAGGCGCCGAGCATCGCGATCCCGGCCATCGGCAGCGTCGTACGCAGGCTCGGGCGCACCCGCCGGTAGAACGTCGCACTGCTCGTAGCCGTGCCGAACACCGAGGCGAGCTTGTTCGTGGCGAGGGCCTGCACCGGTGTCATCCCGGGTACCAGCAGCAGCGCGGGCAACTGCAGCAGACCGCCGCCACCGACCACCGCGTCGATCCACCCGGCGGCGAACGCCGCCAGGAAGAGCAGCGCCAGCACCCACCAGTCCGTGTCCTGCGGCAGAAACTCGATCGGCATGGCCTCTCCCCCCGATACAGATACCCCCTCACCGACGCGGGGTCGATGAGGGGGTGCGATACAGCAGATCGTACATCTATCTCTCGACCCGCGGGCCGTCCCCCTGAGTCGCGATCACCTCGGTCACGGTGCCCTGCTGATGCAGACGGGGATCACCCGGCTGCACCGGAACCGTGGCGGTCGCGGTGCCCGCATTGCCACCCTTGGCCTTCGGGCTCTTCCCCATGCGCACCTCGAGCTGTTTCGCGATTGCGGAGAGGATGAGGCACATGATGATGTAGATGCCGCCGATGACGAAGGCCGACTGCAGCAGCGGCCTGCCGAACTGCACGTTGCTGCTGAGCTGCTTCGCGAGGTACAGGAGTTCGGGGTAGGTGATGATGAAGCCGAGCGCTGTATCCTTCATCGTCACCACGAGCTGGGCGACGATCACGGGGAGCATGGCGCGCACCGCCTGCGGCAGCAGGATGAGCCGCATCACGCCGCTCTTGCGCAGGCCGATCGCGTAGCCGGCCTCCTTCTGGCCCCGTGGCAGTGACTCGATACCGGCTCGGAGCGCTTCGGCGAGCACCGAGCCGTTGTAGACCACGAGCGCGATCACGACGGCCCAGTAGGGATCCATGCGCACCCCGACCGAGGGAAGCCCGTAGTAGAGCAGCATCATCATGACGAGCACGGGAACGGCCCGGAACACCTCGGTGACCCCCATGAACGGGATGCGCACCGCCTTATGGTCGGAGAGGCGCCCGATGGCGAGCACGAACCCGAGCACGACGCTCAGCACGCCGGCGACGGCGAATGCAGCGAGCGTCTTGCCCAGCGCCTGGAAGATCTGCTCCCAGATGGTGGAGTAGGTGAACAGGCCCCACTTCTGAGCGGAGAACTGTCCCGACAGCGCGAAGCGGTACAGGAGGAAGCCCACGACGGCGGCCACGAGCAGCACCGTGAGCACGGCGATCACGCGGTTGCGCAGGATCGCCTTCGGGCCTGGGACGTCGTACAGCACGGAAGTCATCGGACGATCCTCCACTTCTTCTCAAGACGGTTCTGCGCGAAACTCAGCACCATCACCATCGCGACGAACACCAGCGCCACCCACAGCAGCACCTCCATCGGGCTGCCGGGTCGCCCGGCCGCGTCGTTGATCGTCGCACGCAGCGCAGCCAGCTCGGCCACTGAGAAGCCTGCCGCGACGGTGGTGTTCTTCAGGAGCGCGATGAACACGCTCATCATGGGCGGCACGACCGAGCGGAAGGCCTGGGGCATCACCACGAAGCCCATGACCTGACCGAACGGCAAGCCGATCGCTCGGGCGGCCTCGGCTTGCCCGACCGGCACGGTGTTGATGCCGGCTCGCAGCACCTCCGCGACATAGGTCGCGGTGTAGATGCCGATCGCGAGGATCCCCAGCACCAGCGTGCTCATCTTCGGCAGACCGAGCGCCGGGTACCCGAGCACGAAGAAGAAGAAAACCAGCGTCAGCGGCGTATTGCGGATGATGTTCACGTAGACGGTGCCCACACCTCGCGCGATCGGAACGGGCGAGACTCGCATCGCCCCGACGATGACGCCCAGCACCAGCGCCAGCACACCACCCCCGAAGAACACCAGCAGGGTGTTCTTGATCGCGGTTCCCCAGAGATCGAGGTTCCCGAAGATGACGTCCATACGTCTTCCTCTCCTGTGTGAGACCCCCCGAGCGGGCCGCGTCGGCGGCCGCGCTCCGGGGGTCGTCAGCGATTAATATGCATCCACCGCGGGCTGCTCGATCGTGATGCCCGAGTCGCCGAGGTTCCGGTCGAAGATGCTCTGCCACTCGTCACCGCCGTCGGTGAACAAAGTGTTGATGTGGGCGCGCAGCACATCGTCGCCCTTGGGCAGGCCGACGCCGTAGAGCTCCTCGGTGAGCAGCGGGCCGGTGGTGACCATGAGGTTGTCCGGATCCTGAGCCGCGTAGCCGATGAGGATCGCCTGGTCGGTGGTCACGGCGTCCACCTGGCCGTTGACGAGGCTCTCGACGCACGCCGAGTAGAGGTCGAACTCCTGGGTGTTGATGCCGGGGAAGTTCTCCTTGATGTTCTGGATCGGGGTGGAGCCGGTCGCCGAGCAGACCGTCTTGCCCTCGAGCTCCTCGAGCGACTGGAAGTCGGTGCCGCCCTGCTGCACCAGCAGGCCCTGGCCGGTGATGAAGTACGGACCGGCGAAGTCGATGTCGGCCTTGCGCTTGTCATTGATCGAGTAGGTGCCGACATAGTAGTCGATGTCACCGTTCTTGATCGCCTGCTCGCGGTTGGCCGATGCGATCGCCTTGTACTCGATGTTCTCCTCTTCGAAGCCGAGCGAGCCCGCGATCCAGCGCGCGATGTCGACGTCGAAGCCGCTGCGCTCGTTGGTCACGTTGTCGAGGTAGCCGAGACCGGGCTGGTCTTCTTTGACGCCGACGACCACCTTGCCGCGATCCTGCATCTCGTCGAAGGTGGGGCTGCCGTCGAGCGCCACACCCTCGGCGACATCGGCGACCACCGGTTCGCCGCCACTCGCGTCGCCTGCGGGGCTGCCGCTGTTGCAGCCGGTGAGCGTCAGCGCCGCTGCGGCGAGGAAGCCGAGTGCGGCGATGGACTTCTTGAAACGCATGGAGTGTTCCTTTCGATCTTTCGGATACTCAGATCGCCCGAAGCACGATCCGAGTGGGTCTGCAAACGGATCAGTGCGTGATGAGCTTGGAGAGGAAGTCTTTGGCTCGCCCGCTCTTCGGGTTGGTGAAGAACTCCTCGGGTGTGGCCTGCTCGACGACCTGGCCGTCGGCCATGAACACGACACGGTCCGCGGCCTTGCGCGCGAAGCCCATCTCGTGGGTGACGACGACCATCGTCATGCCTTCCTTGGCGAGCCCGATCATCACGTCGAGGACCTCGTTGATCATCTCGGGATCCAGGGCGCTGGTGGGCTCGTCGAAGAGCATCACCTTGGGGTGCATGGCCAGCGATCGGGCGATCGCCACACGCTGCTGCTGTCCGCCCGAGAGCTGCGCGGGGAGCTTCGACGCCTGCTTCTCGACGCCCACCCGGGTGAGCAGCTGCATCGCCTCTCGCTCGGCATCGGCTTTGCTGAGACCGCGCACCTTGATCGGCCCGAGTGTGACGTTCTCGAGGATCGTCAGGTGGGCGAAGAGGTTGAACGACTGGAACACCATGCCGACCTCGGCTCGCAGCTTCGCGAGCTCCTTGCCCTCGGCGGGCAGCTCCTTGCCGTCGACTCGGATCGAACCGCTGGTGATGGTCTCCAAGCGGTTGATCGAGCGGCACAGCGTCGACTTGCCCGATCCCGAGGGGCCGATGATGACCACCACTTCGCCCTTGTCGATCGTCAGATCGATGTCAGTCAGGGCTTGGAACTCCCCGTAGTGCTTCTGCACGTTCTCCACGACGACAAGCGGTTCGCTCGCACTCATCATGTCTCCATCTCTGGGTCGTGACCTGCGGAGTCGAACGCGCCGCAGGTGCTTAGCCTGGCTGCAACGGTTCACGGGTTCTCGCTGCCCCATCAGAGGTGTCGTTCACCGTCGAACCGATCAGGCCCCAATGCTAGGGAGCGGCTCACCGCACTGTCGTGCCTCTTGAGCGTTTCTTGAGCCTTCTTGCGGAACCGCGCGCAGCCAGTGGATCAGCGGGCGGCGGTGCAGCAGCGACGGCTCAGTGGCGCGCCTCGAGGTAGTACTTCACCGCTCCGGCGTGCAGATCCATCGGCGCGGTGAATATCGCCTGGCGCCGGTCGAGGAACTCCGCCGCGGCCACCGTGCGCGCGATCGTCGAGCGATGCTCGAAGAGCACACGTGTCATGTCGTAGACCAGGTCTTCGGGTGCGCTTTCAGCCGTGACCAGGTAGTTCGGCACGGTCATGGTGGCCGTCGGCGCCTCGACCCCGTAGGCGCCGACCGGGAAATCCGCGATGCGGTACACGCCGGCGTGCCCGGAGTTGACCCGCTCGACCGTGTCCGCTTCGATGGGGAGCAGCCGGATCGGCATCGTCTGCCCCAGCTGCGCGATGCCGGGGGTCGGAAGCCCGCCGACCCAGAAGAAGCCGTCGATCCTCCCCTGCTGCATCGCCTCGATCGACGCGTCGAGCCCCAATTCGGGGTTGTCGATCTGCTCGAGCGGCACGTCGGAGGAGCCGAGCACGCGCGCCGCAATGACCTGCACTCCAGAGTTCGGCGCGCCCAGCGAGACCCGGCGGCCGGCCAGATCCGCGATCCGCTCGATATCGGAACCGGCGGGCACGACGACCTGCACGTACTCGTCGTACACGCGTGCGATCGCCTGCACCGGCAGCGGACCGGTGAAATCCCCGGTGCCCGCGATCGCGTCGGCTGCGGTGTCCCCCTGCGCGAATCCCACGAGTGCCTGGCCTTCGGCCACCCGGAACAGGTTGTCCACCGAACCGTGCGTCTCGGTCACGGAGATGTCGAGCCCGAGCTCGGCACGCAACACCTCGGCCAGCTGCTCGCCGTAGCCGTAGTAGACGCCGGCGGGGCCGCCGCCCGCGATCTGCTGAGCCGGCCCGTTCGTGTACGACGGGCCGACGCAGCCACTGAAACCGAGCGTTCCCGCCAGCACCAGAACCGCCGCCAGGGCGGTTCGCGCGCCTGCACGCGCGACGACGCGCGTCCTCCCCCGCATCACTGCGGCCCTCCCGGCAGGTGCAGTGCGACCCGCAGACCGCCGTCTTCGGGAACCGAGACTCGCACCGAACCGCGCAGTGAGTCGAGCAGGTCGCTCGCGATGGCCAGGCCCAGCCCCGAGCCGGGAACGTTCTGATCGCGGGGGCTCCGCCAGAAGCGGCTCGTCACCCGCTCGAGTTCATCGGGCGCGAGCCCAGGGCCGTGATCGCGCACCGCGATCACGCACCCGTCATCGTCGCGCTGCACTGTCACATCGATCACCGTGTCGGCAGGCGCGAACTTTACTGCGTTGTCGATCACCGCGTCGAGGGCACTCTCCACCGATGTGCGGTCGGTGATGCTCAGCACGGTACCGCCGCGGTGCACCGCGATCCTCACCCGCTCCTCAGCCGCCACCTCGCCCCAGGCGTCGGCCCGGTCGGCCACGAGCCCGCCCAAGTCGACGACGGCGAACGCCGAGTCCTGCCGACCGGCTCTCGCCATGTTCAGCAGCGTGTCGAGAATGCGCGACATCCGGCGCCCCTCTTCACGGGTCTCCTCGACCTCGGCATCCCACTTCTCGTCGAGCCCGGTCGAGAGATACTCCACGCGCATCAGCAGCGCCCCGAGCGGGTTGCGCAGCTCATGCGAGGCGTTCATCGCGAACTCCTGCTGCCGCGAGATCACCCGTTCGATCTCGTCCGCCATCTGGTTGAAGATCCGGATCATCCGCCGCATCTCGGGCGGACCCGTATCATCGGCGATGCGCGCATCCATCTCACCGTGCTCGATCGCGGCCATCGCCCGGTCCACGCGCAGCATCGGCTTGAGCACCCAGTTGGCGAGCCTGACCACGGCGAGGACCAGCAGCGCGAGGATGAGCACGCAGGCCGCGACCAGCACCGCCCAGTGCGCGAGGATCTCGCCGCGCTGCGCGTCCGCGCTGGCTGAGATCGTGATCGCGCCGATCACATTGCCGTCGTCGAACACCGGCTCGACGGTCACGGTCTCGCCGAACGACCAGGGCAGCACCGCCGGAGAGGGATCGCTGCGTCGGCCGGAGAGGGCGAGGCCGATCCGCGCCGCCAACCCCTCGTCCACCTCCGCGGGCTGCAGTCCGCCCGATGCCCAGAGCACCCCCGACCGGTCGAACACGGCGATGCGGGTCTCGTAGAGCTCGCTGTGGCGGCGCATCTCGGCCTCGACTACGGCCGGGTTGCCGGCGCGAAGCGCCTGCCGGGCCCCGGTCAGGAAGTATCCGAGATCTCCCAGCTGCTGATTCGACACCTCGTGCTGGGTGCTGCGCGCGACACTCCAGGCGTAGGCCCCTCCGAGGGCCATGAGGATCACCGTCATCGGCACGAGGAAGAAGATGATGAGCCGGGTGCGCACCGCTCAGGATCCCGTCAGTCGGTAGCCGACACCCACGCCCGTCGAACGAACGGCGACTTCTCGCCGTTCGTAGGGCGTGCCCCGATCGTCTCGATCGAGGACTGCAACGTACCCGACCACCGCCTCAGCTCCCAGTCAATCGATAACCGACACCCCGGAGGGTCGCGATGAGGGATGGGCGGGCGAGCTTGCGCCGGATCGAGCCGACGTGCACCTCGAGCGACCGGCCGAATCCGCTCCAGTCGGTACCCCACACCTCCCGGATGATCCGATCCCGCGGCACGACGACACCCGGATAGCGTGCCAGCACCGCGAGAATGTCGAATTCCTTGGGCGTGAGCTCAGCCCACTCGCCGTCCACGAGCACCAGGCGATTCGCGAGGTCGATGAGCACCCCGTCGATCGTGATGCCGGCTGTGGTCTGCGAGTCGACTGCCAGCGCGCGGGTGCGACGGGTCACGGCCTCGATGCGTGCGACCAGTTCGCGCACGTCGTAGGGCTTCACCACGAAATCGTCGGCGCCGGCGTGCAGCCCCTTGATGCGCTCATCGACGTGGCTCCGGGCGGTCGCGACGATGATCGGCACCCCGGACACGCCTCTGATGCGGCGGCAGACGTCGATCCCGTCCATGTCGGGAAGCCCGAGGTCGAGCAGCACGACATCGGTGTCCGATCCCAGCACATCCAGCGCCGACGCGCCCTCGGCAACGCAGACCGTGGTGTACCCGGCCTGCCGCAGGTAGGCGCTGAGCACGTCGGACACCCGCTCGTCGTCTTCCACAATGAGGATCTTCATGTCGGCTTCTCCGCCCGACTCGCGGGCACCCCCCAGACTAGGCCATGAACCGACCCGACGACCTCACTCGTACATGCTGATGTTGATCGGGCCGGTGAGATCCGGCGCCGGAGCCCGGAATCCGCGGGTCTTCACGAGCAGGTAGATCAGCCCGAGCGCGAACCACACCCCGCCGATCATCATCGATACGTTGTCGAGGCTGAACCACAGCCACACGTTGATCGCGACGCCGATCGCCGGGACCGCCACGAAGCTGAGCCAGATGCCCGGTCCACGTCGCTTGAGGAAGCGGAAGAAGACGAAGATCACCGAGAGGTTCACGAAGGTGAAGGCGATGAAGGCGCCGAAGTTGATCATCGAGGCGGCCTGGTCGAGATCGACGAAGAGCGCCGTCAGCGCGACGACCGCGACGAGCAGCACGTTGCCCACCGGCACCCCGGTGCGGTTCACCCAGCTGAAGAGCCGCTTCGGCAGCGCCCCGTCGCGACCCATCGCGTAGAGCAGACGGGCGGCGCTCATCTGCTGCGTGATGCCGCAGCCCAGCACCGCCATCATGTAGCCGCCCACGAAGATCGCCTGGAAGGCGGCCCCGCCGACGTACTTCGCGATCTCGGGTGAGGCCCCCACGATGTCGGCCAGCTGCGTCACGTCGGGGATCAGCACCTGCATCACATAGGTGACGGTCATGAAGAACGCCCCGGCGACGAGCACGATGATGAAGATCGCCCGAGGGATGTCGCGCGTGGGCTTCTCGGCCTCCTCGGCGAGCGTCGAGACGGCGTCGAATCCGAGGAACGACAGCGCGAGGATCGCCGCACCGGCGGCGATCGACACCATCTGCACGTCTCCCGAGATGAACGGGGCGATCGTGAACTCCGCGCCGTTCGCCCCGTTGGTGATGTTCACGACGGTCAGCACCACGAAGACGACCGCGACGACCAGCTGGATCGAGACGAGGATCACGTTCATGCTCGCCGCCAGCTTCACGCCGATCAGGTTGAGCGCCGTGCAGATCCCGACCGTGAGCAGCACCCACACCCAGAACGGCACCTCGGGGAACACCGCCCCCATGTAGATCCCCGACAGGATCGCGTTGATCATGGGCAGCAGCAGGTAGTCGAGCGTCGCCACCCAGCCCACGAGGAAGCCGAGGTGCGCGTTGATGGCCTCTTTCGCGTAGGTGTAGGCGGATCCCGCGATCGGGAAGAACCGCACCATGCGCGAGTAGCTGAACGCGGTGAACAGCACCGCGACCATCACGACGAGGTAGGCGAGCGGCACGTGGCCGTCGGTCTCCTCGGCGACGATGCCGAACATGTCGAAGACCGCCATCGGCGCCATGTAGGCGAGGCCGATGAAGACCAGGTGGCGCAGCTTCAGCGTGCGCTTCAGCCGGCCCGGCTCGTGCGCGACGGCGTGGGCGATCTGATCGTCGCCCACGGCAACTCCGGAACGGGAGGGGAGGGTGGTCATGTGATTTCCTTCACTTCGTTGTGGTTCGAGGATGTCGCTGCTCGGGTTTCGACTCGTCGCGAGTTCCTCGCTCAACCGGCTGAGCGCACGATAGCCGGTTGAGCGAGCGGAGCGGGTCGAAACCGTGGGCTGTGTCAGTGGCTGTGGCAGTGGTGGTCGGCCGCGGGTTCGCTGCAGCTCTGCCCGGCGCCGGCCGGATCCTGCACGTTCGCGGCGGCCCGCGTGCCGCCCAGCTCGCCGCGGGCGTCGTGGATCGCGGTACCGCCGACCACGGTCAGCTCGGCGCGCTGCTCGAGGATCTCGGCGGGCTCCATGCCGTAGAGATCTCCCGACCAGACGACCACGTCGGCGAGCGCGCCGACGCGCAGGGTGCCGAGCGCGTCCTCGTGGTGAAAGGCGTCGGCCCCGCCCCTGGTGTAGGCCTCGAGCGCGCGGTCGAGGTCGAGCCGCTCCCCCGCGGTCCAGGCGTCCTGGCCGTCGAGGCGGGCGCGGGTCATGGCGCTGTACAGGCCCACGAGCGGATCCATCTCGCCGACCTGCCAGTCGCTCGAGAAGGTGACGCGCGCGCCCGAGTCGATCATCGAGCGGAAGCGCCACGCACGGTCCCAGCGGGCCTCGCCCACGTTCTCCATCCAGGTGCCGGCGACGAGATCGGGTGAGGCGTGCCGCGGCTGCATGGCCGCGACGACACCGAGCTCGTTGAAGCGCGGCAGGTCCTCGGGGGCGAGGCACTCGACGTGCACGATGCCGTGGCGGGCGTCGACCCGGCCGTTGGCACGCTGGGCAGCCTCGATCGAGTCGAGCGTGAGGCGGATGCCCCAGTCGCCCGTGGCGTGCGTGTGCACCTGGTAGCCCAGGCGGTCGAGCTCGACGAACAGCTTCGTGAACTCGGTCGGCTCGAGGCTCGTGTGGCCGCGGTGACCCGGGCGGTTGGCGTAGTCCTCGAGCATCGCCGCGGTGTGCGGCTCGATCACGTCGTCGGCGTAGAGCTTGACGGGGCCGAGCTTGAAGCGCTCGTGCTGCGGGGTCTCGCGGATGGCCTCGGTGATGCGGGTGCGGAAGTCCCCGTCGGCACCGACCGGGTGGTAGATCGCGGCGATGGTGCGCGAGGTGAGCCGGCCCTCGCGCTCGGCGCGGGCGAAGAGGTCGAGCTCGGCGAGCGGCACCTGCGGCTCGACCACCGTCGTGATCCCGAAGCGGGCGGCCATGTCGAGGCTGTTCACGATCTTGCGGTAGCGGCGATCCGGCGAGTACATGGGGATGTCGCGCTGCAGCTCGGCGAGGCCGTCGATCGTCATGGCGCTCGTGTAGAAGTCGGTGACCCAGCCGGTGGGCTCGCCCGTCGTCGCATCGATCTCGGGGTTGCCCCAGGCGATGTCGCCGCCGTTCAGAATGCCGAGCCGGGCGAGGGCGGGCCGGTTGAGCCACACCGAGTGCTGGTCGTAGGTGGTGATGAAGACCGGCTTGTCGGTGACGCCCACCAGATCGTCCGCGTTGGGGCGACGCCCCTCGACCACCGAGTAGAGCGCGTTCTCGGCGCAGATCCAATCGAGCTCGGGGTGCGTCTCCGCGAACTCGGCGATGCGGGATCGCACGACGTCGAGGCTCTGCACCTGGTCGAGGCTCACGGCGAGGTCGTCGAAGCCGAGCAGCAGGTGATTGTGGGTGTCGGCGACGCCGGGGGTGAGCAGGCGGCCCTCGAGCTGCACGGTGCGGCGGGCGGCGGGCGCGTCTGCGGCGGGACCGACGTAGCTGATGCGGTCGCCGGTCACGCCGAGGGCTTCCGCCCAGGGCTGCTCGGGATCGAAGGTGCGGATCCTTCCGCCGGTGAAGAGGGTGTCGACGGCCATGTCAGCTCCAGAGGATCGGGTCCGCGGTCGTGTCGCGGACAAGTTCTTTCACTCCAGAGTAAATTAATTAACTCAAATGTCAAGAAACTGCTTCTCGCGCGGATCCGCCCTGAGGCCCGCTCCCACCCCAGAGCAGAAGTGGGAGTCGGGCGGGGCCGACGCGAGCGGCGCACGGCGGCTCGGAGCCCTGGCATACTGGCCGTATGGCCCGACCGAGCACGCAGAAGCAGCGCCGCAGAGAAGTCGTCGATGCGGCCCTCGCCGCGGCGGCCGAGCACGGCCTGCGCAACCTCTCGCTCACCGACGTCGCCAACCAGGCCGGCGTGACCCGCGGCGCGCTGCTCTACTACTACGAGGATCTCGAGGCGATCCTCGTCGAAGCGCACGCGGCCGGCATGCGCCGCGTGGGCGAGGAGCGCGCGGCGCTCGTGGCGCAGCAGCAGGGCGCAGCGCGGAAGCTCGGGACCGCGATCACCGCAGGCCTCCCGGAGGGTCCGGACGACGCGCTCATGCGCCTGCTCTACGAGTTCGACGTGCTCGCGGGGAAGTCGCCGCTGCACGACGAACTCGTGCAGCGGCTCTACCGCGAGCAGCTCGCCCTCTACCGCGACATCCTCGAAGAGGGATCGGCGTCGGGCGAGTTCGAGCTCACCGGACCGCTCGAGGACATCGCCATGAACTTCGTCGCGCTCGAGGACGCCTACGGCCTCCACATCGTGGCCGGCGGCAGCATCACGGTCGCCGACGCCCAGCGCGCGATCCGGCTCTTCGCCGAGCAGGCGGGCGCCCCGCTGTCCGCAGGGGACTGAGGGGGGGCGCCCTCGCCGCGTCGCTACACCGCCGCCGCCTCACGCGCGCGGAGATCCCGGCGCATGATCTTGCCCGAGCTCGACTTCGGGATCGTCTCGACGAACTCGACGCGACGCACCTTCTTGTAGGGGGCGACCCGTTCGGCGACGAAGGCCATCACCTCATCGGCGCCGAGCTCGCTGTCCGGCGCCGCGACGACGAACGCCTTCGGCACCTCTTCCCCCTCCTCATTCCGCACACCGATGCAGGCGACGTCCATGACCTTCGGGTGCGAGAGCAGCAGCGCTTCGAGTTCCGCCGGGGCGACCTGGTAGCCCTTGTACTTGATGAGCTCCTTCACCCGGTCGACGACGGTGAACGAGCCGTCGGCATGATGCACCGCGACGTCGCCGGTGTGCAGGAAGCCGTCGGCGTCGAGCGTCTCCGCCGTCGCATCCGGACGGCCGAGATACCCGAGCATGACGTTGGGGCCGCGCACCCACAGCTCCCCCGGCTGCTCGTCCCCGGCCACGTCCGCGCCGGTCGCGACGTCGACGAGCCTGGCCTCCTGGTTCGGCAGCAGAACCCCGATCGAGCTCACCGGCAGATCGGTGCGCTGCGGCGGGATGACGTGCGACACCGGGCTGAGCTCCGTCATCCCGAACCCCTGCAGCATCCGCGCGTTGATCCGGCGCGAGGCCGCCTCACCGGTCTCGCCGTCGAGCGGGGCCGCCCCGGAGAGCAGCGTCCGCACGCTCGAGATGTCGAAGTCGTCGACCACGGGGTGCTTCGCGAGCGCGACCGCGATCGGCGGCGCGATGAACACGTAGGTGCAGCGATGATCCTGGATCGCGGTGAGGAAGGCGACCAGGTCGAACCTCGGCATCGTCACGAGCGCGGCACGCGCGTGCAGCGCCAGGTTCAGCAGCACAGTCATGCCGTAGATGTGGAAGAACGGCAGCACCGCGAGCACGCGATCATCGCGCTCCACATCGATGACGGGCCCGCACTGCGACACGTTCGCGACGAGGTTGCGGTGCGTGAGCATGACCCCCTTCGGCACCCCCGTCGTCCCGGAGGAGTAGGGCAGCACCGCGAGGTGGGTCGTCGGGTCGAACGAGACCTCGGGCGGCCGCTCCCCCGCCGACAGCAGTTCTCGGAGGGAGGGGTGGCCCTCAGCGCCGTCGAGCACGATCAGCCGCTCGTCGGGGATTCCGACCGCCGCCGCCGCGATCTTCGCCTGCGGGAGCAGCGGCGAGACCGTGATCAACCAGTTCGCCTCGGCGTCGCGGAGCTGCTTCTCGATCTCACCGGCGGTGTAGAGCGAGTTCAGCGTCGTCACGATCGCCCCGAGCCGGAGCACGCCGTGGAAGACGGTGGCGAAGGCGGGCGCGTTCGGGCAGAGCAGCCCGACGACCGTGCCGAGCCCGGCGCCGCGGGCGGCGAGCGCCCCGGCGAACGCGTCGATCTGGGCGGCGAGCTCGCCGTAGCTCGTCTCGGCCCCGGTCGCGGAGTCGATGAGAGCGGAGAGGGAGAGGTCCTCCGGCTGCAGAGAGCCGAAGAGGAACTCGTGGACGGAGACGTTCGGGATCTCGACGTCGGCATACGGGCTGGTGTACATGGTGACCTCCTGGTCCGGCGGTCGTCTTCGACCGCCTCGGTGGGAATGGGTTCAGGCGCGCGGAGCCAGGGACTCGGGCTCCGCGGCCGCAGCGGCGGATGCCGCGCCGGCCGGGGCGTCCGCGGCGGCGGCATCGAGATCGATGCTCGGAACCGGTCTCCGGAATCCCCGGGTGAGCACGGCGAGGACCACGAGCCCGAGCACGACCCAGGCACTGCCGATGCCGAGCGCGAGCGGGCTGAGGTTGGCGAGCAGGAACAGATCCACGACGACTCCGGCGATCGGGACGAGGATCCACCCGATCACCCCGCCGCCGGCGCGCGGCCGCTCGGGCGCCCGCATCCACAGCACGATCACGCAGACGTTGGCGGTCGCGAACGCGAGGAACGCGCCGAAGTTGATGAGCGACGTCGCATCGCCCACGGTGAAGAGCTGCCCGGCCACACCGATCGCCGCGATGATCAGAAGGCTCACGACCGGGGTGCGGAAACGGGCGGAGAGCCGGCCGAAGATCCGGCGCGGCAGCACGCCGTCACGACCCATCACGAACAGCAGCCTGCTGCCGCTCGCCTGCACCGCGAGACAGGACGCGATGGTTCCGATGAGCATCGCCGCGTTGACGAATCCGGCGAACACCGGCCCACCGATCATACCCATGATCTCGAACCCGGCGGTGTCCGGTGCCGCGAAGTCGAACCCGGGGTGGGCCCACTGCAGCACGAAGGCGACGAGGATGAAGATGCCCCCGCCGATGAGGACGACCGCGACGATGGCGCGGGGCACGTTCCGTCTCGCGTCCTTCACCTCCTCGCTGAGGGTCGACACCGCGTCGAAGCCCAGAAAGGAGTAAGCGGCTACCGCGGCACCGGCGACGACGGCGGGCAGGGCCAGATCCGCGGGGAGGATCGCCGGTGCGACCGCGTGGCCCTCGCTCGCGGCGAACACCGTGCCGCCGACGACGGCCGCCGCGACGGCGAGGAGCACGATGACGAGGAGCACCCGATTGAGGCGGTCGGCGAGGCGCACCCCGATGATGTTCACGATGGTCGTGACGGCGATGATGACGAGCCCCCAGCCCCAGGAGGGGAGGAACGGGAACTGCACGGAGATGTACAGCCCCGTGATCAGCCAGGCGACCATCGGCAGGAACAGGTAGTCGAGCAGGATCACCCAGCCGGCGAGGAAGCCGGCGTGCGAGCCGAGCGTGCCGCGCGCGTAGGTGTAGATCGAGCCGGAGGTGGGGAAGGCCCGGGCGAGCTTGCCGTAGCTGAGCGCGGTGAGCAGCATCGCGACGGTGGCGACGGCGTAGGCGAGCACGGTCGCCCCCTGGGACAGCACCGCGATCACCCCGAATGTGGCGATGACGATGGCCGGCGCCATGTAGGACACACCGAAGATCACGAGCCCCGAGTAGGAGAGCTGCGGGACGAGGCGGTTCGCGCCGGCGACCGCGCCGGCGTCGTGCTGAGGATTCATCGCGAGGGCCACCAGTCCGGAGAGGTCCACAGGGCCAGCTCGGCCTCCGCGGCAGCGCCGATCCGGAAGACGGTCGCGTCATCGTAGGGCCGGCCGACGATCTGCACTCCGGTGGGGAGGCCGTTGGACGCACGGCCCGACGGCACGGAGAGCACCGGCACCCGACCCACGATGTTGAACGGCATCGTCATCATCGCGTCGAGCATCGCCGGGGTGTCGGTGCACGGATCGTCCGCGGCGAAGCCGGTGTTCGCGAGCGTCGGGCACAGGAGCGCGTCGTAGGCATCGAGGATCTCGCCGAGCGGGAGGAAGAAGGCGTTCTCGCCCAGGAGCCCCTCCGCGTATCCGACCGCGGGTGCGGCGGCGCGCTCGACGAAGGCTCGCGTGTACGGCATGAGCTGGGCGGCCCGTTCCGGGTCGCCGTCGATGAGCGACTCGACCGAGGCGCCCATGATGGCGTTGAAGTGCGCCCACAGGAGCTCGGACATCTGGTCCGAGGTCCAGGGCAGCTCCACCTCCTCGACCGTGGCTCCGGCGCTGCGGAGAGCGTCGGCGAACGCCAGCGTGTTGGCCACCACGATCGGATCCGGATCGAATGCGCCGAGCGTGAGGCTCAGCGCGATCCTGGTGCCCGTGAGACTGCCGGCGACGGGGGCGAGCACGGGATTGTCGCGGAGCGAGGCCTGGTCGCCGCGCCACTGACCGACGATCACGTTCTGCAGCGCGGCGACGTCGGCGACGGATCGGCCCATCGGGCCGTCGGCGCAGTAGGTGTCGGCGTTGAACGGCGCGATGCCGGGCACGCGCGCGTAGGGCGGCTTGAAGCCGACCGTGCCGCAGTAGGCGGACGGGATGCGGATCGAGCCGGCGATGTCCGAGCCCGTCGCGAGCACCGTCGTGCCCGCGGCGAGCGCGGCGCCGGACCCGCCCGAGGAGCCGCCGGGCGAGAAGTCGGGGTTGTGGGGGTTCCTCGTCACGCCCCACAGAGCGGTATGGGTGACCGCCGCGGCGCAGAACTCGGGGGTCGTCGTGCGGGCATGCACGACGGCGCCGGCACCGTGGATCCGCTCCACGACGGGGTGGGTGATCTCCGCGACGGCGCCGCGGCAGAGCAGCGATCCATCCTGCTGGAGCCGCCCGGCGATGGGCTGCTCGTCCTTGAGTGCGAGCGGAATCCCCTCGAGAGGGCGCTGCGTTCCCTCGAGGAAGCGCTGCTCCGATTCACGGGCGGCCGCGTAGGCCTCGTCGCGCAGCTGCTCGGTGAACGCGTTGATCGTCGGCTCTGCGGCATCGGCGCGGGCGAGGACGTCGTCGAGGAGCTCGACCGGCGAGAGCTCGCGGCGCTCGAACAGTCCGGTCGCCTCGGCGGCGGTGAGGTATGGGGTCGTCATCGGTATCCCTTCCAAGGCGCTGCATTGCGCCTCCGTACAGTGTACGAAAACTACACTACAAGAATGAGCCCGCGTCAAGACCTCGATTCGCAACCGCTTCGACAGAGTGTGCCGCTCTCGCGCGGGATCATCACCGACGCGGCGATCTCCTATATCGAACGGCACGGCATGGAGCGCCTCTCGATGCGCCATCTCGCTCAGGAGATCGGCTGCGGCACGATGAGCCTGTACTCGTACGTGAAGAACCGCGACGACCTCACCCGCGCGATCGTCTCCGAGCTCATCGCACGCAGCCGCCTCCCCGAGATCGCGGCGCACGACTACCCGTCATGGCAGCAGCTCGCCCACGACCTCTGCTCGGCGTATCGCGAGCTCGCCTTCAGCCACCCGCGCTCCCACGAACTCCTCGGCCTGGCGCCCTACGAGGTCGAGCCCGTGGCATCGCACCTCCACGGGCTCCTCGCCGCGTTCGAGCGCGCAGGCCTCACCCCCGAGCGGGCGGCCGAGGTCTTCAGCGCGCTCGACGCCTACCTCACCGGCTACTTCGCCGTGAGCGTCCGCTCGGCGGTCGAGGATCAGCACCCGACCACCGAGCGAGATCTCGCACTGCAGCGGCTCCGCGCGCCCGAGCTCTTCGAGCGCGGGCTCGAGGTCTTCATTCTCGGGTTCGAGCAGGAGTTCTCGCGGCGGGATGCGGCCTAGCGTTCAGTCGAGCGGGCCGAGCCAGGTCGAGGGGTCGGTGCTCGGATCCCCTGCACGCCCCCGCACCTCCGCCGCGCGCATGTCGTCGGCGACCGCCCGCGCGCTCCCGAACGGGCACGCGTCGAGGTGCCCCTCGACGGCTTCGACGTCGGCCTGGAGCTTGTCCTGACTGAGCTTGCGAGCGGCGGAGATGTCGTCGATCTCGATCCGGAAGGAGACGACCCCGCGCGCGAGCGAGGCGAGGTCCGCCCGACTCATGGTGCTCGTCGACCACCCCGAGCCCATCGCACCGGCCTCGTTGTGCCGGACGGTGCGCTCGAGCACCGCCGGATTATCGGCGGCCGGCAGACGACGGTACCGCCCGCGCACGTGCACGGCCGTGTAGTTCCAGGTCGGCACGTCGGGTTCCGCCCGGTACACCCCCGGGGTGATATAGCTGTGGGGGCCCGAGAACACGACGAGCACCTCGGCCCCGTCGGGGATTCCGGTGAGCAGCGCGTTCCGGATCGCGCCGTGCCCCTCGAGCACACGATCCGCCCCGTCTCCGACGAGTTGGAACGGCAGGTGCGCCGCTCCGAAGGCCCCGTCCGAGATGCCGACGAGCACCCCGAACGGGTGCCGAGCGATGAGATCCTCCGCGAAGGCGGGATCCTCGATCTGGAATTCAACCGGCTGATACACGGGTCCTCCTCGACACCACGAAGCATTTCGTACACTGTACCGAATGAGGCGCGGCAATCGCCACCGGTGCGCCGCGGCACGACTCAGCGGTAGCGGAGCACTCCGCCGTCACGGGTCTCGATGAGCCGACGCGTCTCGTTGAGCAGCCTCGACGAGGATGTCGCGCGGGTGCGGTCCCGAGCCCCGAGCCCCAGCAGCACCGCGTCCACGAGCAGGAGCGGCATGAGCGTCTCGCCCGTCAATCCGCCGGGTGACGCCGCGATGTCGATGATCACCGCCATCCGCTCCCTCACCTCCGGCGGCAGGCCGGAGGTGATGAGCAGCACCGGCGCACCGAGCCGCTCCGCGCGGTCGAGGATGACCTCGATCTCGCGGAAGAGGCGCCCCGGGCAGAACACGACGACGCAGTCGCCCTCGCGCAGCTGCATGAGGTCGTCGGCGATGTCGAAACCCATACCCCCGACATGACGCGCAATCAGACCGAGTCGGGAGAACTTCTTCGCCGCGTACTCCGCAGCGGTGCTCGACACCCCTGTGCCGAAGGTGAAGACGCTGCGCGCCTCGAACAGGTGATCGATGAACGCGGTGAGCGTCTCCGCCGGAACCAGGCCCAGCGTCGTCTCGATGCGCTCCACCGCGTCGACGCTCACCTGTCCCAGAAGGTCGTGCTCGGGGTCCCCCTGCGCGGCCTGCAGGCGGCGTTCGAGTCGCGTAGCGGGGTGGGTGAGCGGCGACATGCCCAGCCCGATGCTGCGCTTCAGGTCTCCGAGCCCGGAGTACCCGAGCGTCTTCGCCGTCCGCACCACGGTCGCGTCGCTCGTCCGCGCCTGCCGGGCGATTCGCTGGGCGCTCAGATAGAGCACGTGCTCGGGGTTCTCGCCGATGAAGATCGCCACCCGACGCTCCGCCGGGCTGAGCTCGCCCTCGAGAGACGCGATCCGTTCGGACAGCGTCGCCGCGCCGTCGGGGACGGGGGTCGGCTCAGCGTCAGTCATGTCGTCCTTCCGAGTCCCGTCGCCGCGCGAGCGCCCGTGCGAAGAAGTCCGTAACGGCGGGGACCATCTCATAAGCATTATGTCCGACGCCGGGCACGACCGCTTGCTCGCTCGCGATGCCGTGCGCCGCGAAGTCGTCCATGAGCGCGCGCATCTTCTGCTGCCGATTCGTGCGCTCGTCGTTCACCCCTGGGAGGTAGAAGGGCGAGCCGGGCTCGGTCGCGATCTCCCACGTCTCGGTGTCGAGCCCCCCGATGAGCATCTGCACCGCGACGTCGCGCATCGCATCGAGCTGGATCCCGCGTCCGAGCACCTCCTCGAGATTCCGGGTGCCGACCGGCCAGTCCCGGGTCTCGTCGACGAGCGTGACGACGCCCGGGGCCCCGATCGAGATGGCGTGCAGACGGTCCGGGTGCCGGTAGTAGAAGCGGTGCGTGAAGTGCCCGCCGCCCGAGAAGCCGCCCAGCATGAAGCGGTCGGCGTCGACTCGGTAGAGCGCGGCGACCTCGTCGACCATGCCCAGCAGGATCTCGTCGAAGCGGATCCCGTGGAACTCGAGGTACTTGTAGCTGTGCAGCTCGCCGGGCTCGATGATCCCGACCGGGAAGAGCGGAGCGAGCACGATGCATCGGTGCTCGTTCGCGAACGCGGTGAAGAGGTCCCGATAGGCGACCGGGTTGCGCTCGGTTCCGTGGACCAGGACGAGCAGGTCGAGGACCTCGTCGCCGTCCTCCTCGTAGCCCTCGGGCACGGCGAGGCAGTAGGAGAATCGCTGGTCGGTCTGCGCCGCGAAAAACGGCGTCTGGCCGAAGTGGTAGTAGCTGAGGTTGCGGCCGTGGCCCGGGGTGGTGCGCATGAGGAGCTCCTTCGTTCGAGTTCAGAGGATGTGGTCGGGAAGATCGGCGCCCTGGAATCCGAAGGCGGCATACGGGCGCTGAGACGGCGGGCCGGCGCTCACCCACAAGAGGCCCGCCTCCGGCTCGGCGATGACCCCGCAGACCGTCATGTACTCGCCGAACTCGTGCCGGTCGTCGAATTCCACGGAGATGGCGTTCTCGGGATCCTGCCGGTCGCGCATGATCCCGGCGATCCGCTCGCGGCTCATCGGGCCGGAAACGGGGCCGGCGAGTTCTGCGATCCGGCGATACCGGATCTCGGAGTTCCGCAGACGATCGCCGATCGAGCGCTCCTCTTCGCGCAGCTCGTCCGAGAGGTAGTGGTTCGAGTGGAAGATCCGCCCCTGCTCGGGGAGCAGCCGCGTCATGCGCTCGGGGGTGTTCTCCAAGTCGACGGCCCGGCCGCCGCCCTGCAGGAGCAGGTTCCGAGACGACGCTCGATCGAGCGACTCGACCGCGGCGACCGCGGAGTCGAGGTCGCGATGCTGCAGGGCGAGCCGGGTGAACAGGTACCGCGGATACCCGGTGCGCCAGCCCTCGCATGTCAGGAAGTTCGCGAAGGCCGAGAGCCCGGAGTCGTTGATCCCGATGTAGGAGATCTGCCCGGCGGGCACGACCATGAGGATCGCCGGTCCACCCGTGGGGCGGAACTCGACCACCACGAGGAGGTCGCGGTACATGGCGGGGAGATCGGCGTTCTGCCCGGTGAACGTGGTTCCGGTGTCGGTGGCCTCGGGCTCGAACGCGAAGGTCGTGCACTCGTTGGACGCTTCGAGATCCCCGACGAGGTCGGCGTAGATCTCCGCACGGAGCTGCAGGAGGTAGGCCTCGCCGAGTGAGATGCCCGCTCCCTCGGCGAGACCGACCAGCTCCTCGTCCAGGTCGGGCGACACCCTGCGCACCGCCTCGCGGTAGCCGAGTGAGCGTTCGGCGGCGCGATCGGCGGGGATCCCGCCCGCATCGAAGCGATCGCGGAGTCGGTCGAGATGGCGCCGGATCCCGGCCCGGCACGACGACCCGTACTGGCGGCCGATCTCCTCGGGCGACCCGGAGAAGGTGAAGCGCGGAAGATGGACGGTCATGAGGACTCCTGAACGGTCGAGAGGTGATGGCAGGCGACGGATACCGGGGCGCCGCCCGGGAGCGGGACGAGCTCGGGCTGCTCCGCCGCGCAGAGCTCCGTGGCGAAGCGGCAGCGGGTGCGGAACCGGCAGCCGCTCGGCGGGGTGACGGGGCTCGGGATCTCACCGACGAGCACGATGCGGTCGCGCACGGTGTCGGCTTCCGGATCCGGCACCGGTATCGCCGATCGCAGAGCCCGCGTATACGGGTGCTGCGGATGCTGGATCACCTCCTCCGCCGGCCCGAGCTCGACGATCTGCCCGAGATACATCACCGCGATCCGGTCGCTGACGTGCCGCGCGACGGACAGGTCGTGAGTGATGAAGACGTAGCTCAACCCCAGATCGCGCTGCAGGTCCGTGAGCAGGTTGATGATCTGCGCCTGCACGGACACGTCGAGCGAGGCGATCGACTCGTCGAGCACGAGGAACTCGGGGTCGCAGGCGAGCGCCCGAGCGATGCCGACGCGCTGCCGCTGTCCGCCGGACAGCTCGAACGGCAGGCGATCCGCGAACGAGGGCTGCAGCCGGACGAGTTCGAGCAGTTCCGCGACGCGCTGCGGGATATCCCGGGCCGGAAGACTCCGGTGGACGCGGAGCGGCTCGGCGATGGAGCTGCCGATGCTGACCCGCGGGTTGAGCGAGGTCTGCGGGTTCTGGAAGACGAGCTGGGCGCGGCGACGCTCGGCCGGGGTCGGCGGACGATCCGGATCCGAATCGCCGATCCGGATCGAACCGGCCGTCGGCTCCTCGAGCCGCACGAGCATCCGCCCGAGGGTGGACTTGCCCGAGCCCGATTCGCCGACGAGCCCGAGGGTCTCGCCCCGCCGAACCTCGAGGGTGACCCCGGAGACCGCGTGCACATTGCCGACCGTGCGGCGCATGATCCCGCCCTTGATCGGGTATTCCTTCGCGACATCCTCGACGCGGACGAGGACATCGGGTGACGTGTTCGTCATGAGGCCTCCTGGTGTGCGAGCCGGCGGTCGGGCGCCGACTGTCTGAGCGGGTGGACGCAGGACACGGTGTGGTCGGCGCCGATCCGCACCACGGGCGGCAGCGCCTCGCGGCAACGACTCGATGCCATCGGACAGCGGTCCGCGAAACGGCAGAGCGGCTCCGACTCGGTGACCGTCGGGAGGCCGCCGGGGATCGGCTCGAGCCGCTGCGACGGCCGGTCGATCCGCGGCAGCGAGGCGATGAGGCCCGCCGTGTAGGGGTGCGCGGGGCGGAGCAGCACCTCGACCACCGGCCCCTCCTCGACGAGCCGTCCCGCATACATGACCGCGATGCGGTCGACGAGCCTCGCGATGACGCTGAGGTCGTGGGTGATCCAGATGACCGCCATGCCCAGCTCGGCGCGGAGCCCCATCACCAGATCGACGATCTGGGCCTGCACGGTGACGTCGAGCGCGGTGGTCGGCTCGTCCGCGATCAGCAGCTCCGGTTCTCCGATCAGCGCCAGCGCGATCATGATGCGCTGCAGCTGACCTCCGGAGAACTGGTGCGGGTACGAGCCGAGGCGCTCGCTCGGGTTCGAGATCCCGACGCGCTCGAGCGTCGCGATGGTCCGCGCCATGATCTCGCCCCGCCGTCTCTCGCCATGGGCCCGGAGCACCAACGAGAACTGCTTGCCGATCGTGAGGGTCGGGTTGAGCGCAGTCATCGCGTCCTGGTAGATCATCGCGATGCGATCACCGCGGATGCGGCGAGCGCGCGGATCGGCTCCGAGCAGCTCGATGCCGTCGAAGCGCGCGGATCCGGACAGCTGGACGCCCGTGCGCGGGAGCAGGCCCATGAGCGCGAGCGACGACACCGACTTCCCGGATCCGCTCTCTCCCACGATCGCGAGCGCTTCACCGCGCGCCAGTTCGAGGCTGACCCCGTCGACCGCGACGAGCGGACGGCCCTCGGAGCGGAACTCGACGCCGAGACCGTCGATGCTGAGCAGTGATTCCGACATCAGTTCCTCCTCCGTCGCGGATCGAGTGCGTCCCCGAGGCCGTCGCCGATGTAGTTCACGGCGAGCGCGACGAGGAAGATCATGAGGCCGGGGAAGAATCCTCTCCACCAGTGCCCCTGCGTGATGACCGACTTCACGGACTGATTCAGCAGCGCGCCCCAGGTCGACTCCGGCGGCTGGAAGCCCATGCCGAGGAAGGACAGCGCCGACTCCGCAAGAATCGCGGCGGCGATGCCGAGGGTCGCGGTGACGACGATCGGGGTGATCGCACCGGGCAGGACGTGCACCGTCGCGAGCCGGAGATCGCGGGCGCCGAGCCCGCGGGCCGCCGAGACGAACTCCTGCTGCTTCTCGGCGAGGCAGGCGGCACGCACGAGTCGGGCCGTGTTCATCCAGCTGAACAGGGCGATCGAGATGACGATCGCCCAGAAACTGGGGCCGATGAGCGTGACGAGCAGGATCACGACGAAGAGCCCCGGGAGCGAGTAGAAGACGTCGACGATCCGCATGAGGAGGTTGTCGACGATGCCACCGCAGTAGCCGGCTACGGCGCCGACCGTGACGCCGAGGGCGAGTGAGGAGATGACCGCCGCCGCGGCGACCGAGAGCGTGAGGCGTCCTCCGGTCAGTACCCGGGACAGCTGGTCGCGCCCGAGCTCGTCCGTCCCCATCCAGTGGGTGAGCGACGGAGCCTGGTTCTTCGCGGCGAGGTCGACCCCCTCCGGAGCGAACGGCACGAGGAACGGTCCGATCGCGACGGCGAGCACGATGATGATCAGGATGATCGCGCCGACGACGGCGAGCCGGTGCTGCATGAAGCGGCGCAGGAAGCCGGCTGGGCGCGAGGTTCTCGGGCGGACGCGGGCGACGGCCGCGCCCACCGCGCCGGTGGTGGGGCTAGGCATAGCTGATCCTCGGATCGAGTCGCGCGTAGACGAGGTCCGCGACGAGGTTGGCGATGACGACGAGCAGAGCGGCGATCATGAGCAGCCCGAGCAGCACCGGATAGTCCCGCTCATTGGCCGACTCGATGAAGAGGCGCCCCATCCCGGGGAGGCCGAAGATGGTCTCGGTGATGACCGCTCCGAGGAATATCTCCGGGATGCTGAGCAGCACCACGGTCGTCACGGGGATCGCCGCGTTCTTCAGCGCGTGCCCCACGATGACGGTCCGCTCGGCGAGACCGCTTCCGCGAGCGGTGCGGATGTAGTCCTGCGCGAGCACATCGAGCATCGACGCGCGCACGTATCTGGTGAGGCTCGCAACGCTCACGAGGCTCAGCACGGCGACCGGCAGGATCAGGTGGCGGATCCGGTCGATCGCACCGTCGAAACCGGTGTAGCCCGCGCGCAGATCCTGCAGCCCGGAGGCGGGGAGCCAGCCGAGTTGGAACGAGAACACGTAGACGAGCATGAGCGCGAACCAGAAGCTCGGCGTTGCGAGCCCGATGAACGAGAGGCCGGTGGTGGTGTAGTCGAAGGCCGACTGGCGATTGACCGCCGCGATCACGCCGATGATGAGGGCGATGACCGTGGACAGCAAGAAGGCCAGCCCGGACACGGTGAGGGTGACCCCCACGCGCTCTCCGATCACCTGCAGCACGGGCTGACCGGTCTTGAAGGAATCGCCCCAGTCGCCCGTGACCACTCCCCCGATCCAGTGCAGGTACTGCACCGGGATCGGATCGTTGAGCCCGTACTGCTCGCGGATCTTCGCCATCTGCGCAGCCGCCGCCGGGTTGGAGCCGCCCTCCCCCATGGAGAGCGGCCCGCCCGGTGTCATCTGCAGGAGCGCGAAGACGACGATGCTGATCGCGATGAGCAGCGGCACCGCCTGCAGCAGGCGACGGATCAGGTAGCTAGCCATCGCTGCCCGCTCCGGCGACCTCCCAGTTCGCGACGCTCATCGGCGTCCAGGCGCCGTACCAGGAGTCGGTGTCGACCCCCGTCAGTCGCGAGTTCCAGGCCATGCCGTTGATCCCGGCGTAGAGCGGGATCGCGACCCGCTCCTCCGTGAACAGGGTGTTGATCTCGCCGAGGATCGCGTTGCGCTTCTCGGCGTCCATCTCGCTCGACGCCTCCTGCACGAGCCGGTCGTAGTCCTCATCGCTCCACCAGGTCGCGGAGATCCCGGAGGGATTGTCGTCGCTCGGGATCGAGGAGGTCGTGAACTGCGAGATCCAGGTCGTGGGATCCGGGGCGTACCCGTCGCGGGACATCGCCATGTCGAAATTGCCGGTGGAGAGGAGACCGCCCTGGTCGCGGCTGTCGAAGAGCCGGTTCGAGGGGACGTTCTCGATCTTCACCTCGATGCCGATCTCGGCCAGGTTCTGCTGGATGAGCTGCTGGTACAGTTCGCGGACGTGGTCGCCGGCGATCGTCTGGAACTTGAGGCTGGCGCGCACGCCGTCTTTCTCGCGGATGCCGTCGGCTCCCGGGACCCAGCCGGCGGCGTCGAGGACCTTCGCGGCGGCCGCCGAGTCGAATGCGGCCGGCTCGGAGGGCACCGATCCGACACCGGAGTACAGGAAGCTCCCGGTGAGCGAGCCGAAGCCGCCGAGCACATCGTCGATGATCGCCTGCCGGTCGATACCGCGGTCGATGGCCTCGCGGATCGCCGGATCGCCGAGGACCGGATGGGGTGTACCGAGTTCGCCGTTATCGCTGTGGTTCAGCCACAGCCACTCGACGAACCAGGGCTGCTCGCTGATACTCGTGGTGATCGGGGCCCCGTCGGCCTCCTGCTGGGTGAGGTTCTCGAAATCGGCGCCCGTGAAGAAGAACACCGAGTCGTACTCGCCGCCGGCGAAGGCGGTCATGGTGGACTCGCGATCCGGGGTGATCTTGACGGTCACACCGTCGAGCTTGGGAAGCTCCGGATCGACCCAGTAGTCGTCGTTGCGATCGAGGGTGATGCTGTCACCGGACTTCCACTCCTCGAGCACGAACGGTCCGGTGCCGAGCGGGAGTCTCACCTGCGGATCGCTCTCCTCGATCGCCGGGGAGTCGAACTCGTGTGCGGGAAGGGTCACCTGGAACAGGTTGAGGAATGAGGGAGTCGGGGTCGTGAAGCCGACCTCGAGGGTCTGCGGGTCGATCACCTTCGTCGATTCGATGGCGCCGTACTCCGGGTCCGTGACGATCAGCGAAGCGGGATCCTGGACCGCTGCGACGGTGAACGCGAGATCTTCGGCGGTGAAATCCTCGCCGTCGGACCAGGTCACCCCCTCCTTGATCCTGAAGGTGATGGTCTTGCCGTCCTCGGAGATGCCGCCGTTGTCCAGCGTGGGGATCTCCTCGGCGAGCCAGGGCTCGTACTCCCCCGACTCCGAGATCGTGAACATCGGCTCCTGCACGAGCGCGCGGGTGAGTTCAGCGCCGCTCTGGGATGCGAACAGGTAGTTCAGAACGCCGGGCTCCTGGACCAGGGCGATGAGCGCGCGATCGCCGCCGCTCCCGCCCGAGGACGCGTTGCCGGAGGGGGCGCAGGCGACCATGCCCAGGCCGAGCGTCGCGGCTGCGACGGCCGCGCCGGCGCGAAGCGCGCGACCGCGGAGGGGTGTCCGAATAGGGCGTTTGGAGTTCATCATCGAATCCTTGCGTCGAAGCGGTATCGTACGGGTGTACGCTTGTAGCAGATACTACATAACATCATTTCGACACACAAGCACTACATTCCCGAGGGTCGCGAATACGACGACGCCCGCCCCGGAGAACCGGGGCGGGCGTCGTCGTATGGCCGCTGGGCGGGGAGTCGTCAGTACCGCTCGCCCACCCGCACCGTATAGCCGGCCTCGCGCAGCGCCTGGGCGACCGCGTCCCCGTGCTCATTGCCGCGGGTCTCGATGTGCAGCTCGAGCTCCACCTCGCTGACCGGCAGCTCCGTCGCGTGACGGGTGTGGATCACCTCGACCACGTTCGCGTTCTGCGAGGCGACGATCGACGCCGTGCGCACGAGCTGGCCCGGCACATCCGGCAGCAGGATGCGCAGCTTGAGGTACCGCGCCGAGGCGGCGAGGCCGTGGCCGATCACGCGCTGCAGCAGCAGCGGGTCGATGTTGCCGCCGGAGAGGATCGTCGCGGTGACGCCGTTCACGTGCGCCTTGCCCGCGAGAATCGCCGCGACACCCGCCGCGCCCGCGGGTTCGACCACCAGTTTGGCCCGCTCGAGCAGCATGACGATGGCGCGCGCGATGTCGTCGTCGCTCACCGTGACGACCTCGTCGACGTACTGGCGCACCATCTCGAAGTTGAGGTCTCCCGGACGGGCGACCGCGATGCCGTCGGCGATCGTGGGTCGCGTCTCGACCGTCACGGGACGCCCGACCTTGAGCGACGGCTTGAACGGAGCTGCATTCTCCGACTGCACACCGATGATGCGCATGGGCCGCCCCTCGCGCTCGGCGAGCTGCTTGGCAGCGGCCGCCACACCCGAGATGAGTCCGCCGCCGCCGATGGGCACGATGATGGTCTCGACCTCGGGCGCCACCTCGAGGATCTCGAGCGCCACCGTGCCCTGGCCCACGATCACCGAGGGGTCATCGAAGGGGGGCACGAAGAGCGCGCCGGTGTCCTCGACGAACTGCCGCGCCGCCCGGTTGGTCTCGTCAAAGGTCGCCCCCTCGAGCACCACCTCGGCGCCGTAGCCGCGGGTCGCCTGCAGCTTGGGCAGAGCCACACCGAGCGGCATGAAGATGGTGGCCTTGATCCCGAGCTCTCGCGCCGCGAAGGCGACACCCTGAGCGTGGTTGCCGGCCGACGCCGCCACCACTCCCCTGGCCCGCTCCTCGTCGGACAGCTGCCTGAGGCGGTTGTAGGCGCCGCGCAGCTTGTAGGCGCCGGTGCGCTGCAGGTTCTCGCACTTCAGGTAGACCTTCGGCACGCCCAGAATCTCGGCGAGGTATCGCGACGACTCCAGCGGCGTGCGCTGAGTCACCCGGTGCACGATGTCGAGCGCGTGCTCGAAGTCCCCCAGTACGAGGGCCGGCTGAGCCTCGGTCATGACTGTCCTTCCTTGCGCTGCAGTCTTGCGAGCGCGCGGGCCCGATGCCGGGCCCTGTGGTGAATCTTTTCCCGCCGGTGGTAATCGGCGACAGGATCCGATCCGGATTCCCATTGCCGCTGCACCAGCGTATTGACGATGGAGTTGGCCGACGCCGCGATGGGAACGGCGAAGAGAGCCCCGGGGATCCCCGCGAGCAGCGCGCCGGTCGAGACGGCGAGCACGACGCCCAGCGGGTGCACCTTGACGGCGCTGCCCATGACCAACGGCTGCAGTACGTGGCCCTCGATCTGGTTGACGAGGATCACCACGCCCAGCATGATGAGCGCGTTCACGGGCCCGTTGTAGACGAGCGCGATGAATGCGGCGAGGGCGCCGGTGGTGATGGCGCCGAGGAACGGGATGAAGGAGCCCAGGAAGACGAGGATCGCTATGGGTATCGCGAGCGGCACCCCGAGCAGCGCGGCGCCGACTCCGATGCCGACGGCGTCGACGAAGGCGACGAAGATCTGCACGCGAACGTACTGCCCGACGGAGATCCAGCCGGCGCGTCCTGCCGCGTCGACGGCCGCGTGGGCCTTGGCCGGCAGGAAGCCGACCACCCAGAACCAGATGCGCTTGCCGTCGATGAGCATGAAGATGAGCGAGAACACGGCGAGCAGCGCCCCGGCGACGAACTGGCCCGCTGTCGTGGCCACTCCGAGGGCCCCGCTCCAGATCTCGGACTGGTGCCCCTCGATCGTCTTCCAGATCTGCCCCGTGAAGGCCTCGATCTCGGTCGCCGAGATCCCGAATGTCGCCTCAGCCCAGTGCAGCGCCTCCCACCAGACCTCTTCCGAGCGCCTGGCGACATCCTCGAAGCCGTTGCGCAGCTGCGTGGTGATGAGCGTGACGAGGATCCACACCGCCGCGCCGAAGAGCGCGAGAGCGGTCACGACGCCCAGCCAGCGCGGTGCGCCCTGGCGTTCGAACCAGTGCACCACCGGTGCGAGCAGAGCGGTGAGCAGGATAGCGACGAGCAGCGGGATCACGATGATGCGCACCTGCACGATGAGCCACAGGAAGCCGGCGAGCGCGAGCCCGATGAGGATCAGCCGCCACGACCAGGCCGCGGCTACTCTGACACCGAGCGGCAGCTCGTGCGCAGCATCGTCGGCCGTATCCGGTGCGCCGTTACCGGCGCCGCTTCTGCGCTCTTCCACGGCACAATCCTACTCACGACAGCATGTCGGTTCGGTGATACCCGTTCGGTCACATGAGCCGGCGCAGCCAGCGACGCACGAGCGTGTTCTTCTGCGCCGTGAAGGGCGGCATGATGGTCGGGCCCAGGGTGTCCGGCGCGAGGGGCTTCGAGAGCACGGCCTTCTCGTGGCTGAACACGCGGAACGACCGCTCGCCGTGGTAGGCGCCCATACCGCTCTCGCCCACACCGCCGAACGGCAGTTCGGGCGCCACGAGGTGCAGCACGGGCACGCCGAAGTTCAGTGCGCCCGAGCTGGTCTCGCGCTCCCAGCGTGCTCGCGCGCCGGGATCCTCGCTGAAGACATAGGCGGCGAGGGGCTTGTCCCGTCCCGTGACGAAGGCGAGTGCGTCGTCCAGATCATCGACCTCGACGAGGGGCAGGATCGGACCGAAGATCTCGTCGCGCATCACGGCCGCGTCGCGGGAGACGCCGGACAGCACGGTGGGGGCGATGAAGCGGCTCGTCGCGTCGTGATCGCCGCCGACCTCGATCTCGCCGTCGCCGAGGTAGCCGAGCAAACGCTCGAACTGGGCATCGTTGATGATGCGGCCGTAGTCCGGGTTGCGCGCGCTGGCGCTGCCGTAGAGCTCGTGCACGGCGTCGCCGATCGCGGGAGCCAGGCGGCGCAGCACCTCGGGACGGCCGAGCACGTAGTCGGGGGCCACGCAGGTCTGGCCCGCGTTCATGAACTTGCCCCAGGCGATGCGCTTGGCGGTCTCGGCGAGCGGCGCGGTGCCGTCCACGTACACCGGGGACTTGCCTCCGAGCTCGAGCGTGATCGGCGTGAGGTGCTCGGCCGCGGCGCGGGCCACGATGCGGCCCACTCGCCCGTTGCCGGTGTAGAAGATGTGGTCGAATCGCTGCTCGAGCAGCACCGTGGTCTCCGCCACCCCGCCCTCAACGACGGCGACGGCGCGCCGATCCAGCGCATCGGGTACCAGCCTGGCGATGAGCGAGGAGGTGGCCGGAGCCAGCTCGCTCGGTTTGATCACGACCGCGTTGCCCGCCGCGAGCGCTCCGACGACGGGCGACAGCGCCAGCATCAGCGGGTAGTTCCAGGGGGCGATGACCAGCACGACGCCCAGCGGTTCCGGCACGACGCGGGCGGCCGCCGGCTGCGCCGCGAGGGGCACGCTCACCCGCTGGGGCCGCATCCAGCGCGAGAGGTGGCGCAGCGCATGATCGATCTCGGTGACGAGGAAGCCGATCTCGGTGAGCTGCGCCTCCGTGCCGGACTTGCCCAGGTCGTCGTGGAGCGCTCGCTCGAAGTCATCTCCGCGCTCGAGCAGCAGGGTGCGCAGGCGCTGCAGCTGTTCCCGCCGCCAGTCCTCGGGCCGCGTGATCCCGCGCTCGAAACCGTGCCGCAGGCCGGCGACGAGGCCGGAGATCCGATCCGTGTTGTCGCTCATGCGCCCACCCTATCTGCGCAGAAGGGGAAAGCAACGCGCAGCGTTGCGATCCTTCTGCGCAATCGCCGCACACGGCGGCGGATCAACACGGCGAGGATCATCGCCGGTTGAGCGGAGCGCAGCGGAGTCGAAACCAGGGGCCTCGGGTTTCCGCTCGCTCCGCTCGCTCAACCTGCGCGGCGGACCCGGCTCACCAGAAGTGAAGCGCGGGAATGATGAGGAAGATCCCCACGAGCACCACCAGCACCGACAGGCCGAAGCAGACGTTGGCGGCGATGGTCGCCCATCTGGGGCGGCCGATGTCGTCGACGTCATCGTCCTCGTCGTCGCGCGAGGGGCCGCTGGGTTCGAGAGTGCCGTCCGCGAGGCGCGCAGGAGGTGCGGGGGTCGCGAGGAAGCGGATCCCCAGCGAGTACAGCGTGACCACGAACACGGCGGCGAGCAGGGCCGCGGCGAAGACGATCAGGAACGCCATCCAGTCGATGTTCATCGTGCGCTCCCCCGCTCCGCGTCGTCGACCTTGCCGGCGAGCTCCGAGACCTCGGCTTCGCGCGCGGCCTTCACGGCCTCGCGCGCCGCGATGTCGTCGCGCACGGCCGACTGCGCCACCGGGGTGAGCGGCGGGATGGTGCCGGTCTTGGTCTTGAGGGGCTTCACCTTGCCCTTGCGGATGCGCACCGCGTACCCCGACTCGGCCACATCGGGCACCGGGATCGCGTTGGAGTGATCGACCTTGTTGCGCCTGGAGCGCCAGAAGATGAAGAGGATGAACCCGAATCCGAGCACGGCGTCGATGACGATGCCGATCGGCCCGATGTGGGCGATGAGCGCGGCCACGGCGGCCACCGCACCCGACGCCGGGAGCGTGAAGAGCCAGCCGAGGCTGATGCGGCCCACCGCGCGCCAGCGCACGCTCGAGCCTCGGCGGCCGAGGCCCGAGCCGATGACCGAACCCGAGGCGACCTGGGTGGTCGAGAGCGCGAAGCCGAGATGGCTCGAGGCGAGGATGGTGGCCGCGGTGCTCGTCTCGGCGGCGAAGCCCTGCGCCGGCTTGACCTGGGTGAGGCCGGCGCCGAGCGTGCGGATGATGCGCCAGCCGCCCGAGTACGTGCCGAGCGCGATGGCGAAGGCGCAGGCGGCGATCACCCAGAAGTGCGGGCCCGTGCCCGGATCCTGCAGGTTCGCGGCGACGAGGGTGAGCGTGATCACGCCCATCGTCTTCTGCGCGTCGTTGGTGCCGTGCGCCAGCGCGATGAGCGACGACGAGGCGATCTGGGCGTAGCGGAAACGACCGCGGCCGTCCTTCTTGCCGTCGTGGCGGCGGGTGATGGCGTACGCGACCCGGGTAGCGGTGAAGGCCACGATGCCCGCGGTGAGCGGGGCGGCGACCATCGGGATCAGGATCTTCGAGAGGAAGACGCCGCCGTTGATCGCATTGATGCCCGCTCCGACGATCGCGGCGCCGATGAGGCCGCCGAAGAGCGCGTGGGAAGAACTGGAGGGCAGCCCGTAGAGCCAGGTCAGCAGGTTCCAGACGATGGCGCCGATGAGGCCGGCGAAGATCATCTCCGGGCTGATGAGCACGCCGCCATCGCCCTCGTTGATGAGCCCGCCCGAGATCGTCTTGGCCACCTCGGTCGAGAGGAAGGCGCCGACGAGGTTGAGGATCGCGGCGAGCAGCACCGCGGTCTTCGGCTTCAGCGCCCCCGTCGCGATGGGCGTCGCCATCGCGTTGGCGGTGTCGTGGAAACCGTTGGTGAAGTCGAAGAACAGCGCCAGTGCGATGACCAGCAGCACGATGAGGGTGATTTCCACCGGCGTCTTTCGTTCGGGATCAGAGGTCCTGGAACACCCGCGAAGTCACCTTCCGTTCACCGGATTCCCGATGTGCGGAGATGGCCGCTGGCGCGCCGTATTCATGGTTTCACCTCGATTCCGGGAGGTCAAGCTGAGGGCACCCAGTTCACCCGCCGTTTACCTGGGAGCGACCGAGGAGTTCTGCGGGACCTTCCCCGATTCACCGGATCCCCGCACCCCTCGATCAGGCCGGCTGCCTCTCGGCCCGATCCTCGGCTCGTTCACGAGCACCGGGGATAGGCTTGCGATGTATCGATATCGAGGAGGCAGCATGAGCACCGCGGACCTGAACGACTTCATCCCCGAGCAGGGATCGGTCACCATGTTCTCGACGGAGTGGTGCGGGTACTGCAAGCGGCTCAAGCTGATGCTCGACAAGACCGGGATCGGCTACACGGTGGTCAACATCGAGGAGACGCCCGGCACCGAGGATCTCGTGAAGTCGGTCAACGGCGGCAACGCGGTGGTGCCGACGCTCGTCTTCCCCGACGGGAAGACGGCGACGAACCCCTCACTGCAGGAGGTCCAGGCCCTCCTCGGCGCGTAAGCGGCGTCGCCGCCGCGCCGGTCGAGCGAGCCCGCCGGTGCCGCCGGTTGAGCGAGCGCAGCGAGCGTTGTGCTGAGCGAGGAGTGCAGCGACGAGTCGAAGTATCGAAACCGAGGCAGCCGGGTTTCGACTCGTCGCTGCGCTCCTCGCTCAACCGGCGGGGACGCTCCTCGCTCAACCAGCGGCGGGCCGCTCGGCACAGGCGCGCCCGGCCTCACCCGAAGTTGAGGCGGGCTTCCTCGTAGCGCGCCTCGGGCACGGTCTTGAGCTTGCCGACGGCCTCCTCGAGCGGCACCAGCTCGATGCGGTCGCCGTGCAGGCCCGCCATGGTGCCCCAATGCCCGGCCTGAGCGGCGTCGGCCGCGGCGATCCCGGTGCGCGTCGCGAGCACGCGGTCGAAGGCTGTGGGTGATCCCCCGCGCTGCACATGCCCCAGCACCGTGGCCCGCGTCTCGATGCCCGTGTGCTGCTCGATGAGGGGCGCGAGCAACTCGGCGACCCCGCCGAGCCGCGGTCGCCCGAAACCGTCGAGCCCCTCGCGGGTCACCTCACCGTCCGAGCCCTCCAGCTTGAACCCCTCCGCGACGACCACGAGGGAGGAGCGACCGCGATCACGCACGCTCAGCACCCACTCGCAGATCTGCTCGATCGATTCCGGGTGCTCGGGAATCAGCGTGACCTGGGCGCCGCCGGCCATGCCGGCGTGCAGCGCGATCCACCCGGCGTTGCGCCCCATCACCTCGAGCACCATGCAGCGGCTGTGGGATTCGCCGGTTGTGCGCAGCCGGTCGATCGCCTCTGCCGCGATCGACACGGCGGTGTCGAAGCCGAAGGTGTAGTCGGTGCCGCCGAGGTCGTTGTCGATGGTCTTCGGGAGGCCGATGGCGCGGATGCCGGCGTCGGCCAGCAGCTTCGCGACGGTCTGGGTGCCGTTGCCGCCGATGAGCAGGAAGCCGTCGATCCCGTACTCGGCCGCGCGATCCCGGATCACCTGCAGATCGGCCTCGTCACCCGCGCCGCTCACGAAGGGCTGCACTCGACTGGTTCCGAGGATCACTCCCCCGAGGGGGGAGATGCCGCGCACGGCCTGACGATCCAACGGCACCAGATCGGCCTCGTAGAATCCGCGCCAGCCGTCCATGAAGCCGACCATCTCGAAGCCGTGCACATCGACGCCCCGCAGCACCGCACCGCGGATCGCAGCGTTCATGCCGGGGCTGTCGCCGCCGGAGCAGAGCACACCTATGCGCATGAGCCTCTCCTCGTCCGTCTCGCTCGACGCACCCGGACACACGGGGTCTCCAGGGCACCGCCCCTATCGTAGCGTTGGCCGGATCCACACGAACACGCGCATTCCCGCCAGATTCGGAACGGAAGCTGCCAGGTGCCGTGCGTGCGGCCCGGCGTAGCGAGCGCTACGCGTTCGCCTGCGCCACCGCCTTCTCCAGCACGCCGATGAGGGCGAGCAGCTGCACCGAGTCGGCCTCCTCGGCCGGCGCCGACGCACCGTCGAGCGCGCGCGCCGCGAGTCCGGCCTTGCCGTCGATGAGCTCGGCGATCTTCGCATCGATGGTCTGCGCGGCGACGATGCGCCACGCGGTGACCGGCTCGTCCTGCCCGATGCGGTGCACGCGGTCGATCGCCTGCGTCTGCTCGGCGTCGGTCCAGCTCAGCTCGGCCAGCACCACGTTCGACGAGGCCTGCAGGTTCACGCCGACACCCGCAGCGGTCAGCGAGCACACGGCCACAGCGACCTCGGGATCCTTGTTGAAGGCGTCGATCTGCTCCTGACGGAACGTCGCGGTCTGGTCGCCGCGGATCGAGACCGTCTTCAGCCCGGCCTCGGCCAGCTGAGCCTCCACCCGGTTCATCACGTCGATGTGCTTGGCGAAGAACACCACCTTGCCCACCGAGCGCGCGAGCTGCGCGGTGTAGTCGGCCGCGAGCGAGGCCTTCGCCTGGCCGATCTGCCGCACCATCGTGAACACGTTCATGCCGTCGGCCGAGGCGTTCGACTCCTCGAGCTCCTGCGCGCACACCATGCGGATGATGGCCTCGTCGCTGAGCTTCTGCCCCAGCTTGCCGTTCTTGACCGCCGTGAAGCGATCCAGCAGCTTGCGGGCCAGCTGCGCCTCGGCCTCGCGGATCCCGCGCCCCATCTCGTCGTCCAGCTCGACGGGAAGATCCACCACGCGCTTCGCGGGCAGATCGGCGGCGACGTCCATCTTGCGGCGACGCACGATGCCCATGTCGATCACGCTCTGCCGCGCTTCGGGGTAGAACGCGGGATCGGCCGGAGTCCAGCCGTTGTTCTCGAGCAGCGCCATGAGCTCGGGACCCGGCTTGTCGGCCTCGGTCCAGCCCAGGAAGCGCCAGATGGCGCGGAAGTCGTCGATGTCGTTGATGAGCGGCGTGCCGGTGAGCGCGATGAGCAGGGGCGAGACGCCCGGGGTGCGCTCGCGGATCCGCTCGGCGATCGCCAGCACGTTGCGGGATCGCTGCGACTGCACGTTCTTGATCATGTGGGCCTCGTCGACGACCATGCCCTTGAAGCCGAAGCGCGAGATCCAGCTCAGGTGCCGATCGAGGATCTCGTAGTTCACCACGAACACGTCGGCGAAGGGGTCGATGTCCTGCCCGTCGCCGTGGATGACGGTGACGCGACGCTGCGGCGTCCACCGCTCCACCTCGCGGGCCCAGTTCATCTTGACGACGTTGGGCACCACCACGAGCAGCGGGTAGCTGCCGGAGACGCTCGCCGCGAGCACGGACTGCGCGGTCTTGCCGAGACCGGGCTCGTCGGCCAGCAGGAAGCTGCGGTGCCCCTCGGCCACACTCGCGAGGAAACGCGCCTGGTGCGGCATCAGCTCGCGCCCGGCGGGAGCGAGGCGATCCGGCACCGGCGGAGCGGGCAGATCCATGCACGCGGATCCGCCGCCGCCCTGCTCGAAGGACTTGAGCAGCGGGCCCAGCAGCTCCCAGTTCGCCAGACGCACCACCGGGGTCGGCTTGCGCGGCGGGGCGAGGTCGGGCGCGAGGAACGGGTTGGCCATCATCCGGGCGTCGATGCCGACGGGCTCGACCTGGCGCTCCGCGAGCTCCGGCGGCACGAAGGTCTGCGCCGGCTCCGGGGCCGCCTTCTCCTCCTCCGGCAGCGCGATGCCCGCCTGCGTGAGCATCTTGCGCTTCAGCAGCCGCGTGGCCTCGGTGATGGGAGCCGCGGGTTCGAGCAGCGTGATGAGGCTGGTGTCGCGGGCGGCGGTCTTGGCGAGGATCGCCGCGACGCCGTCGAGCCGCTTCAGCGTCTCGGCGCGCTCGGAGTCGCTCACCGTCTCGTCGGTCTTGACGCGGGCGCGCTCCTCGCGCATGAGCAGCGCGATCACGTGGAACTTGGTGCGGCCGGCCGGGCTCGCCTTGCCGCGCTGGGCCGAGGCCTCGACCTCGCGCACGGCGCGGGCCAGCAGCGGGATGATGCCCTCGTTGTGGGTGTGCTTGCGGCGGCCGTTCGAGCGCGTCGAAGCGCCGGCGTCTCTCGTCTGCGCTGCCTTGTCCTTCGCAGCGGACTTGCCCTTCGAGGCGGACTGACGCGTGGCAGTGGTGGTTGCCAATGGATCTCCTGATCAGCGTGGTGCGATCTCGGCGCGTGTGCCGAGGCGCAGGTCGCTCGCGGGTTCAGAGCCTGACCTCATGCGCGGCATGGGGCTCGCGAAGCGCTCGCGCGACCGTGCTCATGATCCTATCACCCGCGGCTGTACATCGGTGCGGGCTCAGGAGATTCTGCGACTCGCCTCACGCAGAGCGCCACCGCGAGGTGCGCCTAACGCCGGCGCGTTCTGCCTCAGCATCTCGCGTGCGCAGATATTGAGACGGATCGGGGATCCGGATGCGGGTCAGTCCGCGAGCAGGCCGCGCGTCGCCTCGACGTCGGCGTGCATCTGGGCGAGCAGCGCGTCGAGCGCGTCGAAGCGCTCCATGCCGCGCAGCCGCAGCGCGAACTGCACCTCCAGGCGCTGCCCGTAGATGTCGCGGTCGAAGTCGAGCACGAACGCCTCGACCCGCGACTCCCCCTCGGGGTCGAACGTCACGTTGGCGCCGACGGAGATCGCGGCGACGAGCCGCACGCCGTCCACCACGACCCAGCCGGCGTAAACGCCGTCGGCTGGCACGAGACCCTCGATGTCACCGCCGAGGTTGGCGGTGGGGAAGCCGAGTTCCCGGCCGCGCGCGTCGCCGTGCACCACGATGCCCCGCACCGCCGGCGGCCGTCCGAGCATGCGGGCAGCCACGTCGACGTCGCCCGCCAGCACCGCCTCGCGCACGCGGGAGGAGGACACCTGGCCGGCCTCCCCGTCCTCGACGAGCCCGAGCACGTCGGCCTCGAAGCCGTAGCGTCCGCCCAGCGAGCGCAGCAGCGCGCCGTCACCGGCGCCTCGGTGACCGAAGCGGAAGTCGGCGCCCATCACGATGTGCCGCGCGCGCAGACGGTCCACCAGCACCTCGGCGACGAAGCGCTCGGCGGGGATCGAGGCGAGATCCGCATCGAACTCCAGCATCACGCAGACGTCGACGCCGGCCGCCTGGAAGGCCTCCAGGCGCTGCTCCCTGCTCATGAGCGGCTGCGGGCATGCCTCGGGGTGCAGGTAGCTCAGCGGATTGTTGGCGAAGGTCAGCACGACGGATCGCCGCCCCTCGCGCTTCGCCGAGTCCGTCACGCTGCGCAGGATCGACTGATGGCCCCGGTGGAGGCCGTCGAACTTGCCGATGGCCACGCAGCTGCCGTCCGGAAACTCCTCGGGGCTGATCGCCTCGAGGGTGTCGATCACGCGCATCAGGCGGATTCCTCGATCCCGGCGGTGGCGGCGCCCTCGGTCCTGCCGCCCCGCGAGCCGCCGCCCGCTGGCCCGCCGTCCGCGGCACGATCGACGCGGCGCAGCCAGATCAGGCCGAGCACCGGCAGCACGAGCGGGATGAAGAGGTACCCGCTGCCGAAGTGCGACCACACGGAGGGGTGCGCGAAGAGCTGGGGCGCCACGAGGCTGAGCACACCGACGATCAGCACGCCGCAGAGTTCGAAGAGCAGCGCGCACCAGGCGATCCTGCGCCAGACGCCCACGCGCTTGATCAGGGCGACGGTGGCGACGATGTAGACGAGACCCGCGACCGCGGAGAGCGAGTACGCCAGCGGCGCCTCGTCGAACTTCGTGATGATCTGATAGATCGAGCGGAACGTCGCCGCGATCGCGAGCACGATGTAGACGGTGATGAGCACCCGGCCGAGTCCGCCGAGTCGATCGCCCGGCGAGGCTCCCGGCGCTGCGGGGTCTCGGGAGTCACGGAGATCGGCGTTCGACACGCGCACCAGTGTACTCGCACGATGCGGTGGGAAATCCGGTGCGGGCTCGCCGCTCGTGCAGGAGTTCAGCGTTCAGACAGGAAGGAGTCGGCGAAAGGCTCCTGCGCGAGCGCGGATCTCCTCCGCGAGCGCGGCGCGGCCGATCCCGCCGCGTTCACTCGCCGACGGTCGCGATGAACACCTCGCCGTGGCCGGTGAGGCGGATCGGCTCGCCGGCCGACACGTAGAGCGACTGGCCGCGACGGGCGGTCGCCACCTCGGCGAGCGCGTCCGCGTCGGCGGCCGGCCGTTCCACCCGCACCCGGCCGGCGGTCACCATGAGCACCAGCGGATGCTCCGCCGAGATCTCGGCGAGCGGAGCGCTGTCGTCGATGCGGGATCCGGATTCGCCGTCGGGGTCGCAGAGCCGTGCCCGCAGCAGCCTGAAGTCGGGCACATCGGGGCACCAGGCCACGAGTCCGCGCGCCACGCGCTTGCACGGGAAGCGGGGGTCATCGAGCTCGCCGGTGTCGACGATGCGGCACAGCTCCGCGACGTCGACGTGCTTCTCGGTGAGGCCGGCGCGCAGCACGTTGTCGGACGAGGCCATCACCTCGACCGCGATGCCGCTGAGGTAGGCGTGCATCTGACGGGCGCGCAGGAAGACGGCTTCGCCGGGTGCGAGGCGCACCACGTGCAGCAGCAGCGACACGAGCACGCCCGGGTCCCCCGGGTGCGTGGCGACCAGCTCGCGCAGCGCGAGGGCCCGCTCGGGATCGAGGCCCGCGGCGGTCGAGCTGTCGGCATCGCGGGCGACGCCCTCGATGGCCTGCAGCGCGCGTGCCGCGATCGGGTCGCCGCTGAACGCCCAGTCGAGAAAGTCTCGCCGCCGTTCGGGATCCCCGCCGCTCAGGTGCTCCGAGACCCGGTCCAGCGCCTCGGCCCCGTCGCGATCGGCGGCGCCGCGCGCCGCGCCCGCGAGAAGGGCGAGATCGCGGCGCACCTCCGCGAGCGGCCGGAACCCGCTGAGCGCCGTGACCTCGCTCAGCGCGACGAGCAGCTCCGGTTTGTGGCGGGGATCGCCGTAGTTGCGGTGCCGCGCGTCACGGGGAACCCCTGCGGCCTCCTCGGCCGCGTACCCCGCCTCGGCCTGTCGGGGGTCGGGGTGCACCTGCAGCGACAGCGGGGCGCCGATAGCCAGCACCTTGAGCAGGAAGGGCAGCGGGCCGCCGTTCACCCCGTAGCGCTCGGGGTCGCTCTCGACGAGGTCGATGAGCGTGTGCGCCGCCGCGCTCGCCTTGGCCACCATCGCCGGGCTGCTGGGATGCGTGCCGAGCCACAGCTCGGCCTGCGGCTCGCCCGTCGGCTCGGTGCCGAGCATGTCGGGAAGCGCGTCCTTCGAGCCCCACGCATAGGCGCGCGGGGTGTTCTCGATGAAGATCAGCACGTCACCCTCCGACCCCTCGATTCCGGGCCCGTCGGCTCACGACCGCTGCGCCCGCGCAGGTCACCGTATGGGCCATGCTCTACCATACCGACTATGGCGGAGAGCAAGACCAGACTCGGCGTGAGCGCGTACGCGATCTGCGTCTTCATCGTCACGCTCGGCAGCAACGGCGTGCGCAATCTGCTGGGATGGTGGGGCTTTCTCGCCGTCGCGGCGGCGCTGACCGTCTGGGGCGTGGTGCTCTTCGTGCGGCTGAAGCCCGAGCGCTTCCGGTGGTACCGGCTGCCCTCCCCCGTCTACTGGTTCCTGACGCTCGCGGTGCTCTCGATCGCGTGGTCGCAGTACCGGCTCGAGAGCGTGCTCGGCGTGACCGCGCAGCTGGCCACGACACTGCTGGCCGTGGTGCTCGCGTTCGTGCTCACCTGGCACGAAGTGCTGCGCACGCTCGGCTCGGCGCTGCGCTGGCTCATCGGCGTCTCCTTCCTCTTCGAGCTGTGGGTCGCGCTCGTCGTGCGCCAACCCGTGCTGCAGCCCATCGCCGAGGTGCCCGAGTCGGGAACGGTGCCGAAGCTGCTGTACTGGAGCCGCGATCTGCTGTTCGCCGGCGGTCCCATCCAGGGCATCGTCGCCAGCTCGGTGCTGTTCGGCTTCATCGGCCTGCTGGGACTGATCGTGTTCGGGATCCAGCTGCGCGCCGGGCTCGTGCGCCCCTTCACCGGATGGTTCTGGGTGTGCGCCGCGCTCGCCACGGTCCTGCTGACGCGCGGGGCGACGGTGTGGGTGGCGCTCGCGGCGGCGGCGGTCGCGCTGGCGCTCGCGCTGTGGGCCCGCCGTCTCGGCCCCGAGCGGCGCGTGCCGCTCTACCTGACCGGCACCACGCTGGTGGTGGCCGCCGTCGCGCTCGTGCTCTTCGCGCGCGACTTCGTCTTCGGCCTGCTCGGCAAGAGCGCCGACATGACGGGCCGCCTCGAGACCTGGCACGCGGTGATCGAGCTGGCCGAGCAGCGGCCCTGGTTCGGCTGGGGCTGGGTGAGCTACTGGGCGCCGTGGGTCGAGCCGTTCGAATCGCTCGACGTCAAGGCCGGGGTGACGGTGATGAGCGCGCACAACGCGTGGCTCGACGTCTGGCTGCAGCTGGGCATCGTCGGCGTGCTCGCCTTCGCCCCGCTCGTGGTGCTCACCATGTGGCGGGTCTGGTTCCGCGCGGTGGATCCGCCCCGCCGCGGCTTCGGCGACCCGCTGCCCTACGCGACGAGCGCGCTGTGGCCGTTCCTGGTGATGGTGGCCCTGCTGGTGCAGTCGCTCACCGAGAGCCGACTGCTCATCGAGGGCAACTGGCTGCTGCTGGTGCTCCTCGCGGTGAAGTCGCGCTTCGACTTCCAGCTGCCCTCGCTCGACGCCGAGCCGACGAAACTGCCCTGGCGGCGCGTGCCGATCCCGCGCCACACCGGCCCCATCGCGGTGCCGCAGCTGCGGAACGGACGGTGACGCCGTGCTGATGACCACCGAACGGCTGCAGCGTCTCCGGTCCGATGCGCGCCTCGAGCGCGACACGATCCTCGAGCATCGCATGCGCGACGGCGAGGATCCCGCCACCGCGGTGGCGGAGGTGCCGGAGGTCGATGAGCTGGTCGTCCTCGCGCTGCGCGACGAGATGCTCGAGGATCGCGGCCAGCTGGCCGAGTTCGGTCTGGCGCGCCTTGCAGCGCTCTCCGGCGGCCCGGACGCGCACGAGCACCGTCGCAACGCGGATCGCGTCGAGTTCGAGCTGCTGCGCGAGATCGCAGCGGAGGTGCCGCAGCTCACGGTCGCCGTGTGGCGCGTGAGCCACCGCCTCGATGTCGACTGACGGGTCGGCGGCCGCCCCGTCATCCTGCGCGGAGGCGAGGAACGAGCCGGAGTCGCAGGATCCATCGAACCGGAACGATGCACGGTGTGGATCCTGCGACTCGCAAGCTCGCGCAGGATGACAGAGAGTAGACCCTGCGACTCGGTCCTCACGCAGGGTGGCGGGCGACGCACGAAGCACAGCCGCCCCTCGGCGAGTACCGAGCAGCCCCTCGGTAGACTGTGGGGGTTGCAACGGCCGGGTGATCCGGCTCCCCGTCAGTCAAGAGAGGCGCGCCTTCGATGCCGACCACGCTCCAGAACGTCGTTTTCCCGCTGGCCAAGGATCCCGATGTGCTGCCGCTCTACGCCGACGCCGAGACCTGGACCACGGTGCGCGGAAAGCCGGTGCGGCTGAGCCAGAACGCGCACATCGACAACGTGCTGTCACGCACCAGCGTGCGCGTGCGCTCCGGCCGTCGCGTCTCCTTCGCCAGCTACTTCAACGCCTTCCCCGCCGCCTACTGGCAGCGCTGGACCGTGGTCGATCAGGTCACCCTCACCCTGCGCACGCAGGGTCCCGGCACCATCATCGTCTACCGTTCCAACGCCCAGGGCGTGCAGCAGCGCGTCGACTCGCGTGTGGTCGGAGGCAGCGCCGAGAGCGTCTTCGACCTGCCCCTCACGGCGTTCAGCGACGGCGGCTGGTACTGGTTCGACCTCATCGCCAGCACCGATGAGACCGGCACCGACGAGCTGATCCTCGAGAGCGGATCGTGGACCACCGACGCCGATCCCGTCTCCACCGGCCAGCTGAGCCTGGGCATGACCACATACAACAAGCCCGACTACTGCGTGGGCACGCTCACCAACATCGCCGACGATCCGGCGCTGCTCGAGGGCATCGACCGCATCTTCCTGGTGGATCAGGGCACGCGCAAGGTGCACGACGAGCCCGGCTTCGACGCGGTCGCCGAGCGGCTGGGCGAGAAGCTGCGGGTGATCGAGCAGGGCAACATCGGCGGTTCGGGCGGCTTCGCCCGCTCCATGGCCGAGACGCTCGAGCGCGAGGACACCGACTTCCTGCTGCTGCTCGACGACGACGTCGAGTTCGAGACCGAGAGCGCCCTGCGCGCGCTGCAGTTCGGCCGCTTCAGCCGCACCCCGGTGATCGTGGGCGGGCACATGTTCGACCTGCTCGACAAGCCCGTGCTGCACGCCTGGGCCGAGGTCGTGCGCCCGGGACCGTTCATGTGGGGGCCCTCGTTCGAGGAGCAGCACCGGCACGACTTCCGCAAGCGCAACCTGCGCCAGACGAAGTGGATGCACGCGCGCCTCGACGCCGACTACAACGGCTGGTGGATGTGCATGATCCCGAAGCGCATCATCGCGGAGATCGGGCTGTCGCTGCCCGCCTTCATCAAGTGGGATGACGCGGAGTACGGGCTGCGGGCGAAGGCGGCCGGATACCGCACCGTGTCGCTTCCCGGGGTGGCGCTGTGGCACGTGTCGTGGATCGACAAGGACGACTCACAGGACTGGCAGGCGTTCTTCCACACGCGCAACCGGATCATCGCCGGCCTGCTGCACTCGGATCGACCGGGCGGGGGGCAGCTGCTCCAGAACAGCGGCAGGCAGGACATCAAGAAGCTGCTCAACATGCAGTATTACGCGGTGCAGCTGGCGGTCGACGGCATGCGCTCCGTGCTGCGCGGCCCGGACCGGCTGCACGGCGAGATCGCGAAGGACATGCCGCAGGCCCGCGCCCGCGCCGCCGATTTCCCGGAGACCCGCGTGTACCGCTCGGGCGACGAGGACGCTCCCGTGTCGAGCGGCGGCCGCGCGTTGCCGCTGCTCGAGGATCCGGTCGGTCCCGCCGGCCTGCGCCTCGGGATCTTCACACTGCGCATGGTGCCTCAGCACTGGCTGCGCAAGAGCAACGAGGCCGACATGCAGGCACCGGAGCTCGAGTACCCGAAGCTCGACGCGACGTGGTGGCAGATCCCGCACCACAGCAGCGTGATCGTCGGGTCCGCCGACGGAGCGGGCAAGATGTGGTACCGCCACGATCGCGCGAAGTTCCGCCGCCTACTGCGCGAGTCGCGCATGCTGACCCGCAAGATCGAGAAGAACTGGGATCGGCTGGCGCGCGAGTATCGTGCGGCGCTGCCCCGCATCACCTCGGTCGAGGAGTGGAAGAAGACGTTCGAGGGCCGATAACGCCCGCGCTGGGCCTCTGGATCCTGCGACTCGCGAACTCGCGCAGGATGACCGGCGTCCCACCCGTCATTCTGCGCGCTGCGACTCGCAAGCTCGCGCAGCACAGGCTCCGTCGCAGAATCCACCGCTGAGTCCGGCGACTCTCGCAGCACTCCACGCCGCGCTTCGCACTTTACCGTGCGCGCGCAGCGGGTTACTGTTGCCGCATGCCGGATTACAGCGTCGTACGTGCAGAACTCGCCGACACCGTCGGATTCGCAGTGGACCAGATGTGGTCCTACGCCCTCGCGCCGGTGATCGTGTTCGTCGGGTTGTATCTGACCCTCCGCTCCGGGTTCGTGCAGTTCAGGTGGCTCCCCGAGATGTTCCGCACGATCACCGACCGCTCACCGCTCGACGAGGAGGGGCGGCCGCAGTCCATCTCGGCGTTCCAGGCGTTCACGCTCTCGGCGGCATCGCGCGTCGGCGTCGGCAACATCGCCGGGGTCGGCACCGCGATCGTCGTCGGCGGACCGGGCGCGATCTTCTGGATGTGGCTCATGGCGTTCATCGGCGGCGCGACGAGCCTCATCGAGTCCTCGCTCGCGCAGCTCTACAAGACGCGCACCGGCAAGCGCGCGTTCCGCGGCGGGCCGGCCTACTACATCGAGCGCGGGCTGGGGTCACGCAAGCTGGCCGTCGCGTTCTCGGTGCTGCTGATCATGTGCTTCCCGTTCGCGTTCAACTCGCTCCAGGCCAACACGCTCGCCCGCACCATCGTCGGTGTCGCCGACGAGTCGGCAGCCGCCTGGATCCCGTTCGTGGTCGGCGGGGTCGTCGTCGTGCTGACCGCCCTGGTGATCTTCGGCGGCGTGCACCGCATCGCGAGCGTCTCGCAGACCGCGATCCCGGTCGTGGCCTTCGCCTACCTGATGATCGGCCTCATCATCGTCGGTATGAACTGGGACAACCTGCCCGCGGCGTTCTTCTCGATCTTCACCGAGGCGTGGGGAACCACGCAGGTCGCGGGAGCCACCCTCGGCGTCATCATCATGACCGGAGTGAAGCGGGGCATGTTCTCGAACGAGGCCGGCATGGGCTCGGTGCCGAACGCGAGCGCCACGGCGGCCGTCACGCACCCCGTCAAGCAGGGGCTCGTGCAGACCCTCGGCGTCTACTTCGACACCTGGCTGGTCTGCTCGATCACCGCGTTCATCATCCTCGTCTCGGCCCCAGACCTGTCGACGGCCGAGCGCGGGGTCTATCTGACCCAGAACGCCCTGGCCGACGCGCTCGGCGACTGGACGGGCGTCATGCTCGCGATCATCATCTTCCTGCTCGCGTTCACCTCGGTGCTCGGCAACTACTACTACGGCGAATCGAACATGGAGTACATCACCTCGAACCGCTTCGCCGTTCCCGGCCTGCGGGTCGCGGTGCTGATCGCCGTCTTCCTGGGTTCGATCGCGGGCGCGGATCTCATCTGGAACATCGCCGACGGGATCATGGGCCTGATGGCGCTCATCAACCTCATCGCCATCGCGCTGCTGTCGCCGGTCGCGATGCGGCTGATCAAGGACTACTCGCAGCAGCGGCGCGAGGGGCGCGATCCCGTCTTCACCCGCGACCGGATGCCGGACGTCACGGGCGTCGAGTGCTGGGAGGACGAGCAATCGGTGACGGGCACGATCGGCACCATCTCCGAGGAGGTGCGGAACAAGAAGCACCGCTCCCGCCTGCGCCACGACTAGCGGCTGAACGATCGATCACCGCACCGGGTGCATGACGGAGGGGGCGGGTTTCCGATCGGAAACCCGCCCCCTCCGTCATGCGGAGCAGCCCGTCAGCTCTCCAGGCGGTAGATGAACGCCGCCATCGCCTCACGGGTCACGCTGCTCTTGGGCAGGTACTTGGGCTTGCCCTTCTTCTGCTTCACGCCCGTGGAGAGCTTCTGCTGGTACATCCAGGAGATCTCCTTGTAGAACTTCTGGCCGCGCTTCACGTCGGAGAACTGCGACGTCTTCGCACCCTTGTAGGTCGCCTTCTCCATCCGGTAGATGAAGGCCGCCATCGCCTCGCGCGTCACGCTGCTCTTCGGCATGAACTTCGGCTTGCCCGACTTCTGCTTCACCCCCGTCGACAGCCCGGACTTGTACATCCAGGAGATCTCCTTGTAGAACTTCTGCCCGGGCTTCACGTCGGAGAACGGCGAGGTCTTCGGGGCCTTGTAGCCCTTCGGGGCGTTCAGCCGGTAGAGGAAGGCCGCCATCGCCTCGCGCGTGACGTTGCTCTTGGGCGCGTACTTCTTGAGTCCCTTGCCCGCGTTGATGCCGGTGGAGAGCCCCTTCGAACTCATCCAGTTGATCTCCTTGCCGAACTTGTGGTCGTATGGCACGTCGATGAACGGTGTGTAGCTGATGCGCACCTTTGCCTGCGTGGCATTGGTGGACACCACCGTGACTCTGGCGTTGCTGCTCACCGGGGTCGTCGACTGACCGCTCTTGCCGGAGGAGTAGAACGTCGATCCGCTGCGGAACGGGATGACCGTGGAGCGCTTGTAGTCGAACGAGCGCCAGACACCATCAGTCCACTTGGCTTGGGCCTTCGGGTAGCTCTTGACCACCTGCACACCGGTGACGAGACGGGTCTTGCGACCGTCGTTGAACGAGATGTAGGTGTTGTTGCCGAGGCCCGTACCCGTATCCTGGCCGCCCCCGCTGCGGAACTCTACGTAGAAGCTGCCTCCGCTCTGGGTGTTGACCTTCAGACCTCGCAGGCCCGAGTTGTTGCCGGCCCGACTGATGGTGATGGTCTGCGTGCGACCGCCCGAGGCGTTGACGGTTTTGACGCTGCCCGAGGGCAGCACGCCGAGCGCGGCCTTCTGCGCGATCGAGAGCGCAGGGGTCACTCCGCCGACGGAGACTCCCATGATGTTCCAGGCGTCACCGTACTCGAGATCGCGGCACGGGCTCACCGGCTTGGTCACCCGCAAGCCGGTCTGCGGGTCGGCCTGCATCGAGGTCTTCGCATCGACGCGGGAACCGGTGCACTCGCGCACCTGGCCGTGGCCGAGGCTGAGGTTGTGGCCGATCTCATGTGCGACGACCGCAAGCATGTCGCTCACGGGACGGCCGCTCGCACGCGCGTTGAGGTCCACCCACACGGTGCCTCCCGAGTGGATGCTGCCGACGTGACCGAGACCGGCCGGTCCGCAATTGCCGTGGGCCACGTAGACCACCAGGTGCCGGGCTCCGGAGTAGTAGCTCGCCGGCGTCCTGCCGAACTTCGCAGCAGCCTTCGCCCACAGGCTGTCCGCGTTGCACGCATGCGCCGCCGAAGCAGGCAGGGTGCTGTAGCCGCCCAGCTTGATGCCGTTGACCGCGCTGTTGGTCTGGCCCTTCCAGTAGCTTCCCGACTGGGTCACGAGGTTCTGGGCGGTGGACTGGGATGTCGCTCCGCCCACGACCACGATGTCTGCCACGTGCTGCCTCTTGGCGGGTGCCCCGGCGATCACCTCGGGTGCCACGGCTGCACCGGCCACGACGGCGGGAGCTTCGTTGCGCGCAGACACCTCGGCCACGGTGTCGAGCACCTCGGCCACGTCCACCGAGCCCTCAGCGTCGATCTCCGCCTGCACTTCGGCCTGGGACTCGGCATCGAGCTGCAGGGTGCCGGCGAAGTCGGAGTTCGAATCGACCGCGCCGCCCAGGGTAGCTGTGTCGACCGGCACGATCGGCCCTTCGGTCGTCGCGAGCGACCATGTGCCGCCCTCGAGCTGTTCTGCGATTTCGTGCGCGGCTTCGCTGTCTTCACCGTGCTCGTGCAGTTCGGTCGTGAGCGCCGCAGCAGGCTCGTTCGGCAGGAACAGCAGCTTGCCGCTCACCAGGATCTCGCTCGGTGCCTCGGAGATCTCCTCGTCGGCCACGGCGTCGCCGACGGCCTCCACGGCGTCGGCCGGAATATCGACTTCCTCAGCGGACTCGGGATCGGTCGGATCCGCGATGTCATCGGACTCCGCAGGCTCCCCCAAGCCCTCCGAGTCTTCGACTGCCGCGGGGTCCTCGGACGAGGTCTCCTCGCCAGCCCCCTGTTCCTCGACCGCGGTCGCCGGGTCGGTGTCGCCGGGCGGCGGGCCGAAGGCCTGCGCCGGTGCTGCGCTCAGCACGAGCAGGAGCGCCAGGGCGGCTCCCACGGCGGGTTTCAGAATGGATTGCACGGTTCCCCCTTCTACATCCGCTGATGACGCGGACCGAGAACAGCTTAAACGAAGCTGTGCAAGTCCTGAAACCAACATCTGAGGAATTCCGCCGATCGGCGCTCCCAGAAGAGGAGGATGGAGGGTCGAACGCCCGTCAGAGCAACTCGGCGAGCTTGTTGTTGTACATGGTGAGAGCCGAGCCGATCGCCATGTGCATGTCGAGGTACTGGTAGGTGCCGAGGCGTCCGCCGAACAGCACCCGATCCTCCGCGGCCGAGAGCTCGCGGTACTTCAGCAGGCGCTCGCGGTCCTCGGGGGTGTTCACGGGGTAGTACGGCTCGTCCTCGCGCGTGGCGAAGCGGGAGAACTCCCGCATGATGACCGTCTTGTCGGAGGGGTACTCGCGCTCGGGGTGGAAGTGGCGGAACTCGTGGATCCGCGTGTACGGAACGTCGGACCCCGCGTAGTTCATGACGCTCGTGCCCTGGAAGTCGCCCGTCGGCAGCACCTCCTGCTCGAAGTCGAGCGTGCGCCAGCCGAGCTCGCCCTCGGCGTAGTCGAAGTAGCGGTCCACCGGGCCGGTGTACACCACCGGCACCTTGCCCACCACGGCCCGCTTGTTGAGCGGCTGCGACTCGTCGAAGAAGTCGGTGTCGAGGCGCACCTCGATGTTCGGGTGATCCGCCATCCGCTCCAGCCACGCGGTGTAGCCGTCGACGGGCAGTCCCTCGTGCGTGTCGTTGAAGTAGCGGTTGTCGTAGGTGTAGCGCACCGGCAGGCGCGAGATGACCTCGGCGGGCAGCTCGGTGGTGGGGGTCTGCCACTGCTTCGACGTGTAGTCGCGGATGAAGGCCTCGTAGAGGGGGCGCCCGATGAGGGAGATGCCCTTCTCCTCCAGGTTCTTCGCCGACTTCGTGTCGAACTCCTCGGCCTGCTGCGCAATCAGCGCCCGCGCCTCGTCGGGGCCGTAGGCGGCGCGGAAGAACTGGTTGATGGTGCCCAGGTTGATGGGCAGCGGGTAGACCTCGCCCTTGAAGTTCGAGTACACCTTGTGCACGTAGTTCGTGAACTTCGTGAAGCGGTTCACGTACTCCCACACCGTCTCGTTCGACGTGTGGAAGAGGTGCGCGCCGTACCGGTGCACCTCGATCCCCGTCTCGGGCTCTGCCTCCGAGTAGGCGTTGCCTCCGATATGCGAACGGCGGTCGATCACGACGACTCGCTTGCCCGCGCTCGCGGCGCGCTCGGCGATGGTGAGCCCGAAGAAACCTGATCCGACGACGAGAAGATCCATGCGCACCAGCTTAGTGCCCGCCGCTTCCACCGTTAGACTTGCGGCAACCGTCAGGGACCCCTCACCTATGAACCCGCATTCCACTCCTCACCGTCTCGCCGTCGATGCGCTCCCCGAGGGCACCGACTCCATCGACGTCCGCTTCGACGGCTCTCGCATCTGGTCGATCGATGTGCGGAGCGAGGATCCGGGCGAGCCGTTCGCCGTGGAGTGGCCGGAGGCGCTGAGGCCCCACCTCACCGGCCGCACACTGCTGAGCGTGCACGACTCGGGCAGCGGCGCCGAGATCGAGGCCCGCGAGGTGCGTTTCGACGCCGCAGAGCATCGCACCCGCGTGGTCGACGGCTCGGGATCCCCCCTCGTGCTCAACAAGTGGGGCCGCCTGGGTGTGGCGCTCGAGGCGATGGGAACGGAGACTCGGCGGCTCATCGTGGAGCGCTCGGCCCTGATCGTCGAGCAGCTGCGCGGACTCGGCCTGCGGCCATTCATCGTCGGGGGCACGCTCCTGGGGGCGGTGCGCGACGGCACGCTGCTCCCCCATGACGACGACGCCGACATCGCCTATCTCTCGGAGCACACGAACCCCGCCGACGTCGCGGTGGAGGCCTTCCGGGTGGGCCGGGAGCTGCAGGCGCTCGGCTACGAGCTCAAGCGGCACAGCGCCACGCACATGCAGCTGCTCTTCCGAGAGGAACCGGGCGCGGGATCCGGACCAGCGCCGGTGCAGCACTACATCGACGTGTTCACGGCGTTCTTCACCGCCGACGGACTCGTCAACCAGCCGTTCCACGTGCGCGGCGAGATGCGGCGGGATCAGATGCTGCCCTTCGGCGAGGTGTCCATCGACGGCACGGGGTTCCCGGCTCCCGCCGACACCGACCGCTGGCTCACCATCAACTACGACGAGAACTGGCGGACGCCGATCCCCGGCTACCGCCTGGAGACGCCGATCGAGACTCGGCGACGATTCGACAACTGGTTCGGCGCCTTCAACTTCCAGCGCGAATTCTGGGACGAGTTCTTCAGCGCGGACGCCGTCTCGGAAGAGGAGCACTGGGCCGCCGGACGGGACTGGCTGCTGGAGCAGGCCGAACTGCTGCACGCACCCGCGCTCATCGACCTGGGCAGCGGGGCCGGCGAACTGAGCAGAATGCTCGCCGAGGCGCGGCCCGAGCGACGGGTGCTGGGGGGCGACTACTCGGCGGAGGCGCTGCGGACCGCGAGGCGCACCGCGGGATCCCGCGCCGCATTCGAACACCTCAATCTCTACCGCGCGGATTCCCTGGCATTCCCGCGAGCGCACGGCATCGCGGGCGCATTCGACGTCGTCGCGAACCATGTCGTGGAGCAGCTCGGCCATCACGGCCGGGTGTACGCCTGGAGGATCCTACGCATGGCGCTGCGCAGCGGGGGCGCCGCGCGTCTCACCTTCCACGCGGCACCGGCCGCCGATGTGCACTTCGAGGATCCGACCGGCTGGCATCTCGAGGAGGCGCAGCTCGAAGCAGAAGCGGCGCGCTTCGGCCTGGAGCTCGAGTGCTTCGCGCTCGACAGCGACCGCACGACCCAGACCACGGCCCCGACCACGACCGCCGATCGGCCATCCGCCTCCGCGGATCCGCGACGGCACCCCACCGGCGCCATCGTGCGCCTCACCTCGCCGGGAGCCCGCGAGGGCACCACCCACCCGATCGATCCCACCGCATGACAGGAGAGCACGGTATGAATCAGAGCAGCCTGCCGCGACGCGCGCTCGGCCGCGTGCGACGCGTCTTCGGCCGACACGGCGCCACCGTCCACCGGCTCGAGCAGGAGCTGCAGGCGGAGCGCGAGCGCATCTCGCGCCTCGAGGCCGACCTCGACGAGCTGCGCCGCGACAGCCTGCGCGTGGCCGAGCTGATGGACCTCGTGGAGCGCGGTCTGACGCCGCACCCGGACAACTCCCCACCCGCGCCTACCGCCGATTGATCGAGGCACCGCCGATCGAGCGAGGCGCAGCCGATCGAGCGAGGCACCGCTGATTGAGCGAGGCGCAGCCGAGTCGAAATCACACACCCCGCCGACGGGCTTCGACCCCCTGCGCCCACTCAACCGGCGACGCCTAACGCGCCCCTAACCGCGGAGCCCCTAGACTGCGAGCAACAGCATCGATCGCAGGGAGGCCCCGATGTCGACTCTTACTCACACGCTCTGCATCTTCGGTGCGGGGGTGCTCGCGTTCGGGGCGGTATTCGCCTCCCACCAGCTCACCGCGCCGCTCGTGGAGCCGACGCCGGCGCACGACTCGGGTCAGGAGGACGCCGTGGACGACCACACCGCCGATGAGGACCTCGAGGAGCTGCCGGTCGTGCCGGGCCCGACGGGCGACCCCTCCGAGGCACTGCTCGAGCAGGCCATACTCGGGCGCTGGCAGGCCCCCGAGCCCGCCAATCAGGACGCCTTCGTCGAGTTCACCCAGTACGGGCTCTGGTTTGCGTCCGACGGCTGCAACGGGCTGAACGGCACCTGGAGCGCCACCGAGGACGGCGATCTCAGCATCGACGGTACCGAGGCCATGACGATGATCGCGTGCGACAACGAACCGATCCCCACGGCGGTGCGCTACGCCGTGTCCGCAGAGGTCACACCCGACTGGGAGCTGGTGCTCACGGACGCGGACGGCGAGCAGACCACGCTGGTGCAGGCCCGCCACGGCAGCATCTCGCTGGCGGGACGCTGGGTGCCGGAGCAGAGCACCGGCGGGGCCTACGTCGAGTTCGCGCTCACCGGGCGCTGGGAGAGCTCGGACGGCTGCAACACCGCGACCGGATCGTGGGAGCTGTCGGCAGTGGGCTCCGACGCCGACTCCGCTACGGACGACGTCTCCGCTCTGAACCCGACGTGGGGTCGGCTCGTCGTCGGCGACCTCTCCGGTATGACGAGAATGGCCTGCGAGGATCTCGACTCGGTGAACCTGCCCCTCATGCTCGCGGATGCCACGGGTCTCGACTTCATCGACCAGAACCGCGTGATGATCCTCATCGCGGAGCCGGGATCCTCCGCCGAGGAGTGGCAGTCTGTCCTACTGCAGCGCGCTGATGAGGGCGCACCGGTCATCGTTGCGCCGTAGCCATCGGCGCTCGAGCGGAAGGAACGACGATGCCGTCTTTCACTCACGCACTCGGTGTCCTGGGTGCGGGCGTGCTCGCATTCGGAGCGGTGCTCGCCGCGTCCCAGCTCACCGCTCCGCTCGTCGGGGCCGAAGAACCGCATCCACCGGGGATCGCGGTTCCGCAGGAGGCCCCCGATGATGCGGAGCCCGGGGACGATGCCGGGGATCCCGACGCGCAGCCGACGGATCTCCCGCTCGCGGAGGCGATGGTCGGCCGCTGGCGGGCTCCCGAGCCCGCGAACCAGAACGCGTTCCTCGAGCTGACCGAGTACGGCCTGTGGTTCGGCTCCGACGGCTGCAACACCGCGGAGGGGACGTGGAGCGTCGATGAGACGGGCGCGCTCGACACGGACGACTACGGGTTCATGACCGCGATGGGGTGCGACAACGAGCCGCTCCCCGAGACCATGTGGGGTGCGACGGCGGCCGGGATCACCTCGGACGACACGCTGGTGCTGACCGACGCCGACGGAGGCGAGACGGTGCTCGAGCGCAGCCGGGTCGACGGCGTGTCGCTCGTCGGCCGCTGGGTGGGTCCGTCGTCCGACACGTCGACGACCGTCGTGGACTTCGACGAGGACGGATCCTGGCGCGCGACCGCGGGCTGCAGCGAGTTCTCGGGCACCTGGCGCCTCGAGAGCCTCGACCAGGACGAGCGGTACTTCGAGCTGCCGTCGGACGACGTGGGCACGATCAGCTACGTCTCCGCTCCCGGGGCGCTCCGCATCGGCCCGCCGCCGTCGGAGCCCGACCCCGTGTGCACGGACGCCGATCTGCAGGGCGAACTCCCCTTCGCGTACGACACCGGCTACTGGTTGGGCTTCGTCTCCACCGGCGTCTTCTCGCTGACCCTGATCGAGACCGAGTCGCTCCCGGATCAGCGGTTCAACTTCTACCGCACCGAGTCGCCGGAGTGGCCTTTCCCCGGTTGAGCGAGCGCAGGGCACCGCTGGTTGAGCGGAGCGCAGCGAGTCGAAACCCAGCCACTCAGGTTTCGACTCGTCGCTGCGCTCCTCGCTCAACCAGCGAACCATCCGTCATCCTGCGCGAAGAGAGCGCAGCGAACGCAGTCGCAGGATCTCACGTGATAGATCCTGCGACTCGCAAGCTCACGCAGGATGACGGTACCGCCGGTTGAGCGGCAGGGCAGACCGCGAGGCGTCAGCTCTGCTCGAGCGCCGCCGCGATGATGCGGTGCGCCGGCAGGATGCTGCGGCGTTCCTCGTCAATGTCGACGCGCCCCTCGACGAGGTCGACGAAGTGCTCGAACTGGGCCGCGAGCGGCTCGAGCCCCGACACCTCGGGCACTTCCATCTCGGTCATCTGCTTGAAACCGGCCCGGCCATCGGTGCTCTCGATGTTGGTGTGGCGGTACTTGGTGACGCTGCGCAGCAGCAGGTCCACCTCGACCATCGAGTCGAGCGACTGGATGGTGAGTCGGCGCACCTTGCGCTGGCCGATGCGGCTCGCCGAGGCCGAGGCGATCCCGTTGCCCGGGAAGCGCAGCGTCATGTCGATCACGTCCTCCGCGCCCTCGACCGACTGCGGATGGAAGTAGCCGAGCTCGGCGTTCACCTTCTCGGGGCTCTGCGACCCGAAGATGCGCGAGATCAGGTCGGCGTCGTGCACCAGCACGTCCCAGGCGACGCCGGTCTTGATGCGCGCCCAGTGCGGCGAGTGCCGTTCGGCGCGCACGTAGACGGGATCCTCGATGAGCGTCTGAGCTGCGACCACACCCGCGTTGTAGCGCTCGAGGAACCCGCACTGCACCGGCACCCCGCGCTGCTCGGCCGCCAGCAGGATCTCCTCGGTCTGCTCGAGCGACGGGCAGACCGGCTTCTCGATCAGCACGGGGAGGCCGGCATCGAGCACCTGCGTCGCGATGCCGTAGTGGTACTCGGTCGACGCGGCCACCACGACGGCGTCGGCGCGCTTCAGCGCGTCCTCCGCGTCCGGGTACCACTCGCCTCCGTACTGGTCGGTCGCCGCACGGCCGTTCTGCTCGAAGGGATCCACGATCCCCACCAGATCGGCGTGCGAGGAGGCCGCGATGATGCGCGCGTGGTTGCGGCCCATCGATCCGGCGCCGAACAGCACCACCCTCGGGTTTGCCATGGGATCCTCCCTGTTGGTTCTGTCGACTGTGGATTCTGTCGGCTGCCGGTTCCGGCATGGGTGTCTGGCGGCTCGCTGCTCGGGGCTACGAACCCGCACCGATGACGATGCGCGGCACTCCGGCCCAGCGAGCGGGATCGGTCGCGTTACGGCCGTCGGCGAAGAGCCGGATGCCGGGGAACTCGGCGGGACCGAGCTGCAGGTAGTCGGCGTGATCCGCCTGCAGGATCGCCACGTCGACCTCGTCGCCGAGCCGGTGGGCCGTGAAGCCGTAGCCGGCCAGCTCCTCGTCCGAGAACAGCGGGTCGTGCACGGTCACCACGGCGCCGCGCTCCGTCAGCGCCTCGACGGTGGGGAACACGCCCGACACGGCCGTCTCCTTCACGCCGCCGCGGTAGGAGGCGCCCAGCACGGCGACTCGCAGACCCGCGAGATCGCCGATGACCTGCTCGACGCGGTCGACGACGTAGCCGGGCATCGTGGCGTTGTAGTTGCGGGCGGTGCGCACGATGTCGGCGTCGGGATCGGTCGACAGGTACAGCCGCGGGTAGACCGGGATGCAGTGCCCGCCGACCGCGATGCCGGGGCGGTGGATGTGGCTGAACGGCTGCGAGTTGCAGGCCTCGATGACGCGGTAGACGTCGATGCCGGCGGTGTCGGCGTAGCGCGCGAACTGGTTCGCGAGGCCGATGTTGACGTCGCGGTAGGTGGTCTCGGCCAGCTTCGCCATCTCGGCCGCCTCGGCGGTGCCCATGTCCCACACGCCGTTGGGACGGGGCAGGTCGCTGCGCTCGTCGAAGGTGAGCACGGCCTCGTAGAACTCGATGGCGCGCTGCGTACCGGCCTCGGTGAGGCCGCCCACCAGCTTGGGGTACTTGCGCAGATCCTCGTAGACGCGACCGGTGAGCACGCGCTCGGGCGAGAACACCAGGTGGAAGTCGTCGCCCTCGGTGAGGCCGGAGACCTCCTCGATGAGCGGCTTCCAGCGTCCGCGGGTGGTGCCGACGGGCAGGGTGGTCTCGTAGGAGACGAGGGTGCCGGGGGTCAGGTGCTCGGCCAGCGAGCGGGTGGCGGCGTCCATCCACCCGAAGTCGGGCTGCCAGGTCTCCTCGTCGACGAGCAGCGGCACCACCAGCACCACGGCGTCGGCGCCCGGGATCGCCTCGGCGTACTCGGTGGTGGCGCGCAGCTTGCCCGCGGGCACCTGCTCGGCGAGCTTCTCGGCGAGCCCGGCCTCGCCGGGGAACGGCTCCTCACCGCGATTGATGCACTCCACCAGCGCCCGGTTGACATCGACTCCGATCACCTCGTGCCCCATCGACGCGTACTGCGTGGCGAGGGGGAGGCCGATCTTTCCGGTAGCGACTACTGCGATCTTCACGCGTGCGAGTCTACCGCTGCCGTTTCGATGCTCGCTGCACGGCACGGTCGTACACCTCTCGGTAGTCGGCTCGGCGGCGCTCCTCCGAGAAGGTCTCGCGGGCGTATGCGGCGATCTGCTCGGGGGTCCAGCGCTCGGGATCGGCCGCCAGTTCGGCGATCGCGCCGGCCAGGGCCGGACCGCTGCGCGCGTCGACCGCGCGGGAGGCCGCGGGCGGCAGGAACGCCCGGTGGCCGCCCTGGCCGCTCGTGACCACGGGCAGCCCGTGTCCGAGGGCCTCCGCGATGGCGACGCCGAAGGTCTCCCCCTGCGTCGGCAGCACGAACAGGTGGGCGCGCAGCAGCGCCTCCGGCAGCGCTTCCGGATCGACGTGGCCCAGCAGTGCGACGCGGTCGGCGACCCCGCGCTCCGCGGCTCGGGATCGCGCCTCGTCGGCGAGGGGACCCGATCCCGCCCACTCGAGCCGAGCATCGACGCCGCGATCCCGCAGCTCGGCGACGGCGTCGACGGCCTCGAGCACACCCTTCCACGGGATCAGATTGCCGACGCCCACGAGCCGCAGCGGGCCGTCGCCGCGCTCCTCCGGCCGCTGCGGCAGCTCCTCCTGCTCCGCGGCACCGGGCGGGGCGAGCCGCACCCGGTTGCCGATCACCGCGGTCGGTTCGGAGCGGAAGCGGTCGACGGCGTCGGCCAGCGGCAGCCCCACCGCGACCACCGCGTCGGGGCGCCGCAGCCCCGGCCGCAGCACCGCGCCGCCCAGCCGGGCGCGCAGCGTGGTCGGCGTGCCGACCAGGCCCGACCAGTGCTCGGTGTGCACCCACGGCCGGTGCGGCCGGCTGAGCGCCACCGGCAGGATCGCGGGGAAGGCCATCGTGTGCACCAGGTCGGCGCCGGCCGCGTGCCTGCGGATCTCCCGGATCGCGGCGGGCCAGGTGTCGGGGCGCGAGCTGCTGAACAGGCCGCGGTGCACCGTCACGCCGCCGTCGGCGCGCCACTGCGCGGCGCCGTCCGGCAGGGAGGGGTCGTGCAGGTGCAGCACCGTCACCCGGTGGTCGCGCGCGAGCAGTTCGACGTCGCGCAGGTTGAAGATGCCGGATCCCGGAGCGGAGGGGGTCGGGAACCAGGGGGTGACGACGAGCACTCGCATACGCCCATGCTAGGACGCGTGAATCAATGGGCACTGCGACTCCGCACGGAATCCAGTGGTGCGCCGCCTTCTAGGATGGAGTGCATGAGGATCATGAGCGTCGTCGGCGCACGCCCCCAGTTCGTCAAGCTCGCCCCTGTTTCGCGGGCGATCACCGCGGCCGGGCACGAGCACATCATCGTGCATACGGGGCAGCACTACGATCCGATGCTCTCCGACGTGTTCTTCGAGGATCTCGGCATCCCGCAGCCGGATGCGCACCTGGGCGTCGGATCGGGCTCCCATGGCGTGCAGACTGGAGCGATCCTGTCGCAGATGGATGAGGTGCTCGAACGGTTCTCCCCCGGCTGCGTGCTGGTGTATGGAGACACGAACTCCACGCTTGCAGCCGCGGTGAGCGCTGTGAAGCTGCACTATCCGGTGGCCCATCTCGAGGCGGGGCTCCGATCCTTCAACCGCGCGATGCCGGAGGAGCACAACCGGGTGCTCACCGACCACGCCGCCGACCTCTGTCTGGCGCCCACCGAGGTGGCGATGGGGCACCTCACAACCGAGGGACTCGCCGACCGGTCAGTCCTCGTGGGCGACGTGATGACCGACGTGCTGTTCCGCGTGCGCGACGCCGTACTCCAGGGCGGTACTCCGAACCCGCTGCACGGGGTAGATGCACCCGAGGGATACTACGTCGCCACGATCCACCGCGCCGAGAACACCGATGACCCCGCACGGCTACGTGAGGTCGTCTCGGCATTCGCCGCCGCAGACAAGCCAGTCGTGCTGCTCGCGCACCCACGCGTGAGGGCGAAGGCCGCGGAGCACGGCATCGATCTCGACTGCGGTGCACTGCAAACAAGAGATCCCCTCGCCTACCCCGAGCTGATCGCAGCGGCCCTCGGCAGCGCCGGGGTGGTGACCGATTCGGGCGGCCTGCAGAAGGAGGCCTTCCTGCTGCGCGTGCCGTGCACCACCGTGCGCCGGGAGACGGAGTGGGTCGAGACGATCGAACTCGGCTGGAACGTATTGGCGAACACCACCGCCGAAATCACGACGGCGCTTACACGGCCGCGGCCCGAGGACACCGAGTCGGCCCCGTACGGCGACGGTCACGCGGCCGAGCGCGCCGCTGCCGCCATCGCGGAGCACATCGCGACGGCCTGAACCGCCGAGTTCGGTGGTTCAGGCTACAACAGTCGTTGCAGGCACGGGCGGCTGTGTTTCTCTAGACCCCGTACAGATCGGCCGCGACTCGGCGGGCGCGCGCCTCCCAGGTGTGCTCGTGTCGCACCTCCCGCGCCCGCTCGGTCGCCCGCTGCCGCTCGGCGGGATCCGCGACCAGGCGATCCAGCAGCTCGCCGAGAGCCTCGCTGCCGTACGGCACCGTCCAGCCGACCTCCTGTTCACGCACGAAGCGCCCCGAGAAGCTGTCGTCCGAGGCGAGCACCGGCTTGCCGTGACCCAGATACTCGAACAGCTTGACCGGCACGGCAAAGGTCCAATACAGGATCGGTTCGACGGCGATCAGGCAGGCGTTCGCCTCGTCGTAGAGCTCGCGCAGCCCCTCGCCGCTGCGGTGCACGACGCTAATGTTCGGGGCAATCAGCTCGCGGTACTCGGGTTCGCGCTGCTGCCACTCGGCCTCGCGGGTGCAGATGGTGAGCGACACGCCCTCGCGGCCCGCGATCGCGCGCACGCTCTCGTGGAGACGGTAGTTGTCGCCGAGACCTCCGACGTAGAGGAGGCGGAGATCGCGCTCCGAGCGCTCCCCGACCGCATCGGACACGGTGTCGCGAATCTCGCACCCGGGGGGCAGCTCGCGGAAGCGCGCACGGTCGATGATCGGCACCCACTTGGCCATCTCCATCGACGGCAGGTAGATGTCAATGCCCGCGCGACGGTAGCCGCGCAGATCCCGCCGGTGGAGCATGCGCAGGACGGTAGAGAGCGGCCACCGGACGACCTGGGTGTAGATCGGGAAGTTCCAGTAGATGTCGCGGTAGAAGAGGCCCACCGGGATCCCTGACCGGCGGCAGAACCGCAGAAACTTGATGTCACGCGTCAGGCTCGTCGCAGAGGTGACCGGCTCGCCGAGTCCGGTCGGCGAGGTCGCGTTCTCCGAGTACACGAAGTCGACGCGCAACCCGCCGCGGATCTGCTGGCGGACCCGTTTCATCTGCTCGCGCCGTTCGGGGTGGCGGCCCGAGATCTCGATCACCCGGTAGCCGATCGCCTCGAAGGCGCGCCGCATCTTGAGCGGGCGGATGCCGCTGGCGCTCTTCGCCTCGGGATCGAGACGGTAGGCGACGTGGAAGATCATCACCGGGCGTTGGTCAGTCATGCGCGTCGACTCCCCTCTCTGGCACGACGGCGTCACCGCTCGATGCGGATGTACCGATGATCGCGGCGATCGCACGCGCCCATCCCTCATTCTGCCGTTCGGCGGAGAGGAGGGCTGCGGCAGCGTCGGCGTTGAGCTGGTACTCGCGCACGGCCTCGACTGTGAGCCCGTCGAGCGCACGGGCGATCGCGGGCACGTCGAAGTCGTCGGTGACGACTCCGAGACGATGCTCTTCGAGCAACTCCGCCATCGACGCCGTAGGGCCGATGACCAGCGCCAGGCGCGCCTGCACGTAGTCGAAGAACTTGTTGGGCAGGGCCAGCGCGTTATTGGTGTTCGTGGGCGGGAGCACGTGGATACCCACGTCGTAACGGTTGAGCGTGGTGAGCAACTGGTCGTGGGGCACGGGGGGCAGCAGGCGCACTCGATCGCCCAGCTGATCGGCGAGCTGCGCGAGGCTGTCGTAGTACGGGGTACCCTCGCCCATCAGGTAGAGATCGAGCACGGCGTCGAGCGAGCTCTCGGCCACCGCGCGCATGATGCTCTCGAGCCGGCGGTTCTTGAGCGCGGCCCCGGAGTGCACGAGCCTGAGCGGCGAGGCCGCGGAATGCGGCTCGAGATCGCGGTAGGGGCTGGCATTGGTGACGACGCCGGCCTGGATGCCGAACTCGTCGCGGTAGCGACGAGCGATCGTGTCGCTCACCGTCGTGGCCGAGCGGGCGCGGCGCGCGTAGCGACGCAGCAGCCAGAAATAGTACGGACGGCGGATGCGCACCCATTCGGGGTGCTGATCCTGCCTGCCGGGCCAGTACTCGTGCAGATCGAGGTGCACTCGCTCGCCCGGCGCTGTGGCGAGCGCTAGCCCGGCGGTGTCGAGGTCATTGGCAAGCACGGCGTCGAAGCGGCGTCGCCGGAGCAGCCGGCGGCCCTCGCGCACGGCCGGGGTGACGCGGTAGGCGAGCCCGAAGAGGCGCAGACGGATGCAGGCGGCACGGACAAGCACCGCGGCCCGCGATTCCTCGGGCGAAACCTCAAGGTGCTCTGCGACGCCGGCCGGCTGCGGGCCGTATCCGCAGGTAACAACGCGGTACTCCCCCGAGAAGCGGTCGATCTGCTTCAGCAGCCGGGCATCCGAGGCGATCCGGGAGAAGGAGAGGATGAGGAGTAACGGTCGGTGCACGGCTGCTTCCTGTGTCGGGTCGGAATCGGATGTCGCTCGGACGTTCGGTGCGCCGCTCACAGCAGACCCGCCAGCTCGGCCTGCAGCTTGAACTCCGGCACCTGCGCGACCACCTCGTCGAAGGTGCCCCGGCCCAGGATGCTGCCCCGGTCGAGGTAGCAGACCTGGTCGTAGTCGCGGATGGTGGCGAGGCGGTGCGCCACGGTGATGAAGGTCACCTCGCCCTGCAGCTCCCGCATCGACTCGGTCACGCGATTCTCGGTGGCCGTGTCGAGCGCGCTGGTGGCCTCGTCCATCACCATCACGAGCGGATCGGAGTAGAGCGCGCGGGCGATGCCGAGGCGCTGCTGCTGCCCGCCCGAGATCGCGGCTCCCCGCTCACCGATGTGCTCCTCGATGCCGCGGCCCCGCTGGGCCAGCTCGCCCAGGTGCGCACGCTCGAGCGCGATGCGCACGCGTTCCGAGTCGTAGTCGTCCTCCCATGTCAGGGCGACGTTCTGCGCGATCGAGGCGTCGAAGAGCGCCACGCGCTGCGGCACGTAGCCGACGCGCGAGCGCCACTGCTTCATCACGTCCGTGATCGGCACCTCGTCGACGAGCAGTTCGCCCGAGGTGGGTACGCTGAGTCCGAGCAGGATGTCGATGAGGGTCGACTTTCCCGCGCCCGAGGGGCCGACCACCGCGAGGCTCGATCCGAAGGGCACCGTCAACTCCAGCCCGTCGAGCACGTTCTGTTCGGCGCCCGGATAGCGGAAGCAGACATCTCGCAGCTCGATCGACCGCGTCTGCTGAGGCAGCACCGCACGATCCTCGGCCTGCGCGGTCACGACGTCGTCGTCGCGGGCCGCGGTGAGTTCCCGGATCACATCGCGCGCGTAGATCTCGTTGGCGCCCGCCGTGGTGAAGGCCGATTGCACCGTGGTCATCGCCGGTATCATGCGGAAGCCGGTCGCGGCGAAGAGCGCGACCGCTGTCATCGCGGCCGCCATGTCGTCCATCAGGTAGGCGCTGCCACCGACTACGAGGAAGCCGCCGATGAGGGCGCTCTCGAACGCGTACTTGGGCACGATGCCGAGGAAGGAGATGTTCGCCCGCGCGCGGGTGGCGACGCGCCGGTTCTTCGTCACCACACGGCCGATCTCGTCGAGTTTGCCCCGCAGCGCCACCTCCTTGAGCGCGTCGACCATCTCGGTCATGATCGTGGCGACGCGGTAGGCGTACTTCCTGTTGTTGATGCCCGCCTGGCGCGCGCGCCGCGAGATCACCAGCAGCATGAGCGCCGAGAACGCCGAGAGGTAGAGCAGGGCGACGAGCGCTGTGGCGGGCTGAGCGATGACGAGCACCGCCAGCACCGAGACGAAGGTGAGCAGGTTGCCCGGCACCTGCGACAGCGGCAGGATGAAGCCCATGTTGGTGTTGGCCATCGAGCTGTCGACGATGCGGGTGACCTCGGCGGTGCTGATCTGCGAACGCTTCTCCCAGCTGGAGTGCGTGTAGGCTCGGAACAGCGCGTCGCCGACCTGGAGCTCGTAGCGCGCGAAGCGGCGGGTGGCGAACCAGTGCAGCAGGATCGCGAGCACGCTCTTCAGCAGGAAGAGGCCGCAGATGACGACGATGATCCACACGATCGACTTGCTGGGAATGTGGCCGATGACGGGCAGGCGGATCTCCTGATCGCTGGCGATCGGCGTCACCACCGCGACGATGAGCGCGAGTGCGAGCGTGTCGAGGATCGCGAGCGCGCTCGTGACGATCGAGTACCACACGTAGAACGGTTTGGCGCCCTTCGGGAGCACGCCGAACAGCTCCACCAGGGTGTGCCACAGTGACTTCATCGCTCTGCCTCCTCAGCGGGTGCCTCGGCAGCGCACCCCATCCACTCCGCGAGCATCAGACCGCTGCGTCGGCCGTCGTGGTTGCGGCGCACGAATCCCGGACCCTGCGCTGCGATCTCCGCATAGTGCTCGGGGCGCCGCGCGACATCGTCGAGCACCGCCTCGAGCGTCTCCGGGGTCGCCTCGACCACCGGCAGCGCGTCGCCCGTCAGCTCCCGCGTGCGCTCGCGCACGCGGTCCGAGACGTGCGAGATCACGAGCCGGCCGGCGGCGAGCCCCTCGCAGGCGGCGACGCCGTAGTCGCCGACACGGAACTGGTCGATCACGACGTCGGCCGCGTGATAGGCGGCCGGCATCTCCGCGTGCGGGATGCCGCTCACGGGCCGGTAGTCGATGCGCTCCTCTGCGGCGAGGCGACGCAGCACCGGGTCGACGAGCTCCGTCCCCTTGACGGCCGAGTTCGAGGGGATGTGCACCGCTCGCGGCCGCTCGCCGCCGGCGAACGGCGGCTCGGCGATGGCCCAGCGGTCGGGATCGACGACGACGGGCAGCCAGCGCGCACCGAGCACCTCGTCGAGCAGAGCCGGGGTCGAGACGAACACGGGGATCCCGGCGGCGCTCACGAGGGATCGATTGCGCGCGGTGACCTCGCGGAAGGTGGCGGCGAAATCCTGATCGCCGAAGTGGGAGTGCGGCTCGGCCGCGAGATGCCGGTCGGGATCGCGGATGTCGCTGCCGTGGAAGAGCAGCGCGGTGCGCACGCCGGCCGTCTCGAGGGCGCGGATCTGAGCGAGCGGATCACCGCCGAGCAGTCCCGCGAAGGGCGGCAGCCCGGATTCGAGCAGCGCCGCGTCGAAGCCCGACACCGCGGTGAGCTGACGGCGCTGCCAGGCGCGGCTGTGCGCGCCGTAGGCGGACGGCACGGACTGGTCGACGTCGAAGGCGAAGCCGCCCGCTCGTCTGAACGCCATGCTGACGGCGGCGATCCCGAACCCCGTGCGCTCGGCCGCCCTCGCCCAGTTCGTCCCCTGCCCGGCGCTGTTCGCCGGCCCGATGAAGAGGGTGCGAGCGGTGCCCGTGCCGGCGGGCTGCGCCACCGGCGGGAAGGACTCCCCCGCCCGGCGCAGTCTCGCGAGCTGCAGCAGGTCGTAGGCCGCCCGTTTGAGCCGGCTCACCGCTGCACCGCCGAGACGAGGCGGCGCACGGCCCGCTCCGCGACTGCGCCGAGGCTGACGTTCTGCTGAGCCCACTCCGATACGCGTCGGCGCCGCTCGGCGTCGAACGGGCGGCGGGCGACCTCGATCATCGCCTCGGCCGCCGCCGCCGGATCGTCCGTCACCGCCGCGCCGAGGGGGGCGTCGTCGACCTCGGTGCGCACGAAGTCCACGGCCGGTCCCGGCCCGGAGTGGATGAGCGGCGCCCCGCAGACGGCGGCGCTGTAGAGCTTGGTGGGGAACGCGAAGTCGTACCCGGCCCCCGGGCGCACGCTCGCGACCGCGGCAGCGGCGCCCTGCAGGATGGGTGCGACCTGCTCGGCCGACATCACCGGCTCGAACGAGACGGCGTGCGCGATCCCGAGCTCGGCGGCGCGCGCCTCGAGCGCGTCGCGCTCCGATCCCCCGCCGATGAAGCGCAGCCGGGCCTCCGGCACCTCGCGCAGCACAGCGGGCATGGCCTCCACGAACACGTCGGCGCCGTGCCACTCCGAAGCGGTTCCCGCGTAGACGAACACCAGACGGCCGTCGGCCTCCGGCTCGGGCGTGCTCCGCAGCGCCCCGGCGAAACGGGGGGCGTCCACACCGTTGCCCACCGTCACCACGATGCCCGCGACCCCGAGCTCGGCCAGCCGCGCCGTCACCCCGTCCGAGACCGAGAGCACCACGCGCGCACCCTTCAGCGCGAAGCGCTCGATGCGGCTCACGAGGCCCACCATCCAGCCCGGCGCCCCGGTCTGCGCCGAGGCGTCCGCCCAGATGTCGGCGGCGTAGTAGGCGTAGGGCGTGCGCCGCAGGGCTGCGGCGAGCCGCACGAAGAAGCCGCTGGTGGGCGGGGGCTCGCAGACGATCAGCTCGCGCCGCGGCCCGAACAGCACCCGGAAGAAGAGCGGGATGTCGAAGCTCATGTACTGCACGTACCCCCGCACGTACCCCGCTCGGTCGCGCAGCACCGGGAAGCGTGCGACGCGGTAGCCCGGCCTGCCCGCTCCGGGCTCCGGGGACGGGTGCGAAGCCGGTGGGCGCACCGTCAGCACCGTCACGTCGTCGCCGCGGCCGGCGAAGGCTGCGGCGAGCGCGGCGAGCCTGAACGAGGCGGCACTCGGCTCGGGCTCGAAGATACGGCTGGTGATCGCGATGCGCACGTAGTCGGGGCTCCGGCTGGTCTACGCGCCGGCCCGCAGCACGGCGCTGACGCCGGCGACGATGCGCTCGAGATCGCCCTCGGTGAGCGAGGGATGCACGGGCAGCGACAGCACCTCGGCTGCTGCGCGCTCGGTCTCCGGCAGCTCGAGGCCCGGCGCGAACGGCGCGAGCGAGGGCAGGCGGTGGTTCGGGATCGGGTAGTAGACGCCGGATCCCACGCCCTGCTCCTCCCGCAGCGCGTCGCGCAGGCGGTCGCGCTCGGCGGCGTCGACGCGGATCGTGTACTGGTGGTAGACGTGCACGACATCCTCTGCGACGAAGGGGGTGGTGACCCCGGCGATACTCGCGAGGCCCGCGTTCAGCACGGCCGCATTGCGGCGGCGCAGCTCGGTCCACCCGTTCACCTTGGTCAGCTGCACGCGGCCGATGGCGGCGTGCACGTCGGTCATGCGGGCGTTGAAGCCGATGACCTCGTTGGCGTACTGGGTCTCCATGCCCTGGTTGCGCAGCAGGCGCACGTTGCGGGCGATCTCCTCGGTGGCGCACGACACCATGCCGCCCTCGCCCGAGGTCATGTTCTTCGTGGGGTACAGGCTGAACATCGCGAAGTCGCCGATGGTGCCGACGGGGCGTCCGCGCCACGAAGCGCCGTGCGCCTGCGCAGCGTCCTCGTAGATGGCGAGTCCGTGCTCCTTCGCGATCTCCTCGATCTCGTCGACGAGGAACGGGTGCCCGTAGAGGTGCACCGGCATGATGCCCTTGGTGCGCGGCGTGATCGCGGCGCGCACCGACTCGGGGTCGAGCGTGAAGGTGCGCGGCTCGATGTCGGCGAACACCGGCGTCGCCCCGGTCAGCGCGACCGAGTTGCCCGTCGCCGCGAAGGTGAACGACGGCACGATCACCTCGTCGCCGGCTCCCACCCCGGCGGCCAGCAGGCCCAGGTGCTGCCCGCTCGTACCCGAGTTCACGGCCACCGTGGCGCGGCCCTGCACGAAGTGCTCGGCGAACTCCCGCTCGAAGGCGGCCACCTCGGGCCCCTGAGCGATCATCCCGGAACGCAGCACACGATCCACCGCCTCGCGCTCATCGTCGCCGATGATCGGCTTCGCCGCGGGAATGAGCTCAGATGACATGCATCCACCTTTCATGCACGCGGGATCGCGCGCCCATCATCTGCCAGAATACCTGTATGACCCTTGAACCAGCGGCAGAGCGCCCGGTCGCGGCCGCCGACGTCTGGGTGGTCATCCCGCTCTACAACGAGGCGACGGTCATCGCGGGCGTGGTCGAGGGGCTCCTGCCGGTCTTCCCCAACGTCGTCTGCATCGACGATGGATCGCGCGACGGTTCGGGCGGCATCGCGCTCGCGGCGGGTGCTCGCCTCGTCACGCACCCCATCAACCTGGGTCAGGGAGCAGCGCTGCAGACGGGCTTCGAATACGCGCTCGAGCGCGGCGCCCGCTACGTGGTGACCTTCGACGCCGACGGGCAGCACCGCGTCGAGGACGCGGCCGCGATGGTGAGTCGCGCCCGCGACGAGGACCTCGCGATCGTCTTCGGATCCCGCTTCCTCGACGATCGCACCGATCCGGGGATCCTCAAGAAGATCGTGCTCAAGACCGCCGTCGCGGTGACCAATCTCACCACGCGCACCCGCCTCACCGACGCGCACAACGGGCTGCGCGTGATCCGCGAGGATGCGCTGCGACGCATCAAGCTGCGGCAGGATCGCATGGCCCACGGCACCGAGATCGTGGTGCAGCTGGGTCGCACCGGCCTGCCCTACGCAGAGCAGCCGGTCGAGGTCATCTACTCCGACTACTCGAAGGCCAAGGGGCAGTCGCTGCTCAACTCCGTGAACATTCTCGTGGACCTGATCATCCGTTAGGTGCCCTCATGACTCTCTTCCAGATCCTGCTCATCGCCGCCGTGATCGCCGCGGCGGCCCTCGCGGTGCGCTTCCTGCCGGGCGAGCGCTCGCTCGCGCTCAAGCGGATCTTCGCGATCCTCTTCGTGGCCGCCGCGATCGTGGCGATCATGTTCCCGGCGGTGCTCACGAGCGTGGCCAACTTCTTCGGCATCGGGCGCGGCACCGACCTGCTGCTCTACCTGTTCATCGTGGCGATGCTGGTCTTCGCGGTCGCGGTGGTGCGCGCGAAGGCCCGGAGCGATGCGCGGGTGACCGATCTGGCGCGAGCCGTGGCCCTCATGGAGACGCGGATCCGGGAGCAGCTCCCCGAGGGGAACACGCACTCGGATCGGGGCGCCGACCGAGGCCGGGGTTCCGAGCCTGAGCAGGACACCGACCGGGATCGGGACTCCGACCCGGACCGGGGCACGCTCTCGTGAGCTGGGTGGCCTTCGCCGGGCCCGCTGCCGCGTCGCTCGCGCTCATCGCGATCCTCGGCCTCCCCGTCTCCTTCGCGCTCAGGCTGCGCGGATTCGCGGTCGCCGTGGTCGCCGTGCCGGCCGCGTTCGCGGTCGTCGCGATCTCGAGCATCATCGCCCCCGTAATCGGCGTCTCGTGGTCGCTGCTGCCGCCGCTCGCCGTCGCGGTGCTCCTGGCCGCGGTGCTGCTGCTCCTGCGCCGCTGGCTCGGCGCTTCCGAACGGGTGCGGAACCGGATGAGCGCCGCCACCGGGCGCCGCGACCTGCTCGTCTCGCTGGGCGCCGCCGCGATCGGCGGCGCCGTGATCGCGCTCTCGCTCGTCGCGGGCCTCGGGCGGGGCGACGCGATCTCGCAGACCTTCGACGCGGGCTTCCACCTCAACGCGGTGCGCTACATCCTCGACTCCGGGTCGGCCTCGCCGCTGACGGTCGATCTCACCTCGCCGGGCACGCCGGTCTTCTACCCCACCCTCTGGCACGGGTTCGTGGCGCTGCTGGTGCAGCTGACGGGCGCGTCGATCCCCCTCGCCACGAACGCCGCCCTCGTCGCGGTCTCGGCGGTCGTATGGCCCGTGGGCGCACTCGCGCTGGGCCGGGCGGTCGCGGGACCGAGCCTGCGGGTCACGCTCATCACCGGGGCGCTCATCGCGGCGTTCCCCAACTTCCCGCTGTTCCTCGCCGGCTACGGCGTGATCTACCCCAATCTGCTCACCCTCGCGCTGATGCCGTATCTGCTGGTGGCGGGGCTGCAGATGCTCAATCTCGGGCCCTCGCGCCGGGCCATGCCGCTCTCGCAGGGCACGCGGTGGCTGCTCTTCCTCGGAGCGCTGGGCGCCGCGGTGCTCGCGCACCCCAACGTGATCCACGCCGCCCTGGTCTGGGGTGCGGTTCCGGTGCTGTGGGCTGCGGTGCGGGCTCTGCGCGGCGGCCCGACGCCCGATGCCGACGGGCTGCTCGCGATCCCGCGCCGCCCGCTCGCCCTGCGTCGTGTCGGTGCCGTGGTCGGCCTGGGCGCCTTCGCCGCCGCGACCCTGGCGGCGTGGATCGGCGGGCGCACCTCCGACAACGTCTGGCAGGGTTTCTACGGCTTCCGCGCCGCCCTGGTGCAGGCGATCGACGGCACACCGCATCTGGAGGGCTCGGCCTGGACCGTCTCGCTGCTGGTGCTGCTGGGGGCCGTGATCGCCTGGCGGCACCGTCGCGTGCGCTGGCTGATCGGCAGCGCGGCGGCACTCGCGCTCTTCTACTACATCGCCGACGGCTTCCCCAGTTCGGAGTGGCGCACGCTGTTCCTCAGCCCCTGGTACAACGACCCGCGCCGCCTCGCCTCGCTCGTGCCGTTCGGGGCACTGCCGCTCGCGGTGCTGGGCGCTTCGGCGGCGTGGACGATGCTGCGCCCCGGCCTGCGACGTCTCGCCGCCGCTCGCGCGACCGATCCGCGGCGGGCGACCCGCACGCTGACCGCATGGGCGCTGCTCTTCCTCGTCGCGGCGGGGCAGGCGGGCACGTTCACGGCCATGCAGATCGTGCGAGAGAGCTATCAGGAGCCCACCCCGCTGCTCAGCGACGACGAGCTGAGGCTGCTCGAGCGGCTCGACGAGGTAGTGCCCGAGGGCGAGCGGATCCTCAACAACCCGCTCAACGGCAGCGCGCTGGGGTACGCACTGGCCGATCGCGAGATGGTGTTCCCGCACGCCGGAGGCCGCTACGACGCGCGCGGCTACGAACTGGTCGACTCGATCGTGAGCGATCCGACCCGCGCGTGCAGCCTGGCGCATGAGCTGGAGGTCGGGTTCGTGCTCGACTTCGGCATGGACTACGTGCTCGACAGCGACACCCGCCGGGGTGTGCCGTTCGAGCGGATGCAGGGGCTGGATCGCTCGCCGATCCTCGCGGAGGCCGATCGCGAGGGCGACGCCGTGCTCTTCCGCGTCGACTGCGGATGAACCCGGCCCACGATCGCGCGGACGGCCGGCGCGCCGTACCCCCGGGGCAGGGACGACGCGTGACCCCGGGCCGAGCTGCTCGGCTCGCCGCCGTGCTGCTCAGCTTCGCGCTCGCCACCGGCTGCGTGCCGGGTGACGGACGCACGAGTGGGGACGCGAGTCCGACGGCGCCCCGCTCGGCAGCACCCTCGGACCCCGTCCCGGATGCTGCTTCGGGAGGACATCCGCCTCCGCCTGCCGGCGCCGCACCGGACTATCAGATCGGCGGTCCCTATCCTCCGACCGACGAGGTCGGCATCGTGGTCCGGGATCGCCTGGCCGATCCCGATCCCGAGCGCTACTCGATCTGCTACGTGAACGGCTTCCAGACGCAGCCCGGGGAGATGCACGAGTGGCCCGAGGAGGTGCTGCTGCGCGACGCCAACGGCCCGGTCGTCGACCCGGACTGGCCCGACGAGGCACTGCTCGACACGTCGACCGGGGCTCGGAGGGACGCTATCCTCGCTCGAGTCGTACCGTGGATCGAGGGATGCGCGGCCGCGGGTTTCGATGCGGTCGAGTTCGACAATCTCGACACCTACACCCGTTCCGGAGGGGCGTTGACCCGGGAGGACGGCGTCGCGCTCGCAGAAGCGTACGTGACAGCCGCGCACCGTGCGGGCCTCGCCGCTGGTCAGAAGAATGCCGCGGAGGATGCGGAGCTGCTGCGGGCGCGGGCGGGCTTCGATTTCGCCGTGGTCGAGGAGTGCGCCGCGTATGAGGAGTGCGGAGCCTACGCCGAGGTCTACGGGCCGAACGTCATCGACATCGAGTACACGGACATGCTGCCGCACTCGTTCGCGCGCCTGTGCTCGGATCCGGACTCGCCGTCTTCCATGGTGCTCCGGGATCGTGAGCTCACGACTCCAGGTGACGGGACGTACGTCTTCGAGGTGTGCCGCTGAACCGCGAGCGGGATCAACGGTACTTCTCGTCGTAGCGCATGAGGAAGGCGGCGAAGGCATCGCGCTTCGTGGTGCCGTACTCGTTGTAGCGCACCTGGTTTCCGGACGTGATGCCCGTGGTGATGCCGTTGTCGTACATCCAGCGGATCTCGCGGTAGAACTTCGACGAGCGGTTCACGTCGACCAGCGGCTCCTTGCCGCGCGGCGTATATCCCTTCGTGCCGCTGAGACGGTAGAAGAACGCGGCCATGGCCTCGCGGGTGATCGCCTGCTTCGGCTTGTAGAGCGGTTTGCCGGTCGCCTGCTTGGTGCCGGTGGCGAGTCCCTTGGCGTGCATCCAACGGATCTCCTTGTAGAACTTGGTGCTCTTGTTCACGTCGGCGAAGGGTTCGGGGCCGCTCGGGGTGTACTTGGGCGAGCCCGCGTAGCGGTAGAGGAACGCGGCCATGTCGGATCGGCTCGTGCTGCCGAGCGGACGGAAGTTGCCGGCCTTGTCGCCCGTGGTGATGCCGCGTTCGGAGAGCCACATGATGTGCCGGTGGAACTGCTGGTGCACGGGCACGTCGGCGAAGCGGGGGCGGGCGCCGTCGGCGATCGCGATGGCGCCGCTGGGCCAGCGGTAGATGTTGGCGATGCGCATCTGGCGCAGATCCCAGCGACCGCCGAGCGTGTAGGAGTGGTACACGAAGCGCCAGGTACCCTTGGCATCGACGAAGAAGCTGCCGCCGCCCGGTCCCTGCACCGAGCCGGCGCTGGCGAGCAGCCGGTTGTCGCCCGCGGGGCGGGTGCAGGGGGCTGTGGGACCCTTGGGGCAGACGGCGTAGCTCGTGGAGTAGCCGCTGGTGGTGTTGGGGCCCGACCAGAACTCGCCGCTCGAGTAGATCAGGTAGGTCGTGCCGCCGATGGTGGCCATCGACGGATTCTCGATGGCGTGCTTCTCCCAGCTGCTGGAGAGGTCGCGCTGCAGCAGGTCGACGGTGCGGGATCCGGCTTTGAGGCGTCCCGTGGAGACGTCGATCTCCTGCGCGTGCAGCCCCTGACGGGTGCCGACGGCGTTCTCGCTCTTCCACAGGAGGTACCACTTGCCCTGGTACGAGAAGGGTTCGGCGTCGATGACGCCGTTGGGGCGGTCTTTGGGACAGACGACGTTCGAGTTGCCGCCGACGTACCGGTAGGGGCCCGCGGGCTTCGTCGAGGTGGCGAGCCCGATGCAGAAGCGGTCGGGACCACCGCCCGTTGCGCGGATCGAGAGGTAGGCGTGGTACTTGCCGTTGAAGTAGGCGATGCCGGGGGCCCAGGTCTCTTGCGAGCGCCAGCCGAAGTCACCGGAGTCGGCGGGGTTGCGGGGCATCGCCCGCGCCCAGCTGGGTCGCGGTGACACGAGACCGTCGGCGTTGAGCCAGGCCTCGCGGCGCTGCAGGGCGGGCGTGCTGTTCGGCACGAGGTAGTTGAAGTTGCGGATCTCGCTCGGGATCGCATTGTCGGTGAAGGGGTCGTAGTCGTCGGGCCTGCCACGGTCGTACCAGCCCATGTCGGAGGAGTACGAGGTGACGGTCCAGCTCTGCAGGTCGGTGCTGCGCAGCACGGGGAGGTTGCGGTTGCCGGAGTTCGTGGCGAAGGCGTAGTACACGGTGCCGCCGGGTTCGGCGACCGGCAGGATCTGCGGGTCGGCGAAGTTGCCGGTGTAGGTCGAGCCGGGCCACAACCAGGTGCCGTTCGGGGCAGGGGCGGTGATCGGCATCGGTCGCGGAGGTTCTTCGCCGTCTGCGTCGGAGAGCGGTGCGGGTGCTTCCGCCGGTGCGAGTGCTTCTACTGGTGCGGGCGCCTCAGCCTGTATGGGTTCCTGTACCGGTGAGGGCTCCTGTACCGGCGCGGGCTCCTGCACTGGTGCCGGCTCCTGTACCGGCGCGAGCTCCGCTTCACTCCCCTCAGCGTGTGCCGGTACCGCGACCGCGCCGCCCAGAATGAGCGCCGCAATGGCAATCGCAGTGGTCAGCTGTGAGGTTTTCCGAGCGAGTCCCATGTACCTTCCCAGGGTTCGATGATCCTCAACAGCCTAACCGAGCTTCTGATTTCAGAAAGAACGGGTGGCAGTTGGGGGCACACTCAGGCGGGGCTTCCTCGCGTCCGCGGGGGGCCGGGCGCACGTGTCCCCTGGAGTGTTCAGGCGGCGAGCGTGAAGCGGCGTGGTGGTGGGCCGGTGGTCCAGGTGTATCGAAGTTCGATGCGGGGTCGCATGGGGAGGGTACGGCCTCCGGGGTCGTGGAGGGCGAAGTCTTCTCCGCTGTCGCGGGTGATGTGCCAGCCCCGGGTGTGGAGTTGCATGTGGTGGAAGCGGCACAGCAGGATGCCACGATCAAGGTCGGTGCGGCCGTGGTCTTTCTCCCACTCGTCGATGTGGTGGGCTTCGCAGTACGCAGGCGGCCGGTCGCAGCCCGGCCATCGGCAACCGCCGTCCCGGACCGCGAGTGCGATGCGCTGCCGGGGCGTGTAGAGCCGCTGCTCCCGCCCCACATCCAACGGTCGTCCCGCACGGTCGATCGTGACCGGCACCACCCCGACCGTACACGCCTGCTGGTGTACGACCCCGGCCGGGATGGTGGCGGGGTCGTCTTCGAAGTATCCGGCCCCCGGCACCCCGTCCGGGTCGATGTGCTGCACGAGGCGGATGCCGGCCTGCCGGGTGCCGTACACGGTGTCGGCATCAGCAAGCGCGCCGGCCCGCAGCAGGTCCATGCACAGATCGAACTCGAGCTGCTCGTTCGTCCGCGGATCCGCCACCAATTCTCGGGCGCGCTCTTGTCCGGCGGGGTCCACGAACCGTGGACCGCCCCGCCTGGGCCGTAGCGCGGCATCGCGCACCGACCGCCACCACGCCGCCGACACGTCATCGCACACCAGCGCGACCCGGTGCAGGCCGTCGCGGTCGGTCCACATCCGGAACGAACGCGCCTCGTATCGGGCCAGATACCGCGCCTCGGCGCCCACCGGGTCGAGACGATCCCGCACCGCACGCGCCGCCCGCGCGAGGTCTTCGACCGTCCGGCATCCCGCCTCATCGATCAGCTCCGCCACCGCCACCGACCACACCGCGGCACACTCCCGCACTTCACGCGCGCAATCATGCCCCGGCCCCGGGCCCGCTGCTGGGGCCGGGGCCGGGGCACTGTCAGCTCCCGGCGCACCATCAGACCCTGACCCACCGTCATTCTCTCGGCCGTCGTCAGTCACAGCCGTGCAGTCGTGCGCGGGTGGTTGTCCGAGTCCCCGGAAGATCGCGTCATGCTGCGCCACCGTGATCGTGCCATCCAGTAGCGCAGCCCCCAACGGTGCATGCCACAACGTCACCGGCGTCCCACCGTCGAGACCACCGGGCGCGTCGACACCGCCAGCATCATCCGCGCAGCCGGCACCATCTACACAGCCGGCACCATTGGGCGGAGAGTTCGCGGCATCCCGCCCGCAGGCACCGGGGCCCACCCCCGGGGACACCACCGGGGCGGTCTCGTACAGCGACTCCCCCACCCGCACCTGTTTGACCGCTTCACCCGGGCTCATGCCGGTCACCTGCTGCACCAGCGACACCGCGCTGCGATGCCCCGCCGATTGCGCCAACCCCGCATGCCCTGCCGCACGCGTCGAACGCTGCGCCACCACCCCCGCTGCAGCCACCCGCAACCGCTCTACCATCTGACCGACCGCGGCCACCAACCCCAGCAGCTCCACCGCGCCCGCATCATCCAAACCCGCCACCACCCCGGGCAGCAACGCCGCATCAGGCACCTCACCCACCAACGCATGGATCTCAGAGACCCGATCCGACAGGCTAGTGAAGAATGACATACCCTATTTTCCCAGATGAGCGACATAAACACCTAGGGATAACTCCACCAGTATCACCGAATTTCCGCGCCTGTGGACGAAGCACCAGCAACACCACCACGAGACCAACAGCCCTCGATTTCGACGGGCTCAATCGGCGGGAACGCGATCCCATGCTCCCTTGATTTCGACAAGCTCAATCAGCGGAAGCCCCCCTTGATTTCGACAAGCCCAATCAGCGGGAGCAAGATCCCACGCTCTCTTGATTCGACAGGCTCAATCGGCGGGAGCCCCCTCGATTTCGACAAGCTCAATCGGCGGGGCGGGCGACAAGCTCAATCGGCGGGGTGGGCGACCAGCTCGACCGGCGGGAGCCTTCCCCAACAGGACCGACCCGGAGATGAACACTCCGTGAAGACCGTCCGTCCGCCTTGCCCCCTATTTAGACATACATCAATATAGATGCATGCCGAAACAGGAAGTCACGGAGGTCGCACCGGCGACGCGCCGGCTCTCGACTCCGGACCGGTGGCTGCCCGCGTGGATCGGGGCCGCGATGGTCGCGGGGCTCCTGCTGGGCAGGTTCGTCCCGGGAGTCGCGGATCTGCTCGCCCGCATGGAGGTGGGCGGGATCTCGGTGCCGATCGGCCTGGGCCTGCTGGTCATGATGTACCCGGTGCTCGCGAAGGTCCGCTACGACAAGATCTCGGCCGTCACCGGCGACAAGCGTCTCCTCGTCTCCTCGCTCGTGCTGAACTGGCTGGCAGGACCGGCGGTGATGTTCGCGCTCGCGTGGCTGTTCCTGCCTGATCTGCCCGAGTACCGAACTGGACTCATCATCGTGGGCCTGGCCCGCTGCATCGCGATGGTGGTGATCTGGAACGACCTGGCCTGCGGCGACAGGGAGGCGACGGCGGTACTGGTGGCGATCAACTCGATCTTCCAGGTCGTGATGTTCTCGGTGCTCGGATGGTTCTACCTCACCGTGCTTCCGGGCTGGCTGAACCTCGACACGCAAGGACTCGAGGTGTCGATGGGGCAGATCGCACTCAACGTGCTCGTCTTCTCGGTGTGCCGCTGGTCGCGGGGTTCGCGTCGAGATGGATCGGCGAGAAGCGCAGGGGTCGCGACTGGTACGAGCAGACGTTCCTCCCCCGGATCGGCCCGTGGGCGCTGCACGGGCTGCTCTTCACGACCGTGCTGCTGTTCGCGCTGCAAGGCGATCAGATCGCGAAGCGGCCGCTCGACGTTATCCGCATCGCACTGCCGCTGCTCGTCTACTTCGCGCTCATGTGGTTCGCCGGGCTTCTGCTCGGCAAGCGTCTCGGCCTCGGCTACGCCCGCTCCACGGCCCTCGCGTTCACCGCTGCCGGCAACAACTTCGAACTCGCGATCGCGGTCGCCATCGGCACCTTCGGCGCGACCTCCGGGCAGGCCCTCGCGGGTGTGGTCGGCCCGCTGATCGAGGTGCCCGTGCTCGTGGGGCTCGTCTACGTCTCGCTCCGGGCGGCTCGCGCCTGGTTCCGCATCGACCCCCACGAAGGGACTCCCTCATGATCGCCGCGCTCGAAACCGACTCCTGCACGCCGGCGGCGACACATGCCATCGGTTCCGAAGCGTCCGCGACCGTCGCCCGCGTTCTGAAGTCGCTGTCCGACCCGCTGCGGCTGCGGATGCTCTCCGCGATCGCGGCCGACCCGCGCGGCGAGTGCTGCGTCTGCGACCTCACCGGACTCGCCGATGTCTCCCAGCCCACGATCTCGCACCATCTGAAGGTCTTGAAGGAGACCGGGATGCTGCTGTCGGAGCGGCGCGGCACCTGGGTCTACTATCGCATCGCTCCGGCCCGGCGCGGCGCGGTGACCGCGCTGCTCGACGCCTTCGCGCCCGCCGCGACGGTCGCCGCCGCCGACGCCGAGGCCGCCGCCGACGCCGACGATTCCGATCAGCGTGCAGAAGCGCTGCGCACGATGGACGGCCGTGTGACCCGCCTCGCCGATGAGCTCGCCGAAGAGCTGACCGACGTGAACCACGACCTCGTGGTTGCGATCGTGCGGGAGTCCTACGCGGGTCTCGTGCGGTCGGCGAGACTCTCCCGGCACCTGATACCGCTCACCGAGCGGTTCGCACGCCAGCGTCTCTCAGACCTCACCCGCGACCGCCAGGGCGGAGTACCACGGGTGCTGTTCGTCTGCGTGCAGAACGCGGGCCGCTCTCAGCTCGCCGCCGCGATCGTGAATCGGCTCGCACGAGGTGACGTCATCGCCCGCTCTGCGGGATCCGCCCCGGCCTCCGACGTGCACCCGCACGTCCGATCGCTCCTCACGCAGATCGAGGGCAAGGGCGACGGCAAGGGCGAGGGCGAGGCGGAGACTGCGTTCCCGAAGCCCCTCACCGATGACGCCGTGCGTGCCGCCGATGTCGTGGTGACGATGGGGTGCGGGGACGTGTGCCCGGTCATCCCCGGTATCCGCTACGAGGACTGGGCTGTCGGCGATCCCGCGCTCGCCTCACCGGAGGGGCTCGCGGCGATCCGCGATGACCTCGAGGGCCGCGTCCGCGCCCTGCTCGACTCCTTGACCCCGGCATCCGGCAGAAGAGCCCGATGAGCGCGGTCGCGGGAGCGCGCGGGTCGGCGTGGGAGGTGTTCCGGGTGTTTCTCGTGCTCGGAATGACCTCGTTCGGCGGACCGGTCGCGCACCTGGGCTACTTCCGCACCGAGCTCGTCGAACGCAGAAGGTGGGTCGATGATCAGGCGTACGCGGATCTCGTCGCGCTCTGCCAGTTCCTGCCCGGCCCGGCATCCAGCCAGGTCGGGTTCGGGATCGGCCTGCACCGCGCCGGGCTGCGCGGTGCAGCGGCGGCCTTTCTCGCGTTCACGCTGCCGTCTGCGGCCCTGATGGTCGCATTCGCCTACGGGGCCTCCCTGATCACCGGCGCGATCGGGCAAGGGGTGCTCTCGGGGTTGAAGATCGTCGCGGTCGCGATCGTCGCGCAAGCGGTGCTCGGTATGGCGAAGACGCTCACCCCGGATCTGCGCCGCGCATCCATCGCGGTCATCGCGGCCGTCGCCGCGCTGCTGGTCGCCGGCTCCGTCGGTCAAATCGTGGCCATCCTGTTCGGCGCGGTCGCCGGCTATCTGCTCTGCCGCGCCCCGGCTGCGGCTGCGGCTGCGGGCGCTGCTCTCCGCTTCCCGGTCCATCGGAGCTTGAGCATCGTCTGCCTCTCGGTGTTCGCCGTGCTGCTGTTCGGCGGGCCGCTGCTCGCCACTGTGACCGGGTCCTCGGGGATCATCCTGTTCGATGCGTTCTATCGCGCCGGAGCTCTCGTGTTCGGCGGTGGACACGTCGCCCTGCCGCTCTTGCAGGCCGGCGTCGTCGCCCCCGGCTGGGTGCCGGATCCTGACTTCCTCGCCGGATACGGTGCCGCCCAAGCGCTGCCGGGGCCGCTGTTCGCCTTCGCAGGCTATCTCGGCGTCATCTCCCAGGTCGGCCCCGGCGGGATCGGCGGTGCGGCGATCGCGCTGGTCGGGATCTTCCTTCCCGGCTTCCTGCTCCTGCTCGGGGTGCTCCCGTTCTGGAGCTCCCTGCGGCGGCGCGCATGGGCGCAGGCCGTGATGCGCGGTGCGAACGCCGCCGTCGTCGGGATCCTCGCCGCTGCGCTCTGCACCCCCGTCTTCTCCACCGCGGTGACCGGCCCGGGATCGTTCATACTTGCGCTGGCCTGCTTCGGGCTCCTCGTCGTCTGCAGGCTGCCGCCCTGGATCGTCGTGATCGCGGGGGCGGTCGGCGGCGTTCTCCTCACCCTCATCGCATAGCGCCACACCGTTCCAGGAAGGAAGCCCTATGAGCACTCCCACCGTGCTGTTCGTCTGCGTCCACAACGCCGGCCGATCCCAGATGGCCGCGGCCTGGCTCCGTCACCTCGCCGGAGACCGCATCGAAGTCAGATCGGCGGGGTCGATTCCTGCCGATCAGATCAATCCCGTCGCGATCGCGGCGATGCAGGAGCTCGGGATCGACATCACCGCAGAGCAGCCGAAGATACTCACCCCCGAGGCCGTGCAGGCCTCTGACGCGGTGGTCACCATGGGCTGCGGGGATGCGTGCCCGTTCTTCCCCGGGAAGCGCTACGAGGACTGGAAACTCGATGACCCCGCGGGGCAGGGCATCGAAGCCGTGCGGCTGATCCGTGACGAGATCCGTGCCCGCGTCGAAGCGCTCATCGCGGAACTGGGAATCTGACGGGCTCGATCGGCGGAAGCGTCCTGCGGCACCCCTTGATCTCGACAGGCTCAATCGGCGGGGGCCAGGATGACGGCACGGGGATGGGGTGCGGAGAACGGGCTCAGCCGACCGGGTCGATGGCCTCCGTGAACATGCGCAGCGAGCGAGCGGTGAAGGCTTCGGGATCGAACGTCTCCGTTCCGGAGAGCCGTCCGTCGGCGACCCGATGCAGCGCCTCGACGAGCCCTTCGAGGGAGATCGGCACGATCGGCCCGAATGCGCCGTCGTGCAGCACGGATCGCGATCCCGGAGTATCGGTCGCAACGACCGGGGCTCCGACTGTGAGCGCTTCGAGGATCACGAGCGGCTGCCCCTCGTGCAGCGAGGGCAGGATCAGGGCGCCCGCCGCTTCGAGGTGCGACTGCGGGTTGGGCACGAGGCCGCGCAGGCGCACGAGGTCGCCGAGTCCCCGTGCCGCGATCTGGCGTTCGAGTTCGAGCCGCAGCGGCCCCTCGCCGAGGCAGGTGATCTTCACGGGGCGGCTGAGCTTCTCCCGGCATGCGGCGAGCGCGTCGAAGAGCTGCGCGTGGTTCTTCTCGTGCGAGAGCCGCGCGATCACGCAGGCGTGCGCCCCCTCGGAGCCGTACCACTCCGCGTCTGCGGGATCGAGGGGGATCTCGGCGAGCGCGCGGATCTCGGCGACGTTGATGGTGTTCTCGATCGTGATGTGCTTCTCGCGCGGCACGCCCAGGTGCTCGTGCATGGTCTCGGCGTTGTAGTCGCGCACCCCGTCGCTCACCGAGGCGCAGAAGGCCATGCGATCCATCGTCAGCAGGCCGGCGCGCAGCCGCGGATACTTGTTCTCGATCTCCTTCCACATCTCGTTGTGGAAGATGATGCCCCGACGTCCGCCGGCGATGCGCACGCCGTCGTTGACGAGCGCGATGTTCTTCGCGTCGTAGGCGCTGAACTCGACGGCCGAGTGGAACACGGCCTGCCCGAAGAGCCGGCGCGCCTCGCGCTCCATGGCGCGCGCGACATGGCGCTTCGCGAGCGGGAAGTCGATGTAGCGCCGGGTGGAGAAGAACTGCAGGGCCTCGCGCTCCATGCGGGTTCCGGAGTACTGCCCCACCTGCGGCAGCACTCGGGCATACCGCCGCACATCCGCGAGCGTGTCGGCCGCGGCGCCCTCGAGCGCGTTGCGGTTCGGCATGAGATACGGGGTGTACTCGCTGCCGTCGAGTGCGGCGATGAGGCTGCGCACAGACCGGGTGATCCCGTTCGGGGGCAGGCCTCCGGTTGAGAGCAGCACGGCGCGCTGATCGTTCTCCGATTCGGTCGACACCCCGGGCGTCCCTCCATCGGGCGCGGGATCGCCGTCGGCGCCGAACAGCAGTTCGACCGCCCGTCGTGCCGAGGTGCCCGTCTCGGGAGAGCTGAAGCGAGTGGTCAGCTCGGCGTACTCGTCAATGAAGCCCTGGCGATCCTGCACCGCCTGCAGCAGCAGCTGGCGCGCCTCCTCGGTGCTGCGCGCGTTGGCGCCGGGCACCTCCTCGGCGCCGAAGTACAGGCCGCGATCTGCGGAGTACTCCTCGATGTCGGCGATGAGCTTGACCACCGGCACGCCCACCGCCGCTGCGTCGAAGAGCACGCTCGAGAAGTCGGTGACCACGGCATCGGCGGCACCGATGAGCTCGTTGGTGTCGAGCTGGGGCGGCACGAACACGAACCCCTCGGGGTCGGAGGCACCGCGGAACGCCTCGCTCACATAGTGGTGCGCGCGCACGGCCACGGTGAGCCCGGGCGCACCGAGCCCGCGTGCGATGTCGACCACCTGCTGCACCTCGGCGTCGCGCTCGGTGAAGGTGCCCTTCCAGGTGGGCATGTACAGCACCAGTCGACCGTCGGTCGGCACGCCGAGAGCATCGCGCAGCTTCGCGCGATCCTCGTCGTTCAGCTTCACCGAGAGATCGTTGCGCGGGTAGCCTCCGCGTACGAACACCTGCGGGATCAGCTGGTCGACGTCGTGTCCGCGCGAGAGGACGTCGAGGGTGTGGGGATCGGGGCCGAGCACCGCGTCGGCGTGCAGGAAGTTGCGGCTGATATTGCCGTAGGCGAAGGGCTCGGAGCGGTTGTCGCGGCCCATCGTCTTCCACGGCACACCGTGCCAGGTGTTGAGATAGCGCTGGCCGTCGCGCTTCGAGAAGCCGTACTCGATCGTCGAGTTGTTGACGATGTATCCGGCGCTCGCCAGATATCGGAAGTGGCCGGGCGAGCCCTTGCGCACGAACACCACGTTCGGGCGATCCAGCAGGGAGGGGTGAATCGCGGCGCCGGGAGCGATGCTCCAGACGTGCAGCAGATCGGCGTACTGCGGATCGTCGAGCAGTTCGCGGCAGATGGCCAGCGGATTGCAGGAGGTGGTGGCTCCGAGCGAGGATTCGTAGAGCACGGTGCGGGGCTGGATCGGCTCCGTCTCGCAGCACTCGTCGTAGAACAGGTCGAGCGGGGAGCCGAGGTCGCTGCGGTCGTCCGCTGTGAACGGCAGCGATGGCAGGCGGTCGCGCTGAGAACGGACGATCGATGCCCACGACAGCTCCCACGCACCACTCGCTGCAAGCTCGGCGGAGAGACGCATCGAGCTGCTCGACAGAAGATCATGGCTGCTGGCACGACGGGCGACCTGTTCGAGGAGTTCTCCCGCGTCACCCGTCCGCGTCGAACCGACGGCTCCTGTGGCCTCGGCGTTCGCGAGCTCCGCGATCCTCTCGGTGGATGCCGTCGCGTTCAGTTCGGCGATCAGCCCCGGCAGCGCCGGGTCGACTTCTTCCTCACCCGCGAGAATCGGCCCGAGCGCGACTCCTCTCAGGTACTGCGTCACCGCCTCTTCGACCAGTCCATCCGCTTGCAGCAGTGTGCCGAAGCGGTAACGGATGAGGGCGCTGCGCTCATGATCGTCCGCTCCTCGATAAGCGTCAAGGGCCTGCCGCGGGCGGTCGAGCAGTTCGAGCAGCATACCCAGCCGCCCCCGGGTCTCGTGGGCGCGGTCTGCTCGCGCGGCCGCGATCCTGAGGTGCTCGAGGGCAGTGTGAAGTTCACCGAGCTGAAAACGCGCCGCCGCACTCAACTCGAGCTGCTCGGTGTCCGAGGTCTCGTCGAGACCGCTCAACAGCGCGGCGACCTCGTCGGCCCGCTGGAACAGTCGGAACTGGTCTTTCGCGATTCTCAATCTGTCGAAGCCGTCCACTTCCAGGGGTGCGTAACGACGGTAGGCGGCTACCGCCTCGTCTCGCATCCCCAGGCGGCTCGCGCAGTAGCCGGCGCTGAGCAACCGCTCGTCATCGGGAGCGAGCCTCGGAAACAGCTGCAGGTGTTCCCAGGCCGCTTCGAGGCGATCCTGCCGGATCAGAGCCTCTCCGAGCCAGATACGCCAGTAGAGCCGCTGCCGTTCATCTGAAGCGAGCGCGATCGACTGCTCGACTGCGTGGATCTCACGGTGCAGGTTGCCGCGAGCACGCTGATTCCAGGCTTCCTCGTCATAGATACGGGCACAGGCGGGATCGCTCTCCTTGGCCCGCTCGATGTAGAAATCACCGAGAGAGAGGGCTCTGCGCAGGTAGTGCGCCTTGGCGATCTCGACGAGCATGGCAGCGGTCGTACCGTCCTGCTCCGCAAGCCGCTGTGCATACATGAGCACAGCCTCCGCACCCTCGCGCTGCTCCACATAGTCGAGGTAGGGCACGAGCGCTTCGGGATAGTCGTGCAGACGGCTCTCGAGGCGCCGCCGCGCGCTCGCCACGAGTCCGGGCGAGAGCCGGTTCGCGGCGCGCAGCAATAGGAAGTCGCGCCGCCAGGGCCGCTCCCGGTCCACGAGCAGGCCGATGCCCTGGGCGACGGATCGCGAAAGCGTGCGCATGGAACTCATCCCTGCGAGTGTACTCGGGAGTGCCTTGCGCCGAGCTCAGTCCCTGATGAACTCGACCTCGGAGTCGGGAGAGAAGAACGCGGTCCCGTGCTGGAAGCGCAGTGACTTGCGGCCGTTCTCGTCGAGGCTCTGCATCTTCCCCGCCACGAATCCCCACTCTCCCGTCGGCCCGCCCGCGGCCGCGTACGCCCGCTGGAAGGCACCGTTGCGAAGACCCTGCGTGGTCTTCAACGATACGGAGGTGAGGATCAGTCCCTCACTGCAGAACTGCAGCAGGCCCCCGCCGTTCTCCTCGACCACGGCGGGCTCTCCCTCAAGCGTGCCGTACTTGTTCGGATGCTCATCAATGAAATCATCCAACGACTCGCGCGGATCGAAATGCCCTTTCTTCGCCTGTTTCAGACGACGGGCGGCCGCACCGCTCGTATTGTCGAGCACCTTGAGCGCCTCTTCGATGGGCCCGTCGAAGATGGCCCGCCCGCGGTGCAGCACCACGCCGCGGTCGCAGAGCTGCTTGACCTGGCTGGCGCTGTGGCTCACGACGAACATGGTGGTGCCACGAGCGCGCATCTCCAGCATGCGGTCGGCGCACTTCTTGCGGAAGGCCGCATCACCGACCGACAGCACCTCGTCGATCAGCAGCACGTCGACCTCGGTGTGCACCGCGACCGAGAAGCCGAGCCGGGCCTGCATACCCGAGGAGTAGTGCTTCACCTCGGTATCGATGAACTCGCCGATCTCCGAGAACTCCAGGATGTCGTCGAAGCGGGCGTCGGTCTCCTTCTTCGACATGCCGAGGATCGCCGCGTTGAGGTAGACGTTGTCGCGACCGGTGAGGTTGGGGTTGAAACCCGCGCTCACCTCGATCAGTCCCGCAACACGACCGCGAGTGCGGACCCAGCCCCTGTCGGGACGCATGACACCGGAGAGCATCTTGAGCGTGGTCGATTTGCCGGAACCGTTGCGTCCCATGAGCGCGATCGACTGCCCAGGCGGCACCTCGAGGGTGATTCCCTCGACGGCGTTGAAGTGCGTGCTGAGCTTTTCGCGCCTCAACAGAGCGAGAAACAGCTCCTTGAACGAGTTGTTGTGCTTGAGCGTGAACGACTTTGTGATGTCGTTCATGACGATGGCGGGCTTCTGCACGGCAGCCGACGTCTCAGAGGTGCTGGGCAAAGTTCCCCTCCATCTTCCGGAACGTGAGCTGTCCGATGAGCAGCGTGACGAGCGCGATTGCGAGACCGATCAGCGCGTTGAGCATGAGGTGGTCCGGCCGCTCCGATCCCGGGGCGAGTGGTAACCAGAACACATCGTGGAAGAGCTCGACGGTCGTGGTGACCGGATTGACCATGTAGAGGTGGTAGAGCCAGGAAGGCGCCAACTCACGCACCAGCTGAGAGGAGTAGAGCACGGGCGAGGCCCAGGTGGAGAACATCAGGATGAGGTCCACGATGTTGCCCGCATCGCGGTAGGCGACATTAATCGCGCCGAAGAACAGCCCGAGTCCGAGCGCGAAGATCATCACGATCAGGAGACCGAGCAGGAAGGCCGCTACCTGCATCCAGGTGACCGTCCAACCGACGATGATGCAGATGACAAGCAGCACAGCCGCCTGCGGCAGGAAGTGGATGAACGCGGCACCGATCGCAGAGACCGGGAAGAGCTCGCGCGGCAGATAGATCTTCTTGACCAGCGAGGCGTTGCCCGTGATCGCATTGGTCGAGTTGCGCAGGGCCTCGCTGAAGAGGTTGACCGTGATGATGCCACCGAAAAGGTACACGTGGAAGTACGGCAGTTCACGGCCGCCGAGCAGCACTCCGATCACCACGTAGTACATGAGGAACTGCGCGGCGGGGCGCACATACGACCACATCCAACCGAGCACCGAGCCGTAGTACCGGGTCGCGACGTTCTTCTTCAGCAACAGCGAGAGAAGATACCGATGCCTGAGGACATCCCAGAGACCCTTGCTCTTGCCCGGAGCGCTGTACTCGGGGTCCGTGAGCGCCGCTTGATACACCACGAGGAAGCAGTCTACTTCGTTTTCCCTGATGACCCTCTGCAGCGATGGATCAGTCGAGCGCCGCAGTGACCGGGCGCAGATCGGGCTGAGCCCGCCACCACGCGATGTGATCGCTCAGCGCGGCGAGGTCGTCCGGCAGCCAATCGTTCCCGGCCAGGAACTCGCCCGTCTCGTAGTGGGCCAGCAGCGCGGCGGCCACCTCGGATCCGCACCCCGCGCGTTCGATGCCCACTGCGTTGACGCCCGTCAGCCGCGGGGGTGTGCCGTACACCTTCCCGAACGGGGGCACGTCACGGGTGACCGGGGTCCCCATGCCCACCATGGCACCCGGGGCAATGACACGACGCTGATGCACGACGGCGTTCATGCCGATGTTGACGCGATCGCCGATCGCGCAGTGCCCGCCGATCGAGACTCCCGCGGAGACGGTCGAGTCGGCCCCGAGCAGCACGTCGTGGGCGAGGTAGGCGCGGTTGAGCACCCAGCTGCGGGCGCCGACGGTGGTCTCCCGATAGGTGCCCTGGTGGATCACGGCTCCCTCGCGGATCACCGCGCCCTCGCGGATGCGCACACCGGCGTGCTGCAGATCCCCGGTCCAGGCCGTGTTCTGCGGCAGGCTCGACATCTCGGGCGGGGCCCCGATCTGGGCACCCGGGCCGATCCAGACCCGGTTCTCGATGATGCAGGGGCCGAGGATCACGGCACCCGGCCCGATCTTCACCTCGTCGCCGACGACGACGCCCTCACCGATGAACGCCAGCGGACTGATCTCGCTCATACGACCCGCCTACTTCCCGCGCAGGCCGCGCAGCTTCAGCCGCACGCGATCCCGCAGCGCAGCCCCCGGGGGCCGCATGCGATGGCGCAACTCACCGTACTGGGCCTGCAGACGCGCGAACTCCTCGCGGGTGTCCGCCAACTGCTTCTCGAGTCGCCCGATCCGCGACGCGTGGTCCTGCTCGGTGAAGGACGCGTTCAGGCGGTAGAGGTTCGTGCCTTCCTGAGCCACGCGGGTCACCGCGAGCAGTTCCTCGTCCCGGGCGTCGGCCCAGGAGAGCTCCGGAGCCGTCGGCAGGTCCTCCCGCACCGCCGATCCCCCATCGCGAATATCGGCAACGATCCCGTCCCACCAACTCGACTGATACTCGCGCTGGGCGAGGCCGACCGCCCGAACCCCCGCCCGGATCTTCTCGCCGTCGTTCCGAAGCGCCGCAAGCGCTCTGGAGCCGAAGAGCGGCGTCCACGCCTCGTAGGGGATCGCGAAGGACTCCATGCCGAGGTTGGCGAGCGCCCCCCGCATGCGGACCGCCGAGTAGTAGCTCGTGACGATCCCGATCGCGGGGGTGCCGACGGCGGCCCCGAACACCACGGGATGGTAGCGCGTCGAAAGGGTGAAGACCGCGCCGGCGGTGACCGCGAGCAGATCCCGCGCCGAGATGATGTCGAAGGAGCGCACTCGACCGCTCGCCGTATAGGCCGCGATCCGCTCGTGTCCGAAGCGGTCACCGTCCTGCCCCAGATCCTCGGTGTCTCCCAGCTTGCCCATGTGCGGCAGCAGCACGACATCGACGTCCTGCTCGGCGACGATCTGGTCGAGCATCACTGCGAGCTTGCGGTAGTACTCCTCGCGAGAGAGGCCCGTGGACCAGGCGTGATAGGTGAAGCTCCCGACGACGTAGCGCTCGGAGAGCCCCAGCAGCTCGCGCGCCTCCTCCGGGCTGCGCGACGGCTCCAGCAGGATCGCATCGTCGAGCGTGTGCACCACGTTGCCGGCGTCGCCGACGATCTCGCGCATCAGGGCGGCCGTCGTCCGCTCCCGGGCGCCGAACGCTCGCGCGTAGGAGGCGATCTCCCCGACCAGCTCACGGTCCTCGGGGAGGAGGTGCGGGCCGACGGTCTGACTGGAGACGTAGAGCGGGATCCCGAAGTGCTCGGCGAGCCGCTTGAGCGTCAGGCGCTCGAAGATGTGGTGCATGCCGCTGGAGTTGAGGTTGCCCCCGCCCGCGATGACCACGGCGTCGGCGGCCCTCACGGCGTCGACGGCACGCACCGCCTCCGCCGGGATCTCGCCCTCGCCGCGCGCCCCGGCCAGGATCGCCTCGAGGTGACGGATCTTCGGCTCGCGCCGGTAGATGGTGCGATAGCCGAACCGGGGCACGGCGTCGACATCGTAGAACGGCGCGGAGATCCCGGGGTCGCCGGCCACGAGAGTGACCTGCACTCCTCGCCTGCGCAACTCGGCGATCGCCACCTCGGTCATCGCCTCGTCGCCCAGATGGTAATTGCCGTTCCAGCTCACATCTCCGATGACGACGACCCTCATGGCTACCTCTGTTTCAATCGCGTGCGGAACCGCTGACCAGCCTAGTCGGTGCGGGACATGCCCGAGCAGGTCTCGAATGCCTCTCGCGCTTCCTCGCCCCGGATCGTTCCTCGACGGTAGCCGGGCAGGAGCACGACTTCGCTCGGGAGGAACCGGTAGTCACCGCCGTCGCTCGCGTAGAGGGCACCCTCGTCGTGGTCGTCGGCCGCGATCGCATCGATCTGGAGCGGGTTGATCCGACGGTAGTCCCGCAACCCGGGAGCGTCGGGCGGCAGATAGACGAATCGCCACGTCCGGGCGAGCACCCCCGCGGGGAAGGGCTGCCGCTCGCGCGGGGAGAGACCGGTGGCCACGAGCAGACGCGCGTGCTTCATCAGGATGAAGTGCCGCACGCTCCCGCTCCGCACCGTCCGCAGACCGCGGAAGGCGCGTCGGTCGGGGGCGGTATCGACCACGCACCAGATGTTCGGGGCGTCGGGTCGAGCCTCATGCAGGCTCCGGCACATCTCCGGCAACCACGAGGCGCCACCTGCCTCATCGGAGAAGACCCAGGCCCCGGCGAAGCGCCGGCCGTAGCCGGTCACCGCGGCGAGTCTCAGCGGCACCGAGTAGCGGAGCCTCGCGATCGCACGCCGCAGCTGCGAGGCCCGGGACGGCACCGGAGCGCTCGGCTGCGGAGCCGCGGCTCCCCGCGGCTTGCTCTGCCCGAGCTTCGCCCGTATCTCGGCCGCCGTGAACGGCCTGCCGCCCAGCTCGAAGACGAAGCCGTCCGAGCTGGACAGCACGGCCGCTCCCGGCTCCGCCGGGGAGAGTCGCAGGATGTGCTGATAGGTCCAGGTCGTGCCGAGATACTCGACGCGACGTGCTTTCGCTTCGCGGATCTCGGCGCCACCCGCCTCCAGATCGCTGGGCGCCTCCTGCGCATCGGAGTAGAAGCCCACCCGCAACGACACCGCGGGGTCCCCGCTCAGACGCTCGACGGGAGAGCGGCGCAATCCGGGCCGTGCAGCCGCGAGCCAGGCCATCCGCACGTCCAGGGGAACATCGAAGATGCGGAAGGCCTCGATGCGGTCGACGCCCATGCGCCGCAGGTTCTCGGTGATCTCCGCGCGGATCTCGTCGAGGATCTCCTGGGCGACGCCGTAGACGGGCGAATCAGTCTGACGGTTCCGGCGGAAGAGATAGAAGGTGAAGTACAGCAGGGTGTTCGCCAGCCACTGCGGGCACTCGGGCCCTGCCGATTCGAGCAGGGCCCGGTGCGTCACCCCGAAGACCGTCGTGAAGCGCGCGATGTTGCGCTCCTGGGTCTTCACGATCGAAGAAGCGTCGACGCGTCGCTGATAGCAGTACTCCGCCGAGGGCACCAGCACGTACCGCGCCCCGTTCAGCAGCAGGTATCGCATGATGAAGTCGGCGTCCGAGGCCGTCGGCAGATCCTCGCGCACCCGCTGCCGGTGCTCGGTGATGCGCTCGGCGCTGAAGAAGACCGTCCCTCCGAGCGTCTGGATGTCGTCGGGAGTCTCGAGCAGGTCGACCACGCGACGCCCGCCGCCCGCGTACTTGGAATCGAGCGGATGGCGGATATCCCGCCGCTGCGGATCCTGCAGGCGGATGCGGCCCACGAACATGAGTTCTTCCGGGTGCTCCGCTCGAGCGGACTCGATCTCCGCCAGATAGCCCGGCGCCAGTCGGTCGTCGGGATCGGGTGACGAGATCCAGGCCCCCCGAGCGCGCGCGATCCCCGCGTTCCTCGCCGATGCCACCCCGCCGTTGCGCTTCACGACGATGCGCACGGCGTAGTCGCTGTCCGCCGCCCACTCCCGCACCACGTCCTCGGATCGTTCCGGGCAGCCGTCGATCACGAAGATCACCTCGTACCCCGAGTGATCGGCCGTCTGGGCGTCGAGCGAGGCGAGGAACTCCGGCAGGTACTCCTCCACCCGATAGCAGGCGAGGATCAGCGTGGTGTGCGGCGCGCGCGCCTCCCACTCCGCGTCCGCAAGATTGAGATCGTCGGCCAGGATCGGCTCATCTCGAGCATCGATTGGATCCCTGCTCATATGCCCCCGATACCCGTGACTTCAAGCCCACAATCTACCACCGGGGCGCTCCGGCAAGTTCGTCAACACAGGTGTTCCAGTTTAGAATGTGCTGGTGAACAGTTCAGCTGCACCCAAGCTCATCGTCATCGGCCAGGGCTACGTAGGCCTTCCGCTCGCCGTCAGGGCGGTCGAGGCCGGCTACGACGTCATCGGCATCGATTTCGATCAGCGCCGCATCGATGCGCTGAACCGGGGAGAGTCGTACGTCGAGGACATCTCGAACGACGCGCTCACCGCCGCGCGCGACTCGGGGCGGTACCGCGCCACGAACAGCTACGACGAGGCGGCTGGATTCGACTACGCGGTGATCACCGTGCCCACCCCGCTCAAGGACTCGCTGCCCGACCTGAGCTTCATCGAGAGTTCGGGCGCCTCGCTGGCCCCGCACATCACCCCTGGCGCGACGGTGGTGCTCGAGTCGACCACCTACCCCGGCACCACGCAGGAGCTGCTGATCCCGATTCTCGAGCAGGGCTCGGGCCTCACCGCCGGCAGCGATTTCCACGTGGGGTACAGCCCGGAGCGCATCGATCCGGGCAACCAGAAATTCAGCTTCAAGACCACCCCGAAGATCGTCTCGGGTATCGACGAGGCCTCCCTGAAGCGGGTCGACCAGCTCTTCTCCGACCTCGTCGACCGGACGGTGCCGGTGAGCACCCCGCGCGAGGCCGAGATGGCCAAGCTGCTCGAGAACACCTTCCGGCATGTCAACATCGCCCTCGTCAACGAGCTCGCCGTGTTCGCGCACGAGCTGGGGGTCAACGTCTGGGAGGCCATCGACGCTGCGGCTACCAAGCCCTTCGGCTACATGAAGTTCACTCCGGGCCCCGGTGTCGGGGGTCACTGCCTGCCGATCGATCCGAGCTACCTCTCGTGGAAGGTGCGCACCGAGCTCGGCCGCAACTTCCGCTTCGTCGAGCTGGCGAACGACGTCAACGAGCACATGCCCGACCACGTGGTGCAGCGCACGATGCACCTGCTCAACGACGAGGGCAAGGCGCTCAAGGGATCGAACGTGCTGCTGGTGGGCGTGGCCTACAAGAAGGACTCCGGCGACTCCCGCGAATCGCCTGCGCTGCGGATCATCGAGCTGCTGGGCCAGTACGGCGCGCGCGTGCTCGGCGTCGACAGCCACGTCGAGGATCATCGCTGGCCGGCGGGGGCCGAGCGCGTCGAGCTGACCCCCGACACACTCGCCGAGGCCGACGTGGTGATCGTGGTCACCGATCACTCCGACATCGACCTGTCGCTGCTCGTCGATGCGCCGCTCCCGGTGTTCGACACCCGCAACAGCGTGCAGGGAAGCAATATCCACCGGCTCTAGTGACCGCGGCCCGCACGTCGGGCATCCCGGGCCGAACAGAACCGCAAAAGAAGGATCATGCGCCTCTCCTCTCAACGCCAGCTCATCGCGATCGTCGTGCTCGGCGCCTGCGTGCTCGCCACCGCGGCCGTCTGCCTCTTCGCCCCGCTGCGCATCGCACTGCTCGCGCTGCTCGTAGTGCCTGCCGTCTGCAGTCTTGTGGTCCTCGTGTTCCTGCGGAAGACCCTCACCGCGGTGTATCAGCTGCGCGATTCTCTCCGGGGCGGGATCGACACCGATACGACCGCGACCAGCGAGGCGGTACAGCGCGAGTTGACCGATGTCACCGCTCGACTCGACCGCATCGAGCAGCATCTCCCCGAGCGGATCGCCGCGCGCCTGGCGTTCGAGAACGCCCAGCACGACCGGAGAACCCCGGTCGCCTCGGACTCCCCGGCGGAGCAGTAGCCGGCGCATCCATGCCGCCTCACGCGAACGCACCGATGGACCCGACCGGAACGCCTGCCTCTGGAGCACTCCGCGAGCTCACCCCGGCCGAGTTCCTGCATGTCAACCGTCTCGAGCCCTGGCGGATGCTCTCGCTGGGCGGACGGCTTCGTTCGTACGACGTGCTCGAGTACCTCGTCGCACGCGCCACCGGCGGCACCCTCGGCTGGCGGGGGGCACTCGAGAAGATCGAGTCCGACGGATCCCGCGAGCAGTTGCTGCGCTGGAACGCCCCTCACCTCGCCTGCGCGGCGCTGCTGGCGTGCGTGCTCGATCCGAGCCCCCGGCACTTCGATGCAGCCGCGACCGTGCTGCAGGCGCTGACCGGCGAGTCGAAGCTGTGGACGCAAGCAGCCGTGCACCCTCTGCGTCTGGCCGCCCAGATCGCAGCCATCACCGACTCCCATGCGCTCTTCCAGGAGCTCGTCAAGCTGCCGTTCCTCCCGCCGGGAGTGGCTTGGGCCGGCGAGACCGACTTCCTTCGTCCGCAAACGCCGGCGGAGTGGGGTCTGCACCGCAGTGCTGACGGGTCGGAGGGGATCCCGGATCAGTTCAGCCTCTGGTGGAGCGCTTTCAACGCACCGTTCACCGAACACGGGCTGCCGCCGTACGAGTTGCACCCCGCGCGTCTTCGCGACCTCGAACAGGTCTTCGCGGCGATCGAGGCCCCCGAGGTCGCACTCGCCGAGATCCCTCTCGACGAGCAGCCGCTCGTCACCGTCATCGTTCCCACCTATGCTCCCGAGGCGAGTTTTCTCCACACCGTCTCATCGCTCACGCGACAGTCCTGGTCGAACCTCGAAGTGCTGATCATGGACGACTGCTCACCTTCCGGTCAAGAGTTCCTCGAGGCCGCCACCGCCTCGGACGCCCGCGTGCGCGTGATCCGCATGGAGCAGAACGGCGGAGCTTACCGGGCGAGGAACGCCGGTCTGCGCGCAGCCCGCGGAGACTTCGTCACGTTCCAGGACGCCGACGACCTTTCGCACCCGAAGCGCATCGAATTGCAGGTGCTGCCGCTGCTCAATGACCCCACCCGGGTCGCTTCGGTGTCTCGGGCCCAGCGCGTGCTGACGGATGGCAGGCTCACCTATTTCGGTTACCTTCCGCACCGCGTCAATGCCTCTTCCCTGCTGTTCCGCAGGGTTCCGGTGCTGAACCGCCTGGGCCGCTTCGACGCGGTGCGCAAGGGCGCCGATTCGGAGTTCGCAGAGCGCTTGATCGGCGCATTCGGTGCCGAAGCGATCATCGAGAGACCCGAGCCGCTCAGCCTGGTGCAGCTGACACTCGGCTCGCTCTCCCGCTCGGACTTCCGCCCCGACTGGATGTCGGGCAACCGCTTGAGCTATCTGCGCCAGTTCCGTGCGGCCCATCGTCGGATCGCCGCGCAGCCCGAACCTCAGTGGGATCTGAACGACGCGCGTCCGGCCATCAGCTGGTCTTCGCCCGGGATGCGCGGAGAGCCGCCCCGTCAGCACCTCGCAGCCGCTGTGGTCTCGGACTGGAACAACAACCTGGCCGCGCTCCGCGACGCACCATCGGTCATACGCGAGCTCGCCGGCGACGCCCCAGGCCCTATCGGCCTGCTCAACGGCATGCGTCCTCGGTTCAGCTCGATGAGCCGCGCCGCGATCACCGCGGAGCTGACGGAGAGCGTCGAGCAAGGCCGCGCGGCCTGGATGAACTGGGCGGATGCGACGAGCGTGGGCACGCTGATCTTCGACAACCCCGAGTTCCTCTGGGCGCTCCCCCACTCCGGCGAACTCGGTGTGACCGCGGAGCACGTCGAGATCGTGCTCGACGAGTTCCTGCGGCGCACGGACTCACCGGCACTGCCACCGATCGGGTGGTGCGAGGACCGGGTGCGCGAGCGCTTCGGGGTACGCCCCACCTGGCGCGTCTCATCGCACTCGCTGCTGTCCCACCTGCGCGCACGCGGGAGCACCGCAGAGCTGCTGGACGGCGCCGAGAACACGAGCGCGACGCAGGCGGCTCCGCCCGCCCGCCCGGTGATCGGCGTCCCGCTGCCCGCCCGCGCCGATCGCGCTCGATGGGATTTCGAGCGCGTACTCGAGATGCTGCCTCAGGAGGATGTCGCCGAGACCGTCTTCTACGATGAGGCCGGGCTGCTCGATGCGCCCGATGCGGTGGACCCGGCCCTCCGGCAGATCCGCGTGCTGCGTCAAGAGGACTGCGACCGCGGCGAGTTCCTGCGGCGCGTGGATATCCTGCTCCCCGACCTGTTCGGGCAGCGCCTGCTCGCAGCGGAGTCATGGATCCGTCGCTGCCGCCGCACCGATGTGCGTCTCCTCCTCCCCCACGGCCTCGAGACCGCTCAGCAGGCGCGAGTGCTGCGTTATCCCCCTCTAGCCTCGCGCGAGATCCTCTCCTCGATCGCACTCGACCCGTCCTACGTCGCGCGCGTCGCCGAGGATCCGTTCCCGCAGCAGTCGTCCGATCCGGGGATCCGCTTCCTGATCCTCGGATCGGATGATCCGACTCAGCTGAAGGCCACCGAACAGTCGATCCGAGAGCTCCGCAGCGCAGTCGGCAACGACATCCGGCGGCTCCGCGGGGAGCGCCTGGGAGACGTGCTCAGCCTCGGGGCCCTCGATGGGCTGTCCGCATCCGACCGCGTCTGCCTCGTGCCGGCGGGCACACGATTCGAGCCCACGGCATTCGACGCTTTCGACACCGCCAGCGGCGAGGACTTGCACGTCTTCACCGAGGCCGCCTACGAGTATCGGCTCAACGGCGAACTCAACGGGCTGCGGACGGTCATCGCGAGCAGCGGCGCCCCGCTCTGGACGGGTGCCACCGCCAATCTCGTACGCGCCGACGTGCTCGCCGCCGTTGCCCGCCGCCATGCCGACTGCGGTATCCGGACCCTCTCCTTTGCTGCGGCAGTGTCCATCACCGGCGGCTACGGCGTACTCGGCGGGGTCCATTCGCCCGAGACTCACGAGGATCGTGCGGACGAAGCGCCCGAGGCGCTCACGATCGACTGGTATACGGATTTCGTTCGGGAATGGGCGCACCTGCTGCAGGACTCCCGCGATCTCGGTCCGGCGAACGAGTATCTGCAGGAGGTGTTCGTCCACCTGCTGGCGGTACGCCTGCGGCTCAACAGCGGCCCTGGCCAGAAGCTCACCCTGTCCGACGAGGCGTACTCCTCTTACTCCCGTTTGTTGGGCCGCGCCCTCGGCGACGTCGCCGATGCTCGTGTCTGGGCTCCGCGCCCCCAGAGCCGCATCTCCTCTCCGGCGCTGCGCAAGCATCTGCTCCGTCTGAAGCATCAGCAGGCCTTCGCACCCGTGCAGGGCGCCGACGATGACGGGCCTGTCACCACGTTCAACGGCATCGAGCTCGAGCGACCGAGCAGCGTGCGCGTCACGATCGACGCCATGCACGTACGGAACGGCACCCTCACGGTACGGGGCCGGCTGCCCCTGGTCTTCGACTACCCGGGGTATTCTCTCGTGCTGCGAACCGGTGAGCAGGTGCTCCCCCTGCCCGATCTGGGGCGATTCGCCGATGTGCTGCTGCACGGCCGCGTGCTCAACCGCGGGCGCACCTTCGACGTCGATATCCCGCTGTCGCAGCTCGGTGATCGGCTGGAGTTCTGCTACGAGCGAGAGGGGTCCTCGGTACCGCTACGCCTGTACTTCGCTCGCGCGACCGCGAGGCTCAGCTATCAGCGAGGCGCATACTGGGCGATCCGCGGAGCGGTGATCCTCACCCCGGCCTACCGCAGGATCGAAGTCGCCCCGTATTCTCGGCGACGACTGATCGCAGCCGAGTTGCGCAGGCAGCGCTTCCTCCGGGGCTCCCACGACCCCGTGCAGGTCTCTGCTGCGCGTCTCCGCATCAAGTACTTCCTGACTCGGCGACGCTTCGCGCGCAAGCGCATCTGGATGTACGCCGACCGTATCGCGAAGGGCGGGGACAACGGGGAGTACGCCTTCGCCTTCGCCGTCGACCAGAACGACGGGATTGAGAAGCACTATGTGCTGGGCCGGGGCACCTCTCTCGAGCAGCACTTCACCGAGAAGGGCCTGAGTTATCTGCCGTACGGCACCGACGAGCAGCGGCTGCACTACCTCAACGCCGACGTCGTCTTCGCCACGCGCCTGTCGCCCACGGACACCTTCGGCTTCCAGCAGGATCAGAAGCATTTCCGCGACCTCTTCGATGCGCGACTGGTCTACATCAATCACGGTCTCGTCGTCGACCGTCTCGATTACGTACTCAACGCCGGGTATACCGATTTCGATCGCGTCTGCGTCGTCTCCGAAACCGAGCGCGACAACCTGCTGACGCCCTCCTACGGCTATCGTCCGGAACAGGTCGAGGTCACGGGGTTCGCGCGCTACGACGGGCTGAAGTCGAACCCGCAGCGCATGCTGCTGCTCGCGCCGACCTGGCGAGCCTATCTGCACAACCCTCAGCAGGGCGACCGGCAGGCCGATGAGCATCGGGCCTTCCGCCGCACCGCCTACTTCCGAGTGTTCGATTCCCTCATCCGCAACCGGCGGCTGCGCGAAGCTCTGCACCTGCACGGCTACCGTCTCCTCTTTCTGCTGCACCCCAATGCCAGCTCTCAACTGGCCGACTTCACGTCGAACGATGAGCGGATCTCGGTGCGCGCTGCCACCGACGATGTCAGCTATGAAGACCTGCTGACCGCCGCCGACCTGATGATCACGGACTACTCCGGGGTTCAATTCGATTTCGCGCACATGCGCAAGCCCGTCGTCTACTACCAGCCGGACTCGATCCCTCCCCACTACCGCGAGGACTCCTTCGACTACACGCGAGATGCCTTCGGCGAAGTCGCCACGACCGAGGAAGAGCTGGTCTCCGTGCTCATCGAATACCTGGAGCACGACTGCGCCATCGCTCCCCGCTACGAGCAGCGCATCGAACGGTTCTTCGGTCAGATCGACCATCAGAACGCGAAGCGCATCTATCGAGTGGGACGCGGAGTCGACCCCCGACCGGGTGAGGAGCCGCACCGTGGATAGTCCCGTCTCGACCCACACCAACCGCGAGGCGAGCGTCTGGGACAGCACGACACCTCACACGAGTCTGATCATCGCATGCTATCGCGTCGCCGAGTATCTCCCCGCCTTCTTCGCCTCGTTGGAGGAGCAGACCGCCGAGCACGCCGGCTACGAGCTCATCTTCGTGATCGACGGCTGTCCGGAAGACTCAGAAGGCGCGGTACGCGCGTGGATGGCCACCACCGACTACCCGGTCCGCATCCTCTCGAAGCCCAACGGTGGCGTCGCATCGGCCCGCAACGCCGGACTCGAGTGGGCGCGCGGAGCATGGATCAGCCACCCAGATCCGGATGATCGCCTCGATCCCGGCTACCTGTCCGAGGTAGAGCGGGCGCGAGCAGCGTTTCCGAACGAGACGATGTTCGCGGCGCGTGCGATCCTGACCTCCCCGGCGGGCGAGGAGATCGGACACACCCTCGACGCCAGATACGTCGACGCCGAGAACTCCGTGATCGACCTGCACGCCGAGCCTCGGAAGATCCACACCCTCGGCGGCGTCGCATTCTTCAAGCGCTCGGTGGTCGAGATGCACGGGCTGCGTTTCGACGAACGGATCCTGCAATCGTCCGATACCGACTTCATCGGCCACTTCCTGCTCTGCAGCGACAGCCGATATGTACTGGTGCCGGGTGCCCGCTACCTGTATCTGCGTCGCGCGGACGGATCCTCGATCGTCTCCGCCCAGAGCGGCAACATGTCGCGCTACGCCTCTCTCTTCGGAGTCTCCCATCGGGGACTCCTCGACCGAGCGGGCGAGGAGTGCCCCGCATGGCTGGGGAATCTCCTGCTGTACTTCGTGTTCATGCTGTTCAGACGAAATCGTCGCCGAGACTCACCGGTCGATCTGGCGGGCGAGGGAGAACTCGCGAGGATCAGAGACGCACTCGCGCACAATCTCGCAAGGATTGGAGCCGAACGGATCCGAGGCTTCGATATCTTCGCGGTACCGCTGGAGTTCCGGATGGCCTGGCTCGCCGCGGTCGGCGATATCGAGGCCTCCCCCGTGGAACACCTGCTGTGGTATCCGGCGTCGGGTTCGCGCCGCGTCGCGATCTACTCGACGCAGCCGGTGTCTCCCATCGGCCTGCGTCCCCGCGACAGCACCGCCAAGATCATCGACCAGAAGCGCCGCCCGATCGAGTTCCTCGGCAGCACCTGGGTCTATCAGCACGTGTTCGTGTACCGGTCCGCATCCGCCTCTCAGACCCGGTTTGTCTGCGATGCGGGGTTCTCACTCGAGTTCGGCGGGACTGTGCTCGGCGCCGCTGACATCCGGAAGCAGAGCGGTCTCGAGAGCCCGATCGCGGTACAACCCCCGAAGCCGACGCGGAGCCCGACGACACCCGCGGCTCCGAGCGGAAGGCGCAACGCGTTGCTCACGGGCCTCAGCCGACTCCGCCGGCAGCAGATCTGGATCTTCTCCGTCGACGAGCAGAGCGACCCCGCGCAGTGCGAAGCACTGCACGAATACACCGCGCGTCACCTCCCCGATGTCGAGGCTCGTTTCGTCGTGGCGGAGGGTTCTCGGCACGTCGGACCGCTGCGCGCCTCGGGCATCGAGACGGTCGCCGAGGGCTCCGCGGTTCACCTCGATCTGATGCGCCGCGCCCAGATGGTCTTCGCCCCTCGCATCAATCGCTCCGTACTCGATCCCTTCCCCGGGCAGGGGCTGCGCCGCACCTGGCGAACCGCGCTGCTGCCGCACGCCGAGCTCGACCGCCTGTCCTATCGCGACGACTCAACGGCCCGGGCCGACTTCGTACCGGTCTCCTCAGCGCTCGAGCTGGAGCGGGTGGGCGGCCGGTACGGCGCGTCACTCGTGATGCCCCGCAGCGTCCGCCTGACCGGGCTGCCGCGCCACGACCTGCTCGAGGCGGCGCGCGTCGAACCGTCCGCACTCGTGATCGCACCGAGCTGGCCACGCGCGCTCAAGCACCCGGCGATGCTGGATGCCGAAGCGCTCGCCGAGCTGCGGGCGACCGATTTCGTCGCCGAATGGCGTACGGTGCTGCAGATGCCGGAGCTGCGATCGGCGGCTCGCCGCGTCGTGCTCCTGCTGCCGGACGGCGCCCCTCGTGACCTTTTCGCCGCAGCCGGCATCGAGGTCGCCTCCAGTCTCACGGAAAAGGCGACCGCCCTCGGCTCCGCCGCCACCGTTCTCACCGACTACTCCGCCTCCGCCGCACTCGACGCCGCATACCTCGGACGACCGACGGTGTATCTGCAGACTGCGCCGTCCCATCACCTCGGAGCCCCGGACAGCCCGATGAGCCGGGCCGCCGCATTCCGCGAAGAGGGGTTCGGGCCAGTGGTATCAACCGCGGCGGCCGCGCTCGAGGAGACGGTACGGCTGAGCGAACACGTTCCGGATCGGTACCGGCGCCGTATCGATGGCGCCTTCGAGCACCGCGACGGCCGCGCACGCGAGCGCCTGGTGCAGGAACTGAGGCGGTGAACGGACGGTTCTCCCGAAGTCGCGAGCGCAGGTTAGAATCTATCGTTCGGATACTCGCGCAGGCATACCGCGTCATGCAACAACGGTCAGGCCCGGGTGAGTCGTCTTACGAGGATCGGGAAATCAACTGCAGACACAAGGTGCCACTCTCCGTCCGGTGAAGGCCGGACACATGCACGAGATCGATGGTGTGCGTGGAATCGCACTGACCCTGGTCGTCCTGTTCCATATCCTCGGAGGCGGACGGGTGTCCGGGGGTGTGGATGTCTTCCTCGTACTCTCCGCATACTTCCTGACCCGCAAACTGCTCGGCTATTTCGGGCGACCCGGCTCACGATCTGACCGGCGTGCACCCGGCCCCTGGCTGCGCGATCACTACATCCGCGTCGCCAATCGCCTGATCCCCAGCTCGGTGATCGTCCTGGTGGCCGTGCTCGTCGCCACGTATCTCTGGGCACCGGTGGCGCAGCACATCCAGAACATCCACGAGGTTCTGGCCTCGGCGCTCTACTACGAGAACTGGGAGCTGATCTGGTCTCAGCTCGCCTACGGCGCCGCCGGCCCGGACTCGAGTCCGCTGCAGCACTACTGGTCGCTCGCCGTACAGGGACAGTTCTTCCTGATCTGGCCGCTTCTCGCGCTGGCGATCTACGCGGTGCTGGGGCGCGGGCGACGTACGTTCCCGAGCGTCTTCTTCGTCGTCACCACGATCCTCACCATCGCTTCGTTCGTATGGGCGATCATCCTCGTAGGCGCGGACCAGCAGGTCGCGTACTTCAGCACCTACGCACGCTTCTGGGAACTCGGAGCCGGCGCGCTCATCGCGTTCTTGCCCGTGAGTTTCTGCAGTCATCGCCTGGTACGAGAGGGCGCGGTGTGGACGGGTCTCGCCATGATCGTTGCATCGGGATTCCTGTTCGACGGAGCGGTTCTGTTCCCCGGCTTCGCTGCGCTCTGGCCGGTGGTGGCGTCGCTGCTCGTGATCTTCGGAGCCAGCCGGGACGTTCCGAGCGGGCTGTCCTCTCGCCTGCTCAGCCAACCGCCCATCACATTCCTCGCGAGGATCGCGTACCAGCTCTATCTCTGGCACTGGCCTATCCTGATCTTCTATCTGCAGATCCAGGGCTACGAACGCGCAGGTTGGAAGGGCGCGCTCATCATACTCGCGCTCTCATTCGCTCTGGCCATCGTGACCGAACGTGCCACCACGACGGTGACGGATCGCGCGCTGCACCGCTGGAACTGGCGCGGCGCGCTCCTCGTCCCGGCTGTGTCCCTGTGCGTCCTCACGGCGATGACGCTCACCTGGTCCTCCGCGGCGGAGACCCAGCGGGCCGAGGCACTGGCTGCGGCAGCTCGTCTCTCACCCGACCACATCGGCGCGATGGCGCTCTCCGATCCCGAGAAGGCAGCATCTCTCAGCACCGATGCCGAGATCCTGCCCTCGCCGGAGACGGCCTACGAAGATCGGGCCTCCATCTACGGCGTGGGCTGCGTCCAGAAGGTCACCGACGAGCCCAGCGCGGCCGAGGTGCTCGTGTGCGATGTCGACGACTACGGCGCCCGCAAGACAGTGGTGATGACCGGAGGATCGTATGTCGCCCAGTGGTATCCGGCGCTCCGCACGGTTGCCGAGCAAGAGGGCTGGCGCCTGCTCGTCATCGAGAAGAACGGATGCCGCCTCACCACCGACTCATCCCAGTCGTCCTGCGCGGCCTGGAATGAGGAGGCCGTGTCCGTGATTTCCTCTTACCACCCCGATGTCGTCTTCACGCTGGGTACGGCGGTCAATCCGCTGCAGAGCACTCCGGAGTCGATTCCCCAGGGCAATCTCAACCAGGTCCAAAAGCTCGCGGACGAGGGCATTCCGGTCATCGGTGTTCGCGGTACTCCGAAGTTCCTCTTCCCCGTTCCGCCCTGCTTGATCGAACACGATGGCGATGCGTCGGCGTGCTCCACGCGCAGGGTCGACACCTTCGTCCCCGATGTGTTCGAGGCTGCCGCAGCCGATCTTCCGTCGAATCTCACTTTCATCGACCTGACCGACGCGATCTGCGAGCCGGAGATCTGCGAGCCGGTCGTCGGCAACGTGCTGGCCTACCGTGACGCCGGGCATCTCACCAGTACCTTTGCGGGGACACTTGCACCGGCCCTCTCGAATGCCATGCGCGAGGCGATGCCGGAGCTCTTCTAGGGTGACCCTTCGACCGCCGGTGCGAGACGCGCTTCGAGCAGATCCGCCGTCGACTCGATAAAGGTGTTGGTCAGGTGGGAGCCCTGCCTGAACAGCAGCACGCCTCCGATGACGGCGGGGCAGCGCTCTTCCACGGGGCAGACGATGTCGGCGATGTCGACCGCTGTCTCGAGGCTGAGCAGCTCCGCCGCGGCCACCTGGAATTTCGCCCCCGATCGCGCCACGGCATCGTCTCTGTCGAAGGAGCACTGCGAGATGTCGTCCATGTGCTCAGCGACGCACTCGTACACCTCGAAGTCCGGAGCGGGGTTGTCGAGCAGCGGCACAACGCGAATCCCGGCCCGCTGCAGTTCGGACCACCAGGCGGCGATCATCTCGGCTCCGGCTGCCAGGTCCCCGTCGTCGATACCGTCGAACACCTGACGGCCGGTCGTCACGACCACGTCGGGCGAATCCTGCTTCAGCTGGGCGAGTGCGGAGCGATTCCACTCAGCACAATTGCTGCGCTGCTGATCGTCGAGATCGTAGAGCGGCTCGGCGAAGGCGCACGCCGATTTGAAGTAGGTGGTGATCCGCCACCCTCTCCGTTCCGCTATCTGCGCGATCACCGGCTGCCACTGGAGGATCTTCGAATCGCCGACCAGCGCGACATCGAGGCTGCCGTCTGGATCACCGTACTCGCAGACCACGACCTCGTTCTCATCATCACTCACGACGCAGCCGTCGCGTTGAGCCTGCGGGAGATCCTGCGTCGCGTCCGCCGGCGAGGGCATCACTTGCTCCGCGGTCTCAGCAGGCTCATAGGGCAGGACCAGCCCGTCCTCCCCGAGCTGCAGGGCCCCGGCGCCACTCCCGGGTGCTCTGGCAGCAGCGCCCGCACCGATCGAGCTCGGCACCATGAGGATCAGCACCAGACCCGCGAGCACTCCGATGAACGACAGGTTGAGCCCGAACGACACGGTGAGACCGGGGTTCTTGGCCAGTCGTCCTGAGCGACGGATCGGATTCTCGATGAACTTGAGACTCAGCCAGGCGAGCACTCCTGAGAAAAGCACCAGCAACAGACGGTAGCTGAGGTCCAGCTCGCCCCAGCGCGCCTCGGCGAGCACCAGCACCGGCCAGTGCCACAGGTACCACGAGTATGAAAGGCTCCCCATCCAGACGAGGGGACGGAGTGCGAACAGACGACCGGCATCGGCCCAGCGCAAGTCCCGTCCCGTGGTGGCGACGATGATCGCGGCGGTGCCCAGCACCGGTACCAGCGCGGCCGCACCCGGCCACGGGGTCGCCTTGCTGAACACGAGGGCCGCGAAGGCGATCGCTGCGGCACCTCCCCACCCGAGGAATATCGAGAACGCACGAGGCAATCGCGGCCAAGAAGCGACTCCGATCGCCACCGCCGCGCCGGCACCCAGTTCCCACAGCCGAGTGGTGGTGACGAAGAACGCGCCTTCGGGGCTGACCTGCGTGTAGTAGACCGACCAGACGAAGCTCGGGATCGCTACGAGGGCAAGTGCTGCGCCGGTCACCAGCCTCACCCGCTGCGCGCTGCGTCTTCCGAGCATCAGCCACGCTGCAAGGGCGAGCAGGATCGGCCAGATCACATAGAACTGTTCCTCAACCGCCAGCGACCAGAAGTGCAGCACGGGTGAGACTCCGGCGCCCTCGGCGTTGTAGTCGACGGCCTCGGCCGCGAAACGCCAGTTCACGATGTACAGCGACGCCGCGGTGATGTCGGCGCCGATGCTGCGCCAAGAGGTGTTCGGTACCACGAGCCAGGCCACCAGCGCAGTGGCGACGAAGACGGTCAGCGCTGCGGGCAGCAGGCGCTTCATCCTGCGTCCCCAGAAGCTCAGCAGGTCGAGGCGACCGCTCGTGTCGATCTCCCTCACGATGTGGCTCGTGATGAGAAACCCGCTGATGACGAAGAACACATCGACACCGACGAATCCGCCCTTGAGCACCGGCACGCCGGCGTGGAAGAGCAGCACGAGGCCGATCGCGAGAGCGCGCAGCCCCTCGATCTCCGGTCGGAAGGATCCGCGGCGCGCAGTGACGCTCGTCTTCAGCACCGCGTTGCTACCGCTCATCCCCGACTTCCGACCTCCAAAACTCACCAGCGGCAATCCTAGCCGACGCTTCGTGTACCTTGGCAGGGTGAAGAAGGCTGCAGCATGACGGTGTATTTGGCTCACGGCGCGAAGAAGAACGTCGGCGACTACCTCATCCATTCTCGCGCCAGGAAGCTGTGGACTCACGTCGTCCCCGGAGCAGAGCTCGTCTCGATTCCACGTTGGGAGAAGATCGACCTCCCCGAGGATGCCCAGCTGCTCGTGCTGTGCGGCGGACCGGGTTTCACTCCGCGCATGGTCGAGGGGGTCTTTCCCGTCGTGCAGAATGCGCTCGAGCGGAGCGTGCCCGTCTCCGGTCTGGCTCTGGGATGGCAGGGGCTCCCCAAACGCAATCCCGGCTCATTCGCCATGACGGCGCGAAGCGTCTCCACGCTTCGGTCGATCGCGGATGCCGGAGCGCCGATCTCAGTGCGCGACGATGTCACCCAGGAGATCGCGCAGCAGTTCGGCATCGAGACGGTTCGCACCGGATGCAGCGCTTGGTACTCGGTTCCCCACCTCGGCACGGATCCGGCGCCCCCGACAGAGGAACCGCGCACGATCGTCTATACGACTCCTGCACACGCGGCAAACACTCGCGAGTCGATCAGCGTGATGCGCATGCTGCGCAAGAAATTCCCCGGCGCGAATCTCATCGCCACGTTCCATCGAGGCATCCGTCCAGATGCTCAGACCACTCGACGGCAGAGTCTGCCGCTCGTCACCCAGGCCGCCGCGGCGCGAGCTCTCGGCTTCGAAGTGCGCGACGTCGCCTATGATCTCGAGAAGATCGGGTTCTACCGCGATGTCGATCTGCACGTGGGATATCGCGTGCACGCGCATCTCGACTTCGTGAGTCGCCGCACTCCTAGCGTTCTCATCAGCGAGGATGGGCGCGGCTTCGGCCAGACAGCGACGCTGCACGGCAAGAAGCAGGTGCTGTGGGCCGGTGGCTCACAACTCGTCGAGAAACTCGATCGGCGGCTGAGTAACGAGCTGAAGGCGGGCTGGCCCTCGCTCACCCGAGCGGTCTCGGTGATCGAGGACACCTACCCGGTGATGCGCGAGACCATCCTGCAGCAGGCTCGGCTGTAGCCGGACAGCGCGCGCTACGCCTCGGAGAGATCGCCGAGGAGCACCGCGTCGCCCGATTGCTTCGCAACGGCCAGGCGTCGTCCCACCACAGAATCCCACGCCGCGATCTCGAGACCGGAGTTCGCGCGCAGTGCGATCAGGTCGCCTTCTGCGACAACCGCTCCGGCCTCGAGATCCCGTGTCACGAAGATGCGTCGACGCGCGTTCTCGATCGCTGCGCTCTGCGCTTCGATGTCGGGCGTTCCATCGCCGGCAAGTCGCCTGAACGTCGCCAGAGACGCTACGTACTCGCGCAGCAGCGCTTCATCGAAGGCGTGGTAATGATCGTTGCCGACGCCGTTGCGATCGTCGGTGAAGTGCTTCTCGATCACTCGTGCTCCCATGATCGAGGCCATGTCGAGCGCGGGAAGCGACCCATCTGCCGCAGGGGCGACATGGTCGGAGTACCCGATCACCGCGCGGTCTCCGAACCTGGCTCGTAGCCGCTCGATACCCAGCAGATTGGCGTGCTCGGGCGGCGTCGGGTAGCGCAGCACGCAGTGCAACAGCGCGATCTCGGTCGCCCCGGCCCGTTCGAGGATGCCGAGCGCCCAGTCGATCTCCTCGTGGGTCGAGGCACCGGCCGAGAGGATCACGGGTTTGCCCGTGGCCGCGACGGAGCGCAGCAGGGGCACGTTGGTCAGGTCGGCAGAGGCGATCTTCACCGCCGGCATGAGAGGCGCAAGCATGCCCACGGCATCCAGGTCGAATGGAGTCGAGAGGAAATCGACCCCTGCTTCCGCGCAGTACTTCGCCAACTCCACGTATTCGGCTTCACCGAAGCTGTCGTACCTCTGGAACAGTTCGTGCTGCGAGGTGGTGGGCTCCTGAGAGGTGTCCCAGTAGGACGGGCTGCTCGTCGCACTCGCGAGCGTATCTGCCTTGTACGTCTGGAACTTTGCCGCGTGCCCTCCGGCCCGGGCTACCGCCTGGATCATCGTCTTCGCACGATCGAGCGAACCCTCGTGGTTCACACCGATCTCGGCGATGATGTACGGATCGGCGTATGCACGTTCAAACATCGCTTGCCCTGCACCTTTCATTCGTTGTCGATATCGGGAGCCATCAGCAGCCTCAGTAGACGGAGAGCTCCTCGAATCCGAGCCGGGCCAGCATAGCCGATAGCGTCTTGCGATTGCTCCGCTGCGCACCGGCCCTCGCGGCCCGTTCCGCGTACTTCCGTCGCAGCTCGGGCTCGTTCATCATCGACCGAGTCGCCTCATCGAGCGTTGCGTCATCGACGGTGATGCCGCGACCGAGGAAGAGCACACCATTCTCCTCCGTCGCGTGCGTGTGAGTGAGTTCCTTCTCGTTCTGCGCCAGGCAGATCGCGGGCGTACCTCGGCTGAGCAGCTCGATGACGGTGCGTCCGGCGGACGTAAAGGCGAAATCCGCGCTCGACATCAGTGCGGGCATGTTCCTCACGTTCTCGAGCACGTCGAGGGTGAACGGTATCGACTCGCTGCCGAGCTGCAGCGGAGGAGCGCCGAGACCGCGCGCCACGGTGACATGCCCGGTGTACTCGACCCGGGCCAGGGATTCGAGCGCACGCTTCGCGAGCCCGGACGGGTCGGTGCCGCCGAACAGCACCAGCACCTCGCCCACTGCTTCGTGGTCGGCCAGCCCGTTCGGCAGGTGTCCCGGAGCTTCGATCTCGAATCCCGGGGCGAGCAGCGCGAAATCGATGCCCGCGAGTTTCCGCCGGTCCGGCACCTCCGGGCTGTCGATGAACTCGGTGACCAGCAGGTCCACTTCGGCGGCGCCGGTGCCGCGATCCTCGAACGATACGAGTTTGCTGCGCGGCGCGGCGCCCCGCATGCGGGCGATCTGCGACGCCTCGGTATCGAGGACATCGAGCACCACCAGCTCTGGCTGGGTCTGCCTCAGACGCTCCAAGAACTCCGCCTCGTCGGAGACGCACACCACCCGGTAGGGGTAGTCGGCGAAGAATCTCTGCCCCAAGGAGGCCTCTGCACTCAGATAGATCGTCACCTCGTGCCGCGCAAGCTCCGAGGCGAGCGCGAGCATCCGATAGACGTGCCCCATACCGAGCGACGTCGAAGCATCGACACGGATCGCAACACGCATGCGGCTGAGCAGATGCGCAGCTGCGAGGAGGTCGGCGTAGTCATCGATGTCGATGGCTTCGTCCGGCGCCAGCTCGATCACCTGCACGGGGTCGATCACCCGGGTTCGCCTCTCCTCGATATCACCGAGTCGAGCCGCGATGACCCCGCCCGTCTCACGGTACTCGAGCGGCAGTTGCTGCCGGTTGACTCGCGCGGAGAAGAGCGGAGCAACTCTTCCGTCGTCGCCACGATGCCACCTCAGGTGCTGATCACGCGCCACCGTGAGCACGGATCGCACCTCACCGTCTTCGAAGATCGTGATCGCCTGATGGATCGTGTCTGCGCTCAGCAGAGGCGAAGTGGGCTGCACGGTCAGCACCGGATCGTTCTCACTCGCACCACGCTCCCGCAGCGCTGCGAGGTTGCGCAGGATCTTGGTGTCGAGCGTTTCCTCCGGCGGTGTCGGATCCGTCTCGAGAATCGTCGACGCACCTGCAGCTGCCGAAACGGCAGCGATCTCCTCGTCATCGGTGACGACCAGCACTCTCTCACCGGGAAGCACCCGGAGTGCGGTGTCGATGGCGTGGCGGATCAGCGGCTTCCCTCCCAGCATTCGCAGGTTCTTACGCGGGATTCCCACTGAGCCACCCCGCGCCGGAATGATCACCCAGGCATCCGGACTGTCACTCACGCCCTCGCCCCTCTGCCGCTCATACCTTCGGTTGCGAGGCCTTGCCTGGCCCGGAAAGAGTCTCCTCTCGCCATACGCTGCGCCTCAGCGGCTAGTTTATCGGTGAACAGGTCGTAGCATGAGATCACACCTCTGCCATCAGCCGAAGGAGCGCGCGTGCCGCTACAAGCTCTCGACACGGAGACACTGCTCTGGTGTATGCGTCCGGCTCTACATCTATCTCACCTGCGGGGACCGCTCCCCGAGAAGATCCGATCGCTTCCGCCCGCGCAACGCCCGTTCCGCCCGGCCTCCCACTCGCGCTACGGATCCTTCCTCGCCGTCACCGAGACGTTGAATCAGCAACGCGCTCTGGAGCGGCTCATCGCAGCGAGAGCCGAACCGGTCCCCGTGCAGGCGCCGGACGAAGCGCACCGAGAGCCGGTACTCGCCGCGTATGCGGTGCGCTCGGCTGTTCGCCGCATCCTGGAGACGCTCTCCTCTCACGTAGACGAGGCCGTTGCCGCCTCGTTCGAGAACCAGTTGTACAAGGTCGCGCTGGCGCTCGTGCAGTACCGCGCGTTCGATCTGGGTGCGTATGGAGGCGTGCTCGTCTCGACCCAGCACTCACCGATCATGCGGGCGCTCATCGTTGCGGCCGACGAACAGGGCGTTCCAGTGGTGTACGTGCCGCACGCTCCGGTCGCCTCCAACGCCGCGTATCTCGACCTCCCCGTGATGTATGCCGGGCTCCGCGGGGTCGGCGAGCAGCGCTATTACACATCCGAACTCGGAGTTCCCGTTTCTCTGCTCGATGTGGTGGGGAATCTCGCGAGCGATGTCCTCTCGCAGCCGCTCCCTTCCATGCGCCTCGGAGGAGCCGGGGTACTGGCCCTCTCGCCGCACGAGCCGGAGGTGCTGCGACGGATCTTCTCAGCCGTGGCTACTCGTAGCCTCGGCGACATGATCGTCGCCCCGCATCCTCGCTCCGACCTCGACGCGATCACCGAGATGATGCCGCCGGAGTGGTCGCTGTACGAGGGGGAACGGACACTCGATCTGCTCGCGTCCGGCCCCCCGTTCCTCTTCCAGTTCTCCAGCGGCGTCGCCTGGGAGAGCGCGGCGCTCGGCATCCCCACCGCGACCATCCACATTGACGACACAACGGTGAACTACCCTTTCCTCGCCGACGAGTCCGTCTACCCGGCGATCCGAACTCCCGAGGACGCGACGCGCTTCGCGAGTCTTGCTCGTACCGGAACCATGGAGCGAGACCGGCTTCGCGCCCACGCTGAGCAGTGGTGCGGTGTGGATGGCGATCGGGCCGCCCATAGGCTTGCGGAGTTGCTCGAGCGGGTCGCCGATGCCGGACCCACTGATCGGGCCGCCCGATTGCACGACGGTTGGGCCGCGCGCGGTGCCGCTCTCTCGAGATCCTGGCTCGCTGCAACCCCTGCCGCACCGGTCTGAGCCGGAGCGGCCACCCAGGTCCGCGGTCGCACGAGCATGTGCTCAATGCTGCTCGCGATCATGTTCCACGACATAGAATGTCCGTCGTGTCTCGCAAGCAGCTCCGTCTCGATATCCAGGGGCTCCGAGCGATAGCAGTCGCGCTAGTGGTCGTCTTCCACCTCGCACCGAAGTCCCTGCCCGGTGGGTACATCGGCGTCGACGTCTTCTTCGTCATCTCCGGTTTTCTGATCACCGGCCATCTTCTGCGCGAAGTCACTCGCAGTGGCGGCATCAATCTTCCCGAGTTCTGGGCTCGACGCGCACGACGATTGCTCCCAGCGGCATTCGTCGTGCTCATCGTCTCGACCGCGGCAGTGTATTTCATCCTGCCCCCGCTGGCGCGGGAGCAGAACTTCATCGAGATCGCGTTTTCCGCTATCTACCTATTGAACTGGCGACTCGCAGCCGATTCCGTCGACTATCTCGCCGAGGACAATGCTGCATCCATCGCCCAGCACTACTGGTCGTTGTCGGTCGAGGAGCAGTTCTACATCGTCTGGCCGATCCTGATCATCGCCGCCGTATGGGCTGCGGCGCGCAGTCGGCGCATCGCGCCTCGGCACGCAGTCGCCGCAGCGCTGGTCGTCGTGTTCGTGGCCTCGCTGGCTTTCTCCGTGCACGAGACCTCGGTATCGCAGCCCTCGGCCTATTTCATCACTACGACCCGCGCGTGGGAGTTCGCGGCAGGCGGTCTCGTCGCGGTGCTTCCGTCTGTCGTCCTACGCAGGTCCGCCCATGCCATGATGAGTTGGGTCGCATTGGCGTGCATCATCACTCCAGCGTTCCTGTTTCACGCCACGTCCCAGTTCCCGGGATGGATCGCACTGATCCCGGTTCTGGGAACCGCCTCGCTGCTCTGGCTTGGCGACGCAGGCTCCGCCTGGTCCCCGCAATATCTCGCCAGGGCGAGACCCGTGCAGATGGTCGGCGACACTTCCTACGCCATTTACCTGTGGCACTGGCCCCTCATCATTGTGGCGACCGCGCTCCTCGGTCGCGCTCCGGACTGGATCTGGGGGTTCCTCATTGCGATCGTGACTATTCTGCTCGCGATCGCGACGAAGCACCTGGTCGAGGATCCAGTGCGCAAAGCCCCCGGGGTGCTTCGCCGACGCCGACCGACGTTCGTCCTCATGTGCGCCGGAATGGCCACCGTGCTGGCGCTGACAGTGACACCGGTTGTGATCGGAAATCTGCAGATCCAGCAGCGGCAGGAAGTCGCCGCCTCGGCAGGCACTGACGAGGCTGGATGCTTCGGCGCCTACGCGATTCTGAACGATTGCGACGATCCCTATGCGCACACGGCCACGGTGGACCCAACCGCGGCTCAGCACGACTCCTTCGGCGCGTATGTCCAGAACGACGACTCGTGCACTTCAGAAGCGTTCGCCGGGCGATCCGAGCACCGTTGCACGGTCGTTCGAGACGCCGACACCACGATCATGCTCATCGGCGATTCCCACATGTACTCGATCTATCCAGCATTCGACGCGCTCGCTGAGCAGCAGCACTGGAACCTCGAGATGCGCGCCCGCTCGGGCTGCAGTGCCGTCGGGGTGGCCAGCGTGCGTTCACCTCTGGACAAGCGAGAACGCTGTGTCGTGTGGAGCGACGAGATACTCGAGGAGATCACCACGAGCGACACGATCGACATGGTCATCTACACGGCATACGAGCCCACCTATGATCACTCCGACGAGATCCAGCCCGAAGCCGAACAGCGTCTTGAAGCGATACGGCAGTCGGGCAAGGATGTCGTGGTGCTACGCGATGTGCCTGGTACCGCTTCGAAAGAGATCGAAGCGCCGACTTGCATCGAGGCAGCGGGCGACGTCGATGACCCGTGCACGTCCCCACGACCGCCCGAGGGGTCCTGGCTGCAGGCCTCAGGGGAATCTTCCGCAGATCTCGTCATCAACCCTGCAGATGTGGTGTGCGACTCTGAGAACTGCCACACACTGATCGGCGGGACCATCGTCTACCAGGACTACAACCACATCACCGCGACCTTTGCCCGCACACTCACGCCCTGGCTGACGCAGTATCTCGTCCCTCTCGCCCGCTAACACGCGCCACGCCCTCTACACACCGGGCGCGGTGCGACGGCGACGGCTCAGTTCTGCAGCCGGTAGATGAACGCGGCCATGGCCTCGCGCGAGACCCGATCCTTCGGCGCGTAGATCGGCTTCTTGCCGGCACCCTGACTGATGCCCGTCGACAGGCCTTCCGCGCGCATCCAGGCGATCTCGTTGTAGAACTTATCGCCGCGCTTCATATCGGCGAACGGAGAGGTCGCCGGACCGGTGTACTTCGCAGCTTTGTAGCGGTAGATGAACGCGGCCATCGCCTCGCGCGAGACCCGATCCTTCGGCGCATAGATCGGCTTCTTGCCGGCACCCTGACTGATGCCCGTCGACAGGCCGGAGTTGTACATCCAGACGATCTCCTTGTAGAACTTGTCACCCGGCTTCATATCGGCGAATGGCGCAGAGCTCGTATTCACAGCCGGGGAACCGTTCAGACGGTAGAGGAAGGCCGCCATCGCCTCGCGCGTCACCTGGCCCTTCGGGTGATACACCGTTCGGCCATCGGAGGTCTTGATCCCGGTGGTCAGGCCGGAGGAGCTCATCCACTCGATCTCCGTGAAGAACTGGTGGCCCTGGGGCACATCGGGGAACGCGGAATTCGGAGACCCGAACCACTGCTTGTAGAACTGGTAGAAGTTGCGGTTGCCGTAACTCGAGCACCCGTCGCCCGTGCCCCAACCGGCGTTCAGCGCGGCCTGATTGGGACGGTACGGCGTGTAGATGTACAGCGCAGCAGTCGCCCAGTTCTCGATGTAGACCTGCGAGGTACCGCAGCCGATGTTCGGATGCCACTGGATCGTGTTCGTCTGGAACGGCTTGTATCGATAGCTGTTGGGGTTCGCCTTGTACACCTGCAGCTGCCACGCTGCACGGTAGACCTGCTGCATGAAGCCAGTCTGGCTGGGATCGCAGTTCGCCGAGTTGTTGGGGCCGGAATCCGGGCAGGCGTACCCCATCGCCACGTTGAATTGGCGCTCGGTCGGCCAGGTATCCGTGATCAGGCTCTGCTCCTTCTCAAGCATGACCAGCAGCACCCTGGGGTTGATCCCGCACGCCCGCGAAACCTTCGCCACGATCGCCGCCGAGGACTCGTTCGAGCCGCCCGAATAGGCCTTGCAGTAGGCGTTCGCAGCCCTGGAACTCGTTGTCCACGTGGCGTTCCGCAGACAGGCCTTCGCGATCTTCGTGTTCCCCCAGGCCGAGCCGGCCTGACGCCCCGGATCCCCGATCGTGCAACGCGGCACGCGCTGGTTGAGGAACGTCTGGATCTGCGCGGCCGTCATCGCACTGCCGTTGTAGAAGTTCGCGTCGGAGATGATGTAGCCGGGTGTGAAGCCGCTCGACAGCGAAGTCGACGCGGCCGCAGCGAGCGGGGCGATCGCGAGCGGTTCCCTGGGCTCCTCTTCCTCGTCAGGGTTGCCGTCCTGACCATCGGTGATCGGATCCCCGTCTGAGGAGTCGGGCGCAGGCTCGCCCTCGGCATCGCCTGCGGGCTGCCCCGGGTCGACCGGTTCCGGGTCCACGGGATCAGTCGGTTCCGCGGGCTGCTCCGGATCCGGAGTCTCGACCGGATCAGCACCTGCGTCCCCATCCGCGCCGGCCTCCGCGTCAGCACCCACCTCAGCGGAAGAGCCGCCAGCTGCATCGGCGGCACCCTCCTGCGTGGTTCCCGGCTCGGGCTCCGCATAGGCGACGGCACCCGGAAGCAGCAGGCCGAAGGCGATCCCCATCCCCAGCATTGCGGTCGTGAGCGTTCGCGACTTCACAGACATGGTCTCCAGCCTAACCTTCCGGGTGCTCCCAGTACACGGGCCTAGCTCTTGAGGCGATAGAGGAAGGCCGCCATCGCCTCGCGCGTCACCTTGACCTTCGGCTGGTACGCGGGTTTGCCCGAGGGCTGCTTCACACCCGTCGAGAGACCATCCGCGTACATCCACGAGATCTCGCGGTAGAACTTGTCACCGCGTGAGACATCGGAGAAGAACGAGGCGCCCGGTGCGGTGTACTTCGCATCTTCGAGCCGGTAGATGAACGCCGCCATCGCCTCACGGGTCACCGTGGCCTTCGGCTCGTAGTTCGGCTTGCCCGACTTCTGCTTCACGCCCGTCGAAAGGCCTTCCTGATACATCCAGGTGATCTCGTTGTAGAACTTGTCGCCCGGCTTCACATCGGCGAATGGAGACACCTTGGGGCCGGTGTACTTGGCGCCCTCCATGCGGTAGAGGAACGCGGCCATGGCTTCGCGCGAGACACCCGTCTTCGGCTGGTACTCACGACCTGCCGGGGTCTTCACGCCGGTCGAGAGGCCTTCCGTGTACATCCAGGTGATCTCCTTGGAGAACTTCTGGTTCTTCGAGACATCCGTGAACGGGGGCTTCGTCGGTTCGGGATCCGGTTTCGCCGCCACCGCGGCCGTCTGAGCCGACATCTTCGGCGCGGGCTCGTAGCCGGACTTCGTGCCCGTGACCTCCACCGAGATCCGCTTGCCCTGATCCGCAGCAACCAGCGTGTACGCCGAAGACATCGCACCCGAGATCGCCGAACCGTCACGCAGCCACTGGTAGGCCAGCGACACGTCGCCGGGACCCCAGGCGCCGGGCTTTGCCGTCAGCTTCTGGCCCACCTGTGCGGTGCCCGAAATCGTCGGGGTCGGAGCCGTCAGAGTCCCCTTCGGGATCTCGACGTCCTCCGTCGTGCGCGTCTCGTTCTCATAGCCCTGCTTCGACGCGGTCACTCGGACCGAAAGCGAATGATCCGCGTCCTCGGCGGTCGGGATGTAGATCTCGCCGTCCGCTCCATCGATCTCGTTGCCGTCGCGCAGCCAGGTGTACTCGATAGCGTCGGGATCCGGTGCGATCTGGCCGATGTTCGCGGTCAGCGTCTCACCGATCCCCGGGGCGCCATCGATCGTCGGATCGACGCTCCAGGCAAAGTCCGCACCCGCCACCGCGGCGGTCTGCGCCGACGTCTTCGACGCGGGTTCGTAGCCGGACTTCGTGCCCGTGACCTCCACCGAGATCCGCTTGCCCTGATCCGCGGCGACCAGCGTGTACGTCGAAGATGTCGCACCGGAAATCGCAGCACCGTCGCGCAGCCACTGGTAAGCGAGCGTCACGGAAGCAGGCTGCCACGCACCAGCTTCAGCGGTGAGAGTCTGCCCGACCTGCGCGGTTCCCGTGATCGTGGGCGTACCCGCGACCACATGCGGGAACACGAGGGCTTCGAGGCCCGTTCCCTCCCAATTCTTCACCGGGAACACGAGCGCGTCAGAGGCCGTGGACGAGGTCGGGGCGTCAAAACCGGTGTAGTACTGAGTATCGCCGTTCCACACCGAGTAGGCCGTGTAGTCGCCGGCAGGCATACCGGAGAAGCTGTAGTTTCCATACGACACCTCGGGCGGGCAGTCGGTGCTCGGCTCCACCCAACCACTCTGCGCGGGCTCGGCTTCGTAGACGGTTCCGGTCGTCACGTTCTTCGCATAGAACGCGGTCTCGTCTCCGATCGTCCAGCCGCAACGCGCGATGGCTGCCCTCAGCCGACCCTCCTCAGAGATCGAGGTGGTCCCGACCGCCACGTCTGCCCCGCTCACCGTCAGCTCCTGGAACGTCCCGGGAGCGTATCCGTTGTTCGGCAGCGAGACATTGATGGTCAGGCGATATTCACCGTCCGGCACATCTGTGACCGACCAGGCTCCGGTGGCAGGATCAAAGCTCACATTCGCATCCTCGCCGAGCTGCCACCCCTCAACAGTGCCGTCCTGCTTCACATACAGCGTGAGATAGATGCCCACATACCCGCTGGCCCCGTCCGGGGCCCACGGTACCTGCACCTCGCTCGGCGCGCTCGCCGGGAACTGGATGGTACCGCTGACCGTGTGGTCGCCCGCAGCATGAGCCGTTCCCCCGCCCGCCACCATACCGAAGCACAGCATCGCGAAACCGAGCAGCAGCGCGAGCAGCCTCGTGATCCTCGAGCCGTGCGCTTCCGAGAACGCCGCAGCGGTCCCCCGATTCGATCCGTTCATTACTTCTCCCCCTGAATCGATCAAACGTGTCAAGCCTAACCCGGAAACTCGTTGCGCGCTCCGAACGGACACCCTTCCACACTTGTGGATCCTGCGATACTTCGACTCGTCGCTGCGCTCCTCGCTCAGCACGGCGCTCGCAAGCTCGCGCAGGATGACAGGGAAACTATCGGCGCGATCTCTACGGCTGGTGCTTCTCGACGAAATCTTCCGCCACCGCGTACTGATCCTCACGAAATGCGGAGGACATGCTCCCGATCTCAGACTCCGAAATACGACAGTGCCGGGCGATCTCTCGCCACCGGGAGACGGCATCGATCAGAGGATCGAGCCTCATGGCGGCCTGCTGCGGCGTCAGACCGTAAACGTCGCAGTCGTCGAGGAGCAGTGCGATCTGCCGGTCGCTCGGAGTGTCCCTCTTGTTGATGGGTCGTGATCGCATGGGGCTCGTCGCTCGCACCGGGTTCACGTCGAACATCGGGCTGAGACGCCAGCCGTTGTCGAAGAGGAAGCCGTGGTTTCGCCAGTGATCGTCTCGGTTGCTGATGAGCACGTTGAAGGCGACTCGCAGGAAGAGCTCGCGGAGGTCTTCCCGAGGGGCACCCAGGTCGACGAGCGCATCCGCCAGATCCTCATAAGTTTCCACCGACCCCGGCACCGCCTGAAGCACGGTCATCGCCGACATGTAATGCAGCCGGCGATCGCCGTCTCGGTCGAAGCGTTCGATCAGCAGCGAGGAACCCCCTTCGCGACTGTAGAACAACCGATGCTCGGGAACTCTGATTCCGGACGCTTGAGCGATGCGCAACGCGACCGTCTCCCATGCTTCGGTGTCGGTGTTCCAGTCGCGGCTCGAAGGAAGCTTCAGCAGCCAGAGCTTCCCCTCGTGATTGATCGAGACCTTCGGGCGAGCGCCGCCCAGAGATGACCCCGCCGCGCCGAGGGTGTCAATGTCCTCCTGAGTCGCCTCGTGCCGCTCGAACCGTTGTGCAATCCGTGTGAAGTTCGCCGCTTTATCGACGAGCATCTCGCCGGCGCCGGTCTCGCCCGGTTCCGACTGGCCGACCCATGCGCCGTGCGCATCCTGATACCTCAGTGCACCCACCCGTCCCTCGTCACCCGCGAGAGCGAGGAAATCGAAGGAACCGACCTGAATACCTGGGTGTTTTCGGTTCACCGTCTCTCGGATGACCGATTGCCCCCAGTCATCAGGTGCCGTGTCAGCGAACACGTCCGGTAGTGACGAGTTGGCCTCAAGCAGTTGCGGACCTCGAAGCAATTGCAGCGTTGGAGACAGCGCGATCCTGCGCTCATCTGCAAGATACTCCGGCGCGTACTCGAATCGCACGGCACCCAGCACCCGGCTCGTCCCTTGGAATGAAGCTCGCAGTGAGCCGACATGCCGAGTCTCCGGCTCGTCTTCTCCGGAGCGCCGAAGATCGATGAACACCTCGAGCGTGTTATGAAGCTCCATCACACACCTGCAATCTGCTCATCGATGAGCGCACGGCCTGCAGGCGATTCCATCGGGTCGGTGGCTGTGACGAACGGATCCGCAATGCCCAGCGCGTTGAACACCGCCAACACGGCATGAAAACTCGCCGTTCCTGTGCCCTGCTCAATCCCACGAAGCGTCGCGCGCGTCACGTATGCGCGGTCTGCGAGCGCGCTCGCGCTCAAGCCCTGCAATTTACGCCAGCGAGTGATATTCGCTCCGATCGCGATGAGCTGACGATCGCGTTTTGGTGAACGGCGCTGAACCACGTGCGAACACCTCCTGATCCTTACACATGCCAATTTTACCGCTTACTGGCATGTATAGATACCAATTTGATGAACTTTGGCCCCGAGAGACACCATCGGTTGAGGTACCCGCTTGCGAGGCGACGAGGCTCCGGGACGGATTTCGACTCGCTCCGCTCGCTCAATCAGCGGTGGGAGCTGCTCCGCTCGCTCAATCAGCGGGATCCGCTCCGCTAACCGCGGGTCTCCAAGCGGTACAGGAACGCGGCCATCGCCTCACGCGACACGGGATCCTTCGGCGCGTACTTCGGCTTGCCCGAGCTCTGCTTGATCCCCGTCGACAGCTTCGACTCGTACATCCACGCGATCTCGCGGTAGAACTTGTGCGTGGTCGGCACGTCGGCGAACGGCGAGGTCGCCGGCGGGCGATACCCGCTGGGCTTCTCGAGCCGATACAGGAACGCGGCCATCGCTTCGCGCGACACGCTGCTCGAGGCGTCGTACACCGTGCCCGTGCTGGTCTTGATGCCCGTCGAGAGACCCGAGGATCGCATCCAGGCGATCTCCCGGTAGAACTTGTGCCCGGTCCCGATATCGCGGAACGGCGATGCCGACGGAGGCCGGTAGGTCTTCAGCGCGTCGAGACGGAAGAGGAACGCGGCCATCGCCTCGCGCGAGACTCCGACCCCCGGCTGGTACTTCGGCTTACCCGATGACTGCTTGACCCCCGTCGACATTCCCGAGGTGTACATCCACGCGATCTCGCGATAGAACTTCTGCGAGGTCGGCACGTCGGCGAACGGCGTGCTCGCCGGCAGCGGGGGTGTGCCAGGCACCTTCACCATCGTCGAGGTGAGCGACTTTGAGTCGTAGGCGTTGCGCTTGCCGGTCACCGTTACGGTGATGCGACGCCCGATATCGGCGGAGGTCAGCCGGTAGCTCTCACTGGTGGCACCGCGGATCGGGCTGCCGTTGCGGTTCCACTGGTAGCTGAGCTGCACGGGAGCCGGCTGCCATTTGCCCGAGGGGGCCCGCAGCGTCTGCCCCGACCCCGCCCGACCGGCGATCACCGGTACGGGCGTGCGCGTGAGGCGCTGCACGCCGACCATACGCGGGTGCGAAGCAACCCGCCATCCCGCCGAGAACCCCATACTCGCCAGTTCGAGCTTCGAAGCGCCGAACGCGCGTCCCGTGCTGAGCGCCGCACGAGCTCCGTCCGGGCCGAAGCCCACGACATCGGCGCGACCGTCGCCGTTCACGTCGACCAGCATGCGCGGATGCCGATCGGCCAGCCACGATTTCGCGCCGAACTCGCCCGACCATTTCACGGGCGCCGAGAAGGCAGATCCCGAGCTCAGCGCCACGATCACTCCGTCGCTGCTGAAGCCCACCACGTCGGCGCGGCCGTCGCCGTTCACGTCGACCAGCGTGCGCGGGTGGTGCCCCGTCTGCCATCCGGCAGAGGGGCCGAAACCCGACACCCAGCGCGTCGCCGACCCCAGTCCGGATCCGGTGTTCAGCGCCACATAGACTCCGGCGGATGCGAAGCCGACCACGTCGAGGCGGCCATCGCCGTTGACGTCGGCGAGCGTGCGCGGATGCTCCCCGACGCGCCAGCCGTCGTTGCCGCGAAACGCCGTCGACCACTGCTGCGCCTTCGCGAATCCGCTTCCGGTGCTCAGCGCCACGTAGACGCCCGCGCTCGAGATCCCGGCGATGTCTGCGCGCCCGTCGCCGTTCATATCGGCCACGAATCGCACGGAGTTGTCGACCCACCAGCTGTTCGCAACGGTGGTGCCCGTGCCCGATCCGAAACCAGCGTACCAGCGCTGCATCGCGCCGAAGGAGGTCCCTGTGCCCAGAGCGACGTAGACGCCACCCGCGGCGAAGCCCACCACGTCGGGCAGACCATCGCCGTTCACGTCGGCCAGCGTGCGCGGGTGGTATCTGACGTCCCACCCGCTCGCCGCACCGAACTGCGTCGACCATCGGGTCGCGGGCCGCAGCGCGGACCCCGTGCTCGTCGCCACGTACACGCCGTCGTTCCCGAAGCCCACCACGTCGGCCATGCCATCGCCGTTCACGTCGATGAGTGCGCGCGGATGCGTCAGCGCACCCCACCCGGCCGCAGTGCCGAACCCGCTGCCCCAGGTTTTCGCGGCTCCCAGCCCGCTCGATGAGCGGAGCGCCACCTGCACGCCGTTCGCGCTGAAACCCACCGCGTCGGGCAGACCGTCGCCGTTCATGTCGGAATCCCAGGGCAGCATCTCCTGGGTGTCGTCGACGCCGTTGCCGTTCGCATCGATCATCAGCACCGCGGCCGTGCCGCTCGAGGTCTGACCGGTCGGGGTGTACCCCGGACGATCACCGGTCACCTCAACCGAGATGCTCTTCCCCAGGTCGTCTCGCATCGGCCGATAGCTGGCGGCGGTAGCCCCAGGGATGACCTTACCGTCGCGAAGCCAGCGATACCGCAGGGTCGTCGGAGCGGGGCTCCACCCCGTCACCGACGCCGTGAGTGTGCCGCCGAGCATCGGAGCGCCGCTGATCGTCGGCTTCACCGTCTTCGTGAACGGCTTGGTCATGTCCTTGATGTGGATGTATCCCTGGAATGCGCTCGGAGACACGGTCCGCGCACGGTACGCACCCGACCAGTTGTAGTTGTACTCCTCGATGACGATATTGCCGTTGTTCAGCACCTGTGCCACCCAGGCCACATGCCCGAAGTCTGCGGAGGCACCGTTGAACCCCGGTCCGCTCCACGCGACGGCGCCCACCTCGGGTGTCGTGTCGACGCGGATCCCGACCTTCTTCGCAGACGCCGCCCACTCCCCCGCGTTACCCCAGCGTGCTAACCCGAGGTACTGATTGCTGAATTCGATTCCGTTCGCGCTCCGGAGCCGCCACGCCACGAACGACGTGCACTGACGATACGCGAAGTTCCAGTCGTCCCAGATGTCTTTCTGACCGACGAAGTACGGCCAAGGGTTCCTGTTCTTCAGGGGGTAGTCATTGCCGAGCACAACACCACGACCGGCCGCGTGCGTCACCGGCTCCGGGTCGGACCCGTCCCACGGTTTCGCCGTGTCGGGTCCGGGAGAATCCGAGGCCAGACCGCCGTCGGGGCCGCGCGGGCCGTCGAGATCTTCGGCGTCCTCTGCATCCCCGCTCCCATCACTAGCAGCACTATCGAATCCGTCGGGTGGCTCCGGAAGGGACGGCTCCTCGGCCTCCGGAGTATCGGAGTCCGAGGATCCCGGATCCTCGCTCGGGGCTTGCGTGTCCTGTCCGCTCTCCTGCCCGCTCACCTCGCCGTCAGCGGGCTGATCGACCGCCACCGCCGGAGCGGACGTTACGAAAGCGGGCATGGAAACGAGCAGCGCCGCCGCGAGCACCATCGCCCACGCGCGCGTCGATCCCCATCGATTCCCCATCGGCTCTCCCCCAACCCGTGCGCTCCAATCTAATGGATCGCGCGAATCGGCGTCTCGTTTTTCTGCGCACTGCGACTCGCAAGCTTGCGCAGCACAGGCTCCGTCCCGTGGGTCGGCGTTTGGATCCTGCGACTACGCGCAGGATGACGGGGCTCTCGCGCAGGATGACGGAGGCGCTCGCGCAGGATGACAGGGCGGTGCGCGCGCAGGACGACGGGGTAGCGCCCCCGCAGGATGACGGGGGTCGGCCTGAGCTCAGGTCGCGGCGCGATCCCCCGGCAGCCCGCCCCCGATGAGGCCGCGGAAGAGCACGCGCTTCACCCCGGCGGGCAGCAGGCGGTACACGCCCTTCATCACGACGTTGCGCACGTACTGCGCCGGCGTCACGAAGCCCATGCGCAGCAGTTCTCGCTGCAGCCGCCACTCGGTGCGGGCCTCCGACCAGCCGCCGCGCCGGGCGAATGCGCCGGCACCCACCCGGTAGGCCAGCAGGGGTTCGGCGATGTTCTCCACCCGGGCCCCGGAATCGATGATGCGGATGCCCAGCCAGTAATCCTCCATCTTGCCGAACGCCTGGTAACGCCCCACGCGGTCGAGAGCCTCGACCCGGTACATCATGGTCGGGTGGTTGAACGGGTTGTGGGTGCGGGCGTGATCCCGGATGCGCTGCGCGCCCACCGGCGGGGTGCGCAGCGCACTCGGCCGATCCGGATCCGCGTCGAACTCCTCCATGCCAGTGCCCACGAGGTCGTAGCCGCCCTGCAGCAGGTCCCACTGGCGCTCGAAGCGCTGCGGCCGGGAGACGTCGTCGGCGTCCATGCGCGCCACCACGGAGTAGCTGCACGCGTCCAGTCCGCGGTTGAGCGCCTCGGTGAGTCCGCGGTTCTCGAGCAGACGCACCAGGTGCACCGGGATGGGGCTCTCCGCCTCGATCCGCTGCAGCTCGGCTTCGAGCGCGTCGGGCACGGGTCCGTCCTGCACGATCACGGCCTCGGCCGGCCGCAACGTCTGGCGGTCCACCGAGCTCTCGAACGCGAGCCGCAGGAACCCCGCGTCATCGCCCGCGTACACCGGCAGCAGCAGCGAGAAATCGGCCTGAGCGGGGGCGGGAACCGGATCTGACATGATCCCACAGCCTACCGGCTGCCGCCGTCCCGCTCCTCGCACCTACAGCTTGGAGCGCCGGTAACCGGCTGCCTGGGCGGCCGCCTCGGTCGCGAAGCACTCCTCGGGCTTGGTACGGCTGTAGTACCGCCCGCCCGGCACGTGGTAGATGCCCGAGTTCGCGTTGCCCTTGATGGGGGCCCAAGCGGGGCAATCCCACGCCGAAATCGGCCAGGTGCGCGTCGGATAGGCGACCCTCGCCGTTGCGGCCGACATGCGGGTCTCAGATGCGTACCCGCTCTTCACGCCCGTCACGCGGACCGAGAGAGAGCGGCCGACATCGCCGGCCCCGAGGCGGTAGCTGCTGCCCGTCGCCCCGGCAACCGCCGCTCCGTTGCGGTACCACTGGTAGGAGATGCGCACTCCCGAGGTCCACGTACCGCGGTTCACCGTCAGCGTCGAGCCGACGGTCGTCGAACCCGAGACCTTCGGCTTCGAGGCTCGCATCACGAGCGGAACCTTCTTCGCAGCCGAGACCTTCGCCGTGTTGAGATACCCGCTCTTGGAGCCCGTGACGCGCACGGTGATCTTCTTGCCGGCGTCGCTCCCGACGAGCTTGTAGCTCGCCTTCTTCGCGCCGGCGATGGCCTTGCCGTCGCGGAGCCACTGGTAGGAGAGCTTGACGGGCTGCGGCTTCCAGGTGCCCGCCCGAACCGAGAGCGTGCTCCCGACCTTGGCGGTGCCCGTTATGCCGGGTTTCGGGGCCGCCTGCATGAGCTTCAGCACCGTCGCGGTCGACGCCGACGTGCTCGACGCGGTCTGGTATCCGGACAGCTTGCCCGTGACGGTGACCGTGATCCGCTTTCCGCCGTCGGCTGCCTTCAGCGTGTAGCTGGACTTCGTCGCTCCCGAAATCGCCTTGCCGCCGCGCTTCCACTGGTAGGAGAGCTTGACGCCGGCAGGCTTCCAGGTGCCCGCCTGGGCCTTCAGCGTCTTGCCGACGACGGCCGATCCGCTGATCTTGGGCTTCACCGTCGTGAGCGCGCCCGCGACGACCGCACGAGTCGCAGCCGAGGTCGCGCTCCTGCTCGCGTACCCGTCCCTCGTCCCGGTAACCGTGACGGTGATCCGCTTGCCGAGATCCGCCGCGAGCAGCTTGTAGCTCTTCGCGGCGGCGCCCGAGATGGTCTTGCCGTCGCGCTTCCACTGATACGCGAGCTTCGTGCCGCTGGGCAGCCAGGTTCCCGCCTGCGCCTGCAGCATCTGGCCGACCGTCGCGGTGCCCGAGATCGTCACCTTGCCCGCAGCGAGGGCACCGGGCTTGACCGGCACCGCCGCTGACTCGTGCACGGCCTGACGATAGCCCGCTTTGTCCGCAGTGACCCGCACGCTCAGCGCCCGGCCGTTATCCCCGGGAACCGGGATATAGGTCTGAGCGTCCGCACCGTCGATCGGCAGGCCGTCCCGCAGCCACTGGAAGGAGAACTGGATGTCCTCCTCCGCCCACGTGCCCGCAGTCGCCTGCACCGCGACGCCGACGACAGCGGTACCTCCAGAGATCGTGGGAGGTGCGGTGGGCGCCTCGAAATCGAGGAGCTCGGGCTCGGGTTCCCCGTCACCCTCCGAGGGATCCTCGTCCCCGCCCTCAACGCCGGTATCCTCGCCGCTGAACACCTCGCCCCCGGGCGCGAGCTCCTCGGCATGCGCCGGAGTGGCCGAGGCATCGACGGCGACCGCGCCTCCTCCGAGCACCAGTGCAGCGGTGAACACCGCGGCGAGCAACCGTCTCATCACGTCCTCCTCGTTCGACGGGGAGAACAGACACCATTCCCCGAACCCAGAGCAAGCTTACTCATTGTCGGGGCATATCACGCGCACCCGTGACGCACCCGGATCCCTCAATTCGAGGCGCCGCCGCCGACCGCTCAGGCGAGTCGGCACCGACTACCGCTCAAGCGAGTGGGCACGGCCTACCGCTCAAGCGGCTCGGCACAGCCGCTCTCGGAGTCCCGCTTCTGGATGAGCGCCGAGAGCGGGGTGACTCGTCCGGGGTTCGCCCCTACGACTTGGCCCGGTAGAGGAAGGCCGCCATGGCCTCGCGGGAGACCCGGTCCTTCGGCAGGTACTTCGGCTTGCCCGAGCGCTGCTGCACCCCGGTCGACAGCTTTTCGTCGTACATCCACGCGATCTGCGTGTAGAACTGGTGCGAGCGCGACACATCGGCGAACGGCGACGTGCCGGGTGCACGATAGCCGGAAGGGTTGTCGAGCCGGAACATGAACGCCGCCATCGCCTCGCGCGACACCCCGTCCTTCGGCGCATACTGGGGCTTGCCCGAGCGCTGCTTGATGCCCGTCGACAGCCCCGACGTGTACATCCAGGCGATCTCCTTGTAGAACTTGTGCGAGACGGGGACATCGGCGAACGGCGACACCCTGGGAGCGGTGTATCCCTGGGGAGCTTTCGCGCCCGACGGCGTGCTCAGCCGGTACAGGAACGCCGCCATGGCCTCGCGCGACACCGTGCCCTTCGGCTGGTAGCTTCGACCGCCCGTGGTCGCCACCCCGGTCGAGAGACCGCTCTTCAGCATCCACGTGATCTCGGTGCCGAATTTGTGATCCTTGCAGACATCGAGAAACGGTCCGTCGCTCGCCGGCGGCGCGAGCGACGCGCCCTGATACTCGGCGAACACCTGGGTGTAGTAGGGGCGGCCGAGGCTGTCATAACCGACCCCGATGCCGATGTGGGTGTAGTTGCCGACCATGTTGCCGAAGTGCCCGGGCGAGTTGCGCCAGCCCTGCACGACGCTCTGATGCGAGAAGCCGGCTGCGACATTCTCGCCGACGCGCTTCCACCCGGCCGGCACCTCGCTGGCCAACCGCGGGTTGTGGTACATCCGGGATTCGCGGGCCTGCTGCTCGGACCAGCGCCGCGCGAGGTCGTTGAGAGCCTTGCTCGCCTGCAGATCGGCTTTCTTCTGCGACTTGCGTACGGCGTTGGTCTGCTCGTGCACGGTGGTCCACACCGTGCACGCGCTGGGGCGCTTGCTCGACGCGTTGAGGGTCAGTTCGGTGTCGCTCGCTGCGGACGCGCCCTCGAGGCCGGGAGCTGAGGGCTTCGGCTGCACTGAAGCATCCGTCAGCACTGACGATTCCGGTGCCCTCTGCTGCTCGGTCGGCTGAGCTGAGCCGTCTTCCGCCGGTGCCTCCGATGCGGACGGCTCGGGTTCTCCCGGCTGCTCGGAGCCCTCGAGAGGCTCTGCGGAATCGACCGGCTCCGGAGAGGGGTCCTGCGAAGGGTCCTGATCGCCGTGCACATCCGTGTTCGCCTCGATCGCGGGATCGGACTCCACCGCGAGCGCACTCGGAACGGGGCCTCCGACGAGCAATCCGCACACGATCAGGAGAACACAAGCCACATGCGTTCGACTGTTACCCCGCATCTCGACCCCCCGGTGTGATGCCCTCAACCCCAAAAACGGGAGACAGATGTCCACCGTCGCAATGCAGACTATCGACTCCGAGACGCGGGAACCATGGACCTCTGGCAAGCAGTACGTACGACTCAGGTCCAGGATCGCGCAGCCCCGGAGCAGCCGCGGAGCGCGCTCTATTTCGAGTCGAGCTTGGAGAGTCTCTCGATCTCGACCATCACATCGACGGGAACCCCCGTGTCGCGGAGCACGACCCGAGTGGGTCGCGGCGAGCGCAGCCAGCCGTCCTTCCACCCGCGCCGCAGGCAATCGCGCAGCTGGGCCCGATCCGAGGAGGCCAAGAAGGTGCGGAACCAGCGTCGAGCGGTCGCAGCGGAGTAGAGCAGCTTCTCCCACCCGAACAGCGCACCGCTGCGGCGGAACACCCAGAGCTTGTTGCGCACCTCGAGGTAGAAGCGCGAACCCGGGTCCTGGTCGCTCGAGCCCCGCTTGGCGGTCTTGTGGGTCACGACGGAGTCGGGCACGTAGAGTCCGCGGGCCCCGCGCAGCAGCCGTGCCGAATACTCGAAGTCGTCGTTCCAGAGGAAGTAGTCGGCGAGCGGCAGACCCAGCTCGCGCACGCGCGCGGCGCGGAGGAAAGCCGAGACGAAGGAGATCGAGCGGATCTCCATGCAACCGACCTCCTCTGCACGGGCTCGCTCATCGGCCGAGGCTCGGATCTTGGCCTTGGGGGTGTTCATGGGATGATCGTCGCCGTCGGTCCAGATGACGCGGGATCCCATCACGGCGAGGTCGTCCTGCCCCGTGGCGAGGTAGCGCTCGTGCGCGGCCAGCGCCCCCGCGAGCGCGTCCGGGCCCGGAACCGTGTCGTCGTCCATGACCCACACCCAGTCGATGCAGTCCTCGGCGACGGCCGCGGCGATCCCCGCGGCGAACCCGCCGGCGCCGCCGGTGTTCCTGGTGAGACTGATCAGACGCGCCCGTTCGCCCCAGTGCTCCAGCAGTTCGGAGGCGACCTCGCCCGATCCGTCATCGGAGGCGTTGTCGACCACCACCAGGCGATCGACGGGTCGACTCTGCGCCGCGAGCGCCTCGAGCGATTCCCGCAGCAGCTCGCGTCGGTTGTAGGCGACGAGCACGGCCGTCACGCGCATGCGCACACTCCTTCAGGATTCGAACCCGCCCAGTCTAGCCGGACGCCTCGACACCCCACAGGTCGCGGTAGAAGGCGGCGGCGCGCGACTGCGTCACCGCACGGTACTCCTGTTCGTCGAGGTCGAGGATCGTTCCCGCCGGCACCTCGTCGGCGCCGACGAGCGCCGACACTCCGATCCCGGCCCGGTGGTCCTCCAGTTCGACACCGGCGAGTTCGAGGAGCGTCGGAAACATGCTGAACTGGTCGATGTCGCCACGGGCGAACTCGACCCCGTCGGGTGTCCACACCCGATTGAAGATGGTGCGCCCCTCTCGGTTCCTGAGTTCGTCCCAGAAGCTGTTGGTCTCCGCCTCGAACTTCAGGTGGTCCCCCATGAGCACCACGGTCGTGTCCTCGAGCACCCCGGTCTGCTCGAGGTAGTCGACGAATCCCGCCACCTGCTCCATCGAGCAGACGGTGATCGACGTCATCGGCTCCGCGGTGTCGTCCGGGCAGTAGTCGTAGTGATACGGCGACTCGTGCGTGTCGAGCGTGAGCAGCGTGAGGTTGAACGGCTGCCCCTGCTCGTGCAGGCGCGTCACCTCCTCGCGGGCCCGCTCGAAGAGGCGACGGTCGGAAAGCCCCCAGTCGGAGCGGATCTCCGTCTCGCCGAGGCCGTACCACTCCTGCAGAGCGTGCACCTCGTCGTAGCCGTGGGACTCGAGGAAGGCCCCCTTGCCCGCGAACCTCGCATCGGCTCCGCCCATGTAGACGTTCCGATACCCCTCGCGGGACAGCACGTCGCCCAGGCAGGTCGCGCCCGGCAGATACTCGTCCACGGCCTCGCCGTCGTGGCCGATGAGGTTGAGCGCGGTCGCATCCGAGACGGCGCCCGCGGTACGCAGCGGGATCCCGCACTGCGTGCTGACCAGCCCCGCCATCGTCCAGCCGCCTCCCTCGTACTGGTGCAGCGCCGGGATCGCATCCCAGCCCTCGGTGGCCTCCTGCACCGGGGCGAGCATGTTCGTCTCGAAGATGCCCTCGTCGGCGAAGGTGTCCTCGATCGATTCGAGGTAGATCGTCACGAGGTTGCGCCGCTCGCGCCCCTCTCCGCTATCGGGGCGCATGCCGGGCCCGCCCTGAGCGTTCGCGCTCACGCCGTGCCGCGGCACGGCGTAGTAGTCGGCGAGCGTCGTGCCCCCCGCGGCCTCGCGCGCGTACGCCTGCACGTACTCCGCCGCCCCGATCGTGGAGCCGAACACCGCCGCACCGCCGAGGGGCGCCGCGACCGCCAGCACCAGCGCGATCCCGCGCAGCGCCCAGCGACCGCCGCCGCGCAGCACACCCCCGCGGTGCAGCTCGCGTCGCGACTTCTCCGTGAGCAGCAGGATCACCAGCACGATCGCGCACGGCAGCAGCAGGATCGTGACGGCTGCGCTCACGATCAGTTCGCCGCCACCGGCACCCTCGCCGCCCGGCAGGTTCATCAGCAGCTGATCGACCGAGATCACCCCGAAGGTGCGCCGCACCCAGAGACCGCCCGCTGCGAACACGGCTCCGAGCAGCACCAGCAGCCAGAACACGACGATCGCGGCGCCCCAGAACCAGCGCCCTCGATTTCGGGTCTCGACCGGAGCAGCCGCCCCGGCAGCCCCGTCCTGGCTCAGCGTCGTGTTGTCATCGTCTCTTGCCACAGTGCCGCAAGTTTACCGGCGCGCTATCCGAGGTTCACTCAGAGTTCTCCTGCGACGACGCGGCCGCCACGCCCTCGGCCACGAGGCCGCGGATCGTCGAGTAGTCGGGCATCTCGGGATCGACCGCCGGCGGTACGAGCTCCACGTTGACCGGGGAGTGCTCGCGCGCCTTCGTGGCGAGATCGACGAAGCGGCCGAGCATGGACTGCGGAATGTCGGTGTCGACGAGTTCCCCGCCCACCGCGGCGACGTCCTGGAACTTCGCGAGCACGTTCGTCGGGTTCATCTGCGCGAGGATCGCCGCCTGCAGCTCGCGCTGGCGCTCCATGCGGTCGTAGTCGCCGTTCGCCGAGCCGTAGCGGGATCGGGCGTACCACTGCGCGGCGAAGCCGTCGAGGTTCCGCTCGCCGGGCTCGATCCAGTCCTGCACCCCCACGAGCTCGCCGGTGTACGGATCGATCTGGCCGCCGATGGGAAGGCGCTCGCGCACGTCGATCGTCACGCCGCCCAGTGCATCGATGAGGCTCGAGAAGGCGTCCATGTTCACCAGCACGTAGAACTGCACCTCCAGCCCGGTGGCGCCGGTCACGGCGTCCTTCGTCGCCTCGATGCCCGGCGAGGATCCGCGCGCGTGCGCGTCGGCGTACATTCCGTCGTAGAGATGCTTGAACTCCTCGGGCAGCCCCTCGGCCTCGACGATCTCCGCCGTCTGCTCGAGCTCCGCGTGCAGGCCGTTCAGGTACCCGGTCAGGCAGCCGCCCTCCGGCCCGAACGCGTTGGGACCCACGCAGAACCCGTTGGGGTGCACCTCGCGCATCGGGGAGTCCTCGGGGAACGGCATCTGGACGAGTTCGCGCGGCAGGCCGATGATGACGGACTGACCGGTCTCGGCATCGACGCTCACGAGCGAGATGCTGTCGGGGCGCAGACCCTCGCGGTCGGAGCCCGCGTCGGTGCCGAGCAGCAGGATGTTGTAGCGGCCGTCCACCGGCTCCACAGCGGGGGCCCCCTGGAACAGGTCGCCGAGCAGGCTCCGCCCGGCCCCCACGGTGGTCGCCGCCCAGGCCGCACCGGCCGACGGCACCACGGTGAGCAGTACCGAGAGGATCACGATCGGTATCCGCCAGGCGCGCTGCACGCGTACCAGGCGCGTCAACCGCAGCGTGTCGAAGCCCAGAATCAGCCACAGCACCGCGTAGGCGAAGAGCAGGATCTGCAGCACGAGCAGCACGAAGCCGTTGGTGAAGAAGGAGAGCGTCGCCACGCGCGCGAGCAGCAGACCGAGCAGCGACAGGACGGCGCCGGTGATCAGCACGAAGGTCGCGACGAGCCCCGCACGGCCGAGTCTGCGATTGCCCGCGAGCACCTGTGCGCTGCCGGGCAGCAGGAAGCCGATCACCACCAGCCACCTGGCGCGCTTGCTCATGAGCGGCTCGGACTCCGTGTCGGGGTTGCGGAGCGGCCGTTCGAGGTCGAGGCTCATGCGGCGTAACCGCTCGGGTTCGCCGACTGCCAGGTCCAGGTGTCGCGGCACGCCTCCGCGAGGCTGCGCGTGGTGCGCCAGTCCAGTTGCGCATTCGCGCGCGAGGGATCGGCGGTCATCGCCGCGACATCGCCCGCTCTCGGCGGCACGACGGCGTAGGGCACCGGCCTCCCCGAGGCCTCCTCGAAGGCGCGCACCACCTCGAGCACGCTCGATCCGGTGCCCGATCCGAGATTGTAGGTCTCGACACCTGCGGCGATGCGCTCGAGCGCCGCGACGTGGCCCTCGGCGAGATCCATCACGTGGATGTAGTCGCGCACACCGGTGCCGTCGACCGTCGGATAGGCGTCGCCGAACACGCTGAGCCGCTCGCGCTTGCCGACGGCCACCTGGGCGATGAACGGCATGAGGTTGTTCGGGATGCCCGTCGGATCCTCGCCGATGCGACCCGACGGGTGCGCACCGACCGGGTTGAAGTAGCGCAGCAGCACCGCTCCGAGCTCGGGCCGGGCGGCCTGTGCGTCGCGGATGATCTGCTCATTCATGAACTTGGACCAGCCGTAGGGGTTGGTGACGCCGACCCCCACGCGATGCGCCTCGTCGATGGGAACGTACTGGGGGTCGCCGTAGACCGTGGCCGACGAGCTGAACACGAGCTTGTCCGCGCCGCGCTCGCGCATGATGTCGAGCAGGGCGAGCGTCGAATCGATGTTGACCTTGTAGTAGCGCGTGGGTTCGGCCACCGACTCGCCCACCGCTTTGAGGCCGGCGAGGTGGATCGCGGCGTCGAAGTCGACGCCGTCGAGGGCCGCTGTCGCAGCCGCGCGATCGGCCAGATCGACTTCGATCACCGGGATCCTCGACCCTGTGAGCTCCTCGACTCGGCGCACCGCCTCGGGACTGCTGTTCGAGAAATCATCGAGCACGACCACCTCGTGGCCGCGCTCCACAAGCACCAGTGCGGTGTGGGAGCCGATGTACCCGGCACCACCTGTCAGCAAAACACGCATACGCAACAGGGTACTTGGCCCCTCTGCGCGTCAGCCCGCAAACCGCCCCTCCGCCGGGGTGTGTCTCGTCATTCTCACCGGCGACTCGCACCGGCGAAGGTCACATTTCCATCACGGCTACATCTGATGCCGATCATCCCAACCGATCCCTCAGGCTTTCCGAGTGCCGACTCAATACAATGAAGCCGGTGGCACGCCTTCAGCCTGCTACCGGGGCGGATCTGAACATCTGAGGGGGAGACTATGGCCACACTCACCCTCATTGCCGAGCCTCTCCCCGACTGGGAGGCGGAGATGCACATCGCGGCCGCCCGAGACCTCGCCAAGGCCGTTGCCGCCACCGCTCCCCGCAGCTGCAGCGCACGCTTCCTCGTGGGCCGCGGCAGCTCGGCTCCCGAGTTCGAGTCGCCGCTGATCCGCGTCGAGAAGCTGCCCATGCGCGCCAGTCTGCTGCCTCTCGTGTGGCAGAGCAGCGCCACGGCCCGGCCCCTCGACGGCGAGTTCGTGCACTCGCTCACGCCCATGATGCCGCTGCGCTCCCGCGGCGAGGACGACGGCTCGCAGACCTCGGTGACGATTCCCCACTCCATCGCGTGGGAGGCCCCGGCGGTGCTCGGCGGCTCGCAGGCCCGCCTGTTCCGCGCCTTCACCCGCCGTGCGGTGAAGCTCGCAGACGTGGTCCTCACCCCGACCCACGCCACCGCGCGCGTACTGCAGCGACAGTACGGCGAGAATCTGCCGGTGCAGGTGATCCAGCTCGCTCCTCCCGCCGAGTTCCGAGCGGGCCCCGACGCGGCCGAGCGGCGAGCCGCGCTGGGCCTGCCCGAACGCTACGCGGTGACCACGTCCATGAGCGGCGAGCACGGCCGCCTCGAGTGGCTGTTCGACGCGATGCGCATGGACGCTTCTCTGCCCCCGCTCGTGGTGCTCGAGGGCTTCGATCCCGGCATCTCCCCCCGCGATCGCGACCCCTCGGACATCGGCGGCACCCAGGTGCCCGATGAGCTGCGCGACCGCGTCATCGCGGTGCAGGCGCGCGAACTCTCCGACATCGGCGCGGTGCTCGCGGGCGCCTCGCTCCTGGTGCAGCCGCAGAGCTTCTCGGGGACCGGATACGTGCTGCTCGGCGCCCTGTGCGCGGCCGTTCCCGTGCTGCACGCGGGTCACCCCGCCACGGCCGAGCTCGTGCTCGACGCCGGCGTGTCCGCCGATACTGCCGGTGCGTTCGCCGCCGAGTACACCCGCCTGTTCCGCGACACCGACGCGCTCGCTCAGCTCTCGGTGCTCGCGTGCGATCGCAGTCGCGGATTCTCCTGGTATGGAGCCGCCTGGCAGCTGTGGGAGACCCACGCGAATCTCTGACGTCGCCCGCGCGGGATCCGCGGGCCTGCCGCTCCGTGTTCGCGCGACCGCAGCTCCGTGTCCGCGTGCCCCCGCTCTCGGTCCGCGCGTCCCTCGCTCCGCGTTCGCGCGCCCTCGCTCGACGTTCGCGCGCCCTCGATCTACGTTCGCGCGTCAGTAGTTGTCACCAAACTTGACGCGAGGCAGCAACTACTGACGCGCGAAGAGGGGGCGCCACGAGGGGAGAGGGGCTACGAAGAGAGGGGTGCCGTGAGGGGCGGGGCGCTATGAGGGGACGGGCTGCTGCGGATGGGGACGCGGCTGCGGCACCGGGCCCTCACGGGCGCAGATCCACCGCGTCGATTCCGCCGTTCGCCCGAGCGTAGCCCCACGCCAGCAGCCCGGCGGCGAGCACCGACCCGGAGACCATCAGCACCGTCCCGATCCAGCCGCCCCACCCGAAGGCCACGCCCCCGAACCAGCCCAGCAGGCTCGACCCGGCGTAGTAGCCGAGGTTGTAGAGCGGCGGCGCGATGCTCCTTCCGCCGGGGCTCGCCCGGCGCTCGATGAGGCCGCTGGCGATGGAGTGCGCCGCGAAGAAACTGCCGGTGAACAGCACCAGCCCCAGGATCACGGCGGGCAGCGACGGCAGCAGTGTGAGCGTGATGCCCGCGAGCATGATCCCGACGCTGCTCAGCAGCACGGCCGTCGGCGGGATCGCCCGCGTCAGCTGCCATATCCAGCGAGACGCGGCCGCGCCCGCGAGATACGCGAGAAAGATCCACGACGTCTGGGCGAGCGTGAGGTTGAAGGGATCGTGCTGCAGCCGGAAGGCCAGGTAGTTGTAGGCGGCGACGAAACCGCCCATCAGCAGGAATGCCTGTGCCACGAGCACCATGACTCCGGGGGTGCGCAGACCGGCCAGAACGGCGCTCGGGATCGGCTTCGACGGGCCGGGCGGCACCGCTGTCGGCGGGACGCGCACCAGGAACACGAGCGTGGCGACGGCCGCGAGCACCGCCACCGCGGTCATTCCCCAGCGCCAGCCGAACAGTTCGCCCACCTCGGCCGCGATGATACGTCCGACCAGCCCGCCGATGGTGGTGCCCGCGATGTAGGTGCCCACGGCACCGCCCAGGGAGAGCGGCCGCACCGTCTCAGCGATGGCCGTCACCGCGATCGCGGGGAGACCCGCGAGCGCGACCCCCTCCAGCAGCCGCGCGGCGATGAAGAGCTCGAACCCGGGAGCGAAGGGAGTGGCGAGCCCCACCAGCATCGCGGCGGCCAGCGCGACGCGCATGGTGGGCACGCGGCCGAAGCGATCGGAGACGCGAGCCCACGGCAGCACTCCCGCCGCCACGCCGATGGTGGTGGCCCCGACCGCCCACGACGAGGCGCCCGCGGCGACACCGAACTCGCGCGCGATATCGGGCAGGATCCCCTGCGGCGAGTACATCTGCGCGAAGGTGGCGAGACCGGCGCAGAAGAGGGCGATCAGCGCGCGCCGATACCGACGGCTTCCGGCAGCGGCCCGGGGATCGTCCTCCTCCGAGACCGCGCAGTCTCCGACGGACTCCGCCACCTACTGGTCCGCGGCGATCCGCGCCTGCAGCGCAGCGTTCTTCTCGTCGACCATGTCGGTGAGCTCGCGCGCATATGCGTCAAGCCGCTTCGAGACCTCGGGATCGCTCGCGCCGAGGATCCGGGCCGCCAGCAGACCCGCGTTCTTCGCCCCGCCGATCGACACGGTCGCGACCGGGATACCGCCCGGCATCTGCACGATCGACAGCAGCGAGTCCAGGCCGTCGAGGCGGGCGAGCGGCACCGGCACGCCGATCACGGGCAGAGTGGTCATCGAGGCCACCATGCCGGGCAGGTGCGCCGCCCCGCCCGCTCCCGCGATGATCACGCGCAGGCCGCGGCCGGCGGCCTCCCGAGCGTACGTCACCATCTTGTCGGGGGTGCGATGCGCACTGACCACCTCGACCTCGTGCGGGATCCCGAACTCGCGCAGCGCCTGCACCGCGTCGCTCATCACCGAGAAGTCGCTGTCACTGCCCATGATCACGCCGACGAGGGGCGTTGCGGTGGTGTCGCTCATGAGAGCAATCGTAGTCGCTCGGGAAATCCGGTCTCGCCGGGCTCGCCTCGGAGACGCCTCCAGGCTTACGATGCGCATGCCTTCAGCTATCGCTCATTGCTCTGATTTCTACGAACACAATATGCTCGTTCACAGAGTATGTGAGGATCGCGGTACCGCACCGCGGAAAGAACGGGAGTCATGGCACAATTCGATCCGGGCCGGCCCGCGCCGTGGGACGACGAGCCGCTGCCGGGCTCCGCACTCCCCGCTCAGGTCCCCGCTGCTCCCCCTGCGCCCCCAGCTTCCCCGGCGCCGCCCGCACCCGCCGCGCAGTACGCACCGTCGGCTCCCCCGGCACCGCCCGCGCAGTATGCACAGCCGAGGCCCCCGATGCCCCCGGCGCCACCCGCACCCGGCGGCTTCGGAGCACCGCCACCACCGCCCGCTCCTCCTGCGCCCCCTGCGCCTCTCCCCCAGCAGCCGTTCAGCGGGGCTGCTCCGGTACCGGCGCAGCGGTACGAGCCGTCCATGCCCCCTTTGCCTCCGGCACCTCCGGCACCCGATCGGCAGTTCGGGCCACCGCCTCCGCCGCTTCCACCTGCGGCGCCCGCACAGTTCGCGCCTCCGCCACCGCCACCGGCACCCCCGGCACCCTCCGCGCCGCCGGCAACCCGGGTGCCATCGCTGCAGCCGCTCGTTCTTCCCCCGGCTCCGGCTGCCCCGGCCGCCCCGGCAGCCGAGTCGCAATCGTCTGCCGCCGATGACGAGGAATTCGAGTCGACCATCGTCGTCGTGCGCGGCACGGCCGCGACGCGCTGGAAGCTCATAGACACCGACGGCTCCGCGTTCGAGTTGCACCGCGTCAACCTGCTGGGCCGCAAACCCGCCGTGAACCAGGCCCCCGAGGGCGCCCAGATCATCGCGCTCTCGGATCCCGAGCGTGTGCTCTCGCGCACGCACGCGGTCATCGAGGTCGAGGACGACCGTGTCTGGATCACCGATCTCGACTCTACGAACGGCAGCGAAGTGCTCGGCGAGAACGGCACCGCGGACGAGTGCGCTCCGCGGACCCGCTACGCGCTCGCCCCCGGGCAACGCGTCAGCCTGGGCGGCCGAGAGGTGTCGTTCGAATCGCCCGACGGCGCGCGCCCGGACGCGAGAGGCTGAGATGCTCGATCCGAGAACCGAGCTGAGCAATCCGTCGACTCCGCCCGAGCGGCTCGCCGAGCTCGCCCAGCAGTACCCCGAGTACGGTCCTGCCATCTCGGCGCACCCCAACGCCTATCCCGAGCTGCAGGCGTGGATCACCCAGTTCGGACCGCAACAGGCGCAGGCACTCGCGCAGGCGCAGCAGGCTCAACAGCAGCAGGCGCAGGCGCAAGCACTCGCTCAGCAACAGCAACAGCAACAGCAACAGCCTTACGGTGCCGCGCAAGCGCACGGCGGGCCACAGGCGTACGGCTCTCCGCAGGGCTACGATCCCGCGTTCCAGCACTCCGGACCCGCCGCATACGGAGCCCAGCAGCAGGCGGCTCCCTCTCATCAGTCTCAGGGCGCCATCCCCTCGCGCCCCCGTGGCAGAAGGCACGCGCTGCTCATCACCCTCGCCGCGGTGCTCGTGATGCTGCTCGCGGCCGGCGGGGGCGTCTGGTGGTGGCTCGCCACGAAGCTCGGCGGATCGGCGACCCCGGAGGCCGCCGCGACGAAGCTGCTCACGAGCGCCGCGAAGCTCGACCCGCTCGCGCTCTACGGATCCCTCGCCCCGAGCGAGATCGCACCCTTCCAGGATCCGCTGCAGCAGCTCAGCTCCACGAGCCAGCAGGGATCCGACCAGAGCGTCGAACGCACCCTCCGGCAGCTCGGCGATGCCATCAGCATCTCGGTGACCGGCATCGAGACGCAGACCGAGACGATCGCCGCGGGAGTGGAGCGCGTCATCTTCACCGATGGGGAGCTCACCGTCGACGGCGACGAGGACCGGATCGTCGCGCTGGTGATGGACCTGCTCGAGGAGTACTCGTGGGACGCCACGGGCGACGACCTCCGCTATTTCGAGGAGGAACTGCGCGAGAATATCGAGCTGCCCTACACGGTCGACTTCCGAGAGCTGCGGCGCGAGGCTCAGGGCAGCGGTTTCGAGGGTGTGAGTCTCGTCTCAGTGGAGGAGCACGGCGGCTGGTACGTGAGCCCGCTCATGACGCAGGCCGACTACGTCTATCTCACCTCGCTCGGGTACGGCGGCGACTATACGCTCGGCACCGAGATCATCGCCGGTCAGGGCTCCGAGAGCCCCGAGACCGCGGCGGAGGATCTCGTCTCCTCGTTCGTCGATGCCATCGCGCGATCGGATCGCGATTTCGAGGAGGTCGCGGCCCACCTGCCGCTGGCGGAACGACGGCTGCTCTCCATCTACGGCATCGGGGGCTTGAACGCGCTGCCGCTCTCCCCGATCGGATCCGCCGCATCGGGGATCGAGATCCTCGAGCAGCGCTACAGCGCGCAACGGGAGGGATCCCGAGCCCGCATCAGCATCGACGCACTCGAGGTCGGCAAGCGCACCGAGGAGCACGGCTTCTCGCTGTTCAACGGCGTGCGCGTCGAGGGGCTGTGCGCCGAGACTTCCAACGAGTGGGTCAGCGACGTCTCCGACAGCTTCTACTACGAGTTGTGGGAGCGGCAGGGCGGCACCTCGAAGGGGTGCCTCGACGACCTGCCCGTCGCCGAGGAGCTCGGCCTCGAACGGCTGGCCGTGATCGCGGTCGAGGAGCAGGACGGCTGGTACGTCAGCCCCATCGCCACCTACGCCGACGCGGCTGCCATCGTGGCGGAACGGCTCCAGCAGCTCGCCCGCGACGGCGAGCTCGAGGATCTCTTCCACGATGCCAGAGGCTACTGAGGATGCCAGAGCCCCTGAAATGTCACAGCCCCTGAGATCATGAGCGAGCGGCCGAATAGGGCCGTCACGCTCTGCACCGCCCGACGGCTTCACCGCCGATCCACCCCGACTCCGGAGAACCCACCGACATGAGCTACCCTCCGCACGATCCGCAGGCCCACTGGCAGCAGGGGCAACCGCAGCCGAGCGCACAGCAGCCGGCGTATGCGCAGCAGCAGACGGGCGCCCAGCAGGGATACCCGCAGCAACAGGGATACCCGCAGCAACAGGGGCATCCCCAGTCGCAGGGATACCCCCAGTCGCAGCAGGGCGGCGCGTACGGCGCTGCAGGGCAGCCGAAGCCGAACCCCTTCGCGGGCACGCCGGTCTCCGACTGGGTGAGAGACGGCGCAGCGGTCGTGCTGCTGCTCGCCTCGCTCGCTCTGCCGTGGTCGCTCAGCTTCGAGTTCTCCTTCGACGGCAGCGGCATGAACATCGCCGCAACTCGCGTCGAGGTGCTGCTGATCACGCTGCTTTCGGCGCTGTCGGTATCCATCGGTTACCTGGCTCGAGCCGGAGTCTTCGGAGCGGCGTTCTCGGCACCGCGCGCGGCTCTCGTGCGCGCACTGCTCAATCTGCCCTATCTGCTGCTCATCCTGCTCTACGTGGTCTTCGATGCCGTGCGCCTCGGCGACCTCGGCACAGGAGTCGGGCTCGGTGCAGCGGCCACCGCGGGTCTGGCGGGCGCGATCCTCGCAGCCGTCCCGCGACGCCACGAGGTGTACGCTCCCGAGTTCTCGGCCACCGCGGCCCAGCACGGCCACCGCTTCGTCATCGGCTTCTTCATCATCGCGTCGGCCGTGACCCTGCTCGGCGTCGTGCTCAGCCTGGTGAACGCGCTGCGCAACGTCACCGGGTCGAGCGCGTTCATCCTGCTGCTCACGATCCTGCTCTCACTCGCGTTCACGCTCACGCCGTTGCTGCTGACGCTATTCGTCATCCGCCGCTCCGAATCGGCCCGCGTGCTCGCCCTCGCCTTCGGCGTCGCGATGATCGTCGGCACGTTCATCGCCGCGTTCGCCTCTCAGAGCTTCCCCGATTCGCTGTGGACCGACTACGGGTACCCCACCCTCCTCATCGGTGCTCTCGCGGGCGTGATGAGCCACGCCGGTCTGCCGTATGCGATGCGGCAGCAGCAGCCCCTCGCCGCCTGGCACTCCACGGTCAAGCTCACCGCACTCGCCGCGATCATCGTGTTCTCCTACTTCACGCTGAATCTGGTGGTCGCGATCATCGTGCTGCAGGGCAAGAACATCGGTTATGCCATCGGCATCCTGGTCTGCGTGGTGCTCTCCCTCGTGGCGGCCCTCGTGCTCCGCATGCAGCTGATCACCAACTTCCAGCACGGCCGCACGATCTCGGCCGGTATCGCCGGCGGGATCGCCGTACTGGGTCTCGTGGCCGTGGTGCTGGCCGGACTGCACAACTCCCGGCCGTTCGACGCCTCGTCCCTCGACTTCAGCAGCCTCCAGCTCGACAACTTCCAGTCGCTCATCTCATCGGTCATATCCATCATCGCGACCGCGGCATTCATGATCCCGTCGATCTTCGCCGCGTTCTTCGCACCCGCGGGTCTCATCCTGTACGGGCTCTTCGTCCCCACCGAGGTGCGCGGCTACTACGCCTCCGTGAGCCGGCAGCAGGCGCAGTACCCGCAGCAGGCGCAGGCGGGCTACCCGCAGCAGCACCAGGGTGCCGCCGCCGGCACCCCTCATCACCCGGCCGAGCAGCCGCACCCGCAGCAGATGCAGCAGGTGCAGCAGGAACCTCAGCAGGTGCAGCAGACGCAGCCCCCTGCCGCGGCGCAGCCGCAGGTCGATCCGGAACTCGCGCACCGTGCGCTCGACGCCGCGACACCGGCGCAGGAGCAGTTCGAGCTGGCTCAGCGCCCGGAGCTGTGGCCGTACCTCGCCCAGAACCCGGCTCTCTACGACGACCTCGCGCAGTGGCTCGCGCAGGTCGGAGACCCGCAGGTGCAGCAGATCCTGAACTCACGCGGGAAGTAGCTCCCGCGAGGCGGTTGTCCGGCACCATCGCCGGGTAACCGCCCCACCCGGGCGCCACGCGCCGCGAGGATCACACCACCCGCGGATCACACCGCCTGCGGATCACACCGCCAGAGGATCAGGCGAACGCAGCCGCTGTGGCTCGCGCCTCTGCCAGCACCTCGTCGAGGTCGTCACCCGTCACCGTGATGTGACCCACCTTGCGCCCCGGGCGGGGCTGCTTGTCATAGCTGTGCACTTTGGCGCGCGGGTGCTCGGCCAGCACCGCCGGGTAGCGCGTCGGCATCGGCCCCTCGGCCGGCCCGCCGAGCACGTTCACCATCACGACCGCCGGAGCGGTCATCGAGGTGTCGCCCAGCGGCAGGTCGGTCACCGCGCGCAGGTGCTGCTCGAACTGGCTGGTCACCGATCCCTCGATCGAGAAGTGCCCCGAATTGTGCGGGCGCATGGCCAGCTCGTTCACCAGCACGCGGCCGTCGCTCGCCTCGAACATCTCGACCGCGAGCACGCCGGTCACCTGCACCCCCTCGGCGACCGCCGCACCGATACGCGCGGCCTCTTCGAGCGTGGCGGGATCCTGCACGGGAGCCGGTGCGAGCACCTCGGCGCACACCCCGTCGCGCTGGATCGTCTCGACGACGGGCCAGGTGCGGGTCTCGCCGCTGGGTCGGCGCGCCACCAGCTGGGCAAGCTCGCGCGTGAAATCGACGAGCTCCTCAGCGAGCAGGCGGCCGCCGTGGCCGTCCTCCGCGAGAGCCGTGAACCAGTCGCGCACCTCGGCGGCGTCGGACACCACGCGCACGCCCTTGCCGTCGTAGCCGCCGCGAGCGGTCTTCACGACGGCGCGACCGCCGCGCTCGTCGATGAAACGCTGCAGCTGGGCCTCGTCCTCGACGGCCGCCCAGGCCGGGATCGGCACGCCGAGCTCGCCGAGCTTCTCACGCATCAGGATCTTGTCCTGCGCGTACTGCAGCGCGTCGGGGCGGGGGTGCACCGCAGTGCCGCGGCGCTCGAGCTCGCGCAGGATCTCCCCCGGCACGTGCTCGTGGTCGAAGGTGACCACGTCGACGGTCTCGGCGAAGGCGTACACCGTCTCCGGATCCCGGTAGTCGCCCACGGCGTCCGCCGCGCGCTCGGCGCTCGATCCCTCGTTCTCGGCCAGCACGCTGATGCGCAGGCCCAGGTGGATCGCCGGGGGCACCATCATGCGGGCGAGCTGCCCGCCTCCGATCACGCCGACCCTGATGCTGCCGCTCACAAAACCCATGGTGTCCATTCTGCCCTACCGCCGCTGCCTGCCACTCCGCCCGCCGCTCCGATAGGAGATCGACGCCCGCGCAGGAGGATCTCACGGTTTCCTTCCTGCGCAACGGGCGATCTCCTGCACGAACGGCGAACGAGTCCCGTGCCCGCACTCCCGCGGATTCGGCCGCCGCAGAGATAGTTGACATACATCAACCAAGTGCCTATAGTTGATCTTCATCAACTAACACCGCAATACCCCACGACGAAGGACTCCAGCTCCGCATGGCTCAGACCCTCACCTCTACCCCGCGCACCGCACCAGACGACGGCGTGCTGCGGGGGCGCGCGAAGAACCTCGCGCTCACCGGCCTCTTCCTCAGCATGGCCGTGTCCATGCTCTCGATGACGGTCGTCGGCACCTCGATGCCGATCATCATCGCCGACCTCGGCGGCAACCAGGCGGCCTTCACCTGGGTCGTCACCGCCACCATGCTGGCGAGCGCGATCTCGACCCCGATCTGGGGCAAGCTCGCCGACCTCACCAGCAAGAAGGTGCTGCTGCAGCTCTCTCTCATCATCTTCACCGTGGGTTCGGCGCTCGCCGGCATCGCACAGGATCCGGGCTGGCTCATCGCGTTCCGGGTGCTCCAGGGACTCGGAGCGGGCGGCCTCGGCGCGCTCGGCCAGATCGTGCTGGCCGAGATCATCAGCCCGCGCGAGCGCGGCAAGTACATGGGCATCATGGGCGCCATCATGGCGGTCTCCACGGTGGGCGGCCCGCTGCTCGGCGGCGCGATCACCGACGCCATCGGGTGGCGCTGGAACTTCTACGTCGCGGCCCCCATCGCGATCGTCGCGATCATCGTGCTGCAGCAGACCCTGCACCTCCACACGACGAAGCGCAAGGTCAAGATCGACTACCTCGGCGCTACGCTCATCTCCGCCGGCTTCGCGAGCCTGCTCATCTGGGTGACGCTCGGCGGATCGCAGTTCGAGTGGTGGTCGTGGGAGACCCTCGCGATGGCCGGGGGCGGCGTGCTGCTGCTCGTCATCGCGGTGATCGTCGAGCTGCGCGTCGACGAGCCGCTGATCCCGATGCACCTCTTCAAGAACCGCACCTTCACCATGTCGGTGATCGCGAGCATCGCTGTGGGCCTCGCGATGTTCGGCACCTCGGTGTTCCTGGGGCAGTACATGCAGCTGGCGCGCGGCAAGACCCCCACCGAGTCGGGTCTGCTCACCATCCCGATGATGGCGGGCGTGCTGCTCGCCTCGACCCTCGTCGGTCAGCTCATCTCTCGCACGGGCAAGTGGAAGGGCTACATGGTGGCGGGCTCGTTCATCATGCTCGCCGGCCTCGTGATGATGGGCCAGCTGCGCTACGACACCTCGTTCTGGTTCGTGGGCGTCGCGATGTTCGTGCTGGGCGCGGGCGTGGGCATGTGCATGCAGAACCTCGTGCTGGTCGTGCAGAACACCGTCTCGCCGAACGAGCTCGGCGTCTCGAGCTCGGCGGTCACCTTCTTCCGCACGATCGGCGGCACGGCCGGCATGTCGGCGATGGGCGCGATGCTCTCGCACCAGGTGGTCGCCTTCATCACGGAGGGTCTCGATCGTCTCGCGAAGACGAACCCCGAGGCACTGGCCGGCGCCGACAAGCTGGCGGGCGGCACGATCCCCAAGATCGCAGAGCTCACAGCCCCGATCCGCGACGTGGTCGAGTCGGCGTACGGCCACGGCATCGGCGATGTCTTCCTAGCCGCATCCCCCGTCGCCATCGTGGCGATCGTGGCGATCATCCTGATCCCGAACCTCCCCCTGAGCACGAAGAGCGCCGCTCAGCAGCGCGCCGAACTCGACCGCGAGGCGTCGGACGCCGAGGTCGCCTCGGCCCAGACCCGCTAGGTTCGAAGGCATGCAGGATCACAGCGCCCCCACCGCACCGACGGCGGACGACTCGCCTCGGGGAACCGAGATCGCCGGAATCATCTCGGAGTTCTCGGAGATCTTCGCCTCGGCGCGCACCCGCTGGGTGCGCTACGCGGAGGAGGTGCACCCGGATCTGAACGGGGGCGGCATCATGGTGCTGCAGACCGTGCTGCGCAAGGGGCCGGTCACCGCGACAGGCCTCAGCCAGATGCTGGGCATGGACAAGGCCATGGTGAGCAGGCACATCGCGAAGCTGCGGGAACTGGAGCTGGTCGAGACCGAACCCGCCCCGGAGGACCGGCGCGTGATCCTGCTCACCGTCAGCGAGCGGGCCAGGCTCCTCATGGAGCAGATCCGCGAGCGCTGGGCCCACTCCTACCATGAGCGGTTCGAGGACTGGCTCGTCGAGGACCTCGAGCAGCTGCGCAAGGGCCTGCACCGCTTCAACGCCTCGACCGATGACGCGCATCGCACCGACGGGCCCGCGATGCGGTGCGCGCGCGGTCACGGGGGCGGCGTCGCGGAGAATCGCGAGGACGACGAAGCCGCCGGTTGAGCGGAGCCTGCTGGTTGAGCGAGCGGGGCGCAGCGAACGCAGTCGCAGGATCTCGCGTGATAGATCCTGCGACTCGCAAGCTCGCGCAGGATGACGGTACTGCTGGTTGAGCGAGCGGGGCGCAGCGAAGCCCGGAGTCAGAGGTTTCGACTCGTCGCTGCGCTCCTCGCTCAACCAGCGAACGCAGTCGCAGGATCTCGGGTGATAGATCCTGCGACTCGC
>NZ_JHEI01000136.1 GCF_001273835.1 Leucobacter celer subsp. astrifaciens | reverse complement strand
GCGGGCGACGCCGGCCGCGGGCAGTCGTTGATCGTGTGGGCGATCGCCGAGGGCCGGGCGGCGGCCGCGTCGGTCGACCGGTACCTCACGGGCGAGACCGTGCTGCCGAGCCCGGTCACGGCCTTCGACCGCGCGTTCTCCTGATCCGACCGGGGACGGAGCACCGGGAATAGCGCGGGGAAATCTCCGGTTGTGGGGGATGGATCCGCGCTCAGCGGATCCGGATCCACGACGAGAGGACTGACATGACCAGAGTGACGGTGATCGGCGGCAGCGGATACGCGGGTTCGCACATCGTGGAGGCCGCGGCTGTGCGCGGGCTCGAGGTGACGAGCGTGAGTCGCGGCGATGCCGCCGAGCAGATCTCGGGCGTGCGCTACGCGAAGGGCTCGATCGCGGAGCCCGCAGACCGCGCCGCCGCGCTCGACGGGGCGGACGTCGTGATCGTCTCCGTGTCGCCGCGCGGCGACATGGCGGGCCGTACGCGCCCGGCGATCGCGCAGCTGGCGGCCGAGGCCGCCGAGGCGGGGGTGCGCCTGGGAGTGATCGGCGGGGCCGGATCGCTGCTGCAGAGCGAGGGAGGGGACCTCGTGATGAACGGCCCGGACTTCGCGGATGCCGTCAAGCCCGAGGCCGGCGAGATGGGAGGCGTGCTCGATGATCTGCGCGCGGCGCCCGAGTCGCTCGACTGGTTCCTGGTGAGCCCCGCCGCGTCCTTCGGGGCCTGGGTGCCCGGCGAGTACCGAGGCGAGTACCGGATCGGCGGCGACGTGCTGCTCACCGATGCCGACGGCAAGTCGGAGATCTCGGGGGCCGACTTCGGTGTGGCGATCGTCGACGAGATCGAGGATCCGAAGCACCGCAGAGCCCGCTTCACGGTCGCGTACTGAGCTCAGTCCCGGCGGCCAGGCTGCGGGGAGGCCGGCAGCCTGGCCGCCCGCTGACTATTTGGGGATGGACGCTCGGTAGAGGAACGCGGCCATGGCTTCGCGCGTCACGGAGTGCTTCGGTAGATACTTCGGCTTGCCCGAGGGCTGCTGGGCGCCGGTGGAAACCCCGATCCAATGCATCCACGTGATCTCACGGTAGAACTTGTCACCCTTCCCCATATCGGCGAACGGTGAGGCGTTGGGGGAGGAGAATGAACGTTGCGGATCGGCGCGATAGAAGAATGCTGCCATTGCCTCACGCGTCACTTTTGCCTTGGGCTCGTACTTCGGCTTGCCGGATTTCTGCTTGATGCCGGTGGAGAGGCCCTGCTGGTGCATCCAGGCGATCTCGTTGTAGAACTTTTCGCCCTTCTTCACGTCGGAGAACGGCGAGTTCGCCGGGCCCGTGTAGCTGGCTTTGCTGTTCCGGTACAGGAACGCGGCCATCGCCTCGCGGGTGATGCCGTCCTTGGGCAGGTATTTCGGCGAACCGGAGGGCTGCTTCACTCCAGTGGAAAGGCCCATTCCGCGCATGTACGAGATCTCGGCGGAGAACTTATGCGACAGAGCGACATCTCTGAATGAGGCTGCGGGGTTGATCGTGAGGGCGTACGGCTGGTTCCAGAGGCCGGTGAATGACTCGCTGCGCACTGAGATGTAGCTTTTGCCGTTGTAGAGATACACCGGTGTAGACGCGATCAGTCTGCCGTCGGAGTGCGCGTCATCCAAGGTGTATTGGAAGGTTCGCTGACTCTCGGGGAACGGGCGGCTTGCGGTGACGGAGAAATCGGAGAAGGTGTCGCCGTGCATAGACTTCGGAAAGGTGAAGTTGATCGAAACGTAGCCGCCCTTGGGCATGTTGATGACGAAAACGTCGGTGTCCTCTTCATCGGGGAGGCTCACTCCACCGGTATTGCCGGTCACCGTCTGCCCGAGCCGGATCGTATTCGCCGTCTCGAGCGTGTCGTTCGGCTCGGTCTCGGTGATCGGAGTGGCAGCGGCGTGCACCTCAATCAAGTCTGTCGGGATCGGCGATTCGCCTTCCTCCGCCGAAGCGGCCCGGGCGCCGACGGACAAGGTCAGTGCCGATAGCGCCAGCGCGAGAGCCGACCCGGCTGCGATGGCGCTCGTCGTCCAGGGTGCGGCCGGTACGGGGGTGGGTGATGTGTACATGGGGAGAACCTTCTTCGAGGATCGGAGCGGGGACTGCGTCGTCTGTGGCACGTCAAGAGGGTGTACCGATCCTGTGGAGGAATGCGGCCATCGCCTCGCGCGACACGGAGGTCTTGGGGGCGTACTTCGGCTTGCCGGTGGGTTGCGCGATGCCGGTGGAGATGCCGGTCTGGTGCATCCAGGCGATCTCCTTGTAGAATTTGTCGCCCCTCTTCACATCGGAGAACGGTGAGGTCGCAGGCCCCTGCGTTGTAGCTGTGGACCAGCGGTACATGAATGCGGCCATCGCCTCGCGCGACACCTTCGCCTTCGGGGCGTATTTCGGCTTGCCCGAGGTTTGCTTGATGCCGGTCGAGAGGCCCTGCTGATGCATCCAGGCGATCTCGTTGTAAAATTTATCGCCCTTCTTCACATCCGCGAACGGCGAGACCACCGGCCCCTGGTAGCCGCCCCCGGTCTGCCTGTACAGGAAAGCGGCCATCGCCTCGCGGCTCACGCCGTCCTTCGGTAGATACTTCGGCTTGCCCGACGACTGCTTCACTCCCGTCGAGAGTTTCGACCAGTGCATCCAGTCGATCTCGGAGAAGAACTGATGCGAAACGCTGACGTCCTGGAACGGCAGCAGCAGGTTCACTCTGAGCTTGTACGGTTTACCCCAGCCCCGCTGCGAGGTGGTGGCTCGAACCTGAATGTAGCTCGTCCCCTTGGGAAGATAGAACGGTCGGGCGGCGAGCGCCTTCCCGTCGGCGTCGTCGCGATCCAACGGTATCTGCGTGACGAAGGCGCTGTTCGCCGCATGTGTGCCGATGACGTTGCCGTTCGCATCGTGCGCGGAGAGCGTGAAGTTCACGCCAGTGAGAACGGGCTTCGGGTAGGTGAAGTTCACCACCGCCTGCCCGGCCTTGGACATGGTGACGCGATACCAGTCTGCGTCGAAGTTGCCGCCCAGGTTCGTGGCGGCCGAGCCGTTGATCGTCGAGCCGACCGGCAGCGGGGTCGCCGTGGAGTGATCGTTGTTGTACTCCTTCTCGATGAGCCCGCTCGTGTGCGTCGCGGTGAGGGTGTAGGGCCTGTTCCACCCGGCTGCGTATGTCGACTGGCTGTAGACGCTGATGTACACGTCGCCTGCGCTGAAGAACATGCCCAGGTTTTCGAGGGTCGTGTGGCCCTGGGTGCCGTAGAGCAATTGATCGTAGACCTGATGCGGGTTGTTGGCATGGTAGACGGTCACCATGAAGGCATCCTCTTGACTGACCGGCCCGGAAGGAGTCTCAAACCGTAGGGACACCTTGAGACGTCCATCCGAGGGAATCGCCACCCTGAACATGTCGGTGTCGTTCGTACCGCCCGATGCCACGCCCAGCATTTGGCGCCCGAGCGGCAGAGCGTTCGCCTGATTCGGGAGGTTGTTCGGCTCCACCTCGTTCAGCGGGGGGCCGGACGCGGCGGCACCGGGACCGCTTTGGGACGGAAGAGGTGCGGAGTCGGTGAGCGGCGACAGGTCCGGCTCGCCGACGCTCGGTACTGTGCTGTGGTGCGTCTCCGGCACCGCCGCGGGCTCGCTCGGAGCAGCGGGCGTTTCGGGTGCGTCGCCAGGATCGGCGGAATCGTCTGCGACCTCGTCGCCCAGCGGGTCACCGTCGAGGACCTCAGCCGCATCCGGTACGACACCGTCTTCGGCGAATGCGCCGGTGCCGATCGCGGGCAGGCCTATCGCGGATATGCCCAGCAGCAGACCGGTTCCGAGCGCCGACAGACGTGCCAAGATCCTGCGATCGCCGAATTGAGCCGGCGATGCGTGATTGATGTGTCTCTTCATGGTGTCATCTCCCTCGCTTGCAGGCCTTTGCATTCGGCAGAGCTCCGGTGGACACGATCAAGTACGGTCGTCGCGATCGAATCGCGGGAGCTGGTTCTATCACACCGCAGTTGGACTCGATATGGGGCCGGGCCGACCCGATCCGTACAAGATCCGTACGGTGAGAACACGCGTGCGCAGCATCTGAAATCGGCCATCTGCTGCGTCCGGTCGAGCTGGTCCGTTCTTCCGGAATATGAGAAACTTCTGAGACGCCGATGCCATTGGAGTGCTCATGCCGGAGCCGCACCCTGCAGATGAGCTGGGGAGGATCTCCAGCCGTCAAGACCTCGCTCGGGGTCTCACCGCTCTCAGAGAGGAAGCGCGCAAGACGATTCGCGAACTCTCGCTCGAAACCGGCGTCCCGTCTGCCACGATCGGCGGCTACTGCAGCGGCCGGCATCTGCCGGCCCTCACGCACCTCGATCCGTTCCTGTCCGTGCTGGGGGCACTCGGGGTCCAACGTACCGGGCCCTGGGTCGAAGCGGTGAAGCGCGTTAGGTGGGCTGGGCACCCCCGCTCGGTCGATGAGGCGGCGCCGTACAGGGGGCTGGAAAGCTATGACGTCGGCGACGCGCGGTGGTTCTTCGGTCGCGGGCAACCGACCGAGGAGGTGCTCGCCCTCGTCAGGAAGCGGAAGGACACCGGGGGAGTGATCGCGGTGGTGGGCGCCTCGGGATCCGGCAAGTCCTCGTTGCTGCGCGCTGGTGTGCTCGCCGCGGTCGAGCGCGGAGAGCTCGGTGACGGCTGGTGGGGTGGCGTCATGACTCCGGGCGATGCGCCGATCACCCTGCTCGAGGCGACACTCGCCGGGGCTCCCGCCGACGGGCGGGTCGTGCTCGTCGTCGATCAGCTCGAGGAGCTCTTCGCCGAAGAGATCGGGCTGCACGAACGGGACGAGTTCGTGAGGCGGCTGATCGAACTCGGCGAATCCTGCATCGTCGTCCTCGGGATGCGGGCGGACTTCTACGGCGCGGCGACACGGGTATCAGGGTTGATCCCGTTCCTGCAGCACGCGCAGATCGTGCTGGGGCCGATGGGCGAAGAGGATCTGCGCTCGGCCATCGTCGAGCCGTCCCGGGTCGCGGGAGCCGACCTCGACCCCGAGCTGGTCACTCGTGTGGTCGGGGATATCGCTCCTAGCCGCAGCGCATCGCGCGCGCACGACACCGGAATGCTGCCGTTGCTCTCCCACGCGATGCGGACGACCTGGGAGGCCGCTGCCGGGGCATCGCCCACCGTCGCGCACTACGAGTTGATCGGCGGAGTGTTCGGCGCGATCACCAGGTCCGCCGACGAGGTGTACGACGGGCTGTCAGATGACGCGCAGAATCTGGCGCAGCAGATCTTCTTGCGCCTGCTGCGCGACGACGGAGACCTGCTCACCAGGCGGAGGGTGCTCTGGGACGATCTCATCGATCCGGATCGTGAGGATCCCCTCGCCACCGAGGTGATCGAGGCTTTCATCGCGGCGCGCCTGTTGACCGTCGACGCTGAGACCGTCACCGTGGCTCATGAGGCACTGCTCGCATCCTGGCCGCGCATCGGCGAGTGGATCGAGGCCGACCGTGCGGGAATGCGGCTCCGGCGGCAGATCGGCGAAGCCGCGCTGGCCTGGGAGGAGTCCGGAAGGGATCCCGGGGCGCTCTGGCGCGGTGCCCGGCTGGAGCTCGCCGGCGACCTCGCCGCCGAACCGCGTCGAGGCGGTCTGAGCCGACTGGAGCGGGCCTTCGTGTCCACGGCGATCGAGGCCGCTGATTCCGAGGTGAGGCTCGCTCGGAGACGCTCCCGACGGCTGAAGCAGCTGCTGGGGGCCGTCGCCGTGCTCGCGGCGGTAGCGGTCGTGCTCGCAGGGTTCGCGATCACGGGCCAGAATGGAGCCAGAGAGGCGCGCGACGAGGCGCTCTCCCGCCAGATCGCGATCCAGGCGAACCTGCTCGCGGATACGGATCCGGCGCTCGCCCAGCAGCTGGCCGTGGCCGGGCATCGCATTTTCCCGTCGGTCGAGGCGCGTTCTGCGATGCTGGACATCGACTCGGGGATCGCGGTCACGCGCTTCGCGGTGCCGATCGGGCCGGCCTCGGTCTCGGCGTCGGCCGATGGAGGGCTCATCGCCACCGGCAACGTCGACGGGTCTCTGCGGCTGTTCGCCCAGGCGGACGGGAGTGTGCAGCAGATCGGCGAAGCCGAGATCGATCCGGATCACCCGATGTACGGAGTGGCGCTCACACCGGACGGATCGCTCGCCGCGATCGGAGGGACCGCCGATGTGGTTCGGCTCGTGGATACGAAGGATCCGGCTCGGCCGGTTCTGCTGCCGCAGCGATTGCAGGCCGGCGGGATCGAGGCGATGGCGTTCAGCCCCGACGGGCGCCTCCTGGTCGGCAGCAGCCGGTTCGAGACCGCTCACCGCTGGAGAATCGATGACGGCGGGATCGCAACCGAGCTCGGAGCCCTCACCGGCTTCGGCGGGCCGCTGCACGTGTCCGCGTTCAGCTCGGACGGCGGGCTGCTGGCCACTGCGAGCAACGACGGCGTGCTGCGCGTGTGGGATGCGGCGCATCCGGCGGCGACCGATACCCCGTCGGCCTCGTTCGATCTCGGGGCCGCGAGCAACCACGTGCTCGGCGTGAGCTTCAGCCCAGACGGCACGCTGCTGGCCGCCAGCACGCGGGACGGGCGCCTCCGCCTGTTCGAGGTGGGGGAGTCCTCGCTCACTCCTCGAGGCGCGCCGTTCGGCGATTTCGCCGCCCAGGTGAACGCGGTGGCCTTCCACCCGTCCGGGGCGGAGATCGTCGCCGGCGGGTCGGACGCCACGGTGCGCGTCTTCGACGCGCTCACGAGGGTGGAGATCGATCGCATGTCGAACACCACGCCGATCACCTCGCTTTCCTATCTCGATGATTCCCGGGAGGTGCTCGTCGGCGCGCCGGACGGGTACGTCCGCGTCTGGCGCCGCGCCGATTCGGTCCCGCCGGTCACCGTGATGCCGGGTGCGGACATCGCGCTCGACGCAGCGGGACGGCTGTTGGCAGTGGGGGTGAGGACTGCGACCGAGGGAGAGGTGATGCTGTGGGACACCTCGGAACCCTATCGCCCGTCTCTGCTCGCAGCCGGTGTGGACGTCGAGGGGTCCCAGCTCAACGGGACGATCGCGATGCGCGAGGACGGTTCGCTGCTCGCTGCGGGCACCGTCTCCGGCGAGGTTCGACTGCTCTCCCTGAATGCGGCGGGCTCGCACCCCGTGGCGACCCTGAACGCCTCGGACACGACCGTGCAGCATCTTGCTTTCGACACCACAGGATCGCTGCTGGCCGTTGCGACGGATGACGCGACCCTCTCGCTATGGAACGTGACGGACCCTTCGGTGCCGGAGCTGATCGATGACCTGCACGACGCTGCTGATCGGCTGCTCGGCGCGGCATTCGATCGGAGCGGCACCCTCCTCGCAGCGTCGAGTGCCGACACCAGGGTCTACGTGTACCGCGTCGACGCCGAGGCCGGTCTCGAAGCACTCGCCGTCATCGATGAGCCGGAGAACTTCGTGCACACCGTGGCGTTCTCGCCCGAGGACGCGATCCTCGCAGTGGGCAGCGCCGACCGTCGGATCAGACTGTACGATCTCTCCGACCCGCAGCGGCCTGCTCAGCTGGGCAGCGCGCTGCGCGGGCCAACCGGATACGTGCTCGAGGTGTCGTTCGCCGCGGACGGCGCTCATCTGGCGGCGGTCGCGGACGGTGTGGCCTGGGTGTGGGGCATCCAGCAGCCGGATCGCCCCGAACTGCTCGGAGCGCTGCGCGCATCCGACGGCGGACTGAGCGCGGTGCGGATCTCCCCGATCGATGACGCGATCCTGGCCGTCGGCGGAGACGCCAGACTGCTGAGCTGGGACCCGCACCCCTCCCGCGTCGAAAAGCGGCTGTGCGCGCTCTCGGGGACCTCGATCACTGCGGAGGAATGGGAGCAGTACGTCCCCGGGGCGGACTACGCGCCGCCCTGCGCGGATGCGTGAGTTGTGCAGCCGGACCTGATCGGACACGCCGCCGGTGCGGCGGCCCGCGGTCGCGACCTTACTAGGCTGGAGGAGTGGATCTTGAACTGATCGATCGGTTGCGAACCGACCTCGACACGGCCGGATATCGCGTGGAGAAGATCTCGGTCCTGCTGGGATCGAGCGCCGATGCAGCGCGGCAGCGCGGTGTGCTCGCCCCGGCGCGGCGGGCGCTGCGGGGGCGGCGCGGCGCGCCGCTCGCGACCCTGGTGTCGGTGCTCCTGCTGGGGGGCCGCGTGGAGGGGTCAGCGCTCGACGCCGCCCTGCCGTCGCTCGGAGCCGAGGGCGCGCTTCGGCTGGGACTCGTGGAGCAAGATGCGGCAGGGGAACTCGGCGCCGCGCTGTCGCTGAATCCGGTGGAGGTCGCCGACGCACGGGCCGATCGGCCGCTGCACTGGTGGATCCTCTCGGATCTCGACGACCAGCTGCGCCGCGGTCCGGCTCGCGCCGAACACGTGATGGGCGTCGGCGGTGCGACGCGCTCGCTCATCGCCCAGGCGCCGCCGCGCGACGCGCGCCGGTGCCTCGATCTCGGCACCGGGTGCGGCATCGTCGCGATGCACCTCGCGCTGCGCGGGCGAGTGATCGCCACCGACATCTCGGAGCGGGCCCTGACGATGGCGCGCGCCAACGCGCGGCTGAACGGCGTCGAACAGCGGATCGAGTTCCGCCGGGGTGACCTGTTCGCGCCGGTCGCGGGGGAGCGCTTCGACCTGATCCTCTCGAATCCGCCGTTCGTGATCACCCCGCGAGACGCGCAGGCGCCGGTCTACGAGTACCGCGACGGCGGCATGACCGGCGACGCCCTCGCCGAGCGGGTGGTGCGGGAGGCCCCGGGGCTTCTCGCCGAGGGCGGCGAGCTGCTGTGCCTCGCGAACTGGGAGTCGCCCTGGGGCGGGAACGGGCTCGAACGGATCCGGGCGTGGATCGCGGCGGCGGCGGCGGCCGGTCCGCTCGACGCCTGGGTGATCGAGCGGGATCGGGTCGAGCCCGCGCAGTACGCGGAGACCTGGGCACGCGACGGGGGAGCGCGGCCGGGCTCGTCGGAGTTCGAGGGGCTCATTGAGTCGTGGCTGGCGGACTTCTCGGCGCGCCGGATCGTCGCGGTGGGACTCGGATCGATCCGCGTGCGCCGAGGTGCTGCGGTCCGCGGCGACGCAGGTGCGATCCACATCGAGCACGCCGCGGGCGGATACGGCGCCGAGGCGCCCGGGGCGCGGATGTCGAGCGCATTCGACGCGGGCATCGCGGCGGAGCTGATGAGCGACGCCGAAGTGCTGGCGACCCGCTGGCTGCTCGACGCGGCCGTGTCTGAGGAGCGGGAGCACCGGCCCGGAGAGGAAGCGCCGCGCTCGATCGTGCTCACCACCGATCGGCCGATCGCCCGGCGGGTCACCGCCGATCCGCTGCTGGCCGCCGCACTCGGCGCCTGCGACGGCGAACTCACGCTCGGGCAGATCGCGGACGCGCTCGCGACGCTGCTTGAGGTGGACGCGGACGCGGCGGCGGAGGCGCTCGTGTCGAGCGTGCGAGAGCTGTCCTGGTTCGGAATGCTCGCGGCGGGGAGCGGCGCGGCCGCCCGGTAGACTGGTTCGGTGATGCGAACCATTGATCTGCGGGGACGGGCACTCTCCCGAGGTGATCTGCTGCACCTCGTGCCGCGTGCCGCGGTGAGCGCGGAGGAGGCCGTCGAGCGGGTGCGTCCGCTGGTCTCCGCCGTCGCCGAGCGCGGTGAGGCGGCACTGCGTGAACAGGCCCGAGACTTCGACGGCGTCGAGGGGCATGCACTGCGCGTGCCGCCGGCGGCGATCGCCGAGTCCCTGGCGGACTGCCCGCCGGATGTCGAGGCCGCTCTGCGCGAGCTGATCTCCCGGCTGCGCCGCGCCTCTGCGGCGCAGGTGCCCGCCGAGCAGGTGACCCGCATGGCCGATGGCGCCGAGATCCGTCAGCGCTGGCAGCCGGTCTCGCGGGTCGGGCTGTACGCGCCCGGCGGCAAGGCGGCCTATCCTTCCTCGGTCATCATGAACGCGGTTTCGGCGCAGACCGCCGGCGTTCCCGGGCTCGCGCTCGCGTCGCCGGCGCAGCGCGACAACGGCGGCCTGCCGCACCCCGCCGTGCTCTGGGCCGCTGCCCTGTGCGGCATCGAGGAGGTCTACGCGATCGGCGGCGCCGGCGCCGTCGCCGCCTTCGCCCACGGGGTGCCGCAGATCGGCCTCGAACCCGTCGACGTCGTGACGGGGCCGGGCAACGTCTTCGTCGCAGCGGCGAAGCGCGTCGTGAGCGGCCGCGTCGGCATCGACTCCGAGGCCGGCACCACCGAGATCCTGGTGATCGCGGATGACTCGGCCGAACCCGGTTTCGTCGCCGCCGACCTCATCAGCCAGGCCGAGCACGACGAGGCCGCGGCCTCGGTGCTGGTCACCGACTCCGCCGAGCTCGTCGAGCGCGTGCTCGCGGAGGTGGCCGCCCGCGCACCTCGCACCCGGCACGCGGAGCGCGTCGCTACGGCGCTCGGGGGGCCGCAGTCGGCCGTGATCCTCGTCGACGACCTCCCCACGGCTGCCCGGGTGAGCAACGCCTACGGCCCGGAGCACCTCGAGATCCAGACGGCCGACGACGACGCCCTGCTCGCCCGGATCACCGACGCCGGCGCGGTCTTCGTCGGGGGATACACCCCCGTGAGCCTGGGCGATTACCTCGCGGGATCCAACCACGTGCTGCCCACGGGCGGCACCGCGCGCTTCGCGGCGGGGCTCGGAGCGCACACCTTCCTGCGCCCGCAGCAGATCATCAGCTACGACCGCGCGGCGCTCGCCGAGGTGGAGGCGCCGCTGCTCGCGCTGGCCGGCGCCGAGGGACTGCCGGCGCACGGCGAAGCCGTCAGCGCACGGTTCGAACGCGCCGGGACCGAGGAGGCTCGCTGATGCACTGTCCGTTCTGCAGGCACCCCGACTCCCGCGTGATCGACTCGCGCACCGCCGACGACGGGCTCTCGATCCGTCGCCGCCGCCAGTGCCCCGAGTGCGGCCGGCGCTTCACCACGACCGAGACCGCGAGCCTCACAGTGATCAAGCGCTCGGGCGTGGTCGAGCCCTTCAGCCGCGAGAAGGTCATGAGCGGCGTACGCAAGGCCTGCCAGGGGCGGCCGGTGACCGAGGCCGATCTGGCGATGCTCGCGCAGCAGGTTGAGGAGTCAGTGCGCTCCAGCGGCATCGCCCAGTTCGACGCGAACGAGATCGGACTCGCGATCCTGCCGCACCTGCGCGAGCTCGACGAGGTCGCCTACCTGCGCTTCGCGAGCGTGTACCAGGCCTTCGAGTCGCTCGCCGACTTCGACGCCGCGATCGCCGAGCTGCGCGCCCATCCGAGGGCCGCCCCCGAGACATCCGACCCGGGCGCCGTCGGCGCTCGATCCTCCGAGGAGTAACGCACATGCGTCTGTACCCGCTGCTGTTCAACACGGTGCTGCGGCGGATGGATCCCGAATTCGCGCACCACCTCGCGTTCCGCGTGATCCAGGCCGCGCCGCTGCTCGGCGGCATCGCCCGGCGGCTCTGCGCCCCGGATCCCTCGCTGCGGGTGCGAGCGCTCGGCACCGAGTTCCCCAGCCCCTTCGGCCTCGCTGCCGGGTTCGACAAGAACGCCGAGGGCATCCTGGGGCTCGGCGCGCTGGGCTTCGGGCACGTCGAGGTGGGCACGCTCACGCGGCACGCGCAGCCGGGCAACCCGAAGCCGCGCATGTTCAGGCTCCTGGCCGACCGCGGACTCATCAACCGGATGGGATTCAACAACGGGGGATCGGCGGCAGCCGTGCCCCGGGTGGAGCGTGCGCGGCTCGCGCGGCGCCGCCCCGTGATCGGGGTGAACATCGGCAAGAGCCGAGTGACCGAGGTCGAGGACGCCGTGCAGGACTACGTCTGGAGCGCTCAGCGCCTGGCGCCGATCTCCGACTACCTCGCGGTGAACGTGAGCTCGCCCAACACGCCCGGGCTGCGCGGGCTGCAGGAGCTCGAGATGCTCGAGCCATTGCTCGCGGCGGTGCACGAGGCGGCAGGCGGAACCCCGCTGCTCGTGAAGATCGCCCCCGACATGGAGGACGAGCAGATCGACGGCATCGTCGCGCTGGCGCAGCGGCTGGGCCTCGACGGGATCATCGCGACCAACACCACGATCTCGCGCGACGGCCTGAACGAGCCTGACTCGGCGGTCGAGCGGATGGGGGCGGGCGGCCTCTCCGGCGCACCGCTGCGACAGCGCTCGCTCGAGGTGCTGCGGCGGATCCGCGCGGTGGCCCCCGACCCCGGGTTCTGCGTGATCTCCGTGGGCGGGGTGACGACCGCGGAGGACGTGCTTGAGCGACTGCGCGCCGGTGCCACGCTGGTGCAGGGCTTCACGGCGTTCATCTACGAGGGGCCGCTGTGGGCGAGAGCGATCAACCGCGGGCTGCACCGCGCGGGATGGCGGGCGAGCGCCTAGTTCTGCGCAGCGTCGACCCGATACGCGAAACGGCCCCCGGGATCACCCGGGGGCCGTTGTTCGTTCCAGCTCGGCTCAGCTCGGCCGCTGGCCGCGCTTGACCTGCGGCTTCGGCACGCGCAGCGGACGGAACTGGAAGGCCCGCATGGCCGCGTACCAGCGGTACCCCGGCTGCACGCGATCCTCGCCGAACTTCTCTCCCAGCAGGCGCTTGAGGCGGAGGCCGAGGAAGACGGCGTCGATGATCGCGAGCCCGACGAAGGCCCAGATCGCCACGAGGCTGATGACCTGCATGATTCCGGGGATGAAGGTCATCACGAGCACGACAAGCATCATCGGGATCAGCAGCTCGCCGACACTCCAGCGGGCATCGACGTAGTCGCGAACGTACCGGCGCTGCGGTCCGCGGTCGCGCGGCCCCAGGAAGCGCTCGTCGCCCTCCATCATGCCGAGGCGGGCCCGCTCGCGCGCGTTCGCCTGCTGACGGCGCTGCTCCTTCACGACCGACTTGTCCTTGGACCCGACGATCGGACGGGCGTTCGCGGCCTCGGCCTGCTTGCGCGACGGTGTGGGGCGGCCCTTGCCGACCGCACCGCGGTCGTCCGCTCCCTGGCCGTTCGCGTCGGCCGCGTTCTCAACGCCCTTCTTCGCCACGCCTGTCCTCTCGTTCCGCGCGTTCCGCGCTCGATGCCTGTGGGGCGCCGGCCCGATGCCGACGATTCTTACCAGGATACCGCGCCTTGCGGCCGCGCTGTCCCCGCTGCGAGCGGTAGACTAGTGGCACGGATCGGCGCATGAGCGAGGAGTAGGCATGAGCACTGACATGATCGCTTCGGAGGGCGGCGTGGCGGCCCCCGAACGGGCCCACGGCGTGCAGTTGAGCGAGGCCGCGCAGGAAAAGGTGCGCAGCCTGCTCGCCCAGGAGGGGCGGGACGATCTGCGCCTGCGCATCGCGGTGCAGCCCGGGGGCTGCTCGGGGCTCATCTACCAGCTGTTCTTCGACGAGCGAGAGCTCGAGAACGACGCCGTTGTCGACTTCGACGGGGTGCAGGTCGTGGTCGACGCCATGAGCATCCCCTACCTCGGCGGGGCCACGATCGATTTCGAGGACACGATCCAGAAGCAGGGCTTCACCATCGACAATCCCAACGCCCAGGGGAGCTGCGCCTGCGGCGACAGCTTCAGCTGAGCGGCGACTGCGCCACGAGTATCCGCGACACCCCTGCTTGGTTCGGGGAACGCTCGGGATCGCGCTAAGCTATCAGGGAGTCATCAGCTTCGCCTGCATTCGGTGCAGGCGAGAAACATTTCGAAAGGTATGCGGTGCGTTCCAATCGTCGAATGAAATGGGTTGCGGCCCCGGTGGTGCTCTCGGCGGCACTGCTGCTTGCCGGCTGCACCCCCGAGCAGCAGCGTGGCTTCCTGCCCGAAGGGTCAGAAGGGGCCACCAACCATACGGACGGCATCACCGGGCTGTGGGTGACCTCCTGGATCGTGCTGCTCGCAGTCGGCGTGATCACGTGGGGCCTCGTGATCTGGGCCACGATCGCGTACCGTCGCCGCAAGGGTCAGACCGGCCTGCCGGTGCAGATGCGGTACAACATGCCGATCGAGACCTTCTTCACGGTCGTCCCCGTCATCCTCGTGCTCGGGTTCTTCGCCTTCACCGCGCAGGAGCAGAGCAAGATCGAGCAGCGGTACGAGACCCCCGAGAACGTGGTCGAGGTCCTCGGTAAGCGCTGGGCGTGGGACTTCAACTACGTGAGCGACGACGTCTACTTCCAGGGCGTCCAGGTGCAGACGGACGACGAGGGCGAGGCCACGGACGACACGATGCCGGTGCTCTACCTGCCCGTCGACAAGACCACAGAGGTGCGCCTCGAGACCCGCGACGTCATTCACTCCTTCTGGGTGGTCGAGTACCTCTACAAGAAGGACATGATCCCCGGCCAGACCAACTACATGAGCTTCACGCCGACCAAGACCGGCACGTTCATGGGCAAGTGCGCCGAGCTCTGCGGCGAGTACCACTCGATGATGCTCTTCCAGTTGAAGGTCGTCGAGCAGGACGAGTACGACGCGTACATCGAGTCGCTGCGAGCAGCGGGCAACACCGGGCAGGTGACGACGGAGTTCAATCCGAACCAGGAGTACCTCTCCGTCGACAACGACACCGCCAAGTCGCAGAACGAGTAACGAGGGATAACAAGAACATGAAGAAGGGCAATGTCATTGTCTCGTGGCTGACGTCCACGGACCACAAGGTGATCGGGTACATGTACCTGATCAGCTCCTTCGTGTGGTTCCTGATCGGCGGCCTGATGGCTCTTGTCATCCGCGCGCAGCTGTTCGCACCGAACCTCGAGGTCGTCGTGACCAAGGAGCAGTACAACCAGCTGTTCACGATGCACGGCACGATCATGCTGCTCATGTTCGCCACCCCGCTCTTCGCGGGCTTCGCGAACGTGCTCATGCCGCTGCAGATCGGCGCACCCGACGTCGCGTTCCCGCGACTCAACGCGTTCGCGTTCTGGCTCTACACCTTCGGCTCGCTCATCGCGGTCGGCGGCTTCCTCACCCCGCAGGGCGCGGCGTCCTTCGGATGGTTCGCCTATTCGCCGCTCTCGAGCATGACCTATTCTCCGGGCGTGGGAGGCAACCTCTGGGTGCTCGGCCTGGGTATCAGCGGCTTCGGCACGATCATGGGCGGCGTGAACTTCATCACGACGATCATCACGATGCGCGCGCCCGGCATGACGATGTGGCGCATGTCCGTGTTCACCTGGAACACGCTGATCACCTCGATCCTCGTGCTGCTCGTCTTCCCGGTGCTCGCAGCGGCGATGTTCGCCCTCGCTGCCGACCGCATCTTCGACGCCCAGATCTACAACGGCGAGGGCGGAGCTATCCTCTGGCAGCACCTCTTCTGGTTCTTCGGTCACCCAGAGGTGTACATCATCGCGCTACCCTTCTTCGGCATCGTCTCCGAGATCTTCCCGGTGTTCAGCCGCAAGCCGATCTTCGGTTATAAGACTCTGATCTACGCGACCATCGCGATCGCCGCGCTGTCGATGACGGTGTGGGCGCACCACATGTACGTCACCGGATCGGTGCTGCTGCCGTTCTTCGCGCTCATGACGATGCTCATCGCTGTGCCGACCGGTGTGAAGATCTTCAACTGGCTGGGCACCATGTGGCGCGGCTCGATCACCTTCGAGACGCCGATGCTCTGGTCGCTCGGCTTCCTGGTCACCTTCGTCTTCGGTGGCCTGACGGGCGTCATCCTCGCATCGCCGGCTCTCGACTTCCACCTGTCGGACACCTACTTCGTGGTGGCGCACTTCCACTACGTGGTCTTCGGCACCGTCGTGTTCGCGATGTTCGCTGGCTTCTACTTCTGGTGGCCGAAGTGGACGGGCAAGATGCTCGACGAGCGCCTTGGCAAGATCCACTTCTGGACGCTCTTCATCGGCTTCCACATGACCTTCCTCGTGCAGCACTGGCTGGGCGTCATGGCGATGCCGCGTCGCTACTACACCTACCTGCCGTCGGACGGCGTGACCTGGGGCAACCAGCTGTCGACGATTGGTGCGATCGTGCTCGGCGCCTCGATGATCCCGTTCTTGCTGAACGTGTACGTGACCGCGCGTCGGGCTCCCAAGGTGACCGTCAACGATCCGTGGGGCTACGGGCGCTCGCTCGAGTGGGCCACCTCCTGTCCGCCGCCGCGTCACAACTTCACCTCGATCCCGCGTATCCGCTCGGAGTCTCCCGCGTTCGACCTCAACCATCCAGAGGTCAGCGGTATCGAGCAGCCGGTGCGCGCGAGCGAACTCGCGAAGTGACCCCGAGGAGAACTGAACCATGAAATCCAACATCGTCCTCTTCTGGATCCTCACGGTGTACCTCCTGGCTGTCGCAGGCATCTACGCGCTGTGGAATTCCCTTTCCGGCCATGCTTTCGATTGGCCGGTAACCACGCTCATCGCCGTTTCGGCTGGACTCACCTCCTTCATCGCGATCTATCTCATGCTCGTGCAGAAGAAGCAGGGCGGGGTGCTCGTCGAGGACCGCGAGGACTCGGACATCGACGACGGCGATCCCGAGCTCGGCGAGTTCAGCCCCTGGAGCTGGTGGCCTCTGTTCCTGGCCTTCGGTGCCTCCGTCGTCGTGCTCGGGCTCTGCATCGGCTTCAACTTCTGGCTGTCGTTCATCGCCCTGCCGCTCGTGCTGGTCGGCGTGGTCGGCTGGGTGTACGAGTACTACCGCGGCAACTTCGCCCGATAGCCGATAGAGGATCGATCGCTTGAGCATCATCATTCGCCGCGGCCAGAGCGAGGACGGGACAGCCGTCTTCGCCCTGGCCCGCCAGTTCACCACTGGTCGTGAGGCCATCGGCCGGGACGAGTTCCTGATCGCCTACGACAACGTCCTGCGTCATCGAGACCAGGAGACGAACGTTCTCTTCGTCGCGGAACTCGACGGTTCGGTCGTCGGCTACTCTCTGATGACGGTGTCGCGGCTGCTGCACGCGCCAGGGCTGACCGCTCACCTGCAGGAGATCGTGGTCGACGAGAGCACCCGGGGGCACGGCGTCGGCGATCGCCTCATGCAGGCGAATGAGCACTACTGCATGGGACGCGGCGTGCGTCAGCTCTCCGCATCCACCGCGCGGATCGGCTCGTTCTACAACCATCGCGGCTTCGAACCTGTCGGCGAGCACTACCGCAAGGTTCTCGACCTGAGGTGAAGCAGTGACCGAACGTCGTGCACGCAGGAGGCCCGGCGAGAATCGCAAGCGCCTGCTGGAGGCCGGACTCATCGAGTTCGGCCTCTTCGGCTTTCATGGCGCCTCCACGGCGGGCATCGCCGCTCGCGCCGGTGTGCCCCAGCCCCACGTCTACGCCAGCTTTGCAACGAAGCAGGAGCTCTTCCTGGCGTGCGTCGAGCTCTCCTGCGCCGGCGTGCGCGATCGCGCGGGTGTCGACGTTCCCCGCTCCCTGCAGCGGATCGTGCTGCAGGCGCTCTCGGCGGTTCGAGATCCGGCGCTGAACGATGCGCTCTCCCGTGAGCTGGGTGGCCTGCGCTCGTGCATCGGTGAGGTGCGATTCGCCGCGCTGCTGAGCGCGGCGGCGGCCGGGCTGCTTGACGACGAAGCCTGAGCCCGGGCGGTCGCGAGGCTGAGCGAGCCTATACCGCGCCTGCGCTGCGCCTCGACCCCGCGTCGACGGCCGCGTCCTCGGCGGCCTCGTCGGGATCCGGCCGCTGCACCGAGCGTCAGCCCGAGGGCCGCGAATGCGCATCGATGCAACGTCTTTCGCGTGCGGCGGCGCAGTGCCCGGCCGAGCAGATAGGCGAGTGGTCCGCCGATGGTCGTCCCGACCGCCGCCGCCGCGACGAGGCCGGCGTAGCCCATGGCGAGGGGGAAGTAGGTGAGGAGGACGGCGAGCGAGGGAGCGGACCCGCCCGTGGATCTACGGCCATAAGGCCATACGGCCACTCTACCTCGGCAATTCGGCTGCACGAACGCGTGAGGCCCCGCAGGAAACAACCTGCGGGGCCTCACGCGAGAGGGGGAGGGATCAGTGACCCTCGTGGTGTCCCTGCTCGATCTCGCCCTTCGTGGGCGGAACGATCCGGTCCTCGAAGAACCAGCGGCTGAAGCCGGCGCGGAGACGCTTCGAGAAGGGGATGCGACCGTCGTCGTTGGGGCGCAGCATGAGCGGAGCGTAGTCGTGGTAGCTGACCAGCTGCCACTGCTCGTACTCGTCGAGCGGCTTGTGCACCTCGACGTACTCGCCACCGGGAAGGCGGACGATGCGGCCGGACTCGTAGCCGTGCAGCGCGATGCTGCGGTCCTTCTTCTGCAGCGCCAGGCAGATGCGCTTTGCGAGCTGGTAAGCGATGATCGGCCCGAGGATGAGTGCGGCCTGGAGCGCGTGGATCACACCCTCCATGGAGAGCTGGAAGTGCGTCGCCATGAGGTCCGAGCTCGCGCCGGCCCACATCACCGCGTAGAAGGTGACGCCTGCGGCGCCGATCGCGGTGCGGGTGGGAGCGTTGCGCGGGCGGTCCAGGATGTGGTGCTCGCGCTTGTCGCCGGTCACCCACGCTTCGATGAAGGGGTAGGCGGCCGCGAGCACCAGGAAGATCCCGATGACGATCAGCGGAAGCAGCATGTTCCAGGACCAGGTGAAGCCGAACCACTCGGTCTCGAGCCCCGGAGGCACCAGACGGAGCATGCCGTCGGCGAAGCCGATGTACCAGTCGGGCTGCGTACCGGCGGAGACGGGGGAGGGGTCGTACGGACCGTAGTTCCAGATCGGGTTGATGCCCACGGTCGAGGCGATCAGCGCGATCACGCCGAAGACGATGAAGAAGAAGCCGCCGGCCTTCGCCGCGTAGACGGGGAGGATCGGGTAGCCGACCACGTTCTGCTGCGTCTTGCCCGGGCCGGGGTACTGCGTGTGCTTGTGGATGACCACGAAGGCGAGGTGCAGCGCCACGAAGAGGATCACGAGCGCGGGCAGCAGCATGATGTGCAGCATGTAGAGGCGTCCGACGATGTCGGTGCCCGGGAACTCGCCGCCGAAGAAGAAGTACGACAGGTAGGTGCCGATCACCGGAATGGCCTTGATGATGCCGTCGATGATGCGGAGGCCGTTACCCGAGAGCACGTCGTCGGGGAGCGAGTAGCCGGTGAAGCCCTCGGCCATCGCCAGGACGAAGAGCACGAAGCCGATCATCCAGTTCAGCTCGCGCGGCTTGCGGAACGCACCGGTGAAGAAGATGCGCAGCATGTGCAGGCCGATCGAGGCGACGAACAGCAGCGCGGCCCAGTGGTGCACGTGGCGCATGAGCAGACCGCCGCGCACCGAGAAGGAGATATCGAGCGTCGACGCCATGGCGACCGACATCTCGAGGCCCTTCATCGGCACGTAGGGGCCGGTGTAGTGCACCTCGGCCATGGAGGCCTGGAAGAAGAGGGTGAGGAAGGTGCCCGACAGCAGGATGACGACGAAGCTGTAGAGCGCCACCTCGCCGAGCAGGAACGACCAGTGGTCGGGGAAGATCTTGCGGCCGAACTCCTTGACGACGCCGCCGATCTTGGTGCGCTCGTCGATGTAGTTCGCGGCCGCAGCCGTGAATCGGCTCGATCCGCTCTGCGCCGATCCGCTCTGCGCGGGGGATTCGGTTACGGTGCTGCTCACTTGAGGCGCTCCCAGAAGCTCGGGCCGACAGGTTCTTGGAAATCACTCTGCGCGACGAGGTAGCCCTCGTCATCGACGGTGATGGGCAGCTGCGGCAGCGGGCGCTTGGCCGGGCCGAAGATGACCTTCGCGTGCTCGGAGACGTCGAACTGCGACTGGTGGCAGGGGCAGAGCAGGTGATGGGTGTGCTGCTCGTAGAGGGCGACCGGGCAGCCGACGTGCGTGCAGACCTTCGAGTAGGCCACGATGCCGTCGTAGGACCAGCTCGCGCGCTCGGGATCCTCCTTGAGCTCCGACTGATCGAGACGCATGAGCAGCACGATGGCCTTGGCCTTGGCGTCGAGCAGGTTCTCGCTGCCACCGCGCTCGTCCAGCGAGAGGCTGTGGAAGTCGTCGTGGTTCAGGTTCTCGGGGATCACGTGGAATGCCGAGCCGATGGTCACCTCGCTGGCCTTGATGGGCACGCCGGAGGGGTCGCGGGCCAGGCGGATGCCCGTGTCCCACATCGTGTGCCTGAGCAGCTCGACCGCGTCGCGGTCCTGCGGGGCCAGGCCGCGCAGCAGCGTGATACCCGGCAGGGGGAACGCGATGAGCGCACCGATGAGGCTGTTGCGCACCAGCGAGCGGCGGGAGAAGCCCGACTCCTCGTCGGCGAGCTTGAAGATCTCGACTGCGCCCTCGCGGGTCGCCTCGTCGCTCGCCACCGGGTGACGCTCGTCGATCGACTCGTGATCGGCCATGAGCGCCTTGCCCCAGTGGACCGCTCCGATGCCGACGGCGAGCAAGGCGAGAGCCATGCCGAGGCCGACGAACAGCGTGTGCAGCCGAATCGCCATGAGATCTCCCGTTTCGATCGGGAAGAACATGTAGGCGAGAACGGCGCCGAGGCTGCCGGCGATCGAGATGTAGAAGAGCGTGTAGACCGTGCGCTCGGCGCGCTTGGCCTTCTTCGGATCGGTATCCGTTACGCGCTTGCGGTGCGGGGGAAGGCCCGGATTCTGCACAGTATCGGACGAGATGACCGCGGTACCTACCGCTGCCTCGACCGCGCCGTGGCCCTGGGCGGCGACAACGGCGCCATCGACGCCGTTGTTCTTCGCTTCCTCTGCCATGTTGCTCCTTGACTCCTGACTCATGAACTCGTTGCGCGTCGTCGGACTAGTTCGACTTCGCGGTGACCCAGACGGTGAGGCCCACGATGGCGCCCAGACCGATCACCCAGATGAATAGACCCTCGGCCACGGGGCCGATCGATCCGAGGGTGAGCCCGCCGACGGCCGGCTTCTCCTCGATGTACTTGAGGTACGAGATGATGTCCGACTTCTCCTGCGGAGTGATGTTGGCATCGCTGAACACCGGCATGTTCTGGGGGCCGGTGATCATGGCCTCGTACACGTGGGTGGGAGCGACGCCCGTCAGCTTGGGGGCGAACTTGCCCTCGGTGAGGGCACCGCCTGCCGCCGCGACGTTGTGGCACATCGCGCAGTTGATGCGGAACAGCGTGCCGCCGTTCGCGACGTCGCCGTCGCCCTGGAGGTAGCGCGTGTCGGGCAGTGCCGGCCCCGGCGCGAGGGAGGCGACGTAGGCCGCCATCTGCAGCGTCTGATCCTCGGTGAACTGCTTCGGCTTCACCATGCCCTGGGGGCCCTGGAAGGCGAGGGGCATACGACCGGTGCCGACCTGGAAGTTGACCGAGGCCGCGCCCGCGCCGATGAGCGAGGGGCCGTCGGGGGTGCCCTGGGCACCGGCTCCGTGGCAGGTGGCGCAGTTGGCGCCGAACAGCTTCTCGCCGGCCTCGATGGTGGCGGGCGACTCGAGGTCGATCTCAGCGGTCGCGGAGGTCTGGCTGAATCCCGTGTAAGCGGCACCGGTGACGAGCAGGCCGACCGCAACGAGGGCTGCGGTGGCAAGCGGGTGCCGGCGGCCGGACTTGCGAACGTTCTTCTTGGCGCGAGCCATGTTCTCGATTACTCCTGACCCTACTTGAGGACGTAGATGACGATGAAGAGGATGATCCACACGATGTCGACGAAGTGCCAGTAGTACGACACGACGACCGCGGTGGTCTCCTCCTTGTGCGTGAAGTTCTTGACCGCGTAGATGCGACCGATGACCAGCAGGAAGGCGACGAGTCCGAGCGACACGTGGATGCCGTGGAAGCCGGTGGTCATGTAGAAGGCCGAGCCGTAGGGATCGGAGGCGAGCGTGATGCCCTCCGAGACGAAGGTCGCGTACTCCCAGGCCTGGCCTGCGACGAAGACGGCGCCCATGAAGAAGGTGAGGTAGAACCACTCGACCGTGCCCCACTTCTTCGGGCTCGCGCCCGTCGCGCGCGGCTGCATCCGCTCGGCGGCGAAGACGCCGGCCTGCGCGGTGAACGAGGAGGCGACCAGGATCAGGGTGTTGATCAGCGCGAAGGTGAAGTTGTGCTTCGCGGTCTGCTCGGCCCACAGCTCGGGGTTCATCGCCCGCAGCGTGAAGTAGATCGCGAAGAGGCCGGCGAAGAACATGACCTCGCTGCCGAGCCACACGATCGTGCCCACGGCGACGAGGTTCGGTCGCTTCACCGAGGGCACGGCTGACTTGGTATTCATAGTGGTCGTTGTCACCCCTCCATTATGGCTGAAAGTTTGGTGTGCGTTTTCACTCGAACCCGGCGCGCCGAACTTTCTGCGAGTTTCCAGCCCAGCTTATCGGGTTCGCGGGCCCCGAAAGTGCGCCCCGGGATACCACAATCATCTGATGAAGTCGATAGAGGGGTGCCTCCGGGACCCCTCCACGGGGCTCTCGGCACGCCTTTTCGGGCGGTGAGCGGGGCCTCGATAGGATTGCCGCATGATCGATGAACGCAGCTGGCCCACGGTGCTCTCGACCCTGCTCGACGGAGAGGATCTGAGCGTGTCGCAGGCCGAATGGGCCATGTCGCGATTCATGACGGGAGAGGCCAGCGGAGCCCAGATCGGCGCCTTCCTGGTGGCGCTGCGTTCGAAGGGCGTGACCGTCGAGGAGGTCATCGGCTTCCGCGATGCGATCCTCGCCGAGGCCGCCCCGATCTCGCTGCCCGCCATGTCGCTCGACATCGTGGGGACGGGGGGCGACCGCTTCGGCACGGTCAACGTGTCGACCATGGCGTCGATCACCGCGGCAGCCGCCGGGGCTCCGGTGGTGAAGCACGGCAATCGCGCGGCGAGCAGTCTCTCCGGCTCCTCCGACGTGCTGACCGCGCTCGGCATCGACCTCTCCCTCGACGCGGATCAGCTCGCGCGCGGCTTCGAGGACGCCGGTATCGCGTTCGTGCACGCGGCGCGCTTCCTGCCCGGGTTCCGGCACGTCGCCCCGGCGCGCGCCGAGCTCGGGATCCCGACCGTCTTCAACTTCCTCGGCCCCCTGTGCAACCCGGTGCGGCCCGAGGCCTCCGCGGTCGGAGTCGCCGACATCGACCGGGTTCCGATCTTCGTGGGCGTGTTCCGGCTGCGCGGTGCCTCCGCGCTGGTGTTCCGCGGTGACGACGGGCTCGACGAGCTCACCACCACGGGGCACTCGCGGCTCTGGGAGGTGAGCCGCGGCGGGCTCACGGAGCACGACATCGATCCGCGCGAGCTCGGGATTCCGCGGGCTTCGATCTCGGATCTCGTCGGCGGGACGCCGGAGGAGAACGCCGCGGTGGTGCACCGGGTGTTCTCGGGAGAACGCGGCGCGGTGCGCGACATCGTGCTGCTCAACGCCGCAGCGGGGCTCGTCGCCTTCGACCTGGCCCAGCTTCCCGAGACGGCCGAGCGCGCGCTGCTCGAGCGACTCGCGGAGAAGCTGCGCATCGCCGAGGACGCGATCGATTCGGGCCGGGCCGCTGCGAAGCTCGCCGACTGGGCGCGCGCGACCACCGAGGCCGCCGCCCGCTGAGCCGCTGAGCGGCGCGGGTGAGTGCGCGCCGAGCGGCGCTCAGCCGCCGCGGGCGGCGCAGGAGCGGGCGTCGTACGCTAGGCGGTCGGTCGGGACGGCGTGGCCGAGACGGCGTCGGTGCTCGTCGCCGAGGCCGCGCGATCCTTGCGCATGTAGTCGGTGAAGAAGGGCATCGGGTCGACCGGCTCGTCATTCACGCGGATGGCCAGGTGCAGGTGGGGGCCGAACGACATGCCGGTGTTGCCGACGGTGCCGACCTGATCGCCCATCTGCACGGTGTCGCCCACCGCGAAGGAGTGCGACTCCATCTCCATGTGGCAGTAGCGGCTCGTCACCTCGTCGCCGTCGAGCTCGTGCTCGAGCTTGAGGCCGAAGCCGCAGCCGTCGCTCGCGAAGCCGGCCTCGAGCACGGTGCCGTCCGCGATCGCCTGGATGGGCGTGCCGGCCGCCGCGGCGAAGTCCTGCGCATCGTGGAACTGCTCGACGGGTGCGGTGCGGTAGCCGAAGCCGTCGGTCAGGGTAACGGCTGAGGCGAAGGGGTAGTTCACGAGCGTATTCGGGTTGAAGACGTAGGCGATCGGAGCGGTGCTGTCGGAGATCGACGCGCTGACGTCGGCGAAGGACGGCGGCATCTCATCGAGGGAGACCTCGGAGAACAGCTGCTGCGATGAGAGCACCGCTCCGGTGCCGGCGGCGACGCTCGCCTGCTCGGTCAGCGGGAGCGCGAGGGTGAGCGTGAGGCCGCAGACGCTCGCCCCGGCCGCGATGCCGGCCAGCCGGCGGCGGATCGGCTTGCGCGCCGCGGAGCGCGACGGCTCTGACGGGATCTCGACCGCCGGGACATGCTCGACGAAGGGCACGCGGATCGAGCCGGTCTCGGAGGGGACCCGGGTCGAGTCCGTCTCGGAGGGGACCCGGATCGGGCCCGTCTCGGGCTGCGAGGCGCGGGCCTCGCGCAGCGAGCGACGCGATGGATAGACGCGCTCGTCTGTCGCGGGTGTGGAGGTGGGCATGCAGTCTTTCGAAGTTCGGGGGCGCCGGGATCTCGACGCAAAAGATAACGAACAGATTACAACGTCGGGCTGAGAAGCGCCAGCGCGAGAGTGTTCAGCGCTGCTCCGGGCCGCCGGGATCGGCGTCGGTCTCCTTCGGAGCCGGGGGATCGACGCGTTCGCCCACGGTCAGCGAGGCCTCCCCGGAGGCAGTGTGATCCGGTCGTTCCGGCCCGGGCTTCTCGATGCGCGCGGGATCCAGCGTGCGCCGCACATCGGCCCCGGTGACCTGCTGGATCGGCCCGGTCGTCGCGTCGACGTACCACTCGGTCAGGGCGGGATCCGCGCTGTCGAAGTCCGCGCCCGCGCCCTCGTCGGCCGGAACCTCGCTCGTACCGAAGACGAAGTCGTCGCCGTACTCGTCGATGCCGCGCCGCACGCCCTGGGCGATCGCCGCCTGGGCGTACTTGCGACGGATGATGTACGGGTCGGTGCGCAGATCCTTCGCCCAGGCGATCATGATCCCGATCACGACGAACGCGAAGGGCAGGGCCGACACCACCATGAGCGACTGCAGGCCCGAGAGGGTGTTCCGGCCGCCCGCGAGCAGAAGCGCGACCGCGATCAGTGCCAGCAGCAGGCCCCAGACGATGGTGACCCACTTCGAGGGTTCGGGGCGTCCGCCCTGCGACATCGAGGCCATGACGATGGAGGCCGAGTCCGCGGCCGTGACGAAGAAGACGAGCACGGCGATCATGGCGATGACCGAGGTGATCATGCCGAGGGGGAGCCGCTGCAGCATCTGGAACAGCACCTCCTCGCCGGAGCTGCCGGACTGCAGATCCTCGCCCGCGAGGCTCATGTAGATCGCGGTGCCGCCGTACACGACGAACCAGGCGATCACGATGGCCGAGGGGACCAGCATCACGGTGATGACGAACTCGCGCAGTTTGCGTCCGCGGGAGATCTTCGCGATGAACATGCCGACGAAGGGGGTCCACGATACCCACCAGGCCCAGTAGTAGGTGGTCCAGGTGGCGAGGAACTCCGCCGTGGCCTCGCCCTGGTTGGGGTTGCGCGCGAGCATGAACAGCAGCTGCTGGAAGTATTCGACGACGGCCGAGGGTAGGAAGTTGAGCAGGAAGACGGTCGGGCCGACGATGAGCACGAAGAGCCCGAGGCCTCCGGTGAGCGCCATGTTGAGGTTGGAGAGGCGACGGATGCCGCGCTTCACGCCGGAGACGGCCGAGGCGATGAAGAGCGAGGTGAGGATCGCGATCGCCCCGACGAGGAACGCGTTGCCCATGGGGCCGAGCCCCGTGACGATGCGGAAGCCGCTCTCGATCTGCAGGGCGCCGATGCCGAGCGAGACTGCCGTGCCGAAGAGCGTGACGATGATGGCGAAGATGTCGATGACGCGACCGAGGATCTTGTGGCTGCTGCCGGGGAACACCGGCTCGAACAGCGCTGAGATGAGCGGCGCGCGGCCCCTCCGGTAGGCGCTGTATGCGATCGCTCCGCCCACGAGTGCGTAGAACGCCCAGGCGATCGGCCCCCAGTGCAGGATCGTCTGTGCAAGCGCGGGGAGCGCGGCGGCCGCGGTTCCGCCCTCGGCGGCGATCCCGGGAGCGGGATCGAGGAAATAGGTGAGCGGTTCGAGCGGGCCGTAGAAGAGCAGGCCGATGCCGAGGCCTGCGGCGAAGAGCATGGAGATCCACGAAGCGGTCGAGAACTCGGGCTCCTCGTCATCGGACCCCAGGCGGATGCCTCCGGTGCGACCGAAGCCGACGACCAGCATGAAGAGCGCGACCACGATGGCGAGTGCGCCGAACAGCCAGCCGAAGTTGGCGCTGACCCAGGCGAGCGAGCTCGCGCCGACGGCCGAGAGGTTCTCGGGGGCGACGAAGGCCCACACGATCACGGAGAGAGTCAGGACGACCGTCACGGAGAACACGAGCCAGTTCGTGGGGAAGCGAAGGCCGGTCTGCTCGACGCCGATGCCGGGGATGAGCCCCGGGTGGGGGACCGGAGGCGGGGTCGGCACCGTGATCTTCATGGTGCGCTTGCCTGTGTTGGGCTGTTTGGTCATGGCTCCATCGGTTTCTACCGGACCTGCGCCGTCGCTGCGGCTCGGACCTTTCCACGCTAGTCAGGCGGAGGGGGTGCCGACTCGAGCCCGGGCGCTCGCTCGCTCGAGAACTCTCCAAAAAAGATCATTTGAACAGGGCTTTTTCTCGTTACGTGATCGTGATGCGGCCCTGGCGTGTTGCCGCGAAACCTGCAGCTAAAATGCCGCCCTGCATGCAGACGCCGGCACCTGCTGCGCTATCGTCGCGAGCGGCCCGGAGGGCGGCGGATGGCGGCGGATAGCGGCGGAGGGCGGCGGAGCGATCATCCCGTGGGGGAGTCGCCCGCCTCCCCGGAGTCCCGGATCCAGTCGAGCACGATGCGTGCGACGGGCTCTCCCGAGCTGATGAGCGCCTCGTGCCCGCGATCGGGGATCTGCTGCATCTCGCCGCGGGGGAGCAGCCCGGTGATGCGCACGGCCCAGCCGCGCGGAGAGACCCGGTCCCGACTGCCGCGCAGCACGAGCGCCCGCTGCCGCACGTGCGGCAGGCAATCCTCGACCCGGTGCTCCAGCATCTGCCCCAGCTTCTTCGCGAACCAGCGCGGCCCCGCCTGGAGGTACGTGGTCATGCCGCGCCGGAACACGGACAGGGGCTGCCCCTCGGCTAGATCCTGCAGCATGCGCATCGCCTGCAGCAGTACGTGTCGCTCGGCCGGGTTCACGGACGGCGCGATGAGCACCACGCGCCCCACCAGCCGCGGGTGGCGAACTGCGAGCTCCGCCACGACCTGGGCTCCCATGGAGTGCCCCACGGCGACGATGGGAGCGATGCCCAGCTCCTCGAGCGCCTCGGCGAGCAGATCCGCCGTGGCCGGGATGGAGAGGGGCTCCGCCGGCTCCGGGCAGCCTCCGAACCCGGGGAGGTCGACGGCCACGACATCGGCGTGCGGGGCGATCTCCGAGATGAAGCGATCGTAGACGCTGTGGCCCATGCCGATGCCGTGCACGAGCAGGATCCTGGGGGCCGCGGGTCGAGCCCAGCGGAAGAAGCGCAGCTCGTAGTCTCCGCGCCGCACGTCGACCTCATCGGCTCGGGGGAGCGGGCGATCCGATCCCTCCTCGGCCGTCGTGGAGCCGGTTTCCGCCGCTGTCATGCGCGAGCCGCGCGGATGAAGCGGGTGATCAGCTCGGTGTCCTTCACTCCCGGGGCCCGCTCGACGCCGCTGGAGACGTCCACGCCCCAGGGGCGGGTCGCGGCGATCGCGGCGGAGACGTTCTGCGGATCGAGTCCGCCGGCGAGGAGCCAGCCGTCGCCGAGGCGCCTGCGAGCCGGGCCGGCCGGGCCGAGGAGCGAGAGATCCCACGTTTCGCCGGAGCCGGGCACGGCCCCGTCGACCAGCAGACGCTCCTCGCCGCACTCGCCCGCGCGCAGATCGGGGTGGCGTGCGAGCGAGGTCGCGCGCCACAGGCGGGGGATCAGGCGCCCGGCCGCCTCGAAGTCGTCGGCCGTGTAGGAGCCGTGCAGCTGCAGCACGTCGAAGCCGAGCGCTCGCGCCGTCTCCGCGGCCTCGCGCGCGGGCATGCGGTTGACGACGAGCACGGTATCGATGCGCGCCGCACCGGCTCCGGGATCCTGCTCGCGCACCGCCGATACCACCTCGACAGCCTGCTCCGGCGTCGCGTGCCGCGGGCTCCGCGGGCTCATGACCACCCCGACCGCGTCGGCCCCGCTCGACACGGCGTGCTTCGCCGATCCGGCGTCGCACAGGCCGCAGATCTTGACGTACATGCGTCCAGTCTAGGGCTGTGGATCCGGCCGGCGGCGATCGCCGCGGTGCTCGGAGGGCCCGGCGGGCCGACGCGAACGGGCAGCGGACCGGCCGCGGATCGATACGACGACGTTGCCGAGGACGATCAGCCCGACTCCCGCCCATTCGACGGCCTCGAGCGCCTGGTGCAGCACGAGCCACCCGATCAGCGCTGCGAAGAGCGGATTCACGCTCGTGAGCGTCCCGAACAGCGCGGCCGGGATCCGGCGCAGTACCAGCAGGTCGACGGCGTACGGAATAGTGGAGGCCAGGATGCCGCAGGCGGCGGCGAGGAGCAGGGCCTGGAGCGTCGGCGGGTGGATCAGGAACCAGGCGACGCCGATCGGCAGCCACAGTCCCGCGGTCACCGCACTGGCGGCGGCCGTGCCCTGCAGGCCCGGCAGGCGCTGCCCGACGCTCCGGTTGAGCAGGATGTAGGCGGCCCAGGCTCCCGCTGCGATGAGCGCGAGGGCGACGCCCAGCACATCGGTGCTCGGTCCGGCCCCGGTCAGCAGGAGGACCCCGAGGCCCGCGAGTGCCGCGCAGCCGATATCGACGACGCGTCGCGATCCTGCGATCGCAACGGCGAGGGGGCCGATGAACTCCAAGGTCACGGCCAGGCCGAGTCCGATCCGTTCGATCGCGGCATAGAGTGCGATGTTCATCACGCTGAACACCAGGGCCAGGCCGAGGATCGGCAGCCACTGGTGACGACGGAGCCCGCGGAGGCGGGGTCGTACGATCAGGGACAGGACGAGGGCGGTGACGAGCTGGCGCACTGCCACGACACCGACGGGGCCGATCGCGGGGAACGCCAGGGCTCCGAGCGCGGCGCCGGTCTGATTGGACGCCGCACCCGCGAGCATCATGGCGATGCCGGAGGCCCGCCGGCGGGGACTCGCGGTGCTCGCCGCGAGCACGTCGGGGGCGGCAGGGCTGATCTCCGGGGAGTGCCGCTGAGCGATCGAGCGAGTGTCGTCCATGCTCTCAACGGTAGGGATCCGGGTGCCTGATCGCCTAGTGCATGTTTCGGTAATGCCATACCCTGAGGTTATGGATTGGACGCTGCGGGAGCTTCGGGTGTTCGTCGTCGCCACGGAGACCGGGTCGTTCACCGAGGCCGCGGGGGAGCTGCACGTCTCCCAGGCCTCCGTGTCGCGCACGATCGCCGCGCTCGAGCGGGGCGTGGGGGAGCGCCTGCTGCGCCGGATCCCACGCGGCTGCGAGCCGACGAGCCTGGGGTGGCAGGTGCTGCCGCACGCACGCCGGGTATTGGCGGAGGCCGATCGATTCGGCGAATTCCTGCAGACCAGGCACGGCAGACTCCGACTCGGCTACGCCTGGGCCGCGCTGGGGAGTCGCACGCGGCCGCTGCAGCGGCAGTGGGGCGAGGATCACGAGTCGATCGACCTGCAACTCGTGCGGCACAACTCGCCGACGGCGGGCCTGGCGGAGGGGTTGTGCGACGTCGCCATCGTGCGGCGCGCCGTCGAGGATCGCCGTTTCGAGTCCGTCGTCGTCGGCCTGGAGCATCGTCTGGTGGCGTTCACCGCCGACGACGCCCAGTGGGCGCGCCGACGGCGCCTGAGCATGGCCGAGATCGCCGAGCGCACGGTCGTGATCGATCCGCGCGCGGGCACGACGAGCGAGGCCCTGTGGCACGGGGCCGCGCGGACACCGCGGTTCATCGAGGCCACCGATGTCGATGGCTGGCTCGACACGATCGCGGCCGGTCGGGGTGTGGGGACCACTGCGGCGGCCACCGCGGATCATCACCCGCGCCCGGGCATCAAGTACCGGCCGGTCACGGACGGCCCGCGCATTCCGGTGCGGCTGGCCTGGTGGCGCGACGCAGCTCCCAGCGGACTCGCCGAGCTCATCGACGCGGTGACGCGGCTCTACAGTGATCCGGCTCCGCAGTGACCCGTCGAGCGACCGCCCAGCGATGGCGGCCGTGACAAGGACACTTGACACGGCGATCCGAGCTTCTTACGATGTAAAGCGTACTTGACTCGATGGGGGATATCGTGGACGCATCGCAGAGCGGACAATCGCAGAGCGGACAGGGGAGACAGGGGAGCGCGCCCTACCGGGCGGAGCTGAAGGCGACCGGAAAACTGGCGATCTGGTGCATTGCCTGGGTCGCGACGCTGGCGCTGGCAAGATTCGGCCCCGGCATCTGGGGGGAGTCGCAGCACGCGATCACCTGGGCGGCGGTCGGGCTGAATCTGATCGCGGGAATCGGGTGGATCGTCGCGTTTGCGCACGTTCTGCGGACGATCGACGAACTTCAGCGCAAGATCCTGCAGGACGCGCTCATTGCGGCCCTCGGGGCGGGGTTCGTTCTCGGCTTCGGCTTCGTCGTGGCCGAAGCGGGCGGCCTCATTCCGATTCAGGTCGACTTCGCGATGCTCCCGGTCGCCATGGCGGTCGTCTATATGATCGCCTTCGTCGCCGGGAAGATCAGATACCGATGAAGAATCGACTCCAGGAGCTTCGCGCCGAGCGCGCGTGGACGCAGGCCGAAGTCGCGCAGCGGCTGGGGGTGTCGCGGCAGACGATCAACGCGATCGAGACGGGCAAGTTCGACCCCAGTCTTCCCGTCGCGTTCCGGCTCGCCCGCCTGTTCGAACTGACGATCGAGCAGATCTTCTCCGACGAGCCCTGAGTGCCCGACAGCGGTTCATCGCTCGTAGCGCCCGGATGCGAGTGCGCGCTCCCGCTTCTTGGCTGCTTCCTCCTCGCGGTTCTTCGGGGGAACCGTCGCGACGAGGCTGTCGAGCAGGCGCTGGGTCGCGCGGGCGACTTCGCCCACAGCCAGATCGAACGCCTCGAGATTCGCCTTCGACGGCCTCGTCGTCCCGGCGATCTTTCGCACGTACTGCAGCGCTGCGGCTTGAACCTCGTCCGTCGTCGCCGCCGGTTCGAAGTTGTGGAGGGTGTGGATGCTTCGGCACATGCTTCCACGGTACGCCCGAGAAGGGAATCGGAGGAGTGGGAGTTTCGGGCGGTGGGGGTGTTCTGGGCCGATCGCGCTTCCCTAAACTGACATAATATAGATTATCATGCAAAGCGAGCGAGGTGGGAGGAGACCCGCGCGCTCGGCGCCGCGGCGGGATGACGGGTCGCCTAGAGTGATTCGCATGACGCTCACCCTGCGGCATGGCCGGCGCGAACTCATCCCGGCGCTCGAGCCGCTCTGGAACGCGCTGTTCGAGCATCACCTCTCCGTCGGCGCGGCCGGGCTGCCGACGATCCCGCGTTCCGAGAGCTGGCCGTTGCGCCGCGCGCACTACGAGCGGCTGGCAGCGGAACCTTCCGGAGTGTCGATCTGGCTCGCCGGGGATGTCGACTCCCCTGCGGGATATGCATTGGCCTATGAGGATTATGTCAGCGGCGCGGCCGCGCACGTGCTCGAGACGCTGAGCGTGCTCCCCTCCGCGCGCGGCACGGGTCTCGGGACCCGCCTCATGGACGCGGTTGATGCCGAAGCCCGCTCGCGGGGCATCCGCGTCGGTGCGGTCGACGTGCTGGGTGGAAACGAGCGGGCGCGGGGCCTGTATCTGCGACGAGGGTATCTCCCCCACAGCGAATCCTGGATGCGGTGCAGAATTTCCGAGAGGCGGGAGGATTCCCCCGAACCGGTGGATCTCTCCGCGACGCGTGCGCGAGCGGAAGCACTCGGATTCGGGCTCGAGTTCTCGCCTGGCTCCGATGACACCTGGGTCACCCCCGCCGAGATCGCGGAACTGATCCCGGCCCCCGCGGGCATCTCCTCGCTGACGGCGGGCCTGCGCCTCGAGTAGGACACCGCCGAGGCGCTGATCGGATTGTTCTCAACGCTCGAACGCACGGGTCGTTGGGCGATCCGCTGCGAGATCCCCGCCGCCTCTGATGCGATCGAGCTGCGACGATTCCTCGCGGCCGAGGGGTTCAGGGTGAGTACCGAGCGCCTGCTGCGCCTGGGCTGAGCACACTCCTCAGGAACGCTCGGAGCTCAGCAGGAACAGGGAGCGCGCGGCCAGGGCGCTGACTCCGACTCCCCCGAACTCCCCCGCGCTCAGCATCAGGTCCGCGCTCTCTCGCCAAGCCGCCATCCCTGTGAGCGCGAGTGCGGCCGCCACCATGGTCCAGCCGATCAGCACGAGCCCGATGGACGTCGTTCGGCCGAGCACGGCGAGACCGCGCGCCGTTGCCGGGCGGATGAGGCACGCGAGCGAGAACGCCAGCGTTCCGAGCGCGAGCCCTCCGAACACATCGCTGGGACGGTGCCAACCGTAGGCGAGCAGTTGCCAGCCGGCTGCCGCCAGGAGTGCGGCTCCCCCGAGCGTCACGAAGGAGCGCACGCGCGTGGGCACCGCCCAGATCAGCGCCGCTGTGAGCACCGTGAACACTGTCATATGTCCGCTCGGGAATGTGTTCGGGAGATCGAGCTCGAACAGCTGCGGCCGCGTGAGCAGCTGCTGCTTGAGCAGCTGCGACGCGACGATCGCGAGTGCCGGCACCACGGTCACCACGAGGGCTCGCCGGATCCCGTGCACGAAGAACGCGATGATCCCCACGACCAGCAGTGCGATCGCGACCGACGGGATCGAGACGAGATTGAGTGGCGGCGGCGGGCTGTAGGTGAACTCCGCGGCGTCGAGCACGCTGTTCTCGGCGCGCTGGCCGAGCGCGTTCTGCACGCCGAGCACGTAGGATCCGACCCCTACGACTGCCCAGAAGATCGCGAACCAGAGCGCGCGCAGTCTCCCCGACCGGCCGCTCATGCGTCGCTCCCCCGCGCGCTCCGGCGGTCGGCGGTGCGCACGGCCCACAGCGCCACCGCCGCCGCGGTCGCGACGTTGAGCGAGTCGACGCCGTGCTCCATCGGGATCACCACGGAGCGCGCAGCCGAGGCCAGCGCCTTGCGGCTGAGTCCGGCTCCCTCGGTGCCGAAGAGCAGCGCCAGCCGGTCGGGCAGCTCCTCGACGTACTCGGCGAGATCCTCGGCGTCGTCGCGCAGTGCGAACGCCGTCAGCTCGTAGCCCTCCTCGCGGAAGAGCGGCCCGGCTTCGCGCCAGTCCGGCAGCCGGGCCCAGGGCACCTGCAGCACGGCGCCCATGCTCACGCGCACGGCACGGCGGTACAGCGGATCCGCGCACGCGGGCGACAGCAGCACCGCATCGGCGCCGAGCGCCGCCACCGAGCGGAAGATCGCGCCGACGTTGGTGTGATCCGCGAGATCCTCGAGCACCACCACGCGCTTCGAAGCGCGCAGCAGTTCGACGGGATCGCGGGGCGCCGGCCGGTGCATCGACGCCAGGGCGCCGCGGTGCAGGTGGAACCCCGTGAGCGCCTCGAGCTGCCCCGACTCCCCCACGTACACGGGCACGTCCGGGTGGGCCTCCAGCAGCGGTTCCACCCGTGGCAGCCACTCCTCGAGCAGCAGTACCGAGCGGGGCCGGTGCCCGGCGCGCAGCGCCCGCTCGATCACCTTCGGAGACTCCGCGAGGTACAGCCCCTCCTCCGGTTCGCGCACCCGCCGCAGCGCAACGTCGGTGAGCTGCGTGTAGTCGGCGAGTGCGGGAGCGGAGAGATCATCGATCCTCTCGAGCCTCACGCGGCCGCCTCGTCCACGGTGCGCCGCGCCTCGGCTGTAACGAACTCGCCGATGAACGCCACCGCATCGGGCACGGTCTCGTAGTGCACCAGGTGCCCGGTATCGGGGATGATGCGCAGCCGGGATCCCGGCACCCGATGGTGCAGCTCCAGCTGCCTGGGGAGCGGCGTGATGTCGTCCCGCTCCCCCGCGATCAGCAGCGTCGGCATGGTGAAGGCGCTCGCGAACTCGGGAACGGTGTGCGACACCGAGGCGCGAAACGCCTGCAGCAGCGTCGAGGGGTCGGAGAACGTGCTGAAGTAGGAGGCGTGCTGGCCGTGGATCCACGAGCGCAGCTCGGGATCGCCGGTCTTCGCCATGACCTCGCTCATCACGCGCACGATCGCGGGATTGCCGAGAAGACCGCGAGCGGCGCGTTCCGGCAGCAGATCCGCGGCGCGGTAGTAGCCGATGGCGAGCTGTGTGAGCACGGCCTGCGGGCCCTGGAGCGCCGGTGCCGAGATCGGATTGATGAGGATCAGCCGGCTCGGCGCCAGGCCGCCGGCGATCGCGGCGCCGACGACGAGCGACCCGAAGGAGTGGCCGAGGATCGCGAAGCCCTGCGGGGCGGCAGCGGCGGCGAACTCGCGCAGCCACTCGCCGTACAGTTCGATGTCGTGCTCACGGCCGGGGATCGCGGGCGTCTCGCCGAAACCGGGCAGATCCGGCACGATCATCCGCGTGCCGGGCAGCGCCTCCGCGAGGCCTCGGGCCAGGCCCTCGAGGCCGTGGTGATCGCCGCGGAATCCGTGCACGAGGATCATGGCGGTGCCGTCGGGCCCGCCGTACTGCCAGGCCCGGGTATCGATCCCGAGCGTCGGCACGGCGAGCACCGTTGGGGATGCGGTGGGAGGCGCGGCGGCCGGAGCGGAGGTCACCCAGCGATCCTAACCGGGCGTCCTGGGCGGCTGCTGCGACGGCGCGCTTCGCGGTGGATTCCGCGTGGCCGTCGGCACTGGCTGTCGGCACTGGTCGGCGGCTGTCGGCGGCACTCGGTAGCATCGTTGCAGACGAAAGGAACCGCCATGAGCATTGTGAGGAAATCCTGGTGACCGATCAACTCCCCCTCTGGGCCTCCGACCTCGCGGTGTTCGACACCGAGACCACCGGGGTCGACACCTCCAGTGCCCGCATCGTGAGTGCGACGATCGCGCTCCTGGGACCCTCGGGAGAGGTGGCGGAGCGCTATGACTGGCTGTTGGATCCCGGCATCGAGATCCCGCTCGCGGCGGTGCAGGTGCACGGCATCTCCACCGAGATCGCGCGCACCAGCGGCATCGAGGCCGCGGTCGGCGTACAGCAGATCGTGACGCAGCTGCTCGAGATGATCGAGCGGGGCTTCCCCGTCGTCGCCTACAACGCGCCCTTCGACCTCAGCCTGCTCGCGGCCGAGGCGGCCAGGCACGGCATCGCCCTGCCGGCCGAGCTCTCCCCCGTCATCGATCCGCTGATCCTCGACAAGCAGTTCGACCGCTACCGCAAGGGCAAGCGCACGCTCGAGGCCGTCGCCGCGCATCACGGGGTCGAGATCGGCAACGCGCACGACGCTGGTGACGACGCCATCGCCGCGGGGAGGGTGCTGCAGCGCATCGCCCGCAAGTACGCCGATGTCATCCCGCAGGAGCTGGAGGAGCTGCACCGGTCGCAGGTGGAGTGGGCCGCCGCGCAGGCGGCGAGCTTCCAGGAGTACATGCGCCGCGTGCGCGACCCCTCCTTCATCGCCGACGGCCGCTGGCCGGTGCGCGCGGGCTGAGCGTCCCCGCGGACAGCGAAAGGGCGGTCGATCCGATTCGGATCGACCGCCCTTTCGCGCTGTGGCGGCTTCGCTTACGCGCCGAAGCCCTTGAAGCGCTGGTTGAACTTCTCGACGCGACCGGCCGAGTCCATGATGCGCTGCTTGCCCGTGTAGAACGGGTGCGAGGCGCTCGAGATCTCGACATCGATGACGGGGTAGGTCTCGCCGTCGAGCTCGATGGTCTTCTCGCTGGTCAGCGTGGAGCGGGTGAGGAACGTCTCTCCCGACGCGAGGTCGCGGAAAACGATGGCGTTGTACTCCGGGTGGATGTCGGTCTTCATGAGTGTTCCTTCAGATTCGTGCCTGGATCGGGCGTGTAACAGCACGCCCAGAGGTCTTTGGAATGGCGCGGGGCTACCCGCACCAAGGATCTATGCTACCACGAGGAAGCCCCGGAGCCGAGGTGTTCGCAGGGGCGTTTCGCTCTACGGCCTGGCGACCGCCGCGTAGCGCCCATCCGAGACCGTCAGGTCGAACGGCATGCCGAAGGTCCCCTCGAGATTTTCCGCGGTGAGGGTCTCCCCGATCGGTCCTGCGGCCTGCACCCGGCCGTCTCGCAGCATGAGCACGTGGGTGAACCCCGGAGGCACCTCTTCGACGTGGTGCGTCACCATGATCATCGCGGGCGAGTACGGCGACTGCGCGAATCCCGAGAGCATCTGCAGCAGCCGCTCGCGGGCGCCGAGATCCAGGCTCGCGCTGGGCTCGTCGAGCAGCAGCAGCTCGGGATCGGTCATCACCGCTCGGGCGATGAGTGCGCGCTTGCGCTCACCGTCGCTGAGCGTGCCGTAGCTGTGGTCGGCGAAGCCGCCCAGATCCCACTCCGCGAGAATGCGTTCGGCCTGGCGCACGTCGACGTCGTCGTAGTGCTCGTTCCAGCGGCCCTCGACGGAGTAGGCCGCGGTGAGGACGAGGTCGCGCACGAGCTCGCCCGCGGGGATGCGTCGGCCCGTGGCCGAGGAGACGAAGCCGATGCGGTTGCGCAGCTCGAAGATGTCGACGCGCCCCAGGCGCTTGTCGAGCACGTCCACGGTGCCGGCGGTCGGGTAGTCGTTCGCGGTGGCGAGCTTCAGCAGGGTGGTCTTGCCGGCGCCGTTCGGGCCGAGGATCACCCACCGCTCGGAGTCCTCCACCGACCAGTCGATTCCATCGAGGATCGAGCGCCCGTCGCGCACATAGGTGACGTCGGAGAGTCGCAGCACATTGACCATGGAGACCAGCTTAACGACTGGCGATACCCCTTCGGGCACGGCACGCTGGTGAGGCCCGCCGCTTCGCAACTCCTAGACTGGAGCGCATGACCGTCTCCCCCCTTGTTGTGCTCGACTGCGATTCCACCACGATCCAGGACGAGGTGATCGAACTGCTGGCGGAGGCGGCCGGCAGCCGCGAGCAGGTGGCCGAGGTCACCGAGCGGGCGATGCGGGGCGAACTCGATTTCGCCGAGAGCCTGCGCGAGCGCGTGGCCACTCTCGCGGGCACCCCCGAGAGCGTATTCCGCGATGCCTACGAGCGGGTGCGGCCCACGCCCGGGATCCACGAGCTGATCGATGCGGTGCACGGACGCGGCGGCAAGGTGGGTGTCGTCTCGGGCGGCTTCCACGAGGTGCTCGACCCGCTGGCCGGGGACCTTCGCCTCGACCTCTGGCGCGCGAACCGGCTCGAGGTGCTGGACGGGGTGCTCACGGGTCGCACCGTCGGCCCGATCATCGACGCGGCCGCCAAGGCGGCGTCGCTGCGGGAATGGGCCGAGGCCACGGGCACACCGCTGTCGGCGACCGTCGCGATCGGCGACGGCGCGAACGATCTCGAGATGATGGCGGTGGCCGCGATCGGCGTCGCCTTCAACGGCAAGCCGCTCGTGCGAGAGCGTGCCGACGTCTCGATCGAGGGGGATCTCTCGCTCGCGATTCCCCTGCTCGAACGCCTGAGCTGAGCTGAGCGAGTCCGGGGCCGGGCCGGGCGCATCAGGCTCGCCGGACTGGCCCGGCTCACCAGGCTCGCCGGACTGGCCCGGCATGCCGACGCGGATGTCGCGTTAGAAGCAGACCTCGGGGTGGTTGTCGCCCCCGAACCGCACGGATCGTCGTCGGCCGGGCGGCTCCGCCTCGCCGAGGCGCTTCGCGCTCCCCTGCTCCGTACGCGCTCCCCGCGGCCGGTCGAGGTACTGTCGGCCGGTCGGGCTGGTCCAGCGGAGCGTTCCACCCGATTCCTGCGCGACCCGCCACTCGCTGTGATGCTTGAGCACGTGGTGCCCGCGGCACAGATGTGCGAGATTGTCGGTCGATGTCGGGCCGCCATGCGCCGCGTCGACCGTGTGGTCGATGTCGCATCGTGATGCGGGGACGCGACAACCGGGAAAGCGGCAGTGCCGGTCCCGCGCGCCGAGCAGGCGCCGCATCTGCTCGCTCGGACGGTAGCGGTCCACGGCGATCACCTCGCCCGTCCCCTGCCGTACCGTCACCCGATCCCACTGCGCGGTCTCGGCTGCGATGCTCCGCGCGACATCGTCTCCGATCGGACCGGAACCGACGAGCTCGCAGATGCCGCGCGAATCGATCGGCACGATCACCTGCACGCGCGCCTGCACCGCTTCCGCCGTCGACCCGGCGAACAGGGTGCGCTCGTCGGCGGAGAGCAGCAGATCCGCGAACGCATCGGCGCGAAGCTGGTCGCGCGAGCGAGCCGCAGGGGCACCCGTGCGAATCACCCGCTCCCCGCGTTCGGCCGCTCGTGCGATACCGGAGAGCCGGTCATGGACCGCATACGCCTCGACCGCGGGAAGACGCGCGATCAGATCCGCCATGCCGTCTTCAGCCTCGACGACGACGACACGGCGCTCGAGCACCGCCTCGCGATGCCGCTCCTCGAGCGGGCGCTCGGCCCACTGCTCGGCGATGCGCCGAGCGATCGGCCGCAAGCGATTCGGCGTCTCCCGTTTCGCGACCGCGAGCACCTCGCGCTCGTAGTTCGCGCGTCGTCGTGCCGGATCCGGTGCATCGCCGGGGCCGATCACGACACCCGCGTCCGCGATCACACGGGTGTGCGCGTATCCGATCTCTCCGCGTTCGAGCGCGGCGAGCGTCGCCGCATACTGGTGACTGAGACGGTGAGCGAGATCCATCTGCACATCGACCTGATGCTCGCTCAGGGCGAACGCCGTTGCGAGCTCCGCCCGCAGCGAGCGGTACGCAAGATCCTGCTTCGCTCCGCTGCGGTTCCCGGGAACACCGTCAAGCCCCGATGCCGTCGGGATGCTCACGCCGAGCACCTGATCCATCGCCGCGGCGATCAACCGCACCCTCGTCGCATCGAGCCCGCGCTGCTGGGACTCCATTCGCTCCAACCAGCACACCATCTCCTCGAGGGGATGCGGATCGGCGTCCCCCGCGGCGCGCGTTCCGTCGGGTGATGCCGGCATCTCGCCGCCGCCGAGCCGCGAGCGGGGAACCGCCCGGAGCTCGGGTTCTGCGCTGCGCTGATCGGCCATGAGCCCATGAGATCACGGACCACTGACATTGTCGGCCGCTCGCGGCTCGGCGGCAGTCCGGACTCAGAAGTTGTTGAGCTGCTCCGTGTCGTCGGGGATCACGCCGTCGCCCCCGAGCGACTCGCCGAGCCGCTTGAGCGCGGTGAGCGCGACGTTCTGCGGCATCGGTCCGTAGGAGATGCGGGCCACGCCGAGCGCCTCGTACTCGGCAGCAGTGAGGGCTCCGGGAAGCCCGATCACGCTCACCCGGCGCTCCCCGATCCCGTCGACCAGCGCGCGCGTCTCGTCGGCGTCGAGCACACCGGGCACGAAGACGCACTGCGCGCCCACGTCGAGATAGGCCCTGCCGCGCTCGATCGCATCGGCGATCGATGCCTCGCGGGGGCGATCGCCGCCCCTCACGATCGCGTCGGTGCGTGCATTGAGCACGAAGGCCACGCCCTCGCGGCGCCCGGCGTCGACCGCGGCGCGCATCACCTCCACGGACTCCTGCAGCGGGCGCAGCTGATCCTCGATGTTCGCGCCGGAGACGCCGACGCCGATGGCCTTCCGCACCGCCTCGCCGGGGTCGCCGAACCCTCCGTCGAGGTCGGCGGTGACCGGAAGATCCGTCACCGCGGAGATGCGTTCGACCGTCGAGAGCATGAGATCGAGCGGGATCCGCTCGCCATCGGGGTAGCCGTGCGAAGCGGCGATGCCGTGGCCGGCCGTCGCGATCGCCCGGCTGCCGGGCAGTTCCGCCACGACGCGAGCGCTCGCGGCGTCCCACACGTTGACGACGCGCAGGATCTCGGGCGCCCGGTAGAGCTCGGACAGTGTCTGTGCGTCGACCACGACGCGCGTGTGGGATCGGCGGTGCTCGCTGGTGCTCATGCGCCCAGGCTACGCCGGGCCTCCGGCAAGCGGAAGGCTCTCGCAGGGGCTTGACAGCTCCGGGCGGCCCGTGCGACAGCCGGGGTTCCGTGCGGGGTCAGTGCCCCATGCCCAGACCGCCGTCGACGGGGATCACCGCGCCCGAGATGTAGGCCGCGTCGTCGCCCGCGAGGAACGACGCGGCGCCGGCGATCTCGGCGACCTGCCCGAAGCGATTCGCGGGGATGGACGACAGGTACTGCTGCTGCTGCTCCTCGGGCAGGGCGGCGGTCATATCGGTCTCGATGAAGCCGGGGGCGATCACGTTGGCGGTGATGTTGCGAGCGCCGAGCTCGCGGGTGAGCGAGCGGGCGAAACCGACGAGCGCGGCCTTCGACGAGGAGTAGTTGATCTGACCGGGCGAGCCGTACAGGCCTACGACGGAGGAGATCAGGATGACCCGGCCGAAGCGGCCCTTGAGCAGGCCCTTGGCCGCTCGCTTCACGACGCGGAAGGTGCCGGTGAGGTTCGTGTCGATGACGCTGGTGAACTCCTCCTCCGTCATGCGCAGCAGCAGCGTGTCCTTGGTGATGCCGGCGTTGGCGACGACCACCTCGACCGGACCGAGCTGAGCCTCGATCTCGGTGAAGGCCGCGTCGATGGAGGCCGCGTCGGTCATCTCCGCGCGCACGGTCAGCGATCCCTCGGGCCCCTCCCCGGAGCGGGCGGTGACGGCGACGCGATGACCGTCGGCGATCATGCGCTCGGCGATGGCGTAACCGATGCCGCGGTTGCCTCCGGTGACGAGAACGGTACGCGAGGTGGTCATGGGGGTCCTTCCGTCGAAACAGCTGGGATCCACCCTATGCGACGTCGGAGCGCCGAACGGGCTGACGCGCGGTGCGGTTCTGGGCGAGGGCACAGCGAGGCCCGGGCGACACGGCGTAGGCTGGAGCGGTACGAAGAAGGGACGCATGGCGAAGAGTTACAGCGTGACATCGGCTGGCGTGAATCCGGCCGAGGATCGCGCGCACCGTATGCGCATGTACTTCATCGCGATGAGCCTGCGCGTGGCCTGCGTCGCCTCCCTCTTCTGGGTGCGCGGCTGGTGGGTGCTGCTCGCCGCCGCGGGGGCGGTGCTCCTGCCGTGGTTCGCCGTGATGGTGGGCAACGCGGTCGCCCACGGCGGGGGCGACGCGCCCGACGCGCCCGCTCCGCTGCAGCTCGAGGGCGGCGCGGGCGCCGAGACGGACGGACCGGGAGCCGAATCGCTGATCGTGATCGATGTCGATCCCGAGCGCCGGGCACGCCCGGCGGGAGGGCCGCCTCCGGGCAGCCCTCCCGCTGCTCCCGCGGATGCTGTTCGGACGGACCCGGCCGTTCCGGGTGCGGACGAGACGATTCCGGGAGACGCCCCGTGAGCGCCGCCGCGTCCTCGCCGCTGACCCTCGGCGGCACGCCCGAGCACCGTTTCGCGTGCTCCCGGGCCGGGTGCCGGGAGGCCGCCCGCTGGGCGATCCTCTGGCGGAACCCGCGGATCCACGACGCGGACCGGCGCAAGACCTGGCTGGCCTGCCCGGAGCATCTGGAGACGCTGCGCGAGTTCCTCGCAGCACGCGATTTTCCCCTGGAGGTACGGACGGTGGGTGAGCTCGATGACTGAGACGCGCGCACCGGAGACCGCTGAAGTCGCGGAGGATGCGGGCCGGGTCGGGTGGAGCTTCCTGCGTTCCGCCCGCTGGGCCGGATACTTCGCGATGCTGCTCATCTTCGCGATCGCCTGCGTGCTGCTGGGCAACTGGCAGTTCGATCGGCGCGCCGAGGCGCGGGCGGAGATCGCCCGCATCGACGCGAACTACGACGGCGCCCCTGTGGCGCTCTCCGAGGAGCTGCCGCACCGCGAGGCGTTCGACGAGGACGCGCAGAAGTGGCGCACCGTCTCGATCGAGGGCGAGTACTTCGGCGAGGCGTACCTCGCCCGCAACCGGCCCGGACCGCAGGGGGTCGGCTCGAACGTGATCCAGCCGCTCAGAACGGCCGACGGCGGCGTGTTCTTCGTCGATCGCGGCTGGGTGCCGGTCGACGGGGGCGCCTCGGAGCGCGGCGAGGTCGAGGAGGCCGATCTGCCGCAGCCCCCCGCGGGTCCGGTGCACGTCGTGGCCCGGCTGCGCGCCTCCGAGCCCGCGATCCCGGGTCGCACCACCGCCGGTCGCACCGTCGCGAGCATCCAGCTGTCCGAGCTGGCCCGCCTCAGCTCCTCGGAGGACACCGCCTACACCGGCGCCTACGGCATGCTCGTGTCGGAGGATCCCGCGGGCGAGCACGGCGTGCTGCCCGCGAAGCCCGAGCGCGACGAGGGCCCCCATCTCTCGTACGCGCTGCAGTGGTACGTGTTCATCCTGATCGCGGCGATCGGCGTGGCCTACGCGGCGCGACGGGAGTATCGGACGTTCAACGCGGGCAGCGCGGTGGTGCGCGAGCAGGATCGCCGCAGCGCCGAGCGCCGGAGTCGTCGGGGGCCGAGCGACGCGGAGGAAGAGGACGCGCTGCTCGATGCGTAGGCCGCTGCTGCTCGCACTGCTGGTGGGGTTCGCCCTGCTGCTCTCGGCGTGCGCGCCGCCCATCGACGCGACGGCCGCCCGGGAGTCGCTGTCCGAGGTGACCGAGGGTCCGGCGCCGCCCGAGGCGGCCGAGGAGCTCGACGCGGATCGCGAGCCCGAGCCGATCGTCGAGCCGCTCGAGTGCCTCCCCTATCTCGTGATCACCGCGCGCGGCACGGCGGAGCCCTCGCGCGGCCAGCTCCTCTCCCCCGTCTCCCGCGCGATCTCCGAGGCCCGGCCGGGCGAGGTGCTGCAGCTCGACCTCGCTTACCCCGCCGACACCGACGTGAAGGAGGGCGGCACCATCGGTGCTCGCACGCTCGTCGACACGCTCAACGTGCAGACGGAGGCCTGCGAGGATCAGCGCTTCGTGCTGCTCGGCTACTCCCAGGGCGCGCTCGTGATCGGCGACGCGCTCGCGGCACCCGGGGCGAGGCTCATCGGCGAGACCGTCGGCGAGGTGAGCGAGGCTGCGGCCGAGCGCGTGCTCGCGATCGTGTTCTACGGCAATCCCCGCTTCGTGGGCAGCGAGTCGTTCGACTACGGCAGCTACGACCCGCGGATGAACGGCATCCTGCCCCGTCCCCCCGGCAGCCTCGACGCCTATGCGGACCGCCTGCGCGATTACTGCGTCGCCGGCGACTTCGTCTGCCAGAGCAGCCTCGACCTCGACGAGGCGCCGCACGTCGACTACTACAGCAACGGCATGCAGCAGGACGGCGCGGCATTCGCGATCACCCGGCTGGATCCGCCGCGGAATGTCGATGGCCGTGACGACAGCGGCGATGCCACCGACAGCAGCGATGCCGCTGCGGGAGGCGACGCCACCGAGCAGCAGGAGACGGGCGGGCAGCGCACCGCGGACTAGCCGAGCGGTCGGACTACTCGAGGGCGCGCAGCATCCGCTGCAGCGCCTCGCGCAGTTCGCCGCGATGCGGCTCGGCGAGGTCGGTCGTGTACTCGACGCCGGGCGGGATGTAGAGCATCCCGTACATCGCCTCGCGCCAGTCGGCGCCGCCGACCGGCCAGCGGGTGCGGGAGTCGCTCTCGGCGGTGGCCCCCTGCGACCACTGCCCGAAGCGCTGCTGCATCTCGTCGAGCGGCAGATCCATCACGACGTCGGTTTCGACGGTCTGGGGCGCCCACGAGCGCGCGATGAGGATGAACTCCTCGACCTCCTCGGGGGTGAGCGGGCGCGGCGCGAACAGCACGCGAAGGTGCTCGAGCCCGGAGACGCGGTCGACGCGGAAGGTGCGCCAGTCGTCGCGCTCCAGGTCCCAGCAGAGCAGGTACCAGTGCCGTTCGGCCGGGGCGAGCGCGTGCGGCTCCACGCGACGGCGCGTCACGGCTCCCTCCGCGGAGGTGTAGGTGAAGCGCACGCGCTCGTGATCGCGGCACGCGAGGGCGAGCTCGCCGAGCACCTCCGACGACACCGGCGCGCCCGAGGAGATGCCCGCGGGCTGCACGGTCTCCGCGAGGGCGTTCACCCGACGGCGGAGACGCGCCGGCAGCACCTGCTCGAGCTTCGCGAGCGCCGTGATCGTCGTCTCGGCGCCCGACACGAGGCGCTGCGATGCGGCGACCCGCAGCCCGATGGCCATCGCCACGGCCTCTTCGTCGGTGAGCAGCAGCGGCGGAACGGCGCTGCCGGCCTCCAGCCGGTAGCCGCCCGCGGCACCCGGGGTCGATTCGACCCGGTAGCCCAGATCCCGTAACCGCTCGATGTCTCTCCGCACGGTGCGCTCGGTGACACCGAGGCGCTCGGCCAGCTCGGTACCCGGCCAGTGCCGATGCGTCTGCAGCAGGTTGAGGAGTGCCAGCGCGCGGGTGGTGGTGTCGGACATGCCCTCATGCTGTCACATTTTCAGGACAGGATCTGTCCTGGTTGTTCCTTAGCCTCGGATCATGACCTCAGAACCCATCATCCAAGCAGAGGCGCTGACCAAGCGCTTCACCGTCAAGCAGAAGACCGTCGAGGCGGTCACCGACCTGACCTTCCAGGTCGAGCGTGGCGAGCTCGTCGCGTTCCTCGGGCCGAACGGCGCGGGCAAATCCACCAGCCTGCGCATGCTGACCACGCTGGTCCCTCCCACCGAGGGCTCGGCGAGGGTCGCCGGCTGCGACATCCTCCGGGACTCGGCCGGTGTGCGGGCCCGGATCGGCTACGTCGGGCAGCTCACCAGCGGCAGCTTCGCGCAGCGCGTGCGCGACGAACTGCTCAGTCAGGGCGCGTTCTACGGGCTTTCCGCAGCGGCCACGCGCGCCCGCGCCGATGAGCTCATCGAGTCGCTGGACCTCGGATCCTTCGCCACCCGCACCGTGCAGCAGCTCAGCGGCGGGCAGAAGCGACGACTCGACATCGCACTCGGGCTGATGCACACCCCTCCCCTGCTCTTCCTCGACGAGCCCTCCACGGGGCTCGACCCGCAGAGCCGCGCGAATCTGTGGCAGCACATCCTCGATCTGCGCGAGCAGCACGGCACCACCGTCTTCCTCACCACGCACTATCTCGAGGAGGCGGATCGCTACGCCGAGCGCGTGATGGTCATGGATCGGGGCCGGATCGTCGCCGACGACACCGCCGACCGGATGAAGGCGGAACTCGCCGGAGACCTGGTCACGCTCGGGTTCAGCACCGGCGAGGAGACCGGTCGTGCCGCGGATGTGCTGCGGGGGCTGACCGAGCGCGAGGTGCGGATCGCGGACCGCGAGGTGTCGGTCACGGCACCGAACGGGGACGAGCTCCTCCCCGCCGCAGTGCGGGCGCTCGACGCGGCGGGAATCGCGGTGCGATCCGCCACCGGAGTGCCGCCGACGCTGGACGACGTGTTCCTCGCGCTCACCGGCCGCACGCTGCGCGAGGCGGAGCAGGGCGTTCAGGATGACGAACCGGACCAGGCCGAGCAGGCCGATGACGCTGCCGAGCGCGAGCTCGCGACGAAGGGAACGAAACGATGACCACCACGACCCCGGTAGACGATGGGACGGCGCGGACCGTCCGCCCGAACGCGGCGCGCGACACCTGGAACGTGCTCGTCCGCGAACTGCGCCCGGTGATCCGCGATCCGTTCTCCCTCATCTTCAGCCTGCTGCAGCCCCTGATCTTCCTGGGACTGTTCGCGCCGCTGCTCATCGGGGCGTCCGGCCGGCCCGCCGCCGAGACGCTGCAGTGGTTCGTGCCCGGTGTGCTCGTCATGATCGTGCTCTTCGGAACGGGTATGACCGGTTCCAACCTCCAGTACGAGATGATGACGGGCTCCCACGAGCGCACCCTCGTCGCCCCGCTGTCGAGGTCCTCGCTGCTGGTCGGGCGGGCGCTCAAGGAGGTCGCGCCGATCGTGGTGCAGGCCCTCCTGATCGTCGCGATCGCCTGGCCGTTCGGGTTCCGGGCGCACCCGGCCGGACTCATCGGCGGACTCCTGCTGCTCGCGGTGTTCGGCGTGGGGCTGGGCTCGCTCTCCTACGCCCTGGCGCTGGTCACCAAGGACCGCGAGTGGCTGTTCTGGGGCCTGCAGCAGGGGCTGATGTTCCCGCTGCTCATCCTCTCGGGGATGCTGCTGCCGCTCGACGAGGGCCCTGGCTGGATGCGCGCCATCGCCGCGGTCAACCCGGTGAACTGGGTCGTGCAGGCCGAGCGCGCGCTGCTGTCGGGTGCCTTCGCCGAACCCGCGGTGCTCTGGGGAGGCGCGTCCGCGCTCGCGGTCGCGACCGTGGGGCTCGTCGTGGGCATCCGGGCGATGCGCCGCAGCAGCTGAGCGGCTCGGGCGGAGCGGCCCGGAGCACTGTTGCCGGTGCCGCCCGCTCCGCCCGCGCCTCTACCGGCTACGCGAGCTCGATGAGCTCCAGGTACTCCTTCGACCAGTGGTCCTCGGTGGCCTCGGGCATGATCAGCACGCGCTCGGGGTTGAGCGCCTCGACGGCCCCCTGGTCGTGCGACACGAGCACCACGGCGCCCTTGAAGTGCGCGAGCGCGTCGAGGATCTCCTCGCGGCTGGCCGGGTCGAGGTTGTTGGTGGGCTCGTCGAGCAGCAGCACGTTGGCGCTCGAGACCACGAGCATCGCGAGTGCGAGGCGCGTCTTCTCCCCGCCGGAGAGCACTCCGGCCGGTTTGTGCACGTCGTCGCCGGTGAACAGGAACGAGCCGAGCACCTTGCGAGCCTCGGTCTCGGTGAGGTGCTGCGACACCGACACCATGTTCTGCAGCACGCTCGCCTTGACGTCGAGCGTCTCGTGCTCCTGCGCGTAGTACCCGACCTTCAGCCCGTGACCGGCGATGATCTCGCCGGTGTCGGCCTCGTCGACCTGCGCGAGCAGGCGCAGCAGCGTCGTCTTGCCGGCGCCGTTGAGTCCCAGGATCACGACCTTCGAGCCGCGATCGATCGCCAGATCGACACCGGCGAAGATCTCGAGCGATCCGTACGATTTCGAGAGCCCGGAGGCCATCAGCGGCGTCTTGCCGCAGGGCGAGGGATCGGGGAACCGCAGTTTGGCCACACGATCCACCTGGCGCACCTCGTCGAGGCCCGACAGCATCTTCTCGGCGCGCGCCACCATCTGGTGGGCCGCGGCCGCCTTGGAGGCCTTCGCGCCGAACTTCGCAGCCTGGTCCTTGAGGGCCGAGGCCTTCTTCTCGACGTTCGCCCGCTCTTTGCGCCGGCGCTCCTCGTCGGCGGCCCGCTGCCGCAGATAGAGCTTCCAGTTCATGTTGTAGATGTCGATGACCTGGCGGTTCGCGTCGAGGTAGAAGACGCGGTTCACGGTCTCCCCCACGAGGTCGATGTCGTGACTGATGATGATCACGCCGCCCTTGTAGCTCTTCAGGAACTCCCGCAGCCACACGATGGAGTCGGCATCGAGGTGGTTCGTCGGCTCGTCGAGGATCATGGTGTCCGCGTCCGAGAAGAGGATCCTCGCGAGCTCGATTCGGCGGCGCTGACCGCCGGACAGCGTCTTCAGCGGCTGATCGAGGATCCGGTCGGGCAGCCCGAGATTGTTCGAGATCGAAGCGGCCTCGGACTCCGCCGCGTACCCGCCGAGCGCCTGGAAGCGGTCGGTGAGATTGCCGAAGCGCCTCATCGCCTTCTCCGCCACCGCCGGGTCGTCGGACGCCATGTCCTCGGTCGCCTTCGCGATGTTCTGCGTGAGCGTGCCGAGCCCGCGGGCGTCGAGGATCCGGTGTCGCGCGATCTGCTCGGGATCCCCCGTGCGCGGGTCCTGCGGCAGGAAGCCGAGCTCCCCGGCGACGTTGATCGTGCCCTCCGCGGGCTGCAGCTCGCCCGAGAGGGTGCGCGTGAGGGTCGTCTTGCCCGCGCCGTTGCGCCCGACGAGACCGATCTTGTCGCCCGGGTTCACACGGAAGGTGACGCCCTCCATCAGGCGTCGGGCTCCGACGTCGATCGCGAGGTCTTCGACGGTGATCATGCTGCGGGGCTCCTCGGAGATGCCGGGTCTACGACCCGATCGGTGGACAACCTCGCTAGTCTACCGGCCGCTCGCGTCGACGATGCTGAGCGCGGCGTCGTCGGCCCAGATCACCGTCTCGACGGTGCCGCTGAGGCGCGCGGCCGGCAGCACCGGCTCGTCGCGCGCCACGATCCGCCCCACGGCCTCCGCCTTGGCCGCACCGGCCGCGATCAACCACGTGTGCTCCGCGCGGTTCAGCGCCGGGAGGGTCAGCGAGATGCGCTCGGGCGGCGGCTTCGGCGAGTCGCGCACCGGGATCGCGTCCACGACATCCGGGCCGACGAGCAGCAGGTCCTCGCGGCCGGGGAAGAGCGATGCGACGTGCCCGTCGGGGCCGACGCCGCTGAGGGCGAAGTCGATGCGGTCGATCCCCGCGACGAGGTCGGCGTAGGCGGCTGCTGCGGCATCGAGCGGCAGCCCCGAGTCAGCGGCGGGAATGCGGTGCACGAGCGCGGGATCCGTCTCCACCGCCGCGAACAGCGTGTCGTCGGCGAGCTTGTCGTTGCGATCCTCGTGCCCCTGCGGCACCCAGCGCTCATCGCCCCAGAGGAAGCGCACCCGCCGCCAGTCGACGGAGCCGAGCTCGGCGTGCGCGGCGAGATCCCGCAGCACCCGCTCTCCCCCGCTGCCCCCGGTGAGCACGATGCAGGGCACCTCGCCCTGCGCCTGCCGGGCTCGGCACCCCGCGACCAGTGCGTCGGCGACCGCCGCGCCGAGCGCTGCGAGGTCGGTGACGCGCGCGATGCGCAGCGGAGAGGGCATCGGCTAGGCCTCGATCTCCGAGCGGTCGCCCGACCACAGCGTGTGGAAGCTGCCGGGCCGGTCGATGCGCCGGTAGGTGTGCGCCCCGAAGAAGTCGCGCTGCCCCTGCACGAGCGCGGCGGGCAGCCGCTCGGCGCGCAGGCCGTCGTAGTAGGCGAGCGACGACGAGAACGCGGGGGCAGGGATGCCCGCGCGGGTGGCGTGCGTCACGACGCGGCGCCACGCCTCCTGCCCGCGGCCGAGCGCCTCGGCGAAGTAGGGCGCGGCCATGAGCAGAGGCAGCTCCGGCTGCTCCGCGTAGGCGTCGGCGATCCGGTTGAGGAACTGGGCGCGGATGATGCAGCCGGCGCGCCAGATGCGCGCGACGGAGCCGAGGTCGATGCTCCAGTCGTACTCGGCGGCTCCCGCGCGGATCTCGTCGAAGCCCTGCGAGTAGGCGACGATCTTCGAGGCGTAGAGCGCCTGGCGCACGTCCTCGATGAACTCGGCCTGATCGGACGGAGCCGGGATCTCGGCCGGGCCCGGCAGTCCCGCTGCGGCGTCGCGCTGCTCGGGGTGGGAGGAGAGGGAGCGCGCGAAGGTCGCCTCCGCGATGCCCGAGACCGGCACGCCGAGCGACAGCGCGGTCTGCACGGTCCAGGCGCCGGTGCCCTTCGCACCCGCCTGATCGAGGATCACGTCGACGAGCGGCTCGCCCGTCGCCGCGTCGACCTGCCTGAGCACCTCGGCCGTGATCTCGATGAGGTACGACTCGAGTTCGCCCCCGTTCCACTCCGCGAAGACCTCCGCGATCTCCGCGGGACTCTTCCCCGTGCCGCGACGGATCAGATCGTAGGCCTCCGCGATCAGCTGCATGTCGGCGTACTCGATGCCGTTGTGCACCATCTTCACGAAGTGCCCGGCGCCGTCGTGACCCATGTGCGCCACGCACGGCTCGCCCTCGGCGACCGCTGCGATGGACCGCAGGATCGGGCCGAGCGTCTCCCAGGCCTCGTCCGAACCGCCCGGCATGATGCTGGGGCCGTTCAGCGCGCCCTCCTCGCCGCCGGAGATGCCCGCGCCCACGAAGTTGATGCCCGTCTCGCGCACCGCCCGCTCGCGGCGGATCGTGTCCGGGAAGTAGGCGTTGCCCCCGTCGACGATGATGTCGCCCGGCTCGAAGACGCGCACGAGCTCTTCGATGGTGGCGTCGGTCGCGGCTCCGGCCTGGACCATGATGATCGCGGTGCGCGGGCGCGAGAGGCTCGCGGCGAACTCCTCGTAGGAGTACGCGGGCACGAATCCCGCCTCGGGGTGCTCGGCCACCAGCGCCTCGGTGCGCCCGCGGCTGCGGTTGAGCACCGCCACGGTGTTCCCCTCGCGGCTGGCCAGGTTGCGCGCGAGATTCGCGCCCATGACCGCCAGGCCGACCACGCCGATGTTCGCGGTGCGCTCGCGCGTTCCGGGCTCAGTCATCTTCCGTGCTCCATTCACTCGTTCGGTTGTCCTTCGCCGCCTGCGCCGACCGGATGCGGCCCAGCCGCTCGAGCACGCGCCGGTACATGACGTCCTCGTCGAGTCGGCGCAGCTCTTCCGCGAGGCACTCGCTCAGCGTGCGGCGCGGCAGCACGATCTCGTGGGTCGGGTGGCCCGGCTGCCGCAGGAGGGTCTGCGATCCGGAGACCCGCTCCAGCACCGCGTCGCCGGTGGCCCGTGACAGCGTGACCGAGCGCACCCCCTCCGCCGGGTGGTTGCCGTCTGGCAGCCGGCAGGTGGTGGGCACGTCCAGGGCGAGCTGGAGCCAGGCCGCGAGCAGCTGGGTCGACATCGACCCCGCGGCTCCGACGACCTCCACCGACGTCACCGGGTCGAAGGGCGGCTGGTCGAGCACTGCGGCGAGGTACTCGCGCCACCGTGTGACGCGCGTCCAGGCGAGGTCGGTGTCCCCCGCCGAGTAGGCGGCGATGCGCCGCACCTGCTCCGCGGCGTCGGTGATCGAGGCGCTGTCGGTGATCCTGCGCTGCGCGATGCGGCCGAGCGGATCCGAGCCGGGGCGCTCCGGGGCGGCGGCCGGCCACCACACGACGACCGGCGCATCGGGCAGCAGCAGGCCCGTGACGAGGCTCTCGATCCCGGTGCTCGCCTCGCCGTAGGCCCGCAGCACCACGACCTCGCTCGCGCCGGCGTCGGCGCCGACTCGGATCTCGGCGTCGAGGCGCGCCGGGCCCTCCGGCCGGGTGAGCAGCACGATCACGCGCATGGGATGCTCGTTCGACGCGTGATTCGCGGCCTCGACCACCGCCTCGTCGAGGGGCCCGGTGGCGGCGATCACGAGCGTCAGCACCCGTCCCAGCGCGGCGACGCCGCTCTCCTGCCGCATCGACACGAGACGACGTGCGACCGCGCTGACGCTCGTTCCGGGAAGCTCTTCGATCACGGTCGCCTCCAGCTGCGTCCATCCCGCGCGAGCAGCTCCCGCGCGGCGTCGGGTCCCCACGAGCCGGGTGCGTACTGCTCGAGCGGCTCGTCCAGCCCGGCCCAGTACTCCTCGACCGGGTCGAGGATCCGCCACGACAGCTCCACCTCCCGCTGCCGGGGGAAGAGCGGGGCGTCGCCCAGCAGCACGTCCAGGATCAGTCGCTCGTAGGCCTCGGGGCTCGCCTCCGTGAAGGCGTGCCCGTATCCGAAGTCCATCGTCACGTCGCGCACCCGGGCGGCGGTGCCGGGCACCTTCGCGCCGAAGCGGATCGTGATCCCCTCGTCCGGCTGCACCCGGATGACGAGCGCGTTCGAGCCCTGCTCGGTCGTCTCGGCCTTGCCGAAGAGCTCGCCGGCCTCCTTGCGGAACACGACGGCGATCTCGGTGACACGACGCCCGAGGCGCTTACCGGTGCGCAGGTAGAAGGGCACGCCGGCCCAGCGGCGGGTGTTGACGTGGAGCTTCATCGCCGCGTAGGTCTCGGTGCGGGATCCCGGATCCATGCCGTCCTCGTCGAGGAAGCCGGTGACCTCCTCGCCGCCCTGCCATCCTCCGGCGTACTGCCCCCTGGCGACCGCCGCGGCGAGGTCCTCCGGCAGCTTGACGGCCTCGAGCACCTTCTCCTTCTCGGCGCGCAGGTGCTCGGCGCTCAGGCTGATCGGCTCCTCCATCGCGGTGAGCGCGAGCAGCTGCAGCAGGTGGTTCTGGATCACGTCCCTGGCCGCTCCGACCCCGTCGTAGTAGCCCGCCCGGCCGCCGACCCCGATGTCCTCGGCCATGGTGATCTGCACGTGATCGACGTAGTTGCGGTTCCAGATCGGCTCGTACATCGTGTTCGCGAAGCGGAGCGAGAGGATGTTCTGCACCGTCTCCTTGCCGAGATAGTGGTCGATGCGGAAGATCGAGTCGGCGGGGAACGCCGACTCCAGGGCATCGTTCAGAGCCCGGGCCGAGGCGAGATCGTGCCCGAACGGCTTCTCGATGATCACCCGTCGCCAGCGCTGATCCTCGCTCGTGCGATCCACGAGTCCCGTGCTGCTCAGCTGCTGGGCGACCTCCGGGAACATCCGCGGAGGGATCGACAGATAGAAGGCGTGGTTGCCCATCGTGCCGCGCTCGCGATCGAGCGCGTCCACCGTGTCGCGCAGCCGGCGGTAGGCCGCGGGGTCGTCGAACTGCCCCTGCACGAAGCGGATGCCCTGGGCGAGCTGCCGCCAGGTCTCCTCGCGGAACGGCGTTCTCGCGTGCTTCCGCACCGCGTCGTGCACGATCTCGGCGAAGTCGCGGTCCGCCCAGTCGCGTCGCGCGAAGCCGACGAGGGCGAACCCCGGAGGGAGCAGCCCGCGATTCGCGAGGTCGTACACGGCCGGCATCAGCTTCTTGCGCGAGAGGTCGCCCGTGACGCCGAAGATCACGAGCGCACTCGGCCCGGCGATCCTGCTCAGGCGAGGATCGTCGGGCGAGCGCAGCGGGTTGGTAGGGCCCATCTAGATGGCGAACCCGAGAGCTCGCATCATGTCCCGACCGTCGTCGGTGATCCGCTCCGGGGTCCACGGCGGCATCCACACCCAGTTGATGCGGAACGCCGTCACGAGCCCGTCGAGGGCCTCCGCGATGTCGTTCTCGATGACGTCGGTGAGCGGGCATCCCGCGCTCGTGAGCGTCATGCTGATGACCAGCGCGTCGTGCTCCTCGTCGAAGGCCAGATCGTAGATCAGGCCCAGGTCGACGATGTTCACGCCCAGCTCGGGATCGGAGACGTTCTTCAGCGCCTCGATCGCCTGTTCGCGGAACTCCGGATCGATCGACAGCGGAACGGTCGTTGCTTCGTCGCTCATGAGAACCAGCCTAGACCAGGCCGGCGTCAGGCCGAAGCACCGGTGAGGAAGCGATCGTAACCCTCTTCCTCGAGGCGCTCGGCGAGCTCCGGGCCGCCCTCCTCCGCGACGCGGCCGTTCACGAACACGTGCACGAAGTCCGGCTTGATGTAGCGCAGGATGCGGGTGTAGTGGGTGATGAGGAGCACGCCGAGGCCCGTGTTGTCCTTGGCGCGGTTGACGCCCTCCGACACGACCTTGAGCGCGTCGACGTCGAGGCCGGAGTCGGTCTCGTCGAGCACCGCGAACTTCGGCTTGAGCAGTTCCATCTGCAGGATCTCGTTGCGCTTCTTCTCGCCGCCCGAGAAGCCCTCGTTGACGTTGCGCGACGCGAACGACTCGTCCATGCGGAGGTTCTGCATGGCCTCCTTGACGTCCTTCATCCAGGTGCGGATCGCCGGCGCCTCGCCGTCGATCGCGGTCTTGGCGGTGCGCAGGAAGTTGGCGTTGGTCACGCCGGGGATCTCGACCGGGTACTGCATGGCGAGGAAGAGGCCGGCCTGCGCGCGCTCGTCCACCTCCATCTCGAGCACCTCTTCGCCGTCGAGCAGGATCGATCCGCTGGTGACCTCGTAGCGGGGGTGGCCTGCGATCGCGTACGCGAGGGTCGACTTGCCCGAACCGTTGGGGCCCATGATCGCGTGGGTCTCGCCCTGCTTGATGGTGAGGTCGACCCCCTTCAGGATCTGCTTGGCACCCTGCTCGGTCTCGACGCTGACATGCAGGTCCTTGATTTCAAGAACGGAGCTCATTGTTCAATCTCTTTCGTAACGTTGGGGTCGATGTACACGTCGCCGTCTTCGATCTCGACAACGTAGACGGGAACCGGCTCGTACGCCGGGAGGTTCTGCGGGACGCCTGTGCGCAGCGAGAACGCGGACCCGTGGGCCCAGCACTCGAGCGTGTCGTCCTCGACGAATCCCTCGGACAGGCTGATCTGTCCGTGGGTGCAGGTGTCGCCGATGGCGTGGACCTCGCCCTGCGAGTCCAGCACCACGGCGATCGGCACATCGTCGACGACGACGCGCGTCGCCTGATCCTGCACCAGATCGCTCACCGCGAGCACCCTGTGACGAGCCATTACTTGACGGACTCCGCCAGTTCGGCCTCGACGGCGGCTTGCAGCCGCTCCTCGGTCGCCTCGTCGCCGATCTGGGCGATGACCTCGAGCAGGAAGCCGCGCACCACGAGCTTGCGCGCCTCCTCCTCGGAGATGCCGCGGCTCTGCAGGTAGAAGATGTGCTCGTCGTCGAAGCGGCCCGTCGCCGAGGCGTGCCCCGCCCCCTCGATGTCGCCGGTCTCGATCTCCAGGTTGGGGATCGAGTCGGCGCGAGTACCTTCGCTGAGCACGAGGTTGCGGTTCTGCTCGTAGCTGTCGGTGCCGGTGGCGTTGTTGCGGATCAGCACGTCGCCGATCCACACGGTGTGCGCCCCCTCGCCCTGCAGCGCCCCCTTGTAGGTGACGCGGCTGCGGGTGTGCGGCGCGTCGTGATCCAGGTAGACCTGGTGCTCCAGGTGCTGGCCGGCATCGGCGAAGTAGGCGCCCAGCGCCTCGCCGTTCGCGCCCTCGTGATCGAGGTGGATCGACGGGTTGAGGCGCACGACCTCGCCGCCGAGCGAGACCACGATGTGGGTCAGCGACGCGTCGCGCCCCACCGTGGCGTAGTGGCTCGCGAGGTGGATCGCGTCGTCGGCCCACTGCTGGACGCTCACGACGGTCAGCTTCGCGCCGTCGCCGACCACGATCTCCACGTTCTCGGAGAGCTGGGCGGCGCCCGTGTTCTCGAGGATCACGAGGCTCTCGCTCTGCGGCGCGGCCTCGATGATCGTGTGCCCCGCCCGGGGGGCGGAGTCGAGCGCGTCGCGGGTGACGATCGCCGTGACCTTCTCCTCGGCGCCGTTCGAGGGCGCGGACAGGGTCACGAGGTGAGCCTCGCCGAACGCCCCCCAGGCCGCGGCCGCGCCGCGCTCCTCGGGGATGCCCGCGCGGCCGATGCGGGCATCGTCGCGGGCGATCCACTCCGATGCGACGCCGGCGACCTCGCTCACGGCGCCTGCGGCAGTATGCACAGAAACGGAGACCGGGAGGCGGGAGCCGTCCAGTTCACCGTTCAGCAGGGCGTCGAGCTTCGCGATCGGCGTGAACTTCCAGACCGCCTCGCGACCCGTCACCCGTTCGAAGGCGGCGACGTCGGTCGACTTGGGGCGATCCGAACGGGTCTGCACCGGAATCCGGTTCGCCCAGTCGCCGTCCGAGTGGGCGGTCAGGCCATGCTGAGCAGTCTCTGTGGTTGCAACAGCTTCGGTCATTATCCGACGGATCCTTCCATGCCCATCTCGATGAGCTTGTTCAGTTCGAGGGCGTATTCCATGGGCAGCTCGCGCGCGATCGGCTCGATGAAGCCGCGCACGATCATCGCCATGCCCTCTTCCTCTGCCATGCCGCGGCTCATGAGATAGAACAGCTGTTCCTCGCTGACGCGGGAGACCGTGGCCTCGTGGCCGAGCTCCGCGTCGTCGGTGCGGATGTCGATCGCCGGGTAGGTGTCGCTACGCGAGATCGTATCGACGAGCAGCGCGTCGCAGACCACCGAGTTCGCGGAGTGATGAGCGGTCGCCTCGACGCGCACCTCGCCCCGGTAGCCGGTGCGTCCACCGCCGCGGGCGATCGACTTCGCGAGGATCGAGGACTTCGTGTTGGGCGCGAGGTGGATCATCTTCGCGCCGGTGTCCTGGTGCTGGCCGGGGCCCGCGAAGGCCACCGACAGGGTCTCGCCCTTGGCGTGCTCGCCCGTCAGGTAGATCGACGGGTACTTCATCGTGACCTTCGAGCCGATGTTGCCGTCGACCCACTCCATGGTGGCGCCCTCTTCGGCCACGGCGCGCTTGGTGACGAGGTTGTAGACGTTGTTCGACCAGTTCTGGATGGTCGTGTACCGCACGCGGGCGTTCTTCTTCACGATGATCTCGACGACGGCCGAGTGCAGCGAGTCCGACTTGTAGATCGGGGCCGTGCAACCCTCGATGTAGTGCACGTAGCTGCCCTCGTCGGCGATGATGAGCGTGCGCTCGAACTGGCCCATGTTCTCCGTGTTGATGCGGAAGTAGGCCTGCAGCGGGATCTCGACGTGCACGCCCTTCGGCACGTACACGAAGGAACCGCCCGACCACACGGCCGTGTTCAGCGCGGCGAACTTGTTGTCGCCCGACGGGATGACGGTGCCGAAGTACTCCTCGAAGATCTCCGGGTGCTCGCGCAGCGCGGTGTCGGTGTCGAGGAAGAGCACGCCCTGCTCCTCGAGATCCTCGCGGATCTGGTGGTACACCACCTCCGATTCGTACTGGGCCGCGACGCCGGCGACGAGGCGCTGGCGCTCGGCCTCGGGGATCCCGAGACGCTCGTAGGTCTCCTTGATCTCCTCGGGAAGCTCTTCCCAGCTCGTCGCCTGCTTCTCGGTCGAGCGCACGAAGTACTTGATGTTGTCGAAGTCGATCTCGGAGAGATCCGCGCCCCACGACGGCATCGGCTTGCGCCCGAAGATCTGCAGCGCCTTCAGGCGTCGCTGCAGCATCCACTCCGGTTCGTTCTTCAGAGCCGAGATTTCACGCACGACCTGCTCGCTGAGACCGCGCTTGGCAATCGCGCCCGCCTCATCGCTGTCGTGCCAGCCGAACTCGTACTGGCCCAAGCCTTCAAGCTCGGGTCGGTCGATCAGTACCTCTGGCATGATCCCTCCCTCATTCTTCGTCTCGCCGGGCCGGCCCCGCGTGCGCGCCAAAATATCGATCGGGCACACAGTCCTGGCCCTGCAGCGGTGCAGTAGTCTGGGCTTCGGACGGAACCGGCCGATCCGGTGCTTCGCACCCGATGGCGGTTCGCCGCACGCAACCACAGCTTCCCATTCTACAGCCTCCCGGAGAATAACGGGAGGGGCGCGCCAGGGGCGCACAGATGAGAGGCCGTCGAGAGGAGTTCTGTTGTCCGCCGCGACCACACCCGCCGGGTCCGCACCCGTTACCGGAAGGCCCCGCGACCCGGGTGCCGTCGCTCCCTCCCGGCTCCTGCGGGTCTCGGCGTGGATCTCCTTCGTGCTGAACGTGGCGATCATCGCCACCGGCGGCACCGTGCGCCTCACGGGATCGGGACTCGGCTGCACGGACTGGCCCGTCTGCACCCCCGGCTCGCTCGTCCCCACCCCCGAACTCGGCATCCACGGCATCATCGAGTTCACCAATCGCACGATCTCGGGGCCGCTGCTCATCATCGGCATCCTCGTGCTGGTGCTGAGCTGGCGCATCCGCGCCCAGCGCCGCGACCTCTTCGTCATCTCGACGGTGGTGCTGGGACTCGTCGCGCTGCAGGCCCTCGTGGGCGCCTTCGTGGTGTGGCTGCACCTCAACGCGAACCTGGTGGGCTTCCACTACACGGTCTCGCTCGTGATCGTGTGCATCACCGCCGCCTATCTGGTGCGCGTGTACGAGTCGCCCCTGCCTCGCGAGCGCGCCGTGCCGAAGGGCTTCGCGATCCTGACCCACGTCACCACGCTCTTCATGGCGATCACGGTGCTCTTCGGCGTGCTCACGACCGGTGCCGGCCCCCATTCGGGCGACGAGAGCATCGTGCGCGACGGCTTCGACGCGACGCTGCTCAGCCACATCCACGCGTGGCCCGGCTACATCTCCCTCGCACTCGTGCTCGCGCTCGTGGGCTGGTCGGCGGCGAAGCGCCTGCGCCCGCTGCGCTGGTCGATCGCGCTGCTCGCCGTGCTGATCGTGCAGATCGGGGTCGGCGTCTTCCAGGCCCGCAGCGGGCTGCCGCCCTTCGCCGTCGGCGTGCACATGGTGCTCGCATCTCTCACGGCCGCGGCGATGACCGTCGTGGTGCTGCGGCTGAAGCGCCCCGCCGCTCCCGCGGCGGAGCCTGCTGACTGACCCGGGCTGCCGAGTGCGCGCAGGTGGTTCCGAATCACCGCGATTCTGAACCATCTGCGCTCACGCTCCGAATGGGTATCGCGGATTCGGTATCGCTTCCCGAGCGCTCTTCGAGCAGCCGAGCCAGCACCGGCCGCACGGCGCGTGCGGTCCTCCCGCTGCATCGGAGCATGCTCCGGCCGGCCTCGACGGGGTCGTCGAGCACATCCTCGGAGGAGAAGACCAGGACGCGCCACCCGGCGTCGCGCGCGGCCTGGTGAGGGTGCCCCGCACTCCCCTGCCCCGCCTGCTGCGCTCACTCGTGTCGCCGGGAACTGCGGGCTGAACCCCTACCCCGCGAACGTCTCGAGCGCCCGCTCGAGATCGGCCCACAGGTCCTCCACGTGCTCGATCCCGACGCTCAGGCGCACGAGCGCCTCGGGCACCTCCACGGGCTCGGCGGCGTGCCTGCGGCGGCGCTCGACGAGGGATTCGACGCCGCCCAGACTGGTGGCCGGCGTGAACAGCCGCAGCGCGTCGACGAAGGCCTCGGCGGCCTCGGCCCCGCCGGCGAGCTCGATCGACACGACGGCGCCGAAGCCGTCGAGCTGCGCCCGCGCCCGCTCGTGGTTCGGGTCCTGCGGCAGACCGGGATAGCGCACGCGCGCGACGGCGGGGTGATCGAGCAGGCGCCGCGCGAGCTCGCCCGTCGTCTCCTCGGAGCGGTCCAGACGCAGCGCCATCGTGCGCAGGCCTCGCAGGGCGAGCCAGGCCTCGAAGGGACCCGGGATCCCTCCCTGCAGCGTGCGCCGCTTCGCGAGCCGCGCGCGCAGCTCGGGATCTCCCATCACGGCGAGGCCCAGCAGCACGTCCGAATGCCCGGCGATGAACTTCGTCGCGGAGTGGACCACCACGTCGGCGCCGACCTCGAGCGGCCGCTGCCGAAGCGGGGTGCTGAAGGTGTTGTCGACGACGACCGTCACACCGCGCTCGCGCGCAGCCCGGGCCAGCGCGGGCACCTCCACCACGTCGAGCATCGGGTTCGTGGGCGACTCGAGCCAGAGCAGGTCCGCGCCGTCGAGCGCCGCCACCGTGGCGTCGACGTCGAGCGGATCGACCTCGCGCAGCCGGAGAGCGCCCTCGGCCTCGAGTTCACGGGCCAGGCCGATCGTGCCGTTGTACGAGGCGCTCGGCACCACTGCGACGCCCCCGATCGGGGTGAGCGACAGCGCCGCGGACACCGCCGCCATTCCCGAGGCGTAGGCGAGACCTGGGGTCTCGCTCCCCTCGAGCGCGGCGATCGCCGACTCGAGCGGTTCCCAGCTCGGGTTCGAGTAGCGGGCGTACACCCGCTCCCCCGGCTCCGGCGTCCGGGAGCCCCGGAAGGTCGAGCTGAGCACGATCGGCGGGTTGAGGGGTCCGTCGGGCTCGGGATCCGGCCGGCCGAGGGCGACGACGGCGGTGCTGGGGTGGAACTCGTGCGCGTGGCTGGTCATCCCATCAGCGTAGCGCCGGCGCAGGACGCGAGTTCACCCGGCGCGCGCGACGATCTCGGCGTGCGGCATGAGCAGCCAGCCGTCGGGATCCTCCGCCCAGCGCTGCCAGCCCGCCGAGATGCGCTCCAGCCGATCGCGATCGGCGAGTCCGAGACGGATCGCGTTCTCGGCGAAGGCGGACGCGACCGCGCGCTCGGCCCACATGCCGCCCCACCACGCCCGATCCTCATCGGATTCGAACAGCCAGAGCGAGGCCGAGCAGGTCACCTCCGCGAAGCCCGCCTCGCGCGCCCATGCCTTGAGGCGTCTCCCGGCAGCGGGTTCCCCGCTGACCCCGCGGTGCACCTCGAGGTAGAGTTCGAGCCACTCGGTGAGCTCGGGATGGTCCGGCGACCAGATGACGCCCTCGTAGTCGACGTCGCGGGCCGCGACGACCCCGCCCGGCGCGGTGACGCGTCGCATCTCGCGGAGCATGGCGACCGGGTCTCCCACGTGCTGCAGCACCTGGTGCGCGTGCGCGATGTCGAAGCTGTCGTCGGCCATGTCGAGCGCGTAGGCGTCCGCCGTCTCGAAGCGGAGGTTCGCGAGACCGAGCGATGCCGTATCGGCCGCGGCCTTCTCCACGACGTCGCTCGACGCGTCGATGCCCACGACCTGCCCGGGAGCGACGAGGCGCGCGAAATCGGCGGTGATGGTCCCGGGTCCCGAGCCCACGTCGAGCACCCGTGTGCCGGGGCGCAGCAGCGGGAGCAGGTACGCGGCCGAGTTCTCGGCCGTGCGCCAGGTATGGGAGCGGAGCACGCTCGCGTGGTGTCCGTGTGCGTATGCATCAGCCATGCGCACACCCTATCGCTCCGTCGCAGCGGGAGCTGCGCCCGACGCCCGGGGAGCTCCGGGTCAGAACGGCAGCAGCGGATCGATCGCGATGGCGAGCGAGATCACGGAGAGGTAGGTGATCGAGCCGTGGAAGACCTGCATCGGCTTGCCCTCCCTGCCGCGGATCGCGCTGCCGTAGAGGCGGTGCGCCTGCAGGATGAAGTAACCTCCGGAGAGCACGGCGACCACCGTGTAGAGCCACCCGATCCCGGGCGCCGGGATCAGCAGCAGGCTCGAGGCGACCGTCGCCCAGGCGTAGAGGATCACCTGCAGTCCGACGGTGACGCGACCCCGCACGACGCCGAGCATCGGCACGCCGGCCGCCGCGTAGTCCTCGCGGTAGCGCATCGAGAGCGGCCAGTAGTGCGCCGGCGTCCAGAGGAAGATGATGAGGAAGAAGATCCACGCGGGCCAGCCGAGGTCGCCGGTGACCGCGGCCCAGCCGATGAGCACGGGGAAGCAGCCCGCGATCCCGCCCCAGATGATGTTCTGCTCGCTGTGGCGCTTGAGCAGCAGCGTGTAGACGACGACGTAGAAGAAGATCGCGGCCGCCGAGAGCGCTGCGGCCAGCCAGTTCGTGGTGAGCAGCAGCCACACGACGGAGAGCACGCCGAGCACCCACGAGAAGACGAGCGCGTTGCGGTCGGAGATCTCGCCCGTGACGAGCGGCCGGTTCTCGGTGCGCTTCATCTTGCGATCCATGTCGCGGTCGATGTAGCAGTTGAACGACCCCGCGGATCCGGCGCTCATCGCGCCGCCGATGAGCGTCGCGAGCACCAGCCAGAGATTCGGCAGTCCGCCCTGGGCCAGGATCATGGCCGGCACGGTGACCACAAGCAGCAGTTCCATGACGCGAGGCTTGGTCAGCGACACGTAGTTCTTGACGATGCGACCGAAGCTGCGGCGCGGAGGGGTCGCCGCGACTCTGGACTGGGTGGGGATCTGCGTGGACATCATCTCCCATGTTACCCGCCCTTGTCGCAGGAGCAGCCATTAGGATTGATCCGGTGAGCGCGAACGCGCTCGTTCCTGCCCTTGGAAAGGTGAGTCTTGGGAAACGAACTGCAGTGGGATGAGCTCGATGACCTCGCGGTGGACACCGCGCGCGTGCTGGCCGCGGACGCGGTCGAGAAGGTCGGCAACGGACACCCGGGGACGGCGATCAGCCTCGCCCCGGTCTCCTATCTGCTGCACCAGCGGGTCATGCGGCACGACCCCGCCGACCCGAAGTGGATCGGCCGGGACCGGTTCATCCTCTCGGTCGGTCATTCATCGCTCACCCAGTACGTGCAGCTGTACCTCGGCGGCTACGGGCTCGAACTCGACGACCTGAAGTCGCTGCGCACCTGGGGATCGAAGACCCCGGGCCACCCCGAGTACGGGCACACCGACGGTGTCGAGATCACCACGGGCCCGCTCGGCCAGGGCCTCGCCTCGGCCGTCGGCTTCGCGTACGCCGCCCGCTACGAGCGCGGCCTGTTCGACCCCGAGGCCGCGCCGGGCACGAGCCCCTTTGACCACTTCATCTACGTGGTCGCGGGCGACGGAGACCTGCAGGAGGGCGTGACCTCCGAGGCGTCGAGCCTCGCCGGGCACCAGGAGCTCGGCAACCTGATCGCGATCTACGACTCCAACCAGATCTCCATCGAGGACGACACCGACATCTCCTTCTCCGAGGACGTGGCGAAGCGCTACGAGTCGTACGGCTGGCAGGTGCTCGAGGTCGACTGGAAGAAGACCGGCGCGTACGTCGAGGACCTCGTCGAACTGCATCGTGCGATCGAGGAGGCGAAGGCCGAGACCTCGAAGCCCAGCCTCATCATCCTCAAGACCATCATCGGCTGGCCCTCCCCTGGCAAGCAGAACACGGGCGGTATCCACGGCGCCAAGCTCGGCGCGGATGAGCTCGCCAGCCTGAAGACCGCGCTCGGCTTCGATCCCGAGCAGCACTTCGCCGTGGCGCCCGAGGTGATCGAGCACTCCCGCAAGGCCGTGCAGCGCGGCGCCGAGAAGCGCGCCGAGTGGCAGCGGTCGTTCGACGCGTGGGCCGAGGCCAACCCCGAGCGGAAGGCGCTCTTCGACCGCGTCGAGGCGCAGCAGCTGCCCGAGGGCGCGCTCGAGGCGCTCCCCGCGTTCGAGCCCGGTGCGAGCATCGCGACCCGCGCGGCCAGCGGCAAGGTGCTGGCTGCGCTCGGCCCGATCATGCCCGAGCTGTGGGGCGGCTCGGCCGACCTCGCCGGCTCGAACAACACCACGATCCCCGGCGTCCCATCCTTCGTCCCGGCGAATCACTCCACCTCGAGCTGGAGTGGCGATCCCTACGGCCGCGTGCTGCACTTCGGCATCCGCGAGCACGCCATGGGCGCGATCCTCAACGGCATCCAGCTGCACGGGAAGACCCGCTCGTACGGCGGCACCTTCCTCATCTTCAGCGACTACATGCGCCCGGCCGTCCGCCTCGCCGCACTCATGAACGTGCCCAGCATCTTCGTGTGGACGCACGATTCCGTCGCACTCGGAGAGGACGGCCCGACGCACCAGCCCATCGAGCAGCTCGCCACGCTGCGCGCGATCCCGAACCTCGCGATCGTGCGCCCGGCCGACGCGAACGAGGTCTCGGCCGCGTGGCACGAGGTGCTGTCGCGCCACGCCGGGCCCGCCGGCATCGCCCTCACCCGCCAGAACGTGCCGGTGCTCGAGGGCACCTCGGCCGAGGGCGTGCGCAGGGGCGCCTACGTGCTCGCGGACTCCCCCACCGAGAACATCGACGTGCTGCTCATCGCGACCGGTTCGGAGGTGCAGCTGGCGGTCGCGGCGCGCGAGCGTCTCGCGGCCGAGGGCATCGGCGCGCGCGTTGTCTCGGCCCCGTGCCTGGAGTGGTTCGCCGAGCAGAGCGAGGAGTACCGCGAGAGCGTGCTGCCCGCCGCCGTCACCGCCCGCGTGAGCGCGGAGGCCGGGCTCGCGCTCGGCTGGGAGCGCTATGTGGGAGACCGCGGCCGCTCGGTCTCGATCGAGCACTTCGGCGCATCGGCCGACTACGAGACCCTGTTCCGGGAGTTCGGGATCACCACCGACGCCGTGGTCGCCGCGGCGCACGAGAGCATTGCAGCAGTGGAGGCAGCAGGATGAGCGCATCGACCCAGCACCTGAGCCGCGCGGGAGTGAGCATCTGGCTCGACGACCTCTCGCGGAGCCGCATCGAGAGCGGAGAGCTGCGCGAGCTGATCGGCAGCCACGACGTGGTCGGCGTCACCACCAATCCCACCATCTTCGCGGGTGCGATCGCGGGCGGCGTGGGCTACGGGGAGCGGATCGCCGCGTGCGCGGCGCGCGGGCTCGGCGTCTCCGATACCATCATCGAGCTCACGACCGCCGACGTCGCCGACGCGTGCGACGTGTTCGCCGAGGTGTACGCCGACTCGGCCGGCCGCGACGGCCGCGTGTCCATCGAGGTCGAGCCGGGCCTCGCCCGCGACACCGCCGGCACGGTCGTGCAGGCGCGCGAGCTGTGGGCCAAGGTGGACCGGCCCAACGCGATGATCAAGATCCCCGCGACGGTCGAGGGCCTCGAGGCCATCACCGAGACCATCGCGGCCGGGATCAGCGTGAACGTGACGCTCATCTTCAGCCTCGAGCGCTACCGCCAGGTGATCAACGCCTACCTGACCGGGCTCGAGCGCGCCCGCGAGGCCGGTATCGATCTGTCGGGCATCCACTCGGTGGCGTCGTTCTTCGTGTCGCGTGTGGACAGCGAGATCGACGGCCGCCTGAACGCGATCGGCACCGATGAGGCGCTCGCGCTGAAGGGGCAGTCGGGAGTGGCCAACGCGCGCCTCGCCTACGAGGTCTACGAGCAGTCGTTCGCCACCGAGCGCGCGCGCCTGCTGCGCGACCTCGGCGCCAACGCGCAGCGCCCGCTCTGGGCCTCGACCGGCGTCAAGGACCCCGCGCTCCCCGACACCCTCTACGTCGCCGAACTCATCGCGCCCGGCGTGGTGAACACGATGCCGGAGGCGACGCTGCGGGCGTTCGCCGACCACGGCGAGGTGCGCGGCGACACGGTCACCTCCGAGTACCTCGAGTCGAATCAGCTGCTCAACGCGGTCGCCGGGCAGGGCATCGACTACGTCGAGGTGACTGAGAAGCTCGAGCTCGAGGGGCTGCAGAAGTTCGACGCCTCGTGGGACGAGCTCTGCGAGACGGTGGAGCAGGAGCTGCGGAAGGCGGGCTAGGCATGAGTGTTCAGCTGAGCATCGGATCGGATATCGCCGACTTCGAGGAGCCGCTGCGGCGGCTGGTGTCGGATCGGGTGGCGAGTCGCATCTTCGGGCGGGATGCCTCGCTGTGGGGTCGCGCGGCTGAGCCCGAGGCTGCGATCCGGCTCGGCTGGACCGATTTCATGCGGACCGCGGAGCAGCTGATCCCGCGGATCGAAGCGCTGCGCGCCGAGTTCCTGGCGCAGGGCGTCGATCGCTTCGTGCTGTGCGGCATGGGCGGTTCGAGCCTCGCACCCGCCGTGATCACCCGCTGGGCCGGTGTCGAGTTGACCATGATCGACTCCACGCACCCCGATGCGGTGCGGCGCGTGCTCGACGCGCAGGAGCTGCCGCGCACCGCGGTCGTCGTGAGCTCGAAGTCCGGCAGCACCATCGAGACGCGCAGCCATCTGGCCGCCTTCTCCCACGCGTTCCGCGCGGTCGGCATCGACCCCGCCGAGCGCATCGTGATCGTCACCGATCCGGGCTCGCCTCTCGACGGCGAGTCCCGCGCGGCGAATCGGCGGGTGTTCAACGCGGATCCGCACGTGGGGGGCCGTTTCTCCGCCCTCACCGCGTTCGGGCTCGTGCCCTCCGGCCTCGCCGGAGCCGATCTGCACGCACTGGTCTCGGACGCGCAGAACGTGCGCGAGGCCCTCGCGAGCGACTCCCCCGAGAATCCCGCCGCGCGTCTCGCCGCGGCGATCGCGGCCGGTCTGCCCGAGCGGTTCGTGCTCGCCGTCTCCGAGGCCGCAGGCTCCGAGTGGGGCTTCGGCGCCTGGATCGAGCAGCTCGTCGCGGAGTCGACCGGCAAGGACGGCCGGGGCGTGCTGCCGATCGCGCTGCCCGCTACGGCCGCTGAGATCGCCGCGCCGCCCGCGAACACCGTGCGGGTCCGTGCGGGGGCTGTTCTCCCGGATCCGGACCACACGGGTTCCGAAGCCGGCTGGGACCTGGCGACTGCCGGAGCGCTGGGTTCCCAGATCCTGCTGTGGGAGGTCGCGACGGCCGCCCTCGGCCGCCTCATGGGCATCGATCCGTTCAACCAGCCCGACGTCGAGGCGGCGAAGGTGGCCGCGCGTGCGGCACTCGGAACCGCGGCGGCACGCGGCTCCGACGCACCCGAGGCGCCCGACGCCGATCGGCTCGCCGCCGAGCTCCGGGCCATCGCACCGGCGGGCGGCTATCTCGCGATCCAGGCCTACGTCGACCCCGCGGGTCGCTACGCCGCGGCGCTGCGAGAGCTGCGGCAGCGGCTCGCCACGGAGCTGGGCGTTCCGGTGGCGCTCGGATTCGGACCCTCCTACCTGCACTCCGTGGGGCAGCTGCACAAGGGCGGGCCGGCCCTCGGCGCGTTCCTGCAGGTGACCGAGGTCGTCGACCGGGACCTCATGATCCCCGGTGCGGAGAGCAGCTTCGGCGCTCTCATCGCAGCCCAGGTCCGCGGCGACCGGGAGGTGCTCGAGGAGCGCGGCCGGCCGGTGCTCGTACTCCCCCTCTCGGGCAGCGGCGATCCATCGCTCGGCGAGCTCCTCGCGGCGCTGTAGCCGAGCGCGCCGAGCAACGCCAGGCTCGGCCGGTCAGCCGTCCGTCGCTCAACCGGCCGGCACACGCCGAAGGGCCGGGACCCCCACGGGGATCCCGGCCCTTCGGCGTCTCTGCGACCGCTACGCCGACTTGCGGGCGGTACCGCGGCGCTCGCGCAGCTTCTGCAGCGCGGCCTCCAGGAGCTCGTCGGCCTCCTCGGGCGTGCGGCGCTCCTTCACGTACGCGAGGTGCGTCTTGTACGGCTCGTTCTTCGGGAGCAGCGGCGGGTTCGCCTGGTCGCGGCCCGCGGGCAGGCCGGTCGTCGGGGAATCGATCTGCTCGGGGATCTCCTCTGCGGCGACATCGGCCGCGAAGTAGCGGACCGTCTCGTTGCCCAGGGCGTCCCAGTACGAAATCTGGATGCGATCGGCGCGAGCTCCGTGATCCTGCTCCCCCATGGGGCCGGATCCGACGCGCGCACCACGGATGGCGTTACTGCCGGCCATGGATACCTTTCTGAAGAGAGTGCGATGCTCGCGGGGGTCCCCCCGCGAGCATGTTGCTGGACTGGTCGGTGCGGGTCAGACGACCGAGAAGCGGGCGAGGAGCCCGAGACCGACGATCGAGGCCACCCACACCAGCGAGACCACCACGGTGATGCGGTTGAGGTTGCGCTCCGCCACGCCCGACGAACCCAGGCTCGAGGTGACGCCGCCGCCGAACATATCGGAGAGGCCGCCGCCCCGGCCCTTGTGCAGCAGGATGAAGAGGGTGAGCAGCAGGCTCGTGATCACGAGGATGACGATCAGTGCGATCTTGAGGATGAGCACGCGGTTCACCTTTCAGGGGTCGAGGGCGTGGAAAACCAACGTTCAGTATATCGGGAGGATCTGTGCGTGTGCTCCGGTTCCTCGCGCGAGCCGCGAGGAGCGCGGTGCTACGCGGCGGTGACGTGCTTCTTGAACTGGACGATGCGGGAGAACTCGTCCGCTTTGAGGCTGGCGCCGCCGACGAGGGCGCCGTCGACGTTCGGCTGGCGCAGGAAGCTCGCGACGTTCTGGCTCGCGACCGAGCCGCCGTACAGGATGCGCGTCGCTGCCGCGCGGGTGTCGTCCCGCAGCTCGCGCAGCGCCTCGCGCAGTGCGCGAGCCACCTCCTCCGCCTGTTCCGGCGTCGCGGCCTGACCGCTGCCGATCGCCCAGACGGGCTCGTAGGCGACGACGAACTCGGCGTCCGCGGGAAGCTCCGCAAGAGCTGCGGTGAGCTGCGCGAGCGGGATCGCGGCCGCACCGTGCTCCTCGAGATCCTCGGCCGTCTCACCGACGCAGATCATCGGCACCATGCCGGCGCGGTGCGCGGCGAGGGCCTTGAGGCCGACGGTCCGGTCGCTCTCGCCGTGCCCCTGGCGGCGCTCGGAGTGCCCCACGAGCACGTAGGCCACGTCGAGCTTCGCGAGCATCGCGGCCGAGACATCGCCGGTGTAGGCACCGGATTCGTGCGGGGAGACGTCCTGCGCGCCGAGGGCGAGCGACAGCTTGTCGGCCGCGAGCAGCGTCTGCACGGAGCGCAGATCGGTGAACGGCGGAAAGACCGCGACCTCGGCCTGCTGGTAGTCGTGCCGCACGTCCTTCAGACTCCAGGAGAGCTTCTGCACGAGCGCGATCGCCTGCAGATGATCCAGGTTCATCTTCCAGTTGCCGGCGATGAGCGGGGTGCGATCCGCCTGCGGCAGGGGTTCGCGGACGGCCGGTGGTGCGGCCCCCTCGGGGTTCTGCTGAGTCTGGTCGTTCACGCGACTACCTCCAGTCCGGGAAGCTGCTTGCCCTCGAGGAACTCGAGGCTCGCGCCGCCACCCGTCGAAATGTGTCCGAACTGATCGTCATCGAAACCGAGCGCGCGCACGGCCGCGGCGGAATCGCCTCCGCCGACCACGGTGAAGCCGTCGGTGTCGGTGAGCGCCTGCGCGACGGTGCGAGTGCCGCTTGCGAACGCCTCCATCTCGAACACGCCCATCGGGCCGTTCCAGAACACGGTGGCCGACTCCGCGATCACGGCCGCGAAGGTCCGCGCTGAATCGGGCCCGATGTCGAGCCCGATCCCCGCCGCCCCGAAGCGGGAGGACTCGATCGCGCCCGCCGGCACCACCTCGTGGGCGGCGTCGGCCGAGAAGGCCTCGGCCACGACCACGTCGCTCGGCAGGACGATGCGCACGCCGCGCCGCTCGGCGTCGGCGAGATAGCCGCGCACGGTCTCGAGCTGGTCCGCCTCCAGCAGGCTGGCGGCGACGCCGTGGCCCTGGGCCGCGAGGAACGTGAAGAGCATGCCGCCCCCGATGAGGAGCGTGTCCACGCGCTCGAGCAGGTGCGAGATCACCCCGAGCTTGTCGGAGACCTTCGAACCGCCGAGCACCACCGTATAGGGACGCTCCGGGCGGTCGGTGAGCCGCTGCAGCACCTCGAGCTCGGCCGCGACCAGGCGTCCGGCCGCGCTCGGCAGCAGCTGGGCGAGCTCGTACACGCTCGCCTGGCGCCGGTGCACCACCCCGAAGCCGTCGGAGACGAACGCGTCGCCGAGATCGGCGAGCCGCTGCGCGAAGGCGCGGCGCTCCGCCTCGTCCTTGCTCGTCTCGCCCGGGTTGAAGCGGAGGTTTTCGAGCAGCACGACATCACCCTCGCCGAGGGCGCCGACCGCCGCAGAGGCTTCCGCCCCGACGGTCTCGGCGACGAACTCGACGGGGGCGCCGAGCAGCTCCCCCATGCGCTCCGCCACGGGTCGCAGCGAGTACCGCTCCTCCGGAGCGCCCTTCGGGCGTCCCAGGTGACTGATCAGCACCACCCGTGCGCCGGCTTCGCGCAGCTCGCGGACGGTGGTGAGCGAAGCCCGGATACGACCGTCATCGGTGATGACGCCGTCGGCGAGCGGGACGTTGAGATCGCAGCGGACGATGACCGTCCGAGAGCGCAGCGATCCCAGGGATTCGATGGTGCGCATGGGTGTGGCGGACTCCTCGGAGGCTCGGGCTCTACAGGCGGATCAGATCAGGCCGGGCGTCTGCGCGCGGGCCGTCTCGAGGCGCTTCGCCACGTCCTGCCAGTTCGCGATGTTCCAGAACGCCTTGACGTAGTCGGCCTTCACATTGAGGTAGTCGAGGTAGAAGGCGTGCTCCCACATGTCGAGCATGAGCAGCGGCGTCTGGCCGAGCGGCACGTTGGCCTGCTGATCGAACAGCTGGAAGATCGAGAGGCGCTGGCCGATCGTGTCCCATGCGAGCACCGACCAGCCCGATCCCTGGATGCCGTTCGCGACCGCCGCGAACTGCGCCTGGAACTTGGCGAACGAGCCGAACTGATCCTTGATCGCCTCGGCGAGTTCGCCCTCAGGCTCCCCGCCGCCCTCGGGCGACAGGTTGTTCCAGAAGATCGTGTGGTTCGTGTGACCGCCGAGGTGGAAGGCCAGATCCTTCTCGAGCTTGTTGATGTTCGCGAAGTTCTCGGTCTCGCGGGCCTCGGCGAGCTGCTCGAGCGCCGTGTTGGCACCGGTCACATAGGCCTGGTGGTGCTTGTCGTGGTGCAACTGCATGATCTTGCCGCTGATGTGCGGCTCGAGAGCAGCGTAATCATAGGGAAGCTCGGGAAGTGAGTAGGCAGCCATGCGGCGCTCCAATCTCTGGGTCATCAGTTGTCGGGTCCAGTCTATGACTCCGCGCCCCGGAGCGTCGGAGAATGACGGGCCTTGACGGCGAGTGTCGACTCGGCTACAGCGAGTCGAGCTCCTCCGGCAGGCTCGCCTCGGTGCCGGGGATGTCCCGCGCCTCGGCCTCCTTGTCGGCCATGGCGAGCAGCCGGCGGATCCGCCCGGCGATCGCGTCCTTCGTGAGCGGCGGATCGGCGCGCGCGCCGAGATCGTCGAGGCTGGCCTCGCGATGCTGGAGGCGCAGCTGCCCCGCGTACTGCAGGTGCTCGGGCACATCGTCGCCGAGGATCTCGAGTGCACGCTCGACGCGCGCGCAGGCGGCGACCGAGGCCTGCGCCGAACGCCTCAGGTTGGCGTCGTCGAAGTTGACGAGACGGTTCGCGGTGGCGCGGGTCTCGCGGGCCCGGCGCAGCTCCTCCCAGCTGGTGCGCGCCTCCTCGGCGCCCATGGCGCCGAGCATCTCGCCGATCGCCTCGCTGTCGCGGATCATGACCTTGTTCTGACCGCGGATCTCGCGGCTCTTGGCCTCGATGCCGAGGCGGTTCGCCGCGCCGACGAGGGCCATGGCGACCTCGCTCGTGGGGCAGACGAGCTCGAGACCGGCGGAACGACCGGGGGCGGTGATCCCGCCGCGCGCGAGGAAGGCACCCCGCCAGATAGCGGCGAGTTCGGCCTGAGCACCCGTCGTGAGCCGGTTCGGCAGGCCCCTGATCTGGCGGCGGCGCTGATCGAGCAGGCCGAGCTGGCGGGCGAGAGTCTCGCCGTCCAGCACGCGGACGAGGAACTGCGGGGCGCCGGGACGAGTGCTCGACGGAGGCAGCTGCTTGGCCTCCGAGCGCACGCCGTAGAGCTCGGCGAGGTCCTTGCGGACGCGCTGCACGATCTGCGGGGTGTGCAGCTCCGCCTCGAGGGCGATCCGGCCCGATATGGTGTGCAGTCCGCCGGCGAGACGCAGGATCGTCGCGACCTCCGCGATCCGTTCGCCGGTGCGCTGCACCGGGAAACGGACGAGTTCACTCTTCACCTCGGGGGTCGACAGCACGAATTGGGGTCCTTTCGGAGTCTGGCGTGAAAGCGCGAAAATGTAACGATCGACGGCGCGCGGGTCACTCGCGACCGAGGTCGCGGTGACGCAGGCTGACGCTGACGCCGGGCAGCCCGGCGAGACGGTCTGCGAGCTCGCGGGCGGTCGCGACCGAGCGGTGTTTGCCGCCGGTGCATCCTACCGCGAGCGAGGCGTGCCGTTTGTTCTCCCGCTGGAAGCCGGCGAGCACCGGGGTGAGCGCGGCCACGTAGTGATCGAGGAAGTCCGCCGCTCCGTCGCGGCTCAGCACGTAGTCCTTCACCTCGGGATCGACCCCGGTCAGGGGGCGCAACTCGGGGATCCAGAACGGATTCGGCAGGAAGCGCATGTCGACCATGAGATCGACGTCGGTCGGGGTGCCGTACTTGAAGCCGAAGCTGACCACCGACAGCTGCAGCCCGGGCGTGTTGTCGTCCGAGAACAGATCGCGGGTGGCGGTCGACAGATCGTGCACGTTGTAGCGCGAGGTGTCGATGACGACGTCGCTGGACGCGCGCAGCTCCTGCAGCCGCTCCCGCTCCAGCCGGATGCCCTCGAGGAGGCTGCCCGCCTCGCCCTGCAGCGGATGCGGCCGGCGCACGGACTCGTAGCGACGCACGAGGATCTCATCGGTCGCGTCGAGGAAGACGATGCGCACCGTCGCGTTCCCGCGCAGTTCGACCACCGTCTCCTGGATCTCGCCGAACAGATCCCGGCCGCGCACATCGACGACGGCCACGATCCGGGGCAGCGCTCCCCCGGACCGGTCCGCCATGTCGGCCAGCGTCTTCAGCATCGACAGCGGCAGATTGTCGACCACGTACCAGCCGAGGTCTTCGAGCGTGTTCGCCACGGTGCTGCGACCGGCACCGGACATGCCGGTGACGATGAGGATCTCCTGTCCGGATACCTGCTCGTTCATTCGCGATCCTCCCCGTCCGGCATCGATTCAGCTGCTGCCTCAAGCTTAGCCGCAGCCTCGGGGTCGTGGCCGAGGTGCGCGAGCACCTGCTCGGCGAGCTTGGGCCCCAGGCCGGGCGCGGCCGACAGCTCCTCGTGCGATGCCGCGCGCAACCGCGCGACCGAGCCGAAGTGCTTGAGCAGGCCCTGCACCCGCTTGGGCCCCAGGCCCGGGACCTCCGACAGCCGGCTCGCGATCGATGTGCTGCGGCGCTGGCGCTGGAATGCGATGGCGAAGCGGTGCGCCTCGTCGCGCACGCGCTGCACGAGGAACAGCGCCTCGCTCGTGCGCGGCAGGATCACCGGGAAGGGGTCCCCGGGCAGCCAGATCTCCTCGAGCCGCTTTGCGATCCCGCACAGCGCGACGTCGGTGATCCCGGCCTCCTCGAGTGCGCGCGCGGCCGCCCGCACCTGCGGTTCTCCGCCGTCGACGATGATGAGCTGAGGCCGGTCGCGGTAGATCCCGCTCGGAGCCTCGCCGCTCGCCCGGGCATGGTTGAGCTGCGCGGCTCGGCGCGACACCACCTGGTGGATCGAATCGGTGTCGTCGCGCGTCTGCTCGATCCGGTACTTGCGGTAGGCCCCCTTCGCGGGAAGGCCGTCCTCGAAGACGACGAGCGACGCGACGACGCCCGTGCCCTGCAGGTGGGACACGTCGATGCACTCGATGCGCAGCGGGGGTTCTGCCATGCCGAGCGCGCGCTGCAGCTCGGCGAGGGCGTCGGTGCGGGCGGTCAGATCGGCTGCGCGCTTGAGCTTGTGCCGGATCAGCTGCTCGCCGGCGTTGAGCACCGCCCGCTCCATGAGCTGCACCTTGTCGCCCCGTTCGGGCACGCGCAGGCGGACCCGTCCGCGTCGGGGGCGATGCGCGCTCAGGGCTTCTTCGAGCTCCGGGGTGTTGTCGGGGAGCTGCGGTACGAGGATCTCCGGCGGGGGTTCCCGATCCCCATCATAGGCCGACTGGATCACCTGCTCCAGCAGCGTGCCGGGCGAGTCGTCGAGTTCCACGTCGACGATCCAGCTGCGCTCGCCCCGGATCCGGCCCCCGCGGATGATGAACTGGTGCGCGGCGGCGGCCAGTTCGTCGGCGCGCAGCCCGAACACGTCGAGGTTGACGTCGAGACCGAGCACGACGGCGTTCTTCTCCATCACGTGCTCGACGGCCTGCGCCTGATCGCGCAGCCTGGCCGCCTCCTCGTAGCGCTGCTCGGCCGCGGCGTCGCGCATGGCGCGCTGCAGCCGCTTCAGATGGGAGCGGTCGCCGCCGCCGAGGAACGACACCAGCTCCTCGACGCGGGCGCGATGCTCCTCGATGGTCAGCTTCTGCGAGCACGGGCCGCTGCAGCGTCCGATCTGGCCCGCGAGGCAGGGCCGTCCGCTCTGCACGGCGCGCTTGTAATCGGCGTCGTTGCAGGTGCGGATGGGGAACGCCTGCTGCAGCAGTGCCGTGGTCTCCCGCAGCGCCCAGACCTTCGGATAGGGCCCGAAGTACCTCGCGCCGCGGATCCTCTCGTTACGGGTGATGATGAGGCGCGGCGCCTCCTCCCGCAGGGTCACGGCGAGATAGGGGTAGGTCTTGTCGTCCTTGAACTGCACGTTGAAGGGCGGCTTGAACTCGGTGATCCACGTGTGCTCGAGCACGAGCGACTCGGTGTCGGTCGCCACCACCGTCCAGTCGAGCTTGGCCGCGAGCGACAGCATGGTGCGGGTGCGCGGCATGAGCGAGTGCATCGGCTGGAAGTAGTTGGCCAGCCTGGCCCGCAGGTTCTTGGCCTTGCCGATGTACAGCACCCGCCCGTGCCGGTCGCTGAAGCGGTAGACCCCCGGGCTCGTCGGGATCTCGCCCTGCGCGGGGCGGAACGAGAGCCGGTGGTCGTCTGGGCTCAAGCCGACTCCCGCTGCACGTGCTCGCGCTGGGCCGCTCGCGCCGACTTCGCGGCCCAGCCGCCGAGCACCTCTCCGAGGAAGCGCCCGGTGTGGCTCTCGGGGTGCTTGGCCAGCTGCTCCGGCGTGCCCTCCGCGAGGATCGTGCCGCCGCCCGATCCGCCCTCCGGGCCGAGGTCAATGATCCAGTCGGCGCTGCGGATCACGTCGAGGTTGTGCTCGATCGTGATGACGGTGTTGCCCTTCTCGACCAGGCCGTTCAGCACGAGCAGCAGTTTGCGCACGTCCTCGAAGTGCAGGCCCGTGGTCGGCTCGTCGAGCACGTAGATGCTGCGGCCGTTCGAGCGCTTCTGCAGCTCGGTCGCGAGCTTGACGCGCTGCGCCTCGCCGCCCGAGAGGGTGGTGGCGCTCTGGCCCAGACGCACATAGCCGAGACCGACGTCGACGAGCGTCTTCATATAGCGGTGGATCGAGGAGATCGGGCGGAAGAACTCCTCCGCCTCGGCGATCGGCATCTCGAGCACCTCGGAGATGTTCTTGCCCTTGTAGCGCACCTGCAGGGTCTCGCGGTTGTACCGCTTGCCGCCGCACGCCTCGCAGGCCACGTAGACGTCGGGCAGGAAGTTCATCTCGATCTTCAGCGTGCCGTCGCCCGAGCAGGCCTCGCACCGGCCGCCCTTGACGTTGAAGCTGAAGCGGCCGGGCAGATACCCGCGGGTCTTCGCCTCGGGGGTCTCGGCGAAGAGGGTGCGGATCTTGTCGAAGACGCCCGTGTAGGTGGCGGGATTCGATCTCGGTGTACGACCGATCGGCGCCTGATCGACGTGCACCACCTTGTCGAGGTGCTCGAGACCGGTGACGCGCGTGTGCTTGCCGGGAACGAGGCGGGCACCGTTGAGCTGGTTGGCGAGCACGCGGTAGAGGATGTCGTTGACGAGGGTCGACTTGCCCGATCCGGAGACGCCGGTGACCGCGGTCATCACCCCGAGCGGGAAGACCGCGTCGACGTTCTTGAGGTTGTTGGAGCGTGCGCCCACGACCTTGAGCTCGCGCTTGCGGTCGCGCTTGCGGCGCTTCTTCGGCGTGTCGATGCTGCGCCTTCCGGCGAGGTAGTCGCCCGTGATCGAGTGCGTGTTCTCGAGCAGGCCGCCGTACTCCCCCGAGTGCACGACGGTTCCGCCCTCGACGCCGGCGCCCGGGCCGATATCGACGATCCAATCGGCCGCCTCGATGGTCTCCTCGTCGTGCTCCACGACGATCAGGGTGTTGCCGAGGTCCCGCAGCTTCAGCAGGGTCTCGATCAGACGGCGGTTGTCCCGCTGGTGCAGGCCGATGCTCGGTTCGTCGAGCACGTAGAGCACCCCCGTGAGCCCGGATCCGATCTGGGTGGCGAGTCGGATCCGCTGCGCCTCGCCGCCGCTCAGCGTGCCCGCCGCCCGGGCCAGCGTGAGGTAGCCGAGGCCGACCTCGATGAGGAAGTCGAAGCGCAGACGGATCTCGCGCAGCACCTGGGCCGCGATCCTCGCCTCGCGCTCCGTGAGCTCGACCTCGTCGAAGAAGCGCTTGGCGTCGGTGAGGCTGAACGCGGTGACGCCCGCGATGGACTGCCCGTTCACCGTGACCGCGAGCACCTCGGGCTTGAGGCGCTGCCCGTGGCAGGTGTGGCAGGGCACCTCGCGCAGGAACTCCTGCCAGCGGTCGCGCTTGGCGTCGCTCTCGGCCTCGGCGTACTGGCGCTCGATGAACGGGATCACGCCCTCGAAACCGCTCGAGTACTTGACCTCGCGGCCGAAGCGGTTCTTCCAGCGCACGTTGACCTTGAAGTCGTTGCCGTACAGCACGGCCTGCTGCACGTCCTCGCTCAGCCGCTCCCAGGGAGTGTCGAGCGAGAAATCGAGGTCGTGCGAGAGGCCGGTGAGCAGCTTCTCGTAGTACTGGTAGAGGCTCTTGCCCTGGCTGGTCCAGGGGACGATGACCCCCTCGGTGATCGAGAGCTCGGGATCGCCGAGCACCAGGTCCTCGTCGACCGACATGCTCGTGCCGAGGCCGGAGCAGGTCGGGCAGGCGCCGAAGGGAGCGTTGAACGAGAAGGTGCGCGGTTCGATCTCCGTCAGCTGGACGGGGTGCTGATTCGGGCAGCTCAGCTTCTCCGAGAACAGCCGTGTGCGATCGTCGGTCTTCGGGTCGAGATCCACGAAGTCGACCCCCACGGTGCCGCCCGCGAGACGCAGTGCGGTCTCGAGCGAGTCGGTCAGCCGCCCGAGTACGTCGGGGCCGGCGACGAGGCGATCCACGACCACCGAGATGTCGTGCTTGATCTGCTTCTTGAGCTTCGGCGGATCCGAGAGCTGCACCATCTCGCCGTCCACGAGGGCGCGCGAGTAGCCGCTCGCCGCGAGATCCTGGAAGAGATCGACGAACTCCCCCTTCTTCTTGCTCACCACCGGCGCGAGCACCTGGTAGCGCGTGCGCTCCGGCAGCTCCATGAGGCGGTCCGCGATCTGCTGCACCGTCTGCGACTCGATGCGCTCGCCGCACACCGCGCAGTGCGGGATGCCGACGCGCGCCCACAGCAGTCGCATGTAGTCGTAGATCTCGGTGATCGTGCCGACCGTGCTTCGGGGGTTGCGGTTGGTCGATTTCTGATCGATCGAGACCGCGGGGCTGAGCCCCTCGATGAAGTCGACATCGGGGCGGTCGACCTGGCCGAGGAACTGCCTGGCGTAGGCGCTCAGGCTCTCGACGTACCGGCGCTGCCCCTCGGCGAAGATCGTGTCGAAGGCGAGGCTCGACTTGCCGCTGCCGGAGAGGCCGGTGAACACCACCATCGAGTCGCGCGGGATACTCAGATCGACGTCTCGGAGGTTGTGGACGCGAGCGCCGCGGACGCTGATGTGAGCGTGCGACGCTGAGGAGCGGATGGGGGTGGGGCTGTGGTGAGCGGGCGTGGAAGTCACCACCCCATCCTACGTCGGGATGGGCCGGTATTCGAACATATATACGATGAATTTCGCGGTGGGCGCACTTCTCAGGGCGCTCGCTTTCGGGTACTATTGACGCAAGCGAACGAAAGGATTCGAGATGTCGATCGCACAGCTGCCCGAGGGCGGGACGCGCATCCCGCGGCTCTCCCGCGAACGGGCGACGCGGGATCGTCTGCTCGCACTCGTCACCCAGATCGAGGAGGACGATCTCGACATCGCCGAGGAGATGCTGGCCGGCATCGTGGCTCACCAGCGCGTCGGCACTCGGGGTCTCACGGACGCCGAGGTGTCGGCTCTGGCGCGACTGGGGGTGGGCGAAACGGCTCTGCAGGCCACCACGGCCCTGCCTGCGACGACACGGGGCCGGCTGTGGGAACGGCAGATGGAGCAGCAGTCCTGCTCCGTGTCGGAGGCGGCGGAGATGCTCGGCGTGACGAGCGCCCGGGTGCGGCAGCGCTGCGCCGCGGGCACCCTGCTCGCCCAGCGCCGCAGCGACGGCTGGCATCTTCCGCGGTTCCAGTTCCCCGATGGGCGCGAGCCTCACGGATGGTCCGCGGTCGCCCGGGCCGTCCCGCCGGGAACTCCCCTGCTACTCACGGAACGGGTGCTCACCTCGCCGGCGCCGCGGCTCCGGGTCGACGGCGAAGCGCTCGCGCCGTTCGAGTGGCTGGCGCAGGGCGGAGATCCCGCCGCCGCCGCCGCCGCGGTCGACGACGCGCTCAATCGGCTGCCGTGAGCGAGTATCTGCCCGCGCCGGACCCGGCACGCTTCCCCGCGCTCGATGCCGACCCCCGCTGGGTGCGGGAGACGGCCGACGGGAGTGTGCTCGCCCGGATCTTCCGCGCGGGCGGAGCGCACCCCGCCGAGTGGTTCGAGTTCCGCGAGTTCGGTCCCCTCGACGCGCGCTTCGACCCGCACCCGGAACCGACGGGAGCGCACCCCGGAAGCGGAGTGATGTACACGGTGCTCGAGGAGCACGGGCCCGGTGCCGAGAGCGGATCGGACCTCGAGTCCGCGCTCGCCGCATGCCTGCTCGAGGTGTTCCAGCAGCACCGCATCATCCGGCGAGGAGCCGGCTCGCCGACCCTCGCCGTATTCGAGACCGTTCGGCCCCTCCGCCTGCTCGACCTGAGCGACAGCGACTGGATCGCGGTGGCGGGCGGCAACGCCGCGATCGCCTCGGGCGAGCGCGAGCGCTCCCGCGAGTGGGCCCGCGCGATCCGTGCGAGCTATCCGGATCTCGACGGTGTGCTGGCGTCGTCGTCGATCGTGCCCTCGGCCAGAGTCGCCGCGCTCTGGGAGCCCGCTGCGGACGCTCTCCCCCGGCATCCGCTCGCCCTGCTCGAACTCGATCGCGAGGAGCTCACCGGGGTGATCGATACGATCGCCGAACGGTACGGGTACCTGCTGCTGTGACGCGGGCGGGACGGTTCAGCCGGACCGCAGAGCGTCTGGGCGAGGTCGGTGCGGTCGATGTCGGTGCGGACGATGTCACCGCCCGCGGAACCCCCGGGGCGCATACACTGGCCGCGTGACCTCCTCCGCAGCCCCGAAGATCGACTTCAAGAAAGAGCTCGATGCGTACCGCGCCAAGCGCGGTGAGTTCCGCACCATCGAGATGCCGCCGACGCGGTATCTGATGATCGACGGCCACGGCGACCCCAACGGTTCTCCGGAGTTCTCGGAAGCGATCGAGTCGCTCTACCCCCTGGCCTACGCGATGAAGTTCGCCAGCAAGCGGGAACTCGGCCGGGACTACGTCGTGCCGCCGCTCGAGGGACTCTGGTGGGCCGACGACATGGCGGCGTTCACCACGGCCCGGGACAAGGCCGAGTGGGATTGGACCCTCATGCTCATGGCGCCCGACTGGCTCGAGCACGAGGCCTTCGTCTCCGCGGTGGAGCGGGTGCGCAGGAAGGGCGGCGCGCCCAGGCTCGACGAGGTGCGGTTCGACGTGCTCTCGGAGGGGCGCTGCGTGCAGACGCTGCACGTCGGGTCCTTCGACGACGAGGGCGCCGTGCTGCACCGCATGCACCACGAGATCATTCCCGATCAGGGCATGCGCATGGCGGGCACGCACCACGAGATCTACCTCAGCGACTTCCGGCGGGTCGCGCCGGAGAAGCAGCGCACGATCCTGCGACAGCCGGTGGCCGGCTAGCGACTCCGGGCGCGCGCGGTGCGATCACGGCACCGGCGCCCGCTCCGACAGGTCCGTTTCGTTCTATCGGCCTTCTGCGCCGACGCGTACGCTGGCATTCATGGCACTTCAATTCGACTTCATCGGCATCGTCACAGCCGACCTCGGGGCCTCGCTCGCGTTCTACCGCGCACTGGGGGTGGACGTTCCACCGGTCCAGGAGGACGCGCCGCACGCCGAGGCGAAGCTGCCGAGCGGCATGACACTCGCCTGGGATCCCGTCTCGACCGTTCAGGGGTTCATGCCCGGCTTCGAACTCCCCACCGGCGAGAACCGGATCGGTTTCGCGTTCAGCGCGGAGAGCCCGGACGAGGTCGACCGCGTCTACGCGGAGATCGTGGATCGGTATCCCGGGGCTGCCCACACCGCACCCTGGGACGCTCCGTGGGGTCAGCGCTACTCGACCGTGCTCGACCCTGACGGCAATTCGATCGACCTGTACGCACCGCTCGCCTCGTCGACGGACACGGCCAGCTGAGCGGGAGTGGCCCCGATCACACGCTTGAACTCGCGCGTCATATGGGGTTGATCCGCGTAGCCCGCGAGTTGCGCGACCTCGGCCAGCATCGTCTCGGTCCTGATCAGCTCACCGGCGCGTGCCGCCCGCAGCACCCGCCGCAGCGCCGCATAGCCGTAGCCGAACGACCGCAGCACGCGCCTCCGCAGGTGACGCTCGGAGTATCCCAGTCGATCCGCGAGCTGCGCGAACGGCTCCCCGCGCCGTGCGGCCCCTCGGATCTCCGAGGCCCAACGGAGATCCGCCGCATCGGGGTCCAGATCGAGTTCGCGCGGGATCGTGCGCGCCGCCCGGCGGAACGCTCCGGGGTCGTCGGCGCAGGCGGCCTCTCCGGACCCTCCGGCGGCCAGCAGCGAGCGCAGCGCCAGCTCCCCTCGCCTGCGGAGCGAGACGGGCAGCAGATCCTGCGCGAGAACGATCCGATCCTGGACCGCACTGGGATCGACGGCGAACACCGTCCCCGCCAGGCCGGGTGCGAACCTCAGCCCGACGGTGGGAAGGTGCGCGCCTCCCCTGGCGAGCAGCCAACGGGTGGAGGGACCGGCGACGATCAGCTCGTCGTCGCGCAGGATGATATCCGCGCAACCGTCGGCCGGAATCCTCGCGGCGGCGCCGCTCGGATCCGAAACCCACAGGGTCCCGAGTCCGGGGATCGCCGTTTCGCGGTACATGGCGCGTCCGATGCGGTCCTGGGCCCTCGGCCTACAGGTGGCCCGCCGCGTCCATGCTGCGCAGCTCTCGCTTGAGCTCGGCCACCTCGTCGCGCAGCCGCGCCGCGAGCTCGAACTTGAGCTCCTCGGCGGCCACGAGCATCTGCTCGGTGAGGTCCGCGATGAGCTCCTCGAGCTTGGCGGCGCCCTCGCTCGCGATCGCTCCGGCGCGCGCCGCGGCCTTGCCCTTCGCGCGCTGCGGTGAGCCGCCCTTGCGCTGCGCATGGGCGCCGGTGCGCGAGAGCACGTCCTCCGTGTCGGCGGCCTCGCGCGCGAGCATCTCGGTGATGTCGCCGATCTTCTTGCGCAGGGGCTGCGGATCGATACCGCGCTCGGTGTTGTACGCGACCTGGATCTCACGACGGCGGTTGGTCTCGTCGATCGCCTCTCTCATGGAGCGTGTGATCGTGTCCGCGTACATGTGGACCTGACCCGAGACATTGCGGGCGGCGCGTCCGATCGTCTGGATGAGCGAGGTGGACGACCGCAGGAAGCCCTCTTTGTCGGCGTCGAGGATCGCCACCAGCGAGACCTCGGGCAGGTCGAGGCCCTCGCGCAGCAGGTTGATGCCGACGAGCACGTCGTACACACCGGCACGCAGCTCGGTGAGCAGTTCGACGCGGCGCAGCGTGTCGACGTCGGAGTGCAGATAGCGCACCCGGATCCCTGCCTCCTCCATGAAGGTGGTCAGCTGCTCGGCCATCTTCTTGGTGAGTGTGGTCACGAGCACCCGCTCGTCGCGCTCGGCCCGCAGACGCACCTCCTCGAGCAGATCGTCGATCTGCCCCTGCGACGGCTTCACCACGATCTCGGGGTCGACGAGGCCCGTGGGACGGATGATCTGCTCCACGACGCCGTCGGCCAGCTCCATCTCGTACTTGCCCGGCGTGGCCGAGAGGTAGACGGTCTGGCCGACCCGCTCCTTGAACTCGCCGAACTTGAGCGGCCGGTTGTCGAGCGCGCTCGGCAACCGGAAACCGTGATCGACCAGGGTGCGCTTGCGCGAGGCATCGCCCTCGTACATCGCGCCGATCTGCGGCACGGTCACGTGCGACTCGTCGATCACCACGAGGAAGTCGTCCGGGAAGTAGTCGAGCAGGCAGTGCGGCGCCTCCCCCGGCTGCCGCCCGTCGATGTGGCGCGAGTAGTTCTCGATGCCCGAGCAGAACCCGATCTGCTCCATCATCTCGAGATCGAACGTGGTGCGCATGCGCAGCCGCTGCTCCTCGACGAGCTTGTTCTGCTGCTTCAGCTCGGTGATGCGCCGGTCGAGCTCCTCTGCGATCGTGCCCATCGCGCGGTTCATCACCGTACGACTGGCGACGTAGTGGGATCCGGGGAACACCGACACCGTCTCCACCTGCTTGATCACGTCTCCCGTCACCGGGTGCAGGTAGTACAGGGCCTCGATCTCGTCGCCGAAGAACTCGATCCGGATCGCCAGTTCCTCGTACATCGGGATGATCTCGACGGTGTCGCCGCGCACGCGGAAGTTGCCGCGCACGAACTCGATGTCGTTGCGCTGGTACTGCATGTCGACGAACCGGCGCAGCAGCACGTCGCGATCCAGCCGGTCGCCCACGATGAGCGGCACCATCGCCTCGTAGTACTCCTCGGGCTTGCCCAGGCCGTAGATGCACGAGACGGTGGAGACGACCACCACGTCGCGGCGGCTGAGCAGCGCGTTCGTCGTCGAGTGCCGCAGCCGCTCGACCTCGGCGTTCACCGACGAGTCCTTCTCGATGAAGGTGTCGGTCTGCGGCACGTAGGCCTCGGGCTGGTAGTAGTCGTAGTAGCTGACGAAGTACTCGACCGCGTTGTTCGGCATGAGCTCTCGGAACTCGGTGGCGAGCTGCGCCGCGAGGGTCTTGTTGTGCGCCAGGATGAGGGTCGGACGCTGCACCTGCTCGATGAGCCAGGCCGTGGTCGCCGACTTGCCGGTGCCGGTCGCGCCGAGCAGCACGATGTCGGTCTCGCCGGCGTTGATCCGCTGGGCGAGCTCCTCGATCGCGGCGGGCTGATCGCCGCTCGGCTCGTACTCGCTGACCACTTCGAACGGGCGGACGCTGCGCGTGGGTTCCATGCGTTCGAGACTACTCGGGGCCTCCGACATTCGTGCGGCGGGTTCGCCTTCGGCGCACCGGCGACCGCACCCTCATCTATTACATATAGTAACTAAGTAGTAGTGTAACGACTATGGAACCGACGATCCTCGATCGCCTCCTGGCGATCAGCTCCCTCTTCCAGCGCGATATGCACCGCGCGTTCGCCGGCACCTCCCTCACGGAGTCCCGCATCCACGCGCTCTGGGTCCTGCAGCACACCGGTCCCTCGACCCAGCAGACGCTCGCGCAGGCGCTCGGGGTCACGCCCCGGAGCATCTCGGCCCTGGTCGACGGCCTGGAGACGGCCGGGCACGTCGAGCGCCGTCCGCACCCGGATGACCGTCGCGCCGTGCTCGTCACGCTGACCCCGTCCTCCGAACGGCTGATGGCCCGGATGCAGGAGGACCATCGCGAATTGGCGCAGGATCTGCTCGGCGCGGTCGAGGAGGGCGACCGGGATGCCTTCGTGCGGGGCGTCGACGCCGTGTTCTGGCGGCTGACGGCTCTCGTGCGCGGTGAGTCCGTGCACTACGCCGACGTGGAGACCGCGGCCGCCGCAGAGGCGCGGCCGTGACCGCGTCGGGCAGCGTCACCGCGAACTCCCCGTCCCGAGGTGCGCGTCTGCGCAGCCTCCTGAGCCGCGCCGTGCGGGTCGAGCTGCGCATCTACGAGAGCCTGTGGCGGGTCGTGGTGCGTCGCCCGAAGATCTCACCCGGAGCACTGGGATTCCGCTACCACCGGCCCGTGCTCACGGTCGTCATCATCTTCATCGTGCTCTCGGCGGTCGAGATCCCGATCCTCGATCTGATCGTGCACCGCTGGACGCCGGTGCGCATCGGCGTCCTGATCATCGGGATCTGGGGGTTGACCTGGATGGTCGGGATGCTCTGCGCATTCCTGAGCCGTCCCCACACGGTCGGCCCGGACGGTAGCCGCGTGCGCGAGGGACTCGAGCTCGACATCCCGGTGCCGTGGAGCGACTTCGCGTCGATCCGCGTACGGACGGTGGCCGCCGAGAGCATCGAGCCGACGAGCACCGAGAAGCCGGGGCGCGTGTTCGTGCACGAGGGCAGGCGGGTCTGCGCCGTCTGGGTGGGCGGCGAGACCAACCTCGAGATCGAGCTGGAGCGCCCCACCGAGGTGCGGCTGCCCGGGCTGCCGCCGAAGGACGGGGCCCACGAGGTCGAACTGCTGCGGTTCTGGGCGGACGATCCCGAGGCGGTGCTCGACGCGGTGCGCCGGCAGCTCGGATGACACCCGGGTGCGACCCGCACCCTCACGGCATGGGTCGAGGAGCCCGAGAGGTTCAGGCCGCGTCGAAGCGCTCCGGCAGCGCGAGATTGCCGGCGCCGCTCACCCGCACCTCCTGCAGCCCCTGCCAGGCGGCCGCACGGCCGAGCAGCTGCACGGCGGCCTCGGCGGTGCGCGCGGGCGCTCGCTCCTCCCGCCAGGCGGCCTGCACGAGCAGCGCCCGATCGGCGCGATCCGCCTTCAGGTCGATGCGCCCCGCGAGCCGGCCCCCGACCATGAGCGGGAGGCAGTAGTAGCCGTACTGCCGCTGCTCCTTCGGCGTGTAGATCTCGATGCGGTAGTGGAAGTCGAACAGGCGCTCGGCTCGGGGACGGAACCAGACCACCGGGTCGAACGGGGTGAGCAGCGCATCGGGCACGAGCCGCGAGGGCAGCCTGCTGTCGCGGTGCATCCAGGCCGACTCCGGCGCCCCAGACTTGGTCACCCACCCGGCGACCCGTGTCGGGATCAGGGCCCCCTCATCCTCCAGCTCCCGCACGGCGGCGCGCGCATCGGCGGTCTTCAAGCGGTGATAATCGGCCAGGTCGGCGAGGGTGCCCACGCCCAGGGACCGCGCGGCCTGCTCCACGAGCACCCGCTGCGCCGCCGCGCGAGGCACGGGATCCAGCGCCGCAGCCGGGAGCGCGTGCTCGGCGAGCGCGTAGCGGCGCTGGAAGTTCTCCCGTCCCGCCGCCACGACCTCGCCCTGGGCGAAGAGCACCTCCACGGCCCGCTTCGTGTCGCTCCAGTCCCACCAGGGACCGCGCTTCTCACGGGGCCCGTCCTCCAGCTCGCGCACCAGTCGCGGCTCGCCGTCGCCGAGCATCTCGCGCACCCGCTGCACCGTCGCCGCGAGCGCGTCGGCACGGCCGTCGGCGGCATAGCGCCGGCGGTACTCCTCCATGCGCCATCCGAACAGGGCGCGATCGCGCACGGGCACGAACGCGGCCTCGTGCGCCCAGTACTCCGTGTACTCGCCGCTCTGCCACAGGTGCCGGTCGAGCGCGATCGGGTCGTACTCGCCGTGACGCGAGAAGAGCGGCAGGTAGTGGCTGCGCGCGAACACGTTGACCGAGTCGATCTGCAGCACGTGCAGCCGCTCGAGCGCCGGGTCGAAGGGACGGCGCCTGCGGAGCCGCGGGCTGTTGGTGAAGCCCTGCGCCGCCAGGGCGATGCGGCGCGCCTCGGCCGCCCCCAGCGAGTTCATCCCGGGCTACGCGAACCAGAGCCCGAGCTCGCGCTCGGCCGACTCCGTCGAGTCGGAGCCGTGCACGAGGTTCTGCTGCACCTTGAGCCCCCAGTCCCGGCCCAGGTCGCCGCGGATCGTGCCGGGCGCAGCCGTCGTGGGATCGGTCGTTCCCGCGAGCGAGCGGAACCCCTCGATCACGCGCTCGCCCTCGGCGCGGATGGCGACGATCGGGCCGGAGCTCATGAACTCGATGAGCGGCTCGTAGAAGGGCTTGCCCTCGTGCTCTGCGTAGTGCGCGGCGAGCAGCTCGCGATCGGCGTGCACGAACCTGATGCCGGCGAGCCGGTACCCCTTCGCCTCGATGCGGCGCAGGATCTCACCGGTCAGACCGCGCATCACGCCATCCGGCTTCACCAGGATCAGGGTTGCTTCTACGGACATGCACGCTCCTTACGTCACACGGAAAATCAACGGGCGCTGTGGCACCCCGATCTCCCAGCTTAGCCGCCCTGCGCGGCCAGCCACTGCGCTCGGTTCCGATCGATCTGCGCGCCCTTGACCATGCAGTAGATCCAGAGCGCGGTGAAGAGCAGCCCGACGATCAGCGCCTGCGGCAGCAGGATGGCGGTGGCCAGCATGAGCGCGTGGACGATCCACCCGATCACGATGCCGACACGGCCGATGCGCACCGTGGCGAGCCCCCCGATGATCAGGACCGCGAGTCCGCCGCCGATGTAGAGGCCGAGTTCGCGCGGCTCGAGCACGCTCAGTCCGAACAGCGTCAGGCCGATCAGTACGACGATGATGAGTTCGAACCCCAGGACCACCGATGCGAGGGCCTTCTGGGTCGACTGCACCCCGCGGCGGGCGCCGGAGATCCGCATCGCCGAGTTGTGCGCCATCGTCTCCGACGGCGACAGCTGCAGCTCGGGCTCGTCATCGCGCTGCGGCGCGGGCGAATCCGGGGTCATGCGATCCCCCATCCCTCGGCGCGGGAGTGGGCGACGGCCTCGCCCGCCAGCAGCACCGATCCCATCACGAGCACGGCGCGCCCCTCGGCGCGCTCGGCCCAGGCCCGCGCCTCGTCGAGGGCCTCGGGCAGCGACTCGGCCACCTCGATCGGAGTGTCGGGTATCGCCTCCTCGGCGATCTCCCGCAGCTCTCCCGCGTCAGTGCTGCGCGTCGAGTCGACAGGCGTCAGCGTGACGCGGTGCGCGATCGGGGCGAGGGCTTCGAGCACCCCGAACGCGTCCTTCTCGGCGAGCACGCCGACGACGAGCGCCAGTTCCTCGAAGCTGAACGAGTCGGTGACGGCGCGCACCAGCGCCTGAGCGCCGTGCGGGTTGTGGGCCGCATCGACGTAGACGACCGGATCGGTGCCGATGAGCTGCAGGCGCCCCGGCGAGGTGAGCTGGGCGAGCCCCACGTCGAGCACCTCCTCGGGAATGGACCGCTCGGAGCCGAAGAACGCCTCGACCGCGGCGATGGCGAGCACGGTGTTCTCCGCCTGATGCCGACCGAAGAGGGGCACGAAGGCGGGGTCGTAGCGCCATCCGCCCAGACCGATCACGTCGACCTGGCGGCCGCCGACGGCGAGGCGGTCCTCCACCAGGCGGAAGTCTCTCCCCTGCACGACGAACCGCGATCCGTTGCGCTCCGCGGCATCCTCGAGCTCCGCGAGCGCGGCCGGATCCTGCTCGGCGGTGACCACCGCGCTGCCCGGCTTGACGATGCCCGCCTTCGTGCGTGCGATCGTCTCGATGTCGGGGCCGAGGATCGCGATGTGGTCGAGGTCGATCGGGGTGAACACCGCGACCCGCGCGTCCACGATGTTCGTGGCGTCCCACTCCCCGCCCATGCCGACCTCGATGACCGCGGCCTCGACGGGTGCGTCGGCGAACGCCGTGAACGCGAGTACGGCGAGGGCCTCGAAGAACGTGATGGGACCCTGCTGCGAGGCCAGCAGCTCGGCGTCGACGACCTCGAGCGGCAACCGCAGTTCGTCCCACGCCGCCGCGAGCACGTCGCCTTCGATGGGGGCGCCGTCGATCTGGAAGCGCTCGGTGAAGTCGACGAGGTGCGGGCTGGTGAACAGTCCGGTGCGCAGCCCGTGCGCGCGCAGGAGCGACTCGATGGCGCGGCTCGTCGAGGTCTTGCCGTTCGTGCCTGCGACCTGGATCACCGGGTAGGACAGCTGCGGCGAACCGGAGAGTTCGGCGAGACGCCGCACGGGTTCGATGCGCGGGCGCGGGTTCGCCTCGCCGACCCGCTCCAGCAGTTCGGCGTAGACCCGCTCGGCTGCAGTGCTCACTTGTCGGCCTCCGTGTTCCAGTGATCGGTGGCATCGATCGTGACGACCATCGGGTCCTTGGCGGATCCGAGTGCCTGTGCGCTCGATATGAAGACGCCGGGACCCGTCTCGGGCAGCTGCTGCAGCATGCCGGCGAACTCGTCGGCCGGCAGCGCCTGCGCCGCGAAGCCGACCGCGAGCGTCTCCGCGGCGATGAGCTCGCGGTGCGTCTCGAGCGCTTCCGCGTGCTCCGGCGCGGCGTTCAGCGCGAGCACGATCCGGTCGCTCACATCGAGACCCGCGTTCTTGCGCGCCTCCTGCACCGCGCGGATCGCGTCGCGCGCGATGCCCTCCGCCTCGAGTTCGGGGGTCGTGTCCGTCGCGAGCAGCACGAAGCCGCCGCCCGGGATCAGTGCGAGCGCGGGCCCCTCCTCGGTTCCATCGCCGACCTTCAGCGTGAGCTCGTACTCCTGCGGCTCGAGCGCGATGCCGCCGGCCACCAGGACGCCGTCCTCCTCGCTCCAGTCGCCGGACTTCGCGGCCTTGATGGCCTGCTGCACCTGCTTGCCGAGCCGCGGACCGGCAGCGCGGGCGTTCACCGCGAGCGTCTGCACGATGCCGTGCTCGTCCGCGCTGGTCTCGGTCTGCTGCACGAGGCGCACCGACTTGACGTTCAGCTCCTCGCGCAGGATGTCGGCGAAGGGCTCGAGCGCCTGCGGACGCGAGGTGACGACGGTGAGCTCCGCGAGCGGGAGCCGCACGCGCAGGCGGCGGGCCTTGCGCAGCGCGAGCGCCTGGGAGGTGATCTGCCGCACCTCGTCCATCGCGGCGACGAGCTCGGGATCCTCGGGGAACTCCGCGGCGTCCGGCCAGTCTTCGAGATGCACCGAGCGGCCGCCGCTGCGCCCCTCCGTGTAGCCGAGGCCGCGCCACAGCTCCTCCGTGACGAGCGGTGCCAGAGGCGCCGCGACGCGGGCCACGGTCTCGAGCACGGTGTACAGCGTGTCGAAGGCCTGCCGGTTCCGCGCCTTCTCGGCCGCGGGCTTGCCGTTGCCCCCCGCGACGCCCTCCCAGAAGCGGTCGCGCGAGCGCCGCACGTACCAGTTGGTGAGCACCTCCGCGTATCCGCGCAGCGCCTCGGCCCCCGAGGTCGTGTCGAGTCCGTCCAGGTGCGCTTCGACGTCGCGGATCAGCTGCCCGGTCTTGGCCAGGATGTACCGGTCGAGCGGGTCCGTCGAGTCGGTGCGCCGCACGGCGTCGAGTCCGTCGGCGTTGGCGTAGAGGCTGAAGAAGTACCAGCTGTTCCACAGCGGCAGGATGAACTGCCGCACGCCCTCGCGAATGCCCTCCTCCGTGACGATGAGGTTGCCGCCGCGCACGACGGGCGAGGCCATGAGGAACCACCGCATCGCGTCCGAGCCGTCGCGATCGAAGACCTCGTTGACGTCGGGATAGTTGCGCAGCGACTTCGACATCTTGTTGCCGTCGCTGCCGAGCACGATGCCGTGGCTGATCACGTTCGTGAATGCGGGACGGTCGAAGAGCGCGGTGGCCAGCACGTGCTGCACGTAGAACCAGCCGCGCGTCTGCCCGATGTACTCGACGATGAAGTCGGCGGGCTGGTGCGTGTCGAACCACTCCTGGTTCTCGAACGGGTAGTGGACCTGGGCGAACGGCATCGAACCGGAGTCGAACCACACGTCCATGACGTCCTCGATGCGGCGCATCGTGGAGCGCCCCGTCGGGTCGTCGGGGTTGGGCCGGGTCAGCTCGTCGATGTAGGGACGGTGCAGGTCGATTTCGCCGGCCTCGTTGCGCGGCAGCTCGCCGAAGTCGGCTTCGAGCTCCGCGACGGAGCCGTAGACGTCGACGCGCGGGTAATCGGGGTCGTCGCTCTTCCAGACGGGGATGGGCGAGCCCCAGTACCGGTTGCGGCTGATCGACCAGTCGCGTGCGCCCTCGAGCCACTTGCCGAACTGTCCGTGCTTCACGTTCTCGGGCACCCAGGTGATCTGCTCGTTGACCTCGAGCATGCGGTCCTTGATCTCGGTGACCCGCACGAACCAGCTCGAGACCGCCTTGTAGATGAGCGGATTGCGGCAGCGCCAGCAGTGCGGGTAGGAGTGCTCGTAGCTCGCCTCGCGCAGCAGGCGGCCCCGCTGCTTGAGCAGGCGGATGAGCGGCCGGTTCGCGTCCGCCCAGAGCTCGCCCGCCACATCGGGCACCGACTTCAGGAAACGACCGCTGTCGTCGACGCTCACGATCACGGGGATGTTCGCGACGGCGCAGATGCGCATGTCGTCCTCGCCGTACGCGGGCGCCTGGTGCACGATGCCGGTGCCGTCGGCGGTCGAGACGTAGCCGTCGACGAGGATCTGCCAGGCGTTCTCCGTGCCCCAGGCCTCCGCGTCGGAGTAGTAGTCGAAGAGCCGCTCGTAGCGCACGCCCGCGAGCTCGGAGCCGAGCACGGTGCGCACGACGGCCTCGCGAGCCGCGTCGGTGGAATCGTACCCGAGTTCCTTGGCGTGGTTCGCGACGAGATCGGCCGCGAGCAGATAGCCCCGCTCCCCCGCGGCGGCTCCGTCCGCACCGCCCGCCGGTCCGGCCGGGACGACGGCGTAGGAGATCCCCGGCCCCACGGCGAGTGCGAGGTTGGTCGGCAGGGTCCACGGCGTCGTCGTCCATGCGAGCGCGCTCACGCCCTCGAGCCCGAGCTCGGTCGCGCGGGATCCGGTCAGCGGGAAGGTGACGGTGACCGACGGGTCCTGGCGCATCTGGTAGACGTCGTCGTCCATGCGGAGCTCGTGATTCGAGAGCGGCGTCTCATCGCGCCAGCAGTACGGCAGGATCCGGGATCCCTCGTAGGCGAGGCCGCGGTCGTAGAGCTGCTTGAACGCCCAGATGACACTCTCCATGTAGCCCAGGTTGAGCGTCTTGTAGTCGTTCTCGAAGTCGACCCACCTGGCCTGGCGGGTGACGTACTCCTCCCACTCGCGGGTGTACTGCAGCACCGATGCCCGGGCCTTCTCGTTGAAGGTCGCGACGCCCATCTCCTCGATCTCGGACTTCTCCGTGATGCCGAGCTGCTTCATCGCCTCGAGCTCGGCCGGGAGCCCGTGGGTGTCCCACCCGAAGCGTCGCTCGACCTTGCGCCCGCGCATGGTCTGGTAGCGGGGGAACACGTCCTTGGCGTAGCCGGTCAGCAGGTGCCCGTAGTGGGGCAGGCCGTTGGCGAAGGGCGGGCCGTCGTTGAAGACCCACTCCTCCGCGCCCTCGCGGCTGCGGATCGACTCGCGGAAGGTGTCGTCCTCCCGCCAGAAGGCGAGGACCCGCTGCTCGATCTCCGGGAACTTCGGTGACGGGCTGACGCCGAACGCCTCGCCCGAGACGTTGGCTCCGGTCGACTGCTGGGGGTAGGGCATGGACTCCTCCGGGGCGGCTGCTTGATCTGACCTGCTGAAACGGCATTCCCGCCGGGACGAGCGCCGGATCCTGCGATCCTTCGCCCGCGGTACCACCCCGCTTGCCGCACCCGCCGTCCTGAACGGCGCGCGCAACCCCTTCGTTCGGCTATGACGGGCCGTACCCGTTCGGTTCTACCGGGCGGGCGACCCCGCCCCGACAGGGGCGCGGATCGACGCCGTTCTTCCGAAGACTCCCCGGTGATGGCCGGATCTCAGTCGATACCCACAGTCTAACGCACGCCTCGCCGCGCGACCGCTGGGAGCGAATGCGCCGCGCCGAGACCCGAGTATAACGTCCGCATAACGATGGACGGAATGTAAAATACCTGATCACAGCAAGGTAAGCGACGGATGTTGCATCACCGCCGCCCCTTCTCGCCTTGCACCCCGCACCAGGACGTTGTTAGCGTCGAGTCAGCGTCGAGTGAGCACCAGTGCCGCTCGTCGTGCCCCTCGGAACAAATTTCGCTGAGCTACAGCGAGTCGAAGGATGGCGCGACGGCAGCTGGCCGGCACACATTCCGCAATACGATATTCGGCCTGTTGGGAGGCCGCAGTTCGAGCGTGCGCGTTTTCCGCGCCGCACAGGCACGTCTATCCGGGCGTGTCCACGACCCGCGGCTTCCCACCGCAGAGGGGTGAACAAGTGAACAGAACAACCGAGCGCTCCGCCCGGGCGATCGATGGCGCGCCGGCAATCGAGGTGAAGCACGCCTACAAAGTATTCGGCCGTCGTCCGAAGGACGTCGTGAAGCGCCTGAAGCAGGGGATCTCCCGCGAGGAGCTCCGCTCCCAGGGCACGGCAGCAGTCATCGATGCCGGCTTCGAGGTGCGCGCCGGCGAGATCTTCGTCGTCATGGGCCTCTCCGGCTCGGGCAAGTCCACGCTCATCCGCATGTTGAACGGACTCAACCCGACCACCGAGGGATCCATCAAGGTGAACGGAAGCGAGGTCGTCGGCCGCAGCGCCGCCGAGCTGCGCGAGCTGCGGCGCGACCACATGTCGATGGTCTTCCAGCACTTCGCGCTGCTCCCCCATCGCTCCGTGCTCGACAACGTCGCCTACGGCCTCGAGCTGCAGGGCGTCTCGACGGCCGAGCGCCAGGAGCGCGCTCGCGGCTGGCTCGAACGCGTGGGCCTCGCAGGCTGGGAGCGCAGCCTCCCCGGCGAGCTGTCGGGCGGCATGCAGCAGCGCGTCGGCATCGCCCGCGCCCTCGCCGCAGACACCGACATCCTGCTCATGGACGAGGCCTTCTCGGCGCTCGACCCGCTGATCCGGCGCGAAATGCAGGAGCAGCTCGTCGAGCTGCAGCAGGAGCTCGGCAAGACCATCGTGTTCATCACGCACGACCTCAACGAGGCCATGTTCCTGGGCGATCGGATCGCCGTGATGCGCGACGGCCGCATCGTGCAGGTGGGCACCCCCAACGACATCCTCACCGACCCCGCCAACGACTACGTGGCCCAGTTCGTGCAGGACGTGGATCGGGCCCGCGTGCTCACGGCGGGCGACGTCATGGAGCCGCCGCGCGCAGTGGTGCCGGCCTCCGCCGGCCCGCGCACCGCGCTGCGCACCATGCGCGACCTGCAGACCTCGGCGTGCTTCGTCACGACGGGCGCCCGCACCCTGCTCGGTGTGGTTCGCGACAAGGACGTGCTGCGGCAGGTGCGCGAGGGCGGCACCGACCTGACGCAGATGCTCCGTCCGACGCCGTCGATCGTGACCCCGGATCAGCACATCGCCGACCTCTTCGAGCTCGCGGTCGAGAGTCCGCTGCCCGTCGCGGTCACCGACGACCAGGATCGCCTCATCGGCGTCGTGCCGCGCGTCACCCTGCTGGCGGCGCTCGCCGATCTGCCCGCCACCACGACCGAGATCCCGGTCATCGAGCCGACGCCCGACGTGCCGGCGGCCACGATCACCCGGACCCTTGCGGAAGACGATCCCGGCGACGCGATCGGATCCGGAATCGATATGCACGAGGAGGCACGCTGATGGACAACCTGCGCATTCCCGTGGGCGAATGGGGCGAGATCGCGTTCGATTGGTTCCGAGACACCTTCGAGTGGCTGATCGACATCATCACGATCGTACTCCGGGCGGTCACCAACGGCCTCGTGGACGGATTGCTGGCGGTGCCGTTCATCGTGCTGATCGCGCTCTTCGCGCTCATCGGATGGACGATCCGTTCCTGGCAGTTCGCGATCGGAACCGTGCTCGCCTTCCTGCTGATCGTGTCGATGGGGTTCTGGGAGAGCGCGATGCAGACGCTCGGTCTGGTGCTCATCGCCACCCTCATCGCGGTAGCCATCGCGGTGCCGCTCGGCATTCTCGCGGCGAAGAACGACAAGTTCAGCGCGGTCATCAAACCGGTGCTCGACTTCATGCAGACCATGCCGGCGTTCGTCTACCTGATCCCCGCGGTGCTGCTGTTCAGCATCGGCTTCGTGCCCGGCATCTTCGCGACCGTGATCTTCGCGCTCCCCCCGGGTGTGCGCTTCACGGAGCTGGGCATTCGAGGAGTCGATTCCGAGACGGTGGAGGCGGGCCAGGCGTTCGGCGCCGCACCCGGCAAGATCCTCCGCGGCATCCAGCTGCCCCTGGCCATGCCGACCATCATGGCCGGCATCAACCAGGTGATCATGCTCTCGCTCTCGATGGCGGTGCTCGCGGGCTTCGTCGGAGCCCGCGGCCTCGGCATGGACGTGGTGTCGGCCGTATCGACCCAGCGGCTCGCGCTCGGAATCGAAGCGGGCCTCAGCGTCGTGATCATCGCCGTGTACCTCGACCGGGTCACGGCGGCGCTCGGCAACCCGAACGATTTCCGAGGATCGCTCTCCGCGCTCGCGAAGAAGCGTCGCAGCGAGCGTCCCGCGACCGCTGTCGCCGCGGCCGCGTAGCCGGCTGCCTGGCCGACAGCGGCGCAGGCTCCTCGAATTCCACCTGAAAGAAGCGATGAAAGGAAACACTATGAAGAAGAAGTTGACAGGATTCCTCGCGCTCGCGGCCGTGTCCGCGCTCACACTGACCGCCTGCTCGAACGGCGGTGACAGCGGCAACGGCGGTGGTGGCGAAGGCGACAAGGGCACCATCACGCTCGGCTACATCGATGGCTGGACCGACGGCCAGAGCATGACCTACCTCGTGGCGAACCAGCTCGAGAAGCTGGACTACGACGTCGATATCCAGCCGCTGACCGACAACGGCCCGATGTACGCCGGCCTCGCGAACGGCGACATCGACATCTGGGCCTCGGCCTGGCCGGAGGTCACCCAGGCCAGCTACTGGGAGGAGTTCGGCGACGATCTCGAGTCGCACAGCGTGTGGTACGACAACGCGGTGCTCACGATCGCCGTGCCGTCGTACTCCTCGATCGACTCGATGGACGATCTCGCCGACAACGCGGATCTGTTCGACGGCGAGATTATCGGCATCGAGCCGGGCGCGGGCCTCACCGAGGTGACCCAGAGCTCCATGATGCCGGCCTACGGACTCGACGACTGGACGCTCGCGACCTCGTCGACGGCGGCCATGCTCACCGTGCTGGGCAACGCCATCGACAAGCAGGAGGAGGTCGTCGTGACCCTCTGGCGCCCGTTCTGGGCGTACAGCTCCTACGACATCAAGGATCTCGAGGATCCCAAGGGCGCCATGGGCGATCCCGAGGGCCTGCACATCATCAGCCCCGCGGGCTTCGGCACCGCGCACCCGGATATCGCCGAGCTCCTCGCGGGCATCCAGCTCAGCGACGAGGCCTACGGTGCGCTCGAGTCGCTGATCACCAGCGACGAGTACGAGGGCGACTCGGAGGGCGCTGTCGAGCGGTGGCTCTCGGAGAACCCCGACGCCTTCTCCACCGTCATCGCGGACTAACGAGCCGGTCCGGAACCCGTCGGGAGCTCCCCGACGGGTTCCACCCCGGTCGCCGATCGCGTCGCGGCCTGGCGGCGCGGCATCACGATCGAATAGACTCGTCACGTGCATTTCTACTTCTTCATCTAAGAGCGGTCTCCGCCAAGAGACCAGCTCCACGCACCGCTGCCGTGCGGCGATCCGCCGCACCCGGTGCCAGATGAAGAGAGAACTTTCACATGCACCACGCATCATCGATGCGTCCGCGCGCCCAGATCACCGCGCGCGACCTCACGATCGAACGGGGCGGCAGCCCCGTGATCCGCGGCCTGAATCTCACCGTGCGCGAGGGATCGCGCATCGCAGTCGTCGGCGAGAACGGCCGCGGCAAGTCGACGCTGCTCGCCGCCCTGGCCGGTCTGCTGCGCCCCTCCGCGGGCTCGGTGACCGCGCACGGCCGCATCGGCGTCGCCGAGCAGGAGATGCCCGCGGACGACGGCCGCACGATCGGCGAGGCCGTCGCGTTCGCGATCCGCGACTCGCTCGACGCCCTCGCGGCCCTCGACGCGGCATCGGCCTCGCTGGCCGCCGCGGGATCCGAGCGAGAGACCTCGCGTGCCGCCGACGCGTATGCGGCCGCGCTCGATCTCGCGACCCGGCTCGACGCCTGGGATGCCGAGCGGCGGGTCACCGTGGCCCTCGAGGCGCTCGGCGCGGAGACCGACCGCGGCCGACCGCTGCGCGAACTCTCCGTCGGTCAGCGCTACCGGGTGCGCCTGGCCTGCCTGCTCGGGGGCGACGCCGAGCTGCTGCTGCTCGACGAGCCGACCAACCACCTCGACGCGTCCTCGCTCGACTTCCTCACGGAGAGCCTGCGCGGTCGCCGCGGCGGGTTCGTCGTGGTCAGCCACGACCGGCAGCTGCTGCGCGACGCGGCGACGACCTTTCTCGACCTCGACCCCAGCATCGACGGTCTTCCCCGGGTGTACGGCGGCGGATACGGCGGGTGGATCGCGGGAAAGGCCGCGGATCGCGCCCGCTGGGAGCAGGCCTACGCCGAGCAGCGCGACGCCGAGGCACGGCTGCGCGACGACCTGGCGGCGGCGCAGCAGCGACTGATGAGCGGGTGGAAGCCGCCCAAGGGCACGGGCAAGCACCAGCGGGCGACGCGGGCGCCGGGCATCGTGCAGAGCGTGAGGCGCCGCCAGGCCGACCTCGAGGCGCACGCACTCGACGTGCCGGAGCCCCCGCTGCGCCTCGCGGCTCCCGAGTATCCCGTGACCGTGCGGGGCACCCTGCTCACCGCAGACCGGGTCTCGCTCGAGCCGCGCCTGCGCACGCCCGTCAGCTGCGCGCTGCGCGCGGGTGACCGACTGCTGGTGCGCGGCCCGAACGGCGCGGGCAAGTCCACGCTGCTCGGGATCCTCGCCGGCGAGCTGGATCCCGCAGCCGGACGGGTGCTGCGGCGGGAGGGCGCCGGGATCGAGATGCTGGCACAGGAGTCCGGGCTGCCGGAAGCCGGCCCGCTCTCGGCCGGAAGCCTGTACCGTCGACGAGCCGATGCGCTCGTCGCCCGCGGGGCGCTGCCGCAGTCCCGCGTCGTCCCGCTCGGGTCTCTCGGCCTGCTCGGCGCCTCGGAGCGGAAGAAGCCGGTCGGCGAGCTCTCGATCGGGCAGCGGCGGCGGCTCGCTCTCGCCCTCAGGCTCCTGGCGCAGCCGGACGTGCTGATCCTCGACGAGCCCACCAACCACCTCTCGATCGCGCTGATCGATGAGCTCACGGAGGCGCTCACCCGCTCCCCCGCGGCGGTCGTCGTGTCGACGCACGACCGGGGGATGCTGCGCGACCTCTCCGATTGGGAGTCCGTCGATCTCTGATCCCCCGGGCAACCGGGTGAGCCGCCCGGGAGAACCGGGCGGCTCACCCGGAACCCTCCGGCTCACCCGACCGCGCACGACCGGCTCAGGGCAGCACCGCGACCGCCTCGATCTCGATCAGGAGATCGGGTTCCCCCAGGGATGCGACGCCGAGCAGCGTGATGGGTCGCACGAAGTCGAAGCCCAGGCGCTGCGCGGCGCGCACGGCCCCCTCGCCGAGCTGCGCCACCTTCTCGGGCGCCCAGTCCACGACGTAGACGGTCAGCTTGGCGATGTCGGCGAACGTTCCCCCGGCCGCCGTGACCGCGGCGTGCAGGTTGGCGTACACCTGCTCGGTCTGCGCCGCCAGATCGCCCGGACCCACGGGGTTGCCGTCTGCGTCGCGCGCCACCTGACCGGAGATGAACACCAGTCTGGATCCCTCGGCCACCGACAGCTGGGAGTAGAACTCGGGCTGTGGGAGCGTCGGCGGGTTGAGCAGTTGGATCGACATGGCGGCCTCCTCGGGGTCGGCGGTGCGATTATTCGATAACACTGCTATTAAATAACATCGCTATAGAATGGTCAAGTGGTCCGTCCCTCCCGCCCCGAAATCCGCCGGCTGCTCATCGAGCGAGCCGCGGGCATGCTCGCGCGCCGCGAGACAGTCACCCTGCGCCGCCTCGTCGCGGGAACGGACGTCTCGACGATGGCGGTCTACACCTACTTCGACGGGATGCCGGGGCTGCTCGGGGCCGTGCGCCAGGAGGGGTTCAGCCGACTGGCGGCCCGCCTGTCCGAGCTCTCCGCGACGTCCGATCCCGTGGCCGACCTGGCGGCGGCCGGCGCCGTCTACACCGCCTCGGCGAGGGACAATCCCGAGCTGTACGCGCTGATGTTCGACGGGTCCCTGCCGCTGCCCGACGGGCAGGCCGCTGATGCGACCATGCGGCACCTCATCGACGCCGTGCAGCGGGCCGCGGAAGCCGGGCGCCTGGACCCCGGCCTCGACGCCGTGGAGTTCGCCAACGAGGTGTGGATGCTCGGCCACGGGGCGTGCATGCTCTTCGCGACCGCGGTGCTGCCCTTCGAGCGGGTCGAGCCCGTAGTGACCTCGGCCCTGACCCGCCTCTACCGGGCAGCGGGCGACGATCCGGAGGCCGCCGAGCGCTCCCTGGAGAGCGGCTGGGCGCGCGGCCTCCGCGCCGGGGCGAAGACGCGATAGCGGGACCGGGGCGATAGACTGTTCGGGTTGACCATCAGGCACCAGAGCCGAGCAGGCTCGCCCACGCGGTGCCGTCCATAGCGAAAACGGAGCCCCCTTATGAGCGCGATCCCCGAGAAGCCGGCCCTCGAAGGCCTCGAAGCGAAGTGGGGAGCGATCTGGGAGGAGCAGGGGACCTACGCCTTCCCGCGCGAGGGAGCGACCGCCGACGATGTGTACAGCATCGACACCCCGCCGCCCACGGCATCGGGATCGCTGCACGTGGGTCACGTGTTCTCCTACACGCACACCGACACCGTGGCCCGCTATCAGCGCATGCGCGGCAAGCGCGTCTTCTACCCGATGGGCTGGGACGATAACGGACTGCCCACCGAGCGCCGGGTGCAGAACTACTACGGCGTGCGCTGCGATCCCTCGCTCCCCTACGTCGAGGGCTTCGCGCCTCCGCACGAGGGCGGTGACGGCAAGAGCATCAAGGCCGCCGACCAGCAGCCCATCTCCCGCCGCAACTTCATCGAGTTGTGCGAACGACTGACGGTCGAGGACGAGAAGCAGTTCGAGGACCTGTGGCGCACGCTCGGCCTGTCGGTCGACTGGAAGCAGACCTACCGCACGATCGGCGGGGAGTCGCTGCGCGCATCGCAGCTCGCTTTCATCCGCAACGTGGAGCGCGGCGAGGCCTACCAGGCGCAGGCCCCCACGCTCTGGGACGTGACGTTCCGCACCGCGGTGGCCCAGGCGGAGCTCGAGGATCGCGAGCAGCCCAGCGCGTACCACACCCTCGCCTTCCACAAGAGCGACGGCTCGGGCGACATCCTCATCGACACGACCCGCCCCGAGCTGCTCGCGGCCTGCGTGGCGCTCGTGGCGCACCCCGACGACGAGCGCTATCAGCCGCTCTTCGGCAGTACCGTGCGCACCCCGCTCTTCGACGTGGAGGTGCCCATCGTGGCGCACCACCTCGCGCAGCAGGACAAGGGCACCGGTATCGCGATGATCTGCACCTTCGGCGACGTCACCGACGTGATCTGGTGGCGCGAGCTCGACCTGCCGAACCGCGCGATCCTCGGCTTCGACGGCCGGGTGCTCGCCGAGGCTCCTGAGGCGATCACGAGCGGACCGGGCCGGGAGGCCTACGCGCAGATCGCCGGGAAGACCGTGTTCAGCGCGAAGCAGACGATGGTCGAGCTGCTGCAGGCGTCGGGCGAGTTGACCGGCGAGATCCGCAAGATCACCCACCCCGTCAAGTTCTTCGAGAAGGGCGACCGTCCCCTCGAGATCGTGTCGACGCGGCAGTGGTACGTGAAGAACGGCGCCCGCGACGAGGCGCTCCGCGAGCGGCTGCTCGCGCACGGCCGCGAGCTCGACTGGCACCCCGATTTCATGCGGGTGCGCTACGAGAACTGGGTCGAGGGGCTCTCCGGCGACTGGCTCATCTCGCGCCAACGGTTCTTCGGCGTGCCCATCCCGGTCTGGTACCCGCTCGACGCCGAGGGCAACCCGGTGTTCGAGCAGCCGATCCTGCCCACCGAGGATCAGCTGCCCGTCGACCCGTCGAGCCACGTGCCCGCGGGATACAGCGAGGACCAGCGCGGCGTGCCCGGCGGATTCCAGGGTGAGGTCGACGTGATGGACACCTGGGCGACCTCGTCGCTCACCCCGCAGCTCGCGGGCGGCTGGGAGCGCGATCCCGAGCTCTTCGATCTCGTCTACCCCTACAGCCTGCGCCCCCAGGGACAGGACATCATCCGCACCTGGCTGTTCTCGACGCTGCTGCGCTCCGAGCTCGAGGCCGGGCAGCTCCCGTGGAAGAACGCGGGCATCTCGGGCTGGATCCTCGATCCCGACCGCAAGAAGATGTCGAAGTCGAAGGGCAACGTCGTCACCCCGGCCGGTCTGCTCGAGCAGCACGGCTCCGACGCGGTGCGCTACTGGGCGGCCTCGGCCAAGCTCGGCACCGACGCGGCCTTCGACCCGCAGAACCCGACGCAGATCAAGATCGGCCGTCGCCTCGCCATCAAGCTGCTCAACGCCGCCAAGTTCACGCTCGGTTTCGACTCCAGCGGCGCCGGCACCGTCTCCGAGCCGCTCGACCGCTCGATGCTCGCCGGTCTCGCGAGGGTCGTCGAGGACGCCACGCGCGCCTTCGAGACCTACGATCACCAGCGCGCGCTCGAACTCACCGAGTCGTTCTTCTGGACGTTCTGCGACGACTACCTCGAGCTCGTGAAGGAGCGCGCCCACGGCTCCGTCGCGGGCGGCGGCGAGGGGCAGCCGCAGGCCTCGGCCGTGACCGCGCTGCGCGCCGCGCTCTCGGCCTTCGTGCGCCTGCTGGCCCCGTTCCTGCCCTACGCGACCGAGGAGGTGTGGTCGTGGTTCGGCGAGGGATCGGTGCACCGCGCCGCCTGGCCCGTCGCGTCGGAGTTCTCGGAGCTCGCCGGGCCCGAGGCCGACGAGGGCCTGCTGAGCCTGGTGGGCGGCGCGCTCATCGGCGTACGCGGTGCGAAGACGGCGGCGAAGGCCTCGCAGCGCACTCCGGTCGAGCTGGCCGTGGTGCACGCGCCGGCCGCGGTACGCGATCGACTCGCCCTCGCGGCGGACGACCTCGCGGCCGTGGGCCGCATCGCGGAGCTGCGCGTCGACGCAGCCGACGTCGACGCGGTGACGGTCGCCGAGATCCGTCTCGAGCAGGCGGAGGCGTAGTCGTGCAGCTGGGGGCGCGCTGGGCGGCGGGGGCATCCCCGCACCGCGGTGTGCCCCCCGAGCTGCACGCGGCGATCGCCGAGCAGGAGGCCGCTCATCCCGAGGCCGACTCGTGGACCCTCACCTGGCTGGAGGGGCGACCCCGGTGCCTGCTGGGAGGTGCGGGCCTCGAGCCGGTCGCACTCGTGACCGCGGATGGCACGGGTAGTGTGGTGGTCGAGAGCGTCGCGGCGAACCACGAGGACGACGAAGACGACTGGTTGAACTGACGGTCGCGACATCGAGGGGGAACGACATGGTGCACCGGATCCGGTTCGACGGGCGAACCGCACGACGAGCCGGCATCGGCGCGGCGCTCGTGCTGGGATGCGCCCTCGGCGCGTCGGGCTGCGCCCCCGAGGCCGACGGCGCGGGCTCCGGGACGTCGACCCCGACCACGCAGAACGGATCCGCGAGCTCGGCCGGAGCCCAGTCGGACAGCACGGCCGACGCGGGCGGCTCGACGGGCACGGAGGGCGGGGCGGGGGCCTCGACCTCGGCCGAGGGAAAGCCCCGCGCCGCGAGCGACGGGCAGGGCGAGGAGAGCTGGCCCGAGCGCGAACCGGAGGGCGGCACCCCCAAGCACACCGAGATTCCCGCATCCTTCCCGAGCGGCGACTTCGTCACCGGTTCGGGTGCCGTGGTCGATGACGTCGGCGAGCGTTCCTCGGGCAGCTGGTTCCTGGTGCTGCGCGCCGCGGATGCGCGCGCGGCCGATGCGCAGTGGCAGACGGTGATCCGTTCGAGCGACTTCACCGTTGCGGACTCGGCGGCGACCCCCGAGGGCGGGGTGTCGGCGAGGCTGAGCAACCAGCGCCTCGTCGTCGACGCGCTGACGCTCCCGCAGGCCGACGGCAGCGTGCTGCTCAGCTACGACATCGAGCGAAACAGTTAGCCGACCTTCGCTATTGTCTCGAGATCGTATTCGACTCCATCGATCGCGGTTTCCCAGAACTCATAACTCACCGTGATATCGGGTGAGACTTCTGCCTTCAACGCACTGAATATCTCAGATCCCGATCGGTACTGCTGACGGCAGCGCTCGATGCTCGACCAGCCTTGCTCTGGGTCGTAGTGGGTCTGGAAAATATCGTTCCACGCATTGATTCGGTGGAACAGTTCGTCGGATATCAAGTTGGCATCGAAGTCCAAGGCCTCATCATCGCTGTCGTAGCACCACAGAGGGAAAGCCCCGTAGTCCGAAGCGAAGGTGATAGATGTGACCCGAGAGGCGGGTGACTCGCTCATCGTGCGCAGCTTCCCGGGTAGGCGGTGATGATCGTCTTGTGGTTCTTGGAGAGAACCACCGCAGCGTTCCAGGTGCGCTGATCCACAATTTTCCCCTTCTTGATGTGTGTCTGCGTAACTTTGGACTGGTAGCAAAGCTTGCTACCTTTCTGCACGTACACGTTCAGAGGAGCTTTGAGTATAGCCTTCACGGACCTCTTCATGAAGAGGTCCCAGTTGGCTTCGCTCTCGTTCTTCTTCCAGTTCAGCTTTTTAAACCAGTCCTTCTTGTGCCGATGGTCGATGTGCCGATAGCCGGATCCCGTCTTTGTGCCACAAAGAAGTTTCACCTTGCCTGTAAACGTGCCATGGGCTTTTACCTTATAGGTGGCGAGTTTCCACTTGGAGTTCCCCCAAACCATGCATTGCATGTGGCTTTCGGTACTGAGATAGGGAGCGACGAACGAGGGCTTTCGGGCTTCCGTTCGGGAAACACCGATGATTTCGCTTCCAATGGAAGTCACCACTCGGCTGTCCGACGGAGACGAGGCCTGGGAAACCAGTGCCTCCGGCCTGCTCGCGGGCGACAACAAGAACGTTGCGGCTAGTGAGATCGCCAAGAAAGAGGAGAGCTTCAAATGCGTTCCTTGAGTCTATGTTTAGCTATTCCAAACAGACTTCATCGCAAATCACTACAACTCTGACCCAGCCCACCTACGCGCTCTCGCGTTCTCCGCGGCGGGACTCCAGCACGAGCGGGGTGGACTCCCCCAGCACCGACTCGCGGGTGACGACGACCTTCGCGACGTCGCCGGCCGACGGCACCTCGAACATGACCGGACCGAGCAGGTTCTCGAGGATCGCGCGCAGACCGCGCGCACCCGTCTTACGGGCGACCGCCTGCTCGGCGATCGCCTCGAGCGCGGCCGGTTCGAACTCGAGGCCGACGCCGTCGAGTTCGAACATGCGCTGGTACTGCTTGACAAGAGCGTTCTTCGGCTCGGTCAGGATGCGTGTCAGAGCCTCGACATCGAGCGGGTCGACCGTCGCGACCACGGGAAGCCTGCCGATGAACTCGGGAATCAGGCCGAACTTGTGCAGATCCTCGGGTTGCACGTGGGCGAAGAGCTCCTCGTCGTTGCGCTTGCTCGCGACCGGGGATCCGAAGCCGATCCCGCCCTTGCCGAGGCGGGATCCGACGATCTCCTCGAGGCCCGCGAAGGCGCCCGCGACGATGAAGAGGACGTTCGTGGTGTCGAGCTGGATGAACTCCTGGTTCGGGTGCTTGCGGCCGCCCTGGGGCGGGATCGACGCCACGGTGCCCTCGAGGATCTTGAGCAGCGCCTGCTGCACACCCTCACCCGAGACGTCTCTGGTGATCGAGGGATTCTCGGCCTTGCGGGAGATCTTGTCGATCTCGTCGATGTAGATGATGCCGGTCTCGGCCCGCTGCACGTCGAAGTCGGCGGCCTGCAGCAGCTTGAGCAGGATGTTCTCGACGTCCTCGCCGACATAGCCCGCCTCGGTCAGCGCCGTGGCGTCGGCGACCGCGAAGGGCACGCCGAGCTGGCGGGCGAGCGACTGCGCGAGATAGGTCTTGCCGCAGCCGGTGGGACCGATGAGCAGGATGTTGGACTTCGCGATCTCCACCTGCTCGGAGGCGACGTCGGCGCTCGTGAGGGCCGACGCGGCGCGCACGCGCTTGTAGTGGTTGTACACGGCCACCGCGAGCGACTGCTTGGCGCGGTCCTGGCCGATCACGTACTGGTCGAGGAAGTCCGCGATCTCGCGCGGCTTGTGCAGGGTGAAGTCCGACGACTCGCTGGTCTGATGCTCGGACAGGCGCTCCTCGATGATCTCGTTGCAGAGCGCCACGCACTCATCGCAGATGTAGATCTGAGGGCCGGCGATGAGCTGCTGCACCTGCTTCTGCGACTTCCCGCAGAAGGAGCACTTGAGCAGCTCGCTGCTTTCGCCGATCTTCGCCATGCGCAGGCTCCTTCACACTCGTATGGGGTACGACTCTTTACGAGACTAGCGGGCGCCACTGACAATCATCGGCGGCACGCCGCGGGCCCCGACGGCGTACCGTCGAGGCCCGATGCACTACTGCGGCAGCACCGGCTGGGGGTTCTTGCGGCTCGTCAGTACCTGGTCGACCAGGCCGTATTCGAGCGCCTCCTGCGCGCTGAGGATCTTGTCGCGATCGATGTCGCGATTCACCTCTTCCACCGTGCGCTTCGAGTGCTTCGACAGCGTCTCCTCGAGCCACTCGCGCATGCGCAGGATCTCGCGGGCCTGGATCTCGATGTCGGAGGCCTGCCCGTGTCCGGCCTGCCCCGTCGAGGGCTGGTGGATCAGCACGCGGGCGTTGGGAAGCGCGAGTCGCTTGCCCGGGGTGCCCCCGGCGAGCAGCACGGCCGCGGCGGACGCCGCCTGCCCCAGGCACACCGTCTGCACGTGCGGACGGATGTACTGCATCGTGTCGTAGATCGCCGTCATCGCGGTGAAGGAACCGCCGGGCGAGTTGATGTACATGGTGATGTCGCGCTCGGGGTCCTGGCTCTCGAGCACCAGCAGCTGGGCCATCACGTCGTCGGCGGAGGCGTCGTCCACCTGCACGCCGAGGAAGATGATGCGATCCTCGAAGAGCTTCGCGTAGGGGTCCTGGCGCTTGTAACCGTACGCGGTGCGCTCCTCGAACGAGGGGAGCACGTAGCGGGCGCTGGGCATTGCAATGTTCATAGGAACTCGATCCACTCTCTCTCGTGCCTACTTGCTCGTACCGCCGCCGCCGACCACGTCGGTCGCGGAATCGCGGATGAAGTCGACGAAGCCGTACTCGAGCGCCTCCTCGGCCGAGAACCACCGGTCGCGGTCGCCGTCCTCGTTGATCTGCTCTACGGTCTTGCCCGTCTGCGCGGCGGTGATCTGCGCGAGCCGGTTCTTCATCGAGACGATGAGCTCGGCCTGCGTCTGGATGTCGCTCGCGGTGCCGCCGAACCCGCCGTGCGGCTGGTGCAGCAGCACACGCGCGTTCGGGGTGATGTAGCGCTTCCCCTTGGTCCCCGCGGTGAGCAGGAACTGCCCCATCGAGGCGGCCATGCCGATGCCGACCGTGACGATGTCGTTGGGCACGAACGACATCGTGTCGTAGATGGCCATGCCCGCGGTGATCGAGCCACCGGGAGAGTTGATGTAGAGGTAGATATCGGCTTCGGGATCCTCGGCTGCGAGCAGCAGGATCTTCGCGCAGATCTCGTTCGCGTTCTCGTCGCGCACCTCGGAACCGAGCCAGATGATCCGGTCCTTCAGCAGGCGATCGAACACGCTGTTCGGTGGCGTCTGTTCTGCCATTCGGCGCTCCATTCGTTGTTGCTTGATTCGAGGGTATCGACTCGCCGGTCACGAAACCGCCGTGTTCGCCCACGGCGTTGCAGAGGCGCGGGTGCAGGACTCGGGGCGCAGAAGCTCGAACCGCAGGAGCTCGAGGTGCGGACAGCAGGATCCCCCTGCCCCGATCGAATCGGGTGCAGGGGGATCCTCGCGTGCGGGAGATCCCGCGCGTGCTGCCGGCTGCGCGACTACTCGGCGGCGGCCTCCGCCTCGGCCTTCTTGGCGGCGCGGGTGGCAGCGGCCTTCTTCGCGGCTGCGGAGCGGGCGGCCTTCTTCGCAGCCTCCGCGTCCTCGGCGGGAGCCTCTGCCGCATCTGCAGCCTCGGCCTCCTCGACGATCTCCTCGGCTTCCTCGACGACCTCTGCCTCGGCCTCGTCCTCGCTGTCGACCGCGGTGAACTCGCTCAGATCGACCGCGTTGCCGTCCTGGTCGACGACCTCGGCCTTGGCGAGCGCGATCGCGAGCGCCTTGTTGCGGGTGACCTCGCCCAGGATGACGCCCATCTGGTTGCCCTGGCTGATCGCCTGGAGGAACTGGGTGGGCTCCATGCCGTACTGCTGCGCGGACTGGAAGATGTACTGCGAGAGCTCGTTTTGCGTCGGGGTGACACCCTCGGCCTCGACGATCGCGTCGAGCAGCAGCTGCAGCTGGATCTGCTGCTCGGCCGACTTGCGCACCTCGGCGCGGTGCTCGTCGTCCTCGAGGCGTCCCTCGCCCTCGAGGTGGCGGTGCACCTCTTCCTCGACGAGCTCCTCGGAGACCGGGATGCCGGCCTTCTCGATGAGGGTCTCGGTGAAGAGGTCGCGGGCCTGCTGCCCCTGGGCGAAGACCGAGGCGCGGCCGACCTGATCCTTGAGGCTCTCGCGCAGCTCGGCGATGGTGTCGAACTCGCTGGCGAGCTGGGCGAACTCGTCGTCGGCCTCGGGAAGCTCGCGCTCCTTGACCGCGGTGAGGGTCACCTCGACCTCTGCGTCCTGGCCCTCGTACTCGCCGCCGAGCAGCTGCGAGGCGAAGGTGGTCGACTCACCGGCGGTGAGGGTCTCGATCGCCTCGTCGGTGCCCTCGAGCAGGTTGCCGGCGCCGATCTCGTACGAGACGCCGCTGGCCTGATCCACCTCTGTGCCGTCGATCTTGGCGGAGAGGTCGAGCTCGACGAAATCGCCCTTCGCGGCGGGGCGCTCGACGGTCACCAGGGTGCCGAAGCGCTCGCGCAGCTTGGTGAGCTCGGCCTCGACGGCCTCCTCATCGACCTCGGCGTTGTCGACGGTGAGCTTGAGACCGTCGTATGCGGGAAGCTCGAACTCGGGGCGCACCTCGACCTCGAAGGCGAGAACGAGCGCGCTCTTCGGATCCTTGGCGTCGGGCCACTGCTCGACATCGGCGGTGGGGCGACCCATCGGACGCTCCTCGGCCTCTTCGAGCGCGGACTGGTAGAAGTCGTCGAGCGAGGCGTTGACGGCCTCCTGGATGACGGCCTCGCGACCGATGCGCTGGTCGATGATCGGAGCCGGAACCTTGCCCTTGCGGAAGCCGGGGATCGAGACCTGCTCGGCGATCGTCTGGTACGCCTGCTTGAGGTAGGGCTCCAGTTCGTCGAGCGTGACCTCGACGCTCAGCTTGGCGCGGGTCGGAGTGAGCTTCTCAGCGGTCGTCTTGGGCATTTGGCCTCTCATCGTCGGAGTGTCGTGCTGCGTATCGGACCGGATGGTCCTGGTCGGGGCGACAGGATTCGAACCTGCGACCTCCCGCTCCCAAAGCGGGCGCTCTAGCCAAGCTGAGCTACGCCCCGGAACCCGCAGGTTTCGCAGTCGGCGCGCACCGGAGCGCGCAACCCGAGCAAGTCTAGCCGAAACTCCCCGGGAAGATGCATTTCGGCGCTCCCCCTCCGTCGCCTATCAGCCGATGCGATCCCTCACCCGGTAGCGGAGGAATGCGGTCCCGCTGTCGAAGGCGCGCTGGTCGAGCAGTTCGAGCTCGGCGCGCATGTCGTCCGGGAAGAACCGCAGGCCGCCACCCACGGTCACCGGCGCGATCAGCAGGTGGATCTCGTCCACGAGCCCGGCGCGCAGCGCCTGGGACGCCAGCGTCGGACCGTCGACGGTGAGGTCGTGGTCGAGGTCGTGCTTCATCGCGCGGATCTCGGCGGGATCGAAGGAGCGGCGGATCGTCGTGCGCGCACTGCGAGGGCGGTCGAGCGTCGTCGAGAACACGACCTTGTCGCGTTCTCGCCACTCCCGCGCGTAGGCGGCGATGAAGGCGGGCTGGCCGGGCTCCTCGTCCGCCGTCTCCCAGTAGACCATGGTCTCGTACATCCGGCGCCCGTAGAGATAGGTGCCGACCGGGGCGCCGATCCCGGTCACGAAGCGATGCAGTTCCTCGTCGACGACACCCCAGCTGAAGTCGCCGTCCGCGTCGACGGCATAGCCGTCCGCCGACAGCATCATGGAGTAGATCAACGACCCCACCGCGGCCCTCCGATCGGAATCCTCTGCACCGAGCACTCGATTCGATGGTGCCACACGGTGCCCGGGCATGGAAGCGGTCGGCGCGCGAACGCCGGCACTGCGGCGCACCGGGGTGACGGGGCCGCCCGCCCCTTGACGGAGGCCGTTCGGGCGGGTAGACCGGAAGGAAGGGGCGTGATCGTCATGAGGAGCTTCCGGAACAGGGTCGAGGCGGGCGAGCTGCTGGGCCAGCGGCTGGGCGAGGCTCCCCCGTTCGCCGGCTCCGTGGTGCTCGGGCTCCCGCGCGGCGGCGTGCCCGTGGCCGCCGAGGTTGCGCGGGCGCTCGGTGCCCCGCTCGACGTGCTGGTCGTGCGCAAGCTCGGAGCGCCCGGGCACGAGGAGGTCGCGATGGGCGCCGTCGGGGAGGGTGACACGATCGTGCTCAACCGGAGCGTCATCGAGGCCGTCGGCGTCTCGGAGCGCGAGCTGAGAGCCGTCGAGTCGCGGGAGCGCGCGGAAGTCGCCCAGCGCGTCGGGCGGTTCCGCTCGGGACGCCCGCCGGTGGGGCTCGCGGGACGCACCGCGATCGTGGTCGACGACGGCATGGCCACGGGCGCGACCGCCGCGGTCGGATGCCGGATCGCACGGGCCCTCGGCGCGGACCGGGTCGTGCTCGCGGTGCCGGTGGCCTCCCCCGATGCGCTCGCGTCGTTCGACGTCGCCGACGAGATCATCTGCCTCGCGGCGCCCTCCGACTTCATGGCGGTCGGCCAGTTCTACGACGACTTCACCCAGGTCGCGGACGACGAGGTGATGCGGCTGCTGGCGGGCTGAGCCCCGAAGCACGAAACCCCCTGCCGCGAGGCAGGGGGTTTCCACTGAGGGGATGACGGGAATCGAACCCCGGCCGGCCGCTCAAGGCAAAGCGGAGCTTTGCGCGGCCACGCCGCTGGCGAAGCCAGTTCCGGGTTCTCGAAAGATTCCCGGAAGCCCCGAAGCACGAAACCCCCTGCCGCGAGGCAGGGGGTTTCCACTGAGGGGATGACGGGAATCGAACCCGCGTAATCAGTTTGGAAGACTGAGGCTCTACCATTGAGCTACATCCCCGAGCTGCGAACAGCGCGGTCGGTGCCGAGGCACCTCAACGATCATAGTGCATGAGCAGCGCTGCTTCGCACATCGGCGGGTCAGCCGCGCGTTGCGGAGCGGTGGTGGTGCGTGTACTCGAGGTAGATCTCGGCGTTGTGCCGCACGGCTTCGCGGTCGGCGTCCCGCAACTCCCGCACCACGCGGCCAGGCACGCCCGCGACGAGCGAGCGGGGCGGGATCACCGCGCCCTGGGGCACCAGTGCGCCGGCCGCGACGAGCGATCCCTCGCCCACGACGGCCCCGCTCAGCACGGTGGCGTTCATGCCGATGAGGCACCCGTTTCCGATCGTCGCCCCGTGCACCACCGCGTTGTGCCCGATCGAGACATCGTCGCCGATCACAGCGGAGCCGCCCTCTCCTCGCTGGGTGTGCACCACGACACCGTCCTGCAGATTGCTGCGCGCGCCGATCCGCACGGCGCTGGAATCGCCGCGCACCACGGCGTTGTACCAGACGCTGCTCTCGGCGCCGATCGTCACGTCGCCGACGACGATCGAGCCGGGCGCGAGCCAGACCGTGGCGTGAATGTCCGGGGTGCCGTACGGCTCCACCGAGATGACGCTGCCGTGGTGATCCACGCCGGCTCCGGGGCTCCCTGCGCTCTCTGGGCTCCCGGGGCCCTCTGTGCTGCCTGCCTTCTCGACAGGCATCGCACCTGGATCCTGGGTCTCCGTCATCAGATCTCCTCCGGGTAGCAAAAAGCCCCTACCTCTCGGTAGGGGCTCGATCGCTCCCCCGGCTGGGCTCGAACCAGCGACATCCTGATTAACAGTCAAGCGCTCTGCCAACTGAGCTACAGGGGATCATTGCCGAAGCAACCCCTCTATCTTAGCAAGACCGGAAATCGCTCTGCAAATCGGCACGGGCATCCCGGGCGGGTCCCCGCGGAGCCCCTCGGAGAAGCCCCTGGAGCGGCCGCCTACTCCTCGGCGATCTCGTCGTAGGCGGTCGCGCGCAGCGCCTGCGCGAGCAGTTGGACGTAGTCGTGATCCGCGTGCCGGAAGATCTCGTTGATGTCCCCCTGCCCCACCGTTCGCCCGTGCTGCATCACGAGCACGTCCTCGACGAGGGCCTCGAGCATGCCGATGTCGTGGCTGATCAGCAGCATGGTCGCGCCCGTGCGCTCGCGATACCAGCGCAGCAGCTCCACGATCTTGGGCCGATTGTTCGCGTCGACCCCGAGCGTGGGCTCGTCCGCGATGAGCAGCGTCGGATCGAGCATGAGCGAGCGCACCACCGCGACGCGCTGCCGCTGGCCCTTGGAGAGCTCGTAGGGGTATTCCTGCAGCTTGGCGAGCGGCAGTGCGACGATGTCCATCATCTCGGCGATGCGCTCACCGAGCGCCTCCCGGTCGAAGCGCTTGTTGCGCTCGACGATGGGCTCGAAGAGGATGTCTCCGACGTTCAGCTCGGGGGTGAGCGTGGCCCCGGCGTCCTGGGCCAGGTGGCCGACGTAGGCGGTGAGCCTCGCTCGAGTACGGCGGCCGAGGCGGCGCATCGAGACGTCCATGACGCTCGCAGCGCCCCCCGTGAGCTTGATCCGCCCGGACTTCTCTCCGGCGTCGGCCGCCCGGCCGGCGAGGAAACGGGCCAGCGTCGACTTGCCCGATCCGCTCTCCCCCAGCAGGGCCATCACCCCGCCCCGGGCGAGGTCGAAGCTCACGCCCTCCACGGCTTCGAACTCGCGCCCTCCCGCGTGCGCCGGATACGACAACGACAGATCTGAGACTCGGATGATCGGATCGGCTTCGACAACTGGCTTGGCCATGCCTGAAGAGTTTACTCCTCTCGCAGGCCTCGCCGTGCCGCCTCGAGCGCGACGAGCTGCTCCTGGATGCGCCTGGCACCGGAGTCGGTATGGTCCCCGATGCGCTGCATCCGGGCGAGCAGTTCGCGCTTGAGCGCGAGCAGATCCCTGTCGAGCAGCGAGATCACCACGTCGCGCGCGTAGGCAGCGAGCTGTTCGGGGCGCCGCTGCGGCATCGGGGCCATCGCGAGCTCCCGCACGAGGCCGCGGTGACTGTCGGGGGTCGCGGCGAGTACGGCGTCGAGCCAGCCGGGCGTGGCGAGCTCCGGCATCGCGGCCGCTACGGCGTCGCGCACCACCCGCAGTTCGGGCTCCATCACCTGCGCGGTCACGGCCTGCTGCATCAGCTCGGCACCGACGCTCGCACCCTGCTGCAGCATGGCCATGAGGGCGTCCCGCTCCAACCAGGTCGTCGGCGTGTTCCGCAGGCCCGAGAGCCGCACCCGCGGCGGCGCGGCGTCCGGGATCGACGCGTACGGGTCGTTCGGGTCCTGCGGATGCTGCGGCCCCGGCTGGCGCCGTCCCTGCGACAGCTGCTGAGGCTGCGACGATCGGGGATCCCGGGATCCGCCCTGCTCGCGCGGGCTGCGCTCGACCGTGCGAACCGCGTGCTGCACCTCCCCGAGCTCGAGCCCGAGCATGCGGGCGAGCTCGCGGGTGTACCCCGGCCGCAGCGAGGGATCCTTGATCTCGGCGATGATGGGGGCCGCTGCGCGGAGCGCGGAGACGCGACCCTCGACGCTGTTGAGGTCGAAGCGCGCGATCGACTGGCGCAGCGCGAACTCGAACAGCGGCACCTTGCGGGTGAAGAGCTCGCGAACGGCGTCGTCTCCGCGGTGCAGTCGCAGATCGCAGGGGTCGAGCCCCTCCGGGGCCACGGCGACGTAGGTCTGCGCGGTGAAGCGCTTCTCCTCGCTGAAGGCGCGCAGGGCGGCCTTCTGGCCGGCCTCGTCCGGGTCGAAGGTGAAGACCACCTCGGCCGCGGAGTCGTCGCCCATGATGCGGCGCAGCACGGCGATGTGGTCCTTGCCGAAGGCGGTACCGCAGGTGGCGACCGCGGTGTCGATCCCGGCGAGGTGGCAGGCCATCACGTCGGTGTAGCCCTCGACCACCACGGCTCGCTTGCCCCGCGAGATCCCGCGCTTCGCCAGATCGAGCCCGTAGAGCACCTGCGACTTGTGGTAGACCGGCGACTCCGGGGTGTTGAGGTACTTCGGGCCGTTGTCGTCGTCGTAGAGCCGCCGCGCACCGAAGCCGAGGGTCTGTCCGCTGGTGTCGCGGATCGGCCACACGACACGACCGCGGAAGCGGTCGTAGACGCCGCGCTGCCCCTCCGAGACGAGGCCGGCCTGCGCCAGCTCCTGAGGCGTGTACCCCTGCGCCCGCAGATGCTTCGTCAGGTGGTCCCAGCCGCGCGGCGCATATCCCACGCCGAAGCGCTCGCAGGCCGCGGCGTCGAAGCCGCGCTGCGTCAGGAACTCGCGGCCGGCGGTGCCCTCCTCGCCGGCGAGCTGCGCCGTGAAGAACTCGGCGGCGGCCTGGTTCGCCGCGAGCAGCCGGGCGCGATTCGGGCCCTCCTCGCGCCGCACCCCGCCCTCCTCGTAGGTGAGCACGTAGTGGATGCGCGCCGCGAGACGCTCGACCGACTCGGTGAAGGTGAGGTGATCCATGCGCTGCAGGAACGTGAAGGCGTCACCGGATTCGCCGCAGCCGAAGCAGTGGTAGTAGCCGAGGGCCGGTCGTACGTGGAAGCTCGGGCTGCGCTCGTCGTGGAACGGGCAGAGACCCTTCATGGAGTCGATGCCGGCGTTCTTGAGGGTCACGTAGTCGCCCACGAGATCGGCCAGATTGGTGCGACGCTTCACCTCTTCGACATCGCTCGCGCGGATCCGACCTGCCATAACTGCCGAGTCTATCCGTTCCCTCCTCGGCGAGCCGACGCGGTGGCGTCAGCGCCGCCGGCGCGGAGACGCGATGCGTTGTCTTTCAAGCCAGCGGCGCATCGCACAGGCGGCGGTACCAGGCGATCGCCGACTGGTCGGTCAGCGAAGCGACCTGATCGACCACCGCGCGCCGCGCTTCGGCCTCGGATCCGGCCGAGCGGAAATCGGCGGCGTAGGCCGGCTCGAGCTCACCCGATCCCGATTCCCAGAGCGTGTGCAGCAGCTCGATCAGCAGGCTGCGCTGACGACGATAGGTGGGCTGCCGACGCCCGCTCTGCATCACGAACGCGGCGACGATCCCCTTGAGCACTGCGATCTCGGCGCGGATCTCCCGCGGTACGAGCAGTTCCGCCGGCGCGTCCGAGTCGGTGCCGTAGCGGGCCAGCGGCCGCCCGTCGGCCGCCTCGAGCGTCGCCTGGATCGGCGCCCGCGCGAAGCGGCCGATCATGTCGCTCGTGAAGTTCTTCAGCAGGGCCTGATCGCGCCGCGATCCATCCCAGCGGGTCAGCCAGTTGCCGCCGGCGGCCATCCTGTCGTAGGCCTCTCCCAGTTCGTCGGAGCTGAATCGCCCCTCCGCCCACTCGGCGACGGCCCGGATCAGGGCCGAGTGGCCGGAGCGGGCCGTGAGGATCTCGGGGTCGATGTGCTCGCTGACGACCGCGTCCTCGAAGTCGTGCACGGAGTAGGCGATGTCGTCCGAGAGGTCCATGATCTGCGCCTCGATGCACTTGCGACGTGCGGGTGCGCCCTCGCGCAGCCAGTGGAAGACCTCGGCGTCGCTCTCGAAGTACCCGAACTTGGCGCTGCCCGGGGCGGCCTCGGCGAGTGCCCACGGGTACTTGCAGCTCGCGTCGAGCGTGGCCCGCGTCAGGTTGAGCCCGATGCTCGCACCGTCGGGAGCGAAGTGCTTCGGCTCGAGCCGCGTGAGGATGCGCAGGGTCTGCGCGTTGCCCTCGAATCCCCCGAAGTCCTGCATCCACTCGTTCAGGGCCTTCTCGCCGTTGTGGCCGAAGGGAGGATGGCCGAGATCGTGAGCCAGGCAGGCCGTGTCGACGACGTCCTGCGAGACGCCGAGCGCCACCGCCAGCTCGCGGCCGATCTGGGCCACCTCGAGGGAGTGGGTCAGCCGGTTCCGCGCGAAGTCGACGCCCGCGGCCGGGCTCAGCACCTGGGTCTTCGCGGCCAGGCGCCGCCAGCCGCTGGAGTGCAGCACGCGCGCGCGATCCCGAGCGAAATCGGTGCGCGCGCCACTGTGGTGCTCGGGCATGAACCGCTCGGAATCGGCCGGGACGTACCCGAACGGCGGCGCGGGATCGTGCCGCAGCAGCGTCTCAGCCACCGTCGGAGCCCCCGTCGACGCGTTCTCCCTCGGCGACAGCCGCGCGGTCGGCGCTGTCGCTGGTGCGACTGTCGAGCCAGCCGTCGGGCAGGTGCACGCGCTTCGGGCTGCCGGCCCGGCCGCGCTGCCCTTCGGCGCCCTCACCCGGATAGGGCATCGAGGCGTCCATCGTGGCGAAGATCTCGTCCATCTGCTCGAGCGACTCGACCGCTGCGAGGGCGCGTCGGGTGTCCCCGCCCACGCCGTAGCCCTTGTAGTACCAGGCCACGTGCTTGCGGATGTCGCGGCAGGCGCGATCCTCCTCGCCGTCGAAGAACTCGACCAGCAGCTCGGTGTGCCGTCGCATCGCGTCCATGACGAAGCCGAGCGGCGGCTTGGCCAGCGCGGCGTTCGCCTCGTCCCGGCTCAGCTCACCGGCCTCCGCGCGGAACGCCGCGGCGAGGTCTCCGAAGAGCCACGGGCGCCCCAGGCAGCCGCGGCCGACGACAACGCCGTCGCAGCCGGTTTCGCGCACCATCCGGATCGCGTCGTCCGCCGACCAGATGTCTCCGTTGCCGAGCACCGGCACGCTCGTCACGGTCTCCTTGAGGCGCGCGATGGAGCTCCAGTCGGCCTGGCCCGAGTAGAACTCGTTGGCGGTGCGTCCGTGCAGGGCGATCGCGGCGACACCCGCGCCCTCGGCCGCCCGGGCGGCATCGAGGTAGGTGAGGTGATCCGCGTCGATCCCCTTCCGCATCTTCACCGTGAGCGGGATCGGCCCGGCGGCGCGCACGGCCCCCTCCACGATGGCGCGGAACAGATCGCTCTTCCAGGGCAGCGCCGATCCCCCGCCCTTGCGGGTCACCTTGGGCACCGGGCAGCCGAAGTTGAGGTCGATGTGGTCCGCGAGGTCCTGGTCCACCAGGAACCGCACCGCCTCGGAGACCGTCTTCGGGTCCACCCCGTAGAGCTGGATGGAGCGCGGCGTCTCGCTCTCGTGGTGCTTGATGAGCCGCAGGGAGGCGGGGGTGCGCTCCACGAGGGCGCGGCTCGTGATCATCTCGCTCACGTAGAGACCCGCCCCGTACTCGCGGCAGAGTCGACGGAACGCGGTGTTGGTGATGCCGGCCATGGGCGCCAGCACGACGGGCACCTCGAGTTCGAGGGGCCCGATGCGCAGGCGTGCATCGGTCAGTGTCTGGGAAGTCATATCGCCTCTATTCTCTCACGCGGCCCGCTCACGCGTTCCGTTCGCGCGGTCGGTTCGCGCCGTGCGTGCGGCCCGGGATCTCGTCCGGCCCGTTCCCGCGCCCACTCGCCGCGTTGGTGGTTGCTCAACAACGTTGCTGCGTGCTGCTTGTCGGATACCGAGATCTTCCCGGAGCGGCTCCCCTCTGCCCGTTTCCCGGCCGTGAATGTCAGTGGTCTCTGGTGCACTGTCCTCATGAACGCACCGCTCCTCGACCCGGGACCCGACCCTCACCCCTACGGTGAGGCGCTCGGTGTCGTCGAGATGCTCGAGCGTCGCCAGCGCGAGATGGACGCCGCGCGGGTGACGCTGATCGCGGCGGCGCTCGACCAGGTGGTGGAGGCCGCGGGATCGAGCGGGAGCCGAGAGATCGCCTATCGCGCGCTGCGGGCGGAGCTCGCAACGGCGCTCGGCCAGAGCGAGCATCTCGTCGAGCAGCAGATGAGCCTCGCGCACAGCCTGACGCATGAGTACCACGACGTTCACGAGGCTCTGGATCACGGCGAGATCGCCTATGCCCATGCGCGGGTCATCGTCGACGCCGGCACCGTCATCGGCTCGGGGCGGGCCGCGGAAACCGTCGCGCGCCGTGCGGGATACCTGCACGAGGTGCTCGCCACGGCCTCACGCGAAACACCGAACCGTCTGCGTCCCATCGCCCGCGCGCTCGCGGAGTCCTGGGCCGAGAGCACGGTCGAGCAGCGCCACCGGGAGGCCCGTGCCCGCCGGCATGTGGCGCTCGTGGACGAGGACGACGGAATGGCTCTGCTGATGGCGCGGCTCCCCGCTGTCGAGGCGCACGCCGCCTTCGATCGCCTCACCCGCATCGCGCAGGCCTGCGCGCGTGGCGAACGCGTCGTGCGCGATCTCGCCGCACCGAGCACGGTGGCAGCCGGCACGAAGGCAGCCGACACGGGAGCGGCCAGCGCGACGGAGGCCGACACGGCGGAGGCCGGCGCGACAGAGGCGGACACGGCGGAGGCCGACACGGTAGCAGCCAGCGCGACGGCAACCGGCACCGCCGCCGACACCGCCGCCGCGCCCAGCACCGCATCGCGCACCCGAGATCAGCTGCGGGCGGATGTCCTCGCAGACCTCCTGCTCTCTTCCGACGAGCACACCCTCTTCGCAGGCGACGCCGCGGAGTCCATCCGGGCGCGCGTGCAGATCGTCATCTCGGCGGACGCGCTGCGGGGCGAGTCGGGCGGCGAAGCCCGCACCACAGCGGACCACGGAACGCATCGCGGAGCGGACCACGGAACGCATCGCGGAGCGGACCACGGAACGCATCGCGGAGCGGACCACGGAACGCATCGCGAAAAAGACTGCGGAACGCACCGCGGAACACGCCACGGACCAGGCCATGGATCGGCTCTCGAGACCCCCCGCAAGACGGAGCACACGACGCACGGCAAGGTGCACGGCGAAACACCCGGCGAAACGGGCGCTGAAGCAGGTGGCGGTGCGACCTGCGAACTGCTGGGGTACGGCGCGATCGACCGCGGTGATGGCCGGCGCCTCGCCGGCGGTGCGCCGGGCTGGGATCGGGTGCTCGTCGAGCCGGCCACCGGATCGGTGCTCAGCGTCGACCGGTACCGGCCCAGCGAACAGATGCGCCGCACGCTGGGAGCCAGAGACCGGCACTGCAGGTTCCCCGGCTGCCGCGTGCCGGTCTCCCGGTGCGATCTCGACCACACCGTCGATGCCGCCCTCGGCGGCGCGACGGCGACCGACAATCTCGCCCATCTCTGCCGCGGGCACCACGTGCTGAAGCATCACTCCGATTGGACGGTGACGCAGCAGGCCGGCGGGGAGCTGCGCTGGACCAGTCCTGCCGGGAGGACCTACGTCGACCGGCCGGAGAGGTTCGGCGGATCCTGCAGACCGCGCAGACCCGAACGAGACTGGAAACCGCCCGAGCAGGCCCGCTCTCCCCTGCTCAGAGCAGTCCGCGCCGTCCGATTCGCGCGCGTGGATGATTCCGTGGCGGCATTCTGACCGCGCGACCGCAGCCCCCCCCCAGCCCGCGCGAGCGCTCTCGCCCCGCCTGCAGCACCGTCATCCGGTCGGCTGATCCACCGCGCCTCCGAAACGACGGTCGCGCGAGTGGTAGATCTGGATCGCGCGCCACAGCTCCCCCCGGCCGAAGTCCGGCCAGAGCGTGTCGAGGAACACCATCTCGGCGTAGGCCGACTGCCAGAGCATGAAGTTGCTCGTGCGCTGCTCACCGGAGCTGCGCAGGAAGAGATCGACGTCCGGGAGCTCCGGCACGTAGAGGTGCCGTTCGATCGTGCGCTCGGTGATCCCGTTCGGCGACAGCCTGCCGGCCTTGACATCGGCCGCGATGGAGCGCATCGCGTCGGTGAGCTCGTTGCGCCCTCCGTAGTTGACGCACATCGTCAGGGTGAGCCCGGTGTTGCCGGCCGTAGCGCGCTCGGAAGCCTGCAGCTCGCTGATCACCGACCCCCATAGGCGCGGTTTGCGGCCGGCCCAGCGCATCCGCACGTTCCAGGCGTCGAGCTGAGCTCTGCGGCGGCGCAGCACGTCGCGGTTGAAGCCCATCAGGAAACGCACCTCGTCGGGCGATCGACGCCAGTTCTCGGTGGAGAAGGCGTACACGCTCAGGTGCTTCACGCCCGCCTGGATGGCTCCCGCCACCACGTCGAGCAGCGCCTGCTCCCCCATGCGATGCCCCTCGACGCGCGGGAGGCCTCGTCGATTGGCCCAGCGGCCGTTCCCGTCCATGACGATCGCCACGTGCTGCGGCGGCGGGCCGGTGAAGCTCGGGGGCTGCTCGCCGGTCCAGTCGACCGGAACGAGGGTGTCGGGGGCTTGGGGCATGCGTGAAAGTTTATGCCCGCGGAGCGCTGAAGGAGCGCAACCCGCGCTCGAGGTGCCACTGCGTGTAGGCCGCGGCGATCCCGGCCGCCTGCCCCCGCTCTCGCTCCGAGGAAGCGAGCGCGGTGTCCCAGTCCCCGGCGAGCAGCGCCGAGAGCAGCACGATGCTGCCGGGGTCGAGCCGCGGCGATCCCGGGGGCCTGCAGTCCTCGCAGACCACCCCTCCGAGCTGCACCGCGACCGCCGTGTGCGGCCCGGGCGCCCCGCAGCGCACGCAGGCCGCGAAACCGGGCGTCCACCCCGCGAGCGACATCGCGCGCAGCACGTAGCCGTCGCGCACGAGATCCGGCGGGATCCGGCCCGCGGCGAGCGTGCGCAGCGCCCCCACGAGCAGCGCGTAGAACTCTCGTGAGGTCTCCCCCTCGGCCAGCCGCTCGGCGGTCTCCACGATCGCGCTGCCCGCTCGGTACCGGTCGTAGTCGGCGCTGATCGAGGGACCGTACGCTCCCAGCGTCTCCGCCTGCGTGATGGTGTCGAGTGTGCGGCCCTCGAAGCACTGGATGTCGGCGACCATGAACGGCTCGAGCCTCGCACCGAACTTCGACGAGGTGCGTCGCACGCCCTTCGCCACGGCGCGCAGCAGGCCCCGACCGCGAGTCAGCAGGGTGACGATGCGGTCGGCCTCGCCCAGCTTGTGCGTGCGGAGCACAACGCCTTCTTCGCGATACAGGGGCACACCACGATTATCCCGCATGCGGGAGAATGGTCGGGTGCTCGCCGACACCTTTCACATCCCGCTCGCAGTCGACCTCGTCGCGGTCGGTGTGGGGAGCCTGCAGGGCGCGCTCTTCGCGGCCGGTTTCAAACGCATCGACCTGCTGGGCGTCGCGATCATCGGCATCGCATCGGGCATCGGCGGCGGATTCCTCCGCGACATCCTGCTCGGTATCGCCCCGGCCACGCTCAGCGTGAACCACTACCTCATCGTCGCGACGGGCGCCGCCTTCATCGGCATGCTGCTGCCGCGGCTGCTGCAGAAGGTGGATCCGGTGATCACGCTGCTCGACGCGCTGAGCATCGGAATGTTCGGCGCGATCGGTGTGACCAAGGCGCTCGCGATGGGTCTTCCCGTCGTCCCGGCGATCTTCATCGGCACGGTCGCCGCGGTCGGCGGCGGCGTGCTCCGAGACCTGATGCTCAACATACCGATCGGACTCATGCACGTGGGATCGCTCTACGCCGTCGCGAGCCTCGCCGGCGTCGCCGTGCTCGTCGTGCTGCAGGCCTTCGGCGTCGAGGTGTTCATCGCGGGCATCGTGTGCGTCGTCGTCACCGCCGCGGTCCGGCTGCTCTCGGTGCGCTTCGGTTGGAGCCTGCCCGAGCAGCGGGCGCTGAGCAGGATCCAGCTGCGACGCCAGCGCCAGGTGGAGCAGGCGATCGAGGAAGCGCTGCACACGGGAGCGATCACACTGCCCGACGAGATGTTCGAGACCGACGACCCGGACCACCGCGCCGACGACCGCGACGCAGACGAGGATCCGCCCGCTCCCCGCTGACGGAGATCCGCCCGTGCTCAGGTACGGGCGCCGCGCCGACGGCCGAGCTTCGACTCGGCCTCCCGCCAGGCGCGCTGCGCGGGAGTCTCTCCCCCGGGCGTCGCGGACGGCCGGTCGAAGCGCTCCATGCGGCTCGCCGCCCCGCCCCGGCCGAGGTGCCACGCGTGCGTGATCGCCAGGGCCAGCGCGTCGGCGGCGTCCGCGGGTTTGGGCGGTGCCCCGAGCCCCAGCAGCCGCGTGACCATCGCGGTCACCTGCGCCTTGTCGGCGCTGCCGTACCCGGTCACCTGCGCCTTCACCTCGTTCGGGGTGTACAGCGCGACGGGGATCCCGCGCTGCTGGGCGAGGAACATGACGACGCCGCTGATCTGGGCGACACCCATCACGCTCGCGACGTTGTCCTGGGCGAACACCCGCTCGAGCGCGATGCTCGCGGGCTTCTCGCCGTCGAGCAGGCGCTCGATACTCGAACCGATCCGGTGGATCCGCTCGGGCAGGGGGGTATCGGCAGTGCTCGTGAGCACCTCGACATGCTCGAAGGAGACCTTACGAGAGGGCCCCGCGGTCACGATGCCGACACCGCAGCGGGTGAGTCCCGGGTCGATCCCGACGATCCTCACAGCGCAGCCTCGCGGATCGCGCTACTCGTCGTTCCCGAGCTCGGCCTGCACCTCGGGGCTCAGGTCGAAGTTCGAGAAGACGTTCTGCACGTCATCGCTGTCCTCGAGCGCGTCGATCAACCGGAAGACCTTCCGCGCGGTATCGGCGTCGATCCCCACCTTGAGGTTGGGTACGAACTCCGCATCGGCCGAATCATAGTCGATGCCGGCGTCGACGAGCGCGGTACGGGCGGCGACGAGCTCCGACGACTCGGTGATGACCTCGAACGCCTCGCCGTTCGGGGTCTCGTTGACCTCCTCCGCGCCGGCCTCCAGCACCGCGGTGAGCACGTCATCCTCGGTCGTGCCCTCGGCGGGAACGGTGATGACGCCCTTGCGCGCGAAGTTGTAGGCCACGCTGCCGGGATCGGCGAGGGTACCGCCGTTGCGGCTGAGCGCGGTGCGGACCTCGGCGGCGGCCCGGTTCTTGTTGTCGGTGAGGCACTCGATCATGAGGGCGACACCGTTGGGGCCGTAGCCCTCGTACATGATCGTCATGTACTCGACGGCGTCGCCGTCGAGGCCTGCGCCGCGCTTGATCGCGCGATCGATGTTGTCACCGGGGACCGAGTTCTTCTTGGCCTTCTGCACGGCGTCGACGAGCGTCGGGTTGCCCGAGAGGTCGGCGCCGCCGATGCGCGCGGCGACCTCGATGTTCTTGATGTACTTGGCGAAGGCCTTCGCGCGCCGCGAATCGATGATGGCCTTCTTGTGCTTGGTGGTCGCCCACTTGGAGTGTCCGGACACGGGAGCTCCTCTTTCCTGAAAGTCGAATCGGTAGGTAAGTCTAGGAGGTGCGCGCTACGGATGCGGCCAGGCCGCCGCAATCGCCTCGCGCACGTCGCCCAGCAGCTGGGGCAGGGCCTTGGTCTTGGCGATGATCGGGAAGAAGTTCGAATCGGAGGCCCAGCGGGGCACGATGTGCTGATGCAGGTGCGCCGCAATCCCGGCACCTGCGATCTCGCCCTGATTCATGCCGATGTTGAAACCGTCGCAGTTCATCACCCCGCGGGCCACGCGCATGGCGATCTGCGTCAGCTCGCCGATCTCCGCGATCTCTTCGGCCGAGGCCTCATCGTATTGGGAGATGTGGCGGTAGGGGCACACCATCATGTGCCCGTTGTTGTAGGGGAAGAGGTTCAGCAGCACGTACGCGGTGCGGCCGCGCGCCACGATCAGGGCGTCCTCGTCGCTGCGCTCGGGCGCCGCGCAGAACGGGCAGTCCGAGCGACCGGGCTGATGGTGATCCGCCACGTACACCATGCGGTGCGGCACCCACAGGCGCTGCATGTCGTCCGGCGTCCCCACGGCGCCGGAGTCGCGCACCGACTCTACGCCGTCCACGCCGTCGACACCTGCTCGTGAGTCGCGATCGACCGCACGATCCGCTCGACCGCCTCGCTCACGGGCACGCCGTTCATCTGCGTCCCATCGCGGAAGCGGAAGCTGACCGCGCCCGCGGCGCGATCCTCCTCGCCTGCGATGAGCTGGAAGGGCACCTTGGCCTTGGTGTGCGTGCGGATCTTCTTGGGCATGCGGTCGTCGCCGTGATCCACCTCGGCGCGCACTCCGCGCTCGCGCAGCTGCGAGATGATGCCGTCGAGGTACTCGCCGTACTGCTCGGCGACGGGGATGCCGACCACCTGCACGGGCGAGAGCCACACGGGGAACGCGCCGGCGTAGTGCTCCAGCAGGATCGCGAAGAAGCGCTCCACGGAACCGAGCAGTGCGCGGTGGATCATCACCGGCTGCTTGCGCGTGCCATCGGCCGCGGCGTACTCGAGCTCGAACAGCTCGGGCTGGTTGAAGTCCAGCTGCACGGTCGAGAGCTGCCAGGTGCGACCGATCGCGTCCCGCGCCTGAACGGAGATCTTGGGGCCGTAGAAGGCTGCGCCACCCGGATCGGCGATCAGCTCGAGACCCGACTCCTCGCCGACCTGGCGCAGCGTCTCGGTCGCGATCTCCCACTGCTCGTCAGAGCCCACCGACTTCTCGGGATCCCGCGTCGACAGCTCGAGGTAGAAGTCGTCGAGGCCGTAGGCGCGCAGCGTCGCGAACACGAACTCCAGCTGTCGCTTGACCTCGTCGCGCACCTGCTCGTCGGTGACGTAGATGTGCGCGTCGTCCTGGGTGAGGCCGCGCACACGGGTGAGGCCCGAGAGGGTGCCGCTCTTCTCGTAGCGGTAGACGGTGCCGAACTCGGCGAGGCGCAGCGGCAGCTCGCGATAGCTGCGGGCGCGGGCGCGGAAGATGAGGTTGTGGAACGGGCAGTTCATGGGCTTCAGGTAGTAGTCCTGGCCCTGCTTGACCACGTGGCCCTCGTCGTCGGTCACCTCGTCGAGGTGCATGGCCGGGAACATGCCGTCCTTGTACCAGTTGAGATGCTGGCTGGTCTCGAAGAGGGTGCCCTTGGTGATGTGCGGGCTGTTGACGACATCGTAGCCGTTCTTCAGCAGCTCGCTGCGCATGAACGTCTCGATCTCGTGCCGGATGATGCCGCCCTTGGGGTGGAACACCGCGAGGCCCGATCCGATCTCGTCGGGGAAGCTGAACAGGTCGAGTTCGACGCCCAGTTTGCGGTGGTCGCGCTTCGCGGCCTCCTCGAGCCTGGTCTGGTAGGCGCGCAGCTCGTCCTTGGTGGGCCACGCAGTCCCGTAGATGCGCTGCAGCATCGGGTTCTTCTCGCTGCCGCGCCAGTACGCGCCGGCGCTGCGCATGAGCGCCCAGCCGTTGCCGATCATGCGGGTGCTCGGCAGGTGCGGGCCTCGGCAGAGGTCCTTCCAGCAGAGCTCGCCGGTCTTCGGATCGACGTTGTCGTAGATGGTGAGCTCGGCGCCGCCGACCTCGACACTTTCGTTGTCGGCTCCCGCCTCCGCGCCGCCCTTCAACCCGATCAGCTCGAGCTTGTAGGGCTCGTTCGCCAGTTCCGCGCGCGCCTCGTCCTCGGTGACGACGCGGCGGACGAAGCGCTGCCCCTGCTTCACGATCTTCTGCATCTCGGCCGAGATCGCCTTCAGATCCTCGGGGGTGAAGGGCTCGGCCGGATCGAAGTCGTAGTAGAACCCGTCGGTGATGGGCGGCCCGATGCCGAGCCTGACCTCGGGGTTGATCCGCTGCACCGCCTGCGCGAGCACGTGGGCGGCCGAGTGCCGCAGGATGTTGAGCCCGTCCTCCGAGTCGATCGTGATGGGCTCCACCGTGTCGGTGTCCGTCACCTCCGCCGCGAGGTCGCGCAGCTCGCCGTTGACGCGCATCGCGACGATCGAACGATCGGTGAACAGGGAGAAGCCATCGGCCACGGGTGAGCTCCTTCGGGAGGGAACAGCTGACCCGACGATTCTAGTCGCCCGGACCGACCTGCTGCGCGACCGCCCGATGTCAGTGGTGCGGGCGAGTCTGAACGCATGACTCGAAACACGGAGATGTCAGGGGCTCGAATGCGAGACGCCGACGATTGGCAGACCGACTCCCGCAGGATCCGGCGCGTGCACGTGCACGGAGACGCGGCGATCGATGAGCATGCGTGGCCGGCGACGGTGCCGGCGATCCGAGCCTTCCTCGACGGCGTCCGCAGAAACGGCGGATGGGAGTTCACCGCGGGCGTGACGTTCCTCGTCGGCGAGAACGGCTCCGGCAAGAGCACGCTGCTCGAAGGGATCGCAGAGGCGGCGGGACTGCCCGCCGAGGGCGGGAGCACGAACGGCGGCCGAGCGACGTGGCGCACGGAGTCGCCCCTCGGCGAGTGGCTGCGGATCGAGCACGGACTGCAGTCCTCCAGGTGGGGCTTCTTCCTCCGCGCAGAGACCATGCACGGCTACTACTCGTACCTGGAGGACATCGGCGGACCGGATCCGGCTTTCCATCGGATGAGCCACGGGGAGTCCTTCAACGAGCTCCTCGCGGAGAAGCTCGACCCCGAGCAGTTCGTGACGGGTCTCGCCCTGCTCGACGAGCCGGAGGCCGGGCTCTCCTTCCAGTCCCTTCTGAGCTGGGTGACCGCGTTGGACCGCATGAGGTCTCGCGGTACGCAGGTGCTCTGCGCAACGCACTCGCCGGTTCTGACCTCGCTCCCGGGAGCCACGATCCTCGAGCTCGGGGACTGGGGCATCCGCGAGACGAGCTGGGAGGAACTCGAGCTCGTGCAGCACCACCGCAGGTACCTCGAGGCGCCCGAGCGCTACCTCCGGCATCTGCTGGCGGAATGAGCTCGGCGCCGGTGGTCCCGCGCGCAAAAGGCCCCGACGATTCCGCCGGGGCCTTTTCTCTGTGGGCGATACCAGACTCGAACTGATGACCTCTTCCGTGTGAAGGAAGCGCGCTACCAACTGCGCCAATCGCCCGTGTGCTGCAGGATCTGCGATCCGCACCAACCCGAACGATAATACACGGATTGACGGGTGGTCGTGGCGCCCTCCGCCCGTTCGGCATGTTCTCGCGGGATCACGCTCAATCGTCCGGGCGTGTCGTAACAGGGGCGAGGTCGCTGTTGAGCTGCTGGTCCAGTTCCGAGCTGATCTCGCTCAGCGTCGCGAGCTGATCCCGCAGGCCGTTGTAGTGATCGATGTCGGCCTGCAGGGCCTCGAGCGTCCGCTCGAGATCGGCCCGCCTGGCCTCGAGTTCATTCCTGATCCGCTCGAACTCCTCCGGTTTCTCGGAGAACTCCGAACGCTTGTTGCGCGCCGAGAAATCGGCGGCGGCGGTATTGAAGGCAGCCACCTCCTGGTCGTAGTCGGCCTTGCGGCGCTCCACGTCCTCGCGCAGCGTCGACATCTCGCTCTTCAGCCCATCGGCCTGATTCTGCAGTTCGAGGAACACCGAGTGGTACTCCTCGAAACGCGCGACCAGCGCTCCGCGATCCTCGAACCACTGCGCATAGTGCTTCTCCAGCCACGGGGGCAGTTCGCTCACCTCGGTACCGAGCACCGAGTGCAGTTCGTTGGCGAAGGCGGCGTCGGAGAGATGCTCGTACACCGACATGCGCTCCCTGAGTTCCGGATCCTCAGCCGCGAGACGCTCGAATTCCTGACGCAGCTTCTCGCCCAGCGCGATGCGATCGCCCTCGCCCAGGCGACCGTATGCGGCGTGGAGCAGCTCGTGGGCCGCCGTGACCTCGACGATTCCCTGAATCCGGTCATCGGTCACGTCGAAGAGGTGGATTCGATCAGCCTTGTAGCACCCCAGCACGTGCCCCTGTTCCGAGTGGTCGACGCCGGCGCACTGCTCGTTGAAATGGCCGCTGCCGTCGATGGTCGGACGCGTCGCCAGGAAGATGCGCTCGCCGGCCCCGGTGAGCCGCAGTTCGACGAGCACCTGCTCCACCCGGGGGCTCGACTCGAAACCCTGGGCGGAGAGGTGGTCCCGGATCTCCTGACGGTGCGTCACGCTGAAGACGAGCAGTCCGATCGCTGCGAGGAGCAGCACCAGCCCCAGTATGCGCTTCGCTCTGCTCCGTGGCCGTTCCCCCATGCATCAACCGTATCCGCGAGGGGGATCAAAGCGAGCCCCGACCCGGGCATTCCGGTGTAACTTCTGAGCAACATCGGCGGGATTCCGGGCGGCGCGCCCGGGCTTCTCGGGCAGATTTGCGCGGAGCCGCGGAACCCCCCTATAGTTGTTCAGGTCGCGGCAACGCGGCAGAGTGCGGATGTAGCGCAGTTGGTAGCGCATCACCTTGCCAAGGTGAGGGTCGCGAGTTCGAGTCTCGTCATCCGCTCCAGTGACCGGGGAAACCCGGTCGCTTTTGTGGTGGCAACCACTACGGTGGCGTGGCCGAGAGGCGAGGCAGCGGCCTGCAAAGCCGTATACACGGGTTCGAATCCCGTCGCCACCTCGCTGAGATAACTGAATAGCCTGATCAGGCGCGATTGGCGCAGCGGTAGCGCGCTTCCCTGACACGGAAGAGGTCACTGGTTCGATCCCAGTATCGCGCACTTCAGAAGCCCCGGCACAGCCGGGGCTTCTTTCGTTCACGATACGGGAACCTCGCGCAGCGACCCGCGAGAATTGCGAACGCTTCGCCTCCGCCCAGAAATTCTCGCGCTGGTTCGATCCCAGTATCGTCCGCGTCCGCCTTCAGTGCGTGATGATCGCCTTCGCGAGAATGATGACCGCTCCGAAGGACGCGGTCGACAGCGCACCGAGCAGGCGAATGTGAGGCTTTGCGCCCTTCCTCAGGTAGGCGATGTACCCGAGCCCGGCCAGAGCGGCGACGCAGACCCAGAGCGCGGCCCAGGTCGCTGTGGCATCGCGAATCAGACCGAGACTGCCCAAGAGGAGCGGAATCGCGGGCAGCAGGGTGGAGGCGAGCATTCCCCGCGACTTCACGACTGCTCCGCGAGTCGCCTCCCCGATGCCCATCCGCCCGCCCTCTGCGGTGTCCGATCCGTGGCCGGCGACAGCTCCCGCGTATACATGCGCTGACCAGAACACCGCGACGGTCACCAGGGTGAAGAGCAGTGTCTTCCACGCAGACGCGCCTGCGCTTCCCGACGCCGCGATGAGCCCGGACACCAGTACCAGACCGTACACGCCCTCTTCGGTCGACATGGCGCGGCTGAGGGAGAACTGTGAACTCATGCCCCCACTGTAGACGCCTCGGAGGGCCGGCCGGGCCGTGCGCCCGAGTTCACCGCATCCCGCACGGGCGCGGCGCCGACACCAGCGTGTGCACCGGTTCCGCGACGTGCGCGATCGGTTCGATCCGCGGCTGCGAGAACCCGAAGCGCGCGTGAGCGTTCGTGCCCAGATCCTCGACGATCGCTGCGCGCAGGCTCCACGGCTCGTGGTGCACGGGATAGCGCCACAGGCGGCCGGCGCGGTACGCGAACATGTTCCAGCGCGCGGTCAGCCAGGCCTCGAGACCCGTGGTCGCGTCGACGTCGTTCGCCGCGCGCACCGTCGCGTTGAACGAGATGTCCGAAGGCGCCGTGAGCGCGGCGGAGTCCGCCCGCAGAAATCGGTAGCTCAGCGTCCGCCCCGGCGCCGGCTGCGCCTCGCCCCGCGCTCGATGGTACGGGAGCCCGAGCGCGCGCGTCGATGCGACGAATCCCCGGCTCGTGCACCAGAGCCCGAGAAACCAGACCCCGCGGTTGCCCTCCAGATCGTAGACGTAGACCCGCACGTTGAGTTCTGGGAACGTCGAACGGGGCCCGAGCGCGGGAAACGGCGGCACCCGCACGCCCGACATGACGAACGGCACCACCCCGAGCCAGGTCTGCCCATCGTACTCGTCGACGATCAGCCCGCGCGGCAGCAGGCGCTGCACCCGGCCGGCCGGCACCGTCCAGTGGAGCATGGAGAGCGATTCCCAGGTCTGCGTGTTGATCGGGATCCGCGGAGCATCCGCCGGATGCGGATCCACCGGCGCCGGGCGGATACGGTGCTGCATCGGAGGCTCCCTTCGCTGCGGCTCAGTATACGTGCGCCACGACTCGGGCACCGCGGCGCGCAGCAGCGGTACGATCGAGACACCCCGGAAGCCCGGGCCGCACTGCGCGCGACCGCGAGGAGATCCCATGGCAGCGAAGCAACCCGCGATGTCGCCATCGGATATGCCGGTGGCCGAGGTACTCGACCGCGCCACAGGGCCCAGGCGAGCCGAGGCCGACGAACTGCTCGCACTGCACGCCGAGATCAGCGGCGAGCAGCCCGTGGTGTGGGCCGGCCGCATCATCGGGTTCGGCGAGTACGAGTACCGCTACGAGAGCGGCCGCGGCGGCCGCGCTCCCCTGCTCGCCTTCGCGCCGGGATCCGCTCGGCACACGATCTATCTCCCGAACCACTTCTCGGAGCGCTGGCCCGATCTCATGGCAGACCTCGGCACGTACCGGGCCAGCAAGGTCTGCCTCTACCTCACCCGTCTGACGGGCGTGGATCGCAGCGTGCTCCGCGCGCTGCTGGAGCGTTCGCTCGAGGACACGCTGTCTCAGCTGCCGTAGAACTGCTGGAACAGAACAGCTGCAATAGAGTGGCCTTCGTGTCCGAAGTCCGACCAGTGCCGAGCGCCACCAGACCCGTGGCGATGATCCGCATCGCCGTCGGAGCGGCGGTCCTTCTCGTCGTCGCATACGCCTACGTCGAGGGCCTCGGGCACGGCCGTGTCAATCCATTCGATTACTTCGGCTACTTCACGAATCTCACGAGTGTGCTCACGAGCGGGATCCTCATCGCGTCAGGGATCCGCACCCTGCAGAGACGCCCGGCTTCGACACGTCTGGCGGCGGCCCGGGCCGCCGCCACCGCGTGCATGATGGTGGTCGCATTGATCTACAACGGTCTCGTGCCGGGCACCGCCTCGGCGCCGCCGTGGGTGAGCGCGGTGCTGCACGCCGTGCTCCCCTGCTATGCGGTGCTCGACTGGCTGCTCGTCGGAGACAGGCCGGCGCTTCCCTGGAATCGTCTCTGGATCGTGCTCCCCTACCCGCTTCTGTGGCTCTGCGTGGTGCTCGTGCGCGGGGCGACCGATGGCTGGGTGCCGTACGGCTTCCTGCTGCCCGAGCGCGGGGCGGCGTCGCTCGCGCTGCACGCGGGGTCGCTGCTCCTGGTGCTGCTCATCGCCGGCGTGGCGGTCTGGAGTTGCAGCAGGCTGCCGGGCGCGTCGAGGGCCACCACTCGGTGATGGCCCTCGAGCAGCACCGGCAGTACCGGCGCAATACCGGCAGTACCGGCGTCACCGATCGAAGACGTCCTTCGCCGCGTCCTTGGCCTTCTCCGCAGCGCTCTTGAGGTCGCCCTTGGCCTGATCGGCCTGGCCCTCCGCGACTTTCTTATCGTCGTCGGTCACGCGACCGACGGCCTCCTTCGCCTTGCCCTTCAGCTTGTCCATCTCGGCCGACAGCTTGTCCGATGCACTCATTGGAACCCTCCTTCGTGGTGTCGGTCACCACTCTCCCAACGCGGGGTGCCAGGTTCCAGGGGGTTGCCCGCGACGCGCATCTGTGCCAAGGTGAGGCCCGCCGGTCCCGGCGACTACTCGTTGCCGATCTTGCCGTCGAGATTGTCGCGCGCCTCGGTGATCGTGTCGGCGTGCTTGCCCCCGGTCACCTTGTTCGCGAGACCTGCAACGCCGTCGAGGATCTTGTCGCTGATCTGCTCGGCCTGCTCGCTCTTCAGCACCTCCTCGATCTTGTCGGCGTTCTCCTTCGCGAATTCGCCGGCCTTGCCCGCGAGGTCGGAAGCCTTCTTGCTCAGATCGTCGATGCCCATGTGCGTTTCCTCCGTATCGCGGCCGATCCGTTCGGCGCGCTGCCGCCATTATCCCGGTTTCCGCCCCTCGCCGGAAGTGGTTCGAGACGCAGAACCGGATCGCGCGGTCAGCGGCCGTGCACCCCCTTGAAATCGGAGTCGCGACGAGCGCAGACTGGGATCATCTGCTGCTGCGCCGCCCGTGCGCCGCACGACCGAGAGGAAGCGCCATGATCGGAAGGCTGTACGCCACGGTTCTCGACTGCGCGGAACCGGCGCTGCTCGCCGAGTTCTACCGGAGCGTTCTGGGAGGCAGGATCGAGGTCGACGGAGACGACTGGATCGATCTCGTTCCCGGCGACGGCGGCCCGCGGCTCAGCTTCCAGCTCTCTCCGGGGCACGTGGCGCCGCGGTGGCCGGGCGACGACGGCGACCAGCAGTTCCATCTCGACGTGCAGGTCGACGACTTCGACGCCGCCGAGACGGAGCTGCTGCGGCTCGGCGCCCGCTTCCTCGAGGCGCACGAGGGCTTCCGCGTCTATCTCGACCCGGCGGGCCATCCCTTCTGCACGGTCGGCTGAGAGTTCGGGCTCGGACTCGGGAACCGGCTCAGACCCGGATGCCGTGCGCGCGCGCAACCGTCTCGACGGCGCGCGCGAAACGGTCGCGCCCGAGAACGTGGCCCTCGCGCCGCATGCCCTCGTCGGGGATGCGCAGCACCCGGTCGGGAGCGAGGAAGCTCTCACGGCCCTGGCCGTCCCAGCCGCCGGCTCCCACCGACACGAAACCCCGATGCTGCTTGGTGCTGAGATAGCAGCCCGCGGTGGTGCGGGCATCGATCCGGGCGATGATGAGCACGGGACGGTCCTTGCCCCGACCGTCGTTCTCGACGTACGGCACCCACGTCCACACGATCTCGCCCGGATCCGGATCACCGTCCGGATGCGGCTGATAGCTGGGCCGCAGGTCCCGGATCTCGGCCGGCGTCAGATCCCGCGTCGCGGTCGTCGTCGGAGGGGCTGCCGGTCTCGCAACGCCGGCGGATCCGGAGCGTCGCGAGGCCCTCAGGAACGCCGCGGCGAACGAGCGCAGGAACTCGAGCAGTCCGCCGCCCGGGCGGCCAGCACCCTGACCGGTCACTGCGCGATCTCGCTCGCCGTCAGCGCGTTGAGGCGCGAGATGCAGCGCAGATACTTCTTGCGGTATCCCCCGTCGAGCATGCCGCCGCCGAAGACCGAGGTCAGGGGGATTCCCGTGGCTCGGAGCGGGATCTGCGCGTCGTAGACCCGGTCGATGAAGGCGACGAAGCGCAGCGCCGCCGACTGGTCGGTGAGCTCGTGGACCTCGCGCAGTCCGATGCACTGCACGCCCTGGAGCAGCCCGACGTAGCTCGAGGGGTGAACGGTGGCGAGGTGTGCGATCAGCTCCGAGAAGTCGTCGTCGGACATGCGTTCCCCGGAGGCCGCCACGTCGGCGAGTGCGAAGCGGTAGGCGTCGTCGCCGAGCACGACGGCATCGCCCTCGATGTCGCGCTGACGGTAGTCGACGCCGTCGATGCGCACCGCCGCGAACCGGTCGGACATGGCCTGGATCTCGCGCATGAAGTCCGCCGCGGCGAAGCGTCCCTCCCCCAGCGCGTTCGGGGGCGTGTTGGAGGTGGCCACGATACGGGATCCGGTGGCCGTGAGGTCGCCAATGAGCCGCGTCATGAGCATCGTGTCACCCGGATCGTCGAGTTCGAACTCGTCGATGCAGATCAGCTGCGCGCCCTGCAGCACCCCGACGGCGCCGTTGTAGCCGAGGGCCCCCACGAGCGCGGTGTACTGGATGAAGGTGCCGAAGTAGCGCCGGCCCGCGGTGGCGTGCCGGGTCGCGGCGAGCAGGTGCGTCTTGCCGACGCCGAAGCCTCCATCGAGGTACACGCCCGGTCGCGTCGAGGCGCCCGGTCCCGGTTCGACCGGCTTCTTCCGGCCGAAGCCGAAGAAGCCGCCGCGAGCGGCCGGCGCTGCCGGCTGAGTGAACGCGCGCAGCAGGTCGCGCGCCTCCTCCTGCGAGGGGTACTCGGGGTCGGGTCGGTACGATTCGAACGAGGCGTGATCGAACTGCGGCGGCGGCACGAGGTTGGCGACGAGGTCGGTGCCGGAGATGCTGGGGCGACGATCGACGAGGCGTGCTGATCTGTGGGGCTTGTCAGAGGACATCGGAGCTAGTGTATCGCTGGTGTCCTCCTCTGCCTCAACCGCGCTTCAACTGCGCTTCAACCGCGCCAGGCCGGGTTCGGCAGGGCGCGCGCGAACTGCTCGGTGACGCGCTCCCACGGTTCGGGATCCACGTTCCACAGCTTGACGTGCTCGCCGCGGCGCTGCAGCCGCAGCTGCACCAGTTCGGGCCTCGCCTCGGCCAGCTGCCGGGCGCCCGCGCAGGGGACGAAAGTGTCCTCCTCGCCGGCGTGGATGAGTACGGGGACCTGCAGCTCCGCTGCGAACGCCGCCGGGTTGAGGCCGCCGAGGGCGAGGCCGCCGGGCTCCCCCGCGCGTACGATCCCGCGGCCCAGCAGCTCGATGCCGAGGTCGGCGATGAAGCCGGGAGCCGACCGGCCCGCGGCGTGGTAGCGCAGCAGGGCGCTCCAGTCGACGGCGGGCGAATCCAGGATCAGGCCGTCGACCGTGCCCCGGTGTGCACCCCGGGTCGCGGCGACCAGGCACGCGGTGCCGCCCATCGACCATCCGACCAGGGTGACCCGCTCGGCTCCGCGCCGCACCGCCTCCCCGATGGCCGCGTCGACGTCGCGGCTCTCGGCGATGCCCGCGCCGTAGCGTCCGTGCTCTCCGAGCGGAGCGCCCGGATCGTTGCGATAGCTGATGATGAGGCTGGTGATGCCGGCTCGAGCGAGCGGGGCGACTCCGCGAATCGCCTCCTCGGGCAGCGCGCCGCGGCCGTGCACGTGGATCGCCCAGCGCTTCTTGCGCGCCCGCTTCGGGCGCACGAGCCAGGCCTCGGCGTCCCCCAGCTCGGTCGGGTAGACGATGCGCTCGGTGCGGTAGCCGAGTTCGTCCGGGTCGGTGTACCACCAGCCCGTGATCCGTCCGAGCACACCCTCCCGCAGCTCGCCCCGATCGATGCGCAGCGCCTCCCGGGCGACCCCGTCCCGCCCGCGGGCGAGCACGGGGCTGAGTCGAGCGTGCCCGGATCCCCCGTCGAAGATCAACGAGTAGCGGCCCGGCAGGTCGGCATCGGGCCCGCGGAGCCACACGATGGTGCCGCCGGACTCGTGCTCCAGCCGCGCGACGCGCACCGGTGACTCCGGCTCGCCGGGCGTCACCGCCATGCGGGCGAGCAGCACACCGATTGCCGCGGCTCCGACCGCCCCCACCGCAACCGCGCCCGCACCGATGCCGAGCGCCCGTCCGAGCCTGCGTTCCCACTGCTCCATGGCCACGACTCTACTCGCGGCCGGGTCACCGGTGCCATCTCCTCGATCGAAGGGGCAGGATCCGCGCGTCCCCGGCGTGGCAACACGGCATCGTTCACAGCAAACTCTAGTGTTCCCTGTGTGATGGCAAGGATCGGGCAGGAGTCCGTTGAGTTCAGTGTCGCCGCCGAGCAGATTCGCCGGGCGCACCTGCGCGACGAACTCGTCGTGCAGGAGATTCCCGCTCCCGAGCGCATCGCGCCGCAGTCGATCGCGCTGGCGGCCGGCGTCGCCCGCGGCCCCCGTCGCGGTCTGACGCCCGAGGGGTCGATCGATTCCCATCACGGAGCTGGCCGCTTCGTACTCATGCGGGATCCCGACTCGGCGGACGAGTGGGGCTCGCCCTATCGCGTCGTCTGCTTCGCGCAGGCCCCCCTCGAGGTCGAGATCGGGGTCGATCCCTTCATCTCCGACGTCGCCTGGTCGTGGCTGGTCGACGCGCTCGACGCGCGAGGCGCCGAGCACACCTATCTCTCCGGCACCGCCACGAAGACCCTCTCCAGCGGTTTCGGCACGCTCGAGGCTCAGGGCGACGCCGCGCAGATCGAGCTGCGCGCGTCCTGGACCCCGCTCGGTACGGGCTTCGCCGCGCACGCGGAAGCCTGGTCCGAGCTGCTCTGCCTGCTCGCCGGCCTGCCGCACCGCGAGGGGTCCTAGCGCATGGTCGAGCAGTCAGAACTCGACACCGACTGGTCGCTCGTCACGGAGGACCGCGACCTCGAGCGCGCAGCCGACGAGCTCGCCTCCGGTTCGGGGCCGGTCGGCGTCGACGCCGAGCGCGCCTCGGGCTTCCGGTACGGCGCCGAAGCCTACCTCGTCCAGGTGTTCCGGCGGGGTGCGCGCCCCTTCCTCTTCGATCCGACGCTCCTGAGCAGCTTCACGCCGCTCGCCGAAGCCATCGATGACGAGGAGTGGATCCTCCACGCCGCCAGTCAGGATATCCCGTGCCTCGACGCGCTCGGCCTGCGCCCCCGGATGCTCTTCGACACGGAGCTCGCGGCGCGGCTGCTGGGCTACGAGCGGGTCGGCCTCGGCGCGATCGTGGAATCGCTGCTGGGCATCAAGCTCGAGAAGGCGCACTCCGCCGCAGACTGGTCGCAGCGCCCCCTCCCCGAGCCGTGGCTCGAGTACGCGGCCCTCGACGTGGCGCTGCTGCCGGATCTGCGCGACGCCGTGATGCGGGATCTCGACGCGCAGGGCAAGATCGATTTCGCACTGCAGGAGTTCGAAGCGGTGCGCACCCGCCCGGAGAAGCCCCGCGCCGCTGAGCCGTGGCGCAAGCTCTCGGGCGGGCACGCACTGCGTACTCCTCGCGCGCTCGCAATCGCCCGTGAACTGTGGCTGGCCCGCGATGAGCTGGCGCGCGAGCGCGACATCGCCCCTGGGCGCCTGATCCCCGATTCCTCGATCGTCGCGGCAGCGGCCGCGAACCCGCGCTCCAAGGGCGATCTGGCTCGGCTGCAGACGTTCAGGGGACGCGCGAGCCGCAGCGAGCTGGAGCGCTGGTGGCGGGCCGTGCTCGTGGGCAAGACCACCGACGAGCTGCCGGGCCCGAAGTCGCGGGAGCCCGGCACGATCCCCCATCACCGGGGCTGGCCCCAGCGCCACCCCGAGGCGGCCGCGCGGCTCGCAGCCGCCAGGGAGGGCGTCGCGGCCGAGGCCGAGCGGCAGCGCATCCCGCTGGAGAACCTGTTGACGCCGGATCATCTGCGCGCGATCGCCTGGCGGCCCCCGCAACCCGCCACCGCCGAGCACATTGCACTCCGTCTCAAAGAGCTGGGTGCACGCGACTGGCAGATTGGAATAACCACACCAATTATTGCCGCTGCTTTTGTTGACATCGCATAATGAAATTCTGCGAGATGCACTGATTTGCGGTGAATCCTCACGGGCACTCCCCAAAATGAGACTCCGTCTCTAAGATGGGTACGGACGCAGTTCACATACCGATGGAGGCGAAGTGGCCGCAATGAGAGAGGTCGTGTTCGTGGACGGGGTGCGCACCCCCTTCGGACGCGCTGGAGACAAGGGCATGTACGCGGGGACGCGGGCCGACGACCTGGCGGTCAAGGCACTGCAGGGGCTGATCGAGCGCAACCCCGACCTGCCGCTCGACCGCATCGACGACGTGGGGATCGCCGCGACGACGCAGCAGGGCGACCAGGGCCTCACCCTCGGACGCACCGTCGCAATGCTGGCTGGGCTTCCCGTGACCGTGCCGGGCTTCGCGCTCGACCGCATGTGCGCCGGTGCCCTCACGGTGGCGTCGTTCATGGGCGCGGCGATCGGCTCGGGACAGTACGATCTAGCCATCGCGGGCGGTGTCGAGCACATGGGCCGTCACCCGATCGGACTCGATGCCGATCCCAACCCCCGCTTCGTCGCCGAGAAGCTCGTCAGCCCCGACGCCCTCAACATGGGCATCACCGCGGAGCGACTGCACGATCGATTCCCCGAGCTCACGAAGGAGCGCGCCGATCGCTTCGGCATGCTGAGCCAGCACAAAGTGCAGGCCGCCTACGATCGCGGCGACATCCAGGCCGACCTCGTGTCGGTGGCCACGCGCTCCGCGAGCGGGTGGGGCCTCGCGACCGAGGATGAGGGACGTCGTCCCCAGACCACCATGGAGGTTCTCGCGGGTCTCAAGACCCCGTTCCGCCCGCACGGCCGCGTGACCGCGGGCAACGCGTCCCCGCTGACCGACGGCGCGACCGTGTCGCTGCTGGCGGGCGCCGACACCGCCAAGGAACTCGGGCTCTCGGCCAAGATGCGCCTCGTCGGCTTCGGCTTCGCCGGTGTCCAGCCGGAGGTCATGGGCCTCGGCCCGGTCCCCTCCACCGAGAAGGCCCTGCAGCGCGCCGGCCTCACCATCGACGACATCGGGCTCTTCGAGCTCAACGAGGCCTTCGCCGTGCAGGTGCTCTCCTTCACCGATCACTTCGGGATCGCCGACGACGATCCCCGGGTCAACCCGTGGGGCGGCGCCATCGCGTTCGGCCACCCGCTCGCGGCTTCGGGCGTGCGACTCATGATCCAGCTGGCGCGCCAGTTCGAGCAGCGCCCCGAGGTGCGCTACGGCGTCACCGCGATGTGCGTCGGCCTGGGCCAGGGCGGCACCGCCATCTGGGAGAATCCTCACTTCGACGGCAAGAAGGGCAAGTAAGCAGCCATGACCGATTACAGCAGCATCGACTTCTCGCCCATCATCGACGCCTCCGCCGACGAGGTCGTCACCGAATCGTACGTGCGCGATGTCGCACTCCCCTCCGGCGGCACCCTCGCGCTCATCACGCTCGACAACGGCCGCGACCACACCCGTCCCAACACGCTCGGCCCGCGCACCCTGCAGGGCCTCGCGGGCGTGCTCGACGAGCTGCGCGACCGGGCCGCGGCCGGGGAGATCGCCGCGGTCGCCATCACCGGCAAGCCGTTCATCTTCGCCGCCGGCGCGGACCTCTCGAAGGTCTCGACCCTCGCCACCGAGCAGAACGCGCGCCTGATGGCGCAGTACGGCCACTTCGTGCTGGGCAAGCTCGGCACGCTGGGCGTGCCGTCGTTCGCCTTCGTCAACGGCCTGGCCCTCGGCGGAGCCATGGAGATCGCACTGCACTGCGACTACCGCACCCTCGACGCCTCGGCTGCGGCCCTCGCCTTCCCCGAGGTCTTCCTCGGCATCATCCCCGGCTGGGGCGGCGCCACCATCGTGCCGAACCTCATCGGCATCGAGAAGGCGCTCGAGGTGATCGTCTCGAACCCGCTCAAGAACAACCGCATGCTGAAGCCGAAGCAGGCCTACGAGCTCGGCCTCTTCGACGCGATGTTCGGCGCCGCCAGCTTCCTGGAGCGCTCCGTCGCCTGGGCCGACGGCGTGGTCGCCGGAACGGTGAGGGTCGAACGCCCGAACGTGCCGGGCAAGCTCGAGCGGCTCACCAAGTGGCCGGCCGCGATCAAGATCGCCCGCGACACGCTCAAGGCGCGCATCGGTACCGCCGCCAAGGCCCCGTACATCGCACTGGATCTGCTCAGCGCGGCCAAGGACAACGATCTCGAGCGCGGCTTCGAGCGCGAGGACGAGGCGCTGGCCGAACTGATCTCGGGAGACCAGTTCGCTGCCTCCATCTACGCCTTCGATCTGGTGCAGAAGCGTGCGAAGCGCCCGGCCGGCGCCCCCGACAAGGAGCTCGCGAAGCCCGTCAAGAAGGTCGGCGTGATCGGGGCCGGCCTGATGGCCAGCCAGGTCGCGCTGCTCTTCGCGCGCAAGCTGCGGGTGCCCGTGCTCATCACCGACCTCGACCAGGCGCGCGTCGACAAGGGCCTCGAGTACATCCGCGGCGAGATCGACAAGATGCAGGAGAAGGGCCGGCTCAGCGCCGACGACGCCAATCAGGTCAAGGCACTCGTCAGCGGCACCACCGACAAGAGCCTGTACGCCGACTGCGACTGGGTGATCGAGGCGGTCTTCGAGGAACTCGGGGTGAAGCAGCAGGTCTTCGCCGAGATCGAGCCGATCATCTCCCCCGAGGCCGTGATCGCGACCAACACCTCCTCGCTGTCGGTCGAAGAGATCGGCGCGAAGCTCGAGCATCCCGAGCGGCTCGTCGGCTTCCACTTCTTCAACCCGGTCGCGGTGATGCCCCTCGTCGAGGTCGTCAAGATTCCGACGACCGACGACGCGACGCTCGCGACCGCCATGGCCGTCGCGAGGAAGCTCGGCAAGAGCGCGGTCATCACCGCCGATCGCCCGGGCTTCGTCGTCAACCGCCTGCTGGCGAAGGTGATGGGCGAGGCCGCTCGTGCTCTCGACGAGGGCACGCCGATGCCCGTGGTGGAGCGCGCACTCGCACCCATCGGCCTGCCGATGGGACCGTTCGAGCTGATCGACCTGGTCGGCTGGAAGGTCGCCGCGCACGTGCAGGACACGATGGTCGGCGCCTTCCCGGAGCGCTTCTACGCCTCGGAGAACCTGCACCGACTGGCCGAGATCGACGAGCCGCTGAGCAAGACGAAGCACGGCAAGGTCGAGGACCTCTCCAAGGCCGGCAAGAAGGCGATCACCCTCGGCAAGACCCAGGTGAGCGAGGAGGAGATCCTGCGCCGCGTCGAGGACGAGCTCGCGGGCGAGATCAGGATCATGCTCGACGAGGGTGTGGTCGCCGCGGCCGAGGACATCGACCTCTGCCTGATCCTGGGCGCGGGCTGGCCCTTCCAGGCGGGCGGCACCACGCCGTATCTGGACCGCGTGGGGGCGAGCGAGCGCGCCTTCGGCGCCGCCTTCCACGATCCGCGGATCGCCGGCGCGCACTAGCGAGACGAGCCTCCCGGTCGCCTGCCTACTCGGGGCGGGCGACCGGGATCCGCTCGCCGCGCACCTGCGCGGCGACGTCCGCGGCGATCCGCGCCGCGGTCAGGCCGGCCTGCTCGAGCAGTTCGTCCCTCGAGGCATGCTCCGGGAACGCGTCGGGCGTGCCGAGCTCGCTTACGGCGGTGTCGACGCCCGCGTCGCGCAGCGCCTGACGGATGCGCGTGCCGACCCCTCCCACGCGGATCCCGTCCTCGATGCTGATGAGCAGGCGATGCGAGCGGGCGAGCTCGATCACCGAGCCGGCGACGGGCACCACCCATCGCGGGTCGACCACTGTGCAGGCGATGCCCTGCTCCGCGAGCAGTTCCGCGGCCTCGAGCGCGACACGCGCCATGGGGCCGACCGTGACGAAGAGCACGTCGTTGGAGGCGATGCCCCCTTCAACAGGCTCAGGGGGCGTGGTGGGCTCAGAGAACGCGCGCAAGACGTCCACGCCGTCGGCGGTGCGGCGCAGCGCGGGCAGTGCGCCGCCCGCCGCGCCCTTCGGGTATCGGATCACGGTGGGCCCGTCGGACACGGCGACGGCCTCGCCCAGCAGCTCGCGCAGCGTCGCCTCATCGCGCGGAGCCGCGATCCGGATCCCGGGAACGATCTGCAGGGTGGCGAGGTCCCACACCCCGTTGTGACTCGCCCCGTCCGGGCCGGTGATCCCGGCCCGGTCCAGCACGAAGGTGACTCCCGCTCGGTGCAGGGCGACGTCCATGAGCAGCTGGTCGAAGGCCCGGTTCATGAAGGTCGCGTAGATCGCGACCACCGGGTGCAGCCCCCCGTACGCGAGGCCGGCGGCGCTCGTCGCGGCGTGCTGCTCCGCGATGCCGACGTCGAACACACGATCGGGGTGGCGCTCCGCGAGCAGGTCGAGTCCGGTGGGCGCGAGCATCGCGGCGGTGATGCCCACGATGCGATCATCGGCCTCGGCGAGCTCCAGGATCCGCTCCCGGAACACCGAGGTCCAGCTGCGGCCGTTCGACGGCTGCATCGGCTCGCCGCTGCCCGGGTCGATCCGGCCCACGGAGTGGAACTGGTCGGCGATGTCGTTCTCGGCCGGCGCGTAGCCCCGCCCCTTCTCGGTGATCACGTGGACCAGCACCGGTCGCCCGTAGTCCTTGGCCTGGCGCAGCGCCTGCTCCGCGGCCTCGAGATCGTGCCCGTCGACGGGGCCCACGTACTTGATATCGAGGTTGGAGTAGAGGTCCTGGTTGCCCGAGGCCCTGCTGGCGATGCCGCGCATGGCCCCTCGGGCGGCGCGGTACACCGTGCGTCCGGGTGATCCGAACGCCGAGAAGAGCTTCTCGCTCCCCTCCTGCAGGTCGCGGTAGCTGGCCGTCGTGCGCACCGAGTTGAGAAAGCGCGCCATGCCGCCGATCGTGGGGGCGTAGGAGCGGCCGTTGTCGTTGACGACGATCACCAGGTTGCGGTCGTTGTCGTCGGTGATGTTGTTCAGCGCCTCCCAGGTCATGCCCCCGGTGAGCGCCCCGTCCCCCACGACGGCGACCACGTGGCGATCCCGCTGCTCGGGATCCGTCACCGCCCGGCGGGCGAAGGCGCGGGAGATCCCGTCCGCCCAGCTCAGGGAACTCGACGCGTGCGAACTCTCGACCACGTCGTGCGGGGACTCGGAGCGCTGCGGGTAGCCGGCGAGACCCCCGCGCTGCCGCAGCCGCGCGAAGTCCTTGCGCCCGGTCAGCAGCTTGTGCACGTAGCTCTGGTGGCCGGTGTCGAAGACGATGGGGTCGCGGGGAGAGTCGAAGACGCGGTGCAGGGCGATGGTGAGCTCCACGACCCCGAGATTGGGACCGAGGTGCCCTCCGGTCTTCGCGACCTCGGCGATCAGGAACTCGCGGATCTCCGCCGCGAGCAGTCGGCACTCGTCGAACGAGAGCGCATCGAGATCGCGAGGATCCTCGATCCGGTCCAGGATCGCCACGCAGCACCTCCGCTCCCCGGCTCCGCTGCCGGAGCACTGATCCAGCCTACCGCCTGGAGAAGGCGGAAGGGTCCGAGCGCCTCTCGGCGCCCGGACCCTTCCGCTGCGGTGGTCTGAAGCGACTACACCAGCGAACGCAGCACGTACTGGAACTTGCTTCATGAAATGAGCGGTAGTTCGCGGCACCGGAGAGTAGTGTCCCGTAGTGTGGTGGGGTTTCCGGTGGGGTTGCCAGTGTCGTAGACGTTGGTGAGCCATCGTGCGATGGTCAGTGAGGTGATCCGCCCTGAGTTTCGTTCCTATCGGGCGGCTTGGGAGACGGGTGTTCCCAAGGGTGTGTCGAGGCCAGCGTAGTAGTCGGCTTCGACCTCGGCGGGAGTGCGCATGTCGAGCTCTCCGTGGAGGCGCTGATTGTTCCACCACCACACGTATTCGAGCGTCGCGAGTTCGACCTGCTCGACCGTGCGCCACGGACCGCGGCGGCGGATCAATTCGGTCTTGTAGAGCCCGTCGACGGCGTCGCACCGAGCTCCTCGATGCGATCCGTGTAGACGACGGCGAGGTAATTCGACCCGTGGTCGGCGTGGTGGACGAGTCCGTCGAGGTTCCCGTCCGCAGCCCACGCCGCCATGTTCAACGCTTGGAGCGGCAGGATGTCGGCTTTGAGCGTCGAGGCGACGTTCCACCCGACGATGCGGCGGGAGAACACATCAGTGACGAACGCGACGTAAGCGAACCCGGACCACGTCGCGACATAGGTCACGTCCGCGACCCAGAGCCTGCGGGGCGCGTCGGCGGTGAACCGCCGCTGCACGAGATCTTTCGGCTTCTCGTTCGCCGGGTCGGACTTTGTGGTGAAGACCTTCTTCGACCGTTTCACCCCGTGAACGCCCGCGATCCGCATCAGCCGGCCGGTCTGATCCCGACCGATCACCCACCCCTGCCGACGCAGCAGCGCATGCATCTTGCGGACCCCGTAGACGCCGTAGCTCTCCGCATGCAGCCGCGCAATCTCTGGGATCAGCAGCTCGTCCCGCAGTTGCCGGGCTGATGCGGGACGCGTTTTCGCGGCCCGGTATCCGCGGGCGGTAAGGAAGCCCACCTCGGCTTGCCGCATCACACGGCAGACGAGCTCGACCCCGAAACGATCACGCATCTTGTCGACGAACGCGATCATCTCGACGAGGGGCGGCCGAGCTCGGTCGCGAAAAACACGCTCGCTGACCGGAGGATCTCGTTCGCCTTCTCCAACTCGGCAATCTGCTTCTTCAATCGCTTGATCTCCGCCTGCGCCTCGCTCGCGGTCCCCGGCCGACGGCCCTCGTCGACATCGAGCCGCTTCTTTCACAATTGCAGCGTCTCGGGGTTGACGCCGAGCCTGGCGGCGACGTGCTTGATCGCGGCGTGATCGGTCTTGTGATCGGGGCGAGCCTCACTCAGCATCCGCAGCGCGCGCTGACGGAACTCGTCCGGATACGGTCCTGACATAACTCCATCCTCCAAAAGGAAAGGACGGAACGAAACTCAGGGCGAATCACTCCGGCATCATGGCAAGATACCCTCGGTTGTTATTCCTGGTCGGCCGGGCAACTGATCCCGCGGCTGGCCACTGCGTCGAAAGCCGCTCCGCTCGTGTTCAGTCCTGCTTCTGTTCGCGCATGGGTGAAGTAGTCGCAGAAGTCCGCGCTGACCGTGGAAGACAACAATGCGACGTTCGGCTGCCACGTCCCCTCTGTGGCGTCTAACGCCCAGAGGTCAAGCAGGGCTGAGGCAACGTTACCTTGCGTGAGTTGTCCTCCAGGCCAGGACCCGCCGCCTTCGGGCGCGAACGGGGTTACTTCTCCATCCGAGGCTACAAAATGAGGTTCGCCGAGTACCCAGGCAGCGGCTGCGTCCGCGAACCCTTCCGTCCATGCGCAGCTGGGCGAACTTGGCTGGTCCACGTAATGAGGGTCACAGTCCACGACCTCAGGAAACTTTCCGTCGTATAGCTCGTTCTGCCACCAATGCGCAACTTCATGTATGACGAGATACCGCGACGCGACATCACCACCCGAGAGGACTATGTATCCGGACTCGGGGCGATCCCAGAACCCACCGTCCTCCTCGGGAACGTCCTCATTCCAGGTCACGGTCAGGGTGTTGCAGTGTTCAAGGGTCTGCTGATGCTTGGTCCAGCACGGACTCTCTGACTCCCGCGTAAGGTACAGCTCCGAAACCGCTGATACCACTTTGAAGGCTCCGGCCATCTCATCGGGAACATGAACTTCCCCGAGGCTGATATCACCCGCGTGCAAATCGATATCCTCGACAGTGAACGCGAACGGCGCCTCACCGGCATCTGGATCAACGACCCGCCAGATCGTGTCGCGTTCCGTATGAAACACCAGCGAGGCTGCCAAACCACTTTCTGGAGCAACACCGCAGGCCGAGAACCCTCCCTCACTGTCCGTGAACCCGCTAGAGATTTCCTCAGGGCCGTTCCCACCGCGAACCCTGAGCGACCAGCTCGCAGCTGCGGCAGGGGTGGTGTCCTCAGAATCCGCTTCCGCATCGTAAAGCCCAAGCACCAAGACGCCCTCGACACACGCGGCGCCGGTTGCTTCGTGCGAGGCGTCCGCCTCTATCGCAGAGCCACACCCGACAACAAACAGAACGACATGGGCGAGCAGCACGGCGAGAAGACCACGACTTCTGGTTCGTTTGCTCGCATCTGGTATTGCCATGCTGACGCCTTCCCGTTCGTGTCCCTCAAGTGTACCTCGCGGCACGACTGAATTGGGTCTGTCGGGAAGTTTGTGTGTGAGGGGTTCGGCGTGATCGGCGCGGCGTGAGCCGCGCGGGAAGATAAGTCACGCGATGAACACTGATATGACATTGACAACTGAAGACGGCGAGCAGGCTGATCCGCGAACGGGCGAGATCCTTCCGGCCTCGCCGGATGTGACGGCCGTGGCGGACCAGTTGGTCGCCGCCGCTCGCGAGCGGGGCATCGATCTAACCGGCCCGAACGGGCTGCTGACGGGCCTGACTCGGCAGGTGCTGCAGTCCGCCCTCGAGGCTGAGATGTCCGTGCACCTCGGGTACGAGAGCGGCGACCGCGCAGGCAAGCAGACGACGAACTCTCGGAACGGGTCGACGCCGAAGACGGTGCGCACCGAGATCGGTGAGGTCACAATCCAGGCGCCCAGGGATCGGGCGGGCACGTTCACCCCGGTGGTGGTGCCGAAGCATCAACGCAGGATCGCGGGGTTCGACGACGCGGTGATCTCGCTGTATGCGAAGGGGATGACCACCGGCGATATCGCCAAGCACCTCTCCGATCTCTACGGCAGCGAGGTGTCCCGAGGCCTCGTCTCGACGGTCACGGACAAGGTCATCGGCGACATGCAGGAATGGCAGGCCCGCCCCCCTCGACTCCGTCTACCCGGTGGTGCTCATCGACGCCCTCGTCGTGAAGGTCCGCGATGGGCAGGTCGCGAACCGGCCCGTCTATGTCGCTGTCGGGATCGACCTCGACGGGCGTCGTGACGTGCTCGGGCTGTGGATGGGACCGACGGGTGGGGAGGGCGCGAAGCAGTGGATGAACATGCTCACCGAGCTGCGCAACTGCGGCGTGCAGGACGTGTACATCGTCTGCTGCGACGGCCTCAAGGGACTCCCGGACGCGATCGGCGCGATCTGGCCTCTCGCGACGGTGCAAACATGTGTCGTGCATCTGGTGCGCAACTCGCTGCGGTACGCGTCGAAGAAGTACTGGTCCAAGATCACCGGGCAGCTCCGCGAGGTCTATACCGCCCCGACCGTCGAAGAGGCCGAGGCGAGGTTCGCGGAGTTCGCCGAGCAATGGCGGAGCCTGTATCCGGCAATGATCCAAATGTGGGAGAACGCTTGGGGCGAGTTCACCCCGTTCCTGTTGTTCCCGCCGGAGATCAGACGATTGATCTATACGACGAATGGGATTGAGTCGCTCAACGCGAGGTTCCAGCAGGCGACGAGGCGTCGCGGGCACTTCCCGAACGAGCAGGCTGGGTGGATTCAACCGGTCAACGCAACACCTGATTCGATCGAGGTGTTACGTGATGGGAAGACCAGTAGCAGTGCAGCGAGAATTCTGGGCGGCAGTCCGCTCGGGGATGGTCGTCGCCGAGGCCGCCTATGCGGTAGGGGTGTCGAAGACCGTTGCTTGGAGGTGGTTCCGACACGTTGGTGGTGTGATGCCGGAACCGTTTCCTGCTTCCCTGCCTTCGCAGGCTGTTCGACGGCTGTCGTTCCAGGAGCGAGAAGAGATCGCCTGTCTGAGCGCCGCCGGTCACGGCGTTCGGGCGATCGCTCGTGCGATTGGACGCTCGCCCTCGACCGTGAGCCGGGAACTGCGACGCGGACTCGTGCGCCGTAAGTCTGGCTAACGGGCGACCGTCGCTCAGGCGGTGGCCGATCGCCGCTCTCGGCGACCGAAGCCTCGACTGTTCGAAGCCGCTGACAGGCTCCGCGAGCACGTGCAGAATCGACTACATGCCAAGGACAGCCCTGAGCAGATCAGTCGGCGACTCGAGCTCCTGCTTCCCGACGATATCGGGATGCGTGTGAGCCACGAAACCATCTACCGCAGTCTCTACGTGCAAGGTCGCGGCGGCCTACAGCGGGATCTCGTTCGGTGCTTGCGGACCGGGAGAGCGCTTCGTAAGCCCAGGCGGACGACGGAGCGACGTGGGCGGATCCCCGGGATGGTGAGCATCACCAACCGGTCGGCAGAAGTTGAAGACCGAGCCATACCTGGCGACTGGGAGGGCGACCTCATCACCGGCGCCGAGAACAAGTCCGCGATCGGAACCCTCGTTGAGCGCGTCACAGGCTACGTGATGCTGCTGCATCTGCCTGGCGCCCACGGCGCGGTCGAGGTCGAAGAGGAGATGATCCGAGTGGTGGCCGACCTGCCCGCAACTCTTCGCCGCACGCTCACCTGGGACCAGAGGCAGGAGATGCGCAATCACGCTCGGATCGCTGCCGCGACGGACATGGACGTCTACTTCTGCCACCCAGGCTCGCCCTGGCAGCGCGGGAGCAACGAGAACACCAACGGGCTACTGCGACAGTACTTCCCGAAGAGCACCGATCTCTCCGGATACCACCGCGACTATCTCAAGTTCGTCGCTGCGCAACTGAACAATCGGCCCCGCAAGCGCCTCGGACGGAAAACACCGGCTGAAGCGCTCGACCGGCTACTCTCAGACGAGCAAGACCCACCCAGTGTTGCGTTGACCGGTTGAATCCACCCCGCGCTGAAGTGCCTGTACCTGGTGACGCGATCGCTTGACCCCACCGGCGGCGGGCGGGCACGCTGGGTGATGAGGTGGAAGCCCGCGCTGAACGCGTTCGCGTTCACCTTCGCCGGACAGCTCGAGAGAACCACCCACGAATGAAAACCGCTGGACCTCACACACCGTTCATCGGACAGACCCCAACGGTTCTCCAGGGTCCTTGCTGCCGGATCAGTTCGGTCTTGTAGAGGTTGTTGATCGCCTCAGCCATCGCGTTGATGCTCCTATATTTGTCAACTCATGATTTCCCGGTTCTCGGGTTGACTTTGACCAGGTGGTAGAGCTCTCGGATCACGTAGCGTTTCAGACAGCGGATAATGTCGCGCTTGCTCTTGCCCTCGGCTGTCCTCCGGGCCACATACTCGAGCGTGGGTTGATGAAATCGCATCCGCACGATCACTGTCCGATAGATCGACGCGTTGAGTTGCCGGTGCCCGCTATGGTTGATGCGATGCTTCCCGCTCGTCATCCCTGACCCGGCAGGGACCGGGCTGACGCCCGCGAGTTTCGCGAACGCCGCTTCGGACTTGATCCGTTCAGGATTGTCTCCAGCAACGATCAGGATCTCGGCTGCGGTATCCACACCGATGCCGAACTCGTCAACGAGGTGCGGCGCACGTTGGAGGACGAGTTCCTCGATCATGATGGCAAGGTCTTTGAGCTCCTCGTCGAGCAGAAGCCAACGCTTCGCGAGCGGCCGCAGGGCGTGCCGGTTCGCGTCTTCTGGAGACTCAAGGCCGCGTGGGTGAAATGCGGCGCAGTGACGCGCGAGAGTACGTTGCGTCTTCCGTGCTGTCTCGGCGCGGAGCTGTTCTGGCGCGTGCACGAGCATCGCTTTGAGCGTCACCATCGTGACTGCACGCTGTTTCACCGCAGTATCGTTGGCGACTTTGAGTTGGCGCTTGACCCCTGATCTTGGACACGTTGATTCCAGCAGGATGCTGGGGAAGCGAGAATCCAAGGGATGGCAAGGAAGAACTACACGGACGAGTTCCGGCAGCGTGCGGTGGACTTGTACGAGTCCACGCCGGGCGCGACGTTGAAGGGCGTCGCAGCGGATCTGGGGATCTCCCGCGGTGCGCTGAAGGAGTGGGTCGACAAGCACGGCTCCGGGACCACGACCGCCGGCACGGCGTCGACGCCCGCGCCAGGTCGGGCGGAGTCACGGACGGCGAAGATCCTCCGGCTGGAGGCCGAGAATGCGAGGCTGAACGCCGAGCGGGACAAGCTCGAAACGGAGCGGGACATCCTCCGCCAGGCGGCGAAGTATTTCGCCGGGGAGACGAACTGGTGAACCGCTTCCAGTTCGTCGAGGACCACAAGGACGCCTACGGCGTGAAGCGGTTGTGCGAGGTCATCGAGATCGCCCGGTCATCGTTCTACGCATGGCTGGACGCCGCCCCGGACGGGCGGCGCGGGCGGAGGCGGACCAGACTCTGGCGGCGCTGATCCGCCGGGTGCAGGACCCCGCACTGGGCGGTGACCGCGCCTATGGTGCGCCGCGCGTCACGGCCGACCTGAACGACGGTGTCGCTGCGGCGGAGCGGGTCAACCACAAGCGCGTCGCGCGGGTGATGCGTGAGCACCGGCTCGCGGGGATCCGGCTGCACAATCGGGTGAAGACCACGATCCCGGACCAGTCCGGCCGCCGATTCCCCGACCTGATCGGATGCGACTTCTCCGTCGGGGAGCCCGGCCGCCGCTACGTGGGCGATATCACCTACCTGCCGATCACGGACGGCTCGAACCTCTACCTCGCGACCTGCATCGACCTCGGCTCCCGCAAGCTGACCGGGTGGGCGATGGCCGACCATATGCGCACCGAACTCGTCGAAGACGCTCTCCGCGGTCGCGGCTTCCGAGCGCACGCGCCCGGCATGTGGCCATGTGGTTAGACAGAGCGCGAAGATTCGGGGGAACGCATTACAACTCGTGCGAGTTCTTGCTGATCGGCGATGACCAGTCTTAGGAGAACCTTGGCTACAGTGTCCGGTGTGAAATCCTGGGAGTCTTTACGCCAGAACATTGCCTCGTTGGCAATAGCGTCCAAGAGTTCGAGGACGACGGCCGGATGCTCCGCGATGAACTGGCCCGCATCGATCCCGCGGGATAGGAGCTGCCGTGTGGTGCTTCGTCCGAGTTGAAGTGCTCGTCCCCATTCGGGGAAGCGTTCGGCGACCCGCGGAGGCAGCCGGAAGAGCCATCCAGTCTCCGTCGTCTTGTTGAGTTCGACGACCAACTCGTCGCGGAAGAGTAGATACAGCTCGAGCGGTGGATCGTTCCTTCCGTGTTGGAAGCGGCCGCTGAGCAGTGCGGATTCCTGAATTCTTGCGCGGACGAGTTCGTGCCCGATCTCCTCCTTGCTCGAAAAATAGTGGAAGAGAGACGGTTGTTTCACCTCCACGGCTTCGGTGATCGCGCGCGTGCTCGTACCTTCATATCCGAGTTCGGTAAACAGCCGCGCGGATTCGCGCAACATGCGCTCCCTCGTGCTGCTGGCGCCAGTGATCTTCCTGGGTCTGGCCATCGTGCCCTCCCTGACTGGAGCTAAAACCTTCTCAATAAGCCTATCGAAAACCTTCTCAATAAGGCTATCGAGTGATACATTGTTTGAATAATCTATCGAATGATCGATTATTGACGCGTGCTCCGCCCGCGTCTTGAGAACCTTCTACCTGGATGGATGCAACGTGGCACCCCCTGAAACTCGAACTCCCGCACTCGGCGCTCCGGCACTCGTATTCTTCGTCTTGGCGGCAGCTGCCCCGCTCACGATCCTCGCCGGTTTCGTGCCGCTCGGCATGCTCGCCGGTGGCGACGCGATCGTGCTCGGATTCCTCTATCCCGGCCTCGTCTACCTCCTGTTCGCGGTAGGGTACACGACCATCGCGAAGCACGTACGAGGTGGCGGGGCGTTCCTGACGTACATCGCGGCTGGGCTCGGAGCCCGCGCCGGCTCGGTCGCGGGAATGGTCGCCTATGTCGGGTATCTCGGCGGTCAGATCGGTTTCACCGCGTCGGCAGCGGTGTTCGCCTCGCTCACCGTCGAGGGCCTCACCGGTGTGCGATTGCACTGGTTGCCGGTCGCGATCGCCATCACCGCTCTGGCGCTCACACTCGGGCTACGGAAGGTCGGCGTCGGCGCTGTCACGGTCGCGATACTCCTCATCGCCGAGATCGCGATCCTCGTCGTGTTCGCGATAGCGGTCATCGTTCAGGGCGGGTACGAGGGTCTCACCGTGTCCGCCTTCGCGCCCGAGAAGTGGGTGAGTGCCGCGCTGCCAGGCGTGTTCGTCCTGACGTTCACCGCCTTCGTCGGTTTCGAGCAGACCACGGTGTACCGCAACGAGACGAGGAATCCGAACCACACGATTCCGCGCGCCACGTATGCAGCGGTCGGTGTGCTGCTCGTCAGCTACACGTTCGGAGCCTGGGTGATCCTCCAGGCGGCCGGGGCGTCGCGATTCGATGCGCTCCTCGCCGGAGACCCCTCTCGCCTCGTGTTCGACCTCAACGACGAGTTCGTCGGCCCGGCAGCGACGGCGATCATGCTCGTCCTCGTGGTCACCAGCTTCTTCGCGGGGGTCGTCGCACTGCAGAACACCTCCTCCCGGTACCTGGTCAACCTGGCGCGGGGCGGTCTGATGCCCCAGGGCCTGTCCCTGCTCGCGAAGTCGGGGAGTCCCTACACCGCCAACATCGTGCAGGGGGCACTGGTGATGCTCGCGCTGTGCGTGTTCGCACTCATCGGAGCCGACCCGTACACGCAGGTCGTGGTCTGGACCAATACGCCGACGATCATCGCCGTCCTCCTACTGCAGATCCTCACCTCGGTCTCGGCTATCCGGTACTTCCGCCGCGACGACCGGGGAGAAAGAGTCTGGAAACGACTGATCGCGCCGGCCCTCTCCGCTCTGCTGATCACCCTCACACTCGGACTGCTCATCTCCAAGATGGGCGCTCTGACCGGACTCGGGCCGGCGGGCAACGCGTGCGTCATCGCACCGCTCGTGCTCGCCGCGCTTTATGGATTCCTGCGTGCGCGGCGAATCGATCCGGGCACCGCCCTCCTCGCCACGCTGGGGTCGACGGCGGAAGCCGAGACCGCAGGCCACACATCCATCAACGAGAAAGCAGGAGCATGAACACTCGCATCGATTACGCTTGGTCGACCCCCGGGGGAGTCCTGGAACGACCGGGCGAGGTGCCCGGAGCCACCGAACTCTGGGGATACAATGATCGTTTCACCTACCGCTCGGGTGAACAGGTGGATCTCAGGGTGCACACCACGGCCGACACCTTCGACGTGGAGATCATCCGCGACGGCGCCCGACCCGAGACGGTATTCCGTGCGGAAGGCATCAGGGGGCAGCGGCAGACCACTCCCGACGACGCGTATGCGCGAGGCTGCAACTGGGCCGGCTCGCTCCAGATCGATCTCACCGAGGCCTTCGTGCCGGGCTACTACCTGGTCGTCTTCCGCACCGTGGACGAGCACGGCCGCGTGGTGGAGCAGGAGTCGTTCTTCATTGTTCGCCCTTCGAGTCCAGAGGACGTCGATCTCCTCCTGGTCCACGCGACCTCCACGATGCTCGCCTACAACGACTGGGGCGGCGGCAATCACTACCGCGGCCTGCCCGACGGCGACCGAAACGACACTCCGTCCCCCTTCTCGTCGACGCGCCGCCCCATTGCTCGCGGCATGTTGCGGAAGCCCATCGGAGCGCCGCGCAATGCGCACCTCGACGTCAGCGTACCGATGGGATGGGAACCGCGCCACCCCACCTACGAGTGGGCATGGCAGCGCGGATACTCGCGACACCACAACGACGCCGGCTGGGCGAACTACGAACGCCCCTTCACCATCTGGGCCGAGGAGCAGGGGTATCGAGTCGGGCACCTCACGCAGGCGGAACTCCACGGCGAGTCCGACGCTCTGGATGGGTATCCCTGCGTCGTCATCGTCGGCCATGACGAGTACTGGTCGTGGGAGATGCGAGACACGCTCGACGCCTACGTCGACGGCGGCGGACGCCTCGCCCGCTTCGGAGGCAATTACGTCTGGCAGGTGCGACTCGACCTCGAGAACGGCGTGCAGACCTGCTTCAAGGATCCGACCGCCGACCCGATTCGCGAGACCGATCAGTCGCGACTGACAACGGCGTGGGACGCACCCGAGATCGGCCGTCCGGGAGCCGCAACGATGGGGCTCACCGGTCTCGGCGGCGCCTACATTAGGTATGGGTCCGCCGTTCCGCGCGGCAGTGGCGGGTTCACCGTGTATCGCGAACACCACTGGGCGCTCAAGGGCACCGACCTCTACTACGGGGACGTCTTCGGCCAGGCACCGTTGTGCGTCGCAGCGTTCGAAGTCGACGGATGCGACTACACTTTCCGGCACGGCCTCCCCTATGCCACGGGTGAAGATGGTGCACCCGAGAACCTTGAGATCATCGCGATGGCACCAGCGGTGTCCGGTGGTGGTGATCGATGGGAGGGCAGGGTGCCGATCGGAGCTCCGGCCGCCGAGGTGGAGGGTCTCCTCCAGGGCATCTACCCCGACGGAATCCCGCCACACCATCAGGGCAACGGTTACGGTTCGGCCATGATCGCCGCCTTCTCGCGCGGCGACGGCGAGGTGTTCTGTGCGGGGACCACCGACTGGCCTTACGGGCTCGAAGCGAACGACCCATTCGTCACTAGGATCACCCGCAACGTTCTCGACCGATATCTCGCGGCGCGTTCCGACGATGGCGAGGAGGAGCTCTGATGCCCGCGATTCACGAAATTCAAACCATTGGAGAGGACCCGAGCACAGCAACCGCTCCAGCGCTTTCGGACTACCAGGCCCACTCCAAGGGGTGGGCGGAGACGGAGTTCCCTGTCGCGACCGAGGCTGGCGTCACCGCCGGCCGCTGGACGGGTGAACCCGGCTGGGTGGAGTTCGATTCCTGGCCCTACCGCGAGTTCTGCGTCATCCTGGAAGGCCGCGTGGCGGTCGAGAGCCGGGACGGGACCGAACGATTCGAATACGGCCCCGGCGAGGCCTTCACCATCCCACAAGGATTCAATGGAAGATGGGTGACACTCGAACCCACCCGGAAGGTGTTCATCGGGATCGAGACGCACTAGTGTTTTTCGCCGTTGATTCGTTGTAGAAGTCATCCAAGGGATTCGAGGGTGTGATGTCTCAGGACATAGTGGACAGTTCTGCATCAGGACATCCCGGACACTTGATGTATCAAGACATCGTGGACACTTCAGAGGTTCGGGGCTCGGTTGTAGCGGACGAAGCCGACGTGCTTGACGCCGGGTTCGGGGATGGGGTGCTCGGCGATGAGTTCCCCGGTGTGGCTGTTCCAGAACGTCACGGTGACCTCGCCGATGATGACGTGGAGTTCCTGACCGACGTGGTGCTTGCCGATGCCGTAGACGACGTTGCGGATGCTCACTCGCCCGTCCATGCGGACGGTGCGCCGGTATTCGCCGGGCGGGGCGGTGGTGCCGGTGCTGTGGATGACGTTCCGGATGTTCTTCGGGCGGGCTGTGCCCGCGCCGCGGGGGCGGCCGTTGCTGACGTGCTTGGTGCCGGGTTTCGGCCAGGGATGTTCAAGGAGGAGTTCGCCGGTGTGGTCGTAGAACTTCACGCCTTCCGTGAGCTCGGCGGCGTAGATGGTGTGCCCGCCGAGTTCTCGGGCGATCTGGTAGGTCACGCCCCGAACCCGGACGTAGCCGCTTGACTGCACCCGCATCGCCCGCAGACGTTCAAGATCCAGGGGTTCGTCCGGAGCTTCGCCAGCAGGGTCGAGGAGGATCGGCTGGGCAAGCGTCAGACGCGGCCGGGGCCGCTCTGCGTTCTCGGTCGCGTCCCATGCCTGCTGCGGGGTGATCCTGCCAGGCAACCCCTGGTGTGGGCGTTCGGTGTTGTAGATCACATCGAAACGGTCGACCTGATCTTGCAACTCGGCGATCGTTTCTGCGAGAGGTTGCTTATCGAGCCAGCGGAACAGCGTCTGATGGAAGCGCTCGTTCTTGCCCTGCGTCGTCGGCTTCCCCGGCTTGCCCGTGATCGCGGTCACGCCCAGCGAGGTGACGTAGGCAGTGAGCTGCCCCTCCCAGCCCCTGCGGGACGTGTTGAGCGCGGAGCCGTTGTCAGTGAGGAGGCGCTGCGGAACCCCGTGCTTCGCGATTCCCTTCTTCACCACAGCAAGAGCACCCTCCGTGGTCTCACCGGTCGCGACGTGGGAAGCGACCGCAAGGCGAGAATGATCGTCTTCGAGCTGGAAGATCACACACTTGCGGCCCCCGGCGAGGACGTACTCGGTGGCGTCGAGCTGCCAGCACGCATTCGGTGCCGGATACACGAACCGGCGATAGGCGGAGCGCGGCTTCTTCCGAGGCTCTTTCCGGGCGACTCCCGCCTGCCGGAATATTCGTGCGAGCGATGCGACCGACGGTGCGGTCAGGCCGAGCGAGCGCATCTTGTCGTGAACGCTGATCGGCCCGTGATCCAGACCTGACGATTCCAGGGCCGCACGCACCTCGACAGCTTGCCGCTTCACGTCATCGGTGATCGTGCGGGGGCTGGACTTCGGACGCCGGGTCTTCGGCTCCAGCACGGCGGCTTGCCCTTCCTCGATCGCGCGGGCGCGGAGGGTGTAGAACGTGCTGCGGGCGATGTCGTGCTCAGCACAGAACGTCGACACCGACCCGCGCGGAGCGTCGTCGGGCCAGCGGGCGATCGCGAGGCGGATACGGGGATCAACGGGTGGGTTCGGTTTCGGCACTCGATCTATTCCATCGAAGAAGTGTCCACACCAACGAGCCCAGTATTGTCCGAGATGTCTTGATACCCGAGTGTCCGAGATCTCCTGAGACATGACACAACAGCCAGCCGTGTTCTGCGTCGAATGAGATAAGAGCGGCAGCTCACATGACGTCGATATCCTCCGGGACGATGAACGAGCGGTGTCGTCGGTACACCGCATACCCGCCCTGGGGTGATCGTATCGAACTCGGGTTCACTTGCCTGGTCGAATACGAGCACGACCTATCAGCGCAAGCCACTGTGGCTGGTGAAACTCTCCCGAGTGTTCTCGATGCTCCCCTGTTTGGTGTCAAACCACGCCTACACTCGTCCGGCTACCGTTTCCGCGACGCCCGTACGGGTCTCGCCTCAGACGACGTGAAGGGTCACCGTTGCAGGTGCTTGAACCACGCAGCCTCGCGCCGCCATTCCGTTTCTGATCAAGCGATAGTAGACCTGATAGCAGCGAAGGCCCCTCAACCAGATCGCGGTGGAGGGGCCTTCGCTGTTCCAGAGCGCCGGAATACTGACTCCGCCTGGTAGGCCTCTAATTACGAGAATGGCCCCGATCCTTAGGCAAGGGTCGGGGCCATTCTCTCTTGACAGCGGTTAGCTCTATGCTATCGTCACGCGGGATTCGGTGACTGCGGCTCCTATGAGGAGCCGTGAATTTGGCTCTCGCGCTGGGGCTATACTCGGATCTCAACTACCGACAAGTTCGCGGAGCACGTACTGCAGGATGCCGCCGTTGCGGTAGTAGTCGGCCTCACCCGGGGTGTCGATGCGCACCACGGCGTCGAAGGCCACCTGCGAGCCGTCGGCCTTGGTCGCGGTCACCGCGACCGTCTTGGGCGTGACACCCTCGTTGAGCTGCTCGACACCGGTGATGTCGAAGGTCTCGGTTCCGTCGAGCCCGAGGTCGTCGGCGCTCTGCCCCTGCGGGAACTGCAGCGGCAGCACGCCCATGCCGATGAGGTTGGAGCGGTGGATGCGCTCGAAGCTCTCGGTGATGACGGCCTTCACGCCGAGCAGGCTCGTACCCTTCGCGGCCCAGTCGCGCGACGAACCGGAGCCGTACTCCTTGCCGCCGAGCACCACGAGCGGAACGCCGGCCGCCTGGTAGTTCTGCGCTGCGTCGTAGATGTAGGCCTGGGGGCCGTTCTCCTGCGTGAAGTCGCGGGTGAAGCCGCCCTCCACGCCTGCTCCCCCGTTGGCACCGGCGAGGAGCTGGTTGCGGATGCGGATGTTCGCGAATGTGCCGCGGATCATGACCTCGTGGTTGCCGCGGCGCGAGCCGTAGGTGTTGAAGTCCTTCGGGGCGATGCCGTTGGCGACCAGGTACTGACCGGCCGGCGTCTCGGCCTTGAAGCTGCCCGCGGGGCTGATGTGGTCGGTGGTGACCGAATCGCCGAGCTTCAGGAGCACACGGGCGCCCGAGATGTCGGTCACCGGCGACGGCTCGAGCTGCATCCCGTCGAAGTAGGGGGCCTTGCGCACGTAGGTCGACTTCTCGTCCCAGGCGAAGGTGTTGCCATCGGGCGTGGGCAGCGACGTCCAGTGCTCGTCGCCGTCGAAGACCGTCGCGTACTTCGACGTGAACATGTCGGAGTCGATCGAGTCGTCGGCGATCTTCTGCACCTCGACCGGGTCGGGCCAGATATCGCGCAGGAAGACGTCGTTGCCGTCGTCGTCCTGTCCGAGGGACTGGGTCTCGAAGTCGAAGTCCATGGTGCCGGCCAGCGAGTACGCGATCACGAGCGGCGGGCTCGCGAGGTAGTTCATCTTGATGTCGGGGTTGATGCGGCCCTCGAAGTTGCGGTTGCCCGAGAGCACCGCGGTCACCGCGAGGTCGTGCTCGTTGACCGCCTGCGAGATCTCCTCGTTCAGCGGGCCCGAGTTGCCGATGCAGGTGACGCAGCCGTAGCCGACCGTGTAGAAGCCGAGCTTCTCGAGATCGCGGTTCAGGCCCGACTTCTCGTAGTAGTCGGTGACGACCTTCGAGCCGGGGGCGAGTGTGGTCTTGACCCACGGCTTCGCCCTCAGGCCCTTCGCGGCCGCGTTGCGTGCGAGCACGCCGGCGGCGAGCATCACCGAGGGGTTCGAGGTGTTGGTGCACGAGGTGATCGAGGCGAGGGTGACCGCGCCGTGATCGATCTCGAACTCGCGGCCCTCCTGATCCTTGACCTTGGCGGGGTTGGCTGCCTGGGCGTAGTTCTTGAGGTCGGTCTCGAACTGCGCCTTCGAGTGGGAGAGCTCGATGCGGTCCTGCGGGCGCTTCGGGCCGGCGATCGAGGAGACCACGGTGCCGAGGTCGAGCTCGAGGTACTCGCTGAACTCGGGCTCGCGCGTGGCGTCGTGCCACATGCCCTGCGCCTGCGTGTAGGCCTTGATGAGCGCGATCTGCTCCTCGCTGCGGCCGGTGAGGCGCAGGTAGTCGAGCGTGACGTCGTCGACGGGGAACATCGCGGCGGTCGATCCGAACTCGGGGCTCATGTTGCCGATGGTCGCGCGGTTGGCGAGCGGCACCGATCCGACGCCCTCGCCGTAGAACTCGACGAACTTGCCGACGACGCCGTGCTTGCGCAGCATCTGGGTGATGGTGAGCACCACGTCGGTCGCGGTCACGCCCGCGGGGATCTGCCCCGAGAGCTTGAAGCCGACGACGCGCGGGATGAGCATGGAGATGGGCTGGCCCAGCATCGCGGCCTCGGCCTCGATGCCGCCGACGCCCCAGCCGAGCACGCCCAGGCCGTTCTCCATGGTGGTGTGGGAGTCGGTGCCGACGCAGGTGTCGGGATAGGCCTGCAGCGCGCCGTCGACCGTGCGGGTGAAGGTGACGCGCGCCAGGTACTCGATGTTGACCTGGTGCACGATGCCGGTCCCAGGGGGAACGACCTTGAACTCGTCGAACGCGCCCTGCCCCCAGCGGAGGAACTGGTAGCGCTCGCCGTTGCGCTGGTACTCGATCTCGACGTTGCGGGCGGCAGCGCCCGGGGTGCCGTAGACGTCGGAGATCACGGAGTGGTCGATGACCATCTCGGCCGGTGCGAGCGGGTTGATCTGGTCGGGAGTGCCGCCGAGATCGACCACGGCCTCGCGCATCGTCGCGAGGTCGACGACGCAGGGGACGCCGGTGAAGTCCTGCATGATCACACGGGCGGGCGTGAACTGGATCTCGGTGTCGGGCTCGGCAGCGGGATCCCAGCCGCCGAGCGCATCGATGTGCTCCCGGGTCACGTTGGCGCCGTCCTCGGTGCGGAGCAGGTTCTCCAGCAGCACCTTCAGGCTGTACGGGAGGCGCTCGTGACCGGGCACCCGGTCGATCCGGTAGATCTCGTACTCCTGCTCGCCTACGGCGAGGGTGCTCTTCGCGTCGAAGCTGTTGACGGCTCCCATGAGGCTCCTCCGTAAATCTGCCGCCGGGGATATCCGACGGCTCCTGTTCGTCGGCCGAACGGTCCCGGCCGAACTAAAGTCTCTCGATGTCGAGATAATTCTACACCGAATCGGACACCTTCATTGTCACTCGGAAGACGTGTCTTGCCCAGTGTTTTCAAGGGATCCTGTCCCCGAATCATCTGATGAAGCCGCGGGGCCCCGCGCCGCGTCGAAACCGGCGGACACGCGGCTGAGCACGAGCCAGGTCAGGATCGCGGCCAACGCGAAGAGCGGCACGCCCATCAGCAGCCGGGCGAGGCCGAGCGCATCCGTCGCGGCCGTGTCGCCCGCCTGCGCGGCGAAGTACAGCGGCAGCTGCACGATCAGGCGCGCGGAGAACGCGGCGATCCAGAACAGCGTGCACAGCCGAGCGGCACGGCGCAGCAACGGTTCTTTCCGCCACTCCGTCAGCGATCCTCGCATGAAGCCGAGCAGCAGGCCGATCAGCGGCCAGCCCACCAGCAGCGAGATCGTGTGCGCCGCGATCCAGGCGCCGTTGATCCAGAACCCCGGCAGGTAGTAGTCCTCGCCGCGGCCGGTGAACAACGTCACCCCGACGCAGATGACCACCCCGAGCAGCCCCGACAGCGCGGCCTGCATCGGCTCCCGGCGGATCAGGCGCCAGGCGAATGCCAGCGCGGCCAGCACGAGCGGCGCGATCGCCGAGATCCGGGCGTCACGGGTGAAGACGAAGAGCGTCAGGTAGACGGTCGCGGGCACCAGCGTCTCCGCGATCCCCCGCCAGCCGCCGATCGCCTCCAGCAGACCCCGGGCCGACACCGCCTCGCCGTGGAGCCCGGCTTCGACCACACGCCCGAGACCGGCGCTGCGGCGCCCCTCGGGCCCGGTCGCCGGCTCGGACTGCTGCGCCTGATCCGGCTGCTGCACCGGCTCCGACTGTTCCGGTTGCTCCGCGTGCTCCGGCCGATCGTTCACGCCTGCTGAGCCCCGCCCTGCGGAGCCTGGCGCTGGGCCTGCACGCCCGCGGGCACCTTCAGCGGCAGCAACTCGCTCGGCGGCATCGGCTGCTCGCCTCGCACCACCACGAGTTCGCGGAAGAGGTCGATCACAGACTCGCGCGCGTCGGAATCGACCGCAGCCTTGCCCATGATCACTCCGCGCAGCATCCAGCGCGGACCGTCGACCGCGATGAAGCGCACCACACGAGTGCCGCCGCCCTGATCGGCGGGCGCCTGGCTCTGCACGAGCAGCTCGGGGCCGAATGCGCCGGCCTCCTCCGCAACCGTTGCGCCCTGCGCCGTCATCTGCTGGGTCAGTTCGCCTCTGACGCCGTGCCACAGGCCGGTCGTCTTGGGGGCGGCGAAAGCCTGCACCTGCAGCAGCGAGTCGGCGTACTCGAGCGAGACCGCGACCACGCGGTTCGCACGCTCGTCGACCTCGAGGCGCAGCTGCAGCCCCTCGCGCGGGGCCACCTTGATACCGCCCAGGTCGACGTAGGGACGCATCGCCGGCACCTCGCTCGCGTCGAAGGGACCGGCCTCGGCACGGTCCTCCGGCGCCGACTTCGAGTCGTCGAGCTCGGAGACCGGTTCCTCGCGCAGTTCGACCTCGTCGGCTCCGCGCTGCTCTGCTTCGCTCATCTTCCTCAAAACTCCTTGTTCACGCCCCGCTTCGGAGGCCCTTCCAGCGGCCGCGCGTGCGCGCGGCCCGAATCCTTCGGGCGCGGATCAGCCCCGCACGCCGGTCGACCCGAAGCCGCCCGCTCCCCGCTCGCTCTCCGGCAGCTCCTCCACCGGAACGAACAGCGCCCGCGAGACGGGCATGAAGATCACCTGCGCGATCCGATCGCCCGGCTCGACCCGGAAGCTGTGCTCCCGGTCGGTGTTCAGCAGCGTGACCTTGACCTCGCCGCGGTAGCCGGCGTCGACGGTGCCGGGGGTGTTGAGCACCGTGATCCCGTGCTTCGCCGCGAGTCCGCTGCGCGGCACCACGAAGGCTGCATACCCCTCGGGCAGCGCAATCGAGACACCCGTACCGATCAGCGCCCGCTCGCCCGGCGCGATCTCGACCGCCTCGGCGGCGCGCAGGTCGGCACCGGCGTCGTCGGCGTGCGCGTAGCTCGGCGGGTTCTCGGCTCGGATGGGGATCTCTACGACATCGGTCACCCGGACAGGCTATCGGATCGAACGTCGATCGGGCTGCGTCCGCGGAACGGCTCTCGGCGAACCCTACGCATCCGAGGAGGATAATAGAGACATGACCGGCGCCACCTCCCCCGACGTATCCACCCGCAACTATCGCGAACGGCTCATCCCGGGGCCGGGTCTCTTCGTCGCCCTGCTCCTCGCCATCCCGGCGGTGGCTCTCGTGCTGACGCCCGTCAATGCGGCGATCGCGATCCCGACCGGCGTGATCGTCTATCTGATCGTCTCGGCGACGCTGCTCCTGCTCAGCCCGACCATCACGGTCGCCGAGGGGAAACTCGTCGCGGATCGCGCGACGATCCCCGTCGAGCAGCTGGGCGGGATCGAGCTGCTCGGCTCGGAGGGGCTGCGCGCCGCGATCGGCCCCGGGCTCGACGCCCGCAGCTTCATGCTCGTGCGCGGCTGGATCCACCGCGGCCTGCGCATCGAGAACATCGACCCCGCGGATCCCGCTCCCGTGTGGATCCTCACCACGCGGCACCCGCAGCGCCTCGCCGACGCGATCGAGGCGGCCCGGCGGGGCTAGCTCGTCAGTGCGAGCATTCCTGGCGCAGTGGCGCCAGCGCGGAATGCGCTAGAACGCTGCGCGTTCTAATGCGAGCATTCCGCGCAGATCGGACCGAGGTCGGTCTCGTGATCGATCTGCGAGCGGTGCCGTACGAGGAAGCAGCTGACGCAGGTGAACTCGTCGTCCTGCTGGGGCAGCACGACGACGTCGAGCTCCACATCGGACAGGTCCGACCCCCCGATGAACATACTGGGGTTGTCGGCGTCTTCCGAGTCGAGTCCCGAAACACCCTTCGCGGGGCCGCGTTCCTTCAGCGCCTCGATCGACTCGGCATCTTCTTCGGACTTGCGCGGGGCGTCGTAATCGGTGGCCATTCTCTCCTGCATTCCCGTGCCGTGCGACGGCACTTCCAACCTGCGAGCGGCCATAGTCTGCCTTACGATGCGCATCGGACGCAAACTCTGCGACTGCGAGTTCTCTGAGCGCGTAGCGCCGCGCCGCGAACTTTCGCACGCGCCGAGTCAATGCAGCGGGAACACCCGGTGCTGTGCAAGCCTGGTTCGCGAACCACGAAAGGGATGCGCCGATGGACGAATTGCGCTTTGTGCGACGCGATGACCGGTCGCTGATTGTGGCGAACGACGCCGAGGAGGAGTTCCGCCTGGTCGTCGACGATGCGGTGCTGAGCGAGCTCCGGCACCTCAGTCGGCGCGAACGGGATACCGCCCGGGTGCGCCCGCGCGAGATCCAGGCGCTCATCCGTGCCGGCAGGTCCCGCGCCCAGGTCGCCAAGGAGATGGAGCTCGACGAGGCCGATATCGAGCGCTACGCGGAGCCGGTCCTGGCGGAGCGGCGATACATCCTGGAGCGCGCGCACGCCGTGGCCGTGCGCACCGACGCCGAGGACGAGGCCGACCAGCGCTTCGGAGCCGTGATCTCCGAGCGGCTCATCGCTCTCGGCGCCGACACCAGCGAGTGGGAGTCCTGGCGCGACGAGGAGACCGGCTGGATGATCAGCCTCGAGTTCATCTCGCACGATGTCGCCCACCGCGCGGTGTGGTCATTCGAGCATCGCAAGGGCACGCTCTCCCCGGTCAATCCGGACGCCGTCACCCTGTCCAAGCTGGGCGACGTCGGCGATCGTCTGATCCCGAAGCTGCGAGCGGTCGACAACGCCGAGCAGTCGGGCCGCTTCGACTCGGACGCGTTCGACGCTTCCCAGCTGCCGATCGAGATCGAAGACGAGGCACCCGCCGAGACGCGGGACGAGACGCCGCCCGTGCTCTCCGACACCAACGCAGAGTACGAGCGCCGCCGTGAGATCGATCAGCGCGCCATCAAGACCGGCGAGCAGGAACCCGCCGATCTCAGCCAGACGGCCGATCTGCTCGACGCCCTGCGCAAGCGGCGGGGAGAGCGGGATCGGGATCGGGGCGCCGCCGAGCAGCATCCGGCCGGCGGGAGCATCGGGGCACCGGAGACCACCTCCGAGGACGGCGCTCCTCCGCGGGCCCGCAGCATCTGGCAGGGCTCCGGCGTGTCCTCCGACCGCACCTCCTCCGATCACGTCTCCCCGGCTCCCACCGAGGCGGGTGCACCCTCCAGGCCCGTCGCGGTTCCCGAGACCCGCGACGACGACGCGGAGACCCCCGGCCGCGAACCGCAGCAGGAGCGTCCGGCCCGCAAAGGCCGCGCGTCGATCCCGAGCTGGGACGACATCCTCTTCGGCACCCGCAGCGACGAGGATCCCGCGTAGCAGCAGCGCCTCACCGCGGCCTCAGCCGCGCATCGCCGCTGCCTCGGCCACCGCGGATCCGAAGCCGGTGCCGGCGAGCAGCCCCGCGAGCGCCAGGGGCACTCCGCGCTCGTCCTCGCTGAACGATCCGTGCTGCCCCACCATGGCGAGCGCGCGGGGGTCGTCGGTGCTGCTGTAGTAGGCGACCTGCTTCCGCGCGGCCAGGAGCACGTCGCCGAGGCGCGGGGCGACCTCCGGCGCGACGGGACCGAAGCAGCCGGACGCGATGGCCCGCTCACGCGTGACCGCCCAGGCCCGGGATCCCTCCGCCTCCGCCCATCTCGCGGCCACGGCCGCGGCATCGGCCCCCTCGCGCAGATACAGCGAGCGGAAGCGGGGCTCGCCCCCGATCTCAGCGACATCCTCCAGCAGCCGGGGATTCGCGTCGAGCATCACCTGCTGGTGCGGCTGCACGTCGACGATGCCGTGGTCGGCCGTGACCACGACACCGGCGTCGCGGGGCAGCACGCGCAGGAAGCCGTCGAGAGCCGCATCCAGCTGCTCGAGGCGGCGCAGCCACGCGGCGCTCTGCCAGCCCTTCTCGTGAGCGACCTTGTCGAGCTCATCGATGTACAGATAGGCGACGACGGGGTCTCCGGACCGCAGCAGGCGCGAGGCGACCTCGAAGCGATCCTCGATCCGCTGCCCCGGATGGTACTCGGCACCGGTGAGGATGGCCTCGGTCAGGCCACCGGTGGCGTGCGCCGGCCGCCCGATCGCCACCGGCCTCGCCCCCAGCCGCTCGGCGAGCCCGAACAGCGGGGCGGAGCGCTGCCAGGCGGCGCGATCCTCGATGCCCTGCCAGTCCTTGAGGGTTGTGACGAGCCCGAGCCTCGGATGCCTGATGCGATAGCCGATGAGCCCGTGCTCCCCCGGCAGCCTGCCCGTGGTGAGCGTGGTGAGGGCGGCCCCCGTGGTCGACGGGGCGACCGTCTCGATGCGCCGTCGCTGCAGCCGCGCGAGGGTCGGAGCGTGGCCCTTCGCGGCGGTGAGGTTGGCGTGGCCGAGCCCGTCGACGACCACCATCACGAAGGATCTCGCGGCCGGCAGGCGGTCCGCGATCCCGCTCGAAGCGGCGAAGGCGAGCTCCTCCGGCAGGTCTGCGTCGAGGCCTCGGGCGACCGTCGCGAGTCCGCTTGGCAGAATCGCGGCAAGCCTCGCACCGTTGTCGGCGGTCGTCGGTAGCATGAACTCCATTATGACCGACGCACCCAGCGCCTCCCCCGACAACGCCTCCGCCCCGGGCGCCCGCGCCGCGCACGAGATGGCCGGCGAGCGCATCGAGGACATCGACATCTCGCAGGAGATGGAGGGATCGTTCCTCGAGTACGCCTACTCGGTGATCTACTCGCGCGCACTGCCCGATGCCCGCGACGGGCTGAAGCCCGTGCAGCGCCGCATCCTCTTCATGATGCAGGACATGGGGCTGCGCCCCGAGAAGGGGCACGTCAAGTCGGCCCGCGTGGTCGGCGAGGTCATGGGCAAGCTGCACCCCCACGGCGACGCCTCGATCTACGATGCGCTGGTGCGTATGGCCCAGGGCTTCGCGATGCGGCTGCCGCTCGTCGACGGCCACGGCAACTTCGGCTCGCTCGACGACGGCCCCGCGGCCTCTCGCTACACCGAGGCCCGCCTCGCGGGGGCGGCGCTCGCGATGACCGAGTCGCTCGACGAGGACGTGGTCGACTTCGTCCCCAACTACGACAACCAGATCATGCAGCCCGACGTGCTGCCCTCGGCGGTGCCGAACCTACTGGTCAACGGTGCGAGCGGCATCGCGGTGGGCATGGCGACGAACCTCGCTCCTCACAACCTCATCGAGGTGGTCGACGGCGCCAAGCATCTGCTCCACCATCCCGATGCCACGGTCGACGAACTCATGGAGTTCATCCCGGGGCCCGATCTGCCGGGCGGCGGCACCATCGTCGGCCTGGACGGGGTGAAGGACGCCTACCGCACGGGCCGCGGCGCCTTCCGCACCCGGGCGAAGGTCTCGGTCGAGCCGCTCGGGCCGCGGCGCACCGGTCTCATCGTGACCGAGCTCCCCCACCTCGTGGGTCCGGAACGGGTGATCGAGAAGATCAAGCAGGGCGTCGACGCCAAGAAGCTCTCCGGCATCTCCGACGTCGCCGACCTCACCGACCGCAAGAACGGGCTGCGCCTCGTCATCACCCTCAAGACCGGCTTCTCACCCGAGGCCGTGCTCGAGCAGCTCTACCGCTACACACCGCTCGAGGACTCGTTCAGCATCAACTCGGTGGCGCTCGTGAACGGCCAGCCGCAGACTCTGGGCCTGCGCGAGATGCTGCGCGTCTTCCTCGACCACCGCATCTCGGTCATCACGCGCCGCTCCGAGTTCCGGCTGCGCAAGCGGCGCGAGCGGCTGCACCTCGTCGAAGGCCTGCTCATCGCGATCCTCGACATCGACGAGGTCATCCAGCTCATCCGCACGAGCGACGACGCCGACACCGCCCGCACGCGCCTCATGCAGGTGTTCGACCTCTCCGAGGCGCAGGCCGAATACATCCTCGAGCTGCGCCTGCGCAGGCTCACCAAGTTCTCCCGCGTCGAGCTCGAGGCCGAGCGCGATCAGCTGCGCGCCGAGATCGAGGCGCTCCTCGAGATCCTCGGCAGCCCCGAGAAGCTGCGCCAGGTCGTATCCACCGAGCTCGACCAGGCCGCCGAGGCCTTCGGCACTCCGCGCCGCACCCTGCTCACGGGCGCCGTCGCCAGGCCCACCCGAGCCCCCTCCTCCTCCGCTGCGCTGCAGGTGGCCGACACCCCGTGCACGGTACTGCTCTCGGCGACGGGCCGCGCCCTTCGCGTGGACCGGGATCCCGAGGCCGCCGAGTCACCCCGTTCCGCATCCCGCGCCACCAAGCACGGCGCGCTCTCATCGAGCGTCGACGGCACCGTGCGGGGCGAGCTCGGAGCGATCCTCAGCGACGGCACCCTGCACCGCTTCACGCCCGTCGATCTGCCGCTCGTCCCCGCCGCATCGATCGCGTTCTCGGCCGGCGTCAAACTCACCGATTACCTCGGCATCACCGACAAGAAACTACGTGTAGTCGGGCTCGTACCCCTCGGCGGCGACGGCGAGGGGGCCTCCGGATCCGAGATCCCGATCGGGCTCTTCACCGCGCAAGGCACGGTGAAGCGCGTGGTGCTCACCGATCTGCCGGCCAAGCCCTCCTTCGAGGTCATCGGGTTGAAGCCGGACGATCGCCTGGTGGGCGCTTTTCCCGCCCCGGACGACACGGAGTTCGCGGTGGTGACGAGCGATGCCCAGCTGCTGCGGTTCGCCGCCTCGTCGGTGCGCCCGCAGGGCCGCCCGGCGGGCGGTATGGCGGGGATCAGGCTCGGAACCGACGCCCGCGTCGTGTTCGCAGGCGCGGTGCCGGAGGGCGCCGAGGCCCGCGTCGTCACCATCGCCGACAGCTCGATCACGCTGCCGGGGACGGACGTCGCGACGGCAAAGGTCTCGGAGTGGGCCGAGTTCCCGGCCAAGGGCCGTGCGACCGGCGGTGTGCGAGTCCAGCGCTTCCTCAAGTGGGAGGATCAGATCGCCTGCGCCTGGGTGGGCACGGGCGAGCCGCGCGCCCTCGCGGCCGACGGCGCTGCGCGCAAGCTGCCGACCGAGCTCGGCAAGCGGGACGGGTCGGGCCAGCCCATCGACGGGGCGGCTGCCTACATCGGCGCGGCTCCCTGACCCCCTGCCCCCGGTCCCCCTGTCCCCCCTGCCCCCTCCTCGTGCTCAGAATCGGGGACGCTGAGGCGCGCTTCGCACGATGAAAACCCGACCTGAGCGTCCCGGATTCATCGGTGTTCAGCACGGAGGCGTCCAACCGCCCTTGACGAGCGCGTCGAAGGTCTGGGCGCGGAGCTCGGCACGCCGACGGTACAGCAGCTCGGAGGTCACCCGGATCACGTCCCAGCCGGCGCGAGCGTAGTCGCGGTGCTTCTGCACGTCCCGGTTCCACTGGCCGGTATCGGTTCGGTGATGATCGCCCTCGTACTCCTGCACCACGCGGTACTCGGGGAAGGCTATCTCGCTGCATCCAAGCAGACGGCCTCCGAGCCCGTACACGTCGAAGTCGAGCGCCGGGAGGCGGCTGGCGGGCACCGGGAGTAGGCTGACGAGCGAACTGCACGACGCCTTCGCGGCGATCGACGGAAGGCGGGTGACCTCGTGATTCTGCTCCCCGACCCCTGGTGGCCGCAGGCGCTGCTCGCGGCGATCGTCCTCGGCGACGCGCTGATCTCCCTCCGGCCGCCCGCATTCATCCGAGACTGCCTCGACGGCGTCGGGTTCCCCCGCGACTGGTGGTGGACGCTGATCGTCATCAAGCTGTTCGCGGCCGCGGGACTGATCTGCGGTATCTGGCTGCCCGGCGTGGGGTTCGCCGCGAACGTCGGCGTCGTCGGCTACTTCGTGTGCGCGGCGGCCTCGCACGTGCGAGCGCGCTTCCTGGGCACCGCCTTCTGGATCAACTGTCTCGGCATGCTCGTGCTGGCGGCGGGCGCGCTGCTGCTGAGCTACCTGCCGCGGTGATCCTCTCGCGGCGGCGCCTCACAGTCCGATCAGCAGCACCCCGAGCACCACGATCACGGCGGCCAGCACCCGCAGTATCGGCCGGCTCTCCCGATAGCGGATCACCCCGTAGAGGCCGACGAGCACCACGCTCGCCTCGCGCATCGGGGCGACGAGCGACACGGGGGCCAGCGTCATCGCGGTGAGCGCGAGCACGTAGGAGAGCGGCGAGAGCACCCCGAAGACGAGCAGACGGCGCCAATTGCGGCGCAGCGCGCCGCCCAGCCGCGCTGCCGCGTCGCCGCGGCGCAGCAGCATGGCGGTGAAGAGCACCACCTCCACCGCGCAGCAGCCCACCATGAACGCCACGGGCGCCACCCCGAGCTCGGTCACCACGTACGCGTCCCACACGGTGTAGACGGCGATGGCCGCTCCGGTCAGCAGCCCGTAGACGAGCGCCGGATCGGCGCCGCGCCTGAGGCCCCGCGCCGCGGGCCTGCCGACGATCCCGAACGCGACCACACCCCCGACGACGAGCGCCACCCCGAGCAGGGCCGTCGGCCCCGGGCGCTCTCCCAGCAGGGCCATCGCGATCAGCACGGTCAGCAGCGGCCCCGTGCCGCGCGCCGTCGCGTAGACCGTCGAGAGGTCTCCGCTCGCATACCCTCGCTGCAGCACGAGCATGTAGGCGACGTGGAGCACGCCGGACGCCCCGACGCCCAGCAGGAACCCGGCGAGGTCCGCCCGCCCGATTCCGCCCGTGAGCGGGATCACGACGGTCCAGATCGTGGCGCTGCACAGTGCGCCCCACCACAGGAACGGCACCCCGGAGCGGCTCGATCCGTGAGCGGCAATGTTCCAGGCGGCGTGGGCCACAGCGGCGGCCAGCGCGAGGCAGATGGCGAGAACGGGCATGGCAGAACCTTCTGCCCGATGCGATCGGCGCGTCGGGCGAGGTTCCTCCGGGCTTTTGTCCTGTCAGATGACGGCGGATCGTGGGACCCGCCGTGGCGCCGCTCGGACCAGGCGGGCCGCTCACACGGACCCCGGAACCCTAGGCGCTATCGGGTCCAGCCTATCAAGGGCGCGCCCGCCCCCTCTGCCGCTCAGGCGTCGATGCGCTCGCGGTCCAGGTCGTCGGCGTTGTCGATGATGAATTCCTTGCGCGGTGCGACCTCGTTGCCCATGAGCAGCTCGAACACCTGCGAGGCCGCGTGCGCGTCCTCCACCCGCACCCGGCGCAGTGTGCGGTGCTCGCGATCCATCGTGGTCTCCGCGAGCTGATCGGCGTCCATCTCGCCGAGCCCCTTGTAGCGCTGGATCGGCTCCTGGTACTTCTTGCCGCGCTTGCGCAGATCGGCGAGCAGCCCCTGCAGCTCCTTCTCGCTGTAGGTGTAGATGACATCGTTCGGCTTGCGCCCGGCGTTCTGCACGATCACCCGATGCAGCGGCGGCACCGCGGCGTAGACCCGGCCCGCCTCGAGCATGGGTCGCATGTACCGGAAGAAGAGCGTCAGCAGCAGGGTCCGGATGTGCGCGCCGTCGACATCGGCGTCGCTCATCAGGATCACCTTGCCGTAGCGCGCCGAGTCGAGCTCGAAGTCTCGGCCCGATCCCGCGCCGATGACCTTGATGATGGCCCCGCACTCGGCGTTCCCGAGCATCTCGGCGACGGACGCCTTCTGCACGTTGAGGATCTTGCCGCGGATGGGCAGGAGCGCCTGGAACTCGCTGTCGCGCGCCGGGCGCGCGGTACCCAGCGCGCTGTCGCCCTCCACGATGAACAGCTCGGTCTCGGCGACCTCCTTCGAGCGGCAGTCGATGAGCTTCGACGGCAGCGACGAGCTCTCGAGCGAGCTCTTGCGCCTGGCGGTGTCGCGCTGCGCCCGCAGCGCGATCCGCGCCTTCATCTCCGAGACCATCTTCTCGAGCAGCGCGCCCGTCTGGGTGCGATCGTGCTTCTTCGCGGACTCGTAGCGCTCGGTCAGTCCCTTCACGATCGCACGCGAGACGATCGCGCGCACCGCCGCGGTGCCGAGCACCTCCTTCGTCTGGCCCTCGAACTGCGGCTCGGGCACCCGCACCGTGACGACGGCCGTGAGGCCCGTGAGGATGTCGTCCTTGTCGGGCTTGTCGCTGCCCGCCTTCAGTTTGCGCGCGCTCTGCTCGATCTGCTTGCGGAAGAACTTGGTGAGCCCCTGCTCGAAACCGCTGAGGTGCGTACCGCCCTTGGGGGTCGCGATGATGTTGACGAAGCTCTGCACCTCGGTGTCGTAGCCCGTGCCCCAGCGCAGGGCGATGTCGACCTCGCAGTGGCGCTCCACCTCTCGGGAGACCAGGTGCCCCGTCTTCTCGTCCATCACGGGCACCGTCTCGGTGAACGTACCGGCGTCGGTCACCCGCCAGGTATCGGTGAGCGGAGCGTCGACCGCCAGGAAATCGACGAACTCCGAGATGCCGCCCTCGTAGGCGAAGCGGTGCACGGGCGGATCGCCGGATTCGTCGAGCGACTCCGGCCGGCGGTCGGTGATCTCGATCGCGAGCCCCGGAACGAGGAACGCGGTCTGCCGCGCGCGGGCGACGAGGGACTCCGGTTCGAACCGCGCCGAGGCCAGGAAGATCTGAGGATCGGCCCAGTACCGCACCCGCGTGCCCGTGAGGCCCTTCTTCACCTTGCCGACCACACGCAGCTCCGACGACTCCTCGAAGGGGGTGAACGGGCTGTCGGGCCCCTCGCCGGAGAAGACGCCGGGCTCGCCGTGCCGGAACGACATCGCCCAGGTCTTCCCGTCGCGGTCCACCTCGACGTCGAGGCGCGCCGAGAGGGCGTTGACCACCGAGGCGCCCACCCCGTGCAGGCCGCCGGAGGAGGCGTATCCGCCGCCGCCGAACTTGCCGCCCGCGTGCAGCTTGGTGAACACGAGCTCCACGCCCGAGAGACCGCTCTTCGGCTCCACATCGACCGGGACGCCGCGGCCGTTGTCCGACACGGTCACGCTGCCGTCGTCGTGCAGGGTGATCCCGATCTCGTCGCCGTATCCGGCGAGGGCCTCGTCGACCGAGTTGTCGATGATCTCCCAGAGGCAGTGCATGAGGCCGCGCGAGTCGGTCGTGCCGATGTACATGCCCGGCCGCTTGCGCACTGCTTCGAGCCCCTCGAGAACGGTGAGATGTCGCGCGGAATAGCTCGAATCTGGCACTGTTGGGATCTCCTCTGTTAGATAACGCATCTACCCTAGGGCAGACCGCCGACATCGCGCGGCCACGGACCCGGCGAGTGCGGAACGAGGGGCCGGGAGGCTACGCGTTCAGCGAACCCGAGCGCCTGCTGCGAGGAAAACCGGCCTCGGCATGCTTGGATAGAGGTGTACCCATTGGAAACCGAGGAACGGGAGGACGCCATGACGACGATCGAGCAGGATCGTACCGAAGAGGTCGAAGCAGCGGACCGCCCGCTCACCGCGCTGGACCGTTGCGACAGCTGTGGTGCACAGGCCTATGTCCGGGTGATGCTGAACGGCGGCGAGCTGCTGTTCTGCGGGCATCACGCGCACAAGCACGAAGCGAAGCTCCGCCCCCTGGCGGAGGTGTGGCACGACGAGAGCCACAAGCTGACGGCGTAGCCGTCATCCTGCGCGAGCGCAGCGAGTCGCAGGATCCACAGCAAACCGTCACCCTGCGGCCGTGCAGCGGATCGCAGGCTCCAGAGCCAGAACACCAACAGAAAAGCCCCGGGCACTGCCCGGGGCTTTTCCTGTACGCGGCCTACTCCAGGTAGTCGCGCAGCTGCTGCGACCGCGAGGGGTGACGCAGCTTGGCCATCGTCTTCGACTCGATCTGGCGGATGCGCTCGCGCGTGACACCGAAGGTGTCGCCGATCTGGTCGAGGGTCTTCGGCATGCCGTCGCCCAGCCCGAAGCGCATGCGGATCACGCCGGCCTCGCGCTCGGAGAGCGAGTCGAGGAGCTGCTCGAGCTGCTGCTGCAGCATCGTGAAGCCCACGGCGTCGGCGGGCACGACCGCCTCCGTGTCCTCGATGAGATCGCCGAACTCGCTGTCGCCGTCCTCACCGAGCGGCGTGTGCAGCGAGATCGGCTCGCGCCCGTACTTCTGCACCTCGATGACCTTCTCGGGGGTCATATCGAGTTCGCGGCTCAGCTCCTCGGGCGTGGGCTCGCGGCCCAGGTCCTGGAGCATCTGCCGCTGCACGCGGGCCAGCTTGTTGATGACCTCGACCATGTGCACCGGAATGCGGATGGTGCGGGCCTGGTCGGCCATGGCGCGGGTGATCGCCTGGCGGATCCACCACGTCGCGTAGGTCGAGAACTTGAAGCCCTTGGTGTAGTCGAACTTCTCGACCGCGCGGATGAGGCCGAGGTTGCCCTCCTGGATGAGGTCCAGGAACTGCATGCCGCGACCCGTGTAGCGCTTCGCGAGCGACACGACGAGGCGCAGGTTCGCGCCGAGCAGGTGGCTCTTGGCGCGCTGACCGTCGCGGGCCACCCACTTCAGCTCGCGCTCGAGCTTCTTGGGCAGACCCTTCTCGGTCGCGAGCTTCTCCTCGGCGAACAGACCCGCCTCGATGCGCATGGCCAGCTCGACCTCTTCGGCCGCGTTCAGCAGTGCGACCTTGCCGATCTGCTTGAGGTAGTCCTTCACCGGGTCGGCGGTCGCGCCGGGGATCGCCGTGGTGATGGTCGGCACGTCCTCCTCGTCGGAGGCCTTGAGCACGATCGCTCCGGTGGGGAGCGGCTCGTCGACGGTAGAGACCTTCTTGTCCTCCTCCGGAGCCTCGACGTGCTCCTCGAGCTCGGCATCCTCGTTCACGGCCTCATCGACGAGATCCTTCTTGGCAGCGCGCTTCGTCGCGGGCTTCTTGGCCGCGGGCTTCTTCTTCGCGGCAGCCTTCTTCGGAGCCGCAGCGACCTCCTCAGTGGTTTCTGTCGCAGTGGCTTCGTCAGCCTGCTTCGCCGCTTTCGCGGAAGTGGCGCGAGTCTTGGTCGTGGATGCAGTTGCCACGCAGCCGCCTCTCTAGTCTCGGATCCCCCGTCGGTCCCAGCCGATCCGGCCAACGGGTGCTCACAGCATGAAAACCCATGTCAAGTCCGAATTATTCCCGCGTTGCGGATCACCACTCGGATTGAATGGGCTAGGTCATCAATTATTGCACGGCGCGGGAGACTTTTCTGACAGTCCCGCCGCCGGGCGAGGCGGGCTCCGGCGGCGCCGGGATCAGCCCTCCCCGGGCTCGGCGTCGTTCGCCTCGCCCTGCCGCTCGGCGAGGAAGCGCTCGAGCTCGCTCGCGAGCTGGTCGGCCGTGGGGATCGAACCGTCCTCGCCGATCAGCGGGGAGCGCACGTTCTGATCCTCCATGTACGCGTCGTAGCGCTGCTCGAGCGTGCGCACCATCTCGAGCGATTCCTCGTTCTCGGAGATCTGCGTGTCGACCTGCGCGTGGAACCGCCGCGACTGTTCCCGCACGTCGTCCGTCGGCAGGATCAGCCCCGTCGCCGCCATGATCCCGTCGAGAGAGGTGTGGAGCGCCTCCGGGTACTCGGTGTTGGCGAGATAGTGGGGGACGAGCAGCGCGAGCCCGACGACCTCCTCCCCCAGGCTGTGCAGCCGGTACTCGAGCACGTGCCCGGCCGAGGCCGAGAGCTTGGTGGTGGGACGCCATACGGAGCGCGCCTCGATGAGATCGTCGCGGGATCCGCTCACCGTCATGGAGATGGGCCTCGTGTGCGGCACCGGCATCGGGATCGCGTGCGTCCACACCGTGACCGACACCTCGAACTCGTGCACCAGCATCAGCACGGCATCGATGAACTGGTCCCAGCGGAAATCGGGCTCGTACCCGCTGAGCAGCAGGAAGGGCGCGCCGAGCTCGTCGTGCGCGAGGCACAGGGTCAGCTCCTCGGGCGAGTAGTCGACCAGGTGATCCTCGTCGAAGGTGATCACGGGCCGCCTGGCGCGGTAGTCGAGCAGCAGGTCGGCGTTGAAGCGCAGGATCTCCTCGGGGCGAGAGCGCTCCCAGAAGTACTCCTCGAGCTGCTCCACCGCACCTCCCGCGTCGCTGAGCCCCTGCATCACCACGACGAGCGGCAGCCCGCGCGGGACGCGCGCACGGCGCTCCGCGTATTCTGCCGAGAAGATGGAATCTGTCACGCTTCCATCCTATGAACGTCGGAGCCCGATCGGAGGGGATCCGGTCACGCCCTCAGCGAACCCCCGACGCGCATTCCACCCGGCAGATGTGCGCGGCACCCGCGGGTGTAGGCTGGACGCAGTGCGTCCGACGACCATATCCGGACCGCCGACACCGTTGCGAATACACCGAGGGAGATCCCACTTGGCCGATCAGCAGTTTGACATCGTCGTCCTGGGTGGCGGGAGCGCCGGATACGCCGCGGCGATCCGGGCGACGCAGCTGGGATTCAGCGCCGCCGTCATCGAGAAGGACAAGCTCGGAGGCACCTGCCTCCATCGCGGGTGCGTGCCGACCAAGGCGCTGCTGCACGCGGCGGAGATCGCCGACGTGGCCCGCGAGGGCGAGACCTACGGCATCCTCTCCAGCCTCGCCGGCATCGACGCGGCCAAGGTCAACAGCTACCGCGAGAACCTCATCGCGGGGAAGTTCAAGGGCCTGCAGGGGCTGCTCAAGGCCAACGGCATCACGGTCATCGCGGGTGAGGGCAAGCTGGTCTCCCCGACCACCGTGCAGGTGGGCGAGGACCGCATCATCGGCAAGCACGTCGTGCTCGCCACCGGGTCCTACTCGCGCTCGCTGCCCGGGCTGGAGATCGGCGGCCGCGTGATCACCAGCGAGCAGGCGCTCGAGCTGCAGGAGGTGCCGAAGCGGGTCGCGATCCTGGGCGGCGGTGTGATCGGCGTCGAGTTCGCGAGCGTGTGGCGCTCCTTCGGAGCCGAGGTCACCATCGTCGAGGGTCTCCCCCATCTCGTTCCGAACGAGGAGGAGTCGGTCTCGAAGCAGCTGGAGCGCGCGTTCAAGAAGCGCGGGATCGCGTTCAAGCTCGGCGTCCGCTTCCAGTCCGTCTCGCAGGACGCGAACGGCGTCGTCGTGACGCTCGAGGACGGCACGACCGTCTCGGCCGACTACCTGCTGGTGGCGGTCGGCCGCGGGCCGGCCACGCAGGGGCTCGGCTTCGAGGAGATCGGGATCGAGATGGATCGCGGCTTCGTGCTCGCGAACGAGCGCCTCGCGACCAACGTGGCCGGCGTCTACGCCGTGGGCGACATCGTCCCGGGCCTGCAGCTGGCCCACCGCGGCTACCAGCAGGGCATCTTCGTCGCCGAGGAGATCGCGGGCCTCAACCCCGTCGTGGTGCAGGACGTCAACATCCCGAAGGTCACCTACTGCGATCCCGAGATCGCGTCCGTCGGGCTCACCGAGGCGAAGGCCAAGGACCAGTACGGCGCCGAGAACGTGACCAGCTACGAGTACAACCTGGCGGGCAACGCGAAGAGCTCGATCCTCGGCACCTCCGGAACCGTGAAGGCCGTGCGGGTGAACGACGGCCCCGTGGTCGGTCTGCACATGATCGGCGCCCGCGTGAGCGAGCTGGTCGGCGAGGCGCAGCTCATCGTCAACTGGGAGGCGTACCCGGAGGATGTGGCGCCGTTCATCCACGGCCACCCCACCCAGAACGAGACCATCGGCGAGGCCATGCTGAAGCTCGCGGGCAAGCCGCTGCACGCGGTCTGACAGCGGCCCACAGACATTAAGCAACGAACGGAGAATGCACGATGAGTGAATCGGTGGTCCTCCCCGCACTGGGTGAGAGCGTGACCGAGGGGACGGTGACCCGCTGGCTGAAGAACGTCGGCGACACCGTCGAGGTGGACGAGCCGCTGCTCGAGGTCTCGACGGACAAGGTCGACACCGAGATCCCCTCCCCGGTGGCGGGAGTGCTCGAGGAGATCCTGGTCCAGGAGGACGACACCGCCGAGGTCGGCGCTGTGCTGGCCCGAGTGGGCGATGGCAGCGGTTCGTCCGCGGCTCCCGCAGCCCCGGCCGCGGCCCCCGCTGAGGCCGAGCCCGAGGCGGCTCAGCCTGAGAACCCGGCGCCCGCCGCGGAGCCGGCTCCCGCAGCAGAGCCGCAGGCGTCCGCAGCAGAGCCGCAGGCGGCCGCAGCAGCTCCCGAGCCGGCCGCACCCGCGACCTCCGGCGACAGCCAGGAGATCGTGCTCCCGTCCCTCGGCGAGAGCATCACCGAGGGCACCGTGACCCGCTGGCTGAAGAACGTCGGCGACACCGTCGAGGTGGACGAGCCGCTGCTCGAGGTCTCGACCGACAAGGTCGACACCGAGGTGCCCTCGCCGATCGCCGGTGTGCTGCAGGAGATCCTGGTGCAGGAGGACGACACGGTCGAGGTGGGCGGCGCGCTCGCGCGCGTCGGCAGCGGCGCGGCTGCAGCTCCGGCAGCTCCGGCAGCTCCGGCAGCCGAGCCTGTCGCAGAACCCGAGCCCGAGCCGCAGGCCGAGCCTGCGGCGCCGGCGGCCTCCCCGGAGCCCGCCGCACCGGCCGCTCAGCCCGCACCGGCTCAGCCTGCGCCGGCCCCGGCCGCACCGGCCCCGGCCGCACCGGCTCAGGCCGACTCCGCGTCCGCGCCCGACAGTGCCGCCGGCTACGTCACGCCCATCGTGCGCAAGCTCGCGAACGATTCCGGCGTCGACCTCAGCACGGTGACCGGCACGGGCGTCGGCGGCCGCATCCGCAAGGAGGACGTGCTCGCCGCGGCTCAGAGCGCGGCGCCGGCCGCGGCCGAACCGGCAGCGGCCCCGGCCGCTCCCGTCGAGGTCGAGGTCTCGCCGCTGCGGGGCACCACGCAGAAGATGAGCCGACTGCGCAAGGTGATCGCCGAGCGCGCCGTCGCGTCGCTGCAGAGCACCGCCCAGCTCACCACGGTCGTCGAGGTCGACGTCACCCGCGTCGCTCAGCTGCGCCAGGCGAAGAAGGACGAGTTCCTCGCCAAGACCGGCTCGAAGCTCTCCTTCATGCCGTTCTTCGCGCTGGCTGCGGCCGAGGCGCTGCGCAGCTACCCGATCGTCAACGCGACCGTCGAGGGCGATTCGATCGTCTACCCGGCTGCGGAGAACATCAGCATCGCGGTCGACACGGAGAAGGGCCTGCTCACGCCGGTGCTCCGCGATGCGGGCGAGAAGAACATCGCCCAGATCGCCGGGGAGATCGCCGACCTCGCAGCTCGCACGCGCGACAACCAGCTCAAGCCGGACGAGCTCGCGGGCGGCACCTTCACGCTGACCAACACCGGCTCGCGCGGGGCGCTCTTCGACACCCCGCTCGTGTTCCTCCCCCAGAGCGCGATCCTGGGGACGGGTGCGGTCGTCAAGAAGCCCGCGGTGGTCTCGACTCCCGAGGGCGACGCGATCGCGGTGCGCTCGACCGTCTACCTGGCGCTCTCCTACGATCACCGGATCATCGACGGCGCCGACGCGGCCCGCTTCCTGGGACAGGTGCGCCAGCGCCTCGAGGCCGGCGACTTCGCCGCGGACCTCGGTATCTGATCAGGGATCCGATCGACGGCTCGGGCCGCGACTCCTCCGGGGGTCGCGGCCCGAGCCGCATCCGGGCGCCGCGTCATCCCTCGGGCGCGGCGTGATGCGCTGCGCGATCGCGTACCCGACGATCTCGCGCGCCTGATCGGGCGACCACTCCTGCCCGAGCGCGTCGATCTCCCGCACGGCTTCGCGGAGCGCCTCGACGAGAAGTCCGGCCACCCCCGCGGTGTCCCAGCGCTGGAGCGCACGCGCGGTGCCCTCGACCGGCAGCCCGACGGTGCGGCACCCGGCGTCGTGACCGCGCAGGAGGTGCCCCGCCTCCCGACGGTCGGGCGCGGCGCACCGCCCATGGGCGCGCAGCTCGATCCCCGCGGCGCAGAGCCGCTCGAGCCGGGCCGCGAGCGCCGCGCCGGCCCCCGGCGCGGGCCCCGGCGGGCGGAGGCGCGAGATCCTGAGCATCCCTCCATTCTGCGCGCTGTGCGACGCATCGGCGCCGACCGCGAAGCATCTGGGGATACGATGCCTTCCACCGCCGCCTCGCGCCCGCTGTGAGCGAACAAGCAGGGGCATCCCGGCTCGCACGGCGCGCACCCTCACCAAGAGGCGATACCCTTGATGTCATGGCAGAAGAGAAGGCAAAGCGAACCGGCCGTATTCGGCAGATGGTGGAGATCTACAAGACCACGAAGGTCCATGATCGCAACCTGCCGTGGACGCTCCTGCTGTGCTTCATCGCCCCCGTCGCTGTCTCGGTGCTGCTCGCCTGGCTGCTGAGCGACAACTGGTTCGGCTGGGTGCTGTGGCCGATCACCGGCATCCTCGTCGGCATCCTCCTCGTGATGATCGTGCTCGGGCGCCGTGCCGAGAAGATCGCCTATGAGCAGATCGAGGGCCGTCCGGGCGCGGTCGGCGCGGTCGTGCAGAGCGCGCTGCGCCGTTCGTGGCGCGGCTCGGAGGTGCCCATCGCCATCAACCGGAATCAGGACGCGGTCTACCGGGTCGTCGGACGCGGCGGCATCGTGCTCATCTCCGAGGGCTCGCGACAGCGCACGCAGCGCATGGCCGCCGACGAGGAGCGGAAGATCCGTCGCGCCCTGCGCAACGTCGAGATCGTGCACCTGTACGTCGGCCCGGACGGAGACGGTGTTCCCCTCGCCCGGCTCTCCAAGACCCTGGTCAAGCTGAAGCCGAAGCTCAACCGCAACGAGGTCGCCGCCGTCTACAACCGCCTCTCCTCGCTGCAGGCGGCACCGGTCGGCATCCCGAAGGGGATGGACCCGAACCGCATCCGCTCCCAGCGCCCGCGCTGATCGATGCCGAACTCCGCTCCGCAGCGCTTCGGCGAGCTCGAACCCAGCACCTGGCCCGGTGAGCGTCTCGGCCTCCCTGAGTCGGGTCCGCACTCGGTAGCCCGGCTCGGCAGACGCGTGCTCGCGATCTTCCTCGACTGGGGCCTCGCCGCACTGCCCGCGTACCTGCTGATCGGCGGAGCCCACCCGGAGTGGTGGAACTACGCGATCTTCGCGGTGATGCAGATCATCTTCATCCCGACGATCGGCGGTTCCATCGGTCACCGGCTGTTGGGCCTGCGGGTGGTGCCCATCTCCGGCGGATGGGTCGGCCTCTGGCGCCCGCTCCTGCGCACCGTGCTGCTGTGCCTCGTGATCCCGGTGCTCGTCTGGGACTCCGACCAGCGCGGCTTCCACGACAAGATCGCCGGGACGGTGCTCATCCGCGCGTGAACGGCGACTCGTCGGCCTCCCGATTTCCGGGATGTTTCGGCGCGGATCCCGCCCGACTCGCGTAACACGCACGAAACACTGGAATCACGCTTCTGAAATCACGGTCGCGTAGGGTTGAACGAAGTCGTTCGGTTCCGCCCCGCGATCCCGAACGGAACTGCGCACAGGCGAAAAAGGAGCAGCATGTTCAACACCCCGCAGGAAGTCATCGACTTCATCAAGGAGACGGACGTCAAGTTCGTCGACATCCGATTCACCGATCTGCCGGGAGTGCAGCAGCACTTCAACATCCCCGCTGCGACGGTGGATCTCGACTTCTTCGAGGTCGGTCAGATGTTCGATGGCTCGTCGATCCGCGGCTTCGCGGGCATCGCCGAATCGGACATGCAGCTGATCCCCGACGTCACGACCTCCTACATCGATCAGTTCCGCGCCGAGCGCACGCTGATCGTCATCTGCGACATCTTCAACCCCCGCACCGGTGAGATCTACGCGAAGGATCCCCGCCAGGTCGCCAAGAAGGCCGAGCAGTACCTCGCCTCCACCGGCGTCGCCGACACCGCGTTCTTCGCCCCCGAGGCCGAGTTCTACATCCTCGACTCGGTGCGCTACGAGACGACCCCCCGCCGCACCTTCTACGAGGTCGATTCGGAGGAGGCGTCCTGGAACTCCGCTCGCAAGGTCGAGGGCGGCAACCTGGGCAACACCACCCGCGAGAAGGGCGGCTACTTCCCCGTCTCCCCCGTCGACAAGCAGGCTGATCTGCGCGACGACATCTCGCTGCGCCTCATCGAGGCGGGCCTGCACCTGGAGCGCTCGCACCACGAGGTCGGCGCCCCCGGCCAGGCCGAGATCAACTACCGCTTCAACACGCTCGTCAAGGCCGCCGACGACGTGCTCAAGTTCAAGTACGTGGTGAAGAACACCGCCGAGCTCTGGGGCAAGACCGCCACCTTCATGCCGAAGCCCGTCTTCGGCGACAACGGCTCGGGCATGCACACCCACATGTCGCTCTGGAAGGGCGGCGAGCCGCTGTTCTACGACGAGAACGGCTACGCGCAGCTCTCGGACATCGCCCGCTGGTACATCGGCGGCATCCTGCACCACGCTCCCGCGCTGCTCGCCTTCACCAACCCGACGATCAACAGCTACCGCCGTCTGGTCAAGGGCTACGAGGCGCCCGTGAACCTCGCCTACTCGGCGGGCAACCGCTCCGCCGCGGTGCGCATCCCCCTCACGGGATCGAACCCCAAGGCCAAGCGCATCGAGTTCCGCGCTCCCGACGCGTCGGGCAACCCGTACCTCGCCTTCGCGGCCCAGATGATGGCAGGCCTCGACGGCATCCGCAACCGCATCGAGCCGATGGAGCCGATCGACAAGGACCTCTACGAGCTGCCCCCGGAGGAGGCGAAGAACATCCCCCAGGTGCCGGGTTCGCTGGAGGAGGCCCTCGACGCACTCGAGGCCAACCACCAGTTCCTGCTCGAGGGCGGCGTCTTCACCGAGGAGCTCGTGCAGACCTGGATCGACTACAAGCGCGAGAACGAGATCGCCCCGATGGCGCTGCGTCCGCACCCCTTCGAGTTCGAGCTGTACTACGGCGTCTGAGCTCGACCGAGACGCCCCTGCAACGAGGACGCCCCCGGCCGTATGGCCGGGGGCGTCCTCGTTTCGGTTCAGGCAACGACGCTGTTGCGTGCGTGCGATCGGTCAGGATTCGAGTTCGTCCTCGAATTCGGCCCCGTCTTCGGCGAGCAGAGCCTCGAGAAATGATTGTAAGTACTGCATAACGATCAGGTTACGCTTCGATAACGTTTTTGGCTAGCCCTCCAAGTAAACAAATGGCGCATGTTTCGTGAAGTGACGGTGACGCGGTCTTCGGATCAGTACCGCGAGATGTGCGCGTCCTCGGTGTAGCCGAAGAACTCCCGCTCGAACACCGCCCGCGCCCGCCGAGACGCGGCGAACCAGCGCTCCTCGAATTCGGCGGTGCGCCCGCTCGGCAGGTCGAGCACCCCGGCGATCCCCTCCAGATCGACCCAGTCGGCGGGCATCGTGTCCGAGGGCCGTCCGGTCCACAGCTTCAGGGCCGAGCGCACGCTGCTCGCGAAGCGCCAGGACTCGGCGAGGTATCCGGCATCGTCCGCGGAGATCAGTTCGAGCTCCACCGCGGCGTCGAGCGCGCGCAGTGTCGAGACGGTTCGCAGCACCGGGTGCCGGGCGCCCTCCCGCAGCTGCAGCAGCTGGACGAGCCACTCCACGTCGCTGATCCCCCCGGGGCCCAGTTTGAGGTGGCGCCGCGGGTCGGCGCCCTGGGGCAACCGCTCGGCCTCGACGCGCGCCTTGATGCGACGCACCTCTCGCACCTGCTCCTCGCCGAACGCGCTCGGGTATCGGATCTCATCGGCCATCGCGATGAAATCGGCCCCGAGCCGCACGCTTCCGGCCACGTGCCGCGCCCGCAGCAGAGCCTGCGCCTCCCAGGTCACCGACCAGCGCTCGTAGTAGCTCCGGTAGGCGTCGAGACTCCGCACGAGCGGCCCGTTCTTCCCCTCGGGGCGCAGGTCGAAGTCGAGGTCGACCGGGAAGCGGGGATCCGACACGAGCCGCCGCAGCTCCGAGATGATGCGCGCGGCCGCTCTCGAGGCGCGATCGGCGGGTGTCCCTTCGGGTGCGCGGAACACCGCGACGAGATCGATGTCCGACGCGAAGCCGAGCTCGCGACCGCCGTACCGCCCCATGCCGATGAGCGAGAGCTGCAGGCCTGCGGGCGCCGGCTGTCCCCCGGCCCCGGAACCGGCACCGGCCTCATCAGCGCTCTCGGCGCGGAACAGCGCGATCAGCAGGCCGTCGAGCAGCGCGGTGTGGGCCGCGTCGAGGCCCGCGGCGACCTCTGCGTCGTCGATCACGCCCACGACCCGCCCCATGGCGAGCCGCAGCACCTCCCGCCGATGCACCGCGCGCAGAGCGGCCGCCACGGCCTCGATGCTCTCCCGGCGCGAGGCGAGCGACTGCATCTCGTCGAGCAGCGTCGCGAGCGCCACCGGGCGCAGGGACTCGTCGCGCTCGAGCCAGGCCACGGCGTCGGGGATCGACTCGAGCAGTTCGGCGGCGAAGCGGGAGCACGAGAGCACCCGGGTGAGCCGCTCGGCGGCCCCGGTGCCGTCGCGCAGCAGCCGGAGATACCACGGGTTCTCGTGGTTGGCCTCGCTCACCCGCCTGAAGGCGAGCAGCCCGTAGTCGGGGTCGGTGCCCTCCGCGAGCCACTGCAGCAGCACGGGCATGAGATTGCGCTGGATCCGCGAGCGCCTCGAGGTTCCCCTCGTGAGCGCGGCGAGGTGGCGCATCGCGCCGTTGGGATCCCGGAACCCGATGCTGGTGAGTCGCGCCCGCGCTTCTTCGCTGCCCAGCACCAGCTCCTCCTCGGGCAGCGCGGCCACGGCGCTCAGCAGCGGCGCGTAGAAGATCTTGAGGTGCAGCTCCCGCACCTCCCGCTTCGTCCGCTCCCAGAGCGCGAGCAGCTCCTCGCCCGTCCCCGCCAGTCCGCTGGCCCGGGCCAGCACCCTGAGCCCCTCGTCGTCGGTCGGCATGATCGCCGTGCGCCGCAGTTCGCGCAGTTGCAGCCGGTGCTCGAGCACCCGGAGCAGCCGGTAGTCGTCGGAGAGCCGCTCGCCGTCGCTGCGGGCCACGTACCCGCCCTCCACGAGCGCGCGCAGCGCCGGAAGCGTGCCGCGCAGGTGCAGCCGCTCGTCGTACTGCCCGTGCACCAGCTGCAGCAGCTGCGCGCTGAACTCGATGTCGCGCAGCCCTCCGGGACCGAGTTTGATCTGCACCTCGAGGTCCTCGTCCGCGATGTGCTCGGTGACGCGCTGCCGCATGCGCTGCACGGAACCGACGAAGTCCTCGCGGGACGCCGACGCCCACACGAGGTCTCGGGTGCCGCGCACGAACCGCTCCCCGAGCTCCAGCTCGCCCGCGAGCGGCCGCGCCTTGAGCAGGGCCTGGAACTCCCAGCCCTTGGCCCAGCGCTCGTAGTAGCTGAGCATCGAGCCGAGCGTGCGCACGAGCGGACCGTGCCGTCCCTCGGGGCGCAGGTTGGCGTCGAGCTGCCACAGCGGCGGCTCGAGAGCCGGATCGTGGATCCCGCGCATGACCTCGCTGGCCAGGCGCGTGCCCAGCCGGATCAGCGCGTCGCCGTTCACGGACTCGTCGTCGGCGCTTTCGACGACGAAGATCACGTCGACGTCCGACACCACGTTGAGTTCCTCGGCGCCGCACTTCCCCATGGCGACGACGGCCAGGCGGAGCGCGGCGAGACGCTCTGCGGCGACCGGAGGCCCCGAGGCCCCCGCGGCGAGGGTGGCCCGGGCCACCGCGAGAGAGGCCTCGATCGCGGCGGCGGCGAGCCCGGACAGCGATGCCGCCACCTCCTCGAAGGTCTCGAGAGCGGCGCCGCTGCGCCCCCGGCGCAGATCGTGCAGCATCAGCGAGGCGAGCATCTCCCGGTAGCGCACCCGCAGCTCGTTCCATCCCGCTTCGCCCGCGAGCGTCGCCGGCGAAGCGGACGACGGGCCGGCATCGGCGACGGCCGCGAGCAGTTCCTCGCGCGCGGTCTCGGCGTCGATGAGGCGGCCGCCCTCGGCGAGGATCTCGCCCAGCCGCTCCGGTCTGCGGGCGAAGAAGTCGCCGAGCGCCGGAGAGGCGCCGACCAGCAGGCCGAGGCGCCGCAGCGATCGGGCGTCGAAGGATCGGAGCAGCCCGAGGTGCCGCTCGGCCAGATGCCGCACCCGCACCAGAGCGGCGTCCGGATCCGCTGCCCGCGCGAAGGCCTTGAGCAGATCCGGGATCGGAGCGTCGATCGATCGGGCGAGCTCCTGCAGCTCATCGCGCGATGCGGAGAGGTCCTGGAAACCGGCGCGTGCGACATCGGCGAGCTTCAACGCCGACGGCGCACCACCCGTGTCCGCACCGGGCATGGCTACACCGTGTCGAGCATCGAGGAGAGCTCGTAGGGGGTCACCTGGCTGCGGTACTCGGACACCTCGCGGCGCTTGTCTCGGATGAGGTAGGCGAACACCTGCTCGCCGAGCGTCTCGGCCACCAGCTCAGAGCGCTCCATCACGGCGAGGGCGTGGTCGAGGCTCGTGGGCAGCGGATCGAAGCCCATCGCCCGTCGCTCCCCGTCGCTCAGCGCCCAGACGTTGTTCTCGGCCTCGGGAGGCAGTTCGTACTCCTCCTCGATGCCCTTGAGCCCGGCCGCGAGCAGTACGGAGAAGCCCAGGTACGGATTCACCGCGCTGTCCATGCCCCGGTACTCGACGCGCGCCGCGTCGCCCTTGCCGGGCTTGTACATGGGCACGCGCACGAGCGCCGACCGGTTATTGTGCCCCCAGCTCACGAACGAGGGCGCCTCGTCGCCGCCCCAGAGCCGCTTGTAGGAGTTGATGTACTGGTTCGTGACCGCGGTGATCTCGGGCGCGTGACGCAGCAGGCCAGCGATGAAGCGACGGCCGGTCTGCGAGATCTGGTACCTGGCGCCCGCGTCGTAGAAGGCATTGGAGTCGCCCTCGAGCAGCGAGACGTGGGTGTGCATGCCGGAGCCGGGCTGGCCCGCGAGGGGCTTCGGCATGAAGGTCGCGTGCACGCCCTGCGAGATGGCCACCTCCTTCACGACGGTGCGGAACGTCATGATGTTGTCGGCGGTGGTGAGCGCGTCGGCGTAGCGCAGATCGATCTCGTTCTGGCCCGGACCCGCCTCGTGGTGGCTGAACTCGACCGAGATGCCGAGCTCCTCGAGCATGTTCACGCTCTCGCGCCGGAAATCGTGCGCGGTGCCGCCCGGCACATTGTCGAAGTAGCCGGCGCGATCCACCGGCACGGGGCCCTCGGGACCGAAATTCTTCGACTTGAGCAGATAGAACTCGATCTCGGGGTGCGTGTAGAAGGTGAAGCCCTGCTCGGCCGCCCGCGCGAGCGTGCGCTTGAGCACGTTGCGCGGATCCGCGACGGCCGGCTCGCCGTTGGGGGTGCGGATATCGCAGAACATGCGGGCCGTCGGAGCGGTCTGACTGCGCCAGGGCAGCAGCTGGAAGGTCGACGGATCCGGCACCGCGAGCAGGTCGGATTCGTACGCGCGGGTGAGGCCCTCGATCGCCGAACCGTCGAAGCCGATGCCCTCGCTGAACGCGCCCTCGACCTCCGCCGGGGCGAGCGCCACCGATTTCAGCGTGCCAGAGACGTCGCTGAACCACAGGCGCACGAACTTCACGCCGCGCTCCTCGATGGTGCGGAGAACAAAATCGCGCTGCTTGCTCACACCGGCTCCGTTTCGTTCGTGCGCGATCCGGGCCGGTTCGCCGGTCGGATCGAGCGGCGCCCTCGCGCCGCCAGCATCAGACTATCGCGGCCCCGTGACATTCGTGTTACAGGGCCGAAATGCGTCGCTCAGTCGTCTGCGGCCTCCTCCTCCGCCCACTTGCGGGCGCGCTCGGCGATAATCTCCTCGGCGCGCGCCGCCTCATCCCGGGTGGCGAACGGCCCCAGCCGATCCACTGACAGCGACTGCGGCCCCTCCTCCACCTCTCGCGTGCGCGTGTTGAACCAGTACGTCTCCTGCGGGTCGTCGATACCCCAGTCCTTCTTGCTCATGCTGCCACTCCGATCGTTACGTCGTCCGACACCTCGCACCGGCCGTCTGCCCGGCGCACTTCATAGACTATGAGGTATGCCTTTCGATGCACACGGTCATCTCGTTCCCGGTACGCTCCCGCCCGCCCGCACGGTCCCGGCCCGCATTGCGCGTCCGCCGTACGTGGGACTGGCCGAGCCGCCCGCCTACACGGGCGACAACACCTACACGGAGGCCGAGATCGCCCGGATCCGCGCCGCCGGTCGCATCGCGTCACGGGCGCTCGACGCCGTGGGCGAGGCCGTGCGACCGGGAGTCGCGACCGCCGAGCTCGACCGCATCGCGCACGAGTACGTGGTCTCGCAGGGCGCCTATCCCTCGACGCTCGGCTACCGGGGCTACCGCGCTTCCTCCTGCACCTCCGTCAACGAGGTGATCTGCCACGGCGTCCCGGACGACACCGTGCTGCGCGAGGGGGATCTCGTCAACGTCGACGTCACCGCCTATCTCGACGGCTTCCACGGCGACACCAACCGCACCTTCCGCGTCGGAGAGGTCCGGGAGGAGGCCGAGCTGCTGATCGAGCGCACGCACGAGGCCATGATGCGGGGCATCCGGGCGGCCAAGCCCGGCCGCCAGGTCAACGTGATCGGCCGTGTGATCGAGACCTACGCCAAGCGCTTCGGCTACGGCGTCGTGCGCGACTTCACCGGGCACGGCGTCGGCTCGTCGTTCCACTCCGGGCTCATCATCCCGCACTACGACTCCGCGCCCGCCTACAGCGACGTGATCGTGCCCGGCATGGTGTTCACGGTCGAGCCGATGCTCACGCTCGGCACGCACGAGTGGGATCAGTGGGACGACGGCTGGACCATCACCACGCGCGACAAGAGCCTCACGGCCCAGTTCGAGCACACCGTCGTGGTGCGCGAGGACGGCTTCGAGCTGCTGACCCTCTCCGAGTAGCGCGCTCCCCCGCCCCTTGCGCGGTGCGGCGCCCGCGAGGAGACTCGAAGAGAGGGATCGGCGCCCGGGGACGATCGGAGGAGGCTGATGGTCGAGGTGAGGGTGAGGGGGATGGCCCAGGACGCCCAGGGCCAGTTCGTCCTGCTGCTCGAACCGGTCGCGGAGGGGCCGGACGGGGGACGGATCCTGCCCATCTGGATCGGCCAGCAGGAGGCCGCATCGATCCTCGTCGCCGTGCAGGGCGCGACCACGCCCCGACCGCTCTCGCACGATCTCATGGTGCGGCTCGTGAGTTCCCTCGGGGCGCGCATCGATCGGGTGGAGATCAGCCGGATCGAGGACCGCACCTTCTACGCGGATATCCACCTGCGCACGCCCGCCGGTCCGCGGGTCATCGACGCCCGCCCCTCGGACGCCATCGCGATCGCCCGCCGAGCGGGCGCACCGATGCACGTGGCGGAGAGCGTGCTGGACGAGGCGGGCGTTCCGGATCCGGCGGATCACGCGGAAGAGGGCGAGGAGGAGCTCACCGAGGAGCAGCTCGCCGAGTTCCGCAGATTCATCGACGACGTCGAGCCGGAGGATTTCGAGGACTGAGCGCGCAGGGCCAACCGGGCCGGTGAGCCGAAGAGAAGGGAATGGGCCGGATCATACGCCGGGTTCTGTCTCCTCGAGCCCGTGCGGGCCCGGGGCGACGGTCATCTCTCTCGGGGCACTGTTGCCAGTACCCTCCAGCGGCCTACCCGAAGACTCGGCGGGGAGCGTCAACGTCTTCTGTCTGGCCTTGCTCCGAACGAGGTTTACCTGGCCGCCCGTGTCACCACGGACGCCGGTGGTCTCTTACACCACCCTTTCACCCTTACCCGGTCCGGCGAACCGGATCGGGCGGTCTACTCTCTGTTGCACTTTCTCGCGGGTTGCCCCGGGTGGGCGTTACCCACCGTTCTCCCCTGCGGAGCCCGGACGTTCCTCGGCGCGTGCACCGCACGCGGCGCCGCGACGCGACCGTCTCACCGACCCATTCCGAATCACAGTCTATCCCGCTATTCCTCGGCGGCGTCGCTCCGGCCCGTTACTCCTCGTCGGCGCCGCGCACGAGGATCGCCCCGGTGCCCGGGCAGAACACGACCTCGTCGGGAGCCGTCGCTCGGATGTCGCTGAGCTCGGCCGGCGCGAGCGCCATGTTGCTCGCCTCCGACACGTTGCCCCGCAGCCGCGCCGCGCCGATCCCGATACGACCGCGCAGCTCTTCGTAGACCTCGATCAGATCGCGCTGGATCTCCGCCGCGAGCCCGGCACGCTCCTCGGTGTTCGATGAGATCTCGCGGTCGAGCCGCTGCTCCGCCTCGTCGATCCGCTGCTGCAGCGCCGCCCGTCGCTCGTCGACCCCGCCCAGCAGGCGCTCCGCCTCTGCGAACTCCGCCTGCGCGCGCTCCTGCACCTCCATCAGCTCGAGCTCGCGATCCTCGAGCTCGCCCTTGCGCCGCGCGAGCGTGTCCAGCTCGCCCTGCAGCGCCTGCGCCTCCTTGCTCGATGTGCTCACGGAGAGCATCTGCTCGTCGCGCTCGCGACGCTGACGCACCATCGTGATGTCGGCCTCGACGCGGGCGATGTCGGCGTTCTGGGAGTCGAGCTCGCGCTGCGCCGACATGAAGCGGTCGCGTGCCGCGGCGATCTCACCGGCGAGGCCCGCGATCTCGGCCCGCTCGGGCAGCGTGGCGCGCTTGCGCCGCAGCTGAGCGATCGTGTGGTCGAGCTGCTGGAGATCGAGCAGCAGTCGCTGCTGGCGGGGGCTGGCCTTCATGGCTGCAAGCCTAGCGCTTTCGACCGGCTCAATCGGCGCTCGCACCCACCGCGAACGTCCACGGGTCGGTGCGCAGCCCGCTCACCCGGAATTCCACACCCGGCAGCCTCTCCCCGAGCAGGGTCGCCGCACCCTCGAGCCACAGGGACTCGCTCGCCCAGTGCGCCACGTCGACGAGCGCCGGCCCGCCGGCCGCCGCGGAGAGCTCGACGGACTCCTGCGCCGGGTGGTGCCGCAGGTCCGAGGTGAGGTACACATCGGCGCTCCGAACTGCCGGGTGATCGAGCAGGCTGTCCCCCGCGCCCCCGAGCAGCGCGATCCTGGAGACGGGCCGCAGCGGATCGCCCGCCACGCGCACGCCGCTCACGGTGGGCGGCAGGATCGCCGCCACCCGCTCGGCGAAGTCCCGCAGCGCGATGGGTTCGCGCAGCGTTCCGACGCGCCCGATCCCGAACACCTCGTCCGGTCGCGGTCCGTCCCCCGGCACGATCGCCTCGGCGCGCTCGAGGCCGAGCCGAGCGGCGAGCACCGCGGAGACGCCGCCCTCGGGCTGGTCGGCGTTCGTGTGCGCGGCGTACAGCGCGCACCCGCCGCGGATCAGGCGCGCGAGCAACGCCCCCTTCGAGGTGTCCTCGGCGAGCGTGTGGATGCCGCGCAGCAGCAGCGGGTGGTGGGTGAACAGCGCGTCGGCTCCCCACTCCAGCGCTTCGCCGACGGTGGCCTCGACCGCGTCGACGGCCAGCAGCACTCTCCGCAGCGGAGCCCCGTCCGCACCCGACACGAGACCGACGCGATCCCACGCCTCCGCCGTGCCGACCGGCCACAGCTCCTCGCAGGCCCGTCGCAGATCGCCCAGGGTGAAGTCGCTCATGGTCCGAGCCTATCGGGCGACGACCCGCCCGGTGCCGCCTACCTCCGCAGCACCTTGCGGGCGAGCGCGTTGCCCACCACCTGCGCGAGCTGCACGATGATGACCATGACCAGCACCGTGCCCCAGGTGATCCAGGGATTGAACTGGCGGAAGCCGTACTGCAGCGCGAGGTTGCCGAGACCGCCGCCGCCGATGATGCCGGCGAGGGCCGACATGTCGACGATCGCGATGAACGCGAAAGTGTAGCCGAGGATCAGCGGGCCGAGTCCCTCGGGGATGAGCACCGTGAGGATGATCCGCAGCGGGCCCGCTCCCATGGCGCGCGCGGCCTCGATGACACCCGGATCGACCGTGAGCAGGTTCTGCTCGACGAGGCGCGCAATGCCGAAGGTGGCCGCGAACGAGAGCACGAACATGAACGCCGGGCTCTGGATGCCGGTGCCCACCACGATGCGCGCGAGCGGCTGCAGCGCCACCATCAGGATCAGGAACGGGATCGGGCGGAAGAAGTTGACGAGGACGTTCAGCAGCCAGTAGACCGGCTGGTTCGGCGTGAGCCCGCCCTTGCGGGTGACGACGATGGAGACGCCGATGATCAGGCCGAGCAGGCCGCCGATCAGCAGTGCGACGGCGACGTAGAGCAGCGTCTCGCCGGTCGCGACGAGCACCTTGGGCAGGAATTCGATGACGGCGTCCATCAGGCCAGCACCTCCAGTTCGGTCTGCTGCCCGAGCGCGGCGATGCCGTGCTCGACCTGCAGCTCATCGCCGATGAGTTCGAGGGTGAGCTTGCCGAAGCTCCGCCCGCCGACATCGGTGATGCCGCCGTGCACGATGCTGACGCCGATGCCCCGGTCGGCGAGGGTCTGGAAGACGACGGGCTGATCCACGCCTCCGTCGACGAAGGTGACCGCGACGAGCTTGCCGCGGTGCTTCTCCTGCAGCCTCCGCAGGTGCTCGGGATCGGGCTGCGTCGGCAGCGCCGTGGCGACGAAGCGCCGCGAGGTCTCCGCCTGCGGGCGCGAGAACACGTCGAAGACGTCTCCCTGCTCGACGGCGCGGCCGCCGTCCATCACCGTGACGCGATCGGCGATCTCGCGCACCACCTCCATCTCGTGCGTGATGAGGATGATCGTGATGCCCAGCTCCGCGTTGACCCGCTTCAGCAGCGCGAGCACCTCCTGCGAGGTCTCGGGGTCGAGGGCGCTCGTCGCCTCGTCGGCGAGCAGCACGCCCGGATTGGTCGCGAGCGCGCGGGCGATGCCCACCCGCTGCTTCTGGCCACCCGAGAGCTGCTCCGGATAGGCGCTCGCCTTGTCCGCGAGCCCGACGAAGGACAACAGCTCGGCGACGCGGTCCTTGCGCTCGGCAGCGGGCATTCCCGCCACGACGAGCGGATAGGCGACGTTCTGCGCCACCGTCTTCGAGCGGAAGAGGTTGAAGTGCTGGAAGATCATGCCGATCTCGGTGCGTTCGCGGCGCAGCTCGCGCTCGCTCATCGCGGCGACATCGTTCTCGCCGACCAGGATCCGGCCCGAGGTGACGTGCTCGAGGCCGTTGATGAGGCGCAGCAGCGTGCTCTTGCCCGCACCCGAGTAGCCGATGATGGCGTGGATCTCGCCCGACGCCACGTCGATCGAGACGTCGTCGACCGCGGTGATCGTGCCGGCAGCACGACCGCGCACGGGATACTCCTTCACCACCCGTTCGATCGTCACTCTGGTCATGCTGCACCTTCCCTGTGATGCGGATGCGGCGGGTGCGCGATCCGCGCACCCGCCTCCGTCGTCGCGCCCGGAGGGCGCAGAACGAGCTTAGTTGCCCGCGAGATCCTGCTGCACCGTGGCGAGGCTCTCCTGCAGCTCCGCGGCGGGAGTCTGCACGAAGACGGCGGTGTCGCCGGAGTTCGCGTAGACGCCGTCGAGCACGTCCTGGCTGTTCTGGTAGATCTCGACGAGCTTCAGGTAGGTCGGGTTGTTCGTGTCCTCGGCGCGCGAGACGAACAGGTTGATGTAGGGGAAGGCCGCCGGATCGTTCGGATCGTCCTGCGCGATGGCGTCGGAGGCGACGAGGCCCGCGTCGCCCACGAAGTCGTTGTTGATGATCGCCGCGGCGACGTCGCCGAGCGAGGTCGCGGTGAGCGCCGCGTCGAGCTCCTGCACCTTGACGCGCGACTCCGACTCGACGATCTCGTCCGGCGTGGACACCACGGATCCGCCACCCTCGAGCTCGAGCAGACCGGCCGACTGCAGCACCAGCAGGGCGCGGGCGCGGTTGACCTCGTCCGAGGGAATCGCGACGGTCTCGCCGGCGGGGATGTCCTCGACGCTGTCGTACTTCTTCGAGTAGAGGCCCAGCGGGTAGATCGCGGTGGCCCCGATCGGCTGCAGGTCGTCGCCGGTGGCGTTGTTGTGCTGGGCCAGGAAGATGGTGTGCTGGAACTGGTTGAGGTCGATCTCACCGCTCGTCAGAGCGGGGTTCGCGAGGTTGTAGTCGGCGAAGTCGACGAGCTCGACCTCGATCCCCTCCTCGGCGGCGGCGTCGACGAAGATCTCCCAGTAGGGGTCGCTCGCTCCGACCACACCGAGCTTGACGGTCTCGGTGCCGGCCTCTCCCGACGCCTCGTCCGCCGGGGCATCGGACGACGGGCCCGCGCAGGCGGTCAGCAGCAGCGCGAAGGCTGCGATTGATGCGGCGAGCACGCCGCGCTTCTTGAAGGTCATGATCATCCTCTGCAAATCGAGTCTGGTGCGGAAACGCGCCGCAGCGCACGCGGCGGCGGACCGTTCCAGCGTGACGGATGTCGCATAGGAGCCGAAATCGCGGTGTCACACGGCGTCATCCGCATGGGATACTGGAGCTGACGTCGACGCGTCGCCGGCGGGCAGGCCGATCCCTCTTCACACCATTGAAAGGAACCCTCCGTTCACATGATTCAGCGTGCTGATGCTCACCTTGAGGCGTGGAAGGCGAAGCAGGAACTCGCAGAGCGGATGATTCCGCTGATCGGGCAGCTGTACCGCGACCACGACGTGGTCATGTCCGTGCACGGCCGGAGCCTGGTGGGGCGCTCCCCCATCGACATCATCCGAGCCCACAGCTTCGCCCGGAAGATCGACGACGTCGAGCTGCCGCTCGCAGAGACCTCCGCCGTGGTCGAGGCGCTCGCCCGCATCCAGCCCGGCCCCGTCTCGGTCGACCTGGCCCTGCTCGCCAACGGCTTCCGCACCGCCGGCGGCGACGACCTCGACGCCTACCTGCGGGAGCAGCTCGCTCCGGCGATCGACGCGCAGCCCGGCCAGGGCACCGACGTCGTGCTCTACGGCTTCGGCCGCATCGGCCGCCTGCTCGCCCGCATCATCATCGACCACTCCGGCAGCGGCAACGGCCTCAACCTGCGCGCCATCGTGGTGCGCAAGGGCTCGGAGAACGACCTCGCCAAGCGCGCGAACCTGCTGCGCCGCGACTCCGTGCACGGCCCGTTCAACGGGACGATCAAGGTACTGGAGGACGAGGACGCGATCCTGGCGAACGGCGTGCGCATCCAGGTCATCTACTCGAACGATCCGGCCAGCGTCGACTACGCGCAGTACGGCATCAAGGACGCCATCCTGGTCGACAACACCGGCCGGTGGCGCGACGCCGACGGGCTCTCTCAGCACCTGCAGAACACGGGCATCGCCCGCGTGCTCCTCACGGCACCCGGCAAGGGCGACATGCTCAACGTGGTCTTCGGCGTCAACAGCGACAAGATCACCGCCGAGCACACGATCCTCAGCGCCGCGTCGTGCACCACGAACGCGATCACGCCCGTGCTCAAGGTCATCAACGACCGCTTCGGCGTCAAGCGCGGCCACGTCGAGACGGTCCACTCGTACACCAACGATCAGAACCTCATCGACAACTTCCACAAGGGCGACCGCCGCGGCCGTTCGGCGGCGCTCAACATGGTGCTCACGGAGACCGGCGCCGCGAAGGCCGTCTCGAAGGCGCTGCCCGAGTTCGAGGGCAAGCTCACGGGCAACGCGATCCGGGTTCCCACCCCCGACGTGTCGATGGCGGTGCTGAACCTGCAGCTCGAGAGCGAGACCACGCGCGACGAGATCAATCAGTTCCTCGAGCAGGTCTCGCTGACCGGTGCGCTGCGCACTCAGATCGACTACGTCGAGTCGGCCGAGATCGTGTCGACCGACTTCGTCGGCTCGAACCGTGCCGGCATCGTCGACGGACTCGCCACGATCGTCACCGGGGACAGCGCCGTGCTGTACGTCTGGTACGACAATGAGTACGGCTACAGCTGCCAGGTGGTTCGCATCATCGAGCAGCTCGCCGGAAACCACCCCGCGCACCTTCCGGCGCGCGAGGCCTGAGCCGCGGTCGCGGCCTCAGCACACCCGAGAGAAAGGACCGGAGATGTCGGAGAAGTACCTCATCGGAGTAGACGGATCTGAGCAGAGCCGGGTGGCCCTCGCGTGGGGCCTCGCGCGCGCGACCGAGCACGGCGCTTCCGTGGAGCTGCTGCACGTGGCCGACGACTCGTTCCTCTCGGAGAGCGTCGCGTTCCTCTCGGAGGCGCAGGAGGCCTCGGAGCAGATGCTGCAGGGCGAGACGGAGTTCGCCCGCAGCCTCGGCTTCGAGGGCCGCATCTCGGGTACCGCGGTGGTGGGCCACCCCATCGCGGAGGTGGAGGAGGCGTCCAGGCGCGCGGACCTGCTGGTGCTCGGCGCGCACGGCGGCAGCCGCTTCGCCGGATCGTTCTTCGGCACCCGCGCGGTCAAGGCGGCGGCGACGGCTCACTGCCCGGTCGCGGTCGTTCCGAAGCACGAGCCCGGGACCGGCGTGGTGGTCGGCGTCGACGGCTCGGAGGCCTCCAAGCGGGCCATCGCGTTCGCGGCCGAGGAGGCCTCGCTGCGCGGCACCCCCCTGGTCGCGGTGTACGCCTGGATGCCGCCGCTCACGCCCGGCCTCGAGTACCTGTGGAGCGAGGAGCTCGTCGAATCGCAGCGCGCCGCGGCCGAGGAGGCGATCGCCATCGGCGTCGCGGGGCTCGCGAGCCGCTACCCGGATCTGGAGGTCCGCCGGGAGATCGTGCAGTCTCCCCCCGTCGCGGCGCTCGTGCAGGCGGCGGAGCACGCCGAGCTGCTCGTCGTCGGCAGCCGCGGCCGCGGCGGCATCTCGCGGCTGCTGCTCGGCTCGGTGAGCCACGGCGTGCTGCAGGCGCTGCCGTGCCCGGTCGTGGTCACCCGGGCGTAGCCGACGCTCGGACGCATCGCGGATGAGGATCACTCGGTCCCTGACCTGGCTCGCCGTGGGCGCAGCGCTCCTGCTCGCGCCCACGGCCTGCGCCTCGGCTCCGACGGAGAGCCCGGGCGACGGCGGCGGTTCGGGTACCTCGAGTGAGGCCCCCACCGCGGCTCCAGCACCGGACGCGCCGAGCCCCGCGGAGGCTCGGCATCGGCAGGCCGCGGATCTGGTCGCCGCCGCCTCCACCCGCGAGAATGTCGCGAGCGTGCTGATGGCCACCGCGCCCGGCACCGATCCCGAAGCCCTGGGGGCCTTCGTGACCGATCACGGCCTGGGCGGCTTCATCCTGATGGGCGGCAACGTGCCGGGCACTCCGGAGGAGCTCTCCGTCATCACCGCCGGTTTCTCCCCCGACCCCGCCTATCCCGCGCTCGTCGCCATCGACGAGGAGGGAGGCATGGTGTCGCGCCTGCCGTGGGACGACTTCCCCGGCGCCGACACGCTCAAGTTCGAGGATGCCGCGGCCACCGAGCGGGCCTTCGCCGGTCGTGCTGCGCTGCTCGCCGAAGCGGGGATCAACGTCAACTTCGGGATCGTGGCCGACGTCGCAGAGGACCCCGCCGGTTTCATCTATTCCCGCGCGCTCGGCGCGACCCCGTCCGATGCCGCCTCGCGGGTCTCCGCGGCCGTGCAGGGCGAGCGCGGCACCGTCTTCTCCACGCTCAAGCACTTCCCGGGGCACGGGGCCGCGCCGGGCGACTCGCACGCGCAGATCCCGAGCTCCGGCGTCGCCCTCGAGGACTGGTCGGCCGGGGAGGCGCAGCCGTTCCGAGCCGGCATCGACGCCGGGGCGGAACTCCTGATGTTCGGCCACCTGGCGTTCACCGCGGTCGACGCCGCCCCGGCGTCCCTCTCCGCGGAGTGGCATCGCCTCGCCCGGGAGGAGATGGGGTTCACCGGCGTCGCAGTATCCGATGACCTCGGCATGCTGCTCTCCTCCGGCATCGACGAGTTCAGGGACCCCGTGCGCAACGCCGCGGCGGCCCTCGCCGCCGGCAACGACCTGCTCGTGCTCGTGGCGGGCAGCGACCAGGAGACGCTGACGGCGACGATCGATGGACTGACCGCGGAGGTGGAGCAGGGCAGGATCCCGCAGGAGCGCCTGGAGGAGGCCGCGGTGCGGGTCGCCGAGTTGCGCCTCGAGGCCGGCGAGCGCACGAGCGGGTAGCCGCCGAGCGAGCGGCGTCCGCCGATCGCTAGGGTTGATGGACGAGGAAAGGCGGAGCGGCATGACTGAGGTGCGGATCGAGCGAGTGGTCACGAGCGGACTGATCGGGGCGGGCCGACCCGGCTTCCCGCCCGAGGGTGTCGCGCTCGAGAACAACGTGTGGGTGATCGGCGACGACGCCGAGGCGATCGTGATCGACGCGGCGCACGACGCCGACGCGATCGCCCGCGCCGTGGGCGATCGCGAGACGCTCGGGATCCTGCTCACGCACGGCCACGAGGATCACGTGAACGCGGCCCTCGCGACCGCCGCGCTGCTCGACACCCACCTCTACCTGCACCCGGCGGACCTCTTCCTCTGGGAGCAGACCCACGGCTCCCAGACGCCCGATTTCGAACTCGCGGACGGCGCGGGCTTCACGGTGGCCGGCACGGAGATCGTGACCCTGCACACCCCGGGACACACCCCGGGGTCGGTCTGCTTCGCGGCCCCCGCGCTCGGCACCGTGTTCTCGGGCGACACGCTCTTCCGCGGCGGGCCCGGAGCCACCCGGTGGGAGTACTCCAGCTTCGAGCAGATCGTGACGTCGATCCGCGGCCAGCTGTTCACGCTGCCCGCCGACACGAGCGCGCGACCCGGTCACGGCGACAGCACGACCATTGCGCAGGAGCAGCCGGACCTCGAAGCCTGGCTCGCCCGCGGCTGGTAGAGCGGAACGCCGCTCGAGGGGTAGTCTTTCCTGGTCGCAGTGCTGCGCCGATCCCGCCCCGCTCGAAAGGCGCCCATGCACCAGTTCACCCCGCTCCGCCGCAACCTCGCGCTCTTCGCGCTCGCGCTGGGCGGCTTCGGCATCGGCGTCACGGAGTTCGCCGCGATGGGGCTGCTGCCGGACATCGCGCGCGAACTGATCCCGGGGTTCGAGCAGTCCCCCGACACGGTCATCGCGCAGGCCGGCCTGCTCATCTCGGCCTATGCCCTCGGGGTGGTCGTCGGCGCTCCCGTGTTCGCCGTGCTCGCGGCGCGCATGTCGCAGAGCCGCCTGGCGTTCTGGCTGCTCGGTCTGTTCATCGTGGGCACGGTCGCCTCCGCGCTCATGCCCACCTTCGGCACGCTCGCGCTGTTCCGCTTCGTCGCGGCGCTGCCCCACGGCGCCTACTTCGGCGTGGCCTCGCTGCTCGCCGCCCGCATCATGGGGCCGGGCAGTCAGGGGCGCGGCGTCGCGCTCGCCATGTCGGGTCTCACCATCGCGAACGTGTTCGGCGTTCCGATCGCCACCTGGCTCGGCCAGGCCTTCGGCTGGCGCATCGCGCTCGTCTTCGTGGCGCTGATCTTCGCCGCCGCGCTGCTGCTCGTGCTCGCGTTCCTCCCCCGCTTCCCCGGTAACCCGGACCGCAGCCCGCTCAAGGAGCTCTCCGCCCTGCGCAATCCGCGCACCTGGATCATGATCGCGGTCGGATCGGTCGGCTTCGGCGGCTTCTTCGCGGTCTACTCCTACATCGCCGAGGTCACGACGCGGGAGACCGGGCTCGGCCCGGGCATCGTCCCCTGGGTGCTGGCCTGCCTCGGCGTCGGGATGACCATCGGGAACCTGCTCGGCGGTTGGGCGAGCGATCGCGACCTCAGGCGCACGATCACGTGGGGCTTCATGTCGTTCATCGCGGTGCTGGTGCTCTACACCCAGGTGGCGCAGTTCGCCGTGGGGCTCTTCGTCAGCGTCTTCCTGCTCGGACTCACCTCGTCGACGTTGATCCCCTCGATCCAGACCCGCCTGATCCGCATCTCGGACGAGGCGGCGCTGCTCGGGGCGGCGGTGAACCACGCCGCGTTCAACGTCGGCAACAGCCTCGGGGCGTGGCTCGGCGGCGTCGTGATCGCCGGCGGACTCGGCTATCTCGCACCCGGCTGGGTCGGTGCCGCGCTGGGAGCGCTGGGCTTCGCGCTCGCCATGCTCAGCCTGGCGGTCGAACGGCGCGACAAGGCCCGCGACCTGAACACGGTCGGGATCCCGATCAGGGGCGACTGACGAGAGCCGCGGTCGGCACGGCGGTCACGCCGGGTACAGCGGATTGTGCCCGGCTGCGACGCGTTCGCTCGCGGGGACCGGCCCCGGCGCGGTGCCCTCGCCGAACGGCGAGCCGCCGAGTCGTTCCCGCCCGTGAGGCTCGAGCCAGTTCGAGAGCTCCGGCCCGGCCGGCACGATGCGGGTCGGATTGATGTCGGTGTGCGTCGCGTAGTAGTGCCGCTTGATCTGCGCGAAGTCGACGGTGTCGCCGAAGCCCGGCGTCTGGAACAGGTCGCGCGCGTAGGCCCAGAGCCGATCCATCTCGGCCAGCTTGTTGCGGTTCGTCTTGAAGTGCCCGTGATACACCGCGTCGAAGCGCACGAGCGTCGTGAAGAGGCGCACATCGGCCTCGGTGATGGTGTCGCCGACGAGATAGCGGCTGCCGGCCAACCGGTCCTCGAGCCAGTCCATCGCCTCCCACAGCCGCGCGTACGCGGCGTCGTAGGCCTCCTGGCTTCCCGCGAAGCCGCAGCGGTACACGCCGTTGTTGATCTCGGTGAAGACCCGCTCGATCACGGGCCGCATCTCCGCGAGCCGATCCTCGGGCAGCAGATCCGGTGCGCCCTCCCGGTGGAACTCCCGCCACTGCGTCGAGAAGTCGAGGGTGATCTGCGGGTAGTCGTTGGTGACGACCGCCCCGCTCGGCACGTCGACGATCGCCGGCACCGTGATGCCGCGCGGGTAGTCGGGAAAGCGCTTGAAGTAGTTCTGCTGCAGGCGCTCGGTGCCGAGCACGGGGTCGACACCGCCGACGTTCTCAGGCGATCCCTCGAGATCGAAGGTCCAGGACCGCGCGTCGTGCACCGGGCCCGGGCGCCCCAGCGAGATCACGTTCTCGAGCCCGAGCAGGCGCCGCACGATCACGGTTCGATTGGCCCAGGGGCAGGCCGCGGCTGCGACGAGCCGGTACCGCCCGGGCTCCACCGGCCACGCCTCGGCGTCGGGAGCGAGGCCGTACCCGACCGACCCGATCTTCGAGGGCGGCGGTGCGGGCAGCGCGCGCACGGCCGCGGGATCCGTCACGATGCGATCCTCGATGTACTGGGTGTCCCGCTCGAACGCCTCGCCGCCCGTCACGTAGCCGCCCATCGCCTGCTCGTCCGCCATGATCCCGTCCTCCCGCTCGATGCTCCCAGCCTAGATCGTCCCGCTACTCGGCGCCCCGGGGATCGTCCGCGAGCGTGCGGAACTCCCGATCGTGGTAGACCATCGGCGCGTGGGCGTCGCCGAAGCGGGCATCCAGCACCTCGGCGACGACGATCACGGAGGCGCCCACACCCAGCGAGTGCAGCGTGCGGCAGCGCAGGGCGACCCGCGATTCCGGCAGATGCGGCTCACCCGTCGGCAGCTCCGTCCACCCTTGATCGGCCGTGAAGCGCTCCGCTCCCGAGACCGCGAAGGAGCGCGCGACATCGGCGTGCCGTGCGTCGAGCAGGTGCACCAGATAGCTGTCGGCGCCCAGGATTCCCCCGGCGCTGCCGGTCGCGCGCGTCACGGAGAACGAGATCGCCGGCGGGTCGATGCCGACGGAGGCGACGCTCGATGCCGTCAGGCCCACCGGCCCCTCCGCCGTCTGCGCGGTGATCAGCGCGACCCCCGTCGGGTGCTCCCGGAACGCCCGTTTGAGCGCCTCCGCCCCGATCTCCGTGTCGATGTCCCGCTCCGGCCCGCTCAGGTCCGACCCCATTCCGCATTCTCCCTTCCGAGCGCGATCCCATCCGAAGGATCATGCTCCACGGCATCCTCAACGCGGCGTCTCCCGTGAACATTCCGAACCGGTCACCGCGTCCGCGACCACGAGCGTACTCTGGTGTCATGAGGCTGCGCGAGATCCCCCTGACCACCATCGACGGCACCACGACGACGCTCGCCGAGTACGCCGACCGGGCGGTGCTCGTCGTGAACGTAGCGTCGCGCTGCGGGCTGACCCCGCAGTACACGAAGCTCGAGGAGCTGCAGCGGCGATACGAGGACCGGGGGTTCACTGTGCTCGGCTTCCCCTGCAACCAGTTCATGAACCAGGAGCCCGGCGACGCCGAGGAGATCAAGACCTTCTGCTCGACGAGCTACGGGGTCACGTTTCCGCTCATGGCGAAGGTGCGCGTCAACGGGCGCCGCAAGCACCCGCTCTACGAACTGCTGCACGAGGTGCCCGATGCGGCCGGGAAGACCGGCCGGGTCAAGTGGAACTTCGAGAAGTTCGTGGTGGCGCCGGACGACTCGATCGCGCGGTTCCGGCCGACGGTGGAGCCCGACGATCCCGCGGTGATCGACGCGATCGAGACCGCCCTGCCGCGCTGAGCGCGATCGACCCGGAGTAGGGTTGACGAGGACCCGTCAGCGGACGCGGACCCGTCATCACAGGGGCGCATCGCGCCGGAAAGGGGGCACCATGGTGCTCGAGGTCGGCGCGCAGGCGCCGGATTTCACGCTGTCGGATCAGCACGGCGAGGAGCTGACGCTGTCGGAGCTCGTCGCGGAGGGGCCGGTCGCGCTGGTCTTCTTCCCGCTCGCGTTCTCGGGCATCTGCACCGGTGAGCTGTGCGAGCTGCGCGACAACCTGTCGGTGTTCTCCGACAGCAAGGTGCGGCTCGTGGGCGTCTCGGTCGATTCCGTCTACGCGCTCAAGGCGTGGGCCGAGCAGGAGGGCTACGAGTTCTCGATCCTCTCCGACTTCTGGCCGCACGGCGCGGTCGCGCAGCAGTACGGCGTGTTCGTCGAGGAGGCCGGCATCGCGACACGCGCGACGCTCGTGATCGGCGAGGATCGCCGCGTGCTCGCGTCCTTCGAGACGGCGCCGGGCCAGCCCCGCGACTTCGCGGCGTATCGCGACGCACTGGCCGCGATCGGCTAGTCTCCCCGATTCGCAGCCGCGCGGCGGTCTCCCCTACACTATGGGGAGCCCGCCGCGCGGGCGAGGGGCCTGTAGCTCAGCTGGTAGAGCGCCACGTTTACACCGTGGATGTCGTCGGTTCGATCCCGGCCGGGCCCACTCGAAGCACCACAGAGGGAGTCGCCACCGGGGTTCGAGAACGCCGCGTCGAAATACCTCGCCCTCGAAGCGAATGCTCCCGAGCAGTGTCCACGGACGATGGCATTCTGGTCGATGTGGTCTGAACCCTCATCGGCCAGGCGCTCGATCCCGCCCGGGCTTACTTCCCCGGCCAACCCGTTAGTCGAGGAAGTAGGCCAGAACTTTCTCTTCGGAGTCCAAGACTTCCTCCGAAGCCACGCCAACCTCCAGCGCAAGGTTGACGGACCCGACGAGTGCTACTCTCACGTCTGGCGAGAACGCGCGCCCGAGCATCTCGATGTAGTCCGACATGGCTGCGTCGAGCTGCTCAACAAGCTCCTGGTACTCAACAGCAAGCCGCTCATCAAGCACGCGCTGTTCTTCGAGGTAGCGCTCGATGAGTTCAGATTCACGCCTGGAAAGTGAACTTGACGCTGTCCGGTACAGCACCAAGCCCACAGTGTTGCCGATCACGGCACCGAGGATAGGCACCGGGATGAAGGCCTGACCGATGAAGGAAGACAGCGCGCCCACTGCGGCCTCCAACGAGATGAGTTCGGCGTTCTCGATGAACTCCTGCTCGTCGATCTCGCTGCGCCGGAGCTTGTTTGCCTGCTCAGCGACGCCGAAAGCAGCGGTGACAATCGCGCTGGCCGCCGCAGCGGATGTCGCGGTGAAGTTGGTGAGTGTATAGATACTCAAACCGCGCGTTCCCCCCTTGGCGAAGCCGAAGCCGGTCTCACAGGCGATTGCCGCCCAGTCGTCGCCAGTGAACTCGCTCAGCCTCTTGCCTGTGCGCCGCTTCGCAACCACGGCCATGACAAAGGTTGCGCTTCCTTCGATCGCAGCTGCCGTGACGGTCACCTGCGAGCCCTGCTTCAGAGAAGGTTTACTCTCCAGATAGGCGGAGTCACGCTGACCCTGATCAGTCTCGCGCAGGGAGTCCTTCTCCGCCGCCATCGTCGCACCGTATGCTCCTTGCTGCACCTCACGGTAGCCAAGGTGCGACGGTTCGAGGGATTCAAAGGGAACCGAGCCTTCCTCGAAGAATGCTTGAACTCTCTGCCAGTCCTTGAACGATAGCCCATCGCTCGAGCGCGAGAGAGCCTTACCCGCCTCCTCGCGGGGCATGAGGTAAAGCTCCCGCACCACTTCGTAGTGGTTGCTCGGGATCTGGTACCTGTGGCCGCTCTCGATGAAGCCGGGGTACCTTCTTAGATGCTCGGCAATCGCGCCGAGTCCGAAATTACCTCCTGCCGCATAGAACTTCTGCTGGATCGCGACCCCTTCCCGCATGAGATCGAACGGCCCGTTGTCGTCTACCCACTCATAGACCTTGTTCCCGCCCAGAATCTGACTTCGGGCATTACTGACTCCGGTCTCGGCAACCTCAGCGATGAACCCGTGCATGCCTTTCAGCCCGCCCCGGTTACTCGCGACTACCTTCTTGATCTCGTCAACCGCCTCATCGACACTGGCCAGGGCATCACGGAGATTTACGTCCTGCCTGCGGAGAGCATCTACCAGCTGATCCAGCCGGAGCTGGTTAAGGTAGTTCGCCCACGCTGCGACTGCCTGCTCCTGTCCGCTCTTCGCGATCTTTGCGGCGTCGCCCTCGACGCTCCTCGTCCCGCTATTCACCGTCGCCCTCCTGCTCGATGCGAAGGCTCAGCTGAGCTGCGCACGCTTTCGTGTTGTTCACCAGGGCAGCAAGCTGAGACTGTTGTTCTTTGGGCAGTGTCCTGAAGTCGACACCGAAGAATGGCAGTGCTTCCCTATAGTTCTTCGAGAGCATCTGACGCAGGGATGCCGTGCGCTGCAGAAGGTCGCCGATTTGCCCATCCATGGCTCTCACGAGCGCGGTGTTCTGCTTCACAGCTGTGAGCGCTTCCTGCTTCGCTTCGCGGTTCTCGAACTTCTTCTTCGCGAAAAGCGCGATCGAGGCGAGGAGTGTGGCACCCGCGACAGTCCACCCAATGGGGCCGGCCAGCGCGAGCAGTGCGCTGCCCGCGGCTGCGCCGCCTCCTCCAGCAGCGATCGCCCCGCCACCGAGCCAGGCGAGTGCGGCTTTGGTTGCAGCAGCTCCAGTCAGTGTCGAGATCGCGGTGCCGGTCGAAGCCGTACCGAAAGTCGTCGCCACCCAGAGCGCAGCCGACGGTGCCATACTCGCTACAGCAACGCCAGCGGTGAATCCAGCCCCGGCACCAGTGACCGATTTACGGGCCGCTTCAAGATCCTTACGGGCGAACTCCTCAGCGTCCAAGAACCGTGCCTTGTTCACATCAATCTCTTCGAAGTCAGTTTCAAACGACTTCGGGGTGTTGGCGATGCTCGTCACTAGCAACTCGACGAACTCGATCAAGTCGGTGGAGCGTTCCCGCTGCCGTAGCAGTGTGAGGCCTTTGTCACTCATCATGATGAACGCACCGTTGTAATCCGCGATGGCTGCCTCGTAGGGATCGGGTTCCTTCGCCGTGAGCTTTTCGACCCTGCCATTCGTAAACTCTTTAGTGGAGTCCATGATGCCCTCCGCCTGTTCAGCGATCTGGGTTGACTTCTCACGAGCAAACCTCCCGATACCGCTGGTGGCCTTGCCGATGCTGTCCTTGGCTTTGTCTATAGCCCTCGGTTCAACCATTGCGATCTCCAAACTGCAGCTATGCGCTCATTCTCATCTGAGCGTATCGAGCACCACCGACACAGTGAGCACGCTCTAGTGGTTCTCACACTTGCGAGTAATGGTTTGACGGCAACGGAGAGGCCACGACATCGGCGCTGGAGCCCACGCCATCCGTGCGTCGACCTCAACGGATCTTGGCCAGCGCCATTCCCCGGCGAACCCCGGACCACCGCGCGAGTGCTTTCACGCTGACACTGTTCGTTCGGGCTATCCGTTTGGCTTCCACTTCCCAGTACGTCGGTCACGTTCAAGGCCCTCTCCTTGGCTCCGACGGTACTTCGACGAGTAGATCATCCGGCATCACCGGCCGCAGGATCACCGCCTGAGCCACGATTTCATGCGGAACTCAGCTACCCGGCCCGCTGTCGTCTGTTCCCACATTGATCGATGAGTCCACCCGAGAATCCATCTTCGCGATCCGCTTCGACCGCCCCTGTGCGCGGCGTTCTTCCCCGCGACCCCGCCAGGTGGCGTACGCTTCGAGTATTCGGGTCTGTTTGGATCCGATCTCAGGGCGGATGGAGTATCCGTCTGCCCGCTCTGAAAGTCGCAGGTGCACAGATGCCGCTCTCCATAGGAATCTTCGGTCGATCGTCATTGGAGAACGAGCACCGGCTGCCGGTGCACCCGAGCCACTTCCAGCGGCTCGACCCCCGAATCGCCGCCTGCCTCTTCATCGAAGCGGGTTACGGCGACAAGTTCGACGTGACGGACGACGAGCTGGCTCCGCACGTCGGAGGCGTACTGACCCGGTCCGAACTGATCGAACGCTGCGACGTGATCCTGCTCCCCAAGATGCAGCCGGCGGACCTGGCCGCGCTGCGCGACGGGCAGACGGTGTGGGGCTGGCCCCACTGCGTGCAGGACGCCGAGATCGCGCAGCTCGCGATCGACAAGAAGCTGACCCTGATCGCCTTCGAAGCGATGAACCACTGGAAGAGCGACGGGAGCTTCGGCCTCCACGTCTTCCATAAGAACAACGAACTCGCGGGTTATGCCTCCGTCATCCACAGTCTGGAGATCATGGGGGTCACCGGCGCCTACGGCCGGCGCCTGACTGCTGCGGTGATCGGCTTCGGCGCAACCGCGCGCGGGGCGGTCACCGCGCTCAACGCGCACGGGATCCATGAGGTCAGAGTGCTGACGATGCGCAGCATCTCCGCAGTGGCGTCCCCGATCCACTCCGCCCGGATCGTGCAGATCGACCATGTCGAAGACGCGGAGGGCGGCGGCAGCTTCGCGATCACCGACGACGACGGTCGAGTACCGCTCGCGCCCTACCTCGCGGAGAGCGACATCGTGGTCAACTGTACGCTGCAGGACCCGGAGAACCCGATCATCTATCTGCGGGACGAGGATCTGGACGCCTTCAGGCCCGGCTCGCTGATCGTCGACGTGTCCTGCGACGAGGGGATGGGATTCAGCTGGGCCGAACCGACCACGTTCGACGACCCGGTGTTCATGGTCGGCAACCGGGTGCACTACTACGCCGTCGACCACACGCCCTCCCTGCTCTGGAACTCGGCCACCTGGGAGATCAGCGAGGCGATCTCCTCCTATCTGGAGACGGTGAGCGCGGGGCGGGCAGCCTGGCAGCAGGACGAGACCATCCGCAAGGCCATCGAGATCCAGGACGGCGTCGTGCTCAACGAGGCGGTTCTCGCGTTCCAGGGACGCGAGAAGGAGTACCCGCACGCGCGTCGCTGATCGTCGGGGCCCGGCCCCGGAGACCTCGAAGCCAGCCGTCGCCGCTCCCCCGGCGTCAGTCCACCCGGCTGGTGCCCAGCCGGACGGTCATGTCCGGGTCCCGGTGGTCGAAGAACAGCGACCCTCCCTCGTCGAGACCGGCGATGACCTCCATCTCGCCGGGGGTGAGCTCGAAATCGAACACGTCGATGTTCTGCTGCATGCGCTCCGGAGTGACGGACTTGGGGATCGCGACGACATCCGACTGGATGAGCCAGCGCAGCACCACCTGGGCGATGGATTTGCCGTGCGCCGCGGCGATCGGGGCGAGCACCGGATGTGTGAAGATGCGGTTCCGGCCCTCGGCGAACGGCCCCCACGACTCGTGCTGCACCCCGTGCTCGACCATGAGCGCGTGATCGTTCGCGCGCTGGTGGAACGGATGGGTCTCGATCTGGTTCACCGCCGGCACGATCGTGCTGTTCGAGATCAGGTCGACGAGCCGGTCGGGGTGGAAGTTCGACACCCCGATCGCACGGATGCGGTCATCCCCGTAGAGGCCCTCCATCGCCCGCCACTCGGAGTAGTAGTCCCCGTAGGGCTGGTGGATCAGGTACAGGTCGAGATAGTCCAGCCCGAGCTTCGACAGCGACGACTCGAACGCGCGCACCGTGTTCGCCTCCCCCGCGCCGGCGGGCCCGCTGTCCTGCACCCACAGCTTGGTCGTGACGAAGAGGTCCTCGCGCGGGATCCCGCTCGCGGCGATGGCGCGTCCGACGGCCTCCTCGTTCCCGTACCCGGCGGCGGTATCGAGGAGCCGGTACCCGGCCTCGAGCGCGGCCGCCACCGCCCGCTCGGTCTCCTCGGCGGGAATCTGGTACACCCCGTACCCGAGGACGGGCATGACGACACCGTTGTTCAAGGTCACGGTCTGCATGATGCGGTTCCTTCCCAGGTGCTGCTCGGCCCGGACTGGCTCGAGTGAAGCGGGACGCTCCCTACATCTATTGGAGCGCAAGGACCGGTTCGGCGATAGTGGCAGTTCCTGTCAGGGACGCCGATTCTCTGCTCAGCCGTCGGAGACGGCGACGGCGGTCGTCGGAGGTGCGCCGACGCTCGCGACCGGAATCTCGGCGGCGGTCTCCCCGGTGGGGCGCGCAGCGACGATGCGGTCGAGCCTGAACCAGCGGATCGCATCGCGGGTGCGGCAGTGCGCCACGAGATACCAGTGCCCGCGGGTGCAGGCGAGGAGCACGGGGTCCGCGCGGCGCGAGGTCTCCCGCCCGCGCTCGTCGCGGTAGCGCAGGGACAGAACGCGCTGCTCGTGGAGCGCCTGCTCCACCGCTCGCCTGATCCGGGCGTCGGTCGGGGTGTCCGTTCGGTCGATCCAAACCCGGCCGCCGAGGCTCTGGGAGCGCTCCCGGGCCCGGGCGTCCATCACGCTCAAGACCTTGGCGAGCGCCGCGCGGGCGTGACCCTCGAAAGGCTGACCGCGGTGGGCGGCAACCGCAGCGGCAAGACCCGATGCCTCGGCGTCGGTGAAGTTCACCGGCGGCAGCGTCGCGGTCGCGTCGACCGCATACCCGCCGCCCGGGCCCGGCCGTGCCCGGACGGGGAAGCCGCCGTGCTGCAGCGTCGAGATATCGCGCTTGATCGTGCGCACGCTGACTTCGAATATCCCGGCGAGCCGCTCCGCCGTGCGGCCCGCCGCACCCGCGCGCCGCAGCTCCTCGCGCAGCGCGTACAGCCGATCGCTTCGATTCATCCATAAATAGTGACATACCGGTGACATTCGTGGAAGCGATGATGGATCCATGAATACCCCGCCTCACTCACTCCTGTTCCTCAGCGGCGCGGGACTTCCCGCCTGGATCTGGGACGAGGTGCGCCACCGACTGGACGGGTCGCCCGAGACCCTGGTCGCACCTCGTCCGGAACGCGGATCGGCCGGGCACCGCGGGAGCGGCCCGGGACTCAGCGACTACGTCGACGCGGCCATCGACGCCCTGCCCGCTGGCCCGGTCACCATCGTCGCCCACTCCGCCGGCGGTGTCGTGGGGGCCGAGATCGCCAGACGGGCACCGGATCGGGTCCTCGGTTTCCTGGCGGTCAGCGCGATCGTGCCCGAACCGGGAGGTTCGTTCCTCACGGCGATGCCGCTTCCGAATCGCTGGGTGCTCGGCGCGGTGATGCGAGTCGCGGGAACCCGGCCGCCCGATTCCGCGATCCGCGGGACGCTCGCCCACGGCATCGAGGAGCGGACCGTCGCCCGGCTCCTCGCCGACTTCACCCCCGAACCGCAGGGCTTCTACCGCGACCGCACCGGCCCGCAGCCCTGGGCCGGACGGCGCGGCTACGTGATGACCGCTGCCGACAGGGAACTGCCCCCGCGTCTGCAGCGGCGCTTCGCGGCGCGGCTCGACGCGCCCTGGCGGCGCGAGCTCGCCACCGGCCACCTCCCGATGCTCGAGAACCCCGGCGCGCTCGCGGCGACGATCCTCTCCTTCCTCGAGCCGCGGGGCTAGGCGAGAACGGTCGCCACGATGCAGATCGCGAGCATGCCGAACCAGGCGACCGCGCCGAACAGCGCGTGGAGCGCCGGAACGGGGCGCCGGAAGCTCAGCACGTCCCCGCTCACGGCGCGATATCCCGCCTCCGCCGCGCCGGGGCGCCGAGCGCGGTAGGAGGCGAACATCAGCAGGTCGCCGAGCACCTGCCCCGCCGTGATCACGGCGAAGGCGATCCACGCGAGCAGCACGGCGCCGGTACCCACGAAGGCCACCCACACCCCGATGCTCACGAGCTGCAGCGAGACGTGCGCGGTGATCTTCACCGCGGGGAAGCCCGCGGCGCGGCGGCGCGCCCAGGCGAGGAGCGAGGCGAGGCCGAGCGCGGCGGTGACGAGCAGGAGCACGAGGTCGGCGATCGCAAGAGCGACGACGGACATATCGCCAGGATACTACGAATGTAGTTGCGACTCAACTACGAACGTAGTTAAGATGCGGGCATGACATCGAACCGGGAGCGCGCGCTGGGCGCCGCGATCGAGATCCTCGCGGAGGAGGGCATCCGCGCGCTCACGCACCGGCGCGTGGACGAGCGGGCGGGACTCCCTCAGGGCTCGACCTCGAACGCCTTCCGCACGCGCGATGCCCTGCTCCTCGGCGTCACCGAGCGCATGGCCGCCGCAGAGCTCCCCGCGATCGCCGGCCCGGTCGACGTCGCGTCGGCGGAGCATCTCGCCGAATCCCTCATCGCACTGTTCGAACTCCAGATCGGACCGCTGCGCACGCAGACCGCAGCCCGCCTCGCGCTGTTCGTCGAGGCCGGTCACGACGAGGCGATCCGCGCCGCCCTCGCCCGCGGACGATCGCTGGTCATCGCACCGCTCCGATCCGCCTTCGTCGCACTCGGCACCCCCGATCCCGAACTCGCGGTGCATCTCGTCTCGACCTGCTTCGAAGGGCTCTTCCTGCACGTCCTCGGACACCGCGCAGACCTCGATCACCGCCCGATCATCACCGCCGCCGTCGGGGCGGCCCTGCCGGGCTGAGGCCGCCGACGAGCGATAGCTTGTGCGAAACATCACACCTCCCACAAGGAATGTGCCGGTTTCATGGTGGAGATTCGCTAGTCTGGACTCTACCCCCGCGAATCATCGCGGGAGTCTCTCGTGCTGTGCCCGGACGCAGGAACCCGCTCCGCGACAGCACAACCTCATGGTGAATGGAGCACAATCTTGGCTGTGAACACGCAGGATCCGTACGCACCGGACAGCGATGACATGGATCCGCAGGAGACCTCGGAGTGGCGCGAGTCCCTCGACGCCGTGGTCGAGGAGCGCGGCGCGGGACGCGGCCGCGAGATCATGACGAGCCTGCTCGATCGCTCGCGCCAGCTCCACCTCAACGTGCCGCAGGTACCCACGACCGACTACGTCAACACGATCGCCTCGAGCGACGAGCCCGACTTCCCCGGCGACCACGACATCGAGCGCCAGTACCGCTCCTGGATCCGCTGGAACGCGGCCATGACCGTGCACCGCGCGCAGCGCCCCGGCATCGGCGTGGGCGGCCACATCTCCACCTACGGCTCGGCGGCCTCGCTGTACGAGGTCGGCTTCAACCACTTCTTCCGCGGCCAGGACCACCCGGGCGGCGGCGACCAGATCTTCGTCCAGGGGCACGCCTCCCCCGGCGTGTACGCGCGCGCCTTCCTCGAGGGGCGACTCACCGAGGATCAGCTCGACGGCTTCCGCCAGGAGAAGTCGCACGCGCCGAACGGCCTGCCGAGCTACCCGCACCCGCGCCTGCTGCCCGACTTCTGGCAGTTCCCGACCGTGTCGATGGGCATCGGCCCCATCAACGCCATCTACCAGGCGCAGTTCAACAAGTACCTCACCAACCGCGGCATCAAGGACGCCTCGGATCAGCACGTCTGGGCGTTCCTCGGCGACGGCGAGATGGACGAGGTCGAGAGCCGCGGCCAGCTGCAGGTCGCCGCGAACGAGGGCCTCGACAACCTCACCTTCGTGATCAACTGCAACCTGCAGCGACTCGACGGCCCGGTGCGCGGCAACGGCAAGATCATCCAGGAGCTCGAGAGCTTCTTCCGCGGCGCGGGCTGGAACGTGATCAAGGTCATCTGGGGCCGCGAGTGGGACGAGCTGCTGAACCGCGACACCGACGGCGCGCTGCTGAACGTGATGAACACGACCCCCGACGGCGACTACCAGACCTACAAGGCCGAGAACGGCGCGTACATCCGCAACCACTTCTTCGGCAAGGACGAGCGCGCGCTGCGCCTCGTCGACGGCTACACGGACGATCAGATCTGGCAGCTGCGCCGCGGCGGCCACGACTACCGCAAGGTGTACGCGGCCTACGCCGCCGCCCTGGCCCACAAGGGCCGCCCCACGGTGATCCTCGCGAAGACCGTCAAGGGCTACGGCCTGGGCCCCCACTTCGAGGGCCGCAACGCGACCCACCAGATGAAGAAGATGACGCTGGAGGACCTGAAGCTCTTCCGCGACACCATGCACATCCCCATCTCGGACGCGCAGCTCGAGGCGGATCCCTACCGCCCGCCCTACTACCACCCGGGCGAGAGCGACACCACCATCCAGTACATGCACGAGCGCCGGCGCGAGCTCGGCGGCTACCTGCCCGAGCGCCGCTCGAAGCACACGGAGATCGTGCTGCCCGAGCCCAAGAGCTACGCGATCGCGGCGAAGGGCAGCGGCACGCAGGAGGCCGCGACCACGATGGTGTTCGTGCGCATGCTGAAGGATCTGATGCGCGACAAGGGCTTCGGCTCGCGATTCGTGCCGATCATCCCCGACGAGGCCCGCACCTTCGGCATGGACTCCTACTTCCCCACGTCGAAGATCTACAACCCGCACGGCCAGAACTACGTCTCGGTCGACCGCGAGCTGCTGCTCGCCTACAAGGAGAGCCCGCAGGGCGTGCTGCTGCACGTCGGCATCAACGAGGCCGGCGCGGCAGCCGCGTTCACCGCGGTCGGCACCTCGTACGCCACGCAGGGCGAGCCGCTGATCCCGATCTACATCTTCTACTCGATGTTCGGCTTCCAGCGCACCGGCGACGCCTTCTGGGCGGCGGGCGATCAGATGACCCGCGGCTTCATCATCGGCGCCACCGCCGGGCGCACGACGCTCACCGGCGAGGGGCTGCAGCACGCCGACGGCCACTCGCTCGCGCTCGCCTCGACCAACCCCGCCGTCATCTCCTACGATCCCGCGTACGGCTACGAGATCGGCCACATCGTGCGCGCCGGCATCGAGCGCATGTACGGCGGCGAGCACTCCGATCCCAACGTCATGTACTACCTCACGGTGTACAACGAGCCGATCGTGCACCCGGCCGAGCCGGAGAACACGGACGTCGAGGGCATCGTGCGCGGTATCCACCGCGTGAGCGAGGCCGGCGAGGGCGCGCACCGCGCCCAGATCCTCGCCTCCGGCGTGGCCGTGCCGTGGGCGATCGAGGCGCAGCAGCTGCTGGCGCGCGACTGGAACGTCGCCGCCGACGTCTGGAGCGTCACGAGCTGGAACGAGCTGCAGCGCGACGGCATCGCCACGGATCAGCACAACTTCCGCCATGCCGGCGAGGAGCCCCGCGTGCCCTACCTCACGCAGAAGCTCGAGGACGCCGAGGGCCCGTTCGTCGCGGTGAGCGACTGGGCGACGATGGTGCCGGATCAGATCCGCGCCTATGTGCCGGGCGACTACTCGGTGCTCGGAGCCGACGGCTTCGGATTCTCCGACACGCGTGCAGCCGCGCGCCGCTACTTCGGCATCGACCGCGAGTCGGTCGTGGTGAAGGTGCTGCAGCGCCTCGCGGCGCAGGGCAAGATCGACGCCGGGATCCCGCTTCAGGCGGCCGAGAAGTACCGCCTGAACGATGTGAACGCCGGAACCACCGGCGGCGCAGGCGGAGAGTCTTGACGACGGAGGCGGAAGCGTAGGCGGACCGATTCCCATGGATCGCACGAAAGAGCAGGAGCTCGCCTGGCTGAGGACGATCACCGGCGAGCTCTCCACCCGCATCATCACGCGGCTCGACGACACCCTGCCCTGGTACGGCAACATGCCGCCGAGCCGGCGCTCGGCGGTCGGACTCGTCGCCCAGACCGGGATCGCGTCGTTCATCCAGTGGTACGAGGACCCCTCCTCCACGCCCTGGATCGCGTCGGACGTCTTCAGCGCCGCGCCGCGCGAGCTGCTGCGTTCGATCAGCCTGCAGGAGACCCTGCAGCTGATCCGCGTGGTGGTCTCCGTGGTGGAGGAGCGCGTGACCCCTCGCAGCGAGGCGCTGCGCGAAGCCGTGCTGCACTACTCGCGCGACGTCGCGTTCGCCGCCGCCGATGTGTACGCCCGCGCCGCCGAGGCGCGCGGTCTGTGGGACGCCCGCCTCGAGGCCCTCGTCGTCGACTCGATCCTCACCGGTGAGAGCGACGACGAGCTGCCGAGCCGGATCGCGGCCCTCGGCTGGCACGGGGAGGGCGAAGCCGCGGTGCTCGTGGGCACCGCGGAACGGTCCGTCGACGTGGATCAGCTGCGCCGCACCGCGCGACACGCCGGTGCGGACGTGCTGATCGGGCTGCAGGGCACCCGGCTCGTGCTGGTCCTCGGCCGCGTCGAGGTGCAGCCGAAGGATCCGTCGTCCTCCGCCGAACCGCTCTCCTTCCTCGAGATCGCGCAGCGGCTCGCGGACGGCTTCTCCGACGGCCCGCTCGTGCTCGGCCCCGCGGTCGAGAACCTCGTCGACGCCTCGCGCAGCGCCCGGGCGGCGCTCGCGGGCGTCGCGGTGGCCCGGTCGTGGCGCCACGCGCCGCGCCCGGTGTCCGCCGACGATCTGCTGCCCGAGCGGGCGCTCGCGGGCGACGGCCTCGCGCGGCGCACGCTCATCGAGCAGATCTACGAGCCGCTCGCGGCCCACTCGGGCGAGCTGCTCGAGACGCTGTGGTGCTATCTCGACAACGGGCGCTCGCTCGAGGCGACCGCGCGCGAGCTGTTCGTGCACCCCAACACGGTGCGCTACCGGCTGAAGAAGGTCTCCGAGGTGATCGGCTGGAACGCGACCGGCGCGCGCGAGGCGCTGATCCTGCAGTCCGCGCTCATCGCGGGATCGATCGCCCAGCACCAGGGGCGCCGAGGCAAACGCTGAACCACCGGCGGTGAGGATCCCGACGGCATCCATTGCGGTTCCCGACGGCATCTATTGCGGTTCCCGACAACATTTTCCGCGGAACATGATGGAGAATATGCAGGATCCCCCGCCCCGATCTGAGAAACTTGAACACGTGATTGTCATCGCATGCCCTGGACAGGGCTCACAGACCCCCGGATTCCTGAACGAGTGGCTCGAGCTCCCGGGCGCCGGAGACTTCCTCGGCGAGGCCTCGGAGCGCGCCGGCGTGGATCTGGTGCAGCACGGCACCGTGAGCGACGCCGACACCATTCGCGACACCGCGGTGGCGCAGCCGCTCATCGTCGCCGCCAGCCTGCTGGCCTGGCGCGAGCTGTCCGCCCGCACCGCACTCGGCGACGCCGGGGTGGCGGGGCACTCGGTCGGCGAGTTCGCGGCGGCCGCCGCGGCCGGCATCCTCTCCGAGGGCGACGCGCTGCAGCTCGTGGGCGTGCGCGGGCGGGCGATGGCCTCCGCCGCGGCCCAGGCGCAGACCGGCATGGCCGCGGTGGTCGGCGGAGTCGAGGCCGACGTGCTCACGAAGATCGAGGCCCACGGCCTCACCCCGGCCAACCGGAACGGCGGCGGTCAGATCGTGGCCGCGGGCGCGCTGGAGGCCCTGGCGGCGCTGGCTGAGGATGCACCGCGCGGCGCCCGCGTGATCCCGCTGCAGGTGGCCGGCGCATTCCACACGGACTACATGGCCACTGCCATCCCGGCCCTCCGCGAGGCCGCGGAGGGTGTCGCCGTCGCCGATCCCCAGCACCCCATCTGGAGCAACGCGGACGGATCGCGCGTGTCGGACGGATCCCGGTTCGTCGAGCTGCTCGTCTCGCAGGTGGCGAACCCCGTGCGCTGGGACGCCTGCATGGAGAGCTTCCAGCAGGCCGGCATCACGGGACTCGTGGAGCTCGCCCCGGCCGGCGCGCTCACCGGCATCGCGAAGCGGGCGCTCAAGGGCGTGCCGAGCGTCGCGATCAAGTCACCCGCCGATCTCGACGCGGCGGTCGCGCTCCTCGCCGACGCCGCCTAGACCGGCACCCAGTCTGACGAAAGGACTCACGCCCATGGCATCACTCGTGCAGCCCGCGGGTCCCGCGCACACGCGGATCCTCTCCCTCGGGGCCGCCCGCGGAGACCTCGACGTGCCCAACGACGATCTGATCGGACCGATCGACTCCTCCGACGAGTGGATCCGTCAGCGCACCGGCATCGTGCAGCGGCGCCGCGCGAGCGCCTCGATCGGAGCCGTCGACCTCGCGGTCGCGGCCGGCGAGGAGGCGATCGTGGAGTCGGGACTCGACCGCGCCGATATCGACGGGGTCATCATCTCGACCATCTCGAACGTCGCGGTGACGCCCTCGATGGCGTCGCTCGCGGCGCACCGCCTCGGGCTCACGCCCGCGGCCGCATTCGACATCTCGGCGGCGTGCGCCGGCTACGTCTACGGCGTGGCGCAGGCCGACGCCCTCGTGCGCGCGGGCACCTGCAAGAACGTGCTCGTCATCGGGGCGGAGAAGCTCTCCGACATCGTCGACCCCACGGACCGCAGCATCTCGTTCCTGCTCGGCGACGGCGCCGGCGCCGTGGTCGTCGGCGCGAGCGACCACCCCGGCATCGGGCCGACCGTGTGGGGCTCCGACGGCGAGAAGTGGGACGCGATCCGCATGACCTCGACCTTCGAGGAGTACCGGAACAACCCGGGCGAGGTGCCCTGGCCCACGCTGCGCCAGGACGGCCAGACCGTGTTCCGCTGGGCCGTCTGGGAGATGGCGAAGGTCGCGCGCCGCACCCTCGAGGTCTCGGGCCTCGAGCCGGCAGACCTCGCCGCGTTCATCCCGCACCAGGCCAACATGCGCATCGTCGACGAGTTCGCCAAGCAGCTCAAGCTGCCCGAGAGCGTCATCGTCGCCCGCGACATCGAGATGCAGGGCAACACCTCTGCCGCGTCGGTTCCGCTCGCCATGCACGCGCTGCGCGAGGAGCATCCCGAGCTCTCCGGCGGCCTCGCCCTCACCATCGGCTTCGGCGCCGGTCTCGTGTACGGCGCGCAGGTCGTGGAGATCCCCTGAGCCGAGCGCTCGCGCGTCGGGCTCTGCCCGGCGCGATCCGCACGTAAACTTCTACACCACACCCCATATCCAAGGAGAAACACACAATGGCATTCAGCAACGAAGAGGTCCTCGCCGGTCTGGCGGAGCTCATCAACGATGAGACCGGGATCGCGGCCGACGTCGTCGCGCTCGACAAGTCGTTCACCGATGACCTCGACATCGACTCGATCTCGATGATGACCATCGTCGTCAACGCCGAGGAGAAGTTCGACGTCAAGATCCCCGACGAGGAAGTCAAGAACCTCAAGACCGTCGGCGACGCCGTCGACTTCATCGTCAAGGCCCAGGCCTAAGAGCCGCAGCTCGGGCTTGCCGAGGCCGCACGGCGCTCGGCAAGCCCGAACGGCACCCCTCACACTTCCGTTCCAGACCCACCGCGGAGCACGTACACATGACGAAGAAGATTGTCGTAACCGGTATCGGCGCGTCCTCGCCCATCGGCGGGACCGCCCCGGAGAGCTGGCAGGCCCTGCTCGCAGGAGAGTCGGGCGTTCGCACGCTCGACAACGACTGGGCCGAACAGTACGGGCTCGCCGTGAACTTCGCGGGCACGGCCAAGGTCGACCCGGCCGAGGTCCTGGAACGACCGGTCGCGAAGCGCCTCGACCCCTCGAGCCGCTTCGCGCTCGTCGCCGCGACCGAGGCGTGGGCCGACGCGGGCCGACCGGAGGTGCCGAGCGAGCGGCTCGGCGTCGACTGGGCGACCGGCATCGGCGGACTGTGGACGCTGCTCGACGCCTGGGACACGCTCAAGGAGAAGGGACCGCGGCGCGTCATGCCGCTCACGGTTCCCATGCTCATGCCGAACGCGCCCGCCGCGGCCGTCTCGATGCACCTCGAGGCCCGGGCCTTCGCGCGCACGGTCGCCTCCGCCTGCGCGTCCAGCACCGAATCGATCGCCAACGCGTACGAGCACCTGCAGCTGGGACTCGCCGACGTGGTGATCGCGGGCGGCGCCGAGGCGGCGATCCACCCGATCACCCTGGCCTCGTTCAACTCGGCTCAGGCGCTCTCGAAGCGCGTCGACTCGCCCGAGACGGCCTCGCGCCCCTACAACATCGATCGCGACGGCTTCGTCATGGGCGAGGGCGCTGCCGCGCTCGTGCTCGAGACCGAGGAGCACGCCCTCGCACGCAGTGCGAGGATCTACGCCGAGGTCGCCGGCGGCGGCGTGACCGCAGACTCGTACCACATCACCGCGAACGACCCCGAGGGCAAGGGAGCGGCCCGCGCCGTGGAGGTCGCCCTGGCCCAGGCCGGCGCCTCCCCCGACGATGTCACGCACATCAACGCGCACGCCACCTCCACTCCCGTCGGCGACATCGCGGAGTACACCGCGCTGCACCGCGTCTTCGGCGACCGCGTGAAGCAGATCCCGGTATCAGCGACGAAGGCGGCCACGGGCCACCTGCTCGGCGGCACCGGTGCGATCGAGGCCATGTTCGCCGTCCTGGCGGTGCAGAACCGGATCGCTCCCCCGACGATCAACCTCGTCAACCAGGACCCGGAGATCCCGCTCACCGTCTCGTCGCAGCCGCAGCCGCTCGGCGACGGCCCGCAGCTCGCCATCTCGAACTCCTTCGGGTTCGGGGGCCACAACGCCGTCGTCGCCATCCGCTCGTACGAGTGAGCGGCACGTAACAGTTCGATACCCGGACACGGGAACGGCTTCATGGAGGTACGGTAGATCCCATGAAGCCGTTCCTGCTCATCACGACCCGGGGGGAGGACAGCGAGGCTGCCGATGAGCACGCCGCGTACTGTCGTTTGACGGGTCTCCTCCCCGAGGAGCTCGAGTGGCGCCGCATCGACCGCGGGCCGCTCGGCGCGATCGAGTTCGATCGCTACTCCGGCATCGTCCTCGCGGGCAGCCCCTTCACGGTGAGCGAGCCCGTCGAGCACAAGTCCCCCACCGAGCTGCGGGTGGAGCGCGAGCTCGCCCAGCTGCTCGACGACGTGGTGCGGCACGACTTCCCCTTCCTGGGCGTCTGCTACGGCATCGGCACCATCGGCGCCCACCAGGGAGCGCGGGTGGATCGCACCTACGGCGAGACCTCCCAGGCCGTGCGCATCAGCCTCACGCCCGCGGGTCTCGAGGATCCGCTGCTCTACCAGCTGCCCGCCGAGTTCGAGGCCTTCGTCGGGCACAAGGAGGCGATCGCCGAGGTGCCGCCGAGCATCATCGTGCTCGCGAGCTCCCCGAGCTGCCCGGTGCAGGCCTTCCGGGTGGGCCGCAACGTCTACGCCACGCAGTTCCACCCCGAGCTCGACACCGCCTCGTTCAGCTCCCGCGTGCGGGCGTACGCCGATCACGGCTACTTCGACCCCGCGGAGGTCGACGCCATCATCGAGCGCGTCGAGAGCGCCGACGTGCGCGCCTCCCACATGGTGCTCGGCCGCTTCGTCGAGGAGTACCTCGACTCCCGCACGACCGTCACGGCAGCCTGACATCGCACCACCAGCCGCATTCATCTGATGAACTGCGGTAGAATGGGCCAATGCCCTCGATGCGTCGCGACTCCGTCTCGCCCGACCGTCCCGAGAACCCGAACACCGCGAATCCGGGCCCCGAGCAGTCGGCCCCGGCAGTCGCTCAGCCAGCCGCCCGCACGCGCGGCCTCTCCCGTCGCGGCGCACTCGCCCTCCTCGGCGGCGGTGCTGCGGGCGCCGCCCTCGGCGCCGGTGCCGCACTGGCGCTGTCGGCACCGGGCAGAGCATCGAACGGCGGCGGTCACGGACTCAGCTACCCGTTCTACGGCCCGCACCAGGCGGGCATCATCACGCCCGCGCAGGATCAGATGCACTTCGCCGCCTTCGACGTCACGGCCCGCACCACCCGCGCAGAGCTCATCGAACTGCTGCAGGACTGGAGCTACGCGGCCAGCCGTCTCACCCAGGGCCTCGAGATCAGCGTGGCCGGCGCGTTCGGCGGCGGCGAGTACATGCCGCCCGACGACACCGGCGAGGCCGTCGGCATCGCGCCCGCCGGGCTCACCATCACATTCGGCTTCGGTTCCGGCCTCTTCGAGACCGCGGACGGCGAGGACCGTTTCGGCCTCGCCGCGAAGCGCCCGAGCGACTTCGCCGAGCTGCCGAAGATGACCAACGACTTCATGGATCCGGCGCGATCCTTCGGCGATCTCTGCATCCAGGCCTGCGCGAACGACCCGCAGGTCGCCGTGCACGCCATCCGCAACCTCACCCGCATCGCCTTCGGACGGGCGCAGCTGCGCTGGTCCCAGCTCGGTTTCGGCCGCAGCTCCTCCACCTCGGTCTCCCAGGAGACGCCCCGCAATCTCTTCGGGCAGAAGGACGGCACGGCGAACCTCCACGCGGAAGAACCCGCGCTGCTCGACGAGCACGTGTGGATCGGCGCGGGTGCGGGGCAGCGATGGGCCGCCGGCGGCAGCTACCTGGTCGCGCGCCGCATCAGCATGACCATCGAGGTGTGGGACAGCCTGCAGCTCGGCGAGCAGGAGCGCGTCACGGGCCGCGACAAGCACGAGGGCGCGCCCCTCTCCGGCGGCACCGAGTTCACCGAGCCCGACTTCACGGCGACCGGCGACGACGGGGAGCCGCTCATCGATGAGCGCTCGCACGTGGCGCGCGTGCACCCCGATCACAACGACGGGATCAGGATGCTGCGGCGCAGCTACAACTTCGTCGACGGCAACGACGCGCAGGGACGCCTCGACGCCGGCTTGTTCTTCATCGCCTTCGTCAACTCCCCCGAGCGCTTCTCGCGCGTGCACCGCAGCATGTCGCGCGACGACATGTTCGTCGAGTACCTGAAGACGACCGGCACCGGCGTCTATCTCGTGCCCCCGGGCATCGACGACGGCCAGTACGTCGGGCAGCAGCTCTTCGAGGGATAGCCACGCCTCCTTCGTCATCCTGCGCGAGCGCCAGCGAGTCGCAGGATCTCATCCGGGATTCTGCGACTCGCAAGCTCGCGCAGAATGACGAGGGGAACGCGAATCCCGGACAGCCCATCTCGACAAGCTCGATGGGCGGCCCGGGATCCCGAATCCCTCGGATCAGCCGTCGATGCCGAGCACCGTGCCGGTGAGCTTCGACAGCGGCTCGCGCAGGGCGTCGATCTGGGCGACGAGCTCCTTCTGCTGCTCGTCGGTCACCTCGTCGTAGAGGGTGTAGCCGCTCTCGAGGTCGCCGTACTGGTCGAGCAGCGCCTGCAGCGCGTCGAACTCCTCGTCGATCTCGACCGTGAGCTCGGCGCCCTCGGCGCTCTTGCGCTCGGCGATCGGGGCGACGAGATCGAAGGCGATGCGCGAGCCCTGCAGGTTGGCCTGGAAGTCCCAGAGGTCGTAGTGCGACCACCAGTTCTCCTCACCGGTCACCTTGCCGACGGCGATCTCCTCGAGCAGGCCGATGGCGCCGTTCGAGACGGTGCCGACGTTGATGCCCTGCTCCGAGATGAAGTCGGCGGCGTGCACCTCCTCGTAGAGCTCGTTCACGTCGGCGATCAGCGTCTCGCCGATCACCTCGCGCTGCTCGGGAGTCGACGGCTCCCAGTCCTCCCAGGCGTTCACGCCGTCGGCGTTCAGCGCGTCCTTGGCGGGCTGCCAGAGATCCTTCTCGATGCGGTGGAATCCGAGCCACTCGGTGAAGGTGGGATCATCTCCCTCCAGTTCCTCGGCCTCGGCGATGTAGTCCACCTCGCGGTAGTCGATGCGGGGGTCGAGCACGCCGAGCGCCTCGGCGACGGGCTCGATCCGCTCGTAGTTGACGCGGATGTCAGCGTAGAGATCCTTCGCCTGCTCGTCGTCGCCCGCGATGTAGGCGTTCGCGAAGGCCTCGACGTTGGGAACCAGCTCCGCGACCTCGTTCTTCACGAAGTTCACGTAGTCGACGACGACCGCTTCGAAGAGCTCCTGGTCCTCGCCCTCGAGCTCGATCTCCTCGCCGGTGACGGTGAACCCGGTCTCGCCGACGTTCGCGCCGCGCATGCCCGGCTTGCAGGCCGTGAAGTAGTCCCCGGGCTGCAGTGCGACGGTGAGGTCCGCGGACGCGCCCGGGGCGATGTTCTCCTTCTCGGCGGCGATGCGCAGCCCGTCGCTGCCGAGCAGGTAGAACTCGGTGGTCTGGTCGCCGTCGTTGGTGATGCTGAAGGTGACGTTGCCGCTTTCGACGGTCGCGGCGGATACCAGGCAGTCGTCCGCGGTCGAGCTGACGGTCAGCGCGTTGCCGCCGCCCTGAGCGCCGGCCGCGTCCGTGCCCGCGCCGTCGGAGTTCTGAACGCAACCCGCGAGCAGCAGCGCACCGGCGGTCGCGAGGCCGGTCGCTACGAACAGTTTCTTCTTCAATGTGTCTCCTTTGTGTGAATTGCAGAGGTGCGAGTGGAGGGGATCCGCGGAGCCGGGGCCGGGCGGGCCTCGATCGGCAACGGTGCGGCAGCCGGCGCCGCCTGACGCGACTTGGCCGCCCGGGCTTGCTCGATCACCCGGCGGATGAAGAGCGGGAGCACGATGCCCACGTAGAGCGCCCAGGCGGTGACCTCGAGCCAGCTCATCAGCGGCACGAACCCGAGGATGCCCTTGAGGAAGGCCGCGAGAGCACCGCTGGGGGCGATCGCACCCTCGACGTTGAAGGCCCACCCGAAGGGGTACGCCGCCAGCCAGAAGGGGCCTTCGAAGCCGGTGAGCACCTCGCCCGTGCGGAAGTTGGTGGGAGTGATCGGGTGACCGGAGAAGGGACCGGGCAGCACGGCGGCCTCCTGGAGGTCGTGAATGCCGTAGGCGAGCACGCCGGCCGAGACGATGACGAGGAATGCCCCCGTCCACGCGAAGAACACCCTCAGGTTGATGCGCAGCGCTCCCCGGTTGAGCAGGACGCCGACGGCCACGGCGATCGCGATACCGCTCAGCGCCCCTCCGAAGGCGATCGGACTGTTCGCCCAGCCCCACAGCAGCAGCGTGGTCTCGAGCCCCTCGCGCCCCACCGTGACGAAGGCGAACCAGAAGATCGCCCATCCGGTGCCGATCGCGAGCGCCTGATCGACGCCACCCTGCAGCTCCGCCTTGAGGTTGCCGGCGGTCCGCATCATCCAGAACACCATCCAGGTGATCATCACCACGGCGACCAGCGACATGGATCCGCCGATGATCTCCTGGGCTTCGAAGGTGAGGCCGTATCGTCCGAAGGTGAAGACGGCACCGAGCGCCAGCGAGAGCAGCACCGCTATCCCGACGCCGAGCCAGATCTTGCGCCTCACATCCCCGCGCCCGAGCCGGGTCACGTAGGCGAGAAGAATGCCGATGACGAGGGAGGCTTCCAGCCCCTCGCGGAGGCCGATCAGGAACGAGGCGATGAACACGGGTGCACTTTCATGTGATCAATGTAAGGCGACCCTTACCTCATAAACATAGTAGAGAACATCAGATGAATGCAACACGAAAAAACGGGGCGCCACCCCGAAGGATGGCGCCCCGTTCCCGGATCCGCTTGGTCTACCCCGCGTAGTGGGAGAAGAGGAACCAGCGATCCTTGTCGAGCTGCTGCGCGAGCGAGATCACGATGTCCTGGCTGACCAGGTCGACGTCGTCGAGCCCCTTCACCGCCGCGTAGACGGTCTCCAGGGTGGCATCGAGCTGGGCCACGACCTCGCGGACGGTCACGTCCGACTGCTGGAAGCCGTCGCTGAGCTCCGGGGTGGTGGTGCGCGCCGCGACCGTACCGATACGGGCGTCGACCGGCAGGCCGAGGGCCACGATCCGCTCGGCGACCTCGTCGGCCCCGTCCTGGGCGTGAGCCACGACCTCGTCGAGGAACTCGTGCACCCCCACGAAGTTCTCGCCGCGAACGTGCCAGTGGGCCTGCTTGCCGTTGACGGCCAGCGCGACGAGGTCGTGCACGACCGGGCTGAGATACTGCGCCACGCCCGTGGGACGATGCAGGTCGCCCTGCGCAGCGGGAACGGTAATCTGCTTGGTAGCCATCGAGTGGATCCCCTTTCGTGTACGTGAACTGATATCTATAACCGTACGCCGATTTTCGAGGACCGCAAGCAAGGATAGCCTGCACTTACCGCTATTGTTTCCCCAGATGAAAGCCTAAAAACACGCGAAATCGAATGTGATCGGGCTGGGAATCCCGTCGTGAGCGACTCAGGCGACCACTCGGCCGAGCACCTCCTCGGGATCACAGCGGGGGCCGGTGAAGAACGGCGTCTCCTCGATCACGTGGCGCCGCGCGCCCGTGGCCCGCAGCTCGCGCATCAGATCGACGATGCGCAGCAGTTCGTCGGCCTCGAACGCGAGCAACCACTCGTAATCGCCCAGCGCGAAGGCCGCGACCGTGTTCGCGAGCACATCGCCGTAATCCCGCGCCGCCGCACCGTGCTCACGGAGCATCTCCCGCCGTTCGTCCTCGGGCAGCAGATACCACTCGCGTCCGCGCACGAAGGGGTACACGCACACGTAGCCGCGCGGTTCGTCTCCGGCGAGGAATGCCGGCACGTGTCCGCGATTGAACTCCGCCGCGCGGTGCACGCCGATGTTCGACCACACGGGCGCCAGGCGCCCGCTCCCCCAGTCGAGCACCGTGCGATACGCGCGCTGCAGCGCCTCGGGGGTCGGCGCGTGCCACCACACCAGGATGTCGGCGTCCGCGCGATAGCCCGACACGTCGTACCAGCCGCGGGTGACGAGCCCGGCGATGCCGTCGAGCTCGCCGAGCAGGCCGCGGACGATCCCGCGCCAGGCCGGCGAGATGCCGACCCCGACCGATCCGCGCTCCACGCGGTACACCGCGTACATCGTGTAGTTGACCCCGGCGTTGATCTCCTCGGCGACGTGACGGTGATCCACCCGTGCCGCTGCGGCCTGCTCGCCCATTCCCGCTCCCCTTGCTTCCACTTCTGTCAGTCGTCCGAACCCGCGATGACGGGGATCCCCGTCGCCTCGCCGTGCCGCATGCGGCAGCTTCCCGCGGGAGCCTCGTCCGGGAAGGCCCCGAGCGATCCCACGACCCTGGCCTGCGCCGCATCACCGCGCTCGCGTCGTGCGCGCTCGACGACCATGTCCACGAGCCCGCCCACGAAGGAGGGCCGCACGCTCACCGTGCCCGCCCGTACCGCCTGCACCCCGTGCTCGCCCGCCGTCTCGAGCGCCTCGACGTCGAGATCGAAGGCCACCTCCATGTGATCGGAGATGAAGCCGATGGGGGCGATCACGATCTTCCGCACGCCCTGTCCGGCGAGCTCCTCGATGCGATCGTTGACATCCGGCTCGAGCCACGGGACGCGCGGGTCGCCGGAGCGCGAGCAGTAGGCGAGCGACGACTCCACCTGCACACCGAGGCGCTCGGCGAGCGCGGTGTCGATCGTGGCGCGCACGTCCTCGTGCTGCTCGCGGTAGCCCGGGCCGGTGACCGCCGAGGCATCCTGCATCGTGTCGGGGATCGAGTGCGTCACGTAGAGGACATGCGCACCGGCGAGGCCGCCGTCGAGACGCGCCGCCGCCTCCTCGATGGCCTCGATGTTGGCGGTGACGAAGCCGGGGTCGTTGAAGAAGGGGCGCAGGATGTCGATGCGGGGCGCCGTGTCGCCCAGCTCGGCCACCGCGGCCGCGAGGTGCTCGCGGTACTGGCGACTGCCCGAGTACGAGGCGTAGGCGCTCGTGACGAGCGTCAGGATCCGGCGCGCTCCGAAGGCGCTCGCGTCGCGCAGCGTGTCGACGGTGTAGGGATGCCAGTTGCGGTTGCCCCAGATCACGGGCAGGTCGATGCCGCGGGCCTCGAGCTCGCCGCGCAGTGCGTCGACCAGCGCGAGGTTCTGCTCGTTGATCGGGCTGCGCCCGTCGAAGTGATGGTAGTGCTCGCCGACCTCTGCCAGACGCTCCTCGGGGATGTTCTTGCCCCGGGTCACGTTGCGCAGGAAGGGGATCACGTCGTCGGTGCCGTTCGGCCCCCCGAAGGAGCAGAGCAGAAGGGCGTCGTACGGTGCGGTCTCGCTCGATGGCGCTTTTTCGGTCATGACTTGCACCGTATCATCAGCCTCCCTGTAGATCTGATGTATAACATCTGATCTGCCGTGTGACCTGACTCGACCGCCCGCAGACGGCATGGATTCCGGCGGAGAACGAGTCGTGATCGCGGCAAAGACCCCCACCGCGGCCACGCCGATCCCGTCTCGCAGCCGTGCGCTGGCTATAGTTGATGCAGGTTTCACGCATATCACCAGAGGTAGCCCCCATGACAAGTCCGACGCGCGGCTCCCAGAAGGCTCGCGACACCCTCGATTTCCTGCGCGGCAGGATCGCCAGCAGTGAATGGGGAGTCGGCGAGCTCATCCCGAAGGAGCCGGAGCTGATGGAGCTCATCGGCGTGGGCAAGTCGACCGTGCGCGAGGCGGTGCGCTCCCTCGCCGCCTTCGGCATGCTCGAGACCGTGCCGGGGGTCGGCACCTTCGTGCGCTCGCGCACTCCGGTGAGCACGATCCTCACCGAGTTCCTCGCGGACCACGATCTGGAGGAGGTGCTGGTCTATCGGCGCTCGCTCGAGATCGAGGCCGCCCAGCACGCGGCCATCAACCGCAGCGAGGACCAGCTCGAGCAGCTGCGCGAGGCGTACCGTCGCGCGCAGGACGCCCCGCAGGATCCCGTCGACACCTGCGACAACAGCACCGTGCCGGGCTCGTTCCACCTGCTCCTGGTGGAGGCGAGCGGCAGCAAGCTCCTGCAGGACCTCTATCTCGGGGTGATGTCGGTGCTGCAGCGCGCGAGCTCCGAGGGCCGCGTGATTCTCGGCACGACGCTCGAGACCATGCGCCGCGATCACGGCGCGGTGCTCGAGGCGATCGAGGCTCGCGACGTGCGCAACGCCGCCCACTCGATGGCGCTCCACGTCGACCGCGACCTCGGCCTGCGCACCGACATGCTCGAGTTCAACCCGCGCACCGAACGCGCGACCTCCCTCATCGACGCGGGCTACGACCCGGACGCCGTCTGAGGGATCGACAACCGGTAAGCTGGAACGGTTGCCCAGGGGGCGTTAGCTCAGTCGGTTAGAGCAGCGGACTCATAATCCGTCGGTCGCGGGTTCAAGCCCCGCACGCCCTACCAGTCCTCCCCGCAGAAATGAGCGCCATGGCGATCGGTTCCACGATGCACACCTTCGAGGTGGGGTTGGCCGATGTCGATCGCGGGGTGTACGAGGACTTCACGATGCGCGTGGCCCGTCATCCCTCGGAGACCGAGGCGTTCATGATGACGCGCATCCTCGCCTACTGCCTCGAGTACGAGGAGGGCATCGCCTTCGGCGGCGGCGTGTCGACCCAGGACGAACCGGCCGTCGCCGTGCACGACCTCACGGGAGCGATGACGGCCTGGATCGAGGTCGGTGCGCCCGACGCCGCCCGGGTGCACGCCGGGAGCAAGCGCGCCGGGCGTGCGATCGTCTACACGCATCGGGATCCCGCGAAGGTGCTCGCCTCCTGGGCGGGGAAGACCATCCACCGCTCCGACGAGGTCGTCCTCCGCAGCTTCGACCACGGCTTCGTCGACGACGCCGTCGCGGCGCTCGGACGACGCAGCACGCTGACCGTCTCCGTGACCGAGGGCCAGCTCTACCTCGTGCTCAACGGCACCGCGCTGAGCACGGCGGTGCACGAGCACCGCCTCGCATCGGCCTAGGACGCGCCCCGCTCAGATGCGGCGAGGGCCCGGCCCGTCGGTGCCGAGTTCGTCCTCGGGGTTCAGCAGCCGGCACGCCTTGAGCGACAGGCAACCGCAGCCGATGCACCCCGTGAGTTCGCGCTGCAGGTGCTCGAGTTGCGTGCGACGCTCCTCGAGCCGGGCCCGCCACAGCTTGGCGACGCGCCTCCAGTCGCGCTGCGATGGCGGGTGGTCGAGCGGCAGACTCGTGAACACCTCCTGCACGTCGCCGAGGGGGATGCCGAGGCGCTTGGCGACGACGATCAGGGAGATCCGCCGGAGCATGTGGCGTCGATAACGACGCTGATTCCCCGCCGTTCGGGTGGACGCGATGAGCCCCAGCTGCTCGTAGAAGTGCAGCGCCGACGCCGGCACGCCGGTGCGGCGCGAGACCTCGCCGATCGCGAGGAGATCATCGGGTTCCAAAGCCATCCCCACCTCCACTTGACCTCAAGTTTACTCGAGGTATTAGCGTGAGACACGGCCGCCATCAGGCGCCCGGATGCGACGTGCATCCGAACCCGGGGAAGGACGCAGGATGACGACGACTGAGCACAGCACCGCACCGACGGGGACGTGGCGGGAGCTGCTCGGCTCCCGGTACGCGCCGATCGCGGCGGTGCTCGCGGGCGGTGTGCTGCTCGAGGCGAGCAACGTGTACCTCACCACGAGCCTGCTGCCGACGATCGTGGGCGAGATCGGCGGGTCGGAGTTCTACGCCTGGACGATGATGGTGTTCCTGCTCGCCTCCGTCGTCAGTGCGATGCTCGTGAGCAGGATCCTCACGCGCCAGGGCGCGGTGCGCGCCTACCTGTTGGCGCTGGGCCTCTTCGCCCTGGGATCGCTGCTGTGCGCCATGAGCCCGTGGATGTGGGCGCTCCTCGTCGGCCGCGCCGTGCAGGGCCTCGGCGGCGGCCTGCTCGCCGGCCTCGGCTACGCGCTCATCCAGCGTGCGCTGCCTGAACGGCTCTGGGCGCGCGGCGCAGCGCTGGTGTCGGCGATGTGGGGTGTCGGCAACATCGTGGGTCCGGTCGTCGGCGGCGTGTTCGCCCAGTTGAACGCCTGGCGCGTGACGTTCGTCGGTCTGGCGATCGTCTCGGCGCTCATCGGCCTCGTCGTGCTGCGGTGGATGCCCCGCACGACGCGGTCCCGATCGCGCGACTCGATCCCCTGGGCGTCCCTCGTCCTGCTCGCGAGCGGCGTGGCAGCCGTCGGCGTCGCCGGCGTCATGCCGACGGGCGGATCCACCGCGGTCGCGATCGTCGTCGGAATCGCCCTGGGCGCCTGGTTCCTCCGCCACGAGAGCCGGGGCCGCAACGGCATCCTCCCGAAGGTCACCTTCGCCCCGGGATCCTCGCTCCGGTGGGTGTACCTCGCAGTCGCCGTGCTGGCCTTCGGCATCGGCACCGAGGCCTTCATCCCGCTCTTCGGGCAGGAGATCGGCGGCATGAACCCCTTCACGGCTGGTCTGCTCGGCGCCGCGCTGTCGCTCGGGTGGTCGGTAACGCAGGTCTTGACCGCGGGCGCATCGCGCTACACGGCTCGGCGAGGGCTGATCACCGCGGGTCCGCTGGTGCTCGGAGCAGGACTCGCCGCCTTCGGCCTGCTCCAGCACGAAGGGCCCTCAGCGCTCGTCATGGTGCTGTGGTTCGCATCCCTGTTCGCCGCGGGCGCGGGCATCGGCCTGGGCTTCCCCCACCTGACCGTCGCCGCGTTCGGGAGCACGACGGGAGAGGAGGAGGGCGCGAAGGCCGCGGCCGCCGTGAACACCGTGTTCATCATCGCCAGTGCGTTCTCCGCGGCACTGGCCGGGGTGCTCGTCAACATGGCCGCACCCGACCTCGTGCGCTCGGCGCAACTGCTCCTGCTGGTGTTCGCGGGCGTCTCCGCGCTCGGCGTGTTCGCCGCGCGCGGCGCGGGCCGCGGGATCGGCCCCAGCTGATCCCGGGACTCGGCGGGGTCGCGGACTACATCACGATCGTGGTGGCGCTCGCGTTCACGCGGCGCAGCCGGGTAGCGGCCGAGACGATGAGCACCCCGATCAGGATCAGGCAGAGGCCGCCGACCACGGCGACGATCGAGAGCGCCAGCGCGGGCAGCACGAGCGCGGTGACGCCCCCGAGCAGCATGAGCGCGCCCGGCAGGATCGAGAGCGCCCGCCGCCCCGGCAGACGGGCGGCCACCGCGATCCAGATCGCCCCGAGCACGATGAGCCCGGCCCCGACGAAGCTCACGAGCGCCGCCACCGTCACCTCGGAGAACACGATCGCGAGCACGCCCGCGATGAGCAGCAGCAGGCCGCCGATCAGGGACGCGGAGGATCCGCGCGTGAGCAGCGCGAGGCCGTTGGCGATGAGCGCGGATCCGAAGAGGATCGCCAGCACCCAGCTCCCGGCGAAGAACGGCCAGATGAGGAAGCCGACGCCGACGAGTGCGATGAGCACCCCGGCGATCAGCAGGGTCCACCACGGAAAGCGGCGCGTCGTCGTGACGCGATAGGGAACGGGCTGCTGGCTCACGTGCGACCTCCTCCGGCCGGTTCAGGGCCTCACCTTCAGGGTACGGCACGCGGGTCCGGGCGCTCCCGCTGATCGCCGACGGCGTAGCCTCCCGCGTCGGGGCGGGGCGCCTGGGAGAATGGGGGCATGACCCGCGAGCTGTTCCTCTCCCCCGCGCTGGAGGTGGCTCCGCGGCTGCTCGGCGGGCTGCTCACGGTCGACGCGCCGGAGGGCGGCGTCACGGTGCGCATCACGGAGGTCGAGGCCTATCACGGCGTGGGCGTCGACGGCCCCTACGACCCGGGGTCCCACTCGAAGGACCGCCGCACCGAGCGCAACGCCTCGATGTTCGGTCCGCCGGGCCACGCCTACGTCTACTTCAGCTACGGCATGCACTTCGCGCTCAACATGGTGTGCTCGCCCGAGGGCAGCGCTTCGGGAGTGCTGATCCGGGCCGGCGAGGTCGTCTCGGGCATCGAACTGGCGCAGGGGCGGCGCTCAGCGAAGCGCGGCGCGCAGATCGCCGAGCGGATGCTGGCGCGGGGGCCCGGCAACCTGGCCGCGGCCCTCGGGATCCGGCGCGAGACCCACGACGGCCGCGACCTCTTCGCGGCGCCGTTCGCGCTGCGACTGTCCGATGAGGCCGGGCTCCCCTCGCCCGAGAACCTCGCGAGCGGCCCGCGCGTCGGCGTGGCGGGCGAGGCCGGTGGTGCCGCGTTCCCGTGGCGCTTCTGGATCGCGGGCGATCCGACGGTCTCGGCGTTCCGTCCCGGCCGCGGCGCCCAGCCCTTCATCGGCGCTCAGCCCTTCATCGGCGCTCAGCCCTTCATCGCCACCCCGCGCCGCCAGTAGCCCATGAAGGCGACCTGCGAACGGGCGATCCCGAGCTCGCGCACCAGATGGCGCCGCAGCGTCGTCACCACCCCGCTCTCCCCCGCGATCCAGAAGTAGCGCTCGTGGTGGTCGGGGTCGGCCTCGACCTCGAGCGCCTCGCCCAGCCCCGAGTACTGCGGGGTCTCCCAGAGCAACTGCTCCGCGCCGGCGCCCCCGCCGTGCTCCTCCGGCGCGATGTCCTCGGCGCTCACCTGCGCGCGCTCGTCCAGGTAGGCCAGCACCGCCGGGATGAGCGCCGTTCCGTGCAGGGCCTCGCCGCGCGGCAGCCAGCGCAGCTCGATTCCGGCAGGCGCCGCGACGTCCAGGCGATCCGCCGGCACCGGCACCTCGATGAACGCGACGCCGCGAGCATCCGCGGGCAGCTCCTCGAGGATACGCGCGATCGCGGGAGCGGCCGTCTCATCGCCGGCGAGCAGCACGGTCCCGGCACCGCCCGGCTCGAACTCGATCCCGCCGCCGTCGAGGCGTCCGCGGCGCGGGGCGACGACGAGCAGTTCATCGCCCACGGCTGCGCGGCTCGCCCAGAGCGAGGCCGGGCCGGTGGCGCCGGCCTCGAGGTGCAGCACGAAGTCGACGACGAGACTCGTCTCGCCGTCCTCCGCCACGAGCAGGTCGCGGATCGAGTAGGTCCGCATCGACCCCCTCGCGTCCTCGGGGATCGCGAGCCAGGCCGCGTACCACTCCGCCTCATCGGCGAGCGCGGGCAGCCCTCCCGAAGCGGACGGGAAGATCAGCTTGATGCGCTGGTCGAGCGTGCGCCCGGGGTTGCCGACCTCGCGCAGCGCGTCACCGCCGAACGTCACCCTGACGAACGTCGGCGAGACCCGGTCCACCCCCTGCACCCTCGCCCGCCGCACCGCGAACGGGGTCTGAAGCGTCTGCTGAGTCGCCTGCGTCTGCTGGGTCGCCTGGGTCTGCTGGGTCGCCTGCGTCTGTCGTGCTGCCTGCGTCTGTCGTGCTGCTGACATGATGCCTTCCGATCGGGATGACGAGTGGGGTGCCGCAGACCGGGTCCGCGATCACCTGGCAATCGAGCGCGAACACCTCGCGCACGAGTGGTGGGTCGAGCACCGCCGCGGGCGCCCCGACCGCCCGGACGCTGCCCTCGCGCACCGCGACGAGCACGTCGGCGTAGCGCGCGGCGAGGTTGAGATCGTGCAGCACCATCACGATCGTGGTGCCGCGCTCCCGGTTCAGCTCCCGGAGCAGGTCGAGCACCTCGAGCTGGTGGGTGACGTCCAGGTAGGTGGTCGGCTCATCGAGCAGCAGCACCTCCGTCTCCTGGGCGAGCGCCATGGCGATCCAGACCCGCTGGCGCTGCCCGCCCGAGAGCTCGTCGACGGCGCGATCGGCGAGGTCGCCGGTACCCGTGGAGTCCAGCGAGGCGGCGACCACCTCGTAGTCGCGCGCGTTCCAGCGCGCCATGGCGCGCTGGTGCGGGTGCCTGCCGCGCCCGACGAGATCCGCCACCGTGATGCCCTCCGGCGCGATGGGATTCTGTGGCAGCAGACCCAGCACGCGCGCGAGCTCCTTCGTCGACCGGGTGTGGATGGCGCGGCCGTCGAGCGTCACCGCCCCGTCCTCCGGCTTGAGCAGTCTCGCGCAGCTGCGCAGCAGCGTCGACTTGCCGCAGCCGTTGGGGCCGACGATCGCGGTGATGCGGCCGGGCTCGAATGCCAGGTCGAGACCGTCGAGGATGCGTCGATCGCCGTAGGCGATGCTGAGCCCCTCGGCGGCCAGCTGGTGGGATGCTGCGGTCATGAGGTCTGTCCTGTGCGATTCATGCGGATGAGGAGGAGGATCAGGTAGGGCGCGCCGAGCACACCCGTGACGACGCCGACGGGGTAGCGCTCGCCGAGCAGGTTCTGCCCGACCAGGTCGGCGAGCAGCACGAGCAGGGCCCCCGTGAGGCCCGCCGGGACGAGGGTCGACGAGCCGGGCCCGGTGAGGCGGGCGGCGATCGGACCGGCCATGAACGCCACGAACATGATGGGTCCGCTGCCGGCGGTGGCGAAGGCGAGCAGGGCGACGGCGGCGACGATCAGCACGAGACGGGCGCGCCCCACGGGCACTCCCAGCGCCGTCGCCGCGTCCGAGCCGAACCGCAGCAGCTCGAGCGAACGGGCGCCGAGCAGCAGCACGGGCAGCAGCGCGGCCGTCGCGAGCGCGAGCGGCAGCAGCTGCTCCCAGCTGGCCCCGCTGAGGCTGCCGGTGAGCCACTGCATGGCCCGCTGGATGTCCCACTCGGCCGCCCGGGCGAGCATGTACGAGGTGATGCTCTGCAGCATCGAGGCGAGGCCGATGCCGATCAGGATGAAGCGGGTTCCGACGAAGCCGCCCCGGTTCGACAGCAGGAAGATCGCCGCGGCCGTCGCGAGCGCCCCGGCGAGCGCGAAGACGGAGGTCGCCGAGTCGTTCAGCCCGAGCACGATGATCCCGAACACGGCGGCGGCCCCGGCACCGGAGCTCACGCCGAGGATGTCCGGCGATGCCAGGGGGTTGCCCAGCATCGTCTGGAACGTGGCGCCGGCGACTCCGAAGGCGAACCCCGCGAGCACGGCCAGCGTCGCGCGCGGCAGGCGGAGCTCGCTCACGGTGAACGCCGCTCCGGGCACCGGCTCGCCGAGCAGGACCGGGATCACCTGGTCGAGGCCGTAGAACGTGCGGCCGACCATGAGGGTCAGCGCGAAGGCGATCAGCACGGCGGCGGCGAGCCCGGCGATCGCGACTCCGCGGCGGCGCAGCCGACGCCGGCGCCCCGCCGCGATCAGCGCCGCGCTCACAGCTCCCGCACTTTCTGCCGGCGCACGATCCAGATGAGGAAGGGCGCGCCGAGGAACGCGGTCACCACGCCCACCTCGACCTCCTCCGGCCGTGCGATCACCCGGCCGAGCACATCCGCACCGAGCAGCAGCACCGCGCCGGCCAGCGCGGAGCACGGGATCAGCCAGCGATGATCGGGGCCGATGAGGGTGCGGCAGAGGTGCGGCACCAGCAGCCCGACGAAGCCGATGGGCCCCGCGACCGCGGTGGCCGCGCCGCACAGCACGACCGCGCCGCACGCCGCGATGGCGCGCGTGCGCATCACGTGCTCGCCGAGTCCCGTGGCCAGGGCGTCGCCCAGCGCGAGGGAGTTCATACCGCGGGCGGTCCACACGCAGATCAGGCCGCCGGCCACGAGGAACGGCAGCGCGACGGAGATGCTCTCCCAGCTCGCCCCGCCGACGCTGCCGACGCGCCAGAACTGGAAGGTGCGCAGCAGATCGACGCGGGGCAGCATGATCGCGTTCGTGAGCGAGATGAACGCCGCCGCGCTCGCGGCGCCGGCCAGCGCCAGCTTGTAGGGGGTCGGCCCGCCGCTGCCGAGGGAACCGACGATATACACGAAGACGGCCGCGAACGCCGCGCCGGCGATCGCGATGCCCATCAGTGCGAAGGGCCGGTGCACCCCGAGGAAGCTGATGCTCGCGACGACCGCGAGCGCCGCACCGCTCGACACCCCCATGATGCCGGGTTCGGCGAGCGGGTTGCGGGTGACCGCCTGCATCGCGGTTCCCGCCACCGCCAGGGCGGCGCCGACGAGCGCCGCGAGCACGGTGCGCGGCAGCCGCTTCAGCACCGCCCCCTCACCCACGGTCTCCGACGACCCCTGGAGCGCGCCGACGACCTCGGCGAGACTCACGGTGCGGGCGCCGATCGCCACCGAGGCCACGCAGAGCAGCAGCACGAGCACGACGAGCACCAGCAGCCAGACCGTGCGTCTGGCGGTGCTGCGCCGCAGCGCCTCGACCGCGGGAGCCGCAGCCGAGGCCGCCGTCAGGGTCACTCCCCGCTCTGACCCTCGGTCGCGGCCGCGAGCAGCGCGAAGTAGTCGTCGATGCCCCACCCGATGGAGAGCGGCGAGGGGTTCGCCGAGGCCGCGAGCGGCGTCGCGTCCTCGAGGATCGCGATCCGGCCCTGGGCCACCGCGGGGATCTTCGAGAGCAGCGGGTCGGCCTGGATCTGCTTCACGAACGCCCCCTCGGGATCGCCGTAGGTGACGAGCACGTCGACGTCGGCGAAGCGGTCGGCCACGTCCGAGCTGAGCTCGACGTAGAAGTCCTCGGTCTTCGCGCTCTCTTCAGCGACGATCTCCGGCTGCGGCAGCCCCAGGTCCGCGAGGAAGCCGGGGCGGGTGTCGTGCACGGTGTAGAAGCCGATCGTCGAGAGATCGGAGGGGTTCAAGTAGGCGAAGAGCAGTTTCTTGCCCTCGAGTTCGGAGTGCGCGGCGAGCGAGTCCTCGACCTGCGCATGCAGATCCTCGATGAGCTGCTCGCCCTCCGGCTGCAGACCGAGCGCCGTCGAGTTGAGCGAGATCATGTCCTCGAGCGAGGTGCCCCACGGCGTCTCGGGATAGCCGACCACCGGAGCGATCTTCGAGAGCGTGCGGTAGTCCTCCTCGGTGAGGCCGGAGTAGGCCGCGAGGATCACATCGGGCTCGGTGTCGGCGACGGCCTCGAAGTCGATGCCGTCGGTCTCGTCGAAGAGCACGGGCGTCTCGGCGCCGAGCTCCTCGAGCCGGTCCTCGACCCAGGGCAGCACCCCGTCGCCGTCGTCATCGCCCCAGGTGGCCTTGCTCATCCCCACCGGCACGACTCCGAGCGCGAGCGGCACCTCGTGGTTCGCCCAGGCGACCGTGGCGACGCGCTCGGGACGCTCCGTGATGGTGGTCGTGCCGTAGACGTGCTCGATCTCGATCGGGAAGCCCTCGCTCGAGCCGGCGCTCTCGGATCCGGTCTGCGCCGCACCTCCCGATGAACAGGCGGCGAGCACGGCGGTGAGCGAGAGTGCGGCTGCACCGCGGAGAAGACGTGAGACGCGCAAGAGCGTTCCCTTCTGCTGGATCGTCGAGCGACTCCGCTCGAGGCGCACCGTTCGCGCACCACATCACATGATGGTTAGGCATGCCTAAATTGTCAAATGCTATGGCCGCCCCTCGCGCCGGCTGAGCCGTCCCGCGGCAGCTCCAGGCTGAACCGCGTGTCCCCCGCGCGACTCGTGGCGTGCACCTCGCCGCCGTGTCCCTCGACGATCCCCTGCACGATCGCGAGCCCCAGACCGGTGCTGCCCGTGGCGCGCGCTCGGGAGTCGTCTCCCCTGGTGAAGCGCTCGAACAGCTCCGGGAGCCGGTCCGGGGGGATGCCCGGCCCGGTGTCCCGCACCTCGATCACCGCCCGCTCCGGTCGATCCTCCAGCAGCACGGTGACGCGTGTGCCCGGGGGCGTATGCACCCGTGCGTTGGTCAGCAGGTTGACCACGGCCTGATGCAGGCGCCGCGCATCGCCCACCACGATGACCGGTTGGGCGGGCAGCTCGAGCAGCCACTCGTGCTCGGGGCCGACGATACGGACGTCGTTCACCGCGTCCCCGATGAGCCTCGTCAGGTCGACGCTGAGTCGTTCGAGCTCCTGGCCCTCGTCGAGCCTGGCCAGCAGCAGGAGGTCCTCGACCAGGCTCGTCATCCGCACCGATTCCGACTCGATGCGGCCGAGCGCGTACGCGGCATCGTCCGGGAGGTCTTCGGCCATGCGCCGAGTCAGCTCGGAGTATCCGCGGATGGACGCGAGCGGGGTTCTGAGCTCGTGGGAGGCGTCGGCGACGAAGCGGCGCACCTTGGCCTCGCTCGCCTCGCGCACGCGGAAGGCGCGCGCCACCTGATCGATCATCGAGTTGAAACCCGAGACCAGCCTCCCGATCTCGGCCGCCGCGCTCGCCCCCGGAGCCGCAGCTCGCCGCAGCTCCACGTCGCCGCGATCCAGCGGGCTGCCGGCGATATGCTCCGCCGCAGCCGCGACCCGCTCCAGGGGACGCATCTCACGCCTGATGTACCAGGCGGCGAGCGCTCCGAGCACGAGGCATCCGCCGAGGGCGACGATCCCGATCGTGAGCGCCACCGTCGACACGGTCTGCTCGACGCCGGCCAGCGGCAGGCCGACGATCACCGTGGTCATACCGCGCTGCTCCCCGGCGAAGCGGTAGACCCCGGCCCCGACTCCCGGGTCGGCCTCGTGGCGGGAGTCGTCGCCCCACCCGTCGAGCAGGTGGAGCACCCGCTCCTCGTCCATGCGCTGCACGGTGTAGCTCTCGTCGACGTACACTCCGGTGAGCCCCGTGCCGTCGCCGACGATGGCCATCGCGCCGCTGACGACACCCGGGCCCTCGAACGCCAGCTCCAGCGCGTCGACGCCCGCACCGGGAATCGCGCTCGGAGCCGACGCGGCGAACATCACCCGTGAGGCCAGCATCCGCAGCTCCCCGTCGAGCTGCTGCACCAGCGATGCCCGCAGCGTCGTCAGCGCGATGACCGCGATCGTGCTCGAGAGGAGGATCACGGTGAAGGCGAGCACGGCCACGATCCTGGTCCGCAGGGACCACCTGCGCGCGTCGATCGCGCGCCGTGCGGCACGGAGCCGCGAGTCCGCCCTAGGCATCCGCGGCGGGCTTCAGGATGTATCCGGTACCCCGGATCGTGTGGATCATCGGGCTCCGGCCGGCATCGATCTTCTTGCGCAGATAGGAGATGTAGACCTCCACGACGTTCGTGCGCCCGTCGAACTCGCCGCCCCAGACGGCGCCGTAGATCCTCGCCTTGCTGACGACTCGGCGCTGGTGCTCCATGAGGCAGCGCAGCAGATCGAACTCCGTCGAGGTCAGCTCGATCGGCTGTCCGCCGCGCGCGACCTCGTAGCTGTCGCGATCGAGTGTCAGATCCCCCGCCCGGAGCACGGGCTGCTCCGGTGTGCCGAGCCGCTGGCTCGAGCGGCGCACGAGGGCGTGCAGCCTGGCCACGATCTCGTCGAGACTGAACGGCTTCGTCACATAGTCGTCGCCGCCCGCGCCGAGGCCCCCGAGCCGATCCTGCAGCGCATCGCGCGCCGTGAGGAACAGCACCGGGACCGTGTTGCCCTCGGCGCGCAGGCGCTGGATCACCTGCAGCCCGTCGAGGTCCGGCAGCATGACGTCGAGCACCACCACGTCGGCCTGGAACTCCCGCAGTGCGGCGAGCGCGGCGGCGCCCGTCTCCGCGATGCGGGTGTCCCACCCCTCGTAGCGCAGCGCCATGCCGATGAGCTCGGCGAGCGAGCGCTCGTCGTCGACGACGAGCGCTCGAATCGGACTGCCGTCCCGTCCGATCAGCCCGGGTGAGTGCGATGCGCGTTCTCTCATGCCTCCATTAACCCTCTTCTTCCTATGCGTCAGGCTAATGCCCGCGCACCCGATGGACTATCCGCCGAAGCCGCCGGCGGGCGGCTGCAGGTCCCCGCCTCCGGGGAACCCTCCCCCGGGGAATCCGCCCCCGGGGAGGGAGCGCTCGTCGTTCGAACCGCCCAGGCCCGCGAGGCCCCCCGCGCCGCTGTCGTCATCGCCGTCGCCGGAGATCTCGAGCGAGAGATCCGCCAGCACGACGGCCTGCCCCTCCTCGAGCCCCGACAGGATCTCGGTGCGTTCGCTGCCGATCGCACCGAGATCCACGTCCACCGATTCGACCTCTCCGCCGCTCATCACGTCCACCGTCGCCGTGACCCCGTCTCGGTGCACGGCTGAGGTGGGCACCGTCAGCGCGTCCTCGGTCGCCGCCGTCCGGATGTCCAGGCGGGCCGATCCCCCGACCAGGAGTTCGTCGTCCCCCGCCTCCAGCGCCACGATCACCGTGTACGCGGGGGTCGACGTGCTCGACACGTCGAGCAGTCCGATCGAGGAGACCGCGCCCGGGTAGGTCTCGCCGCTCGCGTTCACGACGGCCTCGACCTCCTGCTCCACGGCGAGCTTCGCGATGTTCGTGAGCGGGATCGTCGTCTCGACCACGTAGCCGTCCTCTCCGATCACGGTGACGGCCGCGGTTGCGGAACCGGCTGCGACCGAGTCCCCCGCCGCGATCTCCATCGCGGCGACGGTGCCGTCGATCGGGCTCGTCAGCGCCGAGAAGGCGAGCTGCGCCTCGGCGATCCGCAGCCGGGCCTCGGCCGCATCGATCGCCGCCTGGTCGGCGAGCAGTTGCTCGGCCGTGATGGTGGTGCCGCCGGACGCCGCGCCTGATCCGCCGCCCGTGCTGCCGGTGTCGGGGATCGAGCCCGCGCCGGGCAGTGTCGTGCCCTCCCCGGAGCCGGAGCCGGCGCCGGTCCCCGCCCCGGCGTCGCCGGGGCTCTCTCCCCCGGCACCCGCGCCCCCGGTGTCTGGTCCCCCGGGGCCTGCGCCCCCGGCGTCAGCACCCCCGGTATCAGCTCCCGATCCCTCGTCCGCGAGCACCCGCTGCAGCTCGACGACCGCCGCGTCGAGAGCGGCGGCGAGATCCTGCACTTCCTGCTGCCCGGCGCTGCCCCCCGCCTGTCCGTCGCGCACGGCGATGATGGCGCCCTGGCAGTCGGCGAGCGCCTGCTGCGCCTGCTCGAGCGTCATCCCGGCCTCGACTCCGGCATCGACTCCGGCATCGTCCCCCTCCGGATCCCTCAGGAGCGCGCCCAGGAACGGCGCGCAGGCGTCATCCGCGGCTGCGATCGTGCTGTTCGTCGCCTCGAGGAGCGCCTGCGTCTCCCGATGTGCGGCGAGCATCGCCTGCTGCGCGTCGGTGACGCGCAGCACCGCAGCCTCGACGTCGGCCGTGCCCGCGGCGGTGGATCCATCCGCAGCAGTGCCCCCGATGATCGTCGCGACGCCCTGCTGCACGACGGCGACCACCGCGGCGACGGGCACCGCGGCGACGGGCAGCATCGCCGCCGGGGTCCCCGTGGGCGACGACGTCTCCGCGGTCGTACCCGAGGCCTGCGCCTCGGCGTGCTCTGCCAGCGTCTGCTCCGCGCTGCTCAGCGCTTCCTCCGCCTCGGCCACGGCGTCCTCGAGCGCGTCGCGATCGAGGGTGGCGAGGGTCTGCCCCGCGCTCACGGTGTCGCCCAGCGCCACGTCGACCGTGGCGACCGTGCCGTCCGTCTGGAACACGAGATCGTACCGGCTGACCGCGGCGACCGTGCCCGATGTCTGCACCGACTCGCTGACCGCGGCGCGCTCGACGAGAGCGGTGCGGTACCCGGATCCCGCGGTCAGGGCCGAGGCGATCCCGGTTCCCACGAACGCCAGCACCCCGGCGGCGGCGATCCCGCCCCCGGCGAAGAGCGCCCTGCGCAGCCTCCTGCGCAGCGGCCGCCGCGTGCCGCGCGGCTGCTCAGGCTCACTCATCGCCGCTCCCTCGTCCCGGGAATCCGCCGCCGAAGCCGGCGTTGCAGCCGTCGTCACCGGGCTCCGACACCGCGAGCGAGGTCGCGGCGTACCGGTCGCCCGAGTACTCGCCCGTGGCGACCACGCAGGCGCCGGCGGCCAGCGCGTCGCTCGAGGCCTCCGCGGTCCGGGTGAAGGCGGTCGCATCGTCCACGAGCACGTCCTGCGAGCTCGTTTCGCCGCCCATCGAGACGGCGTCGATGGTGATCGTGGTCCCGTCGACCGCGGTCACCATCCCGCGGGAGGCTCCACCGAAGCCGCCCTGGGGCGGGTCCTCCGGCATCCCGCCGTCGGCCGGAGGCTCGAAGCCCTCCGGCGGCTCGGCTCCCTCCGGCAGGCCCTCCGGCATCCCGCCGCCCATGCCCCCGCGCCCGCCGAGCCCCGCCGAGCACTCGCCGTCGACGGGCTGCGTGATGGCGACGCCGGTGAGCGCCCCGGAGGAATCATCGCTCCCGCCGAAGCCGGCGATGCAGACTCCGGCGACGACGTCCGAGAGCTGCGCCGCTACTTCCTGGGTGATCGCGGTGTCTGCGGTGTAGGAGACCGCGGTCTGCGTTTCCGCGTCCTGCACCTGCAGCAGGCCGTCGGTCACCGCCGCGATCTCGCCGCTGATGCCCCTCGGCAGCTGCTCGGCGGGGGCCTCCCCGCTCTGCTGGGCGGGTTCTGCGGCGACGGCGTCGTCCTGGCTCGCCGAGCAGCCGGTCAGGGCGAGCGCGGCGAGGCCCAGTGCGCCGAGCGCGGCGAGGGTCTGCGTGCGTGCGATGTTCATGGCGTGTCCTCCACGGGGTCGGTCTGTCGGGTCATTCGGCTCGGGTGGTTTCGGCTCGAGTCATTCGGCTCGGGTCATTCGGCTCGGAGCGCATCGATCGGGGCGAGCTTCGCGGCGCGCGTCGCCGGGTAGACCCCGAAGACGACGCCGATCCCGACGGCGATGGCGATCGACAGGACGACCGCCGCCGGCGAGACGACGATCGAACTGCCGATCACCCCGGGAAGCAGGAGCGCGGCGCCGATCCCGAGCACGGCGCCCAGGAGCCCCCCGCTGAGCCCGAGGATCGCGGCCTCCGTGAGGAACTGTCTCCGGATCGCCCAGCTCGGGGCGCCGAGCGCCTTGCGCAGCCCGATCTCCCGGGTGCGCTCCGTCACCGACACCAGCATGATGTTCATCACCCCGATGCCGCCGACGAGCAGCGACAGCGCGGCGATGCCCGTGAGCAGCACGGTGAGCGTGCGATACACGCTCGTCGCGGTGGAGACCAAGGCGTCCTGGCTGTCGATCGAGAAGTCGGCGCCGTCGGCGTCGGTGATGCCGTGCAGGTTCAGCAGCAGTTGCACGGCCTGCTGGTACGCGGCCGACAGGCGATCGGTCGAGGCGGCCTGCAGGTAGATCGTCGAGACGCTCCGGCTGCCGGTGCCGCCGACGAGGCGATCGGCCACCGTCGCCAGAGGCGCGATCGCGACGTCGTCGAGGTTGCTCGAGGTGTCGGATCCCGCGCTCGCGAGCACCCCGATCACCTCGAAGGCCTGCCCGTCGATCGATACCGAGGATCCGACCGCGTTCGCCGTGCCGAAGAGCTCCTGCGCGGTCTCCCAGCCGAGCACCACGACTGCGGCTCCCGCCGCGTCGTGCTCGTCCGTGATGAACTCGCCGTACGCCACCTCGCGGGAGCGCACCTCGAGCCAGCTCTCGGTGGTGCCGGTGACGCTCGTGGTCCAGTTCGTGCCGTTCGCCTCGAGCGACAGCGAGATCGACTTCTCCGCGGCGACCGCCGCGACATCGGGAGCCGCGATCTCGCTCTCCAGCGCCGCGGCGTCGGCTCGCATCAGCGTCGTCCCCGTGCCGAAACCGCCCCGGACCCCGTCCGATCCCGTGCTCGACCCCGGCGAGACGATGAGCAGGTTGCTGCCCAGCGAGCTGATCTCCTCGCTCACGTCCTTCTGCGTGCCGAGCCCCAGCCCGACGGTCATGATGACCGCTGCGATACCGATCAGGATCCCCAGGACCGTCAGGAGCGACCGCATGGTGTGCGCCCGCACGGCCGCCCAGCTCGAGTGCAGCGTCTCGTTCCAGTTCATCGTGCGCCCACCCGCTCGCCGCCGCCCACGAGCTCGCGGTCGATCACGCCGTCCTTCACCCGGACGATGCGCTCGGCCCGCTCGCCCACCTCCTGCTCGTGCGTGATGAGTACGATGGTGCGGCCCAGTGCGTGGAGCTCGTCGAACAGCGCCAGCACGTCCTCGGTCGAGACGGTGTCGAGGTTGCCCGTCGGCTCGTCGGCGAGCACCATCGTGGGTTCGGTGACGAGGGCGCGGGCCACCGCCACGCGCTGCTGCTGGCCGCCCGACAGCTCGCCGGGGCGGTTGTCCAGGCGATCGCCGAGACCGACCTTCTCGAGCGCGACCGCGGCGCGTTCGCGGCGCTCGTGCGGCGGGACGCGCCCGTACATGAGCGGCAGCGCGACGTTCTGCCACGCGGTCAGCTCGGGCAGCAGGTGGAACTGCTGGAACACGAAGCCGATCTTGCGGTTGCGCACCTCCGCGAGCTCCTCCTCGCCCAGGTCCTCGACATCGACGCCGTCGAGCCGGTAGCTGCCCTCCGAGAGCGTGTCGAGGCACCCCAGCGCGTGCATCAGCGTCGACTTCCCGGAGCCGGAGGGCCCCATGATCGCGAGGTACTCGCCCGCGCGGATGCTGAGGTTCACCCCGCGCAGCGCCTCGAACTCGATGTCGCCCGAGCGGTAGGTCTTGCGCGCCCCGCGCAGTTCGATCACGGGTTCCCCGTGCCCGCGCGCGCCGCGGGGCTGCCCGGGAGGGATCGGCGTGCCGCTCATCACTGGCCGCCCCTCATGCCGCCGGAATCGGGCAGCTGCCCGTCGCCGAAGCCCGGCATCTCGCCGCCGAAGTCGGGCAGCTGGCCATCGCCGAAGCCCGGTCTCTGGCCGCCCCCGGAGTCGCCCTCACCGGGTGTGAACACGGTCATCTGCACGAGGTCGCCCTCCTCCAGCCCGTCGGTGATCTCCGTGAGATCCCCCGAGACCTCCCCGACGGCCACCTCGCGCTGCGACGCATCGCCCTCGGCGTCGATCAGCGTCACGGTGCTCGTGCCGTCGGCGGCGGAGCTGACGGCGGCGCTCGGCACCGTGAGCACCTCGTGACGGCGCTCGTACACGATGGTCGCGGTCACCGACATGCCGTCGAAGAGTCCCTCGGCGGTGCCGGTGATCGAGATCGTCACGGGGAAGGCGGCGCTGCCGGAGCTCGTCGACGGGAGCCGGCCCACGGTGTCGACGACGCCGAAGAGCGGCGCCCCGTCGGCCGTCTCGAGCTCGACCTGATCGCCCGCCTCGATGAGGCCGACCTCGGTCTCGCCGACTGAGACCGAGACCTCCCAGGCATCGGTGCCGACGATCGAGAACTGCGCGGACGCGCTCGCGGCGTCGGTCGTCGCCCCGCCGCTCGTCGCCCCGCCCTGCCCGGAGGCCCCGCTTCCCGCCGTGCTGGATCCCGCGGCGCCGGATCCCGCGCTCGAAGACCCGCCGGTGACGACGTCGCCGACCGAGAGCGACACCGCGGTCACGAGCCCCGCCACGGGCGCCCGCAGTGTCGCCCCGTCCACCGCCTCCTGGGCGCTCTCGACCTGCTGCTGCGCGACGGTCACCGCGGCCTCCCGCGCGCTGATGCGCGCGGCGGAGGCGACGGACCCGTCATCGTCGGACTGCGCGCTGACCAGCTGCGCCTCGGCATCCGCGAGATCCGCCCGGGCCTGCAGCAGCTCCGCATCGACGGTCATCGTGTCGACGACGGCGAGGATCTGCCCCTCCTCGACCGTGTCTCCCGCGTCGACAGCGACACGGGTCACGGTGCCCGAGGCGATGAAGTTCACCTCCTCCTGCACCGCCGGAGCGAGGACTCCCGAGGTCTCGACCGTCCGGTCGAGCGTCTCGAGACTCGCCGCGACGTTCCGGGTGGCCGGCACCGCCTGGGCGGCGCTCTGCTGGGACAGCAGGATCGCGGCGGTCGCGGCGCCCACCAGCCCCAGCACGCCGATGCCTCCGAGGATCACCCACGTCCGCGTCCGTCGTCCCGCGAAGAATGCTCTCGCCCTGCCTGGGGCCATGGTCCAGCCTTCCGATTCAGCTTGGTTCCTCCCGGGATCCCGGGTTCGAATCGAGCGTAGGAACGGCGACTATGGCGACCGTAAGCCGAGTATGAGAGGCAGCCGAGAACCGGCCCCGCGCACGCCGCAACCGGCGCGCCGTGGGGAGAGAGACACCCGCGCGCCCGGAGCGACCGTTGTCAGGGGCGCTGATCCTGCTGGGTGAGGCGTTCGATGATGAGCATCATGACGCGTCGCTGTGCGGGGTTCATCTGCTCGTTCACGAGGGCGGTCATCGCTTCTGCGCCGATCTGTTCGCCGACGCGGGCGTCGAACCGCGGGAGTGCGTCGCCTCGCTCGGTGAGGAACGCGGTGATGAGCGCCGCCCCCTGTTCGGCCAGCGCACGGATCTCCGCTTCGGTCGTCTCCGCCGGCAGGTTCAGCAGATCCGCATTGAGTCGGTGGAGTGCGTCGGGTGTGCGTTGCATGGCTTCGGCGAAGCCGGGCATGTCCTCTTTCGGCAGCAACCGCGCCAGCAGAATGGCCACGTTCCGGGAGCCGGGTCCCGGCCCGAGCGCCTCCAGCGCGAGCAGCGCTTCGGGTGAGAGATCGGGTGAGATTCCTCGAGCGACCAGCTCGTCGAGGTCAGAGCGGATGCGGGTCAGCTCGGTGATCCTGCTGTCGAGCTCGGCGCGCAGCCCGAGGAGCGATTCCTGGCCCTGATCTTCGGAATCGAGCATCGCGGCGACGTGTTCCAGGGTGAAGCCGAGACTGGTGAGGCGCGCGATGCGCAGCGCGAGAACCAGGTGTCGGGCCGTGTACTGCTTGTACCCGTTGCTCAGCCGTTCCGGTTCGGGGATGAGTCCGACCTCGTGCCAGTGACGGATCGACCGCAGCGTCACCCCGGTGAGGTCCGCGAGCTGCCTCGTGCTCCACGCCATGCTCACTCCTCCTGTCCGCCGGTATCCGCTGCCTCTATTGTGTCCAATGACCGGAACGCGGGCACGAACAGCGCGATGAGGGCGGTGACGGTCATGGCCCCCGCGATTCCGATCCCCGCCACCGTGAGCCCGAACCCGGCCGCGACAGCGGCGATCGGTGCCGCGGTGAGAGCGGGGGCGGCGAGCATGAGCGCGTTCTGAGCCCCGAGCACCCGCCCGCGCACCCCGTCGGGGGTCGCATTGATGGTCGCTACCCCCAGCACGGCGGACATCGGCGCGTTGGTGAGGCCGATCAGCACCGCGGCTGCGATCACGAGCCACGGTGCCCCCAGCATTCCGAGAGCGGTGAAGCCGACCGCACTGCCCACCATGCCGATCACGAACCAGGCGCGACGCGAGGTTCTCCCGATCGTCGCCGCATACACGCTCGCACCGACGAGACTGCCGAGCGCGATTCCCGTGACCGCGAACCCGCTGAGTTCCGGCAGATGCTCCCGGGTGAAATAGGCGGGCAGGATCGTCGCCTGCAACCCGGCCAGGACCGCTACGAACGCCGCCGTCAGGATCGTCGCCCCCAGCACCAGCCGGTGTCCGAGGAGGAATCGCCACCCTGCGACCAGATCGGCGAACACACGGAGAACCCCCGTAGAGCCGTCGCGCTCTGCCATCCGGGCGACCGGCTCGATCTCCCCGGCACGGGGCGAGAGCGCGACGGAGAGCACCGCCGCTGCCAGGCTCGTTCCAGCGGTGATGAACAGTGTCATCGAGCTCACCCCGAGCAGGAGGACGAGCAGACCGCCGAGCCCCGGGCCGATCAGCATGAGCGCGGCCGAAAGCGACTCACGCACACCGACCAGCCGATCCAGGGCACTCGGCTTCCCGCCGTCGAGCCGCACCAGGCGGGGCAGCATCGTCTCCCGGGCGGTCATGCCCGGGATGTCACCGCAGGCACCGATCACGCCGAGCACGATGAACCACATCAGGTCCAGTCCCCACACGGCATCCACGATCGGGAGGGCTGCGATCGAGCCCGCCGAGAGCACATCGCTGATGATCGACACTGTGCGCCGGTTCACCCGGTCCACGACGACACCCGCCAGCACCCCCACGACCGCGGCGACCGCGGCGGTCACCGACGCGAGGATCCCGGCCGCGAGGATGTCACCCGTCTTCGCCAGCACCAGCAGTGGGAACAGCACGGACGCGATCCCGTTCCCCAGCAGAGACAGGCCGTACGACCCCAGATAGACCAGCGTGTTTCGACTCATGCACCCATCACAGACCATGACGCCGCGGCACAGTCAAATTCCGGGCTGCGGCCCCTGCTGCGGCCCCTGCTGCCGCTCCCGCTGCGGCCCTTGCTGCCGATCCGGCAGGGCGCTTACAGCGCCGAGACGATCCGCGACGCGATCTCCCGCACCAGCGTCCAGTCGTCCGACTCGGTGAAGATCACGACGGCGTAGCTGCGACCGTCGATCGTCACGATGCCCGCGTCGTTGCGCACCCCGTCGAGCCAGCCCACCTTGTCGGCGACGGATCCCGCGGGCCCGACCGCGGAGTCGACGGCGGCGGGGATTCCCTCGCGCCACACCTGGCGCCGCATCATGTCGAGCAGCATCGCGGTGTGCTCCTCGTTCAGCAGCTCGCCCCGCGCCAGACGGCTCAGGTAGACGGCGAAGTCGTCGGGCGAGGAGCGCATGTCGAAGGGCTCGTTGACCGTCTGCGCGGCGCCGGTGGCGACCGCCGCAGCGAGGTGCGCATCGAGACCGATCGAGACGATGAAGGCCTCGGTGCACTCGTTCTCGGAACGCACGATCGCCGACTCGAGGCAATCGTGCACGGAGAGCCCGCCGATCGTCGCGTCCGGCGCCAATTCTCCGGCCTCGACGCGCGAGAGAATCGCGTAGGCCGTGTGCAGTTTGTAGACACTGGCCGTCGTGAACACGAGTCCCCCGCCGACATCGAGCAGGCGCTCGCCGCTCTCCAGGTCGACCACCACCGCCCCGATCCGGGTCTGGGCCTGCGCGCCGAGTTCTTCGACCTCCCGTGCGACGGCACCCCAATCGGGCGCGGGCTCGGGCAGCTCCTCCGATTCGGGGGCCGGGTCGCCGGCATCCGGCATGACCGCGGCGGCATCCGGGTGCACCTCGGTCGCATCGGCATCGGCGCGGGTCGCGGAGACCACCGCGGGGATCGACACCGCGGCGATCGCCGTCGGCAGCCCCACCGCCACGAGCACGAGCATCAGCAGACCGCGTGCGAGCGGACCCGGTGCGCCGCTCCGTCGCGCCGCCGGAACCGGGTCCGAGTCACGGCGATGCTTCCGCCTGCGAAACCAGAGCGCCGCCGAGAACAGCAGCATCGCGGAGAGCAGGGTGCCGATCCCGATCACCGGTCGCCGAGCACCCGTCATCGCGTCGTGTCACCCGCCCCGTTCTCGAGCGCCGATCGCCCCGACTGCGGGTGGAACTTCGCGAGCCCGAGCACACCGACCACCGCGACCGCACCCGAGATCACGAACGCGAGGATCGCCCACGCGGGCGCTCCCGCAGCCTCGTTCAGCACGACGATGCCGATGAGCACCGCGACGATCGGGTCGATGACCGTGAGACCCGCGACGACCAGGTCGGGAGGACCCGAGGAGTACGCGTTCTGCACGAACACCATGCCGAGGAGGGCGCCGATCAGGAGCGCGCCGACGCAGGTCCAGGTGAGCCACTCGAACTCGCTCTGCTGCACACGGCCGATGACCACCTTCGCGAAGGTGGCGACGAAGCCGTAGAGCACGCCCGCGCCCACGATGTAGATCAGCGCGACGCCGCGGTGGCGGAACCCGACGAACAGCAGCAGGGCCAGCACGAGCACCACCGCGAAGGTGATGAGGATCGTGATCAGCTTGGCGTCGGTGACCGGCTGATCCGCCGCGGTGAAGGCCGCGATGCTGACGAAGATCACGATGCCCAGCACCGACAGCGCGATGGAGCTCTTCACCCGCTTGCCCAGCTTCACCCCGCTGAGGTGCGAGTTGAGGATCGAGGTGATCACGAGGCCCACCACGCCGATGGGCTGCACGATGATGAGCGGCGACAGCGACAGCGAGCCGATCTGGAACAGCACCGCCACCCCGAGCAGCAGCGTGCCGCTGACCCAGGACGGGCGCCGCAGCAGATTGAACACGTGCCTGCCGGAGAGGCCGGCGCCGGCGCTCTCGCCGACGATGCGCTCCACCTTGTTGAGGCCGCGCGACTGGTACTGCGCCCCGAACGCGAGCAGGGCGGCCCCGATCAGCGCGAGCGGGATGCCGAGCAGCTGCTTCGGATCCATGGCCAGCACCTCGTCGATCCCCGACGTCGGGAGGAGGGTGCCCAGGCGCACGGCTGAGTCGATGATGCTCGGGATCACAGGACAACGTTACCCCGGATCACCGAGCAGCCCGGACCATCCGGTGGCGTGTGGGGCTTCGACCGGGTTCGGCCCGGCTCAGTCGCCGCCGCGCATCAAGTCGACGAGCCGGGCCGCGGCGCGCGGCACCTCGTCGTTCACGATGATCTCGTCGAACTCGTCCGCGGCGGCGAGCTCGACCTTCGCGGTCTCAAGCCGCCGCTCACGTTCCTCGGCGTCCTCGGTACCGCGCCCGACCAGGCGGTCGACGAGTTCGTCCCAGCTCGGCGGTGCGAGGAACACGAGCCGCGCCTCCGGCATGCTCGCCCGTACCTGACGGGCGCCCTGCAGGTCGATCTCGAGCAGCAGCGGCTCGCCCCGCTCAGCGGCGGCGAGCACCGGTCCGCGCGGGGTGCCGTAGCGGTACCGGTTGTGCACCGTCGCCCACTCGAGCAGCTCGTCCGATGCCAGCATGCGGTCGAACCCCTCGTCGTCGACGAAGAAGTAGTGCTTGCCCTCCTCCTCACCGGGACGGGGTGCGCGGGTGGTGGCCGAGACGGAGAGGCCGATCTCGGGGTAGTGCTCCCGGATGTACGCGGCGACCGTCCCCTTGCCCACGGCCGTCGGGCCGGCCAGCACCGTCAGCGGAGGCTGCTCGCCGGTGGGGACGGCACCGGTGCGTTCGCGCACGAAGCTCTCGAGACGCTCGCGCTGCAGCTTGCCGAGGCCCCCGAGCCGCTTGCGATCCGAGATCCCCAGCTGCTCGCGCACGCGTCCCGCCTTCACGGCGCCGATCGCCGGGAAGGAGAGCAGGTAGTCGGTGATGCGCAGGGATGCGGCGGGGCTGCCGGGCACGCGGGACTGCTCCAGCACGCGGAACGGTGACACCTCGCCGCTGCGCAGACGCCGCTTGAGTTCGGCACGGGCTCGTCGAGCCGCGATCGCGGCTCGGTTCGCCGCGACGCGATCAACCTCCGGCATGGCTGGTGTGGCGCTGTGGTTCGTCATGTCTGCTCCATCGTGGCGGTCGGTGGGGGCACCTCAAGTCTACGGTTGCGCCAGGGCTATCCGTGCGTGAGGGCCTCTCCGATGGCGGCCGACCGGGTGCGCACGCGGTCGGCGAGGCCCGCGGACCCCCCGCCGAGGATGCTGCGCGACTCGTTCGCGAGGAGGGCCCATCCGAGGCCGCCGAAGATGCTCAGCGCATCCTCGACCCGTGCTCCCTGGTGGCCGAAGCCCGGGGCGAGCACCGGCAGGGCGGGCTTCGCGGGCGGCAGCTCGATGTCGATGCCGAAGTCGGCGAGCGACAGCGTGGCGCCGAGCACCACACCCACGGAGTTCACGTACGTGTCGCTCGGCGATTCGAAGGCCAGCGCATCGTCGACCATCGCCTGCGCCACGCTGCGGCCGTCGGTGCGGCGCGCCCGCTGCACCTCGCGGGCCTCCGGGTTCGACGTCGCGGCCAGCACGAACAGCCCCTTGCCGTGCTCCCGCACCAGATCGAACGCCCCCGAGAGGCTGCCGAAGCCCTGGTACGCCGTCACCGTCATGGCGTCCGCCTCGAGCGGAGACCCCGGCGACAGCCAGGCCTCCGCGTACGCAGCGAAGCTCGATCCGATGTCGCCGCGCTTCACATCGGCGATCACGAGCACCCCGGCCTCGCGCGCGTCGGCGAGCACTCGCTCGAGCGCGGCGAACCCCGCCGAGCCGAAGCGCTCGAAGAACGCGATCTGGGGCTTCACGCAGGCCGCGACCCCGGCGGCGGCGGCCACGACCTCGCGCCCCATGCGCTCGGCGCCCGAGGCGTCGTTCGGCAGCCCCCAGGCGTCGAGCAGGGGGGCGTGGGGGTCGATGCCCACGCACAGGTGCCGCTTCGCGGCCAGCGCCGCCCCGAGGCGGTTCGAGAAGGTCTGTTCGGCCATCCTCACACCGCCTCGCGCGCCGCGCGGCGATCCAGTTCATACTCCTGCAGCGACTTCACGTCGAAGCCCTGCTGCTGCGCCGAGATCGCGCCCACCGCGGCGGAGAGCTCCGAAACGGTGGTGAAGATCGGCTTGTCGGCCGCCACCGCGGCCGCGCGGATCTCGTAGCCGTCGGCGCGGGCCGAGCTGCCCGAGGGGGTGTTGATGATCATGTCGATCTCACCGCGATTGATGAGGTCCACGATCGTGTCGCCCTCGGCGTGCGCGCTGTGCTTGCGGGCCACCTCCGAGGAGATGCCGTTGCGCGCCAGCACCACCTGGGTGCCCTGGGTCGCCAGGATGCGGTAACCCAGCTCCTGCAGCCGCAGCGCGGGCTGCACGATCGAGCGCTTGTCGCGGTCGGCCACCGAGAGGAACACCGTGCCCGAGGTCGGCAGCTCGCTGCCCGCCGCCGACTGGCTCTTCGCGAAGGCGGTCGGGAAGTCGCGATCCATGCCCATGACCTCGCCGGTGGAGCGCATCTCGGGGCCGAGCAGCGAGTCGACCACGAGGCCCTCGTTGGTGCGGAAGCGTTTGAACGGCAGCACCGCCTCCTTGACCGCGATGGGGGCGTCGATGGGGGCGCGCGAACCGTCGCGCTCGGGCAGGAACCCGGAGTCGATCAGCTGCTGGATCGTCTCCCCCGCCATGATGCGCGAAGCGGCCTTCGCGAGCGGGATCCCGAGCGCCTTCGACACGAACGGCACCGTGCGCGACGCGCGCGGGTTCGCCTCGAGCACGTAGAGCACGCCCTGGCCGATCGCGAACTGCACGTTCAGCAGGCCGCGCACGCCGATGCCCTGCGCGATGCCGAGCGTCGCCTCGCGCACCCGGGCGATCTGGTCGTGTCCGAGCGTCACGGGCGGCAGCGTGCAGCTGGAGTCGCCCGAGTGCACGCCCGCCTCCTCGATGTGCTCCATGACGCCGCCCACGTACAGCTGCTCGCCGTCGTAGAGGGCGTCGACGTCGATCTCGATCGCGTCGTCGAGGAAGCGGTCGACCAGCAGCGGGTGGCCGGGCCCGACGAGCGCGTGGCCCTCGATCCGTCCGAAGTAGCCGTGCAGCGACTCCGTGTCGTAGACGATCTCCATGCCGCGGCCGCCGAGCACGAACGACGGACGCACGAGCACGGGGTAGCCGATCTCCTCGGCGATCCGGATCGCACCCTCCTCGTCGATCGCGGTGCCGTTGCGGGGCGCCACGAGGCCGGCCTGCTCGAGGATGCCGGCGAAGGCGCCGCGCTCCTCGGCGAGATCGATCGCCTCGGGTGTGGTGCCGAGGATCGGGATCCCCGCGTCCTTGAGCGGCTGGGCCAGTCCGAGCGCGGTCTGACCGCCGAGCTGCACGACGACGCCCAGGAGCTCGCCGGACGCCTGCTCGGCGTGGATGACCTCGAGCACGTCCTCGAGCGTGAGCGGCTCGAAGTAGAGGCGGTCGCTCGTGTCGTAGTCGGTCGACACCGTCTCGGGGTTGCAGTTGATCATGATGGTCTCGTAGCCGGCCTCGCTCAGCGCGAATGAGGCGTGCACGCACGAGTAGTCGAACTCGACGCCCTGGCCGATGCGGTTGGGGCCCGATCCGAGGATCACGACCTTCTTGCGCTCGGAGGGGATGACCTCGGTCTCGAGGTCGTACGACGAGTAGTGGTACGGGGTGAGCGCCGGGAACTCCCCGGCGCAGGTGTCGACCGTCTTGTAGACGGGGCGCAGCCCGAGGCCGTGGCGCAGGCCGCGGATCTCGCTCTCGCCGACCCCGCGGATCGCGGCGATCTGCGCGTCGGAGAAGCCGTGGTCCTTGGCCTCGCGCAGCACATCGAGGGTGAGCTGCGGGGCGGCCTGCACGGCCGCGGCGACCTCGTTGATGAGCTGGATCTGGTCGAGGAACCACGGATCGATCGCGGTCGACTCGAAGACCTGCTCGATCGTCGCACCGAGGCGCAGCGCCTGCTGCACGTCGACGATGCGGCCGTCGGTGGGGCGCTTGATGGTCTCGAGGAGCTGCTCCACCGTGCGGCTCTCCTCGCCAGGGCGTACGGGACCCCAGTGGAACGAGGTGCCGCGCTTCTCGAGCGAGCGCAGCGACTTCTGCAGCGCCGTCGTGAAGTTGCGGCCGATCGCCATCGCCTCGCCCACCGACTTCATGGTGGTGGTGAGCGTGTCGTCGGCGGCCGGGAACTTCTCGAAGGCGAAGCGCGGGGCCTTCACCACGACGTAGTCGATCGTCGGCTCGAAGCTCGCCGGAGTCTTCTGCGTGATGTCGTTCGGGATCTCGTCGAGGCGGTAGCCGAGGGCCAGCTTGGCCGCGATCTTCGCGATCGGGAAGCCGGTGGCCTTCGACGCGAGCGCGGAGGAGCGCGACACGCGAGGATTCATCTCGATGACGATGATGCGGCCGGTCTTCGGGTCGACGGCGTACTGGATGTTGCAGCCGCCGGTGTCGACGCCCACCCGGCGGATGATGTCGATGCCGATGTCGCGCAGCTTCTGGAACTCGCGGTCGGTGAGCGTGAGTGCCGGCGCCACGGTGATCGAGTCCCCCGTGTGCACGCCGACCGCGTCGACGTTCTCGATCGAGCAGACGACCACCGTGTTGTCGGCGGTGTCGCGCATGAGCTCGAGCTCGTACTCCTTCCAGCCCAGGATCGACTCCTCGAGGAGCACCTCGGTGGTCGGGCTGTAGTGCAGACCGTCGCCGGCGATCCGGACGAGCTCCTCCTCCGTGTAGGCGAAGCCCGAGCCCAGGCCGCCCATGGTGAAGGAGGGGCGCACCACGAGGGGGTAGCCGAGGTCCTTGGCGAACTCCTTCGCCTCCTCGAGCGTGTGCGCGACGTGCGAGCGGGCGACGTCGGCGCCCGACTCGATCACCAGGTCCTTGAAGATCTGGCGGTCCTCGCCGCGCTGGATCGCATCGACCTTCGCGCCGATGAGCTCGACGCCGTGCTTCTCGAGGATCCCGAGCTCGTGCAGCGACATGGCCGCGTTGAGCGCGGTCTGCCCGCCGAGGGTCGGCAGGATCGCGTCGGGGCGCTCCTTGATGATGATGGACTCGATCACCTCGGGGGTGATGGGCTCGACGTAGGTCGCGTCGGCGAAGTCGGGGTCGGTCATGATGGTCGCCGGGTTCGAGTTGACCAGGATGACGCGCACGCCCTCCTCGCGCAGCACGCGGCACGCCTGGGTCCCGGAGTAGTCGAACTCGCAGGCCTGACCGATGACGATCGGGCCGGAACCGATGACGAGAACGGAGTTGATGTCTGAACGCTTGGGCATCGGGTCAGGCCTCCTGGGTCTTTCCGCCGGTTGAGCGAGCGGAGCGAGTCGAAACCAACTCGCGGAATCGGTTGAACAGATAGAAGGCGTCGTGCGGACCGGCCGCGGCCTCGGGGTGGTACTGCACGGAGAAGGCGGGGATGTCGAGGCACTCGAGCCCCTCGACCACCTGGTCGTTGAGGCTGTAGTGGCTCACCTGCACCCGCCCGAAGCCCTCCGGCGCGTCGAGCTCCCCCTCGATGGGGGCGTCGACCGCGAAGCCGTGGTTCTGGGCGGTGATCTCCACGCGACCGGTGCGCTTGTCGAGCACCGGCTGGTTGATGCCGCGGTGGCCGAAGGGCAGCTTGTAGGTGCCGAAGCCGAGCGCTCGGCCGAGCAGCTGGTTGCCGAAGCAGATGCCGAAGTACGGGATCCCGTCGCGCAGCAGCTCGCGCAGCAGCACCACGGCCTCATCGGAGGCGGCTGGGTCGCCGGGTCCGTTGGAGTAGAACAGGGCGTCGGGCGCGATCTCGCGGATCTGCTCGAGGCTCGTCGAGGCGGGCAGCACGATGACGTCGAAGCCGTGCTCCGACAGGTACTGCACGGTGGCGCGCTTGATGCCGAGATCGAGCACCGCGATCGAGCCGACGCGCTCCACGCCCTCGGCCGCGGGCAGGTCGTAGCGCTCGGGCGTGGTCACCTCGGCCGAGAGGTTCCTCCCGGCCATGCCGGCCTGCTCGCGCACGAGCGTCAACTGCTCGTCCTCTGAGAGATCGAGGTCGGCGCCCGAGAAGACGCCGGCGCGCATGGCTCCCGCGGAGCGGATGTGACGGGTGACGGCGCGGGTGTCGATGCCCGAGATGCCCACCACGCCGTCGTTCACGAGATCCTCGTCGAGCGAGCGCTCGGCGCGGAAGTTGGAGACGCGCCGTGCGGGATCCCGCACCACGAAGCCGGCCACCCAGATCTTGCGCGACTCCATATCGGTGTCGTTGGCCCCGGTGTTGCCGATGTGGGGCGCGGTCATGAGCACGATCTGGCCGGCGTAGGAAGGATCGGTGAGGGTCTCCTGGTAGCCGGTCATGCCGGTCGAGAAGACGACTTCGCCGAGCGTGCGCCCGGTCGCGCCGTATGCGCGCCCGGAGTAGCGCGTCCCGTCCTCGAGCACCAGCACGGCGTGGCCTGCGGGTACTGCATCTACCGGTGGGTGTGTCACCTGTGTGGTGGTCATATCGCGCCCTCCTGAGACGTCGAAGGTGTGAGTGAGATCTTGTCGATGGCCTCGGCGAAGGCCGCCTGCTCGGCGGGGTTCGCGAGGCGGAAGCTGGATTCGAGACTGCGCTCGCCCGCGACCCAGCGCAGCAGCGAGAGCCCGTCGCGCTCGACGGCCTTGCCGATGCGCCCGCTGGCCGTGCCGCTGCCGCGCAGCTGCGCGGCCGGGATGCGCACGGGCTCCTCCCCCGTGACCGAGATGACGACGCCGTCGCTCAGCACCGTCAGGGTTGCGAAGCCCTTGTAGCGCAGGCCCGGGATCGACAGCCGCTCGAACGGGGAGTCCACGGGGGTGGTCGAGACGTAGCCGGCCCGGGGGAAGCTCACGAGGGCGTCGCCCGCCAGCTCCGCCTCGGGCAGCTCGATGCCGACGTCGCGCCTGGCGCGGGCCCGCCACGCGAACCACATGCCGACGAGAGCGAGAGCGGCGATGGCCGCCATCACGATCACGTAAGTGGTCTGGCTCACAGCGCGCCCCCTCGAACCGCGGCCGCGGCCACGGTCTCGGTGTCGACCAGCTCGCCGTCGTCGAGCGTGAGGTACCCGCGTCGCACAGTGTAGGCGACGCGACCGGGCAGCTCCATGCCGAGGTAGGGAGAGTTCACGCTGAGGCCCTGCAGGCGCGCCAGGTCGAACTCGCTCGATCCGCTCGGATCGATCAGCGCGATGTCGGCGGGCTGGCCCGGTTCCAGGGCACTCGGGTGCCCCTCCAGCCGGCCGATCTCGGCGGGCTTGTGCGAGAGCAGCGTCTCGAGCTCCGCCCAGCTGGCGTGCCCCTCGTGCACGAGCGTGAGCAGCGAGATCGGCAGCGCCGACTCGAGCCCCACCATGCCGAAGGCGGCGACGTCCCACTCGCACTCCTTCGCCTCGAGGGGGTGCGGGGCGTGGTCGGTCGCGATGATGTCGATGACCCCGTCGGCGACGGCCCGGCGCAGCGCCCGCACGTCCTCCTCGCGGCGCAGCGGCGGGTTGACCTTGTAGCGGGCGTCGTAGCTGCGCACGAGCTCCTCGGTGAGGATGAGGTGGTGCGGGGTGACCTCCGCGGTCACCTGCACGCCGCGGGCCTTCGCCCAGCGGATCACCTCGACCGAGCCGGCGGTCGACAGGTGGCAGATGTGCAGCCGGGCGCCGATGTGCTCGGCGAGCAGCACATCGCGCGCGATGATCGACTCCTCGGCGACGGCCGGCCAGCCCTTGAGCCCGAGCTCGCTCGACAGCGCGCCCTCGTTCATCTGCGCGCCCTCGGTGAGGCGCGGATCCTGCGCGTGCTGGGCGATGACGCCGTCGAAGGTCTTCACGTACTCGAGCGCGCGGCGCATGAGCAGCGGATCGTGCACGCACTTGCCGTCGTCGGAGAAGACGCGCACCTCGGCGCGCGACTGGGCCATGGCGCCGATCTCGCTGAGCCGCTCGCCCGCGAGATCCTCGGTCACCGCGCCGATGGGCCGCACGGTGGCGTAGCCCGCGGCATCGCCGAGGTGCTGCACCTGCTCGACCACGCCCGCCGTGTCCTGCACGGGCAGGGTGTTGGCCATGGCGAAGACGCTGGTGAAGCCGCCGGACGCCGCCGCACGAGTGCCCGTGAGCACCGTCTCGGACTGCTCGAACCCGGGCTCGCGCAGGTGGGTGTGCAGGTCCACGAGACCCGTGAGCGCGACGAGACCGTCGGCCTCGATGACCCGTTCGTCCTCGCGTGCCGCGAGCCCGCCGTCGGCCTGCGCGACGCGCTCGACGATGGTGCCGTTCGAGATGCGCAGATCCACCGCGGCGGCCTCGCCGACGTCGCCGCCTCGCTCGGTCAGATCGGCCGCGAGACGCGCGCCGCGGATCAGGATGTCGGGGTTGCTCATATGCTCGCCTCTCGCTCGCCGGACAGTAGAAGGTACAGGGCGGCCATCCGCACCGAGACGCCGTTCGCGACCTGCTCGAGCACGGTCGAGCGCGCGGAGTCGGCCGCGCGCGACGAGATCTCGAGGCCGCGGTTCATGGGGCCGGGGTGCATCACGATCGCCTCGTCGACGAGCCGCTCCAGGCGGGCGTCGTCGAGCCCCCAGTTGCGCGCGTACTCGCGCTCGTTCGGGAAGAAGGCCGCGTGCATGCGCTCGCTCTGGATGCGCAGCATCATGACCACCTCGGGGCGCTCCTCGCGCAGTGCCGCATCGAGCGAGTGGTGGATCGTCACGGGCCAGTCGCGCGCGCCGTAGGGCAGCAGCGTCTCGGGTGCGACGAACGTCACGTGCGCGCCGAGGGCGTTCAGCAGCCACAGGTTGGATCGGGCCACGCGCGAGTGGGCGATGTCGCCGACGATCACGACCGAGACGCCGTCGAGGTCGCGGCCGCGGCTCCCTGCGCCATCGATCCCGCTGCCGTCGATCCCGCCGCCGAAGAGGCGGCGGCGCATCGTGAACGCGTCGAGCAGCGCCTGCGTGGGGTGCTCGTGGGTGCCGTCGCCCGCGTTGAGCACGCCGGCGTCGATCCAGCCGCTGCGCGCGAGGCGATCCGGAGCCCCGGACGCGGGGTGCCGGATCACGACCCCGTCGGCCCCGATGGCCTGCAGCGTCTGCGCGGTGTCCTTGAGCGACTCGCCCTTCGAGACCGACGATCCCTTCGCGCTGAAGTTGATCACGTCGGCGCTCAGCCGCTTCGCCGCGGCCTCGAACGAGATGCGGGTGCGGGTCGAGTCCTCGTAGAACAGGTTGACCACGGTCTTGCCCCGCAGGGCGGGCAGCTTCTTCACCTCGCGCTGCTGGGCCGCGGCCATGTCCTCCGCGGTGTCGAGGATCAGGATCGCGTCATCACGGCTCAGCGTGCGCGTATCGAGCAGGTGCCTCATGCGTGCTCCTCCGGGCCGGAGATGGTCACTTCGTCGACGCCGTCGAGCTCGGACAGGCGCACGGAGATGCGCTCGTGCTTGGCGCTCGGCAGGTTCTTGCCGATGTAGTCGGCGCGGATCGGCAGCTCGCGGTGACCGCGGTCGATGAGCGCCGCCAGGCGCACGGCCTTCGGGCGGCCGTGGTCGTTCAGCGCGTCGAGCGCGGCGCGCACCGTGCGGCCCGAGTAGAGCACGTCGTCGACCAGCACGACGGTGGTCCCGTCGATGCCGGAGACGGGCATCGCGGTCGGACGCGGCGCACGGGTGGGGTGCTTGGCGAGATCGTCGCGGTACATCGTGACGTCGAGGCTGCCGACGGGCACCTCCGCGCCCTCGATCCGGGAGATGATTCCCGCGATGCGCTGAGCGAGCAGCGAGCCGCGCGTGGGGATGCCGATGAGCACCAGTCCCGCAACGCCCTTGTTCGCTTCGATGATTTCGTGCGAGATTCGAGTCAGCGCCCGCGAGATCTCAGCGCCTTCCAGCACTGTTCGCGTACCCATTTCGAGCCCCCCTTCTCCGCCTCACTGGACGGGAGTTAAAGAAAAGCTGCAACCCCGCCAGTCTAGCAGGAGCTTCCGCCAAGGCCCGACAAGTGCTGCGGCACTCTCGACTCGCTCTTGGTCAGATCGACGGCCGTTACCCCCTATCGAGCAACCTGCCTAAATGACTCTTCGATCGCATAGTCGATAAACTCCCCCTCAAGCTCAGATCCCGCATCAAGCTCCGCATCGAACTGAGGTGCAACTCCTGCATCGATGCCCTCAGAGCCCATCACGACTCCCGAAGGGTCTCTCTTGAGGTTCATACCAATAGGAAGAGCCAAAACCGTCAGACAGGCCAGTATGATCTCCGCAACACGGCGGATCGACGCCTGGGCCTCAGGCCTCACCTTCGCCCATACCAAGCTTCCCCCGTGCGGCAAGGCATCCTCGATCACTTTCTTATGGTTATTGATGGCCGAAAGTGCAAACTTGAGGATCTCATTAATCTTGGTCGCACGTTCGACAAATGCATTCAGCACGACCTCGTTTGCAGTGAAATCTTGCTCAGCCCTAACGATCTCCATCTCATGCTTCTTCTGGGTTTCGAGAATACGACCACCACTGGCCCCAATCGCAAAGGCCGCAATGGTGAGCACAGGTAGCGCGACGATTCCCGTGAGCACGGTAGTTCCCCCAGCTATTCCCAGGCCTCCGGCCGCCAAGCTCCCCCCACCAATGGCGGCAAGAGTCGCGGATGTGGCGGCAGCCCCGGACAGACTGGATATCGCGGCACCTGTGGAAGCTGTAGCAAGACTAGCTACCGTCATGTATGTGGCCGTCGCAGCACCTGCGCCAACAGCTGCGCCAGCCCCACCACCAAGCACTCCTGCCCCGATCAGAGAAAAAATACTTCTCCCTGTCCGGAGTTGCGCGTCTTCGAGCGCAGCAGCAAACTCAGGATGTGTTCGTGACGAATGAGCTTCAACATGTGGAAGTATGTCGTCAGGCAGTTCAGTGACACGAGAGAGCAGCTCGGTGACCGGTTCTATCGCCTCACGGTCAAACTCCCTTACTCTTTCATCGAGAGCACCAGCGATCTCGTCAGCCCTGCGCTTCCCCTCTTCCGCGCGAGTTCTCAGTCTGTTTGCTCGAGCAGCATTCTCCTTTGCGAGCTTCATTGCATCAACGATCTTGAGGCCGCCCGATTGCCGTTTCGCCGTCTGAACCTGATTGGGTGCGGCCACACGTACCTTTTCCGCGATCTCCGGCAGATGGACATCGAGAGTTTGCAGAAACTGCGCGGAGGGCGCGCGCGCGCCACTTTCGATCTTTGAGATCAACACAGTGCTGCATCCGAGCTTCTCCGCGAGCCCTCTCTGACTCCAACCGAGAGCTTTGCGCCCCCTCGCAAGCACCTCACCAGCAGAAAGTTCAGTCATGACCATCTAGATCCAATCTGATACGTGTATCATATGCTTATGTATAACCCATACACCCAGTATAGTTCGGAGGTCATCATGAACAACAACGTCCCTCAGTGGCTGCCTATCGCCATAGGAGGCCTCGGCGGCGCTACCCTTGGAGTACTCTATGTCTACGTACCCTCAGCACGAAATGTCATCGCCACTGGGCTGAAGAACGCAGGAAACTCGGCTCTCGAGGCCCTGAAGGCGAGCTCTTCCTTAACTGCCTAGCCTCGCAACGGCTCCTTCGACGCCCAGAAATAGCGAACGACCCTCGCTTCGAGAGGCGAGGGTCGTTCTGGAACCTCAGACTAAGCGCGGGAGTGATCCGCGATCCGACCGAGCACGCCGTTGACGAAGCGGCTCGAGTCCTCGGTGGAGTACTCCTTGGCGAGTTCCACCGCCTCATCGATGGCGACGGCGGCGGGCACCTCGGTGTTGAAGAGGATCTCCCACGCGGCCAGGCGCAGCAGCGCGCGGTCGACGTTGGGCATGCGATCCAGCGTCCAACCCTGCGCGTAGCTCATGATGAGCTCATCGATCTCGTCGCGGTGGTCGGTGACCCCGTCGACGATCTCGCGCGCGTACAGCCACGATGCCGCGCGATCGGGTTCTCCCGCCGCGCGCTTGGCCTCGGCGTTCACGATGCTGACGACCGGCTCGTCCCGCACGTCGGCCTGGAAGAGCATGTCGAGGGCGCGCTTGCGCGCCTTGGTGCGAGCACTCATCGAGGCGTCGACTAATCGTTGACGCGGCCGAGGTAGTCGCCCGTGCGGGTATCGACCTTGACCCTCGTGCCGGTCTCGAGGAACAGCGGCACCTGGATCTCGGCGCCCGTCTCGACGGTGGCGGGCTTGGTGCCGCCGGTGGAGCGGTCGCCCTGCAGGCCCGGCTCGGTGTAGGTGACCTCGAGCACGACCGATGCGGGGAGCTCGAGGTAGAGGGGCTCCCCCTCGTGCAGGGCGATCTGCACCTGCAGGTTCTCGAGCATGAACTTGGCGGCGTCGCCCACGACGGTGCCCGACACGGTCAGCTGGTCGTAGTCGCTCGTGTCCATGAAGACGAAGTCGGCGCCGTCCTGGTACAGGTACTGGAAGTCGCGGCGGTCGACGTTGGCGGTCTCGATCTTGGCACCGGCGTTGTAGGTCTTGTCGATGATCTTGCCCGAGACGACGTTCTTCTGCTTCGTGCGCACGAACGCGCCGCCCTTGCCCGGCTTCACGTGCTGGAACTCGACCACGCTCCAGAGCTGACCGTTCTCCTTGATCACGGTGCCGTTCTTGATGTCGTTCGAGGTTGCCATAATGCTCAGCCTTCTCCGGGTTCTGTGAGGTTCGAGCGCGAGTCAGCGCCGATCAATTCTACAACGCCCGCACGCCGACCTCTTGCAGGTCTCGCACAAACGACGTGCGCACCGCCCGCGGCCGTCCTAGGCTCGCGCTCATGCACATGATCTTCCGCACTCTCTGGCATCAGTGGTTCGTCGGCCGTCGGGGCGGCGGCATCGGATTCGGCGACGTCTCGCGCTCGCGGTTCAGGGTGTGGCCCACCGATCTCGACATCCTGCGGCACATGAACAACGGCAAGTACCTCTCGGTCATGGACGTGGCCCGCTTCGATCTGATCCAGCGCAATGGCGTATGGGATCTCTTCACGCGCGAGGGCTGGTATCCGGTGGTCGTGGGGCAGACCATCTCCTACCGCAAGTCGTTGAACCCGTGGATGAGGTTCTGGATCGAGTCGAGGATCCTCGGCTTCGACGAGGAGGCCGTGTACATCGAGCAGCGCTTCGTGCGCCCCGATGCTGCGCGACGCCCCGAGATCTACGCCCGCGCCGTCGTGCGCGGAAGAATCCTGCGACGCGGCGGCGGGGTGGTTCCGGTCGCCGAGATCCTCGAGAAGAGCGGGGCGGATCCCGAACTTCTGCAGGTACCCGAGGAGGTGCTCGAGTGGGGCCGGGCGACCAGGCTCCCGTCGACGCGTGTCGACGCACCCAGCGTCTGGGCATGAGCGAGTGCGGGCGGGCGCAGGCGGGCCGAGGCGCAAGTGAGCTGAGCTGAGCTGGCCTGCCCCGCGTCACGCAGAGACTTGTATGGTGCTCGCTAAACAGCGGCCTGGTTTTTGGACCCGCGAGGCCCTGAAGCGCTTCGTGAATGTCAGTGGTCGCTGATGTACTCGTGACATGTCCCACCCGACCCGCTCCCCGGCTGTTCTGGAGGCCACCATCGACCTCGGAGCTGCCACCTCGCTCGACGCGCGCGTCGCGGCACTGGACAGCGCGCTGTCGCAGCTCGAGGCAGCCGAGCGGGCCGTACGCGTAGCGGAGGCGGCGCGGCTCGAGGCCTTCGCCGCCGTGTTCGATGTGACCGCTGCAGGGAGCGGAACCGGGAACCGCAGCATTCCCACCGGCCGGGACGGCGAGATCCTGTACCGCACCGTCCGCGCAGAGGCCGCGGCAGCGCTCCGGCACAGCGAGCACACCGTCGAGCAGTGCTTCAGTCGGGCCCTCGCCCTCACCGGCTCGTATCCTCGCACCCTTGATGCCCTGCGCGACGGATCGATCTCCGAGCAGCACGCCGCCGTGATCGTCGATGCGGGGACGGTGATCGGCAGCGCCGACGACCCGGACGCCGTGCTCCGCCGCGCCGGCTACGAGGAAGCGGTGCTCGAGCACGCGCGGTTCGAGACGCCGAGCCGTCTGCGCCCGATCGCCCGCCGCATCGCGGAGCAGTACGCGCAGCAGCCGCTCGACGAGCGCCACGCGGAGGCCCGCAGGCGGCGGCGCGTGTCCCTGGTCGATGGCGAGGACGGCATGTCCGACCTCATCGCGCACATGACCGCGGCCGAGGCGCACGGCGTCTACAACGAGCTCACCCGCCGCAGCCGCGAAATCGAGCGCGCGCAGACCGACCGGTGTGCGGGCGCACAGGCCGAGCGGCGCACCCGCGACGAGATCAGAGCCGACCTGCTCGCCGATATCGTCCTCGGCGCCGCGTCGGCACCCGTAACCCCTCACTCCTCGGCCGGCAGCGGACCGCTGCGCGCCCACGTGCAGGTCGTCATCCCGGTCGAGTGCCTCACAGCGCCGTCCGGCGGCGGGCGGACGCCGATGCACGAGGCGTACCGCGAACCTGGCGGGCACGAAGAGCACGGGACCCTCGGCGACCCCACCTCCGGCCCCGCCCCGACGCTCACCGGCTACGGGCCGATCGACACGGATACCGCGCGCGAGCTGGCGGGTCGCGCCGAGTTCTGGGAGCTGCTCGAGGTCCGAGCCGGCTCGGGCCCGGCGCGCACCGGGGCCGGTACGGTGCTCGCGGCCGGTACGGTGCTCGCGGTCGACCGCTATCGTCCGAGCGCGAGGATGCGCCGCTATCTCGCCGCGCGCGACCAGCACTGCCGTTTCCCGGGCTGCCGCGCACCTCTCGCCCGCTGCGATCTCGACCACACCGTCGATGCCGCCCTCGGTGGGGCGACGGCGACCGACAACCTCGCCCACCTCTGCCGCGGCCACCACACGCTGAAGCATCACGGGGGTTGGCGAGTGCGGCAGAACGACGACGGCGCGCTCGAGTGGAGGTCCCCCACCGGTCGCGGCTATCGTGAGCAACCACCCGGTCGAGTCGTCTTCGCCGGCGCGCCCGGTCACGACTCCGCTCCGCAACCCGCGGCGCTCCCCTTCTGAGATCTACCGCACGAACACGTCGCCCACCGGCGGCCGAGCGCCCAGGTGCGGGCCCTGGTTGCCGACCTCGCGGCAGTTGATGCGCACGACGCGCTCGTCGGAATCGTAGACGTGCCGCGCGGCGAGACGCCCCTCGGCGAGGGCACCGGCGAGCCAGGTGAAGCTGCGTGCATCGACGAGAGGCTCCCCGCAGACGACCCGGATCAGCTGCAGCATGAGCATCTCCGGCAGCGACGCGTGCGGACCGTGCTCGAAGCTCAGACCGAGCACCGCCGGCGCGAGACCCGCGGGCACCAGGCGCAGCGTCCAGCGCACGGCATCCGAGCGCGCGGCACCCGGCAGAACGGCCACCGACCGATCGGGAACGGCGTCGAGCAGCGCGAACTCCCGTTCGGCCTCGCGTGCGAGCACGAGCGGGTGCGCATCGGGCGCTGCACCACCTGCTGCACCACCTGCTGCACCACCTGCTGCGCCGGGCGCAGCCAGCGGGCTCCGCTCCTCGCCCGCGGCACGCCCGAACAGTTCCCGCCAGCCGTCGGGTCCCAGCCCGTAGGGGGCGACGACCGGGGCGAGCGTGGGATCGGCGGCCAGGGCCGCCCCCAGACGGGCGAAGTCGACGCCCGCAGACGCGAAAGCCTCCGGTTCGGGCACGCGCAATCCGACCCACCCGGCGACGGTGCGCGCAGCCGCGAACGCGCGCTCGAAGCGCTCCCGCGCTCCGCCATCGCCGACGTCCCCGAACGCGGCGCCTCCCAGTTCGGTGCGCACGGCCTCCGCACGGCCGTCGAGCCACTCGTCGAAGTCCTGCTCGGCTCCGCCCCCACCCCCGGCGAGTGCGGCGTCGAGATCCGCTGCCAGCTCGGGAAACAGCACGCGGGCGAGCCGGGCCCCCGCATCCTCATCCGTCCGCGCCATGCGCCGCCTCCCTTCGCGGTGACCAGTTTCTCACGGCAGTTCGCTCTCCACGAGCTGCTGCATCGCCTCGGCGATGTCGCGCGGGTCGTCGACGCGCCGGCTGCTCGGAGCGTAGCGGCGGACGACCTCGTCGGAGCCGATCCCGATCCCGTGCACGCTCACCCCGGCGGCCCGCAGACGCCTCAGCTCGCGCGCCGACGCCGCCTCGTCGTTGGATCCGCCGTCGCTCACGACGATCACCAGGCGCCGACGCTCCCTGCCGTCGCCCGTGGACCCGCCGAGCAGGCCGAGCTGCTCCGCCGCGAGCCGCAGCGCCCCGCCGTCGTTGGTCGACCCCCGCGGCGAGCGGATGCCCGCGACCATGCCGAGCCGTACGGCGTCGTCCAGTCCGCGCGACAGCGGCTTCACCAGTTCCGCCTCGGCGTCGAAGAGCACGAGCGCGGTGCGGATGTCGAGATCCAGTTCGATGCCCTGACGCTCCTCGGCGTGGGCGATGTCGCGCTCCACGCCCGCGAGCGCCTCGAGCATCACCAGCGTCGCATCGGCGGCGGCAGCGGCAGGGCGGCCCTGCATCGACGCCGACCGATCGACGAGCAGCACGTAGTCGGTGCTGCCGGCCCGCCGGGTGCGCCGGGGCCGGGTCTCCCGCCGCAGGAACGCCGCGGGCCGTTGCACGCCCGACCTGGCCTCGGCGAACGCCCCTGCGAGCGCCTGCGGATCCAGTGTCTCGCCCTCCGGCACCGCACGCCGCCCGATCGTGCGCACGCGCGCGACGCGCTCGGCGATCACCCGCGCCCAGACCTCGCGCATGCGCTCGACGGCAGCGGCGAGCTCCGCGGCCCGGGAACGGTAGTCGGCCGCGGCGAGGGCGCCGCCCGCCCCGGCCGCGCCGACAGCCTCTCGCACCGCATCGCGCTCGGCGTCGCCCCGCGCCGTCGCCTCGGCATCGGCGTCGAGTTCGACGATCGCCTGCACGAGCGCGCCCTCGGCCGGCAGCGGGGTCGCCAGGTAGGCGCTCACGAACCCCGCCTGCTCGGCGACGAAGAGATCCGCCCCCTCAGCGCTCTGGCGTCCCTCCCCCGGCCGCGCGCGCGACTCATCGGTGCCGGGTGGAACGGCGGCGCCGCCCGGCGCGTCCGCGCCCTCCGCACCCGGCTCCGCGTCGGCCCCCGATCCGGCGGCGCCGAAGTCGTCCGTCGCCGCACCGCCCTCGTGCTCCTGGGCTGTCGCGCCGTCCGGCGCTTCGCCCGGGCCCCGCTCGCGGGCATCGAGCGCGAGCAGCCGTTCGTACGGCGGCAGCAGCAGCGCGAGCGACCGTTCGAAGCGCTCCAGAGGAGGCCGCTCCGGGTCCGGCGCCAGGACGCACCGCAGCGGATCGATGCGCCCCGCCCCTCGTGCCTGCAGCGCCAGCCACTCCTCGGCGACCACCGCTGCTGCGGGGAGGAATCCGGCGCCCAGCCCCGCACGCAGCAGCACGGAGACCCACTGCAGATGCCGCGGCTGCTCCGAGATGTCCTGCGGCAGGCTCCGCTCGAGCGCCGCGGCAAGGCGCAGACGCAGGCCCGGCATCGCCGCGAGCAGCTCCGCCGCGGCCTGCAGGCGCATCACGGCGACGACGAGGGGCTCGGTCTCGGGCCGTGCCGACACGATCGAGCGCGCCCGGCGCGAGCGATCCGGAGATCTCGCCTCGCCCCGCACGCCCTCCCACAGCTGCAGCAGCGCGAGCGCGATCGCCTCCTCGGCCCCGTGGCCGCGCACCGCGTACCAGCCGAGCCCGACCCGCAGATCGGGCGAGCCGCCTGCCGGCCGCACGAGCTCCCACGACAGGTCGTCGGTGACGGTGACGGTGATCCCGAGCACCGCCCCGACGGCATGCAGCCCCTCGCGCGCCTCCATGCCCTCACCCTACCGGGAGAGGCCGCGCGGCAGAGGCCGCGCGAGAACGACCGCGCAGGAAGGGCCGAACGGGAGGAGCCCGACCGGAGAGTGATAGCGTGACGGGCATGCTGGCATTCGATGCGGATCCCGCGCTGCGCGAGGCCCGGGCCATCTCCGAGGAGCGGCACCGCGTGCGCCGGGCGCTCGGCTCCGAGGATCCCGCACGCCCCGAGGCCGAGGCGCACCGCCACGACCTCCGCCGGCTCGACGAGCGGCTCGCCGCGATCCTCGAGGATCCGCAGCACCGCTCCGCGATCGAGCGCGCCCTCGACGAGCGGGCGCGCACCCTGCGGCTCGCGGTCGAGGCGCATCAGGAGGCGGAGAGCCGCCGGCGGAGACTCGCGGAGGCCGACGCGATCGTGTCGCGAGCGATCGCGGGGGCCCGATCCCTCACCGCCTCCGAACGCTCCCGAGCGGCGAGTCTCCGCGACGGTGTCATTGATCGCGACGGTGCCGCTGATCATGCCGGTGCCGCTGATCACGCCGGCGCCCGCCTGGAGGACGGCGCGTGGCGCGCCGCCATCAGCACGTCCGGGCAGCGCGACGGGGTGCTCGACGCGCTCGGCGCGCTGCGTCTGCGCGAGGCCCGCAGACAGCTGCGCGACGGCCTGCTCCTCACCGACCAGATGAGCGGCATCATCGCCGAGGCGCTGCCCGCGGTGCTGCGCGGCGACCCGGTGCTGCTGGTCGGCGAGACCGGCGGAGCGAAGACCGCACTCGCCGAGCACCTGACACGACGGGCGGTGGGCCGGGATCCCGAGCTCGTGTCCGGCTACGGCGACATCACGAGCGCGCAGCTCATCGGCACCCACGAGTTGCGCTCGGAGAACGGCGCCACGGTGAGCGCATTCGTGCCCGGCCCGCTGCTGCGCGCGATGGTCGAGGGGCGCCCGGTGATCCTCGACGAGCTCAACGCCATGCCCGCCGAGTTCCTCAAGCGGCTCAACCGCATCCTGCAGCTGCGCCCGGGCGACACGCTCGGCGTGCAGGAGGACGCCGGCCGGACGGTGCGGATCGCGCCCGGCTTCGCGATCCTCGCCACCGCCAACGAGCAGACCCCGCACCGCTACCGCGGCCTCGACCGGCTCAGCGCCGAACTGGTCAACCGCATCGGGGCGAACGCCTACCGGGTGCACTACCCCGACACCGGCCTCGGTTACGAGGAGTTCCCGGCGGAGAACGCGCTGCTCGCGGCGGCGACCGTCGTCGACCGGCACGGCCGGCTGCCGGCGGAGCTGTCGAACGAGGAGATCTTCCGAGTCGCACGGGCCGCGTTCATCAGTCAGCAGGTCTTCGCGGGCGAGCACGGCGAGGGGTTCGGCGAGTACGTGAGCACCGAGCGCGAGATCGACGGACGCCCGGGCCTCGAGGAGGCGGTGCTCGCTCCGCGCACCCTTGTCGCGGTGCTGCAGAAGGTCGCGGGAAGCGCGGGATCCGTCTCGCTGGATCGCGCGCTCACCCGCTTCGTGGAGGGCGTGATGCATCGCGAGGATCAGCGCGTGCTCGCGCTGATCCTCTCGGGTCAGGGGTTCCGGATCGGCTGAGCCGGACGGATCCCGGATCCCCCGCCCAGTGCGCACCCAAGCAGTGCACATTGCACGGCAAGCGGACGGATTCATGCAGAATGCCCATGTCCACCGATCTGCGACGAGCCTACTCTGACGGTGACCCCTCCCGTTCTCACCAGCAAGGATGCTCATGTCCCGGAACACTCACGGCGACGACTTCGCACTCAGCCGAGTCCCCGCCGCATCTCGCAAGCACTGGTTCGGAATCGCAGTGCAGCGGTTCGGCCAGGTCTCGGCCCTCACCCAGTTCCTGCTCGGCGCGACGCTCGGCTACTCGATGACGTTCGGGGAGGCGGCGCTCGCGTTCCTCTTCGGCTCCATCATCCTCGAGATCGTCATCGTCTTCGTCGGCTTCATCGGCCAGCGCGAGGGCCTCAACACCGCGCTCCTCGCCCGCTGGACCGGCTTCGGCGAGATCGGTGCCGCACTCGTGGGGCTCGCGATCGGCATCAGCCTCGTCGGGTGGTTCGGGATCCAGTCGGCGATCTCGGCGCAATCGCTCGACAGCCTCGTGCCCGGCGTCATGCCGGTCTGGCTCTGGAGCCTGCTCTTCGGTCTGGCGGTGACCGCGATCGTCGTGTTCGGCTTCAGCGGCATGCAGTGGCTCGCGAACATCACCGTACCGCTGTTCCTCGTGCTCGTCGGTTGGTCGATCATCACCGAGATCTCCCGGCACGACCTCGGCGAGCTGCTCACCGGCCCGGCCCCCGGTCCGACGATGAGCGTCTGGGCCGGCACGGGAATCGTCGCGGGCGGCCTCATCGTCGGGGCGATCATCTCGTCCGACATGACCCGTTTCAACCGCTCGCGCGCCGACGTCGTCAAGCAGACCGTCGTCGGAGTCACGCTCGGCGAGTTCGTCATCGGCCTCTCGGGCGTGCTCGTGGCGCACGCGGCGGCGAGCGGCGACATCGTCGCGATCATCACCTCCTCGGTCGGCGTCGTGGGCCTGCTCATCGTCATCACCGGCACCTTGAAGATCAACGACTGGAACCTCTACTCGTCGACCCTCGGCCTCGTGAACTTCATCTCGACCGCCTTCGGCAAGCACCTGCACCGGGCCGCCACCACGATCGTGCTCGGCGTCGTCGGCTCGATCCTCGCCGCGGCGGGCATCCTCAGCCAGTTCACCGACTTCCTCATCCTGCTCTCGGTCGCCTTCCCGCCGATCGCGGGCATCATGGTCGCCGAGTACTACATCGTGAAGCGCTGGCGCCCGGAACTCGAGGCATCGCGCGCGGACGGACGTCTTCCCGTCTCCGCTCCGCGAATCGTTCCGGTGACCATCGTCATCTGGGTGGTCTCCTCCGTCGCCGGCTACTTCATCACCTGGGGCATTCCGGCGGTGATCTCTCTGCTGATCTCGATGGTGCTCTACATCGCCGCCGGCAGGTTCGGCTGGCTCCGCGCCGTCGGCTCGGCCCCCACCCGCGAGCCCGAACAGCTCGCAGCCGTCTGAGCGGCTCCCCGACCCTCTCACACCCATGAAAGCGAGAACCATGCATATCGGCATCGATGTCGGCGGCACGAACACAGACGCCGTGCTCATGGACGGCATCCGGACCCTCGCCGGCGTCAAGCACTCGACCACCCCCGAGGTGACGAGCGGCATCGTCCAGGCGATCGAGGACCTGCGCTCCGCGCATCACTTCGAAGGCTCGGACATCGCCGCCGTGATGATCGGCACCACCCACTTCATCAACGCCCTCGTGCAGGCGAAGCGGCTGGCGCCGACCGCGGCCCTGCGTCTCGGCCTGCCCGCGACCGAGGCGCTGCCCCCGCTCATCGACTGGCCGGCAGAGCTCACGGCCGCCATCGAGGCGCGCAGCTACCTCGCGCACGGCGGATACGAGTTCGACGGGCGCCCCATCAGCCCGCTCGATCCCCAGGAGCTGCGCCGGCACGCGGCCGACATGCGCGAGCACGGCATCCGCTCAGTCGCGATCTCCTCGGTCTTCAGCCCGGTGAACCACGACCTGGAGGTCGAGGCCGCCGCGATCATCGCCGAGGTGCTCGGCGAAGGCGTCGCGATCTCGCTCTCGCACGAGATCGGCCGCATCGGGCTGCTCGAGCGCGAGAACGCGACCGTGATCAACGCCGCCCTCCGCGAGCTCGCCTCCGAGATCGTCGACGGGCTCACCTCGGCGGTGCGCGCCCAGGGCATCACCGCGCCGATCTTCCTGAGCCAGAACGACGGCACCCTGATGGACGAGGATTACGTGCGACGCTATCCGGTCGCGACCTTCGCCTCCGGCCCGACCAACTCCATGCGGGGCGCCGCGCTGACGAGCGGACTCAGCACCTGCGCCGTCATCGATGTCGGCGGCACGACCGCCGACATCGGACTCCTGATCAACGGCTTCCCCCGCGAGACGGCGAACGAGGTGAAGGTCGCCGGCATCCGCACCAACTTCCGCATGCCCGACGTGCTCTCGCTCGGGATCGGCGGCGGCAGCATCGTGGACGAGGACACCGCGGAGGTGGGGCCCGAGTCGGTCGGCTACCGGCTCCAGACCGAGGCGCTCGTGTTCGGCGGATCGACGCTCACCGCGACCGACATCGCCGTCGCCGCGGGCCGCGCCGACATCGGGGACCGATCCCGGGTCGCGCACCTCGATCCGGCCTTCGTGCAGCGCGTGCTGGATCGCATCTCGGAACGCATCGCGGAAGCCGTGGACCGCATGCGCACCTCGCCCGAGCCGATCCCGGTGGTCGCGGTCGGCGGCGGATCGGTGCTGCTCCCCGACCGGCTCCCGATCTTCGGCGAGGTGTCGAAGCCCGAGAACTACGCCGTGGCCAACGCGATCGGCGCCTCGATCGCCCAGGTCGGCGGGGAGATCGACAAGGTCTACTCGATCGATCCGGGAGACCGCGAACGAACGATCGCCGAGGTGCGCGCGGAGGCCGAGGAGCGGGCCGTCGCCGCCGGCGCGAGCCCATCGACCGTCACGATCATCGACTTCGACGAGGTGCCGATCCCCTACCTGCCGGGCAATGCGACCCGCATCAGGGCGAAGGCCGTCGGCGACCTGGATATGGAGGTACGACCATGAGCTGGACCATCTCAGTAGACGACATCGACGACATCGCCCGCGGTTCGGCGGTGCTCGGCACCGGTGGTGGCGGCGACCCGTACATCGGCGGCCTGCTCGCCAAGCAGGCGCTGCGGGCGCACGGGGACGTGACGGTGGTCTCGCTCGACGAGCTGCCCGATGACGCCGTCGTCGCCAACGTCTCGATGCTGGGCGCCCCCACCGTCATGGTGGAGAAGCTGCCGAGCCTCGACTCGGTCGTGCTCCCGCTGCAGGAGCTCAGCGAGCACTACGGCAGCCCCGTGACGCACATCATGTGCATCGAGGTCGGCGGCGTGAACTCGACGATCCCGATCGCGGCGGCCGCGGCCCTCGGGCTCCCCCTCATCGACGGCGACGGCATGGGCCGGGCCTTCCCCGAGCTCCAGATGGTGCTGCCGACGCTCTACGGGGTCCAGGCCTCGCCGCTCGCGTACGCGGACGAGAAGGGGAACATCGGCGTGCTGCGCACGATCGACAACATCTGGGGCGAGCGCATCATCCGCGTGGCGGCGGTCGAGATGGGCTGCTCCATCATGCTGTCCGGGTTCCACATGTCGGGCGAGACGGCGCGGAAGACGCTCGTGCGGGATTCGCTGAGCCTCTGCGCGGCGGTCGGACGGGGCATCCTCGAGGCCCGTTCCGAGAAGGCCGACGCGGTCGTCCGGGTCGCCGAGCTGCTCGGCGGCCGGGTGCTGTTCGGCGGCAAGGTGGTCGACGTCGCGCGCGCCACGACCAGCGGTTTCGCCCGCGGGCGCGCCGTGATCTCGGAGGGAGACCGCACGCTCGAGCTCTCCTTCCAGAACGAGCACCTCATCGCCGCCCTGGACGGGGAGGTGCTCGCGACGGCGCCGGACCTCATCATGGTGCTCGACCACGAGAGCGGCGAACCCATCACCACCGAGGGGCTCCGCTACGGGCAGCGGGTCAGGGTCATCGCCGCGCCCGCGGACGAGCGCTGGCACTCCCCCGAGGCCATCGAACTCGTCGGACCCCGGTACTTCGGATACGACCTCGATCCGCACCGCTTCGACGGCTCGATCCGAGCCGGAGAGCCGATCGCGCACCGCGGGGAGTGACGTCGTCGGGGGAATCGGGCGGTCCGCCGCCCGACCCCCTACGCTGGGGATCATGCCGTTCACCATCACCGCGGACGACCTGCCGATCATCTCGGCGGGAGCCGCGTTCTGCGGTTCGGGCGGCGGCGGTTCCCCGAGGCACGTCGAGCTCATGCTCAGCCGGAGCTTCGAAGGGCCGGCGTCGGCGTTCTCGCCGGACGAGCTGGATGCGCGCACTCCGTGCTTCGCACCGGCGTTCGCCGGCTCCACGATGCTCCTGGAGGAGCGGCTCCCCGAGCTCGACGCGTTCGCCCCGCTCATCGAGGTCGCGGAGCGCTGGATCGGCGAACGGCTCGACGCCGTCTGCTCGCTCGAAGGCGGCGGGACGAACGCCCTCACCCCGTTCTTCTTCTCCGACGACCGCACGCTCGTCGACGCCGACTGCAGCGGACGCGCGGTTCCCACGCTCGATCGCTCCACACTGTTCCTCGATCGCGTGCCCGGGCTCTTCGCCGTCTGCGGTACCGGCGCGGGCGGCATCTCGCTCGTGCGCTCGGACCGGGCTAGCGACGTGGATCAGCTGATGCGCGCGTCGATCATCCAGGCTGGAGGCGTCGGGTACATCCTCGTCGCGGGGTTCACCGCGGGCGACCTCGTCGCGCACTCGATCCACGGGCACCTGCGCCAGTCCCTGCGGATCGGCGCCGCACTCGTCGACACCAGGGCCGGGACGCTCGCAGAGCTGGCCTCGAGGATCGGCGCCGATCTCATCGGGCAGGGCCGGGTGCTCGGGATCTCGCAGGACCGCGCCGATCCCCACGTGCACACGACCGAGATCGGCGGAGAGGACGGAGCGGTGCTCCGGCTCGTCGGCCGGTCCGAGTATCTCGCGGTGCTCGCCGACGGGGAGCCGGTGGCCGCGGCACCCGACTTCATCGTCGCCCTCGACGCGCAGTCGCGAGAGCTCATCGAGGTCACCGAGCTGCGGCTGAACCGGGACATCGCGATCCTGACGCTCCCCGCCGACGACTGGTGGCGGGGAGACCCGGTGAGAGCCCGCAGCGCGTTCCCCTCCTCGTACGGACTTCAGGGATTGGATCCCGCATGGTGACGAACCCCCGCGCGGTCCCGGCCGGCTTCGACCTCGCCGCGCTGCTCGCGCACCCCGACAGCGGCGGGCTGACGGTCGTCGGGGCGACGGCCGCGGGCGAGTGGACGGAGGTGGCCGTCGACGATCCCGAGGCACGGGCCGACGGCGGCCTGCTCGTACTGACCACCCCGTTCCCGGCCGCGACCTGGCAGCAGGATTCCCTGATCCGCAGGGTGCGCGACCGGGGGTTCGCCGCGCTCGCGGCCCCGGGAGCCGCCGGCGCCGAGGCCGGCTCGCGCAGGCTCGCGGACCGGCTCGGCCTCGCCCTGCTCGACGTCGTGCGCCCGTTCGACCTCGCCCGCGCCTGCTGGCAGCTGCAGCAGGCGCGCGACGCGCTCACCATCGACTACGTGCGCAAGGTCGCCCACGCCTTCCAGTACCCCGCGGCGGACCTCTCGGACCTGCTCGGGCACCTCTCCGCCGCGATCGGGCACGGCATCGCCCTCGTCGACGGGAGCGCTCCGGTGCAGCAGGCGGGCGGCGAGCTCGAACCCGAGCTGCACGCGGCTCTCGAATTCTCGCGGTGGATCAGCGTCGCCCGGCTCGGGAGCACCGCGGCCGCGTCGGTGCGCATCGACAGCTCCACCCGAGCGGGGCTTCGCCTCGTCGTGTTCGGCACCGGACTGGGCGACGCACAGCTGCGCACGCTCTCCACCGTCGCCGAGATCATGATGCCCGCGGTGGCCGCGCGCATCCTCATCGACGAGCTCGCGGCGGTGAACGACGCGTCGGCCTCCTCGGACCTGCTGCGCGACTTCGTGGAGCTGCGCGGCACGCGCGATCCCGACGTCCAGCGCCGCATGTCGGAGCGCGGATGGCGCACGAGCGGTTACCACCTGGGCTTCCAGTTCACGCCGCGGGGCCGGGTCGACCCGATCGGGCTGCTGAGGGCCGTCTCCCACGAGCTCAGCACCGTCTCGGTCGAAGCGCACGCGGCGCTCGCGGGGCCGAGCGTGCTCGGGTGGTTGAGCCTCGTCGAGCCTCCGACCGCGCAGGAGGTCGAGGCCTACGCGAGCCGGCTGCACCGGGTGCATCAGCACCTGCGTACCACGCGGGACATCGCGCTCGGCGTCGGTTCGCTCCAGAGCGGCGAAGCCGGACTCTCACGAACGCTCAGCGAGGCCGCGGACGCCGCGAAGATCGCGACCTCCCGCTCCGGCAGCGGATATCTCGTGCGCGTCGACAGCCTGGGGCTCGAGCAGCTGCTGCTCGCGTGGACGGGCACCGACACCTTCCTCCCGGCCGCCGAGTCGCTGCTCGCCCCGCTGCTCTCCGAGGCTCCCGAACTGCTCGACACGCTCGCGGCGTATCTTGATCACGAGTCGGGCATCCAGGCGACCGCGGCCGCGCTCGGGCTGCACCGCAACACGGTGGCGATCCGGGTGCAGCGCGCGCAGGAGCTCGTCGGAGTGGACCTCGCCTCGCCGGAGACCCGGCTCGCGCTGCACCTGGCGTGCCGCGCGGTGCTCGACTCCCGCGGCTAGGGTGCGTCTGTTCGCTGCGGGGTCAGGCAGCGATCTCCTGATACGCGAACTGCAGCATCGAGTCGTCGACGCCCGCGAGCACCCGCGGCTTGGCGATGTCGTCGAGCACGATGAAGCGCAGCATGCCCGCGCGCGCCTTCTTGTCCCGCTGCATCGCGGCGAGCAGCCCGGGCCAGCGCCCGGCCGGGTACGAGAGCGGCAGCGTGAGCGCCGAGAGCACCCTGCGGTGCCGCTCCACCGCCTCGTCGGAGAGCGAGCCGGCCAGTCGGCCGAGCTCCGCCGCGTACATCATGCCGATCGAGATCGCCACGCCGTGCCGCCATTGGTAGCGCTCGGCGTGCTCGATCGCGTGGCCGAGCGTGTGCCCGTAGTTGAGGATCTCGCGCAGCCCGCCCTCGCGGAAGTCCTCGGAGACGACCCGCGCCTTGACCCGGATCGCGAGCTCGATGAGCCGCTGGAATTCGGGGCTGCCGGGGTCGGTGGCGCGTTCCGTGTCGGCCTCGATGATGTCGAGGATCTCGGGCTCGGCGATGAAGCCGCACTTCGCGACCTCGGCGAAACCCGCGAGGATCTCGTTCTTCGGCAGCGTCGCGAGCAGGTCGAGATCGCAGATCACAGCCGCGGGGGCGTAGAAGCACCCGACGAGGTTCTTGCCCTCGGCGGTGTTGATGCCGGTCTTGCCGCCGACGGAGGCGTCGACCATGCCGAGCACCGTCGTGGGGATCTGCACGAGCCGCACACCGCGCAGCCAGGTCGCCGCGACGAATCCGGCCAGATCGGTGACGGCTCCGCCGCCCAGCCCGATCACCGCGTCGGTGCGCGTGAAATCGGCCTGCCCCATGATCTGCCAGCAGAACGCCGCGACCTCGACGCGCTTGGCGGCCTCGGCGTCGGGCACTTCGGCGAGCAGCACCTGCGCGTAGCGCTCCTGCAGCGCCTCGCGCAGCTCGTCGGCGAGTTTGCCGACGGTGGAGGTGTGCACGATGAGCACCTTCGCCACGCGGTCGCCGAGGGCCTCGGGCACGCGGTCGAGCACCCCGTGCCCCACGGTCACGGCGTACTCGCTCTCACCGGTGACCGGAATGACGATGGCGTCGCTCATCTACTGCTCCCTCTCGTTGTCATTGTGCTTCCGCGCGTAGGCCCGCGCCCACTGGGCGACCCGGCGGGCGAGCTGCTCCTTGGTGGCGCGATCGGTGCGGTAGGTGACGTCGGCCACCTCCTCGTAGTATGGCCGGCGCTCCTCGAGGATGCGACCCCAGGCCTCCGGATCGTCGCGCAGCAGCGGCCGGCGCGACAGGTTCGCGGTGCGCAGCACCGCGTCCTGCGTGGTCAGCAGCAGCACCACCGGATGCTGCTCCAGCAGTCGGCGGGTGCTCTCCGTGATCACCGCGCCGCCGCCGAGCGCGACGATGCGGCTGCCGGGAACGGCGAGCTCCTCCGCGATCACCTCGGCCTCGAGCCGCCGGAACTCGGCCTCTCCGTGCGTCGTGAAGAAGTCGGCGATGACCCCGTACCTGCGCACGAACACCGCGTCGGAGTCGACGAAGGGGATGCCGAGCTCGCGGGCCACGCGCTTGCCGAGGCTCGTCTTGCCCGCCGCCATGGGGCCGACGAAGACGATGGCGCGCTCCGGCAGGCGGGATCCCGCACGCCGACGGCGCCGGCGGCGCGACCGGCCCTTGGCGGGCGCTGCACGGTCCTGAGTCTCGCTCGGGCTCCCCGCCGCCGCCTCGTCCTGCGACGGCTGCTGCCGGATCGGGGTGGTCGGCGGCCCTGGCTTCGGCCTCGGGGCCGGGGGCCCGGAGGCTCGATTCACCCGCCGGTGCGCGCTCACGATTCGATGACGGTCGCCAGCCGCTCTGGAATCGCCGCCAGATACGACTCGAGGTTGCGCTTCGTCTCGGCCACGCTGTCGCCGCCGAACTTCTCCGAGACCGCGTCGGCCAGCACGAGTGCCACCATCGCCTCTGCCACCACGCCGGCGGCCGGCACCGCCGAGACGTCGCTGCGCTGGTGGTGGGCCTTCGACTCCTCGCCGGTTGCGATGTCGACCGTGGGCAGGGCGTGCGGCACCGTGGCGATCGGTTTCATGCCCGCACGCACGCGCAGCACCTGGCCGGTCGTCATGCCGCCCTCGATACCGCCGGCACGGCCCGTCTCGCGGGCGATGCGCCCGTCGGCGATGTGCAGTTCGTCGTGCGCGGCCGAGCCGCGGCGACGAGTCGTCTCGAAGCCGTCGCCGACCTCGACCGCCTTGATCGCCTGGATGCCCATGAGCGCGCCGGCGAGACGCGAATCGAGGCGGCGGTCCCAGTGCACGTACGAGCCGAGGCCGACCGGCAGGCCGTAGGCGAGCACCTCCACCACACCGCCGATGGTGTCGCCCGACTTCTTGGTGTCGTCGACCTCCTCGACCATGCGGGCGCTCGTCTCGGCGTCGAAGCAGCGCAGCGGATCGGCGTCGAGCGCGGCGACGTCCTCCGGGCGCGGCAGCGGGCCGTCGGCGGGCGCGGCGATCTCGCCGAGCGACACGGTGTGGCTGACGAGGCGGATGCCGAGCTCGGCGAGGAACGCGCGGGCGACGGCGCCGAGGGCGACGCGCGCGGCGGTCTCCCGGGCGCTCGCCCGCTCTAGCACCGGACGGGCCTCGTCGAAGCCGTACTTCTGCATTCCGGCGAGGTCGGCGTGCCCCGGACGCGGACGGGTGAGCGGTGCACCGCGGCCCCGCGACTTCTCCGAGAGCTCGGTCTTCTCGGCGCTCATCACCTCGACCCACTTGGGCCACTCGGTGTTGCCGATGCGGATCGCGACGGGACCGCCGATGGAGACGCCCTGCACCACCCCGCCCGAGAGGTGCAGCTCGTCCTGCTCGAACTTCATGCGCGAGCCGCGGCCGTAGCCGAGCTTGCGACGGGCGAGATCCTCGCGGATGCCGTCGAGCGAGACGGGAACACCAGCGGGCAGTCCCTCGAGGACGGCGATCAGTTCAGGGCCGTGAGATTCTCCGGCGGTAAGCCAACGCAGCATACCTTCTATCCTCCCATATCGGGGAGCCCCGCCGCGCCGCGCATCGCCTCCCGCACGCGCACCTCGTCCGGGAGCGGTCGCTCGGGATCGCCGTGCATGAAGATGCGGATCTGGATGACGGCCTGCTCCACGAGCATGTCGATGCCGGGACGGGCCACGCCGCCGGCGGCCTGCCAGCCCTCGGCGAGCGGCGACGGCCAGGGGTCGTAGGCCACGTCGAAGAGCGGGATCCGCGTCAGCCGCTCCGGGAGCGCGAGATCGCGGCCCGCGGGGCCGGGGAGCGTGGAGATGACGAGGGTCGGCTCAGGATCGGCGGCCGGCTGCAGGGTCGGCCGATGCACCTCGCGCAGCTGCATCGTCGCCTCGAGGCGCTCGATCGGGGTGCCCGACACGTGCAGCGCGGCCGCCGATCCGGGCTCGCTCGTACCGCCGAAGCGCCCGACGAGGTCGCCGATGGCCTCCGTATTGCGCGCGACGATCTCGACCCGCTGCGCCCCCAGCCGCCTGGCCGCGAGGATCGCGGAGACCGCGGTCGCCCCCGATCCGATCACGATCGTGTTCGAGGCGTCGAGCCCCGCTCCCGCGATGGCCGCGGCGAGTCCCGGAACGTCGGTGTTGAACCCCGCCCAGCGCGGTCCGGCGCCCACGCCGCTCGCGATGCGCAGCAGCGTGTTCACGACGCCGCTCTCGGCGGCGACCGGATCCAGCACCGACGCGATCCGGTGCGCCTCCTCCTTCAGCGGCATCGTGAGCGAGAAGCCTCGCCACTCCGGTCCGCGGGAGGCGAGGAACGCCTCGAGCGCCTCGGCCTCGAGCCGCTCGCGGTCGTACGACCAGTCGAGCCCGAGCACCTCGTAGGCGGCCGCGTGGATCACCGGCGACTTCGAGTGTGCGATCGGCGAGCCCAGTACGGCGAGCCGCTCGCGCAGCACCCCGTCTCCCGCTCCGCCGATCGGCACTAGCAGCCCTTGCCCGGGTTCGCCACGCACCACTGGTTCAGCTGTTCGACCGCGGCGTTGTGCTCCTCGAGCGTCGCCGAGAACACCGACTCGCGCGTGTCGAGGTTCACCGCGACGAAGTACAGCCAGTCGCCCGCCTCCGGGTCGATCGCGGCCGCGATGGCGTCGCGGCCCGGATTGGCGATCGGGCCCCGGGGCAGGCCCTCGTGCACGTAGGTGTTCCACGGGTTGTCGTCTGCCAGGGCCTCATCGGTCGACCACACGCTGCCGTCGTCGTGCTGACCCATGCCGTACTGAGCGGTGGAGTCCATCTGCAGCAGCATGCCCTCGTCGAGGCGGTTCTGGATGACGCGCGACACCCTGCCGAAGTCCTCGATCCGGCCGCCCTCGCGCTGCACCATCGCCGCGATGGTGAGCACGCGCTCGCGATCCTCGACCGCCACGCCGAACTCGTCGAGCACGGCCTGCTGCTCCCGCACCAGGCGCGCGATGGCCTCGGCTCCGGTCGTCTCCTCCTCGAACTCGTAGGTCGCCGGGAAGAGCCAGCCCTCGAGGCTGTCGACGCCCTCGGGGAGATCGAATGCAGAGAGGTCCTCCGCCGCGGCCTGCAGCTCCTCAAGCGGGATGTCGGCGCCGGCCGACACGATCTCGAGGGTCTGCTCGACGGTCTTGCCCTCGGGGATCATCGCGGTGAACGCCATACGGTTCTCCGGATCCTGCAGCGCATCGAGCGCCGCCTGCGCACTCATCTGCAGCTTCACGCGATACGAGCCGGGATGGAACTCGACCGCGGGCTCCTGCTCCAGCAGCAGATCGTAGAAGGCCTCCGAGGTCTTCACCACGTCGGCTTCGGCCAGCGTGTCCGCGATGTCCTCGCCGATCTCGCCGGCGGTGATCACGACGACGGTCTCGCCGTGCCCCTCGCCCTCGTAGTCGTTGGTCGTCCAGCCGAGCATCTGCGAGATCGAGCCGCCGTACTGCGACCACAGGTAGCCGCCCGCCGCCGCGAGGCCGCCGAGCAGCAGCGCGGTCACGAGCAGCGTGATCAGGATACGCCGTCCGATATGCCGGGGTTCGCTGCGTGTGCGTGCGTTCATGACTGGATTCCCTCCTCGGGCCGTTCCACCGGGTCGACGGCGTGGCCGGGCGCCTCATCCCGCGAGCGCTCGATGTCGAGCGCGTGCTGCAGGATCACCACCGCCGCCGCCTGATCGATGATGGATCGGCTCTGCTTGGTCTTCTTGCCCGCCTGCCGCAGCTGGCCCTGGGCCGACACGGTCGACAGCCGTTCGTCGACGAGCCGCACCGACACCTCCTGGGCGGACAGGCGGTCGGCGAGGCGCTGCGCGAAGCGCTCGGCGTCCTCGGTCGACGGTGTGCGCTCGCCCCGCAGGTTCAGCGGGAGCCCGACCACCGCTTCGAAGGCGTCGTGCTCCGTCGCGATCGCGGCGATGCGCACCAGATCCGCATCTCCCCCGAGGTCGCGCGGCACGGTCTCGACCGGGGTGGCGAGCATGCCGTGCAGGTCGCTCCGGGCCACGCCGACGCGGGCCTTGCCCACGTCGATCCCGAGCCGCACGCCGCTGCGCACTAGGCCGCTGCCTTCACGAGTTCAGGCTCCGGCGGATCTCGGCCAGCGCGTCGCCGATCTTCGCGGGATCGGTGCCGCCGCCCTGGGCGAGGTCGGGCTTGCCGCCGCCTCCGCCGCCCAGCACCTGCGCACCGAGCTTCGCGAGGTCACCGGCCCGCACGCCCCGGTCGCGCGCGGCGGCGGTGGTCGCGGCGATGACGACGGGCTTGCCCGCCGCGTCGCCCGCGAGCACCACCACGCCGGCATCGGAGCCGAGGCGGTCGCGCAGCTGCAGCGCGAGCCCGCGCACGTCGTCGGCCGATCCGACGCCGCCCAGCGAGCCCAGCACCGCCCGCACGCCGCCGAGATCCTCGGCGCCCGCGAGCAGCTCGGGCACGCGCTGCGTCAGCTTCTCGGCCTCGAGCGCGGCGATCTTCTTCTCGGCGGCGCGCAGCTGCGCCCCGATATCCTGCACCTTGGTCACGAGTTCGGCGCGCGGCACCTTCAGGCCGCTCGTGAGCTGCTGCACGATGGTGCGCTCGGCGGCGAAGTTGCGGAAGGCCTCGATGCCCACGAGCGATTCGATGCGCCGGTTCGTGGAGCCCACCGAGCTCTCGGAGACGAGGCTGATCATGCCGATCTCGGCCGAGCTCTCGACGTGGGTGCCGGCGCAGAGCTCGCGCGACCAGGGTCCGCCGATGTCGACCACGCGCACGCGATCGCCGTACTTCTCGCCGAAGAGCGCCATGGCGCCGAGCGCCTTCGCCTCGTCGATCGGCATCTCACGGGTCACGACCTCGTAGTCGGAACGGATCGCGAGGTTGGAGATCTCCTCGATCTCGCTCCGGGTCTCGGCCGAGAGCGCCTCGCTGTGCGTGAAGTCGAGTCGCAGATACCCGGCCTTGTTGTACGAGCCGGCCTGGTGCGCGTTCGCTCCCAGCACCTCCCGCAGGGCCGCGTGCACGACGTGCGTGCCCGAGTGGGCCTGAGTGGCGCCGCGCCGGTAGTCGGCGTCGACGCGGGTCTCGGCGCGGGCATCGAGACCGACCGTGCCCACCGTCACCTTGGCGGTGTGCACGATGAGCCCCTGCACGGGCTTCTGCACGTCGAGCACCTCGGCCTCGAAGCCGTCGCCCACGATCACACCCTGATCCGAATCCTGACCGCCGGACTCGGCCCACAGGCTCGTCTCGGCCAGCACGATCTCGGCGATCTCGCCCTCGCGCGCCTCGCGCACGGGCGCACCGTCGACCACGATGCCGAGCACGCGGCTCTCGTGGTGCAGCTCGTCGTACCCCGTGAAGAGCGTCTCCCCCAGGCCGCGCAGCTCCTTGTACACCGAGAGGTCGGCGCGCTGGCCCTTCTTGGCCTTCGCATCGGCCTTGGCGCGGTCGCGCTGCTCCTGCATGAGCGTCGTGAAGACGTCGCGATCCACCGCGACACCGGCCTCCTCGGCGATCTCGAGGGTCAGCTCAATCGGGAAGCCGTAGGTGTCGTGCAGCAGGAACGCCGTGTCGCCCGGAACCGCCGCGTCGGCCTGCTTCGCCGCCGCGACGGCGGCGTCGAGGGTCTGGCTGCCCGAGGCGAGCGTGCGCAGGAAGGCCTTCTCCTCGGCGTAGGCCGCACGGGAGATGAAGTCGAAGTCGCGTCCCACCTCCGGATAGGCGGCCTGCATCGCATCGCGGGACACCGGGAAGAGCTCGGGGAAGGTGGGGCCGTCGACGCCGAGCAGGCGCATCGAGCGGATCACCCGGCGCAGCAGGCGGCGCAGGATGTAGCCGCGCCCCTCGTTCGAGGGGGTCACCCCGTCGGCGATCAGCATGAGGCCGCTGCGCACGTGATCGGCGATCACGCGCAGACGCACGTCGTCATCGTGATTCGCACCGTAGGTCTTGCCCGCGAGCTCGGCGGCGCGGTCGAGCACCGGCCGCACCTGGTCGATCTCGTACATGTTCTGCACGCCCTGCTTGATGAAGGCGACGCGCTCGAGCCCCATGCCCGTGTCGATGTTCTTGTTCGGCAGCTCGCCGACGATCGTGAAGTCGGTCTTCGACTGCACATCGGTGATCTGGTACTGCATGAACACGAGGTTCCAGATCTCGACGTAGCGGTCGTCGTCGGTGACGGGGCCGCCGTCGATGCCGTACTCGGGACCGAGGTCGTAGAAGATCTCGGAGCAGGGGCCGGCGGGGCCCGGCTGACCCGTCGACCAGTAGTTCGTGTCTTTGCCGAGACGCTGGATGCGCTCGTCGGGCAGCGTCGAGTGCTGCTTCCAGAGCGCGAGCGCCTCGTCGTCGTCCTCGTAGACAGTGACCCACAGGTCCTCCGGGTCGAACCCGAGGCCGCCCTCGTCCTCGCTCGTGGTGAGCAGCTCCCACGCGAAGCGGATCGCGCCCTCCTTGAAGTAGTCGCCGAAGGAGAAGTTGCCGCACATCTGGAAGAAGGTGCCGTGGCGAGGGGTCTTGCCGACCTCCTCGATGTCGTTGGTGCGGATGCACTTCTGCACGCTCGTGGCGCGGGGGTACGGCGCGGGCACGAGCCCCGAGAGATACGGCACGAAGGGCACCATGCCGGCCACCGTGAACATGAGGCTGGGGTCGTCGCTCACGAGGGAGGCCGAGGGCACGACGGTGTGCCCCCGCTTCTCGAAGAAGTCGAGCCAGCGGCGGTGGATCTCTGCGGTCTGCATCCGAGCGGTGTCTTTCTGAAGTGGAGGGGCTGAAGTGGTGAGGTGGGGCGGGATCGCGCGGCTCAGCTCGCCGCGTTCTTGTCGCGCAGCTTCCGCAGCGCCTCCTCGACGTCGTCGATCAGGTCCTCGGCCTCGCCCTCGGCCTCGCGGTACCCCGCGGAGAAGGCGCGGTTGAACTCCTCGACGCCCCGGTTCAGGCGGGTGAAGAAGCGTCTCCCCTCCGGTGTCTGATTGACGAAGTGGGCGGCGACGAAGCCCATCACCACGCCGCTCATGAGCCACAGCAGTTTGCGCATGTCCGGTTCCTCCTACGCCGTTCGAGCACGACGGATTCGCCGCGCGTCAGAAGCACCCCTCAAGCTTAGCGGTAGCCCCCGACGCAGCATCGGATACACGACCGGATAGCCGAAAGGGCGCCGGATCCCGATCTCTCGGATTCCGGCGCCCCTGGGTGCGCGAGTGCTTAGCGACCCGAGTAGTACTCGACCACGAGCTGCACCTCGCAGGTCACGGGGACCTCGGCGCGCTTCGGGCGGCGGACCAGGCGGGCCTGGAGCTTGTCGAGCTCGACCTCGAGGTAGCCCGGAACGTTGGGCAGCACCTCGGCGTGACCGCCGGCAGCGGCGACCTGGAACGGCTCGAGGCCCTCCGAACGCTCCTTGACGTGGATGAGCTGGCCCGGCTTCACGCGGAACGACGGGCGGTCGACGATCTTGCCGTCGACGAGGATGTGGCGGTGCACGACGAGCTGGCGGGCCTGCGACGTGGTGCGGGCGAAGCCGGCGCGCAGCACGAGCGCGTCGAGACGCATCTCGAGCAGCTCGACCAGGTTCTCACCGGTCAGGCCATCCTGACGACGCGCCTCCTTGAAGGCGATGGTGAGCTGCTTCTCGCGGATGCCGTACTGGGCCCGGAGACGCTGCTTCTCGCGCAGGCGGACGGCGTAGTCGCTGTCGCTCTTGCGCTTGGTGCGGCCGTGCTGGCCGGGGCCGTAGGGGCGCTTCTCGAGGTAGCGCGCGGCCTTCGGGGTGAGGGCGATCCCGAGCGAACGGGAGAGGCGGGTCTTGGAGCGGGTACGCGACGTGGTCGACACGTGGGTCCTTTCGGGTTTCTGATTGCATATCGCGGTTCATTGCGGAACCGCGTGTTCTCTCGGCCAAGCTGCGCCCGCATGAGCGGGTCATGCACGCGACGCAGCACACCGTCTTCGGTGAGGGAACGACCATTGCAGAAACCCGGCTACAGGGCGCCTGCCATACGCACCCCGCCTGCAGCCTGCAGCGGGAGCGATGTTGGCCAGCGACAAGTCTATCAGCTTCCGCGCTTCTTCGCCGGCCAGAGACCGTCTGCCGCATTCTCGGGTCCCGTGTGCTGCAGAATCAGCCGGATACCGCAGCAGATGCGTCCGAAAATCAGGAATCGCCGGAGTTCCGCGTCTCGCCGCGCGTGATGCGCCGGATCTTCTCGAGGCGATCCGAGACCTCTCGCTCGTTGCCGTGCAGCGTCGGCTGGTAGTAGACCCGGTCATGCAGCTCGTCGGGCAGGTACTGCTGCTGCGACACGCCCCGCGGGTCGCTGTGGGGATAGCGGTAGCCCTTGCCGTGCCCCATGCGCTTCGCGCCCGGGTAGTGGGCGTCGCGCAGGTGCTTCGGCACGAGGCCGAAGTTGCCGCGCTTGACGTCGGCGATCGCCGCGTCGATGGCGCTGATGACCGCGTTCGACTTGGGGGCCGTCGCGATGTAGATCGTCGCCTCCGCGAGCGGTATCCGGGCCTCCGGCAGACCGATGAGCTGCGTCGCCTCGGCCGCCGCGACCGCGATCTGCAGCGCCTGCGGATCCGCCATGCCGACGTCCTCCGCCGCGTGCACCATGAGCCGGCGCGCGATGAAGCGCGGATCCTCCCCCGCCTCGATCATGCGCGCCAGGTAGTGGATCGCGGCGTCGGGATCCGATCCGCGCATCGATTTGATGAAGGCGCTGATCACGTCGTAGTGCTGGTCGCCGTTGCGGTCGTACCGCAGCAGGGCGCGGTCGACCGATGCCGACACGATCTCCGGGGTCACGCTCGGAGCGGCGCTCTCTGAGCCGTCCTCGGAGCCGTCCTCGGGGCCGTCCTCCCGGCCGTCCATCGCGAGCGCGGAGGCCGCGGCGGCCTCCAGCGCGGTGAGCGCCCGGCGCGCGTCGCCCGATGCCAACTGCACCAGGGCGTCGAGCGCCTCCTCCTCGACCGTCACGCCGCCAGCCAGACCGCGCGGGTCGGCGATGGAGCGCTCGAGCAGCGTGCGCAGATCCGGGTCCTGCAGCGGTTCGAGGGTCAGGAGCAGCGAGCGGGAGAGCAGCGGGCTGATCACCGAGAACGACGGGTTCTCGGTGGTCGCCGCGACGAGCGTCACCCATCCGTTCTCGACGCCGGGCAGCAGCGCGTCCTGCTGCGCCTTGGTGAAGCGATGGATCTCGTCGAGGAAGAGCACCGTGGCGATGTCGTACAGATCCCGGTCGTTGAGCGCCCGCTCCATCACCGTGCGCACGTCCTTGATCCCCGCCGTGATCGCCGAGAGCTCGACGAATCGGCGGCCGCTCGAGTGCGCGATCGCCTGGGCGAGCGTGGTCTTGCCCGTGCCCGGGGGGCCCCACAGGATCACCGACACGGCTCCCCCGCCGCCCTCCGTGCCCGCCGCGAGCGTGCGCAGCGGAGATCCCGGCTTCAGCAGGTGCTGCTGCCCCACCACCTCGTCGAGCGTGCGCGGTCGCATCCGCACCGCGAGGGGCGCGGTGTGCGACGGTAGGGGTCTCGAGTCCACGCCCCAATGGTATCGAGCACCACTGACATCACGGCCGGAGCCCGCGCTGTGGCATAGTGGAGGGGTCTATTCAGTATCGGTCGGCGCGCCGGCCCACACACGACAGGTGAGCAGAACCGTGAGTGAATCGAGCAACGAAACGACCTGGGGGCGAGTCGACGACGACCGCACCGTCTACGTGCGCGAGGGCGACGGCGAACGTGTCGTGGGTTCCTTCCCCGACGGCACGCCCGAGGAGGCGCTGGCCTACTTCACCCGGAAGTACGCCGATCTCGCGGGGCAGGTCACCCTGCTCGAGGCGCGTATCGCGCGCGGCACCGCGGACGCCTCCGCGGCCGACTCCGTCGCGAAGCTCCGCGAGCAGCTCGTCGAGCCCGCAGCGGTCGGCGACATCGTGTCGCTCCGCGAGCGCGTCGAGAAGCTCGCCGGCAAGACCGCCGAGCTGAGCGAGAAGCAGCAGGCCGAGCGAGAGGCCGCACGCAAGGAGGCTGTCGAGAAGCGCGAGGCCATCGTGGCCGAGGCCGAGAGCCTCGCCGCGCAGCCCGAGGCCTCGATCCGCTGGAAGGACACGAGCCAGGCCTTCGAGCAGCTGTTCACCGACTGGCAGACCGCGCAGCGCGGCGGCCCGCAGATCCCCAAGGGGCAGGCCGATGCGCTCTGGAAGCGCTTCCGCTCCGCGCGCCAGTCCTTCGATTCGGCGCGACGCGCCCACTTCGCCCAGATGGACGCGAACAACAAAGAGGTCAAGCAGCGCAAGGAGCGCATCATCGCCGCAGCCGAGGCGCTCGCGCCGAAGGGCATCGAGGGCATCCCCGCGTATCGCGCGCTGCTCGACGACTGGAAGGCCGCGGGCCGCGCCAGCCGCAAGCTGGACGATCAGCTCTGGGCCCGGTTCAAGGCCGCGGGCGACGTGCTCTACGAGGCCAAGGCCGCAGAGGCCGCCCAGACCAACGAGGAGTACGCGGCCAATCTCACCGCGAAGCAGGCGCTGCTCGACGAGGCCGAGCCGATCCTGCAGCAGCAGGATCACACGACCGCCCGCAAGCTGCTCACCGAGGTGCAGCTGAAGTGGGACGAGCTCGGGCGCGTGCCGCGCGAGGCGCTGCGCGATATCGAGGGCCGTCTGCGCAAGATCGAGGATCACGTGAAGCGCCTCGAGGACGAGCACTGGCGCAAGTCCAACCCCGAGACGAAGGCCCGCAGCGAGGGTCTGCGCGGTCAGCTCGAGGCGTCGATCGCCGAGCTCGAGGCCGAGGCCGCAGCCGCCCGCGCCGTGGGTGATGCCAAGGCGCAGGCGGAGGCCGAGGAGAAGCTGGCGGCGCAGCAATCCTGGCTCGCCGCGATCGGCGACTGATCCGATAGCGTCCGATCGCGAGGCTCGGCCCGGAACGGGTCCGAGCCTCGCTCACACGCGAGGATTATCCACAGGCGCCCGCGTCGCGGTGGCGCCGGCGATCCGCCTTCGCGAGGATGGGGGCATGACCCCCGACTCTCCGGCGCACGAACCGCGTGCGCGAGCGCGCCCGGTCCCCCGCTTCGAGCGCTGGCCGGACGCCGTGCGCTCGGCGGAGCTGCTGCGCGGCACGCTCGTGCGATGCGGCCCCGGCGTGCGCGCCGTCGGCTGGCCGGAGACGCCCCGGGCGCGCGCCGCGGCACTCGCACCGTGGCTCACGCCCGACCGCATCGCGATCCGCATGAGCGCAGCGTGGATCTGGGGCGCGGCACGTCGCCCCGACGCGCCGCTCGAGCTCTCGACCGCTGGTCGGCGCAGACCCGGCCCGGGCGCTCACCGAGATCATCTCCTGCATCAGTTCGCCTACGACGATGCGGCTCTCCGATCCCTCGACGACTTCACCGTGACCGGTCCGGAGCAGACCGTCTACGACCTGCTCCGGATGCCGGCCGGGTTCACCCGCCGCCACGCGGTGGCCTGCCGCCTGCTGCTGCAGCTGGTGCCCGACGGCCGCGCAGGCGTCGAGGAGCGGCTCGAGCGGCAGCACTCCCACTACCGGGCGCTGGCACGATCGCGCCTGGTCCGGCTCTGAGCGCGCTCAGCTCTGGATGCGGTACACGTCGTAGACGCCGTCGATGCGGCGCACGGCGTTGAGCACGTGCTCGAGATGCGTGGCGTTCGCCATCTCGAAGACGAAGCGGCTGATGGCCAGCCGGGAGCTGGAGGTGTTGACCGACGCCGAGAGGATGTTCACGTGGTGCTCCGAGAGCGTGCGGGTGACATCGGAGAGCAGGCCGGAACGGTCGAGCGCCTCGACCTGGATCTGCACGAGGAACACGCTCTTCGAGCTCGGCGCCCACTCGACCTCGACCACGCGCTCCTGCTGCTCGCGCAGGTTGAGGAAGTTGTGACAGTCGACCCGGTGCACCGAGACGCCCTGCCCCTTCGTCACGAAGCCGAGGATCTCGTCGCCCGGCACCGGGGTGCAGCATTTCGCGAGCTTCGCCAGCACGTCCGACGCGCCCTTGACGACCACGCCGCTCTCGCCGCCGGTCTTGCTCGCGCGCGGGGCCTCGATGATCGGCAGCGTCGAGAGCGCGGGTTCCGTCGAGGTCTGCTCGTCGAACACCAGCGCGGTGACCTTCTCGATCACCGACTGCGCGGAGACGTGCCCCTCGCCCACCGCGGCGTACAGCGCCGTCACATCCGCGTAGCGCAGCTGCAGGGCCACCTGCTGCAGCGCCGCGGAGTTCATCACCTGGTGCAGCGGCAGACCCTGCTTGCGCAGCGCCTTGGTGATCTCCACCTTGCCGGTCTCGGCGGCCTCTTCGCGCCGCTCCTTCGTGAACCACTGCCGGATCTTGTTCTGAGCACGCTTGCTCTGGACGAAGCTCAGCCAGTTCTGGTTGGGTCCAGCATTCGGATCCTTCGAGGTGAACACCTCGACCACGTCACCGTTCTGCAGCGCGGTCTCGAGCGGCACGAGGCGCCCGTTCACCCGGGCCCCCATCGTGCGGTGCCCGACCTCGGTGTGCACGGCGTAGGCGAAATCGACGGTGGTGCCACCGGCGGGCAGACCGATCACCCGGCCCTTCGGCGTGAAGACGTAGACCTCCTTCGCGCCGATCTCGTAGCGCAGCGCGTCGAGGAACTCGCTGGGGTCCTCCGTCTCGGCCTGCCAGTCGGAGATGTGCGCCAGCCAGGCCATGTCGTTGGAGCTGGGCGCGTCCTGCTGCCCGGGCTGGCGCTGCTTGTACTTCCAGTGGGCGGCGACGCCGTACTCGGCGCGCTGGTGCATCTCGACGGTGCGGATCTGGATCTCGACCGCGCGCCCGTCGGGACCGATCACCGTCGTGTGCAGCGACTGGTAGAGATTGAACTTGGGGGTGGCGATGTAGTCCTTGAACCGCCCCGGAATCGGGGTCCACCTCGCGTGCACGGCACCGAGCACCGCGTAGCAGTCCCGGATCGAGGTGACGAGCACGCGGATGCCGACGAGGTCGTAGATGTCATCGAAGTCCCGCCCCCGCACGATCATCTTCTGATAGATCGAGTAGAGCTCCTTGGGGCGGCCCGTGACCTCGCCGCGGATCTTGGCCTCGCGCAGATCCGATTCGATCGAGCTGATCACCACTCCGACCAGTTCGTCGCGCTGCGGGTTGCGCTGGGACACGAGGTTCTGGATCTCGGCGTAGAGCTTCGGCTTGAGCACCGCGAAGGAGAGATCCTCGAGCTCCGCCTTCATCGACTGGATACCCAGCCGGTGCGCGAGCGGCGCGTAGATCTCGAGTGTCTCCTGGGCCTTGCGCTTCGCCGAGTCGCCCGAGACGAAGCCCCAGGTGCGCGCGTTGTGCAGGCGGTCGGCGAGCTTGATGACCAGCACGCGGATGTCCTTCGACATCGCGACCACCATCTTGCGCACCGTCTCGGCCTGAGCCGAATCGCCGTACTTCACCTTGTCGAGCTTGGTGACGCCGTCGACCAGCATGGCGATTTCCTCACCGAACTCGGCGGTGAGCTGATCGAGACCGTAGTCCGTGTCCTCGACCGTGTCGTGCAGCAGCGCCGCCGCGATCGCCACCGGCGCGACGCCCAGATCCGCGAGGATCTGGGCGACCGCGATCGGGTGGGTGATGTAGGGCTCGCCGCTCCGGCGCTTCTGGCCGCGATGCGCGCGCTCCGCCACCGTGTAGGCCCGCTCGATGATCGACAGATCGGCGCGCGGATAGTTGCTGCGCACCGTGCGCACGAGCTGATCGACGGCTCCGGGAGAGCTGCCTCGAGAGAAGATGCGCGGCACCAGACGTCGCAGCGCCGTCGTGCCGCCCTGTGTGACGTCGTTAGCTACCACCTGCGGCCTCCCTCGAATGTTTGAACATTACACGCGGCAAGCGGTCCAAAGCAAAATGGGAGGGCACGGGGGTTCGTTCCGGGTGAAGTCAGGCCTCGGCCGCCACGCTCTCGTCCTCCGCGGGCTCCTTCTTCGCCCGGATCCGCAGCACCTTCTCATCGTGCCGCTTGACCGCCTCCTCGCCCTCGCGCAGATGGGCGTAGGCGGGAGCCGCGATGAAGATGGTCGAGTAGGCGCCGACGAGAATGCCGATGAAGAGCGCCAGCGAGATGTCGCGCAGCGTGCCCGCACCGAGCACGAACGCGCCGATGAAGAGGATCGAACCGACCGGCAGCAGCGCCACGACCGAGGTGTTGATCGAGCGCACGAGCGTCTGGTTCACGCCGAGGTTGACCGACTCCGCGAACGTGCGCCGGTCGTTGAGCTCGCCCGGTGCCGTGTTCTCACGGATCTTGTCGAAGACCACGACCGTGTCGTAGAGCGAGTATCCGAGGATCGTGAGGAAGCCGATCATGGCGGCCGGGGTGATCTCGAAGCCGGAGATCCCGTAGATGCCGGCCGTGATGATGAGGTCGTGGAAGAGCGCGATGATCGCCGCGAGCGACATCTTCCAGGTGCGGAAGTAGATCGCCATGACGAGCGCCGCGAACAGGATGAACACGATGAGGGCGATGACCGCCTGCTTCGTGATGTCCTGACCCCATGCCGGGCCGATGAACGAGTACGTGACCTCGTCCGCGCTGATCCCATAGCTCTCCGCGAGGGCGGCGGTCACCTCGCGGTTCTCGGTCTCGCTCAGGGCCTCGGTCTGCACGCGCACGTCGGTGGGGCCGAGCTGCGTCACGCGCGGCGCGCTCGACGGCAGCACCTCGGCGACCGCAGCCTCGGCGATCGCGGGGTCGCGATCCTGGCTCTCGGAGAGGTGCACCTGGAACTGGCTTCCGCCCGTGAACTCGATGCCGAAGGTGAAACCGCCGCGCAGCATCGGGCCCGCGATCGAGAGCACGATCAGCACGATCGAGATGATGTACCAGGTCTTGCGCTTGCCGATGAAGTCGATCGACTTCTCACCGGTGTACAGAGCGTTGCCGAATTCGGCGAATGAACGAGCCATGTCAGCTCTCCTTCCCAGCGGTTGCGCCGACGGATTCGACCGCGGGGGTCGCGGCCTCGGCAGCCTTGCGTTCGGCGATGGTCTGACGACGCTCCGCCTCGCGCTGGCTGCGCGCACTCTTCTTCCCGGTGTGCTCGGGGGTGCGGAACTGGGCGCGTCCGCGGTACACGGCGCCCAGGCGCTTCGGGTCGAGCCCCGAAGCGGGATGACCCTCGCGGTAGAAGCGCGTGCGCGCCAGCAGCGTCATCATCGGGTGCGTGAACAGCGCCACCACGAGCACGTCGACGAGGGTGGTGAGCCCGAGCGTGAAGGCGAAGCCCTTCACGTTGCCCACCGCGAGGATGAAGAGGATCACCGCGGCGAGGAAGTTGACCCCGTCCGATGCGAGAACCGTGCGGAACGCGCGCTTCCAGCCGTTCTCGACCGCGCTCTCGATCGAGAAGCCGTCGCGCAGGGCGTCTCGGATGCGCTCGAAGTAGACGATGAAGGAGTCGGCGGTGAAGCCGACCGCCACGATGATACCGGCGACGCCCGCGAGCGAGAGCCGGTATCCCTGCCGCCAGGAGAAGAAGGTGAGCAGCAGGTAGGTGAGCACACCCGCGATGGCCAGCGATGCGATGGTCAGCGTGCCGAGGGCGCGGTACTGGAACATCGAGTACACGACCACCAGCAGCAGACCGATGAGGCCCGCGAGCAGACCGGCGGAGAGCTGGTTCGTACCGAGCGTCGCGGAGATGTCCTCCTGGCTCTGCACGGTGAAGTCGATGGGCAGCGCGCCGAACTTCAGCTGATCGGCGAGCGCCTTGGCCGAGTCCTGGGTGAAGTTGCCGCTGATCGAGGGACGCCCGTCGAGGATCTGCCCCTGCATCGTCGGAGCCGACAGCACGCTGCCGTCGAGCACGAAGGCGAACTGGTTCTGGGGCTCCGGAGCACCGTACAGGCGGGTGCTGATCTTGCCGAAAGTATCGGCGCCCTCGCTGTTCATGATGATCTGCACGACCCACTCGCCGGTGGTGGCGCCGGTCTGGGTGGTGGCCATCTGAGCGGTCGCATCCGTGATGACGTCGCCGCTCAGCTCCACCGGGCCGAGCAGGTACTTCGCGGTGCCCGACTCGTCGCAGGTGATGAGGGGACGGTCCGCGGGCTGTTCACGCGTGTCGAGCGCCGCATCGGAGTCGCAGGTGAACTCGTCGAACTGCTGCTGCAGCGCCGGGGTGATCCAGGCGAGGTCGCCCGCGCCCTCGGGCAGCGGATCCGGATCGATCGGCCCGAGATCCGCATCAGCGGTCTCCTCGGTCGCTTCCGCCTCAGCGGGCTCCTCCGCGGCCGTCTCATCCGCAGCGGCTTCGTCGCCGGCAGCCTCGTCGCTCGCCGCGGCCTCGTCGCCGGCAGCTTCGTCGCCGGTGGCCTCATCGCCCACGGAGGCCTCGTCGCCGGCAGCGGTCTCGTCGCCCTCCAGCTCCTCGAGGTTCAGCCCGAAGCCCATCGAGAGCACCGGCCGGAAGTCGAGCTTCGCCGACGCCTCGATGCGCTGCAGCGTGGCCTCGTCGGCCTTGCCCGGGATCGACACGGAGATGTGCTGATTGCCCTGCGTGGTGATCTCAGCCTCGGAGACGCCCGCGGCGTCCACGCGCTGGCGGATGATCGACACCGCCTGCTGCAGCTGCTCCCCACCGACCGCTTGGCCGTCGGTCTGCTCGGCCGCGAGCAGGATCTGCGTGCCGCCCTGCAGGTCGAGGGCGAGTTTCGGCGTCCAGGTCGCGTCGCTGCGGAACACGCCGAGCGTGATCAGCCCGACGAGGCCGACGAGGATGACCAAGAGGAATACGAGGGAGCGACGAGCCCTCCGCACCGCGGGTGTGGACGCCAAGACTGACTGCTTTCTCTAACTGGGTGAAGGTGACGATGCCGCGGTGAGTACCGCGGGGATCGGATCAGGCCTTGGGCGCCTGCTCGTCTCCCTGATCATCGGTGCCGGGCTGCTCGGGGTTCGCGTCCTCGGCGGGGGCCTGGTCCACGGCGTCGACGCCCTCGGCGCTGTTGCCTGCGACGCGCTCGCCGAATGCGGGGTCATCGTCGGGTGCGAGCTCAGCGTCGGCCGCATCCGTCTCCGGGGCGGAGCTCGGCGTGACGATCTGCGTGACGGCGTTGCGGTGGACCACGATGGTGCTGCCGCCGCTGAGCAGCGTGACGCGGTTCTCAGCCTCATCGATCGAGTCGATGGTCCCGAAGATCCCCGACTGCAGCATCACCTCGGCGCCGGGGCGCAGGCCGCTCTGAAGCTCCTGCATCGCCGCCTGACGCTTCTTGCCGTTGCGGAACATGAAGAAGATCAGCACTGCGATGAGGCCGAACATGACGAGAGTGATCGGGTCCAACGGTGGTCCTTTCGATGGGCGTGCGCGTGCGTATGCGAAGGGCACAGATTTCAGAAGTCTACAGCGCTCAGACTGTGAACCCACTACTTTGGCGCAAGTGACCCGAGATTCATCCGGGCGACGCGACCGCGTTCCGGATCAGAGCAGCGTCGGGGCCGATCCGGGCGCCCCCGGCGGCACCGCTCCCACGTGCTCCCAACCCAGCCGGGTCGCGACCCGCCCTCGAGGCGTGCGCGTGAGCAGTCCCGTCCGCACCAGGAACGGCTCGACCACGGCCTCGATGGTCTCCGCCTCCTCGCCGACCGAGACGGCGAGCGTGGAGAGGCCGACCGGGCCGCCGCTGAAGCGCTCGACGACCGCCATCAGCACCTCGCGGTCGAGACGATCGAGCCCGTGCTGATCCACGTCGTAGAGCGACAGCGCGGCCTGCACGCTCTCGGTATCCCCCGGGGTCTCGTGCACCAGGCTGTAGTCGCGCACGCGGCGCAGCAGCCGGTTGGCGATGCGGGGGGTGCCACGGGATCGGCGCGCGATCTCGTCGACGCCCTGCTCCGAGACGGCGAAGCCGAGCAGACCGGCCGCCCGGCGCACCACACTCGCCAGTTCGTCGTCGGAGTAGAACTCGAGGTGAGCCGTGAAGCCGAAGCGGTCGCGCAGCGGATTGGGCAGCAGCCCGGCCCGGGTGGTGGCCCCCACCAGCGTGAAGGGCGCGAGTTCGAGCGGCACCGAGGTCGCACCGGCCCCCTTGCCGACCATGATGTCGACCTTGAAATCCTCCATCGCGAGGTAGAGCATCTCCTCGGCGCTGCGCGCCATGCGGTGGATCTCGTCGACGAAGAGCACCTCTCCCGGCGTGAGCGCCGAGAGCACCGCGGCGAGATCGCCGGCGTGCTGGATCGCCGGACCGGAGGTCTGGTGCAGCGGCTTGTCGAGCTCCGCTGCCACAATCATCGAGAGCGTCGTCTTGCCGAGGCCAGGCGGCCCGGCCAGCAGAATGTGGTCGGGCGTGTGCCGGCGCATGGTCGCCGCGTCCAGCAGCAGGCCGAGCTGACGCCGCACCTTCGACTGCCCCACGAACTCCGACAGCGTGGACGGACGCAGCGCACCCTCGTATCCCTGCTCGGAGGGTGTGGCCTGCGGCGAGAGCTCCCCCGTCATCGGCGGGCTCCGCCACGAGCGGCCTGCAGCAGCGCGAGCGCGGCTCGCAGCAGACCCGCGCTGTCGGCGGGCGCGCCGGCGTCGCGCGCGTCCTGCACCGCCTGCCAGGCGTCGGACTCGCCCCAGCCGAGGCCGACGAGCCCGTCGCGCACCGCCTCGGCGGCGGCCAGGGCCGGATCCTCGGCCGCTGCCGGGGCCGCTCCCCCGGCCTCGTCCAGGCCGAGCTCCGAGAGCTTGCCCGCGAGCGAGACGACGATCAGCTTCGCCGTCTTGGGCCCGATGCCCGACACCTTGCGGAACGGCTTCTCGTCCTCCGCGGCCACGGCACGAGCCACTTCGGCCGGCGCGAGCGCCGAGAGCACGCCGAGCGCGCTGCGCGGCCCCACCCCGGAGACCCCGATGAGGTGCCCGAAGACCTCGAGCTCCGCCTGCGTGACGAAGCCGAAGAGCGTCAGCGAGTCCTCCCGCACCACCAGCGAGGTGCACAGGTCGATCTCATCGCCCGGCACCGCCTGCGAGACACGGCCGCTCGGCACCTCGACGCGCATCCCGAGCCCGCCGACGCCCACGACGACCCAACCGGCACCTGCGGCGAGCACGGGCCCGCGAATCGAAGCAATCACACACTCACCCTAGAGCGAACCTCCGACACGCGGCCCCGCGCCACACCGATTATTCGAAGATATCTACGAATCGCACGCGGCTCAGGCCTCGACGGCCACGGGCGCCTGGGCACGCTGCGCGCGCACGGCCCGGTTGACCGAGGACACGATCGCCTTGAGCGTGGCGCGGGTGGTGTCGGGGTCGATGCCGACGCCCCACAGGCGCTGGCCGTCGACCTCGAGATCGACGTAGGCCGCGGCGACGGCGTCGCCGCCGGCGCTCATCGCGTGCTCGACGTAGTCGAACAGCGTGACGGCGTGGCCGTTCTCGTTGATCGCGGTGATGAACGCGTCGACCGGACCGTTGCCGCGGCCGACGATCTGGTGCTCGCCCTCGCCGTCGCGGTAGTCGACGACGAGCTCGGTGACGCCGTCGCCCGCACTCGTCGAGGAGGTGCGGAAGAGCTCGTAGCGACCCCACTGCTCGAAGGCGTCGCCGGTGGTCGGCAGATACTCGTCCTGGAAGATCCGCCAGATCTCATCGCTCGAGACCTCGCCGCCCTCGCTGTCGGTGACGCCCTGCACCACGGAGCTGAACTCGATCTGCAGCCTGCGCGGCAGGTCGAGGTGGTGGTCGTTCTTCAGCAGGTACGCGACCCCGCCCTTGCCCGACTGCGAGTTGACCCGGATCACGGCCTCGTAGGAGCGCCCCAGGTCCTTCGGGTCCACGGGCAGGTAGGGCACGGCCCACTCGATCTCGTCGACCGAGGCCCCCGCGGCGTCGGCGTCGGCCGCCATCCGCTCGAAGCCCTTCTTGATCGCGTCCTGGTGCGATCCGGAGAACGCCGTGTAGACCAGGTCGCCGGCCCACGGGCTCCGCTCGGGCACCCGCAGCTGGTTGCAGTACTCGGCGGTGCGGCGCACCTCGTCGAGGCGCGAGAAGTCGATCTGGGGGTCGATGCCCTGGGTGAACAGGTTGATGCCGAGCGCGACCAGGTCGACGTTTCCGGTGCGCTCGCCGTTGCCGAAGAGGCATCCCTCGATGCGATCCGCGCCGGCCATGTAGCCGAGCTCGGCCGCGGCGACCGCCGTGCCGCGGTCGTTGTGCGGGTGCAGCGAGATGATGACGTTCTCGCGGTGGTTCAGGTGGCGGCCCATCCACTCGATGGAGTCGGCGTAGACGTTCGGGGTGGCCATCTCGACCGTCGCCGGCAGGTTGATGATGACCTTGCGCTCGGGAGTCGGCTCGAAGATCTCGAGCACCTCGTTGCAGACCTCGACCGCGTACTCGAGCTCCGTGCCGGTGTACGACTCGGGCGAGTACTCGTAGAAGATCTCGGTGCCCTCGCAGATGTGCTCGCTGGCGCGGCAGAGCTTCGCCCCGTCGGTCGCGATCCGCTTGATCCCCTCCTTGTCGGAGCGGAACACCACGTCCCGCTGCAGCACGCTCGTGGAGTTGTACAGGTGCACGATCGCGCGCTTCGCGCCGATGAGCGACTCGTAGGTGCGCGTGATCAGGTGCTCCCGCGCCTGGGTCAGTACCTGGATGGTCACGTCGTCGGGAATCGCGCCGTCCTCGATGAGGTGCCGCACGAAGTCGAAGTCGGTCTGGCTGGCCGAGGGGAAGCCCACCTCGATCTCCTTGTAGCCCATCTTCACGAGCAGGTCGAACATGATGCGCTTGCGCTCGGGGCTCATCGGGTCGATGAGCGCCTGGTTGCCGTCGCGGAGGTCGACCGCGCACCACCGGGGAGCCTCGGTGATGCGCTTCGAGGGCCACGTGCGGTCGGGCAGATCGACCGGGATGATCTCGTGGAACGGGCGGTAGCGGTGGATCGGCATACCGGAGGGCTGCTGCATGTTCTTCATGGCTCGAAACTTTCTCGTCTGGGTCCTGGGTTCAGCCAACACGAAACTCCGCGACGAGGGAGGCCTGAAGACTAGGACTCGTCGCGGCAGCTAAGAAGAAGCGAGCCGAACAGCATGCATACACTGTATCACTCGCCCGACCGCCCCCGCGCAGTAGCCTGGAGCGTATGAGAACGCTGCGCAGGCTGCTGACGGGACTCGGGATCGCGCTCGGGGGCGCTGTGCTGCTGGGGATCGGGATCGCCGCGCCCGCGGCCGCCGATGTCTCGGATTTCAGCTACGACAGCTGGCACGTCGAGTACCGCATCGGCACCGACGACGAGGGCCGCGCCGTCGCGCACGTCACGGAGACGCTCACCGCGCGCTTCCCCGACTACGACCAGAACCGGGGCCTCGTGCGGGGCCTGCCGATCGACTACGAGGGAGCATCGACCGACCCCCGCGACTTCACCGTGACGGACGCGGCGGGCGAGCCCGTCCCCTTCGAGGTCGAGCGCGACGACGGCTTCGTCGCCGTGCTCACGGGTGACGATCGCTACGTGCACGGCGTGCAGACCTACGTCATCGGCTACACGCTCGGCGATGTGATCCTCGCCCGGGACGACGGCGCCGCCGATGAGTTCTACTGGGATCTCACCGACTTCGAGCATCTGCAGCCAATCGAGTCGTTCTCGGCGGAGATATCGTTCGACGACGAACTCTCCGAACGGCTGAACGGCGATGCGAGATGCTACTTCGGCGCGCCGAACTCGACCGCCGAGTGCACGATCGAGGGCGACGCGGGTGCGTTCCGCGCCTCGACGCCGAGCCTCGACGCCCGCGAGGGCGTCACCGTCGCGATCGGCCTGCAGCCGGGCAGCGTGGTGCAGCCGCCGCAGCGGCTGCCGAACTTCGCGCTCGACGGGCTACCGTTCGTGATCGGCGGCGGCGCGCTGGCCCTCGCCGGTGCGGGTGCGGTGGCCACCGGCAGGCTCAAGCACCGCCGTCGCACCGCCCGCGGCACCGTCATCGCGCAGTACGACGTGCCGTCCGCACTGCCTCCGCTGATCGCGGCCCCGGTCGCCGGGGTCTCGGTCGGCTCCGTGCCCCCGGAGATCGTGCACCTCGCCGTCAGCGGCGCGATCCGGATCGAGGACGGCGAGCCGGAGCAGGGGCTCTTCGGCCCCAAGGCGGCGCAACCCGTGCTGCGCGTGATCGACCCGCAGCGCGCGGTCGACCCGCTCGACCAGCAGACGATGAGCGCGCTCTTCCCGTCGCTCGAGCCCGGCACCGCGTTCGCGCTGCCGAAGAAGAGCGAGTCGTTCGGCAAGCGCATGACCGCGCTCGGCACGGCCGGCTCGAAGCAGGCGCTGGAGCGGGGCTATTTCACGAGGGAGCGCAGCGGGGCCGCCCGCGTTCTCGGCTTCCTGGCCTTCGGCCTGCTCGCGGTCCTCGCGATCTTCATCGCGCTCGGGATCGCCCTGCGAAACTCCCCCACCGCGTTCATCTGCATCATCATCGGCGTCGTCGCGCTCATCCTCGCGATCGCGAGCGTCTCGAAGCACCGGGTCTACACGCCGATCGGGGCCGAGTGGCGCGAGTACCTGGAGGGCGTGAAGCTGTTCATCCGCGTCGCGGAGGCCGACCGGCTGCAGATGCTGCAGTCGTATCGGGGTGCCGAACGCCGCCAGGACGGCACGATCGACGTGATCCACCTCTACGAGAAGCTGCTCCCCTACGCGATGCTGTTCGGGCTCGAGAAGGAGTGGACCCGGGTGCTCGCGGTGCGGTACGAGGAGTCTCCGGGGTACGTCCCGATCTGGTACCCGGCGATCGCCGCCCACGGGCTCGGCAGCCTGACCTCGACGATCTCGTCGTTCACCGGCTCGCTGAGCTCGTCGGTCAGCTACACGTCCAGCAGTTCAGGGGGGTCGAGCGGCGGCGGGTTCTCCGGCGGCGGCGGGGGCGGCGGCTTCAGCGGCGGCCGCTGAGCCCTGCCCGGCCGGCCCTGCCCTGACTTGCCTCCCCGGCCCTGCCCGGCCCTGCCTCCCCTGCCCGGCCCTGCCTCCCTCTGCCCTGCCCTCATCGGCGAGATCCCGATTTTCGCCGTGTTTCCCCGCTCTGCACGGCAAGAATCGGGATCTCACGCAAATGCTCCGGGTCATCACTCCTCCCGGTCGCATCGCACTCAGGTCACCTCGTCTTCCGGGGAAGCGCCGATACTGTCCGCGACGAAGGCCACTCCTCCAGCAGCAGCCGGATCCGCACGGGTACTGGCCGAGGCGGGCGGCCGGTCGCCAGCAGCATCCGCCGGCCGGCGTGATCCGGGCGAGCGAGCACCTCTTCGGCGTGGAACAGCAGGACTCTCCACCCGGCATCCCGTGCGCGTTCGAGCCTGTCGAGGTCACGCAAGTACTGCGCACGAGAGGTCCGGTGCTGCTCCCCGTCGTACTCGAAGAGCACGCGCGAGAGCTCCTCTGCGAGATCGAACCGTCCGATCCCTCTCCCGTCGCGGTCCACGACCACGAGTTGCAGCTTCAAGCCGGTGACGCCGACTCGTTCTCCCGCCAGCCGGGTCAGCGTCTCCATCCGGGATTCCGCGCCGACCCGTGCGAGGTCGAGCGCAGAGCGAAATCTCGTGACGCCGCGCCGGCCGCTGCTCGCTTCCAGCAGCGCGTGCAAGTCCTGCAGTCGCGTGGCGGCGGTCGGATCGAAGCGCGTATCCGATTCGAGGACCAGCGCATCGATCGCCACCACGACCTCGGTGAAGGGCAATCCCGCGCACCCCTGCAGCGCCAGGGCCGTGGCGTGACTGAACCGTTCGCCCTCGCGGAACCGGGGCAGATACGCGAGGGCTCGTTCGTACAGCGAATCGCCGCTGGATGCGAGCGATCGGACCCCCGAATACGGAGCAGTCAGTGCGGGATGCCGCAGCTGCCGTTGGCTGAAGCCGCGCACCGCCGCAACGTCCCCGAGATCCCGATCTTTGCCGCCCCGGGCAGCCGGATCCGACAAGAATCGGGATCTCGCGCCGGAGAGGAGGGCGAGGTGTGCGCTACGCCCGCTTCGTGTACCGCGCGCTGCCGAAGCCGAGGATCAGGTAGCCGATCGCCGAGAAGAGCCAGAGCAGGAAGAACGAGAAGGCCCCGCCCTTGCCGAAGCGCTCGCCGAGTCGGATCGCGACGAAGATCGAGAACACGATGTTGACGATCGGCACGAGATAGAGCAGCGTCATCCACGCCGAGTAGCCGGCGACCTTCACGAGGACGAACACGTTGACGATCGGGATGATCGCGAGGATGCCCGGGTAGCCCGCCTTCGAGAACACCCGCCACAGCGCGATCGCGATGATCACGTACCAGACGATCGCGAAGATGCCGTAGTCCTGGGAGAGCGCCGTGATCTGCGCCTGATCGGTGATGTACTCCGTGAGCTGCATGGTTCCGAGCCTAGTGGACGGCCCGGTCGCGCCAGAAGCCCCTCCCGCAGCCCGTCAGAAGCCCAGTCGACCCAGCGCCTTCGGATCGCGCTGCCACTCCTTGAGCACCTTCACGCGCAGCGAGAGGTAGACCCGACGCCCCAGCAGCGCCTCGATCTCGCGCCGCGCGCGCTCGCCCACGTCGCGCAGACGCGAGCCGCCCTTGCCGATGACGATGCCCTTCTGGCTGTCGCGTTCGACGTAGATCGAGGCGTAGATCTCCAGCAGACCGGGTTGTCCGTCGACGCTCTCGCGCTCCTCCCGATCGTCCACGGTCGCCGCGAGCGAGTGCGGCAGCTCCTCGCGGGCGCCCTCGAGCGCCGCCTCGCGAATCAGCTCCGCGATGCGGTCGTCCTCGCCCTCGTCGGTGGTCCGATCGTCCTCGTAGAGCGGCGGCGAGGCCGGCATCAGCCCCAGCAGCACGTCGGACAGCACATCGAGCTGTTCCCTCGTCACCGAGGAGATCGGCACGACCGCGTCCCACTCACGCAGTGTTCCGAGGCGGGTGAGCTGGTCGATGATCTCGCTCTTCGAGGCCTCATCGACCCTGGTGAGGATCGCGACCTTCTTCGCGCGCGGGAAGTCGTCGAGGCGCTCGTTGATGAAGCGGTCGCCCGGCCCGAGCTTCTCGTTCGCCGGCACGCAGAAGCCGATGACGTCGACGTCTCCGAGCGTCGCCTCCACGAGCGCGTTCAGGCGCTCGCCGAGCAGGGTGCGCGGGCGGTGGATGCCCGGCGTGTCGACGATGATGAGCTGCCCGTCCGGCCGGTGCACGAGGCCGCGGATCGCGCGGCGCGTGGTCTGCGGCTTCGGGCTCGTGATCGCGATCTTCTCGCCCACGAGCGCGTTGGTGAGCGTCGACTTGCCCACGTTGGGTCGTCCCACGAAGGAGACGAATCCCGCGCGGAAGCCTTCCGCGGAGGATGTCGATCCGCCTCCGGTCTGCTCAGTCGGCGGAACCCCGCCCGGTTGCTCGTTCATGCTTCGTCCTCCTCGTCGGATCTCCCGATCCACCGCGCCTCGACGGAGAGCAGCCGCTGCCGCTTCCGCTCCATATCGGCTGCGGTCAGCTCGATACCCGCCACCACCACGGTATCCCCGGTCACCGGCAGGCGCCCGAGATGCTTCGCGACGAGCCCGCCGACGCTGTCGACCTCGTCGTCGTCCAGCTCCAGTTCGAACAGCTCGCCCAACCGCTCGGCCGAGAGTCTGGCGTTCACGAGGAACGACCCGTCCTCCTGCAGCTGGACCTCGGGCACCTCGCGATCGTGCTCGTCCGAGATGTCGCCCAGCAGCTCCTCGATCAGGTCCTCGAGCGTCACCAGCCCCGAGATCCCGCCGTACTCGTCCACGACGAGCGCCAGGTGGTTCGAGTCCCGCTGCATCTGGCGCAGCAGTTCGTCGGCGCGCTGCAGCTCGGGCACGAACACCGCGGGCTTCATGATGCGGGTCACCGGCGCGGTCCCCGACTCCTCGGGACGGCGCAGCAGGAAGCCGCTCGCGTCGCGCAGGTAGGCGATGCCGGCGATGTCGTCGACCTCGCCGGCGATCACGGGGATGCGCGAGTGCCTCGCGGCGAGGAGCTGCTCGAGCGCGTCGCGCACGGTGTCCTCGCTCGAGACCGTGATCATGTCGATGCGCGGCACCATCACCTCGCGCACGAGCGTGTCGCCGAACTCCACCAGCGAGTGGATGTACTCGCGGTCGTCGTCCTCGAGCAGCGCCTGCTCCGCGGCCTGATCCACCATCGAGAGCAGCTGCTGCTCGTCGCGGATGCGGGCCGAACCCCGTCCCGGAGTCACCCGGTCGCCGAAGCGGGTGAGCCCGATGGCGATAGGACCGAGCAGCACGCGGATCCCGCGCACCGTCGGCGCTGCGAAGCGGATCACGCCGTCGGGCCGGTGCAGGCCCACGGTGCGCGGGCTCGAACCCACGAGCACGAACGTGGTGGCCGTCATCACGAGCGTCGCGAGCACGAGCTCGAGCCAGAGCGCATGCAGCGAGTAGGCCACCACGAGGGTGATGAGCACGGCCGAGAGGGTCTCGGCGAACACGCGCGCGAAGCTCAGCGCGTTCAGATGCGCCGGCTCGTCCTCCGCGATGGCGCGGATGGCGCGGCCGGTGCGCGGAGACTCGTCGGCGAGGGCCAGCAGCTCGGCGCGGGATCGGACGCCGAGCGCGGCATCGGTCGCGGCGAGGAGGCCGCCCACCGCCATCAGCGCGACGGCCGCCGCGAGCAGCAGCAGGGCGAGGCCGAGGGTCATCGAGATCGCTCGTGCATCGCGAAGGCGAGCAGCAGGTCGCGCTGGAGGCCGAACATCTCGGCCTCCTCATCGGGGGTGGCATGGTCGAAGCCGAGCAGGTGCAGCATGCCGTGGGTCAGCAGCACCGACATCTCCTGCGCGAGGTCGTGCCCGGCGGCCTCGGCCTGGATCTCGGCCACCTGCGGGCAGATCACCACGTCGCCGAGCAGGCCCGCCGGCGTCTGCGCGTCGACGCGCCCCGGACGCAGCTCGTCCATCGGGAAGCTCAGCACATCGGTGGGGCCGGGCTCGTCCATCCACTGCACGTGCAGCTGCTCGATCGCGGCCTCGTCGACCAGCACCACACCCAGCTCGGTGTCGGGGTGCACGTGCAGCGACTCGAGCACGAACGCCGCCAGGCGCTGCAGCCGTGCCTCCTCGAACTCGACGCCGGCCTCGTTGTTGATCTCGACGCTCACCGGGCGTCTCCCTTCTGCTGCGCGGAGCGCTCGCGCTCCGCCTGATCGTGGGCCGAATACGCGTCGACGATACGGCTGACGAGATTGTGCCGCACGATGTCGTCGGAGCCGAGCTCGGCGAAGTGGATGTCGTCGACGCCGCGCAGAATGCGGTTCACCACGCGCAGGCCGCTCGCGGCGATCGGCAGGTCGACCTGCGTGATGTCGCCGGTCACCACCATCTTGGAGCCGTACCCGAGACGGGTCAGGAACATCTTCATCTGCTCGGGGGTGGTGTTCTGCGCCTCGTCGAGGATCACGAACGACTCGTTGAGCGTGCGGCCGCGCATGTAGGCCAGCGGCGCCACCTCGATCGTGCCGCTCGCCAGCAGCTTCGGAACGACGTCGGGATCCATCATTGAACCGATCGCGTCGAAGAGCGGCCGCAGGTACGGGTCGATCTTGTCCTCGAGCGAGCCGGGCAGGTAGCCGAGCCGCTCGCCGGCCTCGACCGCGGGGCGGGTCAGGATGATCTTCGCCACCTCGCGGCGCTGCAGCGCCTGCACGGCCTTCGCCATGGCGAGGTAGGTCTTGCCGGTGCCGGCAGGCCCGATCCCGAACACGATCGTGTGCTTGTCGATCGCGTCGACGTACGCCCGCTGCCCCCGGGTCTGGGGGCGGACGGCGTGTCCGCGCACCGTGAGGATCGGCTCGCTGAGCACCTGAGCGGCCGTGGGCCCGTTACCCTCGTGCACCATGCGGGTGACCTCTTTCACATCGCGGCGCGACACGGCGCCGCTGAGTCGTGCGAGCTGCAGGATCTCCTGCACCACCGTCTCGGCGGTGCGCACGGCCGGGGCCGGGCCGCTCATCGTGAGCACCTGATCCCGAGCGTGGAAGACGACCCGCGGGTGCTGCGCCTCCAGGTCGGCGATCAGCTGATCCCGGTGACCGAGGAAGGAGGCCAGGTCGACCCCGGTCAGCAGCACGGTGCGCTGCAGCTCGGGTCCGTCGGCCGCACCGTCCTCGGTCGTGACCGGGAGTTCCTCTTCAGGATCCAACGAGCGACCGCTCCTCGAGCTCGCCGGCGAGCACGTGCGCGTGCACGTGGAACACGGTCTGCCCCGCACTCGCACCGTTGTTGAAGATGAGACGGAACTCGCCGTTGGCGAGTTCACCCGCCAACCGCTTGGCGACGGCCACCATCTCGGCGAGCGTCTCGGGGTCGCCCGCGGCGAGCTCCGTCACGTCTGCGTAGGCCGTCGACTTCGGGATCACGAGGAAGTGGACCGGCGCCTGCGGGCTGATATCGGGGAACGCGATGACGCGGTCGGTCTCCGCGAGGATCTCGACCGGGATCTCGCCGGACACGATCTTGCCGAACACCGTCTCTTCTGCCATGGGATCAAGTGTACTGTCCTGTCCGATGGGCTGTCGTCTCGGCCGGGGTCGCCCGGCCCTCGTTCCGCCTGCGCGGGCCCCCGCTCTGCCAGAATGGTGCCGTGAGCCACGACCTCGAGGCAGAACGGGCGCGGCCCGCGCGTCGCCGTCGTGGACGCGTCATCTGGGCGACGATCGCGCTGCCCCTCATCGCGCTGCTCGTGGTCATCGGCATCCCGCTCGCGAGCCCGCTGTTCCCCGCGGAGACCATCGTGTCGTGCACGATCGAGAAGACGGCGCTGCGGGAGCGGCGCGTCATCACCCCGAAGCAGTTCAGCGACTGCGGCGCCTTCATCTCCCGCAAGACCGTCGAGTGCACGAACGATACGGGCAGGGATCTCGCCCTCATCCCGGGTATCACCTACGACCTCGTCGTGCGCGGCCCGAGGCTCGCGCCCGTCGCGCTCCCCGTCATCGAGTCGGCGACGGTGTCGGCGGCGCAGAAGCACCCGCCGGCCGCCGCAGAGGCGGACGATACGCCCTCGGACCTCCCGGCCCTGCAGGAGCTCGAGCAGCGATTCTCACCGGAGGGGCTGCGCGCCTTCGACTACGAGCAGCCCCCGTACGACCCGCTCTGCCAGGTGTCGCGCAGCATCATGACGACGATGGGCGTTCAGCTCGTCGACCCGGTGCGGGCTGAGCAGCTGCTGACCCCGCCGGAGGGCCTCGTGCCGCGCCACCCGAAGCTGCCGTGCGAGGGCGTGCAGTGCCGAGCCCCGCTCGAGGGCTGACCCGGCGACGGCTGACCCGGCGACGGCGGACCCGGCGACGGTTGACCCGTCAGCGGCCGGCTACCAGCGGCCGAGAGCCGCGCCGAGCACCGCGAGGGCCGCGGGGCCGGCGGAGGAGGTGCGCAGCACCGTGTCGCCCAGCACCAGCGGGTGCGCACCGGCCGCCTCGAGCGCATCGAGCTCGTCATCGGCGAAACCGCCCTCGGGCCCCACGACGATCATGATCTCGCGCGCCGCCCGCGCGGCGTCGCTCGCCGCCCACCCCGAGAGCCGCTCCCCGCTGCGCGGGTGCAGTGCGATCACCTCGACGCCGTCGCTCGCGGCCGCACCGCAGATCGCGGCGAGCCGCACCGGATCCCGCACCTCGGGAATCCGCGCCCGCAGCGACTGCTTCGAGGCCTCGCGCGCGATGCGGGCCCACTTCGCGACGCCCTTCGCAGCTTTCTCCGCTCCACCCGATCCGCCCGCACCGCCCCATCGCGATACCGAGCGCGAGGCTTCCCACGGCACGACCGCGTCGACGCCGAACTCGGTCGCCTGCTCCACGGCGCGCTCGTCGCGGTCGCCCTTCGCGAGCGCCTGCACGAGCACGATGCGCACCTCGGGCTCGGGCTCGTGCCGCACGGTCTCGACGCGCACGGCGAAGCGATCCTTCGCGATCGCCTCGACGACCCCGTCGCCGAGGACGCCCGCGCCGTTGCCCACGAGGATCCGCTCCCCCGCGCGAAGCCGGCTCACCCGCACGGCGTGGCGCGCCTCGTCACCGGTCACCTCGACGAGTGCGCCCTCCGCGAAGGCGTCGGCGGCGAGTTCCTCGCGGTAGTAGAGGTTGGCCACGGGCTCAGCCCTGGCGGAAGAAGCGGTCTCGGATCTTGCCGAAGAAGCCCTGCTGGAACTCCCCGAGATGCGGCGGTTCGTCTTTGCGCAGCGAGGCGAGCTGGCGCACGAGATCCTTCTCCCGGCTCGAGAGCTTGGTGGGCGTGGCCACCTGCACCGCGATCTTCAGATCCCCGCGGGTCGTGCTGCGCAGGCCCTGGATGCCGCGACCGCGCACCGTGAGCACGTCGCCCGACTGGGTGCCGGGCTCGATCGTCACCGCCGCCTCGCCGTCGAGCGCGGCGAGCTTCGCCTCGGCGCCGAGAATGGCGTCGGTCATCGAAAGCTGCATGGTGCAGAGCAGGTCGTTGCCGTCGCGGCTGAAGATGTCGTGGTGCATCACGCGGAACTCGATGAAGAGATCCCCGTTGGGCCCGCCGCCCGGTCCCACCTCGCCGCCGCCGCGCATCTGCATGCGGGTGCCGGTGTCGATACCGGAGGGGATGTCGACCGGGATCGTGCGCCGCTCGCGCACGCGCCCCTTGCCCGCGCACTCCACGCACGGATGCTCGATGACGGTGCCGTAGCCCTGGCAGCTGCCGCAGGGGTGCATCGTCACCACGTTGCCGAAGAGCGAGCGCACCTGCCGCTGCACCTGGCCCTGGCCGCCGCAGACGTCGCAGGTGACGGGGTGGGTGCCCGGCTGGCAGCAGCTGCCCTGGCAGACGCCGCAGAGCACCGCGGTGTTGACGGTCACGTCGCGCTGGGCGCCGAAGATGACCTCCTCGAGCGACACGTCCACGCGGATCATCGCGTCGTCGCCGCGCTCGGCCCGGGGGCGCGGGCCGCGCTGACCCGCACCGCCGAAGCCGCCGCCGCCGAAGAAGGTCTCGAAGATGTCGCCGAACCCGCCCATGCCGGCCTGCCCGCCGCCCAGGTCGTAGCGCTGGCGCTGCTCGGGATCGCTCAGCACGTCGTACGCGTGCGTGACGCTCTTGAAGCGCTCTGCGGCGTCCTCGCTGGGGTTCACATCGGGGTGCAGCTCGCGCGCGAGCCGCCGATAGGCCTTCTTGATCTCTTCGGGCGTCGCCTCGCGGGACACGCCGAGGGTCTCGTAGTGGTCGGCCACTGTGTCAGCTCCTCAGGGGTGGGGTGTGGTGATGAACGATTCGACGGACGGGGATCGGGTTACTGATCCTCGTCCAGCAGTCGGTTGAGATAGCGGGCGACGGCGCGCACCGCGGAGATGTTCGCGGCGTAGTCCATGCGCAGCGGGCCGAGTACGCCGAGCTTCGAGACGGAGGCGCCCTCCTGCTCGTAGTTGGAGACGATCACGGAGGTGGACGAGAGACCGTACACCTCGTTCTCGCGACCGATCGAGGCGGCGACCTCCCGGCCGTCCTGCACCAGCTCGTCGAAGAGTCGCAGCAGGGTGACCTGCTCCTCGATCACCTCGAGCACCGCGGGCAGCGCCACGCCGAATTCTCCCGGGCGGGAGATGTTGGCGGCTCCCGCCACGGCGATGCGGTCGTTGCGGTTGGCCTGCAGCTGATTGCGCACCACCTCGAGCACCCGGCGCACCAGGTCGGCCTCGCCGGGCCGCGCCTCCGTCTCGGCGCGCGCTTCGAGCTCGGCGACCGCGGATACCGCGGTCTCGAGGTCGGCGCCCACGGCCGCTGCGGCGATCTGCTCGCGGAGTCCGTGCACCCAGGCCTCCGTGACCCGAGAGGCCGGCAGCCAGGCGACCTGCTGCTCGACGACGCCGCTGCCGAGGATCAGCACGCACAGCACCCGGTCCTCGCCGATGGCGACGAGATCGATGTGGCGCACCACCGTGCGGCGCAGGGAGGGGTACTGGGCCACGGCCACCTGGTTGGTGAGCTGGGCGAGCAGGCGCACCGTGCGCGCCATCACGTCGTCGAGATCGGTCGACTCCCCCAGGAAGCGCTCGATCGCGGTGCGCTGCGCGCTGGACAGCGGACGGATCTTGGCGAGGGTGTCGACGTAGAGCCGGTATCCCTTGTCGGTGGGCACGCGGCCGGAGGAGGTGTGGGGCTGCGCGATGAGCTCGTCCTCCTCGAGCAGCGCCATGTCGTTGCGGATCGTGGCCGCGGACACGCCGAAGCTGTGCCGATCGACGATGGCCTTCGAGCCGACGGGCTCGTTGGAGGAGACGTAGTCGCCGACGATGGCGTGCAGCACCGCCAGGCTGCGCTCGGATACCATTGCCCCTCCTCACACTTGGCACTCGAACAATCCGAGTGCCAAGTCTAGCGCAGGGAGCCGGTCGTACGGCGGGAGGCGCGGCTGTTCGCGTCGAGCGCAGCCGCCGCGGACGGCGAATGCCGGGGGCGGATCGCCCCCGGCATTCGCCGTCCCCGCGCGTCGCGCTGCTACAGCTTGTCGCCGCGGTAGAGGAACGCGGCCATCGCCTCGCGCGTCACGCTGCTCTTCGGCGCGTATGCCGGCTTGCCCGAGTCCTGCTTGATGCCGGTGGACAGCCCGCTGTCGAACATCCACGCGATCTGCGCGTAGAACTTGTCGCTCGGGCGCACGTCGGCGAACGGCGACACCTTCGGAACGGTGTAGTTCTTGTCGGCCTTCGCGCGGTTCATGAACGCGGCCATCGCCTCGCGCGTGATCTTCGCCTTCGGCGCGAAGTTCGGCTTGCCCGACGCCTGCTTGATGCCGGTCGACAGCTTCTCGTCGTACATCCACGCGATCTGCTTGTAGAACTTGTCGCCCGGCTTCACATCCGCGAACGGCGACACCGCCGGAGCCGTGTACCCCTTCGGGTTGTCCAGACGGTACAGGAACGCCGCCATCGCCTCGCGGGTCACCGCGGTCTTCGGCTCGTAGTCGTGGTAGACGTTGCCGTCGGCATCGGTCTTCTTGATGCCGGTCGACAGGCCCCGCTCGGCCATCCAGGTGATCTCCTTGGAGAACTTGGTGTCCTTGGTCACGTCGGCGAACTCAACCGAGGACCCCGGACCCTCGGGATCCTTCGGATCCTCGGGGTCGACCGGGTCGGCGGCCTTCGCGAAGCTCGTCGTCTTGCCGTTGAAGGTCACCGTCTTGACGGTGGCCACGGCCCCGACGCCGTCGACCGTGAAGCCGTAGGCGAGCACGTCGTGCTGCCCCAGGGCCGCGACGATGTCGTCGAGGGAAGACGCGGTGTTCCTCGGGACGAGCACGCCGCCGTTGCCGTCGACGATGTTCGCGGACGACACCCAGCCGGCCGCGCCGATCGCAGCGTTCCCGGTCACCGGCGCGCGCAGCGTGGTGAACCGCGGGGCGTCGCCCTCGCCGAAGAGCTGTCCCTCGGGGTAGTAGAAGACCGGCACCTGGGTGAAGACCGGAGCCCCGCCCTCCGCGACGTCGACGGTCATCGCCGCAGCGAATCCCGCGGCGTTCTGCTGGAACTCCTCGGGTGCGAAGCCGTTGATCAGCTGCGACTTGCCGGTCACCTGCAGCCCCAGGGTCGCGCCGTCCTCGCCGGGCACCGTCTCGAAGGTGCCGCGAGTGCCCTCCTCGCCGGGCTCGACGCTCTCGTGCCAGCCCGGGTAGCTCGCCTCGTTCGGGCGGATGTCGGCGTCCGTGACGTACTCGTCCGCGGGAGCGCCCGGCGTCGCGCCGTTCTCGGCGTAGAACCTCGTGGTGACGCCGTCCGCGGTGAACGACGAGACGACCACGTCGCCGCTCGCGGTCTTGTCGACCAGGAAGCCCGCTCCGATCGGGAAGGCGTTGCCGTCGAATGCGGCCTCCCACTGCGCGAGAGATGCCGAGGCGTGGGCGCTGTAGCCCGCGATGTTACGGCTCGTCGTCCAGAGCGTCGGGTCGCTCGCGGGCGCCCGCAGCGTCGCCCATTCCTCACCGACGGTCCAGACGCCGTCGCCGTTCGAATCCAGCCTCAGCGGGATCTGGTAGAAGACCTTGCCGGGCTCCGAGGACACCACCTGCAGGCTCTCCGCGAGATCCGCCACCGACGGCCCCTGCGCCGCCTCGGCGACATCGTTGCCGTTGCCCTTGAGGATGACCGTGTCGATGCCGCCGGCCGCGACGAGGCCGTTGCGCGCCTGCACCACGTCCTGAGCCTTGCTCGGGTCGAAGTGCCAGTCGTTGTAGATGTCCGATTCCGTCTCGGTGTCGGACACCCTCTTGAGATCGGCTGCGAGCACGTGCTCGATTTCCGGCGCCGGCGCCGCCTGAGCGGCGGTCGCGCCGGCGACCAGGCTGCCGGCGGCCAGCGCCGTCACGCCGAGCAGCGCGAGTGGTTGACGAAGTTTCATGTTGTGAACAGCTCCCCTACTTCTTTGTATCTGCATATATCCCACAAAGGAATTGCAGGGGAAAAGCACGCTCGTTCCCCTGAATAACCCCCACTACAAATTACTCGAACGGCGTCCGAATCACAAACGAACACCCCGGTCAGCCCAGCAGTCGATGCACCACCGTATCGGCGAGCAGGCGCCCGCGCAGAGTCGGCACGACCCTCGCGGGTCGGCCCGGGGCGGCGATCGCGGCGCGGCCCTCGATGAGGCCGTCCGCGATGAGCTGCGGGATCGCGCGGCGCTCCGCCGGCGTCAGCATGTCGGCGGGCAGACCGTCGGCGATCCTCGTCTCGAGCAGGATCCGCTCCTCGCGGCGAGCGGCGTCGGTCAGGGCCTCCCGCGCGTGCGCCGGAGAAACGCCCGCGGCGATGCGTTGCGCGTATGCTCCGGGATGCTTCACGTTCCACCAGCGCACACCCCCGACGTGACTGTGCGCGCCCGGGCCCGCGGCCCACCAGTCCTCGCCCGTCCAGTAGGAGAGGTTGTGGCGCGAGCGCGCCTCCGGGCCGCGCGACCAGTTGCTGATCTCGTACCACGAGAATCCCGCCGCCGCGAAGCGTGCGTCGGCCAGCTCGTACATCTCGGCGTGCAGGTCCTCGTCGGGCTCCGGCACCTGCCCGCGGCGGATCTGCGCCGCGAGCTTCGTGCCGGGCTCCACGATGAGCGCGTACGCCGAGATGTGATCCGGATCGGTGGCGAGCGCCGCATCGATCGAGCGCTCCCAATCGGCGAGGCTCTCCCCCGGCGTGCCGTAGATGAGGTCGACGCTCACCTGCAGGCCGGCGTCGCGCGCCCAGCGCGTCACGAGCGGGATCCGCTCGGGGGTGTGCGTGCGGTCGAGCGTGCGCAGCACGTGCGGCACCGCCGACTGCATGCCGAAGCTGACGCGCGTGAATCCGGCTTCGGCGAGTCGCCGCAGGTAGGCCTCGTCGACCGAGTCGGGATTGGCCTCGGTCGTCACCTCGGCACCCGGCGCCAGCCTCCACTCCTCCCGGATCCGCCCCAGCATCGCGGCGAGATCCTCCGCGGGCAGCAGCGTGGGGGTGCCGCCTCCGAAGAAGACCGTCGACACCGCGCGATCCGGCACCCCTGCGCGCCGCAGCACCGCCGCCCCGAAGCTCAGCTCCTGCTGCACCTGGCCCGCGTAGTCGTCACGGCGGGTACCGCCGAGCTCGCTCGCCGTGTAGGTATTGAAGTCGCAGTAGCCGCACCGCACTCGGCAGTAGGGGACGTGCACGTACACGCCGAAGCGGCGTTCGGCGGCGCCGAGGGCGACGCTCTCGGGCAGGGAGCCGTCGGCGGGCGCCGGGTCCCCGTCGGGAAGGATGCTCGGCATGCGGCCTAGTCCGCGGGCTGCGCGCCCGGGGCGAGCGACGCGATCTGCTCCCTGGCGGCGTCGATGGCGGTGCGGATCGCCGTGCGGCTCTTGAGACCGAGCAGGCCGTTCTTCGGGGCGAAGAGGAAGCCGCGGGCGACCGCCCACACCGTGTCGTCGTCGCGGTGCTCCACCGCGAAGAGCTGCTCGCCGACCGCGCCGTGCTCATCGCCCGTGCCCCAGGCGAAACCGACGCGGCGGTCCTCGTCGACGGTGTAGACCACCAGCACGCTGCGCGGATCCTGACCCTCGGCGTGCAGGGTCGCGGTCGTGCCCGCGACCAGGTAGGGCTCGCCGTCGGGCCCGAAGTGCTCCTCCACGGCGTCGGCCGCCTGCGGCGCCCCGCTGTCGTCGAAGCTCGGTCCGGTGTAGAGCGCGCCCGTGCCCCGAACGACGTCCTCGACCCGCAGGCCGCCGCCGCGCTGAGCGCCCCAGGTCATGAGCAGGTTCGAGACCAGCAGGAAGCGCTCCTGGCCGCTGCCGAGCCGCAGCTCCTCCTCGTAGGGGGTGCTGCCCTCGGGCGGGAAGCGCATGAGGTCCGGCTGCTTCGAGGCCCCGACGGCGGCGTACGCGACGGGCATCTCGACGTGGCTGCTGCGCTTCGGCTGCTCCTTCTTGCTCATTTCTTCGTCTCCTTGCCCTCCACGTCTCCCGAGAGCGCGGCGATGAACGCCTCCTGCGGCACCTCGACGCGTCCCACCATCTTCATGCGCTTCTTGCCCTCCTTCTGCTTCTCGAGCAGCTTGCGCTTACGGCTGATGTCGCCGCCGTAGCACTTGGCGAGCACGTCCTTGCGGATCGCGCGGATGGTCTCGCGCGCGATGACGCGCGCTCCGATGGCGGCCTGGATGGGCACTTCGAACTGCTGGCGGGGAATGAGCTTGCGCAGCCGCTCGGCCATCATCGTGCCGTAGTGGTACGCGTTGTCGCGGTGCACGATCGCGCTGAACGCGTCGACCTTGTCGCCCTGCAGCAGGATGTCCACCTTCACGAGATCGGCTTCCTGGTCGCCCATGGGCTCGTAGTCGAGGCTCGCGTACCCCTGGGTGCGGCTCTTCAGGTGGTCGAAGAAGTCGAAGACGATCTCGCCGAGGGGCATGCTGTAGCGCAGCTCGACGCGCTCGCCGAGGTACTCCATGCCGAGCAGGCTGCCGCGGCGGCTCTGGCAGAGCTCCATGATCGCGCCGACGTAGTCCTTCGGCGCGAGGATCGCGGTCTTCACGACCGGCTCGCGCACACTCGCGATCTTGCCGTCGGGATATTCGGAGGGGTTCGTGACCGTGACGGACTTGCCGTCGTCGGTCGACACCTCGTAGATCACGCTCGGCGCGGTCGCGATGAGGTCGAGGTCGAACTCGCGGCGCAGTCGCTCCGAGATGATCTCCAGGTGCAGCAGGCCGAGGAAGCCGCAGCGGAAGCCGAAGCCGAGCGCCACCGACGTCTCCGGCTCGTACTGCAGCGCGGCGTCCGAGAGCTTGAGCTTGTCGAGGGCCTCGCGCAGAACCGGGTAGTCGCTGCCGTCGAGCGGGTACAGGCCCGAGAACACCATGGGCTTCGGATCCGTGTACCCGGGAAGCGCCTCCCCGGCCGGCTTCAGCTTGGTGGTGACCGTGTCGCCGACCTTCGACTGGCGCACGTCCTTCACGCCCGTGATGAGGTAGCCCACCTCGCCGACGGCGAGGCCCTTCGTCGGCGTCGGCCCGGGCGAGGAGACGCCGATCTCGAGCGCCTCGTGCTCCGCCTTCGTCGACATCATGAGGATCTTCTCGCGCGGGGTCAGCCGCCCGTCGATCATGCGCACGTAGGTGACGACGCCGCGGTAGGGGTCGTAGACGGAATCGAAGATCATGGCGCGGGCCGGGGCATCGGCGTTTCCGGTCGGCGAGGGAATCCGCTCGACCACCCGATCGAGCAGCTCCTCGACCCCTGCGCCGGTCTTGCCCGAGACCTTCAGGATGTCCTCGGGATCGCCCCCGATGAGGTCGGCGATCTCGCGCGCCACCCGCTCGGGGTCGGCCGCGGGCAGGTCGATCTTGTTGAGCACCGGGATGATCTCGAGATCGTTCTCCATCGCCAGATAGAGGTTGGCGAGGGTCTGGGCCTCGATGCCCTGCGCCGCGTCGACGAGCAGGATCGCGCCCTCGCAGGCCGCGAGCGAGCGCGAGACCTCGTAGCTGAAGTCGACGTGCCCGGGGGTGTCGATCATGTTGAGCGCGTACTCCTGGCCGTCGAGGGCCCAGTGCATGCGGACGGCCTGCGACTTGATCGTGATGCCGCGCTCGCGCTCGATATCCATGTTGTCGAGGTACTGCGCGCGCATGTCGCGATCCGAGACGGTGCCCGTGATCTGCAGCATGCGATCCGCGAGAGTCGACTTGCCGTGGTCGATGTGCGCGATGATGCAGAAGTTGCGGATCTGCGCGGGGTCGGTCGACGCCGGCACTGGGGGGTTCACACTGCGAGGAGACATTGCGAGCAATTATCGCACGAGCGGGGCGGGTCACGTGCGGCGCGCCTTCTGCGAGGATGGCAGCATGCCCCAGGTCGCAGCCCTCTACCGATATCCCGTGAAGGGGTTCACGCCGGAGAACCTCGATCGACTCACCGTCCAGGCGGATGGCCGCGTCGCCGGAGATCGGGTGCTGGCGTTCCGATTCGCCGATGCCGCGGCGCCCGAGCAGCGCGACGGGCTCGACTACTGGCCGAAGGCGAAGGGGCTGTCGCTGCAGGACTTCCCCGCCCTCGCCGCGCTGCGCCTCGAGTACGACGAGGCCGCACTGCGGATGCGCATCTCGCACTCGGGCGAGACGGTCGCGGAAGACGGGCTCGACGACCCGGGCCGATCCCGGATCGCCCGGGCGGTCACCGAGTTCGTGCTCGGCACGCGGGAGGGCTCGCGCCTGGAGCGCCCGGGCCGGCTCCCGCTCGCGCTCGTCGGAGACGGGATCCGCTCCCGCTTCCAGGATCGTCCCCGCGGCTTCGTCTCGGTGCACGGGCGGGCGAGCGTCGCGGCGCTGGGCGACGCCCTCGGGTTCCCGGTCGACGACCGCCGTTTCCGATCGAACATCGCGATCGACGGCATCGAGGCGTGGAGCGAACTCGACTGGACCGGTCGCGTGCGGATCGGCGGGGTCGTCTTCCGCGCGGAGGGCCCCATCGTGCGCTGCATGGCCACCCACGCCAATCCCGACACCGGGGAGCGGGATGCCCGGGTGCTCACGACGCTCACCCGGGGCCTCGGGCAGCAGGAGCCGACGCTCGGCAGGCTCCTGCTGCCCGAGGATCCGATCCCCTCGCCGGCGGACACCGGCGATCGGGCCGGCGAGCCGGCGGGCGAATCGGCCGGGACGATCCGGATCGGCGACGAGGTCGAGATCCTCTGACCCCTCGGCCTCACCTCGCGCTTCTCCGCGCCCCCGTCGACACGCACTGGGCGCGCCCGGGAGATTCTGCTAAGCTTGACTCTTGGCTTGCGTGTGGATCACATCCGCACATCCCGTGAGGCGCCCTCTCTCGCCGAGCGGAACAACCGTCAATCTTTACGTGTAAGGACACAACCCAACGTGGCAAACATCAAGTCGCAGATCAAGCGCATCAAGACCAACCGCAAGGCGACCGAGCGCAACAAGGCGTACAAGAGCGAGCTGCGCACCGTCGTGCGCGCGACCCGCGAGGCCATCGCCTCGGGCGACAAGGCCGCCGCCGAGGCGAAGCTGCTGGTCGCCGGCAAGAAGCTCGACAAGGCCGTCTCCAAGGGCGTCATCCACAAGAACCAGGCGGCGAACCGCAAGTCGAAGCTCGCCGTGCAGGTCGCGGCTCTCTGAGCTCCGCACCTCTCACGCGAAAAGCCCCGCTTCGGCGGGGCTTTTCGCGTTTCACCCACCGATTGAGCGAGCGCAGCGACCGCGTCGCCGATTGAGCGAGCGCAGCGAGTCGAAATCCGGCCTACCGCCCGCGCTTCGCGACGAACAGCAGGTACTTCTCGAGCGCGTACTCGGGATCCCGGCTACCGCCCTTGAGCAGCCACTCGGTCTCGGCCGCGAGGTCGATGCACCTCGCGAGGTCCTCCTCCCGCCAGCCGCGCACCTCGCGCTGGGCGCGATCCACCTGCCACGGGGCCATGCCCAGCTCCTTCGCCAGCTGAGCACTGGATCCGCGGGCCCCGTAGACGCGCGCCATCGCGCGCACCTTCATGTTGAGGGCGGCGAGCATCGGGATCGGATCGGTGCCCGTGGAGAGCGCCTGGCGCAGCAGCACCAGCGCGTCGGAGGCGCGGCCCGCCGTCGCCGCGTCCGCGACCTTGAAGGCGTTGGTCTCGACCCGGCCCTCGGTCGCGCGGTTCACCTCTTCCTCGGAGAGACGCGCACCCGCGTCGGAGACCAGCTGCGCGCACGCGCCGGCGAGCTCCCCGATGCCGCCGGAGTAGGCGGCGACGATCATGCGCAGCGCACCCGGAGTGATCTGCGCGCCGAGCCGCCGGAACTCGCCCTGCGCGAAGGCCAGGCGGTCCTGATCCTTCTTCACCTCGGCGCAGAGCACCTCGATGCCCCCGCCCGCGCCGCCCCGCACGAGGTCGAGCAGAGCCTTGCCGCGCTGTCCCCCGCCGTGCCGCAGCACGAGCGTCGTGTCCTCAGCCGGCTGGGCGACGTAGCGCTTGGCGTCCTCCAGGAAGGCGTCTGAGCATTTCTCGACCCCCTCGACGCGGATGAGCCGGGGTTCGGCGAAGAGCGACGGGCTCGCGATCGTGAAGAGCTCGCCCGCGGTGTAGCTCGCGGCGTCGACGTCGTGCACCTCGAGGTCGCTGTGCGCGTCGAGCAGGGCCGCGCGGATCGCCTGGGTCGCACGATCCGCGAGAAAGGCCTCCGGCCCGCTGACCAGCACGACGGGCGCCGGGTGCGCCTCGCTCCAGTCGAGCTGCGGGATCTTCGTCTTCGCTCCTCGTGCTGCTGCCACCCCTCAAGCCTACTGGGCATCCGCCGGTTCTCCTCGCTCCACCCAGACCCGCAGATCCCCCGGTGCGCCGCTGATTGCGATGGACCCGTGGAGGTCGGTGCGCAGGGTGCGGGATCCCGCGGCCTCGAACGCGTCCAGCGTCTCCGCGGCCGGATGGCCGTAGCCGTTGTCGGCGCCGACGGACACGAGGGCGAGTGCGGCCCCGATCGCCTCCGCAAACGCCGGATCCTGGTCACGGCTGCCGTGGTGGGCCACCTTGGCGATGTCGGCGCCGAGGTCGGCGCCCGACGCGCGGAGCGCGCGCTGCTCGTCCGCGCCGGTGTCGGCGAGCAGCAGCACTGAGAGTTCCCCGGCGCGCACGCGCAGCACCACACTCGCGGCGTTCGTGTCGGCCGGCGTGCTGCCGACCGGCGGGGCGACCACCTCCCAGTGCAGGCCGCCGACGGAGCCGCGCTCACCGGCCTCGCCGATGCGATGCGGGATCCCGGCCGCCTCGAGACGGGTGAGGACGGGCCGCTGGGCACCATCCGCACGATTGTCGGGCGCGACGAGAGCGGCGTCGGAGAGGGCGGCGACGGCGCCCAGCGCCCCGACGTGGTCGCGGTCGTCGTGCGTGAGCACGAGCAGCGCGATCCGCCGCACGCCGAAGCGGTCGAGGCATGCATCGAGCATCTCGGGCTCATCGCCCGTGTCGACCAGCACGACCCCCTCCGGATGCTCCGGATCGCGCAGCAGCAGCGCATCGCCCTGCCCGACGTCGCAGGCCACCACACTCCACTCGTGCGGCGCTCCCGCACCGCTCACGAGCGGCGCGACGACCGTCGGGCTGGCGAAGGTGCCGCCCGCGGCGCACAGCAGCACCGCGACCGCCGCCCGGCCGCGCGTCGAGATCGGCCGCCGACCGCGCCAGGGGACGCGGCCCGCCGCGCGATCCCGCGGCAGTGAGACACGGCGGGTCAGCAGCGAGCCGGCCATCAGCACCGCGCATTCCACGGCCGCGAGCAGCAGCGCACCCGGCCACCCCTCCGGCCACGGCCACCGCGCCAGCGGCAACTGGGCGGTGACCACCGCCGTCGACGCGACCCAGCGCGCCGGCAGTGCCGCGAGCACCGTCACCGCCTCGCCGGCCGCCGCGGAGACGGGGAGCAGCAGCAGGGCGAGCAGCCCGAGGCCCGTGCCGAGTGGCGCCGCGGGCGCGGCGAGCACGTTGGCGAGCACCCCCGCTGCGGGAATACCCGACTGCAGGAGCAGGAGCAGCGGACCGCAGGCGAGCTGCGCGGCGAGTGCGACCGCCACGGGCAGCAGCAGCCAGCGCGGTACCGGCAGCAGGCGCGACATGCCCCGCTCGAGCCCGGGCACGATCAGCAGGATGCCGGCCGTGGCCGCGACGGACAGCGCGAATCCGGGCTGCAGCGCCTGCCACGGATTCGCGATCAGCAGCAGGAGCATGGCCGATCCCAGAGCGGGGAGTGCGACGGCGCGCTTGCCGCCGAAGCCCGACACCAGCACGACCGCGGCCATGAGCGCGGCCCGCTGCACGCTCGCGTCGGGCCCCACCAGGAACACGAAGCCCGCGAGCGCGGCGCCGGCGAGCACGATCCGCGACCGCCGACCCGCGCCGAGCAGGCCGGCGCATCGCACCATCGCGCCGGTGACGAGCGCGCAGTTCGCGCCGGAGACCGCGACGAGGTGGGTGAGCGAGGTCTGCTGCATCCGGCGTGCGAGTTCGTCGTCGACGAGCGCGGTGTCCCCCACTGCGAAGCCCGGCACGAGCGCGGCGCCCGGCACCGCTTCGGCCGACGCCCGCAGCTGCGTGCGCAGCGCCGCAGCGATTCGTCCTGCCTCCTCGATCGGGCAGGGCCTCCCGTCTGCCGTCGGTGCGATCCTCGCCGCCTCGACCCGCACACCGTAGGCCGCCGCCGATCCGGGTTCAAGCGCGACCAGCCGCCCTCGTACCACCAGACGCGTCGCAGGAGCCCACGGGGCCGCTCCTGTGCCGGAGGCGGCTTCCACGGCCGTGTCCCCGCGCATCCAGAGCACCACCGGCACCATACCCGATGCCCCGATCGTCTCGGCCTCGGCCCACGCACGGGGCTGCGCCGGCGACACCTGGGCCTGAGGAAACCCCCGCAGTGCGACGTCGATCTCGAGCGTCCGCTGATGCTCCGCCGCGCGGGCGAGACTGGGATCCGCGCGCGCCCGCTCACCGAGTTCGATGCTCGATCCCACCAGCACCAGCACCGCGCAGCTCACGGCACCGTAGCGCAGCGCGAGGAGCGCCACCCGGCCCGCGGCGGTCCGCCGGGTCAGCACCGCAAGACTCAGGAGCAGGCTCCCGACCGCTGCCGCCAGAACGGCGATCATGCGCCCGGTGCCCGGGTGCAGCACGGCGATGGCCGCACACCCCCACGCGAGCAGCGCGGGTGCGAAGATCCGCCACGCACCCGGCGGCGATCGGGTGCGCGTGAGCCGATCGGCCGTGGCCGAGCGCTCTGCTCCGCTCATCGCACCGTCACCAGCTCGCGGAAGCCGTCGAGCGTCTTCGCCCCGATGCCCGAGACCTCCAGCAGCTGCTCGACCGAGGCGAAGCCGCCGTTCGCCTCGCGCCAGTCGAGGATGCGCTGCGCGAGCGCCGGCCCGACCCGCGGCAGCGTCTCGAGCGATGCCGCGTCGGCGGAGTTCAGATCGAGCAGGCCACCGCCGGGAACCGTCGCACCGCCCGCCGCACCGGAGACCGGCGGCACGGCAGCCGCCCCGGCGGTCGCCTGCTCGGCGTCGGGCACCAGGATCTGCTCCCCGTCCGCCACGAGTCGCGCGAGGTTGACGGCGGAGAGCACCGCGCTCGCGCGCGCCCCGCCCGCCGCCTCGATGGCCTCCGCGACGCGGGATCCGGCGGGCAGCTCGACCACGCCGGGGTGCTGCACCTCCCCCACCACGTGCACCAGCACGGGAGCGGCATCGGCGGGGTTCTCCTGCGCGTCGACGGATTCCCCGCTCCCCAGGTCCGTCCCCGGGTCCGTGCCCGCTTCTCCGCCCGCCGCGGCGACCTCGCGGGTGATCTGCCCCGCGGCCTCCGCGGCCGGGCGCAGCTGCAGCATCGTGAGCACGATCGCGATCGCCACGGCGATCACGAAGGCGACCGCACCGGCCGCTGCGGGGACCGCGACGGCGCGCCCGATCCGCTTCGACACCGGGGCATCGACCCGCTGCTCGAGCGCAGGAGGCGCTCCGGGTGCACGGCCGGAGGCGGCGCGTTCCCGCCAGTCCGCCCGGTTCAGCACCGCCTCGGGCGTCCACGCCGCGGAGGGGTTCTCCTCGGCGTGCTTCCGGGAGGGAGGCCGCGGTCCGGCTCCGGGAGTCCTCTGGCAATCGGCGTGCATGCGAACACGCTAGGTGGCGCCGACCCGGGCGGGCCACCGCTCCGAGCACGATGTGCACGACTCACCGACAACGCGGAAAGATCGCCGCGTTGTGAGCGAAGAGCCCGCGCACCCCAGGGGGCACGCGGGCTCGCAGACGCGGGGATCGCCGGATCAGCGCGTCACGATGCTCACGATCTTCGGCACGCGCACCACCACGTTGACGATCTCGCGGTCGCCGACGGAGCGCTGCACGGCAGCCGACGCCCGGGCGGCCGCCTCCGCGTCCTCCGCGGTTACCGAGGCCGGCAGGGTGAGGCGATCCCGCACCTTGCCGTCGACCTGCACCACGAGCGTGATCTCGTCCTCGACGAGCAGCGAGGGATCCGCGGCGGGCCAGACGGCCAGGGCGACGGTGGGCTCGTGGCCCAGCTTCGCCCACATGTCCTCGGACGCGTAGGGCGCGAAGAGCGAGAGGATCATCGCAATGGCCTCGGCGGACTCGCGCACCGCGGGGTCGGCGGCACCGCACCCGGAGTCGATGGCCTTGCGGGTGACGTTCACCTGGTCCATGAGGCGGGCCACGACGACGTTGAACTTGTACGCCTCGACGAGCCCGGGGGCGTCGGCGAGGAGATGGTGGGTGTGCTTGCGCAGCTCCGGGTCACCACCCGCGAAGTCGACGCCGAGCGGCGCGCCCGAGCGCTCCACGTCGTCGGCCACGCGCCAGGCGCGGGCCAGGAACTTCGCCGAGCCCTGCACCGACACGTCGGCCCAGTCGATGTCGTCCTCCGGCGGGCCGGCGAACGCGAGGGTGACCCGCAGCGCGTCGGCGCCGTGCTCGCCCAGCTCGCTCGCGAACTCGACGAGGTTGCCCTTCGACTTCGACATCTTCGCGCCGTCCTGCAGCACCATGCCCTGATTCAGCAGGGCGGTGAAGGGCTCCTCGAAGTCGAGGTAGCCGAGATCGTGCAGCACCTTCGTGATGAAGCGGGAGTAGAGCAGGTGCAGGATCGCGTGCTCGACGCCGCCCGCGTACTGATCGATCGACCCCCACTTGCGCGCCAGTTCGGGGTCGAAGGCCTGCGTGTCGTCCGTCGCCGAGAGGAATCGCAGGTAGTACCAGGAACTGTCGACGAAGGTGTCCATGGTGTCGGGATCCCGGGTCCAGGTCTCGCCGGTCTCGGGATCGACCACCGTGGCCCACTCGGTCGCGGCGCCCAGCGGCGACGATCCCTTGGGCTTCAGATCGAGCCCCTCCGAGGCCGGCAGCTCCACCGGCAGCGCGGACTGCTCCACCGGCTTCATCGAGCCGTCGGCCCCGTGCAGGATCGGGATCGGGGTTCCCCAGTAGCGCTGGCGCGAGATCAGCCAGTCGCGCAGGCGGTAGGTGGTGGCGGCGCGGCCCGTTCCCCGGGCCTCGAGCACCTCGATCGCCTTGGCGATGGCGGCGGCCTTGTCGAGCCCGTCGAGCTCGCCCGAGTTGATCAGTACGCCGTCCCCCGCGGTCGCGATGCCGCTCTCCGCGGGATCGGGCAGCCGCTCGCCGTCGGCGTCGCGCACATCGACGACCACGCGCACCGGCAGTTCGAAGCGGCGTGCGAAGTCGAGGTCGCGCTGATCGTGCGCGGGTACGGCCATAATCGCGCCGTGCCCGTAGTCGGCGAGCACGTAGTCGGATGCCCACACGGGAATGCGCTCGCCGTTCACCGGGTTCACGGCGAAGTGGTCGAGGAACACGCCGGTCTTCTCGCGATCGGCGCTCTGCCGCTCGATCTCGGTCTGCTTCTGCGTCTGCTCGAGGTATGCCTGGAACCGCATGCGCACCTCGGCGGAGGCCCCCGCCGCCAGCTCAGCGGCCAGATCCGAATCAGGAGCGACCACCATGAAGGTGGCGCCGTGCAGCGTGTCGGGCCGGGTCGTGAAGACCGGCACCTTCTCCTCGCGGCCCTCGATCTCGAACTCCACCTCGGCGCCGCGCGAGCGCCCGATCCAGTTGCGCTGCATGTTCAGCACCTTGGCGGGCCACTGCCCTTCGAGCTGGTCGAGGTCGTCGAGCAGGCGATCCGCGTAGTCGGTGATGCGGAAGTACCACTGCGTGAGCTTCTTCTTGACGACCATCGCGCCAGAGCGCTCGGAGGTGCCGTCCGGCAGCACCTGCTCATTCGCGAGCACCGTCTGATCCACCGGATCCCAGTTGACCCAGCTGGCCTTGCGGTAGGCGAGGCCCTTCTCGTGCATCTTGAGGAACAGCCACTGGTTCCAGCGGTAGTACTCGGGGTCGCTCGTGTGCAGCACGCGGCTCCAGTCGAAGGAGGGCGCGTAGACGCGGAAGCTCGCCTTCTGCTGGGCGATGTTGGCGTAGGTCCACTCGCGCGGGTCGACGCCGCGCTTGATGGCGGCGTTCTCCGCGGGCAGCCCGAAGGAGTCCCAGCCGATCGGGTGCAGCACGTCGTAGCCGCGGCCGCGCCAGTAGCGGGCGAGCACGTCGCCGAAGCAGAACGCCTCCGCGTGGCCCATGTGCAGATCTCCCGAGGGGTACGGGAACATGTCGAGCACGTACTTGCGCGGGCGGTCGCCGTCGCCGGAGCCCACCTCGAAGGGCTTCAGCTGCTCCCAGACGGGGAGCCAGCGCTCCTGGATGGCCCTGAAGTCGTATCCCCCGGCCTCACGCGCCTGCTGCTCGACTGCGTCCAACTGGTCGCTCGCTTGCCGCTCGCTCACACACACCTCGATCTCGTTCGGATCGCCCGCTGCGCGGGCACACACCGTACCAGGATACCGCTTCGCGGGTCAGCGGAATGCCGGGCCGGACGGCTTGCGCTCGCGGCGGCGATCCCCAGTACTTAGCCATATGGATAAGTATTCGCTCGCGGCAGAAGACGGACTCGACGACGTCTTCTCCGCACTCGCGGATCCCACCCGCCGCGCCGTCGTGCAGCGGCTCGGCCTCGGACCCGCGAGCGTCGGCGAGCTGGCCCGGGAGTTCCCCATGTCGCTCCCGTCGTTCCTCAAGCACGTGCGCACCCTTGAGGCCTCCGGGCTCGTGCGCAGCCGCAAGGTCGGGCGCGTGCGCAGCTGCGAGCTGCGCACCGAGCGCCTGGCGCGCCTGGACCGATCCCGAGCGGGAACAGTGTGAGGGCTGACCAGGCGGATCGCGTCAGCCCGGCACCGCCTCGAGCGAGGCGATGAGCGAGGCCGCCTTCAGATGCTTCTCGGCCACCTCGCTCGCGGCGTGCGAGTCGGCCGTGATCCCTCCCCCCGCGCCGATGCGCGCCCGATCGCCGCGCAGCTCGACGCCCCGGATCGTCATCGCGAGCTCGGCGTCGCCGCTCCGGTCGATCCAGCCGAAGCACCCGGAGTACAGCCCCCGCGGGCCCGTTTCGAGCCCGGCGAGGATCTCGACCGCGCGCCGCTTCGGCGCGCCCGTCATCGAGCCGCCCGGGAAGCAGGCCTCGATCGCGTCGAAGACGTCCGCTGAGTCGCGCAGCTCGCCGACGACGGTGCTGACGAGCTGGTGCACGTGGGGGTGGCTCTCGACGCGCAGGAACCCCTCGACCGCCACCGATCCCGGTTCGCAGATCCGGCTGAGGTCGTTGCGCATGAGATCCACGATCATCAGGTTCTCGGCGCGCTCCTTCGGGTCGCTCGCCAGCTGCGCCGCGAGCGCGCCGTCCTCCTCCGGCGTTGCGCCGCGCGGCCGGGTCCCTTTGATCGGATGGGTCGCCACCAGCGCACCGCGCACGGAGAGGAAGCGCTCCGGGCTCGCGCTCACGAGGGCGCGATCCCCCGCCACGACGACACCGCCCCGAGCCGCGGCACCGCTCGCGCGCAGGCGCTCGTAGATGGCGAACGGATCGAAGACGCCGTCCACCTCGGCGGTGTCGGTGAGGCACAGCACGTAGGCCTCGCCGTCGCGGATCGCCGCGCGGCAGGCCTCGACCTCGGCCGCGTACTCGCGGTCGTCGCGACGCCAGGCAACGGGCCCGGGGGCCGGTCGCGGATGGGGATCCGGAGCAGGATCCGGATCCGGCGTGTGCAGCGCCGTGGCCAGGCGTTCCACGGCCTCGGGGTCGCCGCGCAGCTCGGCCAGATCCCGATCGTGGTCGATGGCGAGCACCGCGTCGAGGCGCAGCGCGATTCCGGGCGCCGCGGAGTCGGGCGCGGGATCGAGGCCGAGCAGCGCGACCCCGAACTCGTAGCCGAGCGCGGTCGCCCAGCCGCTGCGGAAGCCGTCGCCAGCGGGATCCCCGCCCCGCAACGCTCCGCGCAGCTCCGCGAGGAACTCGCGCTCGCCGCCCCGGGTGGCGAGCCGCACCTCGCTCGCAATCCCGAGATAGCTCACGCGCGGTTCACCGGGGGCCGCGCCCTCGCCGTCGAGCCAGCACCAGGCCGACCCGCTCGCCGCCAGCGCATGCGCGGCGGAGGGAGCATCGCCCGCCCACTCACGTCTCCCGCTCACCAGACCACTGTATCGAGCGGCGTCGCCGACCCGCCGCGATAGGGTGAGCACGTGTCTGCAGGATCACCGCGATTGCTCGCCGCCGACTCGTTCCGGGTGCGGGCGAACCCGCGCACGGGCGAGGCCGAGGTGCGGGGTCTGGATCTGCACCTGCGGCGATTCACGAGGGCCGTGCTCGACGCGCACGGCCTCGCCGGGGAAGACCCCGGGGCGCGGCGCATCATCCACCGGGTCGACGCCTTCCTGGCCGACGCGCTCCCGCGGATCGCGGCGTACGGCGAGGGCTTCCCCCGCCTCGAGTTGCGCGAGTCCGCCGAACCCGGCGGCGATCCCGGGCCGGGCCTCGCGCTGCGTCCCCTGCCCGAGCTGCGCGACACGATCGAGCTGCGCAGCGCTCCCGGCGTGCGGCTCGAGCACCCGCAGCGCAAGGGCCCGAACATCACCCGCCTCGCCGATCTGAACCGGGAGCTCGGCGCGGAGGCGCTGCTGCTCGACGGCGACGGAGGCGTGCTCGAGGGCGCGACCACGAGCCTGCTCTGGTGGCCCGGCGATCCTGAGGACCGCAAGGCATCCGGCGCGGTCGTCCGGAGCTCTGCGCGAGTGCCATCGGTGACCGAACGTCTCGTCATCGATACCGCGAACCGCCTCCCCGGAACGCAGTACCGGATCGGGCAGCAACAGCCGCAACCGCAACCGCAACAACAGCCGCGCGGCATCACCGTGGAGCAGCTGCTCCCCCGCGCGGAACGCGCCCCGCGGGAGGTGTGGGCGCTGAACGCGCTGCACGGCATCCGCGTGGTCACGAGCATCGACGGTGTCGTCCTGCCCGAACCCGACGCCCAGCGCCTCGCTTGCTTCCGCGAGGCGCTCGACCAGACTTGGCAGCCGATCAAAAAGTGATATCTTTTTTATAGCACTTATCGATCGAGACAGAGACGGAGATCGCCATGACCGCCAGCCCCCACCCGACTGACGCTCCCCTCGAACCAGTCGCCGCCGAGCCGGTCGGCCACGACGGCATCCGCGTCGACATCTCCGAGCGCTCGGCCTGGCACAAGGGCAGCGCGGCCGGCATCACCGCGTTCCTGCTGGGCGTCCTCGCGCTCCCCGGCGGCGCGGCCCTCATCATCCGAGGCGGCCTGATGCTCGACGGCGGCGACGCGTCGGGCGGGTTCCTCCTGACCCTCGGCATCCTGTGCATCGTCGTGGCCGTTCCCATCTTCACGATGTTCACCATCGTCGCGCCCGGCCAGACCTCGGTGCGGCAGTTCTTCGGCCGCTACGTCGGCACGGTGCGCAACAACGGCATCAGCTTCGTCGCCCCCTTCACCACGGGCCGCAAGGTCTCCGTTCGCGTGCACAACTTCGAGACCAACGAGCTGAAGGTCAACGACTCCGACGGCAACCCCATCCACATCGCCGCCATCGTCGTCTGGCAGGTCGCCGACACCGCCAAGGCCGTCTTCGCCGTCGAGGCGTACGACGAGTTCATCGAGACCCAGGCCGAGGCCGCGCTCCGCCACGTCGCGACGACCCACCCGTACGACGAGCCCGGCCCCGGTGAGCAGTCGCTGCGCGGCAGCACCGACCTCGTCTCCGCCGAGCTGGCCGAGGAAGTCGCCGCGCGCGTGGCCATCGCAGGCCTCGAGGTGCTCGAGGTGCGCATCTCCTCGCTCGCCTACGCGCCCGAGATCGCCCAGGCCATGCTGCAGCGCCAACAGGCGAGCGCGATCATCGCGGCGCGCGAGAAGATCGTCGAGGGCGCGGTGACGATGGTCGACCAAGCGCTCACCCGTCTCGACGACGAGGGCATCGTCTCGCTCGACGACGAGCGGCGAGCGCAGATGGTGTCGAACCTCCTGCTCGTGCTGACGAGCGACCAGCGGGCGACGCCGGTGATCAACGCGGGTTCCCTCTACAGCTGAGATGTCACAGGACGAGCGCGCAGGATCGGGCCGCAGCAGCAGGAAGCAGGTGCTGCTGCGGCTGGATCCCGCTGTGCACGCGGCGGTCGCGAAGTGGGCCGCGGACGACCTGCGCTCGGTGAACGCCCAGATCGAGGTGCTGCTGCGGCGCGCCCTCGCGGAAGCGGGGCGCGACCCGGGAGCGAAGCCGATGCCGCGGCGAGGGCGACCCCGCAAGGCCGACGCCGAGGACTGATCCGCTGCCGGCCTTCGCCGCCCTCACAGCGCGAGGCGCCCGGCCGCGATCCCGGGCGGCAGTTCGGTGTGCGTGATGAGGATCACCGCGCGATCCGCCGGCACGGCGCCGAGCAGATCGGTGAGCAGGCGGTCGGCGAGTTCGCGGTCGACGCCGGCCGTGGGCTCGTCGAGCACCACCACCGGGAAGTCGGCGAGGATCGCTCGCGCCAGCGCGATGCGCTGCGCCTGCCCGCCCGAGACGAGCGCGCCGCGCTCGCCCACGGGGGCGTCGAGGCCGCCGCGATCCCGCGCCCACTCGGCGAGACCCACCCGCTCGAGCGCGGCCATCAGCTCATCGTCGCTCGCGGTGTCCCGTGCGAACTTCAGGTTCTGCCGCAGGTCGGCGTCGAAGAGGTGCGGCGTCTGCTCGCAGAGCCCCACCGTGCGCCGTACCTCGGGCGCCGGCAGCTCGTCCGCCTCGACGCCGCGCAGCCGATAGGACCCCGTGTAGGCCAGGAACCGCACGAGCGCCAGCGCGAGGGTGCTCTTCCCGGCACCGCTCTCGCCGGTCACCACGAGCGTCTCCCCCGCCCGCAGTTCGAAGCCCACACCGGAGATGGCGTCGTGCGGGGCGCCGGGATGACGCACCGCCAGCTCGTGCACCGCGAGCAGCGGGGCTCCCGGATCGGGATCCGCGGGTGCCCCCGGCGCCCCATCGACCACCAGTTCGGCCGGCAGCGCCGTCTCGGTGAGCGCGGCGACCCGGTCGGCGCTCGCCTCGACGGCGCGCCGGGCCGCGAGCGCGGCGGGCACCTGGGCGAAGACCTCGAACACGGCGGCGGGCACGACGACCACCGCGGCGAAGAGCGGGGCGGAGAGGCCCGCGGCATCAATACCGAGCGGGGCGGAGAGGCCCTGCGCTCCCAGCCCGGGCAGCAGCAGCCAGAAGGTGACGAGTGATGCCAGGCCGGCCCCGAGCGCCAGCAGGGCGCCGGTGAGTCCCGCCGACCGGGTGCGCCGCAGCTGCACCTCGGAGAGCCTCGCCTCGGCCGCGGCGATCCGCGCGCGCTGCTGCGGCAGCGCGCCGTATGCGGCGAGCACCTCGGCGGCCGAGAAGCGCTCGAGCAGCGCGTCGACGACCGCGGCGCGGGCGTCGCTCAGATCGCGGTCGTGCGCCCCGGACATGCGGCGGGCGAGCAGGATCGCGATTCCGCCGCTCAGCAGCAGGGCGCCGACGAGCACCAGACCCGCGACGGGCGACACGAGCGACACCACGATCACGCTGAGTCCGACGACCACGGCGCTCACGAGCAGCGGCTGCCGCACGCGCAGCGGCTCGTCCTGCAGCTGGTCCACGTCGTCGACGAAGGCGGCGAGCACCTCGCCCCGCCGGTGCGATTCGACGGCGCCCGGTACGCGCGGCACGAGCGCTTCGAAGGTCTGCGCGCGCAGCGATGCGAGCTGCGCGAGCGCGGCATCGTGGCTGAACAGGCGCTCCGAGTAGCGGAAGGCGGCGCGGCCGATGGCGAGCGCCCGCACGCCCACGATCGCGAAGGTGAGGTGCAGGATCGGCGGCTGCTCCGCCGCCCGCACGATCAACCACATGCTGAGGCCGAGCAGGCCGACCACGCTGATGTCGGAGAGGATGCCGAGCAGCAGGCCCGGCGTCCGCCGTCTCCGTGACGGCATCGCACGATCGAGCACGGCGCGACGCGGCGAAAGGGCGGTGGTTCTCGTGGCGCTCATGCACCTGCCTCCACTGGCGCCGCGGCCTCGATCCGCACCACACGATCGGCGGCCGCCAGCAGCGCCTGCCGGTGGCTCACGACGAGCACCGCGCGACCGGCCTCGGCCTCGGCGCGCAGCGCGTGGCAGACCGCCCCCTCGGCCGCGGCGTCGAGAGCCGAACTCGGCTCGTCGAGCAGGAGCGCGGCGGAGTCACGCGTCCAGGCGCGGTAGAGCGCCCTGGCGATCGCCACGCGCTGCGACTGTCCACCCGAGATCCCGGATCCCGAGGCCCCGAGCAGTCGTTCGGGATCCGCGTCGGGCAGGCCCGCCGCGGCGAGCGCGCGCCGCACGAGCGCGGGATCGGGGCGTTCGGAGCCCAGCGCCACGTTGTGCGCGATCGTGCCCTGCAACAGTCCCGGCCGCTGGCCGGACCAGGCGGCCTCGCCCGCGAGCGACACCCGTCCCTCCACGGGGTCCACGAACCCGAGCAGCGCGGCGAGCAGCGTCGATTTGCCGGCGCCCGACGGGCCGGCGAGCGCCACGAACTCCCCGGCGGCCACCGCGAAGGTCACGGGCCCGACCACCTGCCTGCCGCCGCGGGAGATGCTCACCCCGTCGAAGCCGATGACGCTCTCCGCACGCATCTGGCCCGAGATCCCGTTTCCCGTCGCCTCCGCGGACGGTGCACGACGAGAATCGGGATCTCGGCGCGGGGCAGGGTCGGCGACAGGGCGCAGGGCAGCGTCGGCGCCGTTCCCGATGATCTCGAACACGCGGCTCGAGGCCGCGAGCCCCTCAGCGGAGGCGTGGAACGCGGCGCCCACCTGCCGGATGGGGATGAACACCTCCGGCAGCAGCAGCAGCACGAAGAGGCCGAGCCCGAGCGGGAAATCGCCGGTCACGAGGCGGGTGCCCACCGTGACCGCGACGAGGGCGATGGAGAAGGTGCCGGCCAGATCGAGCACGAAGCCGGAGAGGAACGTGACGCGCAGCACCTTCATGGTGCGGGAGCGGTACTCCTCGGTCTCACGCGCGATCCTCGCCGACTGCCGCTGCTCGCGGCCGAAGATCTTGAGCGTGGCGAGCCCCGAGACCGCGTCGAGGAACGATGCGGAGAGGTGCTGCAGCTGGGTCCACTGGCGATCCTGCACCGCCTGCGTCGCGAGCCCGATGAGGATCATGAAGACCGGGATCACCGGGAAGACGACGAGTACCGTGAGCCCGCTCACGGGATCGGCGAGCAGCACCGCGGCGACGAGCAGCGGCGTGGCGACGACGGTGAGGATCAGCTGCGGCAGATAGCCGGAGAAGTATCCGTCGAGCGCGTCGAGCCCGCGGCCGAGCACGGTGGCGAGTTCGGCGTCGGAGGGCCCCGCAGCACTGGCGGCACCCGCAGCACCAGAGCCCCCGGCATCCCCCAGCGGCGAGCGCGCATCGAGCGCGTCGAGCGCCGCCGCCCGCAGCTGCGCCTTCACCCGCACGGCACCGCGCGCGGCCACCGTGTCCATGGCCCACGACGCCGCCGAGCGCACGCACAGGGCCGCGAGCGCACCGGCGACGAGCAGCGGGAGCCGATCCGCTGCGAACGCGCCCTCCGCGATGCGGCCCGCGGCGCCCCCTGCTCCGCCGAGCACCGGCAGCACGGCGGTGGTCAGCGCCTGCGCCAGGCACCAGCTCCACGCGAGGATGGCGGCCGTGCGCAGCAGCCCCAGCAGGGCGCCGAGCAGCAGCACACCGCGTGCGGCTCGCGCGTGACGCAGCAGCCGCGGATCGAGAGGCTTCATCAGGTTCAATCCTATTGGGGTCGCTTCGGGCGGGCGGATCGTGACGTCCGCCCGCCCGCCGGCCGGGCTAGTGGGCCCCCGTGGGGATCGCCTCCCGGGTGAGGCGCTTGCGGAAGACCCAGTAGGTCCACCCCTGATAGGCGAGCACCAGCGGCATCGTGAAGCCGGCGACCCAGGTCATGAGTTCGAGCGTCTTCTGCGAACTCGCCGCCCCCTCGATCGACATCGAGTACGCGGGATCGATGCTCGAGTACATCAGGTTGGGGAACATCGCCATGAACACCGCCAGCAGCGCGAAGGCGATGGCCGTCGCGTTGCCGGTGAACGCCCACCCCTCGCGCCCGAACAGGTTGGCGACCCATCCGCCGATCAGCGAGACCGCGGCCACTGCCGCGCAGAGCACGATCACCCACAGGGTCTCGCTGTCGAGGTGCTGCACGATCGTCCAGGCCAGGAACCCCGCTCCGGCGAGGATGGCGCCGACTCCCACCCGGGTGGCGAGGGCCCGCGCGCGATCCCGCATCTCGCCCGTGGTCTTCAGCGATACGAACACGAGCCCGTGCGTGAAGGTGATCAGCAGCATCGTGAGCCCGCCGAGCAGACCGTAGGGGTTGAGCAGGGTCAGCAGCGTGCCCTCGTAGATCCAGCCGCCGTTCTCGAGCGGCACGATGGGCAGGCCCTGGGCGAGGTTCGCGAAGGCGACGCCCCACAGCAGGGGCGGCACGACCGATCCCCAGAAGATGAACTGGTCGAACCAGCGCGTCCACTGCTCGCCCTTGCCCTGGTGGCGGTACTCGAAGGAGACGCCGCGCAGGATGAGGGCGACGAGGATCACGAGCAGCGCCAGGTAGAAGCCCGAGAACATCGTCGCGTACCACTCGGGGAACGCCGCGAAGAGCGCGGCGCCCGCCACGATGAGCCAGGTCTCGTTGAGGTCCCAGACCGGGCCGATCGTGTTGATGATGACGCGGCGGTCGGTGTCGTCCCGGCCGAGGAAGGGCAGCGACATGCCCACGCCGAAGTCGAAGCCGTCGAGCACGAAGTACCCGATGAGCATCGCGCCGACGATGAAGAACCAGAGTGTCGTGAGGTCCATGTTCCGCTTCTCCTAGTACACCGTCGCCAGCCGCTGCTGGTCGGGTTCGCCGCTGTCGTCCTGCTCGATCTCCGGAGGCCCTTCCTTCGCGGCCTTCGTGATCAGCTTGAACTCGAGCACCGCGAGGGCGCCGTAGACCAGCGTGAACACGAGCAGCGAGGTGAGCACGGCCCAGCCGGGCACTCCCGGAGAGACGCCCTGCTCGGTCGTCATCACCCCGAACACGATCCAGGGCTGACGCCCCATCTCGGTGAAGATCCAGCCCACGAGCGAGGCCATCATCGGCAGCGGGGCCGACCAGATCGCGACCTTCCACACCCAGGTGGGAAGGTCGGTGTTCTTCCGGGTGATCCAGAGGCCCACGGCGGAGACGAGCGCCGCGAGCGCGCCGAGGCCGATCATCCAGCGGAACGCCCAGTAGGTCACCCAGATGATGGGCGCGAACTGCCCGTCGCTCGGGCAGGTGAGCAGCGAGTCGGCGCCGCAGTACATCGCCTCGTACTCGGCCTGCAGATCCCGGATGCCCTCGACGCTGCCGTCGAAGGTGCCGTTCGAGAGGAAGGAGAGCAGGTAGGGGATGCGGATCGAGAAGATCTCGTGCGCTCCGTCGGGCGTGCCCAGGCTGAAGATCGAGAACGAGGCGTCGGCTCCCGAGGCGTTCTCGTACAGCGCCTCGGCCGCGGCCATCTTCATGGGCTGGGTCTCGGTCATGACCATGCCGAGGGAGTGCCCGGTGAAGCCGACGCCCATGAAGGCGATGATGTTGGTCCAGGCGCCGAAGCGCAGCGCGGTGCGCATCTCGTCGACGAACTGCCCCCGCTGCAGATGCCAGGCGGCCACCGCCACCATCACCACGCCGGCGAACATGGTCGCGGCGAAGATCGTGTGCGGGAACTGGGTCACCGCAACCGGGTTCATGAGCACGGCCCCGATGTCCTGCAGCTCGGCGCGGCCGCGCTCCTCGTTGATCTCGAAGCCGACGGGGTTCTGCATGAACGCGTTGGCCGCGAGGATGAAGTAGGCCGAGAGCACGGTGCCGACCCAGACCATCCAGATGGTGAGCAGGTGCACCTTCTTCGGCAGCTTGTCCCAGCCGAAGATCCACAGGCCGATGAAGGTCGCCTCGAAGAAGAAGGCGATGAGCCCCTCCATCGCCAGCGGGGCGCCGAAGATGTCGCCGACGAAGCGCGAGTAGTTCGACCAGTTCATGCCGAACTGGAACTCCTGCACGATGCCGGTGACGACGCCCATGGCGAAGTTGATGAGGAAGATCTTGCCGAAGAGGCGGGTGAGGCGCAGATACTTCACCTTGCCGGTGCGCACCCACGCGGTCTGCAGGATCGCCACGAGCAGCGCCATCCCGATCGTCAGCGGCACGAAGATGAAGTGGTACAGCGTCGTCAGCCCGAACTGCCACCTGGCCAGGATCAACGGGTCGAGGAATTCGTTCATGTATCGCTCCAGAACGAAGGGCCGCACCCCACCAAGGGTGCACTCCCTTAGTGAGATCCGCCACGAGATGTGATTCTCGCCGGAGCTGCCGGTCGACGACCGGCCGATCCCATTTTATCTTTTCTGTGAATCCGCTGCGAATGCGATTCGATGTCGAACTACTTTTCACTCGGCCTCGAGAAATATTTCGTTCGACGTCGAGCCACTTCGCCGAGCGGTCCCGGGAGCGTCCGAGCACCCTCCGATACACTCGGTGCGGTGACGGAACTGCTCAGCACCCTGATCGAGGCGGTACGCGACCTCGATCCCGTGTTGCGCACGCTCATCGCCGGCTTCGGCATGATGCTCGAGACCTCGGTCTTCGTCGGTCTCGTGGTGCCCGGCGACACGATCGCCCTCGTCGCCTCCGTGGGGGTGACGACCCCCGCGCAGTTCTTCTGGCTCGTCGCCGCGCTCGTGCTCGGCGCCGTCGCCGGCGAGAGCATCGGATTCGCGCTCGGGCGATGGGCGGGACCCCGGCTGCGCGCCAGCCGCGCCGGACGGCGCCTGGGCGAGCGCAACTGGCGGATCGCGGAGCACTACCTCGGCGAGCGCGGCGGAATCGCCGTGTTCCTCTCCCGATTCCTCCCCGTCCTGCACTCGCTGATCCCGCTCACCGCGGGCATGGCCGGCATGCGCTACCGCGTCTTCCTCGCGTGGACCGCCTCGGCGAGCATCGTCTGGGCGCTGCTCGTCGTCTCGCTCGGAGCCGGCGCGGCGGCCGGCTACGAGCAGCTGGCCGGACGGGTGAAGGGCGCCGGCTTCATCTTCGCGGGCGCCGCGGCGGTGGTGGTGCTCGCGCTGTGGGCCGTCAAGCGCGCGTTCCTGCGGCGGGAGCGCGAGCACATGCGCCTCGCGGGCGAGGACACCGGCGACGAGTAGCCCCGCCGTCGTCTGGCCGACCGCGCCGCACGTCTAGACTGGCGGGGTGACTTCGAACGCACAGCCCGATTCCCGGCCCCGTTTCGCGGCCCGCCTGGAGGACTGGCTGCACGTGCGCCGCGCCCGTCGCGCCATCGCCCGCGGCAAGAAGCCGTCGGTGATCCCGTACATCGGCTACGGCAGCACCGACTGGGTGCGCGTGCTCGGGCGCGTGCTGTACCTGAAGCCGGAGAGTCGGGAGCACACGCGCTTCAGGCCCGACGTCGCCGAGGTCTCCCGCGTGCGCGGCTGGCGCACCTTCACCAGCCTCTCGGTGCCGCACCAGCCCGTGCGGGTGCTCATCGACGGCGAACCCGTGACCGAGGTCGTGGCCGATCGGGGCGGCGTGATCGACTCGATCGTTCCGGTCTCGCTCTCCCCCGGCTGGCACACGCTCACGCTGCAGGCGGGAGACAGCGAGGCCGCCGACGCCCCCATCAAGGTGCTCGACCCGAAGGCGCGCATCGGCGTCATCTCCGACATCGACGACACGATCCTCATCACGGCGCTGCCGCGGCCGTTCGTCGCCGCCTGGAACAGCTTCGTGCTCGACGAGCACGCCCGATCCGCCACGCCCGGCATGGCCGTGATGCTCGACCATCTCGTCGCGAACCACCCCGGCTCCCCGGTCGTCTACCTCTCGACGGGCGCCTGGAACGCCGCGCCGGCGCTGAGCCGATTCCTCGCCCGCAACCTCTACCCCATGGGACCGATGCTGCTCACCGATTGGGGACCCACGCACGACCGGTGGTTCCGCAGCGGCAAGGAGCACAAGCGTCGCGAGCTCAAGCGGCTCGCAGCCGAGTTCCCCGACGTGCAGTGGGTGCTCATCGGCGACGACGGGCAGCACGACGAGGAGCTCTATCACGAGTTCGCAACCGCGCATCCCGAGAACGTCGCCGCGGTGCTGATCAGACAGCTCTCCATCGGGGAGGCCGTGCTCGCGGGCGGACGCTCGAAGGCCAACCTGCACCGCAGCACCAGCGGCGTGCCGTGGGTGTACGGGCCCGACGGCGCCACGCTGCGCGAGGACCTGCGCAAGCTGGGACTGCTGTGACCCCGGAGCCCCGGTGAATCCCGACCGTCTCGCCGGGTGGTGGCGCGCGCCCCGCCGACTCACCAGCCGGATCCGGGCGGAGCAGCGGACCCCGCTCATCCAGGTGGTGAAGACCCTCGCCTCCATGATCATCGCGTGGTTCACGTGCCTGCTCGTCTTCCCCGACCAGCTGCCGATCTTCGGCGCGATCGCCGCCCTCCTCGTGGTGCAGGACAACGTGGACCAGTCCCTCAGCAAGGGCTTGGAGCGTGTGGTCGGCGTACTGCTCGGCGTCGCCGTGGCCCTGCTCACGGGAGAGTTCCTCGGTCAGCACTCCTGGCTGTTCATCGCGGCGCTCGTGGCCGGCCTCGCCCTCGGCTGGCTGCTGCGCATGACACCGAGCGCGGCCAATCAGATCGTGGTGAGCGCGCTGCTCATGATCGCGCTCGGCGGGCTCGAGCTGCACTACGGCATCGAGCGACTGGTCGAGACCCTCATCGGCGCGCTCATCGGCGTCGCCGTGAACGCGCTCGTCGCCGCTCCCGTGCGCACACTGCCCGTGCACGAGGCGCTCGTGTCGCTCACCGAGCACGCGGCGGCCGCCCTCCGGAGAATCGCCGACGCGCTGGATCGGCCTCGCGACGACGACTGGCTCGAGGAGATGCACGTCGAGGCCCGGGCGCTCCAGACGGAGCGGACGCGGGCGCACGGCCTGCTGCGCCAGGCCAGGGAGAGCCTGCGGCTCAATCCGCGCAGCCGCCGCTACTGGACGGGCCTCGAGAAGGACGATGCGCTGTTCCAGCGGCTGCAGCCGATCGTCACGCAGATCGGCGGCATGTCGCGGGCCGTCTACGATCTCTACGAACCCGACCTCGTCTCCGACGCCTCGGTCGTGGGCATGGTCGAGGAGATCCGCCGGGCCGCGCACGACCTCGAGCGGCTCGTGCGCGCCGACTCGCAGGAGCCGGACGCCGAGGAACCCCCGGCGCTCACGGCGCCGTACACGATCCCGCAGGCGCATCCCGATCACTGGGTGCTCATCGGATCGCTGATGGAGGATCTGCGCCGCGTGCGCGGCCGGATCACCGGGGAACTGGAGTAGCACGGCGCTGGAGTAGCACGGCGCTCGAGTAACACGGCGCTCGAGTAACGCAGGAGGGCGGGGCCGGCCGAAGCCGATCCCGCCCTCGTCGCGTCTTCCGGCTACTGAGCCAGAGCCGCCTGAATGTCGAGCGTGATGGTGACGTCGGAGCCGAGCAGCAGGCCGCCCTTTTCGAGCGGAGCATTCCAGGTCAGTCCGAAATCCTCGCGCTTGACGACGGCGGTGGCGGTGAAGCCGACCTTGTAGTTGCCGTAGGGGTCCTCGCCGAAGCCGCCGAACTCGAAGTCGAAGGTGACGGGCTTCGTCACGCCGCGCATGGTGAGGTCTCCGTCCACCTTGAAGTCGCCGCCCTCCTGACGCACGCCCGTGGAGACGAAGGTCAGCTGCGGGTGCTCCTCGGCGGCGAAGAAGTCGCCCGTGCGCAGGTGGCCGTCGCGGTCGGCCTGGTTCGTGTTGATCGAGGCGACCTCGGCGGTGGCCTGGACACTCGAGTCGAGCGGGTTCTCGGCGGTCACGAACGTCGCGTCGAACTGCTCGAACTTGCCCTTGACCTTGCTGATGGCGAGGTGACGCACGGAGAAGCCGACCTCGGAGTGGGTGGGATCGATCGTCCAGGTGCCGACGCGGTAACCGGGGATCTGCTCTACAGTGATGGACATTCAGGTGCCTTTCATTCGACGAGTGGGTCTGATGAAACACAACTCATACATGCGCATGCATATTCCCGCGGGTGTGAAGAAATTTCGCGGCGCGGGATCAGCGCGGACGGCGCTTCGCGCTCTCCCGCGCCCGCTCCACCGTCTCGTCCGCTCCCGCGATCGCCTCGAAGCTCCCGTAGCGGCGGCGCGCCGCCTCGCCGATGAGGAAGTCGCTGAGGGCCGGGTTCTTCGGCAGCAGCGAACCGTGCAGATAGCTGCCGATCACGTTGCCCGTACGCGCCCCTTCCAGCCCGTCATCGGGGTTGTTGCCCGCGCCCTGCGTGACCCTCCCGAGGGGGCGCGATCCCGAACCCAGCGTGGTGTTGCCGCTGTGGTTCTCGTACCCGATGATCTCGCCGAACTCCTCGGACTCGAGCACGATGTTGCCGATCATGCGCTCGCTGCCGCCGCGGGTCTCCACGTCGAGCACGCCGATACCCGCGAGCTCCTCGCCCGTGTGCGTCACGAAGCGGTGGCCGAAGAGCTGGTAGAGCCCGCAGATCATGAGCATGGGCGTGCCGTCGTTCGCGAGCGCCCGGATCTCGTCGGCTCGCGCCGCGAGGTCCTTCGCCACGCGCCCCTGGCCCGAGTCCTGCCCGCCGCCGCCGATCACGATGTCCACGGTCTCGGGCAGCGCGTCGCCGGGGTTGACCTCGACCACGCGCGGCGCATACCCCTGCGCCCGCGCCCGACGCACGAGGGAGAGCACATTGCCGCGATCCCCGTAGATGTTCATGTCGCGCGGGTACAGCGACACGATCGTCAGCTCCTGCTGCTCACTCACCAGATGTCCTCCACGTCGGTCAGCTCCGCGAGCGCCCGCCGCAGCTCGAGCATGGCCGTATAGGTGCAGTAGATGCGTCGCGGGTCGCCGGCGTCGCCCGCGGGCATGGTGCGCTCCCGGAACTCGCGCAGCGCGCGGCCCAGGTCCTCCTCGACGTGCCCCACCGGCACCTCGTCGTGCTCCAGGCGCAGCGCCATGTCCCACGCCCGCGTGCCGCTGACCGTGTCGACGCCGCCCTCGGCGAGCGAGGTGAAATCGACGTCCCACAGCCAGGACATGTCGCGCCCGTCGGCGTACTGGTCGTTGATCGCGATCATCACGGCCACCCCGCTCGGGTCGAAGGAGGCGAGCCCGAGCCGGAAGCCGGCCGGGTTCTTCACCAGCACCAGTTCGAGCGGCTGCCCGTCGAGCATCAGCCGCTCGCCACGACCGAACGCCGGCCGCACCTCGGCGAGGGCCGCGAGGATCGCCTCGGTCGTCGGGCGCGGCGCGGATCCCGCGGCCGGGCCCGCGGAGAGCCCCGCGAGCGGACCCGCCTCGAGGATCATGCGCACCGTGACGAGCGCCGACGCCGCATTGAAGGTGTTGTAGAGGCCCTCGAGCTTGAGCGAGGTGCGGTGATCGGCGCCCTCGATGCGGAACACCGCCTCGTGATCGCCGAGCTCCACGAGCGTGACGTCGGCTTCGCCCCGCTCCGGGACCGCGGCGGCGACCGGGGCGGCGTGGAAGTCGTCGTCGCTGGGGAACGTCGACAGCAGCGCATCGGAGAGCCCGAAGCCGTGCACCCCGGGCCCGCCCGCGCGCTCGCGGGTGCGCTCCCCGATCGCCGCGACGAGCCGGTCCTCGCGGTTCACCACGAGTCCCTCCGTGGTGGCATCGGCGATGCGCTGCAGCAGCTTCGCCGTCGCATCGATCTCGCCGAAGCGGTCGAGCTGATCCCGCAGCACGTTGAGCAGCAGGGTGAAGCGCGGCGGCACCCGGTCGATGAAGTACATCGCGTGCGCCTCATCCAGTTCGAGCACCGCGATGTCGGCGTCGAGTCTGCCGCCGACCGAGCACTCCTGAATCGCTGCGGCGACCACACCGCGCGAGAAGTTCGAACCGGTGCGGTTCGTGAAGACCCTGAGACCCTGCGCCTCGAGCATCTCCACGATCATCTTCGTGGTGGTGGTCTTGCCGTTGGTGCCGCTCACCGCGACCACGCCGTACGGCAGGCGCCCGAGCACGCGGGCGAGGAACCCGGGATCCAGCTTCTCCACGACCAGACCGGGAAGCGCGGATCCGCCGCCCCGCAGCCGCGCGATCTGCCGTACCGTCTTGCCGATGGCGGCCGAGAGGAAATCACGCATGCGTCAAGCCTAGCGGCGGTGCTACTCCGCCGCGTGTCTGCCCCGCGGCTCCCCGCGCAGTTCCCGCGGCAGCAGCTCGGGGCGCACCCGCCGGGTGCGCTCGATGCGCTGCTCGCGCCGCCAGGCATCGACCGCCGCGTGGTTGCCGCTCAGGAGCACCGGCGGCACCTCGCGCCCGCGCCACTCAGCCGGTTTCGTGTAGCTCGGGTACTCCAGCAGGCCGTCCTCCTCGTGCGACTCCTCGACGAGGCTCTCCGGGTTGCCCACCACCCCGGGCAGCAGCCGGCCGATCGCCTCGATCATGGCGATCGTCGCGACCTCTCCCCCGTTGAGCACGTAGTCGCCGATGCTCACGAGGCGCACGCGCCCGCGCGCGGCGTACTCGTCGAAGACCCGCTGGTCGATGCCCTCGTAGCGGCCGCAGCCGAAGACCAGGTGCTGCTCGTGCGCGAGCTCGCGGGCCATGCGCTGATCGAAGACCTCGCCGGCTGGCGAGGGGAAAATGATGAGGGGCTCCCGGGTGCCGGCGGGCGAGTGCTGGGTCTCGACTCGCTCCGCTCGCTCGACCGGCGAGTCCGCGAGGATCCGGTCGAGCATCTCGCCCCAGGGCTCGGGCTTCATCACCATGCCGGCACCGCCGCCCGCAGGGGTGTCGTCGACGGTGCGGTGCCGATCGTGTGCGGCGTCGCGCAGATCGTGCACCCGCACGTCGATGAGCCCCTTCTGCTTCGCCTTGCCGAGCAGCGAGAGCTCGAGCGCGTCGAAGTAGCCGGGGAAGATCGAGACGATGTCGATCCTCACTCGGCCTCAGCCTCCTCGAAGAGTCCTGCGGGCGGGGTCACCCGCACCACGCGGGCTTCGACGTCGACGCTCGGCACGATGGCCTCGACGAACGGCACGAGCACGGTGCCGTGATCGGTGGTCACCGCGAGCAGGTCCTGCGCCGGGAAGTGCTGCACCTCGGCGACCGTGCCCAGCACGACGTCGTCGCGCACCACCGACATCCCGACCAGCTCGTGGTCGTACCAGGCGTTCTCCTCCTCGCCCGCGGCGACGGCCTGCTCGTCGATCCAGAGGATCGCGCGCACGATGCCCTCGGCGGCGGTGCGATCGGGCAGCTCCTCGAAGAAGCCGACCGGCGAGTCGTTGAACCAGCGCAGCTCTCGCATCGTGATGGTGCGCCCGAACCACGGCGAGTCCTCGGGGACCTGCAGGTGGAACAGCGCTCCCGGCACGAAGCGCAGTTCGGGGTTGTCGGTGAAGAGCTCCAGCTTGATGCCGCCCTTCAGGCCGTGCGGCTTCGTCAGCCGCCCGACGCGCAAACTCCCCGCCCCGCTAGCGGGACGGGGAGCTCGCGCACGCTCTCGCGCATCGGCCATCAGGCGTCGTCCTCCGACTCGCCCGCACCGACCTCGTCGGTGTTGTTGTCTTCCGAGTCGGCGTCATCGGTGTCGACCACGTCGACGCGCACGCGCCCGGTCTCGGCGAGCGCCGAGACCACGGTGCGCAGCGACGACGCGGTGCGGCCTCCGCGTCCGATCACACGGCCGAGATCGCTCGGGTGCACGCGCACCTCGAGCACCTCTCCGCGGGCGGTGTCCCGCGAGTCGACGCGCACGCGCTCCGGGTGATCCACGATCCCCCGCACGAGATGGTCGAGCGCTTCGGCCAGCGCCTGCTCAGCCAAGAGGATTAGCCCTCGGTGGTCTCGGCGGCGGCGTCCTCGGCCGGAGCCTCAGCGGCCTCCTCGGCCGCGGGCGCGGCGGGCTTCTCCGCCTTGGGGCGCAGCACTGCCTTCTTGGAGGCGTCGGCCTCGAAGACGGCCTTGGGCTCGACCGGCAGCACCTGCGACTCGGTGCTGCCCTCGCCCGTGAACTTGCCCCAGTCGCCGGTCAGCTTGAGGATCGCGGCGACCTGCTCGGTCGGCTGCGCGCCGACGCCGAGCCAGTACTGCGCACGGTCCGAATCGACCTCGATGAACGAGGGGTTCTCGGTCGGGTGGTACTTGCCGATCTCCTCGATCACGCGGCCGTCGCGCTTGGTGCGCGAGTCGGCGACGACGATGCGGTAGTAGGGCGCACGGATCTTGCCGAGGCGCTTCAGACGGATCTTGACAGCCATGGATGACTCCTTGAGTTGGTCGATTCGAGAATCGAGGGGTGTGACGCCGCACCGCTGTTCACAGCAGGGACGGAAGCCTGGGCGCGCGAGTGCGCGAACTCATCAATCCTGCCACAGCCGGAGCGGAAAATCAATTTTTGTCAGGATCAGGGGTTTTTTAGGGTTCTGGCGCACACTGGAGCCATGACACGCATCACCACGGCCCTGGCCGGCCCCGATGACGCCGACGCGCTCGCGCGTCTCCAGGCCGACTTCAACGCCGAGTTCGAGTCCCCGTGTCCGACGCACGCCCAGCTGGCGCGCCGCTTCCGCGCGATCCTCGCCGGCCCCGCGGGGTACGCGGTGCTCGCCGGGTCGCTCCGCTCTCCGGCCGGCTACGGCCTCGTCACCCTGCGCCCGACGATCTACTCCGACGGACCGCTCGCGGTGCTCGACGAGCTGTACGTGCGACCCGAACAGCGGGCCGACGGGATCGGAACCGCCGTTCTCGAGCGTGTCATCGCCGAGCTGCGGGTGCGCGGCGGCGAGGAGATGCACATCAACGTCGATGAGGTCGACACCGATACGCGCCGCTTCTACGAGCGCCACGGCTTCACGAACACGGAGCCGGGCACCGCCGACCGGATGCTGCTCTACGTGCGGGAGTTTGTCTAGCGCAGGCCCTTGCCGAGCATCTGCTGCAGCTTGGCGAGATCCTCCTCGCTGGGCTGCGCGGCGCCTCCGGCACCGAGGCCGAACCCGGAGCCGCCCTTCTGCGCCGGCGCAGCCGCGACACCGGCCGCCTCCTGCGCACGCTTGGCCGGGTTGCCCGAGCGCTTCGCACCCTTTCCCTTGCCCTGCTGCTTCTTCTTGCCGCCGTGACCGCCCATACCGGGCACCGGCCCCATGCCGGGGATCTGGGGCACGCCGCCGCGCGCGACCGTCTTCATCATCTTCGCCGCCTGCTCGAAGCGCTGCACGAGCTGGTTGACGTCGGTCACGGTCATGCCCGAGCCCTTGGCGATGCGCAGGCGCCGGGACCCGTTGAGGATCTTCGGGTTCGCGCGCTCGTCGCGCGTCATCGACTGGATGATCGCCTCCGTGCGTACGATCTCCCGCTCGTCGAAGCCGTCGAGCTGGTCCTTCATCTTGCCCATGCCCGGCAGCATCCCCATCATCTTCTTGATGGAGCCGGCCTTGCGCAGCTGCTGCATCTGGCCGAGGAAGTCGTCGAGCGTGAACTCGTCCGACGCGATCTTCTCGGCGACCTTGCGGGCCTCGTCCTCGTCGAAGGCCTGCTGGGCCTGCTCGATGAGGGTGAGGATGTCGCCGAGGTCGAGGATGCGGCTCGCCATGCGGTCGGGGTGGAACGGCTCGAAGTCGCCGAGTCCCTCTCCGGTGGAGGCGAAGAGGATCGGCCGGCCCGTGAGGCTCCGGATCGAGAGCGCCGCGCCGCCGCGGGCGTCGCCGTCGAGCTTGGTCAGCACGACGCCGGTGAAGTCGACGCCCTCCTGGAAGGCCTGCGCCGTCGCCACCGCGTCCTGGCCGATCATGGCGTCGATGACGAAGAGCACCTCGTCGGGATCGGTGGCCTTGCGGATGTCGGAGGCCTGCTGCATCAGCTCGGCGTCGACGCCCAGTCGGCCGGCGGTATCGATGATCACGAAGTCGTGATGCGCGCGGCGGGCCTCGGCCACGCCGTTCTCCGCGACCCGCACCGGATCGCCGACGCCGTTCCCGGGCTCGGGCGCGTAGATGGCCACTCCCGCCTGCTCGGCGACCACGCCCAGCTGCGTGACGGCGTTGGGGCGCTGCAGATCGCAGGCCACGAGGAGGGGCGTGTGCCCCTGATCCTTCAGCCACTTCGCGAGCTTGCCCGCGAGCGTCGTCTTGCCGGCGCCCTGCAGACCCGCGAGCATGATGACCGTCGGCGGGTTCTTCGCGAACTGCAGCCGGCGCTGCTCGCCGCCGAGAATGCCGACGAGCTCCTCGTTGACGATCTGCACCACCTGCTGCGCCGGATTGAGCGCCTGGTTCACCTCGTCGCCCAGGGCGCGCTCGCGCACGGTGGCGGTGAAGGCCTTGACCACGTCGAGCGCGACGTCGGCCTCGAGCAGGGCGCGCCGGATCTCGCGCACGGTGCTGTCGACGTCGGAGGCCGACAGCTTGCCCTTCGCGCGCAGGTTCTTGAAGGTCTCGGTCAGCCGAGCGGAGAGGTTCCCGAAAGTAGCCATAGCGGCACCATTCTAGTCGGTGCCGGCGATGCTCGCCGCGGTCAGCCTCCCGCGCTCCTCCGCCGGGGCATCGCGGCGGCTCCCGCGAGCATGAGCGCCGCAGTGATCGCGATGCCGACGAACACCCACCCGGTCGCGGCGATCACCGTCGGCACGTGCTGCTCGCCGCCCCCGGATGCGATGACCCCGTTCGACACCGCGCCGTAGACGGCGACGCCGATCGCACCGCCCGCCGTGCGGGCGAAGACGTTGAGCCCGGTGACCGCTCCGCGCTGGTTCCACTCCACCGAGGCCTGCGCGGCGATGAGCGTGGGCGTCGCGGTCCACCCCAGGCCGAAGCCGATGGCGAACGCGCAGGCGGCGATGCTCACGGGATCCGGCCGCGGCGCCACCGCGACGAGCGCGATCGTGCCGACCGTGGCGATGGCGCTGCCGATGAGCGCCGTGCGGCGGAAGCCCCAGCGCAGATAGATCGCGCCGGAGGTCGTCGCCGCCACGGGCCAGCCGAGCATGCAGGCCGCGACGGCGAAGCCCGCGACCAGCGGCGGGGATCCCGCCGCGCGCTCCAGATAGCTCGGCGCGAAAGCGGTGAAGCCGGTCAGCAGCGCCCCGACGCAGGCCGAGATGCAGGTCGGGGCCCACACGACGGGCGACTTGAGCAGGGTGAGATCGAGGATCGGCTCCGCGGCGCGCCTCGCGAGCAGCACGAAGGCGGCGAGCGCCGCGATCCCGATCGACATGAGACCGATGCCGGTCGGCGAGAGCCAGGCCCAGCCGTGACCTCCCTCGATGATCGCGAGGATCGTCGCGGTGAGCCCGAGGGTGAGCACCACGGCGCCGACGAAGTCGATGCGGCGCTCGCTCCGCACCGGACTCTCCCGGTAGTTGCGCAGCAGCAGGGCCCCGGCGATGAGGCAGAGCGGGATGTTGATCAGGAAGATCCACCGCCAGGAGACGAACTGCGAGAAGACCCCGCCGAGCGTCGGTCCGAGCACGGACGCCGTCGCCCACACGCCCGCCATGTACCCCTGCACCTTGGCGCGCTCCTCGACCGTGTAGATGTCGCCCGCGACGGTCTGCGCCATCGGCGCGATGGCCCCGGCCCCGAGCCCCTGCAGGCCCCGGAAGACGATGAGCGCGGGCATGCTCCACGCGAAGCCGCAGGCGATGGACCCCAGCAGGAAGAGGGCGATGCCGATGAGCAGGATCGGCTTGCGCCCGATCATGTCGGAGAGCTTGGCGTAGATCGGCACCGAGATCGCCTGCGCGAGCATGTAGCTCGAGAACAGCCAGGGGAACTGCGCGAAGCCGCCGATGTCGGCGACCACGCTCTGCACCGCCGTCGCGAGGATCGTGGCGTCGACGGCGATCAGGGCCGTCGCGAGCATGAGCGCCAGCAGGATCGGGCCGCGCTCCGAGCGCAGGCCGATCTGGGCGCGTGAGACCACGCCGTCAGCCCACGAGCTGCTGCGCGAAGACGTGGGGCGTGAAGCCCGTGAGGTCGCCGATCCCCTCGCCCTGTCCCACGAGCTTGATCGGCAGCCCGGTCTTCTGCTGCACCGAGAGCACGAAGCCGCCCTTCGCCGAGCCGTCGAGCTTCGTCAGCACGAGGCCCGTGACCCCCGCGTGCTCGATGAACGCCTCGGCCTGCGCGAGTCCGTTCTGACCGGTGGTCGCGTCGAGCACCAGCAGCACCTCGGCGACGGGCGCCTGCTTCTCGATGACCCGGCGCACCTTGCCGAGCTCGTCCATGAGCCCGCCCTTGGTCTGCAGCCGCCCGGCGGTGTCGATGATCGCGATGTCGTACGCCTCGTTCTTCGCGCGCTCGACGGTCTGGAACGCCACCGAGGCGGGATCCTGCCCCTGCTGCTGCGGCTTCACGATGTCGACGCCCGCACGATCGGCCCAGGTGCCCAGCTGCTCCACCGCCGCCGCGCGGAAGGTATCGGCGGCCCCCACCAGGATCCGCTTGTCGAAGGTCTTGAGGTAGTTCGCGAACTTGCCGATCGTCGTGGTCTTGCCCACGCCGTTGACGCCGACCACGAGGATGACCGCCGGACGCTCGGAGAGATGGAGCGTGGGATCGTAGGCCGCCAGGCGCTCCTCGATCGCGTCGCGCAGCATGCTGCGCATCTGCTTCACCTCGGTCACCCGGTGCCGCTCCACGTCGGCGCGCAGCTGCTCCAGGATCGACTCCGTGACCTCCGGACCGAAGTCGGCGGTGATGAGCGCCGTCTCCAGGTCGTCCCACGTGTCCTCGGTGATGACCTCGGGGCCGCTGAAGATGCCGCGGAACGCTTTCGAGAAGGACCAGGATCGCTCAGCCATGCTCTCGATCCTAGTGCGCGGGTCGGGATCGCCCCGAACCCCGCTTCCCGCCCCGGAAGGTGACGCGGTCCTGAAAAGTTCTCGACCTCCTCCAACGGGCGGGCCTCATGCGCGGCGCTTCATGTCTCGTATCGACAACGATGCCGCCACGCCCCGGACCCGAATCGTGCGGCGGGGCGAGTGTCGGTATATATTTGGGCGACACTACTGCCGGGCAGCCACCGCGCCGCCCCCTCAATTCATTGACCAATGGAGGTCCAGTGAATCCGAAGCCCCAACGAAGACGAACCGCCGCGAAGGGACTACTCCTCCTCCTGATCACCGGGCTCCTGACGGTGCTCGGGATCGGTGGACTCGCCTCCCCGGCATTCGCAGCCGACTGCACACCGGACGCATCCACCGGCTGCGTGCAGGGTGTGATCAGACTGAGCGACGGCGATCCCGCAACGGGCATCTCCGTCTCGCTCAGCGGCGGCGCCGAGGCGCAGCAGACGGAGACCGACGAGAACGGCCGCTGGGTGTTCAGCGTCACCGAGGCCGGCACCTACACGGTCACGGTCGACGAGGCGACGCTGCCGGACGGCGAGTTCTTCAGGAGCGCCGACAGTCGCGACGTGCAGGTGCAGCTCAACAATCAGGCGAGCGCGCTGTTCCCCCTGACCGATGATCCCGACGCGGCCCAGGCCACGACGGGCGGAGGCGGCGACGGGCAGGAGGCAGCGCCCTCGCAGTCGTCGGCCAACCCCTTCTCCTGGCCGCGGTTCTGGCAGCAGTTCGCCTCCGGCCTCCGCATGGGCCTGCTCATCGCACTCGCCTCGCTCGGGCTCTCGCTGATCTTCGGCACCACCGGCCTCAGCAACTTCGCGCACGGCGAGATGGTCTCGATGGGCGGCCTCATGGCCGCCGTGTTCATGGGGCTCACCGGCAATCTCTGGCTCGCCGGCCTCGCCGCGGTGGCGGTGATGGCGCTCTTCGGCTGGGCGCAGGACAAGGTGCTCTGGAAGCCGCTGCGCAAACGACGGCTGAGCCTCATGCAGCTGATGATCGTGTCGATCGGCCTCTCGATCACCATGCAGTACCTGTTCCAGTTCTTCTTCGGATCCGGCATCGTCCGCATCGACACGAGGAACCCGGCGACCGCGACCATCTTCGGCATCACGATGACCGTGCAGTCGTACGTGGCCATGGGCGTGGCGCTCACCGCGATCATCCTGGTCGGGCTCGCGCTCATGTACACCCGCTTCGGCCGTGCCACGCGGGCCATCTCCGACAACCCGGCCCTCGCCAAGGCGTCCGGTATCGACGTGGATCGTGTGATCAACATCGTCTGGATCGTCGGCGGCGGCCTCGCCGGCCTCGCCGGCGTCTTCCTCGGACTGGTCTTCAACGGGATCAACTGGTTCACCGGAGGCCAGCTGCTGCTGCTGTTCTTCGCAGCGGTCACCCTCGGCGGCCTGGGCACCGCGTTCGGCGCCTTCGTCGGCTCGATGATCATCGGCATGATGGTGGAGCTGACCAACATCTGGCTGCCCGGCGATCTCAAGTTCGCCACGGCGCTGATGCTGCTCATCCTGATCCTGCTCGTCAGACCGCAGGGCATCTTCGGTCGCAAGGAACGGATCGGTTAGGAATACATCATGGACTTCTGGACTGGACTCCTGACGAGCATTCTGCAGACCGCGATCTCGCCGACCACGGCGGCGTTCGTGCTGGCAGCTATCGGCCTCAACGTGCACTTCGGCTTCACCGGCCTCATGAACATGGGACAGGCGGGCTTCATGCTCGTCGGCGCCTACGGCTTCGGCGTGTCGGTGTCGTTCTTCGGACTCGGCTTCTGGGCGGCGATCCTTGTCGCCATCATCTGCGCGGTGATCTTCGCGCTGATCCTCGGCATCCCGACGCTGAAGCTGCGGGGCGACTACCTCGCGATCGTGACGATCGCCGCAGCCGAGATCCTGCGCATGATCGTGCGAATGGCGATGCTGCAGGACGTCACCGGCGGCCCGACCGGCCTCCACGGCTCGACGTACCGCCACGTCTTCAGCGCGCTCTCGCCGCTCCCCGAGGGGAAGACCACCATCCTCGGGCTCACCTACAACAACACCGGAACCGACGACTGGTGGACGAGGATCGTGGCCTGGGCCCTGGTGGCACTGTTCATCCTCGTCACCTGGGCGCTGATGCGCAGCCCGTGGGGCCGGGTGCTCAAGGGCATCCGCGAGGACGAGGACGCGGTGCGCAGCCTCGGCAAGAGTTCGTACGCCTACAAGCTGCAGGCGCTGATCCTCGGCGGTGTCATGGGCGCCTTCGGCGGCATCGTCATGGCGCTCCCCTCGGCCATGCAGCCCGACTCGATGGGTCGCCCCGCCACCTTCAACATCTGGATGATCATGCTGCTCGGCGGTGCGGCCACGATCTTCGGCCCGCTGCTGGGCACGCTGATCTTCTTCTCGGTGCGACTCGTGCTCACCGGGCTCGCGGGCAACTTCATCCCGGCCTCCGTGCTGAACGTGCAGCAGACCGAGCAGCTGGCCTGGGTACTGATCGGCCTGTCGCTGATGCTGCTGGTCGTGTTCAGACCACAAGGCATATTGGGCAACAAGAAGGAGCTGTCGTTCAATGTCTGAATCGAATACGACCCAGAAGTCGTCGACCGCGCAGGACTACCCCTACGACCGCGCCGCGCTGCGTGCGCAGCTGCGCACGCTGGAGCAGGTGCCCGGCGTCTCGAAGCCCGATCCGATCCTCACGGTCGACAGCGTCGAGCGCCGCTTCGGCGGCATGACCGCCGTGAGCGTCGAGCATCTCGAGGTGCAACGCGGCGCGATCACCGCGCTGATCGGCCCGAACGGCGCCGGCAAGACCACCTTCTTCAATCTCATCACCGGCTTCGACCAGCCGTCGAACGCGAAGAAGCTCATCGGCGGCGGCGATGCGACGTGGGCGTTCAACGGGAAGATCCTCAACCGCACGGGCGCCTCTCAGGCCGCGCGCGCCGGCATGGTGCGCACCTTCCAGCTCACCAAGGCCCTCAGCCGCATGACGGTGATCGAGAACATGCTCATCGGCGCGAACAACCAGCCGGGAGAGAATCTGTTCGTCGGCCTGTTCAAACCGCTCTGGGCGGCGCGCGAGCGCGAGAACATCGCGCGGGCGGAGGAGCTCCTGGCCCGCTTCAAGCTCGATACCAAGCGGGATGACATGGCGGGCGACCTCTCGGGCGGCCAGAAGAAGCTGCTCGAGATGGCGCGCGCGCTCATGTCGAACCCGGCCATGATCATGCTCGACGAGCCGATGGCCGGGGTAAACCCGGCGCTGACTCAGAGTCTGCTCGATCACATCCAGGCGCTGCGCGACGAGGGCACCACGGTGCTGTTCGTCGAGCACGACATGCACATGGTGCGTCACATCTCCGACTGGGTCGTGGTGATGGCCCAGGGCGAGATCATCGCCGAGGGCCTGCCCGAGGAGGTCATGACGAGCCAGGCCGTGGTCGACGCCTATCTCGGCGCCCACCACGACAAGGATCTCGGTGACGACGACGAGCTCACCACCGGAGTGATGCGCGCGATCGCGACCGAGGTCGCGGAAGAGGTTGAGGAGGAGACCCGATGACCGGCTCGAAGCTTGTGGTGAAGGCCGACAACCTCGTCGCGGGGTACCTGCCCGGCATCAACATTCTCAACGGCTGCACCCTCGAGGCCTATCAGGGCGAGCTCATCGGCATCATCGGCCCGAACGGGGCCGGCAAGTCGACGCTGCTCAAGTCGCTGTTCGGACTCGTGAACATCCGCGAGGGCAAGGTGCTGCTCGAGGGCGACGACGTCACGAATCTGCAGACGAACCAGCTCGTGCGGCAGGGGGTCGGCTTCGTCCCCCAGACGAACAACGTGTTCCCGTCGCTCACGATCGAGGAGAACCTGCAGATGGGCATGTTCCTCAGGCCCAAGGAGTTCGCGACGCGCGTCGGGGAGATGTGGGATCTGTTCCCCATGCTGGCTGATCGCCGCAAGCAGCGGGCCGGGTCGCTCTCGGGCGGCGAGCGGCAGTCGGTGGCGATGGCGCGGGCGCTCATGATGGATCCCAAGGTGCTGCTGCTCGACGAGCCGAGCGCGGGCCTCTCCCCCGTGCGGCAGGACGAGACCTTCATCCGCACCCGCCAGATCAACAAGACGGGCGTGACCATCATCATGGTCGAGCAGAACGCGCGGCGCTGCCTGCAGATCTGCGACCGCGCGTACGTGCTCGACCAGGGACGCAACGCCTACGAGGGCCCCGGTCGCGAACTGGCGAACGACCCGAAGGTGATCGAGCTCTACCTCGGCACCCTCGCCGCGGACGTCGAGGCCAAGGCCTCCGACAACGGCGAGTAGGCGCGGCAAGGCAAGATGAAGGCCCCGGGATCCTGACGGATCCCGGGGCCTTCGCTCTGGGCGGGCTTTAGATCTCGCCCTCGACCGCGGTCTGGAACTGCGGTGCGTTGCTCTCGTCGTACTTGTAGATGCCGATCCACGCCGACGACGGGTCGTTGTCGGCGTTCAGCGGGCCCGTGCCCGACTTGCCGACGTAGCGGATGTCCTGGCCATCGGCGAGCAGATCCTTGCACTCGCTGAAGCCGGTGCACTCCTCGCCGCCGTTCGCGCCGGTCACCGCGGCGAGCTCGGCCTGGATCGAGGCCGAATCGGTCGCGCCGGCCTTCTCCGCCGCGAGAGCGACGATGGTCACGAGGTCGTAGGCCTCGGGGCCGTAGGTGAGGCTCTCCAGCGTTCCGCCGAACTCGGCCGAGTAGATGTCCTCCAGCTGCGCGCGGAACTCGTCGTTCGCCTGCGCACCCGGAATCGATCCCTGCATGCCGACGACGCTGCCCTCATCGACCACGTCGGCGAAGCTGTTCGCGTTGCCGTCGACCAGGTACACGGTCGACGGATCGACGCCCTGGATGAGCAGCTCGGGCAGCAGCGCGTTGATCTGATCGAAGGTCACGATGACGATCGCGTCGGGGTTCGAATCCTTCGCAGCGGTCACCTCGGCCGCGAACGAGGTCTGCTCGACCGGGAACTCGTTGCCGTCGCCCTTGCCGCCGTAGACGGTCGTGGCGCCGCCTGCCTCCGTGACTTCCTGGATCGTGTCGCGCAGACCCGTTCCGTAGTCGTCGTTGAAGGTCAGGTAGGCGATGCTCGCGCGGCCGTCCGAGAGGATCTGGTTGGCCAGAGCGTTGCCCTGCACCGAATCCGGCGGAGCGGTGCGGAAGTAGTTCGGGCTGACGCCGCTCAGGCCGGTCGCCGTGTTCGAGGGCGAGCCCATGAGCAGACCCTCACCGGTGATCTTGTCGACCACGTGCATGGTGCGCGAGGAGCTCATCGCGCCGAGTACGAAGGAGGCGCCGCTGGCGATGACGTCGTCGGCACCCTTCTCGACGACGGTGATGTCGCTGCCGTCGCCCTCGTTCGCCTCGGTGACGACCTCGACGGGCTGGCCCAGCACGCCGCCGGCGGCTTCGATATCCGCAAGCGCCTGAGCGATGCCGGCCTGCACCGGGGGCATCAGGAAGCCGAGCGATCCCGTCTGGGGCAGCAGAGTCGCGATCTTCAGAGCGTCCGTGCTCTGCTCAGCGCTGTTGTCGGTCGTCGGTGCCGTCTCGCCACCGGTATCGCCGCTCGTGCAGCCGGACAGCACGAGCGCCGCGCTGGCGACCAGGGCGAATGCCCCGATCGTCTTCTTGGTGTAAACCTTCATTGGCTACGCCTTTCTCACATATGACATACGCTCCGCCGATGGAGCGCTGAGACTGAGACTATCCCGCCGGAGACCGTCGGATGTAGTCGACAGCACCGGCGCAACAAAGTTGTTAGAAAAGTCTCTTCCCGGGCGGTGGGCAATCGACAAAGTCAGGCTTCGTCGCGGGCGATCCGCTGGCCCACCACGGCCGAGATGCCGTCCTGGCGCATCGAGACTCCGTAGAGCGCATCGGCGATCTCCATCGTGCGCTTCTGATGGGTGATGACGATCAGCTGGGAGTTCTCGCGCAGGCGTTCGAAGACCTGCAGCAGCCGCCCGAGGTTGGCGTCGTCGAGCGCGGCCTCGACCTCGTCCATGATGTAGAAGGGGCTCGGGCGCGCTTGGAAGATCGCGATGAGCCACGCGACGGCGGCGAGGGATCGCTCGCCGCCCGACAGCAGCGAGAGGCGTTCGACCTTCTTGCCCGCCGGCTTCACGGCCATGTCGATGCCGGTGTTCAGCAGATCGTCGGGATCGCTGAGCGCGATCTCCCCCGAGCCTCCCGGGAAGAGGATCGGGAACACCTCGGCGAACGCGGCCTTCGTGTCCTCGAAGGCCGTTGCGAAGATGCCCTGCATCTTCCGGTCGAGCTCCTCGATGATCGAGAGCAGGTCCGAGCGCGTCTTGCTCAGGTCGGTCAGCTGCTCGGAGAGGAAGCGGTGCCGCTGTTCGAGCGCCGCGAACTCCTCGAGCGCCAGCGGGTTGATGCGCCCGAGCTGCGTCAGCTGCCGCTCGGCCCTGGCGAGGCGCTTCTCCTGCTCCGCGCGCACGAAGGGCACGGTCTCGCCGGGTGAGCGAGAATCCCGGGTCTCGACTCCCTCCGCCCGCTCGACCGGCGGTTCCTCCGCGATCCCCAGCTCGGCCGCGAGTTCGGCCTCGAGGGCGTTCGCGAACTGCGGTTCGGGATCCGGAGCCGCCTCCGGAGCAGCCTCCGGCGCCGCGGCGTCCGGCTCCTCGGCACGGCCGACGGGGATCGACACGTCCGGGCCGTACTCGGCGATCAGCACGTCCTCGACGAGCCCCAGCTCATTGCCCGAGCGTTCGAGCAAGGCCGAGAGCTGCAGTTTGCGCTCGTAGCTCTTCAGCTCGGCCCCGTGCACGCGCTCGGTCAGCGTCTGCAGCTTCTGCCGCAGCCCCGACTCCTCCGAGCGCAGCAGCGTGAGCTCCTGACTGTGCTTCGCGCGCTCCTGCTCGGCGTGCTGCTGAGCGAGACGCGCTTCGGAGAGCGAGCGATCGCAGGCGTCGAGGATCGCGGGGAGCAATCCCGCCACTCGCTCGGCCTGCGATACCTGGCGCGAGCGCAGCACGGCGCGTCGAGCGGTCTCCTCGGCGGCACGGCGCTCGGCTTCGAACTGCTCCGCCAGCGTCTCGCGGTGGGCCGCTCCCGCGCGCGACCGCTCGCGGGCGGTCTCGAGCGCGAGACGCGCCTCCATCTCCGCAGACCGGGCCCGCTCGAGTTCGGCGACCAGGCCGTCGCGCTGACTCGCGTCGAGGATCGGGCGCGGCTTCGCCTCTGCTTCGGCGTGAGCCTGGGCGGCGCGCTCCGCCTCCTTCGCAGCCTCCGCCGCGGAGTCGGCGACGGCCGCGATCGCCTGCCTGGCGCGCTCCGCCTCGGCCTGAGCCGCCTCGGCGCGCGCCGAGAGCCGGTTGCGCTCCTTCGACAGCTCTGCGAGGCGGGCGTCGGCGGCGCGCAGCTCGGCGTAGGCCTGCTGCGCGTCGGTCTTCGCACGAGCGGCCTCCGCTCGCAGCTCCGCGAGTTCGGCCTCGGTCTCGGCGATGCGCTCGGCCACCGCGGTGCGGCGCTGCTCGGCCTGCTCGAGCTCCGCCGTGAGCTCGATGCGGGAGGGGGCGAGCCCCGATCCCCCGCTCAGCGTGTGCTCGGTGAGCACGTCGCCGTGGGCGGTGACGATCGTGAAGCCCGCCGCGGGGAACCGCGCACGCAGCTCGTCGGCCGCGGTCACCGCGTCGGGCAGCTCATCGGCGATGTAGCTGCGCGCGAGCACGCCGCGCACACCGTCCGGCGCCTCGAGCAGCACCTCGGACACCCGGGTGAGGCCCGATATGTCCGGGCCGTCGGCTGCGGGAGCCGATCCGTTCTGCGCGATGATCGCCCGCATGCGCCCGAGATCCCGCTCCCGCGCCACCGCCACCGCGGTCTCGGCAGCGCTCGCGGTGTGGGCCAGCAGCGCGTCCGCGAAGACACCGAGCGCCGCGCCCACGGCGGCCTCGTAGCCCTCGCGCACCCGCACGCGATCGGAGATCCGCTCGTCGATGCCGCCGAGCCCCTCGGCGAGCAGCGCTCCCGAGGCGTCGCGCTGATCGAGGGAGCGCGTCAACGCGCTCACGCGCGCCTCGAGGCCCGCGCGCTCCTGCTCCAGCTCGTGCAGGCGATCCCGCGCTTCGTCGCGCTGCTGCTCGCGCGTGCCCTGACGCTCCTGCGCCGCGCGGTACGCGTCATCGAGGCCGGTCTCCGGGGTCTCCCCGATCTCCTCCCGGGCCTCGAAGTCGGCGAGCTGCTGCCGCGCCTCCTCGGCCCGGGTCTCGGCCTGTGCGACGGCCTGCTCGCGGCGCGCGACCTCCTGGGCCACGGTGGCGCGCTTCTGCTCGGCGGCCTCCGCCCGTCCGCGCAGCTGCGAGAGCTGCAGGTCGTGCTTCGAGACGAGTTCGCTCTGCGCGGCGATGTGGTCGTCGATCGCGTCGAGCGACTGCTGCGCCTGCCGGGTCGCGGTGCCCGCCCGCTGCCAAACGGCCTCGGCCTCCGGGATCAGCGTCTCGAGCCGCGCCGCTTCAGCGGCCGCCTCGTCGACTGCCGCGCGGCTGATGCGGTTGAGCTGCTCGGGAGTCTCCGCCTGGGTGGCGAGGAAGGTGAGCCGCTGCTGGGTCTGCGAATAGAGGCCTCGCAGCTTCGACTGCACGGACTCGAGCCCCATCGTGACGCGCCGCGCGGCGTCGAGCTCGTCGCTCTGCTGGTCCTGCTCGAGCCTCTGGATGCGCAACTGCTTCTGCTCCACCTGCTCCTGCAGCACGATGCGCTCGGAGTGCTGCTCGGCCTCGTCCTTCGCGAGATCGTCGAGCTCCCGGCGCAATCGGAACACGTCGTCGGCCAGCAGGCGGGCTTTCGCGTCGCGTACCTCGGCCGCGATCCCCTGCGCCTGCTTCGCGACCTCGGCCTGGCGGCCCAGCGGCTTCAGCTGCCGGCGGATCTCGCCCGCGAGGTCGTTGAGGCGCGTGAGGTTGGTCTCCATCGCCTCGAGCTTGCGCAGTGTGCGCTCCTTGCGGCGGCGATGCTTCAGAATGCCCGCGGCCTCCTCGATGAAGCCCCGGCGATCCTCGGCCGTCGCCCGCAGCACCGCGTCGAGCTGCCCCTGCCCCACGATCACGTGCATCTCGCGCCCGAGACCCGAATCGCTCAGCAGCTCCTGCACGTCAAGCAGCCGGCACGCCTCGCCGTTAATCGCGTACTCGCTCGAGCCGTTGCGGAAGAGGGTGCGGCTGATCGTCACCTCGGAGTACTCGATCGGCAGCGCCCCGTCGCTGTTGTCGATCGTGAGCCGCACCTCGGCGCGGCCGAGCGGACCGCGCGTGGAGGTGCCCGCGAAGATGACGTCCTCCATCTTGCCGCCGCGCAGCGTCTTCGCGCCCTGCTCCCCCATCACCCAGGCGAGCGCGTCGACGACGTTCGACTTGCCGGAGCCGTTGGGGCCCACGATCGCGGTGACGCCGGGCTCGAACTGGAAGGTGGTCGGCTGGGCGAAGGACTTGAAGCCCTTGAGCGTGAGGCTCTTGAGGTGCACGCCGCCGCCTTTCCGTCTGCTCGGACTCGAATCCCTACGACTTTACCCGGAGAGGGCTCCGGCGAGGGCGCGCCAGGCCGCATCCAGGTCGGTTCCGGGCGGGAAACGGCCCGCGATCTCGAGCGACACGAGCCCGTGCGCCGCGGCCCAGGCCAATCGCGAACGGTGGTGATCGATGCCCTCACGCTCCGACGGCTCCCCGAAGAGTCGGAGCGTCGCAGCCATCGCCGCGCGCTCCGCTCCGGGCTCGAGCATCGCACGGTCGAGCGGCCCGTCGGTCGCCAGACGGTAGAGCTGCGGCGCAGCGAGCGCCACCGCGCGGTACTCCGCGGCGAAGGAGGAGATCGACGGCTCGGCCGCGTCGAGCGCATCGGCCACGCGTCGGAACCAGCGCGAGATGAGCGCGTGCTGGAGGTCGGCCATCCCCGCGAAGTGCTTGTAGATGCTCGGCGGCTTGATCCCCGCCGCGCGCGCGAGCGCGTTCACGCCGAAGCCGCCGAGCCCCTCGTGCTCGAGCACCTGCTCGGCCAGATCGAGCAGCTGCTCGCGGCGCGCGGTCACGGGGTCGCCCGTCAGCTCAGCTGGTAGCCGACCGGGATGATGCTGCCGTCGGGGGCGCGCAGCCCGAAGCCGAGGGCTCGATCCGCCGCGATGTGCACGAACCACGCGACACCCGCGAGCGCGATGGGCCAGAACCCGCCGTCGAGCGCGCCGGTGGTCAGGAAGACGATCAGGCCCACCACCAGCAGCACGATGGGATAGGTCATCGTGTGCAGCGTGTTGTAGAGACGCACGCGGCTCGGCTTCAGCCTCCCCTCGCCGGCGAACGCGCCGATCAGCGCCACGTCGGGGAACAGCCCGAAGATCACCGCGACGAGGCTCGCCCACCACCCCCAGAAGACGCAGCACAGCACGATGACCGCGAACCAGACCAGGGCGCTCATCCCCCAACTCACACGCATGAAGTTCATGCGGCTAATACTATTAGCTTACTGCGGCGAGCGCCAGCGGCGGATGCCAGCGGCCAGCGGCGGATGCCAGCGGCCAGCGGCGGATGCCAGCGGCGAGCGGCGGCGGCTCCCCTGCCGACGCCCCTCGAGGCCTTCTCTCCTCTATCTCTCTCATCTCTACCTCTCCATCTCTCTACCTCTCCGTCTCTCCGTCTCTCCCTCTCTCCGTCTCTCCTTCTCTCCCTCTCTCCCTCTCTCCCTCTCTCCCCTTCTCCATCTCGCTTCCCGCGTCCCCCTTCCCTCTTTGTCGACTCCTCAACAACGATCCACGAGAATCTTTGGATCTCCACCGAGCCATCGAGGCCCGTCAGCGTCAGTGGCTGCGTGTTGACTGGGGCCATGCAGGATCCCATCGACTACCAGACCGACGAGCAGCGCGCCGCGCTGCTCGCAGGAGTGGCCGCGGTCGAGCGGATCGACACGATGATTCACCAGCTGGAGTACCTCAAGGCCGTACAGCTCGCGTCGCTGACCCGGCTCGCGTCTCGGATCGCCCACGACGAGGGGCACGCGGATCACGGCGAGCTTGTGCACCGTGCGGTCGAGGCCGAGGTGTCGGTCGCCACGCGCACCGGTCATGCGGCGACCGCCCACCGCATGGGCCATGCCGACCAGCTGCTCGGTCACTACCCCGCGGTCGCCGAGGCGTTCGCCGCGGGGCGCCTGTCGCACCGGCACACCGAGGTGATCGTCGACGCCGGACAGATCGTCGCGGGCGGCGGCGAAGCGCGAAGCGCTTACGAGGCCGCGATCCTGCCAGTGGCCCTCTCATCGACGGCGCACCAGCTGCGCACCCATGCTCGCCGCGTCGCCGAGCACTTCGCCGGGCGCAGCATCGACGAGCGGCACCGCGAGGCGCGCGAGCGACGATGCGTGCGCGTAGTGGATCTCGACGACGGCATGGCGCAACTCGTCGCCACGATCGGCGCAGTCGAGGCCTCTGCGATCAAGGATCGCCTCACCCGGATCGCCCACCAGGTGCGGCAGAAACGCGGTGCCGATGACACCGAAACGGAGGCCCGCACCTCCGCTCAGATCCAGGCCGATGCCTTCACCGAACTGCTGCTCACCGGCGCCGGCACCGACCTTGGCACTGGCACCGGCGACGCGCTCGGAGCGATCACGGGCCGCGTGCAGGTCTCGGTGCCGGTGCTCACGCTCGCCGGAGCCGCGCATTCCGCTGAATCCGCCCCGTATCTCGGCGCCGCCGAACTTGCTGGATACGGGCCGATCGATACGCTGACCGCCCGCCGCCTCGCGGGCCACGCGAGCCACTGGGATCGGGTACTGACCCACCCCGTGGCGGGCGCGGTGCTCGCGGTCGACCGCTACCGCCCCGGCGAAGATCTCAGGAGGCTGCTGGGGGCGCGCGATCAGCATTGCCGCTTCCCCGGGTGCACCCGCCGCCTCGATCACTGCGACGTGGATCACACGGTACCGGCTGCGCGCGGCGGCCCGACCGAACTCTCGAATCTCGCCCACCTCTGCCGAAAACACCACACGCTCAAGCACTTCGAGTTCCTCGCGGGGTCCGCCTGGCGCCCCAGACCATCGCCCGGCGGAGTGCTCGAGTGGTGCAGCCCGACCGGTCGCCGCTACGTCGACACCCCGACCAGCACCGTGCGCTTCGCGCCGGTCGCACCGGTCGCGCCGGTCGCGGTACCGGCGGCAGCGGGACCGATGGTCGAGGAACCGGCAGAAGCGGCTATCGGGACAGCGACCGAGGCTGCCGCCTGATCGATCGGATCGGGGCGCCCTGCGCGGGAGGCAGGTATCATCGCTGGTGATGATGACCAGCCAGGCCCGCAGCGGCCGCTCCCGGAACGGCGAACTGGTCGTTCCCTGATCCGCGCGCCTCCTCGCGTCGATGCGCCCCAGACCCCATCGACGACAAGGAGCACTCATGACCGCGCACTTCAACCACACGATCATCGCATCGCTCGACCCGGCCGCAATGGCAGAGTTCTACACCGACCTGCTCGAAGCCCACCCGGCTGCTTCGTGGGGCCCGTTCACCAACATCCAGATCGGCGGTGACGTGCTGCTCCAGTTCGCCGCTCCACCGATCGAGTTCCCTCCGCAGCACTACGCGTACCTGGTGGACGACGACCACTTCGACCGGGCTCACGCGAAGATCGTCGCCCAGGGCCTCGAGCACTGGGCGGACCCGCAACGCATCCGACCCGGCGAGATCAATCACGACCATGACGGGCGAGGGATCTACCTGCTCGACCCCTCGGGCCACTACCTCGAGCTGATCACGCGGCCGTATCTCTGAGGACGGGCGAGGCCGGGACTGCAGCAGGCAGCCCCGGCCCCGCCGGCTCACTGAAGAGCCCGCCTCATGAGCACGCGCGGAAAACCGTCGAACATCGACCGGCTCTCGGCGACCTTGGCAAACCCTGCGCTCTCGAACAGACGACGGGTGCCGACGTACGCCATGGTCTGGTTGATGCGCTCCCCCTCGTTGTCGACGGGATACCCCTCGATCGCGGGGGCGCCGGAGCGCCGCGCGTGCTCCACAGCGCCCTCGATCAGCGCGTGCATGATGCCCTGCTTCCGGTACCCGGGGCGCACCCGGAAACACCACAGCGACCAGACGTCGAGGTCATCGACGTGCGGGATCACGCGACTCCTCGCGAAACTGGTCTGTGCCTTCGGGTGCACCGCCGCCCATCCCACCGGCTCGCCGTCGAGATAGGCGACAACGCCGGGAGGCGGATCCTGCGCGCACAGCTCTCTCACCCGCTCCGCTCGTTCGAGGCCGCGGAGCGCGTTGTTTTCTCGACTGCCGATGCGGTAGCTCAGGCAGAAGCACACGTTCGATGTGGGCTTCTTGGGGCCGACGAGTACCGCGACGTCCTCGAAGACCGTCGCCGGCCGAACAACGATGTTCATGCCATCAGTGTGCCAGAGAAGACTCCCCGGTGCTCCGGTCCGCGCGATCTGCCGCCCCTCACCGCGGCTTCAGCCCCACCCGCTTGATAGGCTCGCCGCACGACGAAGGCGGTGACGCGATGGAGCGGCGGATCAGTTTCATCACCCTTGCAGTGCGCGACCTGTCGCGTTCGCACGAGTTCTACATCGGCGGTCTGGGCTGGCAAGCGGAGCTGCATGTACCCGGCGAGGTGCTGATGATTCGCACGGGCGCTCGACTGGTGCTCAGCCTGTGGGTCTCGACCGAGTTCGAGGCGGAGGTCGGGCCGATCGCGCGCGGCGACGGCGTTCCCCCGATCACTCTCGCGCACAACGTCGCGAGCCCCGAAGCGGTCGACGAGGTCCTCGCGCTTGCGCAGCGCTGCGGGGCCCGCGTCGACCCGGCGCGGCAGCGGGAGTGGGGAGGCTACAGCGGGTACTTCGCCGACCCCGACGGCTACCGATGGGAGATCGCGATGAACCCCGACCCCATCGGGCAGTCTCTGCTGCCGGAGGGTCCCGGGTCGGCAGGAGGCCCTGCCGAGCTCTGAGCTGCGCCTCAGGCGTCCGGCGATCGGATCGTCAGCCGCCCAGACCTGAGTGGAGAAGAAGTCGCTCGGGTATGCACTCGAGATCCTGAACGTATTCGTACTGCCTGAAGGGATCATCGATGGATTCGATCCCCGCCTCATCAGCCAGGTAGAGGGCCAGGTGCGCCTCGAAGAGGAGCGTCGTCCAGGGGTCTGCGCGGGAGCAGGATCACCGTCGCGTCCTCCGAAGCGCTCACGGCGACCAGGTGGACGGGGGCGCCGTCTCGAGCTCCGATCCCCCGAGAATGCACCCGGTCGAGTCCGGCCCCATACCAGCCCGGGATATGCAGACGATGTCGTGCGATCCGGCGTCGCCCGGCCTGAAGCGTGCGCGCAGGGCCGCAATCTGCCGGTGCGAGGAGAGCACGATTGAGCAGTTGCCGATCGTGAGGGGCGCGCGAGCTCAGGAGAGGTGGCTCGCGATCGGCCCTCCGATGTACTGCAGCCTCGGCAGTTCCGCCACGGACACGTAGCCCGGCTCGGCGTTCAGCACCTGAGGCACGCGGTTCACGAGAGTCGCACAGGTCGTGAGGTGGGTCGGCAGCACCTGATTCTCGAGATCGAGCGTGGGCTCACCGGCCAGCACCCAGGAGTTGCTGTCGGCCTCGCCCGGGGAGTAGACCTTTCCGGTCATCTCCAGGACGAGCCGCGGACCCTCCTTCGTCGTCACGACATCGATGTCGGTGAACCCGATCACCCGCCCGGCCGGCACCGTGGCGTCGAGTGCGGCGCAGTGCATGTCCTCGGTGGCGAACACGGGCTCGGTCTCGGTCGTGGAGTTCTCGACCGTCAGCCCGCTCGCCGCTGCAACGGCGTGCAGACTGTTGCGACCGAACGTGGGCGGCCGCTTCGCGGTGCCGAGCCAGGCCGCGAACTCTTCAGCGGTATCACCCACCTGCTGGTCGCGCGCGAGTTCGGGGCCGAAGTCATCGACATTCCACGACGCCTTGCCGTGCACCTCGTCGATGCGGTGGGCAGTGCCCATGAGCGTCGCGACCAGTTGCACCCAGTAGCCGTCCTGGTGGCCCGAGCACGTGTAGGTGACCCCGTTCTCGCGAGCGACCCGATCGATCTCGGCGGTGTCCTCAGGGCTCGTGTGCCAGGAATAGAGGTTCTCCTCGGCGAGCGAGATGACATTCGCACCGTGCCGCAGGCAGGTGAGCACCGGCTCCTTCACGTCATCCATATAGCTCGCGATCGTCATCACGACCAGATCGGGCTTCGTGCGTGCGAGCACCTCGGCGATGTCCGCTTCGACCGCCACCTGGGCGGCGTCGCCTTCCAGGGACGAGACCTCGCCGAGCGTCTTCCCAACGGTGCTCCGGGCGACCGCGCCGACGATTTCTGCATCTCGTTCGAGCAGCATGCGCGCGATGATGCTGCCCATCGCCCCGACGCCGAACATGACCACGGTGGGCTTCTTCATCGTTCAAACTCCCTTGTCCACGATTGTGTCTCGACCCTACTGACCCTGAATCCAAAAGGGAATAGCACCCTGGGGTGGATCCCGCGAGCCGCGGGCTCGCGCACGATGACGAGGGCGGGGGAAGCGCCTCGCCTCGCCTCGTCTCTATCGCAGCTTGTGACGTTGATCCCGGACGGATGCCCGGCCAGATCCATCCACAGTCCCCTCGTGATCATCACCAGCTGGTCGTAGAATCTAGCCATGATCTCGCCGCCCGCAATTGTCAACACAATCGGTCGTCAGATGTCGCTCGTTCCGGCCGGAACCGCCGAGAACCCCTCTCAGTTCGTCGAGTTTCGAGAAGGAGTCATCCGTCTGTTGAACAGTCGACTCGAAGTGATTTCAGTCCGCGAAGTCGAGGCAGCGAGAGTCTTGGCAGCGCGCGGCATCGAGCACCTGGTCCTCTGCGACGACGCAGATCTCCGCATCATCGCCGAGCAGGACGTAACGATCGCACACCTGAGCTGTGATGCGGCAGCATTCGTCGACGGCTTCGTCATCGCTACCGCACCAGCTGAGGACTCCCACCGCGTCCTTCTCATCGCACCGGATACCGGTGAGATTCTTGATGAATTCATCGTGGATGCCTGGGACGCCACAGCCTTCATCACACCCCACCCGTCGGAGCCGGTCGTCACCATCGAGTTCCCGATGGGACAGGACGGATGCGTCGTCCAACGCGTGCAGATCGATGGCGGTTCACTGCAGGCAGAAGAGATCCTCAGGGGTGAAGATCCAGTCATCGCGGGGTTCGATCCGTCTGGCAGCCGTCTCCTGGTGACCCCGTACCCGGATGACCCCGAGTCGGCGCGCGTCCTATCCTGGCCGTCCCTGGATGAGATCGGACGCCTCTCTGCGGCGGATCTGGGCACAGATCTCGGTATCGGAATCGCCGCGTGCTGGATCGATGAAGCACGTATCGCGCTGTACGCGATGGAGGACGCCCTCGTACTGGCAGACGGCCACCTGGGAAACCCCGAGCGGCTCTCATTCCCCGTCGAGTTCGGAGACAACGGCGACCTCGAGTCGCTCACGCTTCTGGAACCCGGCCGGATAGCAGCCGGCGTCTGGATCGCAGGAGATCGCTCGACGAGCGTACTCGAATTCTAGCCCCCCAGCCGTCACCGTCACCGTCGCCGCCGGCACCTCGGGCAGAGGCGCGACGAGCGCGGGCACGGTCGCCCGGTGCGGCCGTAGGCGTTGAGCGAGTGCATCCGCTCAAAATGCGACCGATACTCTTTCCGCATGCATCACGACGATTTCATCGCGCATACAGTCGGCCTCGTGCACGCCGCAGATGCGGAGCTGTTGGCTCGCGCGTGGGTGCACAGTCTCGACACCCGCGATCATTCATTGAGGAGCGCCTGGGGAGCCCTGTCGCTCCTCAGGCATCTCGCCGAGCACCCGTTCGAGCCTTCGACGCTCTTTCACCCCAGCGGATGCGCGGTATGCGGGTTGTCCGCTGAGGTGCCCGGCATTTCCGAAGAACGCCTCGCCGATGAGGGCTACCGCTATCTGGTCGCGACGGTCGACTGGGCCGCTGCCGACCTGGAGGGCTCCGAGCATCGGATTCGCGCGGCTTCCCTTCCGGCTGTGCCGTCTCGGGCCGCACTCGATCGAGTCCTCGACGCGATCTCGAAGCTTCCTGCCGATGCCCAGCTCACCCAGCTCAACGCCTCCCTCGTCGGACAATTCAAGAGCGACAAGTACGAACGCATGCGCGTTCTCGAACAGCTCGGTTGCGCAGGAATTCTCGCGATCGACGGCCACCCGAGCTACGCACACGAATGGGTCCGCTGGGAGGACGCGAACGCACGCCGGCCTCGAGAGCGCAACAAGAGAGACTGGGCGTATCCGATTCGGTTCTGGTCGGGCAGCGACAGAATCGACTTCGACGCTGTCGTCCTGAACTTCGGGTGACTCTTGCCGTGGAGAACCTTCTCAGTATGTCGAGGAAGTCGATGACGGTGGATCCGGGCGTCGTCACCGTCGCCACCGGCACCGCGGCGAGGCCGCCGACCGCTGCACCTCGAAACTGCAGCTACACACACTGATCCATCCTGAGTCTGCCTGGTTGGCTACGAATCCTATTGGTGATGATCGCACCTGCTGACGTCGCAAGCGGTGCGGGCCGCGGGTGCACCACCTATGGGACGAAGAGCTCCTCGACTCCGAAGACCCGACCCTCGAACAGGATCTGAGCGATGCCCAGGCCGATGAGACTTGCAACGGAAACCGCGACAGCTCCAAGGACGATGCCGCTGGCTCGCCAGCCAGACCACCCCAGGATGAGGAGCAGTACCAGCCCGATCACGTGTGCGAGCACGAGGGGAACTCCGCCGAAGACCGCCGCGAAGCCATCCATTGTGGTGCCCGCTGCCAGCGCTTTTCCCTGCTCCGAGTATTCCTCGTAGACCGCGAGACCGAACCAGCACCAAGCGATGGTCATCGCCAGGGTCCCAGCGCCTGCGCATGACCAGAACGCGGCCCTCGGGCCGCTGCGCTCGGAATGCGTCGGCGAGGGCAATGGGTCCATACTCGCAGCCTACCGACTTGCGCGACGCGCTTGTCCAGGAGGCTCTTCCAGCGTTACGCGCGCTTGCGCTGGCACCGCGGGCAGAAGTGCGACGAGCGCCCGCCGATGACGATGCGCCGGATCGGCGTGCCGCAGCGCGGGCACGGCTGCCCGGTGCGACCGTAGGCGTTGAGCGAGTGGGCGAAGTACCCCGCCTGCCCGTTGACGTTGACGTACTGCTCGTCGAAGCTCGTGCCGCCCTCCGCAAGCGCCTGCGCGAAGACCTCGCGCAGGCGCTGGAGCAGCTCGCGCGCCTGACGCGGCCCGAGCGCGCGCCCCGGGGTCTCGGGGTGGAGCCGCGCCCGCCACAGCGCCTCGTCGGCGTAGATGTTGCCGACGCCGCTCACGAGCCCCTGATCGAGCAGCAGCTTCTTGACCCCCGAGGTGCGCGAGCGCAGCGCAGCCGCGAAGCCGAGATCGTCGAAGCCGGGATCGAGCGGGTCGCGGGCGATATGCGCCGCCTGACCGGGAATGGCCCCTCCACCGGCAGCCGGTGCGAGCGCGTCGAGCGCGAGGGATCCGAAGAGCCGCTGATCCGCGAAGTCGAGCCGCAACTCGCCGTGGACAGGATGCTCGATCCAGAGCCGGATGCGCACGTGCCGGTCGTCCGGGGCCTCGAGCGATCGCAGCAGCAGCTGGCCGCTCATGCCGAGGTGCGCGAGGAGCGCCTGGGAGGATGCGGTTCCGGGTGCCGGCTCCACTGCGCTCCGATCGACCGGTGGGAGCACCGGGATCCACAGGAACTTGCCGCGCCGCTCGGGGCCGGCGAGCCGCAGGCCCGTCACGCGCCGCTCGAAATCGGCCGCCCGCGCGGCGCCCGCCGCGGCCGTCAGGGTGACGCCGTGACCGCCGAGTCCGTCGTCGCCGGGCAGCCCGTCGAGCCCCAGCGGCAGATGCCGCTTGAGGGCGCGAGGGTCCCGCACCTCGGCGCCGATCACCCGCGCGCCGGTGACGGCGGGAGCGAGACCCGCGCGCACCACCTCGACCTCGGGCAGTTCGGGCACTGCGCCTACTCCTCGCCGCGGGCCCGCAGCTGCTCGACCGCGTCGCGCGCGGCGGCCAGCTCGGCCACCTTCTTGCTGGTGCCGGTGCCGACGCCGGTCACCCCGGCGAGGGTGACCCGCGAGGTGTAGCGGCGGTCGTGATCGGGGCCGCTGCCCGTCGTCTCGTAGGGCGGGTGCGGCCGGCCGCGCCGCGCCGCCTCCTTCTGCAGGGAGGTCTTCGGGTCGAGCGACACCGTGAAGCGCTCGGGATCGGCGAGCAGCGGCGCGATCAGGTCGAGCACGAACCGGTCGGCGACATCGAGGTCGGTCGACAGGAAGGCGGCCCCGATGATCGCCTCGACCGCGTCGGCCAGGATGGAGTCCTTGTCGCGGCCGCCGGTGAGCTCCTCGCCTCTGCCGAGGCGCAGCGAGCTGCCGATCCCGAGCCCTCGCGCCACCTCGGCGAGCGCGACGGTCGACACGAGCGCCGCGCGGCGCTTCGCGAGTTCGCCCTCGCTCAGCTCCGGATAGTCCCGGTAGAGCTTGACCGTGACGGCCTGGCCCAGGATCGAGTCCCCGAGGAATTCGAGGCGCTCGTTGTGAGGCGCGGCCCCGTGCTCATAGGCCCAGGAACGGTGCGTGAGCGCGAGCTGCAGCAGCTCGGGATCCACGGACAGCCCGAAGGGCACGAGAAAGCCGCCGGGGTCGCCCTGCGGCGTTCCCGACGGCTCTCGAGAGTTCGATGCCAACTTACGCGTCGGCGACCTTGCGGCCCTTGTACTCGAGGAAGAGGGCGTTGCCCTGCGAATCCTCGACCACGCGAGCGCGGTGCGGGAGGCTGTAGACGGTGCGGCCGTTCTCGACGGTCTTCACCAGCTTGGGTGCCTCGGCCTTCCACGCCGAACGACGGTGACGGGTGTTCGAACGCGACATCTTGCGCTTGGGAACAGCCATGATGCTCTCTTTCCTACTTGCTTACGGACCCGGGAGTCTCACCCGAGCCAGGTTCTTCTTCAGCCTCTGCCGTAACGTTCTCGGCGCTGCTCGCCTCGAAACCGGCCAGCGCCGCCCACCGCGGATCGATCTCCGCGCCGGGCACCACCGCAGCCTCGGCCTCGCGCAGCTCACCGGACTCGGGATCGAGTCCCGGACAGTCCGGGCGACACACAGGCTGAAACGGCAGTGCAAGCACTACCGCGTCTCGGAGCGGGGGTTCAAGATCCACGTGATCACCGTGAACCCCGTACTCGTCGGCCTCCGTAGGAGTATACGCGAAAAGCTCCTGAAACTCGACTTGAAACGGCGTGGTGAAGACTTTCAGGCAGCGGCCGCACTCCGCGTGCACGGTCGTGCGCACCTCGGCGGTGACGAGAACCCCCTCGTGCACCGACTCGAGGCGCACGTCGAGATCGATGGGCTCGCCCTCGGGCACCCAGGCGAGGCCCTCTCCCAGCTTCTCGGGTGCGTGAACCTCGTGCGAGCGCTCCCGCATCTCGCCCGGGCGGTGCAGCAGGTCGCGAACGCTCTCCTGGAATACGCGCGCGCCCGGCATCAGGCTGGCCTCGTCTTGTCGAGGAAACGGCCGACGGCAGGGGGCACGTACTGGCTCACGTCGCCGCCGAGCGACGCCACCTGCCGCACCAGCGTGCTGGAGACGTGGGCGTGCGCGGGATCCGGCAGCATGAACACCGTCTCGACGTTCGCCAGGCTGCGGTTCATGAGCACCATCGGGGTCTCGTACGCCACGTCGATCTGCGAGCGGATGCCCTTGACCAGCACCGAGGCGCCCACCTCCGTGCAGTAGTCGACCAGCAGACCGACCGACCAGGAGGCGACGAGGATGTTGTCCGGCATGTCCGGATCCTCGTCGATCGACTTCTGGATCAGACCGACGCGCTCGCTGATGGGCAGCATCGCGTCTTTGCCGGGGTTGTGGACGACGAGGACGTGCAGCTGGTCGAAGACACCCGCCGCCCGACGGATGACGTCGAGGTGCCCCAGGGTGACCGGATCGAAGGATCCGGGAACAACGGCGATCTTGGTCATGGTTCTAGCCTACAACCCGTGCCGCTTGGCGAAGATCACCGCGTGCACCCGATCCCGCAGCTGCAGCTTGGCCAGCACCCGGCCCACGTGCGTCTTCACGGTCGACTCCGAGAGGAAGAGCTCCGCGCTGATCTCGGCGTTGTTCCTGCCCTCCGCGATGAGCCGCAGCACGTCGAGCTCGCGCTCCGTGAGCGCCCCCAGCACCTCATCGGGCGCGGGATCGGCAGCCGCGGCCGCCCCGATCCCCGGCGCTCCCCCGGCCTTGATCTGCTCGAGCAGCCGCCTCGTCACGCTCGGCGCCATGGTGGCATCGCCGGCGGACACGCGCCGGATGGCGTCGACGAGCTCGGTGGGTCTGGCGTCCTTGAGCAGGAAGCCGCTCGCGCCCGCCCGGATCGCGCCCGTGGCGTACTCGTCGAGGTCGAAGGTGGTCAGCACGACGACACGCGTCTCGGGGAAGTCGGCCACGATGCGCGCCGTCGCGTCGATCCCGTTCATGCCGGGCATGCGCACGTCCATGAGCGCGACGTCGCAGCCGGATTCCGCCTCCCGGAGGCGGGCGAGCTCCGCCAGCGCCGTCTCTCCGTCCGAGGCCTCCGCGACCACGTCGATCCCCGGTTCGCCGAGCAGCACCAGCCGGAACCCGGTGCGGATCAGCTCCTGGTCGTCGACCAGCATCACCCTGATCTGCTCATCGCTCATCGGCGATCCTCGCTCTCTGTCCTCGGTTCGTTCGTCTCGCGCGCGTCGGCGCTCACGGGGAGCACCGCCCACAACCTCCAGCCGCCGCCGGCGGAGGGATCCACCGGGCCCGACTCGATGCTGCCGCCGAACACCCTGGCTCGCTCCGCCAGTCCGGCGAGCCCCCGGCCCGATCCGATGCCGGCGACGGGAGCCGGGGCGCCGGGCGGGCTGCCGTAGTCGCGCACCTGCACGACCGTGCGATCGGACTGGCGCATGACCGTGACCTTGGCGCGAGCGCCCGTTCCCGCGTACCGCAGCACATTGGTGAGCCCCTCCTGCACGACGCGGTAGACGGCCAGATCCTGCCCGCGGTCGCCGGTCGCATCGCCCGACACCTCGAGCGACACCGCGAGCCCCGCGTCGACGAAGCCCCGCACCAGCTCGGGCAGATCCTGCACCCCCGGCTGCGGCACGAGGTCGGCCTGCCCGTCCGGCGAGTGCAGCGCTCCCAGCATCCGGCGCATCTCGGCGAGCGCCGTACGGCCGGTCTCGGCGCTGCGGCGCATCGCGTCCGCGGCGTCGTCGGGAGCCACCGAGGTGACGCGCGCCGCCCCCTCCGAGAGCGCGATCATCACCGAGACCGAGTGCGCGACGATGTCGTGCATCTCCCGGGCGATCCGGGATCGCTCCTCGGCCACCGCGAGCCGCGCCAGCTGATCCCGCTCCCGCGCCAGCTGGTGGGCCCGGTCGATGATCGCCTGCAGGTAGCGGCGCCGGTTGCCCAGGTTGATGCCGAGCATCACGATCGCGAGATACCAGATCGCGGTCATGATGCTCATCGCCAGGAACTCGCCGACGCTGCCGGCCCGGCCGGTCTCGGCGAACAGCACGCTGCCGGGTGCGGAATCGCCCCCGGTCCCCGCCCCCGCGAGCGACTCCAGGCCGTAGGCCAGCAGGCTCGCACCCAGCGCGATCCCGAACCCCAGCCAGCCTGCAGCGGCGCTGCGGTAGACCGGTACCGCGTAGAGCATGAACAGCAGCGCCACCCCGGTGGCGAGGCCGAGCGCGTGCTGGTCGCCGAACGTCGCGAGCACCGTGACGATCAGGCCGGCGAGCGGATATCTGCGGCGGAAGAGCAGCGCGGCCGCAACGGCGAGGATGCGCAGCACCGCGACCGGCCACAGCGGCCACTCCAGATAGGCGGGAACCGCGAACCAGGGGCCCTCGCCGTCGAGCGGCGCGGCCGCACCGACGAGGTCGATGAACAGGCCGAGGAGGCAGCCGATGAAGTACCAGACGACGATGAAGACGTCGACCGCGAGGGGGTGCGCGGCGAGCGCCCGCCGGAGCATACCCGGCGGGCGCGGGAGGCGCACCTCCCCCTCGTTCGGCTGCTCCTGGGTCACCCTCTCACCCTATCCTCGCACCCGTGACGACCGGCTCAGCCGCACCCGGCTCAGCGCGCGTCGCGTCGCTGGAAGGCGAGCGCCGCGGGCGCGACCGCGATCGCGGACCAGCCGACCATCGAGACGAGTGCGAGCCAGTAGTCCGGGCCGGCGGGGGCGGCAGCGCCCTCGATCGTCGCGGCCTCGGCGAGCGTCGACTCCGAGACGCCCTGCGAGAGCGTGCTGCCGAGCTCGGCGGGCAGGTAGGCCGAGACGGTGGGCACCCACTCCCACCCGGTGAGCGTGAGCAGCTGGAACGCGATCGGCAGCACGAAGGTGAGGCCGGCGACCACCGCGATGCCGCCGGCGGTCGAGCGCAGCAGGCCCGCGATGCCGAAGGCGAGCAGCGCGATCAGCACGAGGTAGGCCACCGTGCCGAGTGCGCCCGAGATCACCGCGGTCGACACGATCTGCGCGGCGGCTTCGGGCAAGAAGGCCACCGCGATCCCGAGACCGCCGAGCACCAGGATCAGGGCCGTGGCCGCGGCGATCCCGGCCGTGACGAGCGCCTTCGCCGCGAAGACGGGCGAACGCCGCGGCACCGCCGTGAGCGTGGATAGGATCATGCCGCTCGAGTACTCGCTCGAGATCGCGAACACCCCGAGCACCCCGAAGACGAGGGCGAGGAAGGGGGCGGTGAACGTCGAGACGATGAGCAGGTAGGTCTGCAGGCCCGCCGGATCGGAGCTGATCATGGCGCCCTCGCCGCCGATGTCGCGGCTCCAGAGCAGGGCGATCATCGCGCTGAGGCCCAGCCCGAAGAGCACCGTGATGAGCAGCGTGAGCCGGATGCTGCGCAGCGACGTCAGCTTGATGCGCTCGGACCGCAGCACGCCGGAGAAGGTGAGGCGGTGGGCCGGCGCGGCCGGGCGAGCGCCGCGGGCCGGGGAGCCGGATGACGCCGGTGACGCCGGTTCGGGCGCGCGGCTCGCGTCGATGATGATGGTGGAGTTCATGGTGCGTTCCTTTGCTGGAAGGTCGGTTCGGTGATGACGGAGGTCAGGAGGCCCGATGGATCAGGCGGCCTGGTACTCGACCTGCTCGCGGGTGAGCGCGAGGTAGGCGTCCTCGAGGCTGGAGGACACGGGGCTGAGCTCGTGCAGTTCGATACCGAGCTGCGCCGCGGCGCGTCCGATCTCGGCGGCGGAGATGCCGCTGGCGGTGAAGCGCTCGTCGTCCTCGGGCTCGAGTTCGACGCCGGCGATGTTCAGGAGACCCGCCGCGAGCCGTGCGGCCTCGGGGCTGCGCACCGCGACCCGGTCGCCGCCGCCGCGGGTGAGGATCTCGGCGATGGGCGCGTCGGCCACGACGCGGCCCCGGCCGAGCACGATCACGTGGTCGGCGGTCTGCGCCATCTCGCTCATGAGGTGGCTGGAGAGCAGCACCGTGCGCCCCTCGCTCGCCAGGTGGCGCAGCAATCGGCGCACCCAGAGCACCCCGTCGGGATCCAGGCCGTTGACGGGCTCGTCGAGGATCAGCACCTGCGGGTCCCCGAGCAGCGCGGCCGCGATCCCGAGCCGCTGCCCCATGCCCAGTGAGAAGCCGCCCACGCGCTTGTTCGCGACGGCGGCGAGGCCGGTCTGCTCGAGCACCTCGTGCACCCGGCGGTCGGAGATGCCGTGGGTGGCGGCGAGCGCGCTCAGGTGGCTGCGGGCGCTGCGCCCGGGGTGCACGCCCTTCGCGTCGAGCAGCGCACCGACCTCGGAGAGGGGCGCGGCCGCGTCGCGGTAACGGTGGCCGTTCACGGTGACGGTGCCGGCGGTGGGTCGGTCGAGTCCGACCGTGAGACGCATGGTGGTCGACTTGCCCGCGCCGTTGGGGCCGAGGAATCCGGTCACCTGTCCGGCTCGGATGGTGAAGCTGAGATCGTCGACGGCCACCTTCTGTCCGTAGTGCTTGCTCAGGCCGCGTGCCTCGATCATGGGTCTCTCCTCGCGTTCGCACTCGCCGGGTTTCGGCGATGATTCCACGCTAGGAGGACGGGACGGTCGGCGGATCCGCCCCCGGTGCTGTTCGGGGTGGTACCTGGGTACCGTCTTCGCGACGGCTCCCCGCTACGATTTGGCGAGGTTGTCGAGGTGTCCGGCCTCGTGCTCCCGGGCGATCAGCGCCGCCAGCCCCGGCGCTTCGCGCAGCTCGGGATCGCGTTCGAGCAGGTCTGCGGCCAGTTCACGGGCGCGGACGATGAGCTCGCCGTGCTCGACGACGCGCAGCAGGCGCAGCGTCGATCGACCGCCCGACTGCGCGGTGCCCAGGATGTCGCCCTCGCGGCGCAGCTCGAGATCGATCTCGGCGAGGGCGAAGCCGTCGGAGGTGCGCGCGACGGACTCGATGCGTTCGCGCGCCACCGTGCCCTGCTCCGCGGTGGTCATGAGGAGGCAGAGGCCGGGGTGCTCGCCCCGCCCGACGCGCCCGCGCAGCTGGTGCAGCTGGGAGATCCCGAAGCGGTCGGCGTCGCGCACGATCATGATCGAGGCGTTGGGCACGTTCACGCCGACCTCGATGACGGTGGTGGCGACGAGGATCCCGATCTCACCGGACGCGAAGGCCCGCATCACGCGGTCCTTGTCCGCCGAGCTCATGCCGCCGTCGAGACCGGCGATCTCGACGCCCTCGAACTCCGGGCGCCTGCGCAGCTCCGCGACGGTGTCCTCGACGTTGGCGAGCGGCCGGTCGGCGGCCTCCGGGTCCTCGGGGTCCTCCTCCAGCTCGGGATCGGCGTTGCCCGCCGAGATCGCCGGGCAGACCACGTAGATCTGCCGGCCCGCTGCGAGATCCTCGGCGGCTCTGGCCCACACGCGGGCAGCGCGATTGGGCATCTCGAGCTCCGGCACCGTGAACGTCTCGATGCCCTGCCGCCCCCGGGGCAGCTCCCGGATGGTGAGGATCTCGAGATCCCCGAAGGCGGTGAGCGCGACGGTGCGCGGGATGGGGGTCGCGGTCATGGCGAGCACGTGCGGCTGGGCGCCCTTGCGGCGCAGCGCCTCGCGCTGCTCGACGCCGAAGCGGTGCTGCTCGTCGACCACGATGAACCCGAGATCGTAGAACGAGACGCCCTCGCTGAGCAGCGCGTGCGTGCCCACCGCGATGCGCGCCGTGCCCGAGGCGAGGGACAGCAGCGCGCGCTTGCGCTCGCTCGCGGGCATGCGCCCCGTGAGCAGCACGGGGTTCAGCTCGGCCGCGAGTTCGGGGCCGAGCGCCTCGGTGATCGAGCGGAAGTGCTGCGCGGCGAGCACCTCCGTGGGTGCGAGCAGCGCGCTCTGACCGCCGCTGCCCGCCACCTGCAGCATGGCCCTGAGCGCGACGAGGGTCTTGCCCGATCCGACCTCGCCCTGGAGCAGCCTGTGCATGGGATGGGGTGCCGCGAGCTCCTCCGAGATGGTCTCGCCCGCGCGGTGCTGGTCTCCCGTGAGTTCGAAGGGCAGCGCCGCGTCGAAGCGGGCGAGCGGGCTCCGCGCGGCCTCCTCGCCGGTGACGAGCGGACGGGGCGTGCTCGCTTCGAGTCCGGCGCGGCGCCTCCGCTCGAGCAGCGCGAGCTGCAGCTCGAACGCCTCGCGGAAGAGCATGCTGTGCCGCGCCGCGCGCCAGTCCGCGTCGCGCTGGGGACGGTGGATCAGCTCGAACGCCCGACCGAGCTCGATGACGTCCTCGGCCTCGCGCAGGCCGGGCGGCAGCGGATCGGACACCGGCTCCAGCGCATCGAGGGCGAGTTCGACAGCCCGCTGCAGCGTCCAGCTCGGCATCTGCGCCGTCGCCGGGTAGATGGGCACGGGCGTTTCGGCCCAAGCCTTCGCCGCGGCCTCGTCGAGCTGCTCGCCGCCCGGCGCCTCGTCGCGGTTCTCGAACAGTTCGTACTCCGGGTGCTGCAGCTGCAGCTGCCCGCGGTACTCGCTCACCTTGCCCGCGAAGATGCCCCGCCGGCCCGGGACGAGGTCGCGCACGCGCCACTGCTGGTTGAAGAACGTGAGCGTGAGCGTGCCGGTGCCGTCGGTGATGCGCGCCTCGAGCAGACTGCCGTTGCGGCGCTGCATGCGCCGCTCGCGCACGTCGAGCACCTGCGCCACCACGGTGATCTGCTCGGCGAGCGGCAGGCCGCGCAGCGGGGTCAGCTCACCCCTGCGGGAGTACCGGCGCGGGAAGTGGAGCAGGAGGTCGCCCACGGTGCGCATCTCGAACGCCCGCTCCAGCGGCTTCGCCGTGCGCGCGCCCACGACCCCGTCGAGCGGGGTGTCGAGGGTCGCGCGGGTCATGCCTCCAGCGTAGCGGCGGCCTCGGACACCCGCGCACCCGAGGGCGCCAGGCGCGCTACCCTCGTGGGGTGACCAGAGTAATCTCCGGGATCGCCGGATCCCTGCGCCTCGAAGTGCCGAAGTCGGGCACCCGCCCCACGAGCGACCGGGTGCGCGAGGCGATCTTCTCCGCGCTCGCGTCGTGGGGCCTGACCGAGGGCTGCCGCGTGCTCGACCTCTATGCCGGGTCGGGTGCGCTGGGGCTCGAGGCCGCGAGCCGCGGGGCCTCCGAGGTGGTGCTCGTGGAGAAGAACCCGGGTGCCGCGCAGGTGGCGGGCCGCAACGCGCGCACGGTGCTCGGGGCCTTCGCGCAGGCCGGATCGAGCGCGGGGTCGGCGCCCCGCATCGAGGTGGTGCGGCAGTCGGTGCAGAGCTACCTCGACGGGGTGCGTTCGGGGCTCCGGGATCGCGAACCGCTCTGGGACGCGGTGCTGCTCGACCCGCCCTACGACCTCGGGGAGACCGAGCTCACCGCCAACCTCGCAGCCCTCGTCCCGCTCGTCGCCGCCGACGGCGTGGTACTGGTGGAGCGCAGCGGCCGATCCCCCGAGCCGACCTGGCCCGACGGCCTCGCCCTGCTGCGCGAGAAGCGCTACGGCGAGACCGCGCTGTGGTGGGCAGAGCCGTCAGCGGCGGTTCACCCCGCCGCGCCGTAGGTCGCGCAAGCCGCTCAGATGTACCAGCCGTCGAAGGTGCGCACGCCGTACTTCGGGGCGATCACCCGATTCCATCGAGCGGCGAACCGCTCCTTCGGCGGGTCGGACGCCTCCGCCGCGGCTCTGCCCGACGCCGACAGCGCCGCGCACCCCTTCGCGTTCGCCTGCTCGGCCCAGACCACGTACTCCAGATTCGCCTCGTGCGAGTAGTGGATCGCCTCGTACAGGTCGTCCAGCAGGGCCTGGCCCTCGGGGATCCGATCCACCGGCATCGCGTCCAGCGCCTCCAACAGCTCCGCACGGTTGTCGCGGATCGCCTGCATCTGAGCGATCAGCTCCCCGTACCCGCCGGCCGGATACGAGCACGACCTCAGCTGCGGCACCGCCTCCTTGACCATCGCCCGGCCCGCGTACGCCTTCTCCAGCACCTGCAGCATGTAGCGCACCTGATCCTCGGCCGAGTCACCGGGCGCCTGCACCTGGAAGGCGCCCTCCTGGGCCGCGGACTCCTTCACCGTGCGCACCTGCTCGCCCAACGGCACGAAGATGTACCGAACAGCGCGTTGCTGCTCCAGCGTCTTCCTCCCCTCCGCATCGCGCACGATCATCGACCCGATGTCGTAGTCGAGGGTGAACGTCTCGCCGCCCTCGAGATCGGCCGTGTACCGCTTGAGGCCCGCGTCCCACCGCACCGCGGCGCGCGCGGTGTCCGATGTCGGCGATGAGGATCCCCGTGAGAAGACCGGCTCCGCCGTCCCGGCGCCCCGGTACACCACGAACGACGGCTCGGTCACGCTGACGCCGCACACCAGCACCCACCCGTCCGCGAGCTCGGCCCAGGCCAGCAGGATCGTGTCGGCCGGGCAGGCGTACGGGATCGACTCGGGCACATTCACGCTCGCCGGCACGGTGCCGCTGGATCCCGAACCGTTCGAGGCCGGACCCAGGAAGGTGTAGCTGTCGATGACATGCGATCCCTCCGCGGTCGAGCACCCGTTGCACATCGGGTGCCCGAGCAGCACGCCGAGCGGTCCACCGGTGATCTCCACGACGTTCTCGATCGCGGGGAATCCGCCCGAGTGGAGTTCCTCACCGGACGTCCCGTCGAAGACCGTGACCCTGGACACGGAGTTCCGCGTGCCGTCGCCGGCACGATCGCCGTCGAACACGAGCACCTCGTTCGCCGCGACGACGGCCACCGGGTGATCGCCCGCGTGATCGACGTCCACGGGCGCTCCGGTCCTGAGCCCGATGATCGAGTACCGATGGTTCTGACCATCGGCTCGGGCGACCAGCACTCCGTCCTCGCCTTCCCGCTCCACGATCTGCGGGTCCTGGTACGAGCCCGCGAGTCCCCCGTCGACCTCCCACAGAGGGTCGCGCGTGACACCGTCGAACGCGCTGAGCGTCGCTCCCTCATCGATGAGCAGCACCGGATCCCGCCCGCCGACCACACTCCAGTTGAAGGATTCGGCATCGGTGATGACCTCGTCCGCGGGCGCGTCGCAGCCGGACCCCGCATACGACACCGTCCCGCCGGCGTAGAGCCACACGCACTCAGGCGTTCTCGCATTCCCGACGGTTCCGGCCGAGACCCCGTCGATCGGACGGGACCCCCCGGCGACCCCGTCCGCGGAGAACTCCTCGACGGCGTTCTCGCTCAACACCCGCACCCCGTCGCCGGAGTACTGCACGGCGCCCAGCTCCGAGTCGAGGTTGAATCGGATGCCGTCCTCATCGAAGCCGATGAGCTTCGCGCCGGAGACGAAGGAGGTGCTGCAGACGACCTCGGTCCGCCGCTCATTCGCGGCGCACGAGCTCGGATACCCCCACCCCGCCTCGGCCCACACCGGCGAACCGGTCTCCGCATCGAGAAGCGCCCAGCTCGCGGGCACATCGCCGCCCTCGTCGGTGGGCCGGTAGTGCATCAGCACCCCGGACTGGAGCTGGATCGGCTGGTCGCTCCGGTTCGCCTCGTTGATCGGACCCATCATCCGCGGCAGATGCCCGAGGAGCGAAGCGCCGTCTCCGAGATCGGAGCCGGTGACCGTCCACTTCTCCTCGACGCCGTCGGCGAAGGTGAGGGGTCCTTCCTCCTGCGCCGCGGCGGTCGCCTCGGGCCCGTCCCCGGCACCGCCGCTGACACCCGCCAGCGGCCCCTCGGCGTTGAACGGCCACGTCTTCGTCAGCGCGAGGGCAGTACCGGTTCCCCCGAGCACCAGCAGGCCGGCCACCACCGAGGCCAGAACCGCGATCCCCCGGCGGCGCGGCACCGCACTCGGCGGCGCGACCCGATCCTGGTACGCGGCGGGAGCCACGGGCGGAGCCGGCAGCTGCGGTCGGGATTGCTCCTCGATCCGCCGCTCCTCGATCCACCGCTCCTCGATCCACCGACGCAGGTCCTCGTAGCCGTTGGGATGCGCCGCGATCGCGGGCCACAGATCGGGTCGCTCCGCGGCCAGCCGGGCCAGCTGCTCAGCCGTCAGCTCCGGCGGCAATCCGCTCACGCCGCCCGAACCCGCACCCGCCGATCCCTGATCCATCACTCAGACCCCGTTCGCACCGCACCAGCACCAGTCGAGGGAATGCCCTCCCACAGAGAAGCATATGGGGCCCATAGGCAATGGCAGAAGCAGCAAAAGGCCCGGGATCCCCTTCGCAGAGGATCCCGGGCCGTTTCGCGTCGCGACTACGAGCGCGGAATGAGCGTGTACTTCGTCGACAGGAACTCGTGGATGCCGTCGAAGCCGCCCTCGCGGCCGATGCCCGACTGCTTGACGCCGCCGAACGGAGCGGCAGCGTTCGACACGAGGCCGGTGTTCAGGCCCATCATGCCGGTCTCGAGCTTCTCGATCATGCGGTGGGCGCGACCGACGTTCTCGGTGAACACGTAGCTCACGAGGCCGTACTCGGTGTTGTTCGCGATCTCCACGGCCTCGTCCTCGGTCGAGAAGCGGATGATCCCGAGCACCGGCCCGAAGATCTCCTCGCGCATGATCGCCGCCTGCGGGCTGAGCTTGTCGATCACGGTCGGCTGGAAGAAGTTGCCGGGGCCGTCGATCGCCTCGCCGCCGGTGACGAGCGTGCCACCGGTCTCCACCGCGTCGGCGACGAGACGAGCCGTGTTCGCCACGGCCTTCTCCTCGACCAGCGCTCCGATGTCGTTGCCCTCGTCGGCGCCGCGGCCGATCGACATGGCCGCGACCTTCTCGCCCACGCGGCGCGCGAACTCGTCCGCCACGCTCTCGTGCACGATGATGCGGTTGGCCGCGGTGCACGCCTGGCCGATGTTGCGGAACTTCGCCAGCAGCGCGCCCTCGACGGCCTTATCGAGATCCGCGTCCTCGAACACGACGAACGGAGCGTTGCCGCCCAGCTCCATCGAGGTGCGCAGCACGTTCTGCGCTGCAGCCTCGAGCAGCTTCACGCCCACCGGGGTCGAACCCGTGAACGACAGCTTGCGCAGACGGGGATCCGACAGCAGAGCGCTCGACTGCGCGCTCGACTTCGAGGTCGGCACCACGTTGACCACACCGGCGGGCAGGCCCGCCTCTTCGAGCAGCTGCACGAAGTAGATCGTGGTCAGCGGCGTCAGCGCGGCGGGCTTGATCACCGAGGTGCAGCCCGCGGCCAGCGCCGGAGCGATCTTGCGGGTCGCCATCGCCAGCGGGAAGTTCCACGGCGTGATGAAGTAGCACGGGCCGACCGGCAGGTGGGAGACCACCATGTTGCCGGTGCCCTCCGGGTTCGGGCGGTAGTCGCCCTGCACGCGCACGGCCTCCTCCGAGAACCAGCGCAGGAACTCGCCGCCGTAGACGACCTCGCCGCGGGCCTCGGCGATGGGCTTGCCCATCTCCATGGCCATCAGCAGGGCGAACTCCTCCTTGCGCTCCATCAGCAGGTCGAAGGCGCGGCGCAGGATGTTCGAACGCACGCGGGTGGGCGTGTTGCCCCACTCCTCCTGCGCCTCGACCGCTGCATCGAGCGCGCGCACCGCGTCCTCGACCGTCGCGTCCGCGATCGTCTTGATGACCTCGCCGGTCGCGGGATCGGTCACATCGAACGTCGCGCCGGAGGTCGAGGCCTCCCACTTGCCGCCGATACCGAGACCGCTCTCGATGCGATCGAGCAGCTCCTGCTCATTGGGCTTGAGTGCCATGTCTGGTGTCCTTTCGTAACGACCGACGGCGTCGGTCAGTTGGCGGCCAGGGCGTCGGCGACGATCTGCAGGCCCTCGCGCAGCAGCTCGTCGGAGATCGCCAGCGGCGGGAGGAAGCGGATCACGTTGCCGTAGGTGCCGCAGGTGAGGAGGATGACGCCCTGCTCGCCCGCGTGCTTCGCGATGGCGCCGGTCAGCGCAGCGTTCGGGGTCTTCGATCCCGACTCGACGAGCTCGATCGCCTGCATCGCGCCGCGGCCGCGGATGTCGCCGATGCGATCATCGCTCTTGGCCAGCTCGCCGAAGAACTCCTCGATGACGGCGCCGATCTCGCGGGCCCGCTCGGTGAGGTTCTCCTGCTGGTAGGTGTCGATCGTGGCGAGCGCGGCCGCGCAGGCGATCGGGCTGCCCGCGTAGGTGCCGCCGAGGCCGCCCGCGTGCGCGGAGTCCATGATCTCGGCGCGGCCGGTCACCGCGGAGAGCGGCAGGCCGCCCGCGATGCCCTTGGCGGTGGTCACGAGATCGGCGACGACGCCCTCGTGGTTCGCGGCGAACAGGTCGCCGGTGCGCGCGAAGCCGGTCTGCACCTCATCGAGGATGAAGACGACGCCGTTGGCGATCGCCCACTCCTGCAGAGCGGGGAGGAAGCCCTCGGCCGGGGCGATGAAGCCGCCCTCGCCCTGGATGGGCTCGATGATGATCGCCGCGAGGTTCGATGCACCGACCTGCTTCTCGATCTGGGTCAGCGCGACCTGCGCCGCCTCGGCGCCGGTGAGGCCGTCGCGGAAGGGGTAGGAGGTGGGCACGCGGTAGACCTCGGGGGCGAAGGGGCCGAAGCCGTCCTTGTAGGGGATGTTCTTCGCGGTCATCCCCATGGTGAGGTTGGTGCGGCCGTGGTAGGCGTGGTCGAACACGACGACGGCGTTCTTCTTGGTGTAGTGGCGGGCGATCTTGATCGCGTTCTCGACGGCCTCGGCGCCCGAGTTGAAGAGGGCCGAGCGCTTCTCGTGGTCGCCGGGGGTGAGCTCGTTGAGCTTCTCGGCGACCCTCACGTACCCGTCGTAGGGGGTCACGGTGAAGCAGGTGTGCGTGAACTGCTGCACCTGCTCGGTCACGGCCTTGACGACGGCCGGGGCCGAGTTGCCCACGCCGGTCACGGCGATGCCGGATCCGAGGTCGATCAGCGAGTTCCCGTCGACGTCGACCATCACGCCGCCGCCCGCGGCGACGATCGAGACGGGAAGCGCCACACCCACGCCCGCGGCGACCGCGGCGTTCTTGCGGGCCAGCAGCTCCTGCGACTTGGGGCCGGGGATGCTGGTGACGAGCTTGCGCTCCTGCGGAAGCGAGGGACCGCCGATGACATCGACCATGATGATTCTCCTTGCCTGGGCCTGGGCCCTGCGACTCGATAGGAACCCGCGCCGGCGCGGTGCGGGATCGGGTGATTCCGGATCAGCCTAGCCCGTGACGTTCTCGCGACTTCGTGCCAGAATGGAGTAAATCTGCCGAGAGTTTCGACAGAGTGGCTACTGGAAGTTCGGGAGGATCATGGCAGAGGCACAGGGGTCGACGGTCTCCCCCGAGCACACCACGCTGCCGCAGCCCACGATCGCCCTCGGCGAGCTGCTGCACCAGTACCAGCTCAGCCTGGTGCTCATCGCGGGATCCTCCGAGCACACCGCCGACCGCGCCGTGCAGTGGGTGCACGTGAGCGAGCTCGAGGATCCCACACCCTTCCTGCCGCCGCGCACCGTGCTGCTCACCACGGGCGCGCGCTTCTCGGCCGTGCACGACCAGAGCGACGCCGACGCGTACGTGCAGCGCCTGATCGACGCCGGGGTCACCGCGCTCGGCGTCGCGGTCGGCCTGCACCTCGACCGAGTGCCCGCGCCCATCGTCTCCGCCTGCGACCGGCTCGGCCTGCCGCTCTTCCGCGTGCCGTACGACACCGCGTTCATCGAGATCGTGCAGACCGCGGCCCGCCTGCTCGACGCGCGCACCCGCGAACGGGATCTGTGGGCCCTCGAGTCGCAGCGCGCGGTCGCCGCCGCATCGCTGCATCGGGACGGGCTCGCCGCAGCCGTGCGCGAGGCCGCCTCCCGCCTCGGCCGCTGGGTCTGCGTGACCGACCGCTCGGGTCGGATCATCGAGCTCGCGCCGAGGGCCGCTCGAACCGAGATGCAGCCCGAGTGGATCCGGCGCGAGACCAGGCGCCTCGTCGAGCGCGGCGTCAGCGCCGGACGCATCGGTTCGGAGGAGGGCGGCGGCATCCAGATGCAGGCGCTCGGACGGCAGGGGCAGGTGCTCGGCGTGCTCGTGGTCGAGGATCACGGCGCCCCGGACACCGCGGAGCGCACGCTCATCGGTCTCGTCGCCGCGATCGCGACGGTGCAGCTCGAGCACCGCAGCGGCATCGACGACGCGCAGTCGGCGCTGCGCGAGGCGATCGTGCAGCTGCTGCTGGCGAAGAACTTCTCGCTCGCCGAGACGCTCGGCCGCGGCGCCCTGTCCCGCTTGCCGCGCGGGCCGGTCGTCGTTGCCCGCTACCCCACCGCCGAGAAACCGGATCCGCAGCTGCTGGAGGATCTGCACTCCCTCGACGCGGGGAGTGCGGGGCTCATCACCGCCTCGCACGACGGGGCGGAGCTCCTCCTCGGCGAGACCCGGCACCTGCCGGCGATCCGCCGCCTGCTCCTCTCCCACCGGGTGCCGTCCGGCATCTCGGAGCGCGGCACCCTGCAGCGATTCGAGGAGCTGCTGGGCCAGGCCGACCGCGCGCTCGCCTACTCGCTCGCGAGCGGCGCGGACGCCCCGGTGGACTATCTGCCCGCGCTGCACGACGGCGTGCTCCACCTGCTGGGCGCGCACCCCGAGGGCCGCCGGCGCGCCGAGAGCCTGCTCGCTCCGATCCGGCACCACGATCGGCGCCACGACGACACCATCGAGGCGAGCCTCACCGCCTGGCTCGCGCACCACGGCCAGACGAGCCCGGCGGCGGCCGAGCTGGGCGTGCACCGGCACACCCTCAAGGCGAGGGTGCAGACGGCGGCCAACCTGCTGCAGGCCGACCTCGACTCCCCCGACACCCGCGCCGAACTGTGGGCGGCGCTGCGGCTGGCGGCCGACGCAGGCTAGCGGCCGACCCCGCGACCGCTACGAGCCGGGCGGTCGCACCGTGTACGGATCCCAGCCGCGCGGCTCGAGCATCGCGCCGTCGAGCAGCACTCCGGATCCCTCGTCCACCGAGCCGATGACCGAGAAGCCCCTCGGCAGCTCGGCGTCGCGCGGGAACGTCGCCAGCAGCCCGTGATCCTCGCCCCCGGTGAGCATCGCCTCGACCGGCACCCGCACCCCCTGCTGCTCGCCGAACTCCGCCTCGAGCAGCTCGGTCTCGAACCGCACCCGCACGCCGCTGGCGCGAGCGAGGCGATCCGCGTCGATCGACAGCGAGTCGGACACGTCCATCATCGCGGTCGCCCCGGCGCGAGCCGCGGCCGGTCCGAGCGGAATCGGCGGGGCCGGCGCGAGCTGAGCCGCGAGCGCCTCGGGGTGCCGCGCCCACAGCTCGGCGATCGTGCGATCGTGCGCGGTGCCGTCAGCCTCGGCCGCCTCGGCGAAGAGCAGCGAGAGGCCCAGGCCCGCCAGGCCGAGCTCGCCCGCGTAGGCGACCGCATCGCCCGGCCGGGCCCCCGACCGCACCACGGGCGCGCGCCCCTCCAGCTCGCCGATCGCGGTCACCGCCGCCGTCACCGCGGGCGCACGTCCCAGATCGCCGCCGATCACCCCGCACCCGGGGGCGAGCGTGCGGCACGCCGCGTCGAGGCCCTCGGCGATGCGCTCGAGCAGGGCGACCGGCGTGTCGTGCGGCACCGCCAGCGCCAGCGTGAGCGCGGTCGGCACGGCACCCATCGCAGCGACGTCCGAGAGGTTCGTCGCCGCGAGCTTCCAACCCAGTTCGAAGCCGTCGTGCCAGGCCAGCCGGAAGTCGGGTCCCTCGATCATCGTGTCGGTGGTCACCACGGCGTCGCCGCTCACGCGCAGCACCGCGCAGTCGTCGCCCGGCCCGAGTACGGCCGCCCGTGCGTCGCCCAGGCGGGCCAGCACCCTGCCGAGCACGCCGCTCTCCCCCAGCTCGCCCACGGTCTGCATCACCCTCCCAAACTAGTGCACAGGCATCCCTCGCTAAGCTGGCAGCGTGAAATCTCCCGCCCTTCGGCTCCTCGCACTGGCCGCTGCACTCGCCGGTGCGGCCTCGCTGCTCACCGCCTGCGCGAGCGACGTGCCGATGGAGGCGGCCGCGAACGCGAACGACCCCGCGTGCGCCGACGTGATCGTGCGGCTGCCTCCGCAGGTGGCGGGCATGGATCGTCGCACCACGAACGCCCAGTCGACCGGCGCCTGGGGCAACCCGTCCGCCGTGCAGCTGCAGTGCGGGATCGAGCCGAGCGGGCCGACCACCGACAGCTGCGTCAACGTCAACGGCGTCGACTGGATCGTGGACGACTCGGCCGCGCCGATCTACCGCTTCGAGGCCTACGGCCGCTCCCCCGGCCTCGCGGTCTTCGTGGATTCCGAACAGGTCAGCGGCACGGAGGCCGTGCTCGACCTGGGATCGGTCGTGCAGCAGCTGCCGCAGCTGCGCCAGTGCACGAGCCTCACCGACACGCTCGACCTGTAGCCCCTGGACCCGGGTTCGGGCCCGGCTCAGTACGCGGGTTCCCGCTCGATCGCCAGCTCGATGAGCTCGGTGATGAGTTCCGTGTACCCCACCCCGGACTCCTCCCAGAGGCGCGGGTACATCGAGATCGGGGTGAAGCCCGGGAGGGTGTTGATTTCGTTGAGCACGGGGCCGTCCGCCGTGAGGAAGAAGTCGATGCGCGCGAGCCCGGCGCACTGCGTCACCTCGAAGGCCAGAACGGCGGCGTCGCGGATCGCCGCGAACTCGGCCTCCGTGACCTTCGCCGGCAGTTCGAGCTCCACCCCGGCGGCGCCCAGGTACTTCGCGTCGAAGTCGTAGAAGTCACGGCCGGTGAAGACGATCTCGCCGATCACCGAGCTGGTGCGCGGCCGCGCGTCGCCGCGCCCCTCGAGCACCGCAATCTCGATCTCGCGACCGGTCACGCCCGACTCGATCAGCACCGTGCGGTCCTCCGCGAAGGCCGTCTCGAGCGCGGCCGGAATCCCGGACGCGTCGGTGACCTTGCTCACACCGACCGACGATCCGGCGCGGGCCGGCTTCACGAACAGCGGGTAGTGCAGGCCCTCGTCGAGCCCCCCGGTCAGGGAGGGGTCCCGCGACAGCTGCTCGCGCGTCACGGTGCGCCACGGCGCCACCCGGATGCCCGCGTCGGCGAGCACGGTCTTCACCGCGTGCTTGTCCATGCACAGCGCGGAGCCCAGCACACCACTGCCCACGTACGGCAGATCGATGAGATCGAGCATGCCCTGCACCGTGCCGTCCTCGCCGTAGGGCCCGTGCAGCATGGGCAGCACCGCGTCGACGTGTCCCAGCGTGCGCAGCGAGCCCGCCTGGTCGATCACGGTGAGCGCCCGCGTCGCCGTCGAGGCCGGCCACAGCACCCGGGTGCCGTTGTCGCGCACCTCGGGCAGGGCGCCTGCTTCGAGCCGGTAGCCGTCGAGGTCGTCCTCCTGCATCAGCACGGTCGCCCCCTGCCGGGTGATGCCGACGAGGATCACGTCGAAGCGATCGCGGTCGATCGCGCGCAGCACGCCGGCTGCGGTGACGCAGCTGATGCCGTGCTCGCTCGACCGTCCGCCGAACAGGAGTGCGACGGTGCGCTTGGCGGCAGTGTTCACGCGGGGGTTCCCTTCAATCGGTCCAGCAGTCGGCGCCAGCGGCCGGGCTCGGGGCCCGCGAGGCTCAGCTCGGGCTGCGGCACGTCGTCCTCGGTCGCGAGGTGCGGGCCGAGGTTCTTCGGCGCCATCGTGCCGTTCAGCACCATCTGCACCTGCTCCACGATCGGCATCACGATGCCGCGCTCACGTGCCAGCTCCAGCACCGGGTGCACTGAGGTGATGCCCTCGGCGACCTGCTGCATCTGCTCCCGCGTCTCCTCCTGCGTGTACCCCTGGCCGATGAGGCGGCCGGCGGTGTTGTTGCGGGAGAGGGGCGACTGGCAGGTGGCGATGAGGTCGCCGAGACCGGCGAGCCCGGAGAGCGTGGCGGGATCCGCGCCCGAGGCGACGGAGAACTCCGTCATCTCGGCGAGCCCGCGCGTGATGATCGCGGCCTTGGTGTTCTCCCCGTATCCCACGCCGTCGACGATGCCGATCGCGAGCGCGATGAGGTTCTTCAGCACACCGCCGAGCTCGGTGCCCGCGACGTCGGTGTTGACGTAGGTGCGGAAGTAGGGCGCGGACGCCGCCGTGGCGATCTCCTGAGCCACCCCGAGATCGGCGCATGAGGCGACGGCCCCGGTGGGCTGCTCCTTCGCGATCTCGAGCGCGATGTTGGGGCCGGAGACCACGGCGATGCGTGCGGGATCGAGATCCAGCGCGTCGGCGATGACCTCGGACATGCGCATGGTGGTGGTCTTCTCCACGCCCTTGACCAGGCTCACGAGCACGCTGCGGCGGTCGAGATACGGCTCGAGGTCGACGAGGTTCTGACGCAGGGTCTGGCTCGGCACGGCCAGGAACACGAGCCGTGCACCCTTGAGCGCCGCGCTCAGATCACTGGTGGCCTTGAGGCTCTTCGGCAGGTTGATGCCAGGAAGATACTGGCTGTTGCGCTTCGCGACCTGGATCTCGTTCGCCACCTCGGGCCGCCTGGCCCACACGGTGACGTCGCAGCCGGCGTCGCACAGCACCTTCGCGAAGGTCGTGCCCCAGCTGCCCGATCCGATCACGGCGACCTTGCGCCCGCGGTTGCGCGAGCGGTTGCCCGTGACCACGGGAATGGGTTTGGCACTCAAAAGCGTCCCGTCTCGCTCTGCTGATGCTTGCTGGGGTCCCACCGCTCGGCCGGGGGCTTCTCGTCGCGCAGCTCGGCGAGCAGCGCCGTGATCGCGTTCATCAGGTCGTTCGTCGCCTCGCTGATCGTCTTCTGATCGAGATTACGCCCCGCGAAGCGGCTGAGGTCGAGCGGCTCGCCGACGGCGACCTCGATCGTCTTCCGCGGGAACGGATGGATCCGCTTCGCGTATCGCGGCATGAGCCGCTGCGTGCCCCAGTGCGCGACGGGGATCAGCGGGATGCCCGACTCGAGCGCCAGCCGCACCGCCCCGCTCTTGCCGCGCATCGGCCAGAGATCCGGATCGCGGGTCAACGTGCCCTCGGGGTAGACGATGACGCCCGATTCCCGTTCGATGAGCTGACTCGCGGCGCCCATCGGGTTCCTCCGCCCCTCACCGGAGCGGATGGCGCCCTCGCGCTCGACCGGGATCTGCCCCGACGCGCGCAGCAGCCGCCCGAACACGGGGATCTTGAACAGACTCGCCTTCGCCATGAAGCGCGGCAGCCGTCCCAGGTGCCAGACGGCGGCCCCCATCGCGATCGGATCGATCTCGCTGTAGTGATTCGGCGCGAGAATGAACGGGCCCGTCTTCGGCAATCGCGACGTCGGGGTGAACCGATACCGCACCATGAGCGACCACACCGGCAGGATCAAACCCGCCAGCACCCAGAACACAGTGGGCCGACGTTTCTCCGCCGAGGGATGGCTCCGCAATTTCACCGTGTCAGTCATAGCTCAATTATCCCGGAGCCGCAGTCCTCGACCGGCATGACAGGTCGGAACTCGCAGTTTCTTCGGGTCAGCCCTCGAAGATGAAGTCCGCGCCCAGCTGCCGGAGCTTCTCGATGAAGTTCTCGTAGCCGCGCGAGATGATTCCGAGGTTGGTCACCTTGGTCTGCCCCTCGGCCGTGAGACCGGCGATGAGGTAGCTGAATCCGCCGCGCAGATCCGGCACTTCGATCTCGGCCCCCGCGAGCGGGCTGGGTCCGGCGATCACCGCGGCCTGCTCGAACTCGCGGCGGTTCACCCGCCGGTGCTCGTCGTGCAGCCCGTCCTTGTACACCTCGATCTCGGCGCCCATCTTGTTGAGCGCGTCGGTGAAGCCGAAGCGGTTCTCGTAGACGGTCTCGTGGATCGTCGAGACGCCCTGCGCCTGCGTGAGAGCGACCACGAGGGGCTGCTGCCAGTCGGTCATGAACCCGGGGTGCACATCGGTCTCGATGGTGACGGGCTTCAGCTCGCCGCCCGGGTGCCAGAAGCGGATGCCGTCGTCGTGCACGTCGAAGTCGCCGCCGACCTTGCGGAACACGTTGAGGAAGGTCATCATCTCTTCCTGCTTCGCGCCGCCGACGAACACGTCGCCCTTCGTCGCGAGCGCGGCGGAGGCCCAGCTGGCGGCCTCGTTGCGATCGAAGATCGCGCGGTGGTCGTAGCCGCGCAGCTCCTCGACGCCCTCGATGAAGATGACGCGGTTGGGCTCGACCGTGATGATGGCGCCCATCTTCTGCAGGATGCAGATGAGATCGATGATCTCCGGCTCGATCGCCGCGTTGCGCAGCTCGGTCTGCCCCTTGGCGAGCACGCCGGTGAGCAGCACCTGCTCGGTCGCGCCCACCGACGGGTAGGGCAGCTCGATGCTGGCACCCGTGAGCCCGTTGGGGGCGGTGAGGCTGATCCCGCTCGGCAGCTTCTCGACGACCGCGCCGAACTTGCGCAGCGCGTTGAGGTGGAAGTCGATGGGCCGGTCCCCGATGCGGCAGCCGCCGAGGTCCGGGATGAACGCCTCTCCGAGGCGGTGCAGCAGCGGTCCGCAGAAGAGGATCGGGATGCGCGACGAACCGGCGTGCGCGTCGATGTCGGCGTGGTGCGCCTGCTCGACGTTGGACGGGTCGAAGTGCCACTCGCCCGGATCCTCGCCCCGCGTGATGAGCACGCCGTGCAGCGCGAGCAGACCGGCCACCACTCGGATGTCCGAGACGTTCGGCACGTTGCGCAGGATGCTCGGGGTCTTGCCGAGCAGCGCCGCGACCATCGCCTTGGGCGCCAGGTTCTTGGCTCCGCGCACCTCGATGCGCCCCCGCAGCGGGCGGCCGCCGTTGATGATGATCTCGTCCGAGGTCAGGCCCACGCGGGCCCCCGCCTTCTGAGCATCCTTCTTGAGGCCCTGATCGGCCTGGCTCTCGTCGATCCTGGTCTCCTCCAGGGTCACCTGCTTGTCGTTCACGCGGCCTCCACCGGGGTAGTCGTCGGCATCCAGTTGGGACGGCGCGCCTCGAAATCCGAGATCGCCTGCTCGTTGCGCAGCGTCAGGGAGATGTCGTCGAGACCCTCCATCAGGCGCCAGCGGGTGTAGTCGTCGATCTGGAACGGGACCGTGAGATCCCCCACCGAAACCGTGCGGTCCTCCAGGCTGACCGTCAGCTGCACGCCGGGATCGGCCTCGATGGCGGCCCACAGCCGCTCGACATCGGCCTCCTCGACCTGTGCGGCGAGCAGCCCCTGCTTCCCGGAGTTGCCGCGGAAGATGTCGGCGAAGCGCGGCGAGATGACCACCTTGAAACCGAAGTCGCGCAGTGCCCACACCGCGTGCTCGCGAGACGATCCCGTGCCGAAGTCGGGGCCGGCGACCAGCACGCTGGCCCCCTGGTACACCGGCTGGTTCAGCACGAAGTCCTCGTTCTGGCGCCAGTGGTGGAAGAGCGCGTCCTCGAAGCCGGTCTTGGTGACGCGCTTCAGGAACACCGCGGGGATGATCTGATCGGTGTCGACGTTCGAGCGCTTCAGCGGAGCGGCGACACCCGTCATCGTGATGAACTGATCCATGGTTCAGGCCTCGACCTTCTCAGCAGCGGGCATGATCGGCAGGCGCCTGCGCACCGGTTCCTCGTCGGCGGCGCGCGGCGGCGCATCGTGGGTGATGCCCTTCGCCGCGTCGTCCTGGAGATCCCACGGGCTCGACAGGGTGCCGCGGATGGCGGTCGCCGCCGCGACGAGCGGTGAGACGAGGTGCGTGCGGCCGCCCTTGCCCTGGCGACCCTCGAAGTTGCGGTTCGACGTCGACGCGCAGCGCTCGCCGGGGGCGAGCTGGTCCGGGTTCATGCCCAGGCACATCGAGCAGCCGGCGAAGCGCCACTCGCCGCCGAACTCCTCGACGATGCGATCGATGCCCTCCATCTCGGCCTCGAAGCGCACCCGCGCCGACCCGGGAACCACCATCAGGCGCACGCCGTCGGCCTTCTTCTTGCCCTTGATGAGGTCGGCGAATGTGCGCAGGTCGTCGAGGCGGCTGTTGGTGCACGAGCCCATGAACACGGCATCGACCGGGATCTCCTTCATGGGGGTTCCGGCCGCGAGATCCATGTACTCCAACGCGCGCTCGGCGGCGGCGCGCTCGTTGGGGTCCTCGATCTCGGCGGGGTTCGGCACGCGATCGCTCAGCAGCACGCCCTGGCCGGGGTTGGTGCCCCAGGTCACGAACGGCTCGAGCGCGTTCGCGTCGATGAACACCTCTTCGTCAAAGACGGCGCCCTCGTCGGTGGGCAGCGTCTTCCAGTACTCGACCGCGGCGTCCCAGTCGGCGCCCTGCGGCGCGTGGGGGCGGCCCTGCACGTACTCGAAGGTGGTCTCGTCCGGGGCGACCATGCCCGCGCGCGCGCCGGCCTCGATCGACATGTTGCAGATGGTCATGCGGCCGTCCATGGACAGGCTCCGGATCGCCGAGCCACGGTACTCGAGCACGTAGCCCTGGCCGCCGCCGGTGCCGATCTTCGCGATGACGGCGAGGATGATGTCCTTCGCGGTGACTCCGGGGCGCAACTCGCCGTCGACGTTGATCGCCATCGTCTTGAAGGGCTTCAGCGGCAGCGTCTGGGTCGCCATGACGTGCTCGACCTCGCTCGTGCCGATGCCGAAGGCCAGCGCGCCGAACGCGCCGTGCGTCGAGGTGTGGCTGTCGCCGCAGACCACGGTGATCCCCGGCATCGAGAGGCCCAGCTGGGGGCCGACGACGTGCACGATGCCCTGCTCCTTGTCGCCCAGCGGGTGCGCGCGCACGCCGAACTCGGCGACGTTGTTGCGCAGCGTCTCGATCTGCAGGCGACTGGTCGGATCCTCGATCTGCTTCGTGATGTTGACCGTCGGCGTGTTGTGATCTTCGGTCGCGATCATGAGATCGACGCGGCGCAGCGGCCGATCGGTCATGCGCAGGCCGTCGAATGCCTGGGGGCTCGTCACCTCGTGGATCAGGTGGAGATCGATGTAGATGAGGTCCGGCTCGCCGTTCTCGCCCTTGACGACAACGTGGTCGTCCCACAGCTTCTCGGCGAGGGTGCGGGGCCGCTTCGTCTCCTCGGCGGTGGTCCCGGCAGCGTTCTGATCGCTCATGTGATGGCTTCTCTTCTCAGTCTCTGTGTCAGTGACACGTGTTCCTCAACACCGCATCGCACGAAAATATTCGATTCCCGGCGCGGTGGATCGGCCATACGAGAACTCCGCGGCGGGTGACCGATGGGTTAGACCCCGCCGCGGCTGTGAAGAAGCTGTCGCCGCAAACGCATGCGGACGAGTCTACCACTCGGCCGCTCCGCTCTCCCATGAGCCCGGTCGGACTACCGAGGGACCCGCGATCGTCGCGCGGTCAGTGGTGCCTCGGCGAAGCCCCCGTGCCGTCATGCCCGTCGCGCTGCTCCGCCGCGCCGAGGTGCACTCGCTCGCCCTTCGCCCGGGCCTCACGGCGCATCTTGACCACGCTCGCGATGGTGGCGACCGCCATGGCCGTGACGATGAAGCCGAGCGAGAGCCAGATGTTGACCTCGGGTACGGGCACGTGCTCGCCGCCGTTGATGAAGGGCAGCTCGTTCTCGTGCAGCGCGTGCAGGATGAGCTTCACGCCGATGAAGGCGAGGATCGCCGCGATGCCGTACTTGAGGTACTCGAGTCGGTCGAGCAGGCCGCCCAGCAGGAAGTAGAGCTGGCGCAGACCCATGAGCGCGAAGACGTTGGCCGTGAACACGATGAACGGGCTCTGCGTGATGCCGAAGATCGCGGGGATGGAGTCGAGCGCGAAGAGCAGATCGGTCGCGCCGAGCGAGATCAGCACGAGCAGGAACGGCGTGAACATGCGCTTGCCGTCGACCGTCGTGCGGAGCTTGCCCCCGTCGTAGTCGTCGCTGAAGGGGAACATCTTCTTCGCGAGTCGAACCGCGAGTCCCTCGCCCTGGTCGTCGTGCCCGCCGGGCTTGACCTGCTGCCAGGCGGTCCAGATGAGCCAGGCGCCGAAGATGAAGAAGACCGCGATGAAGCGCTCGATGATCGCGGCGCCCGCCAGGATGAACAGCCCGCGGAAGATCAGCGCCAGGATGATGCCGATCATGAGCGCGCGCTGCTGATAGGCGTGCGGCACCTTGAAGCTGCCGAGGATCAGGACGAACACGAAGAGGTTGTCGATCGAGAGGCTGTACTCGGTGAGCCAGCCGGCGAGGAACTCGGTGCCGTGCTGCACGTCGCCCAGCAGGAACATGCATCCGGCGAAGACGAGCGCGAGCAGCACGTAGAAGCCCACCCACAGGCTGGCTTCGCGCATGCTCGGCACATGCGGGCGCTTGATGATGAGGAGCAGATCGATGCAGAGGATCGCGACGAGCACGATCATCGATCCGATCTCGAACCAGAGCGGGAGCACAGAGGTCACAGAGGTCCACTTTCTTTCGGCCGGCGCAGGGTGCGCGAAACGCCGAAAGTCTCTTCCCGGCACATGCCTGCAGCAGTGCCGCGCCCGCACCGGCCGCGCGGTCGGCGCACGGCGTATTGACGATACGGGCGAATCGGAATACTCCCCTTCGCGGGCACCATCATACCCCGTGCTACAGTGTGCGCGGGACCAGGCACGGCGCCTTCCGCCGGTCGCGACCAGTCCCCACAGCCATCGAGCGAAACGAGGTGAGTTCACCGTGTCCAGTGACAGTTGCAGTCACCAGCCGGGCATCGCGCTCGCCTCCTCGCCTCGTTCGAACTAGGCGGGATCGGCGCGCGTCCGGCTTCCTCAGATCTCCGGAATGCGCGCACCGGGCCGTGCGCGCTCCGCCCGAAGGAGTGTCGTCATGACCACCCAGCCGATCCGCACCATCGACCACCTCACCGGAACGATCGAGCAGCAGCTCGCGAGCCGCGACCTCACCGCGCTCACCGAGACCATCGCCTCGCTGCCGGTTCCGGATCTCGTCCCGATCTTCGACCGCCTGACGCTCCGTCAGCGCGCCGTCGTCTTCCGTCTGCTCTCGAAGGAGCGCGCGCTCGAGGCGTTCGACGCGCTGCCACCGGCGCTGCAGAGCGACCTGCTGCACGGCCTGCAGGACTCCGAGGTGTCCCGCCTGTTCGCAGAGCTCGACCCCGACGACCGGGCGTGGCTGCTCGAGGAGCTGCCCGCCGCCCTCGCCACGAGGCTGCTGCGCGACCTGCCCGAGCAGGAACGACTGCTGACGGCCGGGCTGCTCGGCTATCCGCAGGGCAGCGTCGGGCGGCGCATGACACCCGAGTACGTGTCGACGCGGGCGAGCTTCAGCGCGGGCGAGACGCTCGACCGCGTGCGCGAGCGGCTGCGCGACGCGGAGACGGTGTACACGATCCCCGTGCTGGACGACGCGCGGCGCGTCGTCGGCGTGGTCAGCCTGCGCGACGTGCTCGGGGCCGGATCCGACGCTCCCGTCGAGACGCTCATGCAGCCGGCTCAGACGGCGGAGGCCACCGACGACGCCGAGCTCGTCGCCCGCCGCTGCACGGACCTCTCCCTGCTGGCCATGCCGATCGTGGACAGCGAGCGCCGCCTGCTCGGCATGCTCACGATCGACGACGCGGTGCGCATCCTCGAGCACGAGGAGAGCGAGGACGCCGCGCGCCAGGGCGGCACCGAACCCCTGCGGCGCCCCTACCTGTCGACCCCGGTGTGGTCGCTCGTGCGATCCCGGGTGGTCTGGCTGCTCGTGCTGGCGGTCGGCGCGACGCTGACCGTGCAGGTGCTCTCGGTCTTCGAGGCCACGATCGACCAGGTGACCGTGCTCGCCCTGTTCGTGCCGCTGCTCATCGGCACCGGGGGCAACACCGGGAACCAGGCGGCGACGACCGTCACCCGGGCGCTCGCGCTCGGCGACGTGCGCCCCCGCGACATCGCGCGGGTGCTCACGCGCGAACTGCGCGCGGGCGCCATGCTCGGGCTGCTGCTCGGCTCGCTCGGCTTCGCGATCGCCGGCTTCGTCTACTCCCCCGCGATCGGCGCCGTGATCGGGCTCACGCTGCTCGCCGTGTGCACCGTGGCCGCGGCCGTCGGCGGGTGCATGCCGCTGCTGGCGCGCGCGGTGCGAGTCGATCCCGCGGTGTTCTCGAACCCCTTCATCTCGACCTTCGTCGACGCGACGGGCCTCGTCATCTACTTCATGATCGCCCGGGCCATTCTGCATCTCTAGATCTCTAGCGTTCGCCGGAGCCCGCACCGTCGCGTCACTGCGGGCTCCCAGCCTCGACGAATCGATCCCCCGCTAGCATTTACCCCAGACCAGAAGCGAAAGGACGCCCGTGATCGACCGTTCAGCACCGCCGATCGAGCGCAGCACCGCGAAGGGGCCGGGCGCCGCCTCTCGCACGCTCGCCGGATTCATCTTCGCGAGCCGCTGGCTGCAGGCCCCCCTGTATCTCGGCCTCATCATCGCGCAGGCCGTCTACGTGGTGCTCTTCTTCGTGGAGCTCTGGCACCTGGTCGAGAACGCCATCATCGAGGGCCACATCAGCGAGACCGAGGTCATGCTCAGCGTGCTCGCGCTCATCGACATCGTGATGATCGCGAACCTGCTGATCATGGTGATCATCGGCGGCTACGAGACCTTCGTGTCGAAGATCCGCGTCGAGGGTCACCACGACGAGCCCGACTGGCTCTCGCACGTCAACGCGAACCTGCTCAAGGTGAAGCTGGCGATCTCGATCATCTCGATCTCCTCGATCCACCTGCTCAAGACCTTCATCGAGGTCGGCCGCATGGACGGCGGGGTGGTCGTCGACGGAAGCGGCCGGGTCATCTACTCCTCCGAGGGTGTGATGTGGGAGGTCGCGATCCACCTGGCCTTCATCGTGTCGGCGCTCGCCCTCGCGTGGATCGACAAGATGAGCCACCACCACCCCACCACGAAGCGCGAGGAGCTCACGGCGGGGGCGATCGAGAGCGAGCTCCGGGATCCGGCTCCCCCGGTCGCCGACGCCGATGCCGGCTACGTCACGGTGCGCCTGCCCGCCGGCACCAGCCTGCCCGAGGGCGCGCGCGTCGTCGACTGAGCGCGAACGGTAGGCTGGTCCGGTGCCCTGCGGCACCACGCGCGAGTGGCGGAATTGGCAGACGCGCTGGATTTAGGTTCCAGTGTCCTCGGACGTGGGGGTTCAAGTCCCCCCTCGCGCACCACGGATGACTCGGACCCTGTCCTGGGGCTGGCTTTTCCGGGTCCGGGCCATTCGCGTCGAAATCGGGCTGCCACAGCATCAGTCGCTCGAGTAAAATAGGCCGCATGGCCGAAGGGCGGAAGTTAGACGGACGTCGTTCTGGTGCCTTCGGCAGGGTTCGTCAGGCGCTGTCTCGCGTGCAGGCATCTCTTGAGGGCGCGGGGGCATCTCTCGAGGGTCTTGCTGCGGCGATGCTGATGACGGCGTCGATCTATTTCATCGAAAGCCAGCCGGGCGTGGGCACCGCGGTGGACACCGCCAGTCGCGATCTCAGTTGGTACGGCGATCCGAGCAATCGCTCCACGGTGGAGTTCGGGCTGAGCTTGGGCGTGCTCGGCATGGTGTCGTTCTTGTGGTTCATTGCGGTGATTCGCCGACGGCTTGCTGAACGCGAAGACAAGTTCTATGCGACCGTCTTTCTCGGCAGTGGCATCGTGTTCGCGATCCTGGCGACGACTGCTGCGGTGTGCGCGGCCGCTCCGACCCTGGTCGTTCGCTTCGGCGGTGAGGAGAGCCTGAACGGTTCGACTGTTGCACTCGCGCACGGACTCTGGTTCGGGCTCTGGGGGATCGCTGCGTCCAGGTTCGCCGGCGTGTTCATGATGACGACATCGACCATCGCCCTGCGATTCGGAACGCTTCCGACCTGGCTCGCCCGTCTCGGACAAGTGCTCGGTCTGCTGCTCACCCTCACCGGCGCGTTTGCGGGCCCACTCGACTTTCTCTTTTCAGCCTGGCTCGCAGTGGTAAGTATCACACTGCTCTTCAGCCGTCGCGACAGGTCCGCCCGCGCGGACGGCTGAGCGCCCGCACGACTGCCGATCTGCGAAGCTTGGAGAATGACACGAGTGCGCGCCGCGATCACGGCATATCCGCTGGTGTTCGCGACCCTGGCGGTGGCGGCGATCGGCCTGATCCTGCTCACCACCCCGTCGCGAGACCTCGCCGCGTGGATCGTCGGCGGCTACGCGCTGGCGGTTGCCGCGTGGGAAGCGGTCGGCATGATCCGGCAACTCCTCAAGGGGCACGCGGGGCTGGACATCCTCGCGGTGACCGCGATCACGGCCGCGGTGCTCGTCGGCGAGCCGTGGGCGGCGCTCGTGGTGGTGCTCATGCTCACCGGCGGGGCCGCGCTCGAGGACTACGCGGAGAACCGCTCGAAGCGAGAGCTCACGGCTCTGCTGCGGAAGTCCCCGCAGCGAGCGACCCTGCTCCTGAGCGACGACGGGGTCCCCGCGAACGGTGCGATGGCAGAGGCGACGACGACGGACGTGCCGGTCGAGAAGGTCGAGGTGGGAGACCTGCTGCTCCTGCGCCCCGGCGCGCTCGTGCCCGTCGACGCGATCCTCGTATCCGAGCATGCCGTGTTCGACGAGTCCTCGCTCACCGGAGAGAGCCTGCCCGTCGACCGCGCGGCGGGCGAGCGGGTGTCCAGCGGAGCGGTCAACGGCGCGACCGCGGTCGCCATGCGCGCCGCGGCGGTCGCGGCGGACAGCGAGTACCAGCAGATCGTGCGCCTCGTCGAGCAGGCCGCGAGCAGCAAGGCGAGAGTCGTGCGCCTCGCGGACCGCTATGCGGTGCCGTTCACGGCGCTATCGCTCATCATCGCGGGGATCGCGTGGGCGGTCAGCGGTGAGGCCGTGAGATTCGCCGAGGTGCTGGTGGTCGCCACTCCGTGCCCGCTGCTGATCGCAGCTCCGGTCGCGTTTCTCGGCGGTATGAGCCGGGCTGCGCGCTTCGGCCTGATCGTGAAGGGCGGAGGCACTCTCGAGCAGCTCTCCAGGGTTCGCTCGGCCGCCTTCGACAAGACCGGCACCGTCACGACCGGGCGACCGGTGCTCGAACGCGTCCTCCCGGAGCCCGGCTTCAGCGAGGAGCAGGTTCTGCAGTTGGCCGCCTCGGCCGAGGTTTACTCCTCCCACGTTCTCGCGGGTTCGGTCGTCGCCACCGCGAAGCGGCACGGCTGCAGACTGCTCGACGCCGAACGCGCCGAAGAGGCCGCCACCAACGGCGTCGCCGCGTCGCTCGTGTTCGGCCCGGAGGGCGCTTCCACGACGGTGCGCGTGGGCAAGCCCTCCTGGGTCCGCGAGTATGCGCCGAGTCTGACGCTCGCGCCGCTGAGGCCCGGGGAACTCGCGATCTACGTCGCGGCCGACGACCGTTTCGCGGGCACGATCGTGATGCGCGATCAAGTCCGAGGCGAGGCGGCGCAGGTGTTCCGGGAGCTGCAGCGGCTCGGGATCGAACGCACGCTCATGGTGACCGGCGATGTGGCGGCCACCGCCGATCCGATCGCGGCAGATCTCGGCATCGGCGAGGTGCACGCGGAGTGCCGCCCCTCGGACAAGGTGCGCATCGTGAGCGGGGTGCAGCCCCGGCCGCTCATCATGGTCGGCGACGGCCTCAACGACGCCCCCGTGCTCGCTGCAGCGGACATCGGCTTCGCGATGGGAGCCCGCGGCGCCACCGCCGCCAGCGAGTCCGCCGACATCGTGAACCGATACGACAGCCTCGCCTCGCTTCCGCGCGCCGTGCGCATCGGGAAGGACACCGTGCGGATCGCGTTGCAGAGCATCTGGCTCGGCATCATCATCAGCATCGCCCTGATGCTCATCGCCGCCTTCGGGTTCCTTCCGGCGCTGATCGGCGCCTGGCTGCAGGAGGTCGTCGACCTCGTCGCGATCCTCGGCGCCCTGCGCGCAGTCGGGCCGCGCTCGGAACGCCTGCGCTCGGAACCCCGCGGCGACATCGTCGAGGGTTCGCCCGCCGTGCGTCACTGATCTCGCAGCGCTCCGTCGCTGCGGCGCCCGTGCAGCAGTTCCTCGGCCGCTGTTGGCGGGAGGTCGACCGCACCAGTAGCGTTGCAGGCGTGCTTGACGGGGATCTGATTCGCTTCGCCGGTGCCATCGTGGGCCTCATCGGCCTCGGGGTGGTCATGGGGTTCAGTCCCACGCTCATCGCCGTCGCGCTGCGCGTGCTCACGCACGCCTCCCGGCCGGACCGTGCGATCGGGTGCATGCTCATCGGCCTCGTGATCGGTTCGACGGTCCTGTTGCTGCTGCTCCAAATCGTGGATCCCCGCAGCTTCGAGACGCTGGTCGACGACGACGTCGAGAAGGTGCTGGTGCGCCGAAGCGTCGACCTGACGGCCGGCGTCCTGTTCGTCCTCGCGTCCCTGGTCATGGGCCTTCGGGCGCGCAGGCCGCGGCGTCCCAGGAAGCCCCGGCGCACCCCCGCCGACCGACCGTGGGCGATGCTGCTCATCGGAGCCTCGAACGCCGTCATCGGCGTCAGCGGTATCGCGACGATGTACCTGACCGCACGCATCATCCGCGGGGTCAGCGACGACGACACGATCCGAGTGGTCTCCTACGCTGTCTTCGTCGTCGCGCTCGTCGCCCCGTATGTCGCGCTGGCCTGGGCCTGGAAGCGATTCCCGCGGGTGTCCTCGCGTATCACCGGGATCTTCGCCCGGATCGCCGCGACCGATCTGCGTCCGTGGGAGACGGCGCTCACCCTGCTCGTCGGTGCGATCTTCCTCGGGCTCGGGATATGGGGCGGCCGAGGCTCGTAGTACGGGCTATTCCCCGTCGGCCGTCGACTCGGCGGCGGCCCGGAACGCCGCGGCCCGCGCCTCGTAGTCGGCGAACTCGTCGAAGCTGGGAGCGCCCGGAGACAGCAGGATCACCTCGCGCTCGGTCGAGCCGGAGCGCGCGAGCGCGAGCGCGTCTGCGAAGTTGCGCGCCAGCAGCGTCCGCGGAACCCGATCGTCCGCCTCCGCGATCAGCCTGGCCCCCGCGGGGCCCGTGCCGATCACCCGCACGGGAAACGCATCGCCGCGCTCCGCGAGGTAGTCGACGAGCGGCGCGAAGGGCAGGTCCCGCTCGGCTCCGCCGGCGATCAGGGTCACCCGCGCATCGGCGTAGGCGGTGAGCGCCGCGACGACCGCCTGCGGCGCCGTGGCGAGGCTGTCATCGATCCAGGTGCGTCCGTCACCCGAGGGGATCACCTCGAGCCGGTGCTGCAGCGGCGCGAACGTGCGCACGGCGTCCAGTGCGCGCGCACGATCCGCGTCGCCCATTCCCGTGAAGGCGTGCACCGCGGTCAGCGCGAGCGCCGCGTTGACGAGGTTGTGCGCCCCCCGCAGCCCGAAGTCGTCTGCCGAGAGCTCTCCCACGCCGCCCCAGACGAGGCGGTCGTCGTGCGCGCGGATCCCGAGCTCCCCCGGAGTGATCATGCGCGTGCGCTCCCCCGCCCGCTCGGCGGCCAGGTCGAACAGCTCGTGCTCGCGCGACGGCACGACCACCGTCTCGGGGCCGTGCGCGACGAGATTGAGCTTGTCGGCGACGTAGCGCTCGTAGCCGCCGTGCCACGGCAGGTGCTCGGGATACAGCGAGGTGAGCACCGCGACGCGGGGCGACGCGGTCAGGTCGGAGGCCTGATAGCTCGACACCTCGGTCACGGCGGCCTGCACCTGCGGATCGAGGTCGCCGGCGACCGCGACCCCGACGTTGCCCGCGAGTGCGGCCCGATAGCCGAGCGCGTCGAGCACGTGGCGCACGAGCGTCGCGGTGGTGCTCTTGCCCTTGGTGCCGGTCACCGCGATCACACGATCCGCGTTCTCGTTGAGCCAGAGATCCATCAGCGAGGTGAGTCTCGCACCGCTCTCCGCGATCCGCACGAAATCGGGCGAGGTCCGCGGGATCCCCGGCGACTTCACCACGACCTCGGCCGCGAGCAGACGGTCGAGTGCCTCATCGCCGTCGACGGCGACGGCCCGCAGGTCATCGGGCGCGGATCCGACCCCGGTCACCGCGATCGTCGCCGAGACCCCGCGGCGCGCGAGTTCCGCGTGCGCGGCGCGGCCCTCGCGGCCCGCACCCCAGATCACGACGTCCCTGCCGTCGAGCTCGTCAAATCGCACGGGCCACCGCCTCCAGCTGCGGATACAGGAAGTGCTCGCCCGCGTGCCAGGCGAAGACCGCCTCGCGCTCGGCGGCGGTGGCCGAGACCCCGGCGATCTCGGGACGGCCGAGGAAGGGATGGCCGCTCCAGTCGTCGCGCTCGCGCAGCAGGGACAGCGCTACGCGGCACTCATCGGGCTCGCCCACGCACTCGAACGGCTTGACGAGTCCGTCGGTGCCCAGCAGCTCGAGGAAGCCCGTCAGCTGCCCCTCGTCCGCGAACAGGTCGCGGCCGCCGAAGATCTCGAGCAGCTCGTCGCGGCGCACGAACGGGGCGAGCATCAGGAAGATGAAGCGGCACTTGGGGCAGTCTCCGCACCAGGTCGCCGACGCGCCGTGAATGCGGAAGGCCCGATTGCAGCTCGTGAAGACCGGGTGGTAGTCGGTGAGCGTCGCGAAGCGCCGCGCGATCCGGATCTCGTTGATCGGCCGCAGCAGCGATACGTAGTCCGGGGCTCCGGCCGGCAGCGTCTCGCGCAGCAGTCGCTCGAACTCGATGCCCTTCGACCACTGATGGTTGATGACGCGGCCGGCCCACGCGAAGTTGCCGTACGAGGATCCGGCCTCGTTGCTGAACACCACACCGTCGTATCCGAGCGCGAGGGCCGTGAGCACCGCGATGAGGGAGTTGACCGCGGTCACCGGGATGTGGCCGTTGGGCGCCCCGGCGGCGTTCAGCGCGAAGAGCTCGGGATCGAGTCGGCGCCGCACCTCGTGCAGCGGCAGCTGCGCCACCTCGGCCGTACGGGCCATCGGCGGCTGGGTGTTGACCGCGAAGAGGCCCACGTCGAGGCCCGCGCCGCGCAGCGACTCGATCGAGACGATCGAGTCCTTGCCTCCGCCGACGGCGACGAGCAGGCGCCGGGAATCGCCGGACTCCGGATCCGCGGGCGTCGCAGCGGGCTCACCGGCCTGTGCGACCGGCAGCACCGGCGCCTGCACCTCGGTCGACAGCACCTCGGGCATCTGATTGACGAAGGCGAACTCCCCGAGTCCGCCCCCGATCAGCGCGGTGATGAAGGCGCGCTCGGCGTCGGTGAGTCCGTCCGGCACCACGAGCACGGCGGGCGCGAAGGCCTTGAAGTAGCTGAGCGAAGCGGCGAGCGACAGCAGGCGCAGCACACCCTCGACGACCGGCGCGGGTGCACCGTCGAGCGCGGCCGGCAGCTCGACGACCTCGGTGAACTCGGCGACCGGCTCGTCGCCGGCCCGTGCCGCGTACCGCAACCGCACGGTCGACCCCTCGAGCTGCGGCTCGAGGCATTCGAAGTGCGTCACGTGCGCGGTCGGAGCGGGCGAATCGGCCGAGGCCTGCGGAGTGGGTGACGCTGATGCCATGATCCAGCAGTCTACCGCGCGGTCGTTCCCGCCGCCTGGGCGGCTACCACCCCTCGGTGAGCACCCGGTTGAGCGCGGCGATCACGAAGTCGGCGCTCTCGGCGGTGAGGCACAGCGGCGGCTTCACCTTCAGCACGTTCGAGCGCTCCGAGGTGGTGAGCACGATGACGCCCAGCTCCTTCAGCCGCTCGCAGATCGCCGCGGCCTCCGGCGTCGCGGGCTCGAGCGTCGCGCGATCCCGCACCAGCTCCACGCCGAGGTACAGCCCCTCGCCGTGCACGGGGCCGATGATCGGGTGCCGCTCGCCGAGTTCCCGGAAGCCCGCGGCGAGGCGATCGCCGACCACACGCGCATTCGCCTGCAGCCCCTCGGCCTCCATCGCGTCGAGCACCGCGATGCCGACTCGGCAGCTCAGCGGGTTGCCGCCCGCCGACGAGAAGAACTGGCCCTGCGTGGCGAGTGCATCGGCCACCCGCTTCGACGTGATGACGCCGCCGATCGGGAAACCGTTGCCCATGGGCTTCGCGATCGTGATGAGGTCGGGCACCACCCCCGACTGCTCGAAGCCCCAGAAGCTCGAGCCCATGCGGCCGAAACCGACCTGCACCTCGTCCGCGATGCACAGCCCGCCCGCGGCGCGCACCCGCGCGTAGACGTCGGAGAGATAACCGTCGGGCAGCAGCACCCCGCCCGCGTTGCCGAGTACCGACTCGCAGATGAAGGCGGCGACGCCTCGACCCTCGCCCGCCAGCCGGTCGAGATCGGCGCCGAGGTCCTCCGCGTACCGCGCGCCCACGGAGGCGTCACCCGCCTCGCCGCGGTACGTGCCGCGGAAGCGGTTGGGAACGTCGGCGACGTGGATCCAGTCGGGACGGTTCTCGAGGGCATAGGGGTTGTCGTAGGCGCTCGTCGTGACGGCGTCGCTCGCCATCGTCCAGCCGTGATAGGCCTCGCGCAGCGCGACGACGGTCTTGCGCCCCGTCGCGGCCTGCGCCAGGCGCAGGGCGAGGTCGACGGCCTCGGATCCCGAGTTCACGAGCAGCACGGTGTCGAGGCCGCTGTCCTCGGGCAGCAGCGCGAGCAGGCGCTCGCTGTACTCGGCCAGCTCGCGGTACAGGAAGCGCGAGTTCGTGTTGAGGATGCGGATCTGACGGTTCACCGCGTCGGCCACGCCGGGGTGGCCGTGGCCGAGACCCGTGACGTTGTTGACCATGTCGATGTAGGCGCGGCCCGTCGTGTCGACGAGGTGGTGCCGCCAGCCGCGCTCGATCTGCATGGGGCGCTCGTAGTAGCGCTCCTGCGCGCTGGCGAAGATGCCCTCCCGGCGCAGCTGCTCGTCGGCGGAGTCGTCGCGCTGCGCGAGCGATTCGAGGTTCAGGATCGCCGCGGGGTCGTGAGTGAAGCGTCGCCAGGCCGGCGCCCGGTCAGGCGCGACGAGCTGCGCGCGTCCCGGGTCGGGCACGTCGAGGGAGAGGATCGGCGGTGCCGCGCCGTCGATCGCGTCGGCGCGGCAGAGGGTGACGGCGATGGGCCGGGGATCGGCGGCGGCGGCGAGCAGCGCGATGCCACCGCCGGTCTGCACCTCCTCGTCAACGGCGACGGTGGCGGCCGCGCCATCGATCGACAGGAACCAGCCGTCTCGCAGATCGAGCAGGATCCCCCGATCGGACGCCGCAGCGATCGTGCCGCCCAGCGGAGCCGTCACGACGAGTTCATCGCCCGCGGCAACCCATGCCTCGGTGCCGATGGGCCACGTCTCGGCCGCGTCGGCGGCGTCGATCGCGGTGCGGGTGAGGCGGTACACGCCGTATGGCAGCACGGCGGCTGCCGTCCCGCCCTGCAGCGCCTCCGCGATGAGCCGCTCCTCGCCGTCCTCCGCGAGCCACTTCCCGGCTTCGAGCGCCTCCGACTCCACTCCCGGGTCGAGCAGCACGACGTCGCCGTCGAGTTCCGGCAGCAGCGAGCGGAGCTCCCCACCTCGCCGATTGAGCGAGCGGAGCGAGTCGAAATCACCGCGTTGCGCCTCGGTTTCGACTCCCTTCTGCGTCAATCGCTCAACCGGCGGGTTCGGGGCGGGCATCGCCAGCAGCTTCAGACCGGTCCCGTCCGGCACTCCGACGAACCCGAGCCGTGCGAGCACGTGCTCGGTCATCTCCGCGAGCGGCAGGGCGGTGGCGGCGTCGAAGATAGCCTGCTCCCCCGCGATCCGATCGCGCGCGTAGTCGTTGCCGCCGTCGATCTCGAGCTGTCGCCAGCCGCTCGCCACGAGGATCGCACCGCGCAGCACGATGAGCGGCCACACGGCCCGCGCCTCGGCGGCCGACAGCGGCGCGTCTCGGTGGAAGGCCGCGACCGTGTCGAGCACCCGCAGCGGGCGCTCGGGCTCGTGGTGCAGCATCGACGACGCCGTGACCGCGAGTTCGGAGACCCGCCAGCCGTAGGCGAGGTCGCCGAGGTCGAGCACGGTGTGCGGGTGCAGTCGGGTGTCATCGCCCCGCAGACCGGTCACGTTGTCATCGGTGAGATCGCCGTGGATCGCCTGCACGGGCAGTGCGTCGACCACGAGCGCCAGCGCCGCCTGCGCCTCGTCGGCGATCGCGAGCACACGATCGCGCAGCGCCTCGTCGGCGATGGCGGGTGCGAGCTTCACCGTCTCGGCGTGCGCGACGTCCATCGTCCACATGTGCTCGCGGGCCAGCCCCGGGTGCGCGAGGCCCGCGAGCGCGTTCACCGACGCCGCGGCGAGGGCGCCGAACTCCTCCAGCACCACGGGCGCGAAGTAGCCGGCGTCCACCATAGGCTCGCCGGGCGCGAACTCGCTTCGCCGCACCGCGTAGCCGTGAGCGCAGCGCTGCGTGAGTGCGCCGTCCAAGCCGGGCAGCACCGCCGGCACCGGCACTCCGGCGGCGCGGTAGGCGTCGAGGGCGGCGTGCTGGGCGTCACGGGCGTCGTCGCCGAACACGGGGTTGTCGACCCGCAGCACGCTGCGGGTGCCGTCGGGCTCCTCGAGCACGAAGTTGCGGTCCTGGTTGCTGCCGAGTTCGCGCGCCGAAACCTCGAGGCCATAGCAGGCGCGCGCGATGATGCTCGCGTCGCTCTCAGAGATATCCGGGCGCACCAGGCCACCCGATTGCTGTTCCGTCATCGTCGTAATCTCCATCTCTGGATCGAAATGATGTCACTCGCGTGTTGGGTGCCGCAGGGCGCAGATGCGGGGCACTCGGGCTCGGGCTCAGGGTCCTCACAAGCCGACGTTCTCAGGCCTCTCCGGGGTCAGACGAGGTCGCGGATGGCGGGCGCGAGCGTGCTGAACGCACGGGTGCGATGCGACAGCAGGTCCTTCTCCGCCGCGGTGAGCTCCGCGGCGGAGCGCTGCTCGCCCTCGGGCCGGAAGATCGGGTCGTAGCCGAAGCCCCGTTCTCCGACCGGCTCGCGCAGCACGCTCCCCTGCCAGACCCCGAGCTCGCAGATCTCCGCGCCCGGCTCGTCTCCGGACGGCGGCAGCACCAGCGCGGCGGCGCACACGAAGCCGGCCGCACGGTGCGCATCGGCGACGTCCGTGAGCTGCCACAGCAGCAGTGCGACGTTGGCGGTGTCGCTGCGCTCCGGCCCGCCCCAGCGCGCCGAGAAGATTCCCGGGCAGCCACCGAGCACGTCGACGGCGATGCCCGAGTCGTCCGCGATGGCGGGGAGGCCGGTGTGAGCCGCGGCGGCCCGCGCCTTGAGCAGCGCGTTCTCCTCGAAGCTCAGTCCGTTCTCCACCGGCTCGGGCCCGTCGTAGCCGACGAGCTCGATGCCCAGGATGAGCGGGCCGAGGATGCGGCGCAGCTCCTCGAGCTTGTGGGTGTTGTGCGAGGCCAGCACCAGGGTCCGCGTCATGTCTACCGCTCCTCCGCCAGCACGGCGCGCTGCAGCTCGGCGAGTTCGCCGGCGCTCGCGAGTGCCAGATCGAGCAGCACATCGAGCTCCGCGCGCTTGAACGGCACGCCCTCGGCGGTCCCCTGCACCTCGACGAAGTCGCCGGTCCCGGTCACCACCACGTTCATGTCGGTCTCGGCTCGGGAGTCCTCCACGTAGGCGAGGTCGCTCAGCGGCACGCCGTCGACGATACCCACCGATACGGCGGCCACACTGTCGATGAGCGGCTGCGCCTTCTTGGCGATGTGCCCCTGCACCCGCGCCCACGCGATCGCGTCGGCCAGCGCCACGTAGGCGCCGGTGATCGATGCGGTGCGCGTGCCGCCGTCGGCCTGCAGCACGTCGCAGTCGATGACGATGGTGTTCTCGCCCAGCGCCTTGGTGTCGATGACAGCGCGCAGACTGCGCCCGATGAGCCGCGAGATCTCGTGCGTGCGGCCTCCGATGCGACCCTTCACCGACTCCCGCTGCATCCGCTCGTTCGTCGACCGCGGCAGCATCGAATACTCGGCGGTGACCCAGCCCGTGCCCTTCCCGGCCAGCCAGCGGGGCACACCGGGAGTGAAGGAGGCGGTGCAGAGCACCTTGGTGTCGCCGAAGGAGATGAGTGCGCTGCCCTCTGCCTGGGCGCTCCAGCCCCGCTCGATGGTCACGGGGCGCATCTGCGCCGGAGAGCGCCCGTCGGCGCGTGCGTCTGGTGTCGAATTCACCAGACCAGACTACCGCGCAGCGGGAGTCCTCTCCCTATTTGATCCAGGTGCGCCGGTGCAGCTCGGTGAGGCCGTGCTCGGCGATCCCGTCGTAGTGCGCGCGGGATCCGTAGCCCTTGTTCGACGCCCACCCGTACTCGGGGTGCGCGTCGTGCGCCTCCCGCATCACGGCGTCGCGCCGCACCTTGGCGCGCACGGACGCCGCCGCCACGCTCGCGCAGCTGCGATCCGCCCCCACCCGGGTGCGCACGTCGAGCGGATTCCGCAGCACCGGCGAGAGCCAGTCGTGCGAGCCGTCGAGCAGGATCACCGCACGGTCGACGGGCACCCCGACCGCGTGCAGTTCGAGCAGCGCCCGCCGCGCGGCCTCACCCAGCATGGCGTTGATGCCGCGCGCATCGATCTCCTCCGCGCTGCCGAAACCGACGGCCCCGGGCCCCCACTCGAGCACGAGCGGCGCCATCGCCTCGCGCCGCTTCTCGCTCAGCAGCTTCGAGTCGCGCAGCCCTTCGGGGAACGCGTCGATGCCCGCGAGCACCGCGTGCACCCCGACCGCGACGGGACCGGCGACGGCTCCTCGCCCGACCTCGTCGATCCCGATCACGAGCGCCGCGCCCGCTGCGAAGCACTCCCGCTCGACCTCGAGCGTCGGATCCTTCGACGGCGCGGCGAGCGGGGCCTCGATCACTGCCGGGCCTCTTCGACGCCGGTGAACGTGCCCTCCGGAGTTCCGAGCCAGGTGAAGCGGTTCAGCGGCCAGTTGAGCAGGAACGCGCGGCCGACGATCTCGCTCTCGGGCACGAACCCCCGTCCCGGCTGCTCCTGGTTGTAGCGCGAGTCCTTGCTCTGGTAGCGGTTGTCGCCCATCACCCAGACCGAGTCCTGCGGCACGGTCACGTCGAAGTCGATCTTGGACGCGCGCTCCTCGCCGGGCGGGATCACGATGTACGGCTCGTCGAGCGGAATGCCGTTCACCGTCACCCGGCCATCGGCATCGCAGCACTCGACCCGATCGCCGCCGATCCCGATCACCCGTTTCACCACGTACTCGTGGCTGGTGTCGGCCGCGAGGCCCACCGACTGCAGCACTCGCTCGAATCCCTGGGGCGGGTCGACGCTGCGCGGCAGCAGCCAGCCGCCCGGGTCCTTGAACACCACGACGTCGCCCCGGTGCACGGGGACGACACCCGGCACCAGCTGGTTGACCAGGATGCGGTCGTTGACCTTGAGCGTCTGCTCCATCGAGACGGAGGGGATGTAGAAGCTGCGCACCAGGAACGTCTTCAGGAGGAAGGAGACGAGGAACGCGACCAGCAGGATCACGACGAGATCTCGCAGGAACCCGACGAACCCGCTGCGGCGCGACCGCCGCGGGGTCTCCGGCGTGTCGGCTTCGCTCATGAACACTCCCCAAGCATCGATATCCGATCGGTGCGCATTGCGCCCACCCAGTGACTCCGTAGAGACACTTCAGGCTCCCACCCATCGCAGGGGGGAGCCTGAGAGCGTCACAGGAACGGAGCGTGCACGAACGCTCCGTGCGGCGACTTAGCGGTCGCGCTTCTCCTTGATCTTGGCCTTCTTGCCGGTGAGGCCGCGCAGGTAGTAGAGCTTGGCGCGACGCACGTCACCGCGGGTGACGACCTCGATCTTGTCGATCGCGGGCGAGTGCACCGGGAACTTGCGCTCGACGCCCACCTGGAAGCTGATCTTGCGCACGGTGAAGGTCTCGCGGACGCCCTCGCCGTGGCGCGAGATCACAACGCCCTGGAACACCTGGACACGCGAACGGTTGCCCTCGACGATGTTGACGTGCACCTTGACGGTGTCGCCGGCGCGGAACTCGGGGATGTCGCTCTTGAGCGACGCGGCATCGACGTGGTCGAGCTTCTGCATGGTTGTCTACTCTCTGCGCCCGCCGCAAGTCGGGATCGCGGATATCGAAAAAGTACTGAGGTTTTCGGCTCACGGTTCGTGCGGACCCTCACGGCAGTGCCGCACCGTGGCACAAGGATCAATTATGCCACACTTCCGAGCCCCGCGACAAAGCCGCCGCGAAACGCGAAGAACCCCCTGCGAACAGGGGGTTCTTTCACTCATTCGTGCGCGAGGGGGGACTTGAACCCCCACGCCCTAATACGGGCACTAGCACCTCAAGCTAGCGCGTCTGCCAATTCCGCCACCCGCGCGAACGATCCGGACCTTCATCGGCCGAACAGAGAATAACTTAGCACGGATACGAGCGCGGCACGAATCGAAGCCGCTCGGCCGGGCGCGTCGCGCCGGGCTCCCCCGGCGGGCGCTATGCGCCGCGTCCGATCCCCGCCCAGATCGCCCCGGTCGCCCGCGCGAGATCCTCCGCGCGCAGCTCGATATCGAGTCCGCGGCGGCCGCCCGAGACCAGCACCGTCTCGTGCTCCCGCGCGGAGGCATCGATCACGGTGCGCAGCAGCGTGCGCTGCCCGATGGGGCTGATCCCGCCGACGACGTACCCCGTCTTGCGCTCCGCGAGCGCCGGATCCGCCATCGCGGCCTTCTTCCCGCCGAGCGCGGCGGCGAGCGCCTTCAGGTCGAGCGTGCCCGAGACCGGCACGATCCCGACGGCGAGCGCCCCGTCCACCTCGGCCAGCAGCGTCTTGAAGACGCGCTCGGGTGCGACTCCCAGCGCGGCGGCGGCCTCGCCGCCGAAGTCGGTCTCGGCGGGGTCGTGCTCGTAGCTCCGCACCTCGAAGGGGATCCCGGCCCGCGCGAGCGCGACCGTCGCCGGTGTCGATCCCCCGCTCGTCTGCTTCCTCTTCGCCACGCGCCTCATGCTACCCGCGGCGCGCGGCCTACGGCCGCAGCCGACGCCGCAGCAGGTCGATGCGCTTCTGCAGCTGCGTCACGGACGACTGCGCGACGGGCGGCCCCCCGCAGACGCGGCGCAGTTCGCTGTGGATGTCCTTGTGCTGCTCGCCCGACACCTTCGAGTACATGCCGACGAGCGAGTTCAGCAGCTTGCGCTGCTCGCCGAGGGTGCGGTGCAGCGCCTCGGGGGCCTCTGCCCGCTCCGGGGCGTGCTCGAGGATCCCCTGCCGCGTGGCCGAGCGGCGCGCCTGCCGCGCCTGCCGCTGCTGCAGCAGGGCGCGCACCTCCTGCGGCTCGAGCAGCCCGGGGAAGCCGAGGAAGTCGAGCTCCTCCTCGGTCTCCACCTCCGCGTAGCCGCCGAACTCGGCCCCGTCGAATACGGCGCGGTCGAAGTGCGCGTCGGATCCGAGCGCCTGGTACTTGAACTCCGCCTCCTCGAGCTCCGACGAGGCGCGGTCCTCGCGCTCGGCCTCGGCCATGAGCGCCGCCTCGGCGTCCCACATCTCCTCGGCGCTCTTCGGCCCCTCGAGCACGTGGTTGCGCTCTTTCTCGAGTTCGGCCGCGAGCTGCATGAGGGCCGGCACGTTGGGGATGAACACGGACGCCACCTCACCGCGGCGCCGGGATCGCACGAAGCGCCCGATCGCCTGGGCGAAGAAGAGCGGGGTCGACGAGCTGGTGGCGTACACGCCGACGGCGAGGCGCGGCACATCGACGCCCTCCGACACCATGCGCACGGCCACCATCCAGCGCGAATCCCCTGCGGAGTACGAGTCGATCTTCTCGGATGCGCCGTCGTCGTCCGAGAGGATCAGCGCGACCTCCTCCCCCGTGATCTGCTGCAGCTGCCTGGCGTAGGCCTTGGCCGAGGCGTGATCGGTCGCGATGACGAGGCCGCCGGCGTCGTGGATCTGCTGCCGCACCTCGGTGAGTCTGCGATCGGCGGCGCTCAGCACCTTCGCGATCCAGTCGCCGCTCGGATCGAGCGCGGTGCGCCAGGCCTGGGAGGTGATGTCCTTGGTGTTGCCCTCGCCGAGCGAGGCCTCCATCTCCTCGCCCGCCGAGGTCTGCCAGCGCATCTTGCCCGCGTAGACCATGAAGATGACGGGGCGCACGATGCCGTCGGCGAGCGCGCGACCGTACCCGTAGTCGTAGTCGGTGAGCGAGATCTTGGAGCCATCGCCCTGGGGCGCGTACTGGACGAACGGGATGGGCGCCTCATCGGAGCGGAACGGGGTGCCGGTGAGCGAGAGGCGGCGCTTCGCCGATCCGTAGGCCTCGCGGATCGCATCGCCCCAGCTGAGGGCGTCGCCGCCGTGGTGCACCTCGTCCATGATGACGAGCGTGTCGGCGTTCTCCGTCAGCAGTCGATGCTGCACCGGCTTCATCGCGACCTGCGCGTACGTCACCGCGACGCCGTGGAAGTGGCGGCCGTAGCCGAGCCCGTCGCTGTTGGAGTAGTTCGGGTTGAGCCGGATGCCGGCGCGCGCGGCGGCATCCGCCCACTGGGACTTCAGGTGCTCCGTCGGCGCGACGACGACGATCTGACTCACCGTGTGGTTGGAGCGCAGGATCGCGGCGAGCCTGAGCGCGAACGTCGTCTTGCCCGCGCCGGGGGTCGCCGAGGCGAGGAAGTCTCGGGGCTCCTTCTCGAGGTACAGCCGAATCGCCTCTTCCTGCCAGGCGCGCAGGGTGCCCGCCGTGCCGTGCGCGGCGCGCTCCGGGTATGCGGGGGGCAGGTGTTCAGCTGCACTGGTCCCCGGAAGGTGAAGTTCGGGATCCGCATCTGTCACAGCGCTCTAGGATAATCGGTAACGAATGCTGACATGCTCAGAATGGGCTCGCCGCCCGGAGATGGGGACGAAGAAGTGGCAGAGGATCGTATCGAACTTCCCTGGTCGCGGTTCGTCGCGATCGGCGATTCCTTCACCGAGGGAGTCGGTGATCCCGATGCCGACAGCCCGGGCGGGTTGCGCGGCTGGGCCGACCGCTTCGCGGAGGTGCTGAACGACTACGACGACGAGTTCGCGTACGCGAACCTGGCGGTACGGGGCAAACTGATCCAGCAGATCGCGGACGAGCAGGTGGAGGCCGCGCTGGATCTCCGCCCGGATCTCATCAGCATCTGCGCGGGCGGCAACGACGTGATCCGCCCCGGAACCGACCCCGACGAGGTCGCGGCCAAGCTCGACCGGGTGGTCGAGCGACTCGGCGAGAGCGGCGCGACGATCCTCATCTTCACCGGAGTCGACACGGCCTTCCAGCCGGTGTTCCGCACGATCCGGGGCAAGGTCGCGATCTTCAACGAGAACGTGCGCAAGATCGCGCTGAAGCACGACTGCGTGGTCGTGGACCAGTGGGCGCTCGACGAGCTGCAGGACAGCCGGTACTGGGCCGGCGATCGTCTGCATCTCAATGCGCTCGGCCACCACACGATCGCGCGTGCCGCGCTCGACGCGTTGAACGTGCCCCACGATCTCACCCCGCTCGATCCCCCGCCGCTGCCGGTGCACAACTGGCGTCGCGCGCGCAAGGAGGACGTGGTGTGGGCGCGCGAGCACCTCGTGCCGTGGGTGATCCGCCGCATCAAGCACGTCTCCTCGGGCGACGACATCGAGCCGAAGCGCCCGCGACCGGAGCCCGCGCGCCGAGGCCGTGACAGCGCTGAGAACAGCTGGTAGGGGGCTGCCGCGGAAACTCCCGAGCGGGTAGGGTGAGGGCATGGCACATCTCACGAAGCAGCTCGCGGATACCCTGACCCAGGTCGGTGTGCACTCGGCCTACGGCGACCCGATCGAGGTCGACGGCACGACGATCATCCCGGTCGCCTGCACCTCGTACGGGTTCGGCGCCGGCGAGGGCGGCGGAGGCGTCGAGGACGCGCAGGGCGAGGGATCCGGCGGCGGCGGGGGCGGCATGGCCGTTCCCGTGGGCGCTTACGTCTCCCGCGACGGAGTGACGCGCTTCGAGCCCAACATCATCGCACTGCTCGTGGTGGGGGTGCCCTTCGTGTTCGTCGCGGGGCGCGCACTCGCTCGTGTCATCAAGGCGCTCAAGAAATAGGCGGTCGCGCGGAGCGGTGAGCAACCGGCCGGTTGCTTAGAGACGGGGACCCCTCGCGTGTCGCTGACGCGCCACGCGGCCCCGATGCGCTCCCTTACCCGGCTACTCACCGCGCCGCTCTCGTTCGTCAGCGCACGTCCGACCAGGTCCAAGGATCCCGAGAGAGGCGCGCCGGATCGAAGCGGCCGAGGAGCTGCGCGGTCGTGACGTGCTCACCGGGCACCGCGAGATCGAGCGAGACCGCGAGTGCGGTCAGCACCTCCTCGGCGTCGACGCCCCGCTCGCGCAGATCCGCGAGCGTCACCGCACCGTCGCGCTTCGCGAGCCGCGCCCCGCTCGGCCCCAGCACCAGCGGCACGTGCGCGTACTCGACGGCGGGCGGCGTCGGCAGCTCGAGCAGTCGCTGCAGCAGGATCTGGCGCGGGGTCGACGAGGCGAGGTCGTCGCCGCGCACGACCTGGTCGACGCCCATCGCCGCGTCGTCGACCACCACGGCGAGGTTGTAGGCGACCGTGCCGTCGCCGCGGCGCAGCACGAAGTCGTCGATGTCGCCGCGCGTCGGTCCGAGCAGCAAGTCGTCGAACTCCAGCTCGGAGAGCTCGGTGCACAGACGCAGCGCGGGCTTCCGGGGAGCGATGGCCTCGCGCGCCGCGCGCCGCTCCTCCTCGCTGCGCTGCCGGCAGGTGCCGGGATAGGCGCCCGGCGGTGCGTGCGGTGCACTCGGCGCGGCGAGGATGTCCCGGCGCGTGCAGGTGCACTCGTAGACGAGGCCTGCCGCGTCGAGGCGAGCGATCGCCGCCTCGTGGTCCTCGCCCCGCTCGCTCTGCAGCACGGGATCGCCGTCCCAGTCGATGCCGAGCCGCTCGAGATCCTCGAGCTGCCGAGCCGCCGATCCCGCGTCGCGAGCGCGGTCCAGATCCTCGATGCGCATCAGGAAGCGCCGGCCGCTCGCGCGCGCGAAGAGCCACGCCAGCAGCGCCGTGCGCAGGTTGCCGAGGTGCAGCTCGCCCGAGGGGCTCGGCGCATAGCGACCCGCCCCCGATCCCCCGCGCCGGCCGGACCCGCCGCGACGGGCGCCGTGCTGCTCGCTTCTCCCCTCGCTCATCCCGCCATCCTCTCACGCGGCTCGGCCCGCGCTCGCGCGCTGCCCGATGCTCCCCTGCATCTCCCCCCCCGTTCCTCCGCGCTGTCGTTCCGCTCCGCCGTTCCGCGCTGTCCCTCCGCGCCTCCGTCCCCGTCCTCTCCCCGCCTTTCTTCGGCTTTCACCGTTGTTTCGGATGAATCTCCTGGAATCGATCCGAAACAACGGTGAGAGCCGCACTATCGGGTGCCGGGCCGGGCCGGGGCGACGGGGGCTGAGCCCGATCGACGCACCGCCGGGCCTGAAACACAGGGCGGTCCAGCACCGTCCTAACCCCGGGCAGACCGCCGACGGTGCATGCTTGAGGGAGATCCCGAGCACGGGATCATCGAAACGACGGGAGACGCAGCATGCGGGTGCTCATCGCCGAGGACGAGCGCGAGCTCGCCGACGCCCTCGCGGAGGGCCTGCGCGGCGAGGGCTACGAGGTGGAGGTCGCCTACGGCGGAGACACGGCGCTCGCCGCGCTCGGCCGCTTCGACGCCGACGTGCTGATCCTGGATCGGGATCTGCCCGGCGTGCACGGCGACACCGTGTGCCGGCTGCTGCGGGAGCAGGGGCACCCCGTGCGCATCCTCATGCTCACCGCGGCCTCGGCGCTCGACGACCGCGTGACGGGGCTCGACCTCGGAGCCGACGACTACCTGTCGAAGCCGTTCGCCTACCTGGAACTGCTGGCCCGGCTGCGCGCGATGCGACGCCGTGTCGGGGCCGACGCCGAGGCGCCGCTCGAGTCGGCTGGGATCCGGGTCGACCCCGCACGACGCCTCGCGACGCGCGACGGGCGGGAACTGCAGCTCACACCCCGCGAGTTCTCGGTGCTCGAGGAACTGCTGCGCGCCGACGGCGGTTTCGTGAGCCCCGAAGCGCTGCTCGTACGGGTGTGGGGCGGCGACCTCGAACGCACCCGGGGCGTCGTGAAGATCACCGTGCACACCCTGCGCAAGAAGCTCGGCGAGCCCGAGGCGCTGCACTACGCGCACGGACACGGATATCGGATCGGACCGGGATCGTGAGCGGCGGCGAGCGCGGTGCGCGCTGGGGGACCCGGGCCCGTCTGACCGCGCTCATCGCGGCGGTGCTGGTCGGCGGCGGCGCGCTGCTGCTCGGCTCCCAGTACCTCGTGGTGCAGCAGGTGCTGGTGTCGGCGGACGGGCGGATGACGGCGGACTCGGCCGAATCAGCCGAATCGGCGGCGGGCGCGATGGCGGACCAGGCGACGGAGCCGGACCAGACAACAGAGCCGGACCAGGAGACAGAACCGGACGACGTCGATCTCCAGGCGGGTGAGCCGACGGCGACGGAGTCTGCGTCGCCGTCCGCACTCCCCCTCGAGGAGTCGAGCGACGGGTCGCAGCGGGACACGGCCGACTCCGCGCCTCGGCTGACGGCCGAGGCACCGGCGTCGGCGTCGGACGAGACGTCGGACGAGACGTTGACTGATCAGGTGCTGCCGCGGATCGCGCTCTGGTCCGCGCTCGCGCTGGCGGTCTTCTCCGGCCTCGCGATCCTCGCCGCCCGCTGGCTCTCGCGTCGGTCGTTCCGCCGCGTCGCGCAGATCACGGACCTCGCGCAGCGCATCACGGCCGGAGATCTCGACGAGCGCATCGACCTCGGCGGCAGGCGCGACGAGGTGCGCGAGCTGGCCGACACGATCGACGGCATGCTGGATCGGCTGCAGGGGGCGTTCGCGCGGCAGGAGCGCTTCGTCGCGAACGCCTCCCACGAGCTGCGCACCCCGCTCACCACCACGCGCACCGCGCTCGAGATCCCGCTCGCGCAGGGCAGGATCCCCGAGGATCTCGAGCCCGCCATCCACCGCGCGCTCGCGGCGAACGCGAAGAGCGAGCGGCTCATCGCGGCGCTGCTCGCGCTCGCCCAGGTGCGCCACGGAGACGGGCAGGGCGACCCGGACGAGGAGAACGATGCCCCGGACACCGATCTCACCGCGGTCGTCGCCGCGGCGCTGGAGACCCAGTCGGCGCGGACCGCGGAGCTCCGTGCGACCGTCGACTGCGAAGTGCGCGAGGCGTTGCCCGTGCGCGTCGACTCCGCGCTGCTCGAACTCGCCGTCGGCAATCTGATCGGCAACGCGGTGCGGCACAACGTGCCGGAGGGACTGGTGCGGGTGTCGGCCGGGGTCTCGCACGGCGAGGTGCGTCTGCGCATCGAGAACACCGGCGCGCAGCTCGACGAGCACACCCTCACGACCATCACCGAGCCCTTCAACCGCGGCGACACCACCCGGCTCTCCGGCGGGCCTTCCGATCCGGGTCTGGGGCTCGGGCTGACCCTCGCGGACGAGGCCGCCCGCGCCTGGGGCGGCTCGCTCGCACTCTCCTGCCGCCCGGGCGGCGGGCTGATCGCGGTGCTGCACCTGCCCCGGCCGGCCAGCACACAGACGGCTCCGCCGGAGCGGGTCGGCGTGACAGGAACCGTGGAATCATGAAACATCTCGCCGCCCTGTCCCCGCTCGTGTTACTGGCGTTCGCCCTCACCGGCTGCACGAGCGCCGAGCCGGAATCCCCTGCCCCGGCTCCGCCCGCGGCGCAGCCCTCAGCGGCTCCGAAGCCGGAGATCTCCTCGACCCCGTACGGGTACGTCACTCTGCACACCGCCGCGCAGCGGCGCCTCCTCACCGAGACCGAACGGTCCGATTTCGGCCATTCTGCGCTCATTACCGGTGCGCTCGCAGTGAACGACCTCGGCTGCTTCGGTTTGGGAAACGAGGAGGAGGGATGGTTTTCCCCCGTCGTCTTCCCCTACGGCACAGGGATCACCGGCGACGGCCCCGATGCCGGCATCGAGTTCGAGGGCGCACGCTTCCAGATCGGGGACGTGCTCGCGCTCGGTGGCGGCGGTGGCAACGGCATTGAGAAAGACTCTCCGGAGCAGCCGGTATTCGAGGCCTGCGGATTCTCCGAGGAAGCTTTCATGAGCTGAGGCGAAGTGCAGCTGCTCGCCGATTTCGAGCGAGAGATCGCGGAGCGCGATGGGCAGTGATGGCGCGATAGCCTGAAGGTTCACCACGGCGGGCGATGAGAACCGGAGGCGGCATGGACAGGCTGGGCGAACTGCAGCAGGCACTGGGCGAACGGCTCGTGGTCGATCCCGAGCTGATCGCCCCGTACGCGCGCGACAGCTCGCGCGCCGTCGCCGAGGGCGCGCCGCTTGCGCTCGTGCTCGCCGAGTCGACCGCCGACGTCTCGGTCGCTCTCGCGTGGGCGCACGCCGCGGGCGTGCGCGTCAGCGTGCGCGGCGCGGGCACCGGCCTCACCGGCGGCGCCATGGCCTACGACGGCGGCCTCGTCGTCTCGCTCGAGCGATTGAACCGGATCCTCGAGATCGATCGCGCGAACCGTCTCGCCGTCGTGCAGCCGGGCGTGATCACGGGTGAACTCGACGACGCCTGCCGCGAGCAGGGACTCTTCTTCCCGCCCGACCCCGCGAGCGCGCGGCTGTGCACGGTGGGCGGCAATATCGCGACGAACGCCGGCGGCCTGCGCTGCGTCTCGCACGGGGTCACCTCCGACTCCGTCGCGGGCCTGGAGGTGGTGCTCGCCGACGGCCGCGTGATGCGCACCGGCGCGCGCACGCGCAAGAACGTCGTCGGATACGACCTCACGAGCCTCTTCGTCGGCTCGGAGGGCACCCTCGGCGTCATCACGGAGGCCACCGTGCGTCTGAAGCCGGTGCCCGAGGGTTCGCCCCGCACCTTCCGGGCGAGTTTCGACCGCATCGAGGACGCGGGCCGAGCGGTCACGGCGATCGTGGGCGGCCCCGCGCAGCCGGAGGTGCTCGAACTCATGGACGCGCTGAGCGTCGAGATCATCGAGTCGTTCCACCCCAGCGGCCTCGTGGTGCCCCCGGGGGCGATGCTGGTGGGCCAGACCGTCGGACTCGACGCCGAGGCGAAGGCCGGAATCATCACCGGCATCTGCGCCGCGCACGGGGCGAGCGACACCGAGATCTCCGAGTCCGACGCCCTGCTCGAGGCGCGGCGGCTCTCCAACCCGGCGCTCAACGCCCGCGGGCTGAAGATCTCCTGCGACGTGGGTGTGCCCGTCGCCGCGCTCGCCGAGATGTTCCACGGCGTCGCCGGGATCTCCGCCCGGCACGGCCTGCGGGTCTCGACCGTCGCGCACGCGGGCGACGGCAACCTGCACAGCACCGTCGAGTCCCCCGATGATCCCGACGGGATCCGCGCGGCGGACGCCGTGATCGATGACATCACACGCCTCGCGCTCTCCCTGGGCGGCACCATCTCGGGCGAGCACGGCATCGGCTCGGTCAAGCGGCACGAGCTCCCCTGGCAGCTCGACGCGACAGCCCTCGCGGTGCAGCACGCCATCAAGAATGCGCTGGATCCGCACGGGATCCTCACTCCCGATCGCGCCATCTGAATACGCCTGGTCCATCCGGGTGCCTTGAAATTGGTCCACCCCCTGGACCGCTGGCAGGATCGTGAGCATGCGGTTCCTCTCGATCCAGTCCTCTGTCTCGTACGGCCACGTCGGCAACTCGGCGGCCGTGTTCCCGCTGCAGCGCATCGGCGTGGAGGTCATGCCCGTCTACACCGTGTGCTTCTCGAACCACACCGGGTACGGGGCCTGGCGCGGTCCGCTGATGTCGGGCGACGACGTGCGCGAGATCGTCACCGGGATCGAGGAGCGCGGGGGCCTCGAGGGCGTGGACGCCGTGCTCTCCGGCTATCAGGGCGGCAACAGCATCGGCGACGCGATCCTCGACGCCGTCGCGCGCGTGAAGCGCCACAGTCCGGATGCCATCTACGCGTGCGACCCGGTGCTCGGCAACGCGAAGTCGGGCTGCCACGTCGCGCCGGAGGTGCAGGACCTGATCCGGGACCGCGTCGTGCCGCACGCCGACCTCATCACCCCCAACCAGTTCGAACTCGGCTTCCTCACGGGCACATCGCCCGACACGCTCGATTCGACGCTGGACGCCGTCGACCGGGTGCGCGAGATCGGGCCCTCCACCGTGCTGGTGACGAGCGTCGAACGGCCCGAACGCGCGGAGGGCACCATCGAGATGCTCGCCGCGACCTCCGACGGCGCGTGGCTCGTGCAGACCCCGCACCTGCCGTTCAAGGTGAACGGCTCGGGCGACGTCACCGCGGCGCTGTTCACCGCGCACTTCCGCAGCACGGGCGACGCGGCCGCGGCGCTGGCCCGCACCACCGCCAGCGTGTTCGCGCTGCTGGAGCGCACCCTCGCGGCCGGTTCGCGCGAACTGCAGCTGATCGAGGCGCAGGAGGCCTACGCGCATCCCGATCTGCGCTTCGACGTGCGGCGCGTGCGCTGAACCGGTCGCCTCAGGATCGCGCGAGCAGGATCCCGGCGACCGCGAGCGCGGTCGCGAGAATCAGCATCCCCGGCCCGTTGAACAGGGCCGCCGCGGTGCGTTTCGCCGCGAGCAGGCGCACGGCATCGAGGCTCGCGGTGCTGAAGGTAGTGTAGCCGCCCAGGAAGCCGATCGACGCCACGCTCGCGATCGGATGATCCAGGGCGAGGCCGACCAGGATCCCGAGCGCGAACGAGCCCGTCAGGTTGATGATCATGACGCCCCACGGGAAGCGCTCGCGCACACGATCGGGCAGGCTGTTGTCGACGAGGTGGCGCGCTGCGGCGCCGACACCCCCGGCGGCCGCGATCCCGAGCGCCACCCACACCCCGTTCATCGCGCTCCTCCGCGGGCAGCCCCCGGCACGAGGGCGCGCCCGGTCAGTACACCGAGCCAGCTGGCCGCCCCGCCGACCGCGAGGGTGCCGACGCCGTACCCCAGCGCCACCCAGGCCCGACCGTCGAGCAGCAGCTCGGCCGTATCCGCCGCGAGCAGGCTATAGGTCGTGAACCCGCCCAGCACCCCCGTGCCCAGCAGTAGCCGCACGCTTCGCCAGCGCCCGTGATCGCTGCCGAGCCGAGTCAGGGCCTCGACGAGCACCCCGAGCAGGAACGCGCCCACGACGTTGATCCCGAAGGTGGCGAGCGGGAACGCCCCGGTGTCTCCCACCGCGAGCGTGACCAGGTACCGGGCGAGTGAGCCGGCGGCACCGCCCAGCGCCACGATCCCGAGGTCGGGGAGTACTGCTGGGAACTTCACGTTGACACTCCTATCCCGGAATTGCGCGCCGTGAATCGTTACGGCGTCGCGATTGAGATAGGGACCGTTGTCGCTCGTGCGAGGTTTGATCCGGTGAGCCCCACCACCGGGCGCTGCGAGGCGCCCCTCCACTCTACTCCCCGCGTCCGGCTCCGGCGCGCCCGAGATGCGCCGATTTGCGTTCCTCGCGGGCACGTGGTGTAAACTCGAAGAGTTGTCGGGTGAGCATTTGTCCGACTTCTTGGGTCTGTGGCGCAGCTGGTAGCGCACCTGCATGGCATGCAGGGGGTCAGGGGTTCGAGTCCCCTCAGATCCACCACGAAGAATCCCGCTCCTCGGAGCGGGATTCTTTTTTCGTTCGCTCCGATCGCTCCGGCTCAGGACTGAATCACGGGATCATCTGAGGCCCCTCGCTCTCCGAGCACCCCGCACCCTCGAGAGCCTGCCGGCTCGATCCTCCGGGGTTCCGCGCGAGCCGTTCGGACCGCCCGGGGTTTCCGGCGTCTCGGAGGCCTTCGGGTCTCGACCGCCTCCGGTGCTCGCCGCACCGCCCTCGCTCTCACTCTCGGCGACGGCCTCATCCGCGGTATCGTCCGATCCCCCAGTGCCGCCTGATTCCGCGGTGTCGTCCGCTCCCCCGCCGCCCGGTCCCCCGGCTCCACCAGCCCCTGCAGCGTGGCCGTCCGCCTCCGCTTCCGCCTCCTTCGCCACACGCGCCGTGAGCGCCGCGAGCATCGTGTCCAGCATTCGCGCCGACCACCCGAACGCCGCGGCGAAGCCGAGCGCCAGTACACCGAACGCCGGCGCCTCCGCACCGACCCACACACCCGAAGACAGCCCGATCACCTCGGGCAGATCCTCGTTGAACAGCTTGAGCGCGGAGAGCGCGGAGATGAGCGCCAGCCCGATCACGGCAGAGACGGCGCCGACGAGCGGGGTCATGAAGAGCGTCATCCATCGCGCGCCGCCGTCGTACTTGCCGGGGTCGCCGAGCGGTGCGAGCGAGCGCACCCGCACGACGACCGCCGCGACAGCCGCGACACTCATGGGCGCGCCCCACCCCTGAATCCCGAAGAATGCGACCGCGCCCAGGAGGATGACCACGCACACGAACAGCTGATTCTGCACTTTCCAGAGGTAGAGAACGGACGCCATCCTGCGGTCGTGGAGGTCCAAGAGAATGGCGCGCGTGTGAAAGGCCATCCGAGCGGGGCTGATCGCCGCCCCCGGAGCACCCGAAAGTGCTCCCTCGAGCGCCTTCCACGAGTCAGCAAGCCTCGTATCGCCCCTCGCGACCGCGTACGCGGACGTCGCCTCGACGGCCAGCCGCACCGTGCCCTCGGCGTCGACCCCCTCGAGCCGTCGGGCCAGGGCGGCCCGACGCTCGCGAATGAAATAGGCGCTGGCCCACAGCCCCGCCCCCGACACATCGCCGTCGGTCTCCCCTTCCACGGGTGTCGTGACCTCGTCGACCAACTGGGCGACGGGCCGAACGATCCACCAGTATCTGACGGCGACGACGAGCACGGCGTAGGCCGCGATGAAGGCCGCGACCGACACCATTCGCAGGTTCAGCGGCGTCGGCCGAAGATCATCGTCACCCGCGGCCGTCGCGGCCAGCAGCAGTCCTCCGACGGCGACCGCCGCGAAGATCCAGAGACCGGTTGCGACAAGCGGCGCGATCACCGAACTCTGCGCTCGGGTCGCCAGCAGCACCGCGTGCACGGTGATCAGAGCGACCAGGGCTCCCCCGATCCCGAACGACAGCGCGTTGGGCCGGACGTCGTTGAACGCCCACCAGAAGCAGAACATGACGGTCGCGAGCATCGCCAGGGCGAGCCCGGTGAAGCGGCCTGCACGGGTGTCCTCGTTCATCATCCACGCTCCTCCACTGCGAGTCGCGCGATACCGCGGCGGTCCCGTCAGCGCCGACATCAGCGGCGACGCTGCACGCCGTGTCCGCGCCCGTGCGCGGCTCTGCGCTTACCTCGACACTGATGACACCGAGGCGGAACGTCAAGAACTCACAGATTGCACTTCGATAACGTTGCCGCGACGCCGAAGGCGGAGCTTCACCGGGTCACGCCGTACGCGGCCAGGAACGCACGAGCGGCGGCGGCCGCGAGGCGCTCGCGCTCCTGCGGCGACGGAAGCTCCGCGGGGATGAAGAGCGCCCGATCCTGCGCCGGCGCGAGCGCGAGATACGCGAAGTGCGCGGCCGCCAGGCGGAGGTCCTCTGCTGCGAGCAGCCCCGCGTCGACGTACGGCTCCAGGCACCGGGCGACCGCGGCGATGCCCCGCGTCGGCGCCTGTCGGTAGTAGTCGGCGGCCAGATCGGGAAACCGCTCCGCCTCCGAGATGATGAGACGGCGCAGCGAGAGCACCTGCGGTTGCAGCACACCGTCGAGGTAGACCCTCGCCACTCCGCGAAGCCGCGCTTCGAGCTCGTCTCGGGTCGCCGCCGGAACCGGCCCGAACGCTTCGTCGATGACACCGACGACGGCGTCGGCCTTCCCGGTGACCCCCGTCACGATCCCGCGGAACAGCAGTTCCTTGTCCGTGAACTGCTTGTAGACGGTTTGCTTGGAGACCCCCGCCCGAGATGCGATCTCCGGCAACACCTCAGCCGGACACGGGGCCGTCGTCGGCCTGGCCGGCGGGGTGCTCATCGCCGCGGCCATCACGCAGCTCTACCAGTTCGAGGGCAAGAGCCTTCGGCACCTGCTCATCAACGTCGGCTACATGATCGTCGGCGTGACCGCCGTCGGCGCGATCCTGGGCGCCTTCCAGGCACCCTGAGCCCAGCCGGTCCGAATCGAACCCGCCCTCGCACGCCGAGGAGAGCCGAAACCCGGTCGCCGCCGTGCCGTAACACAGCCTTCCTACACTGGGAATCGAAGAGCCGATTCGACGAGGGTGGGAGAGTCGATGTCTCAGGAGGGCTACGCGGGGCGCACGGCGCTCGTCACCGGCGCGACCGGGGTGCTCGGCTCGGCCATCAGCCGCCGGCTGGTCGGCGACGGGATCCGCACCGCGCTGCTCGCCCGCAACGCGCGCCATCTCGAACTCCTCGAGCACCTCATCGGGATCCCCGCGCTCACCATGCGCGTTCGCGCCGACGTCACCGAGGCCTTCGACCTCGTCGAGACGCGCAACACGATCCGGGATCGGTTCGGGAGCGATCCGGATCTCCTGGTCGTGGCCGCGGGCATCCTCCGCCCCGCTCCGTTCCGGGCGGCCGTGCCCGCGGAGTGGAACGCGATGATCCGCACGAACGTGCAGGGAGCGCTGCACACGGTGCAGACCTTCATGGACGGCCTGCTCGCCGCCGGAGCCGCCGGGAAGCCCGCCGATCTGGTACTGATCGGGTCGGCCCCCGTGCAGGAGCGCTCGCAGTCCTACGCGGTGTTCTCCTCGCTCGCCGCCGCCATCGACCAGCTCGCCAGGCATCTGCGCGCCGAGCTCGGCTCCCAGGGGGTGCGCGTGCACCACGTCGCACCGCAGTTCATCGAGGCCGCTGCCGGAGCCGACGCCCTCGAGACCGGGAGCACTTCCCCGGCACCCCTCCGGGTCTGGAACAGCGAGTCGATGGGGCCTGAGCGAACCGCCGATCTCGTGAGCTTCATGACCTCGCTGCCGCCCCGCGCGAACCTCGCCGAGGTCACCATCCGAACCGCGGGGGTCTGACGATGCGCCGGTTCACCACCCGTCTGCGCAGCTTCCTCGCTCTGCAGTCCTCGGGGGCGGTCGTGCTGCTGATCGCGACCGGCATGGCGCTCCTCTGGGCGAATCTCGCCCACGAGAGCTACAATCGCTTCTGGCACACCGAGGTCGGCATCAAGGCGGGCGATGCCGGGCTGGAGATGAGTCTGCAGCACTGGATCAACGACGGCCTCATGGCGCTGTTCTTCTTCCTCGTCAGCCTCGAGGTGAAGAAGGACTTCGTGCTCGGCGAACTGCGCAACTGGCGGCACGCGAGCCTGCCGCTCCTCGCCGCGGTCTTCGGCCTGGTCCTGCCCGCGGTGATCTTCGTGCTCATCAACCTCGGTGGCGACCACATCGGCGCATGGGGGGTGGTCATCTCGACGGACACCGCGTTCGTCATCGGCATCCTCGCGGCCTTCGGAGCACGGATTCCCGCGCAGCTGCGGGTGTTCCTGCTCGCACTCGCCGTCGTCGACGACATCGGCGCGCTGCTGGTGATCGCCTTCGTGTACACGGGCGCGCTCGACATCGTCTGGGCCCTCATCGCGCTCGGGATCGCGGCGGTCGTCTTCGTCGCGCAGCGCCGGCAGGTCTGGCGCGGCGGCGTGTACCTCGTTCTCGGCCTGCTGCTCTGGCTCGCCGTGCTGCAATCCGGGGTGCACGCCACGATCGCGGGTGTCGTGCTCGCGCTGCTGCTGCCGGTATTCCCTCCGCAGCGCGAGAGCGTCAGCCGCACCGAGGAGCTCACGCAGCGCTTCCGCCGCTCGCCCAGTGCAGCCAAGGGCAAGGCCGCGGCCGAGGGGATCCTCAGCTCGGTCTCCGTGAACGACCGGTTCCAGCTCAACCTCGCCCGCACGGTCACGTTCGCCGTCGTGCCCGTCTTCGCGCTCGCGAACGCGGGAGTGCTGATCACTGGCGAGTCCCTGCACCACGCTTTCACGTCCACACTCACCTGGGGCATCATCGTCAGCCTCATCGCCGGCAAGTTCTTCGGCGTGCTCCTCGCCCCGTTCTTCGGCCGTCTGCTGCGGCTGGGCGAACTCCCCGCGGGATTGAAGACCCGCCATATCGCCTCCGGCGCGCTGCTCACCGGGATCGGCTTCACGATCTCCCTGTTCATCGTCGACCTGGCCGTCAAGGATCCCGTCGCGCAATCGGACGCGAGGATCGGCGTCATCGCCGGCTCGCTCCTCGCCGCGGTGCTGGGCTCTGGCGCCCTGGCGCTCACCGCCCGCTACGACGCCGCCCACGCACCCAAGCGCACCGAGCTCTCCCGCCCGATCGACCCGAGGCGCGACCACCTGATCGGCTCCCCCGCGGCCCGCTGCTCGCTCGTCGAGTACGGAACCTTCGGCGCGTTCGACGACCTCCCGGCCGAAGACGTCGTCACGCAGGTGCGCGATCACTACGAGGGAGACCTCGTCTTCGTCTTCCGCCATCTCCGACCGGAGGGCGATGGAACGCCCGAGCAGACGCCCGAGGCGCTGGAGGCCGTCGCCGCGCAATCGCCGGGCCTGTTCTGGGCGATGCGCAGCGAGCTGAACCGCATGAGCGAGCACGACGCCCTCGACGACCGGCAGATCCTGCGCGCCGCGGTCAACATCGGTGCGAATCTCTCTCGCCTCGAGGACGATCTGCGTCGCAGCGAGTGGCGGGGCCGGGTCTCGGAGGACTACCTGGACGCGGAGACGCTCGGTCTGACGCGGCGCCCGACGTTCTTCGTGAACGGCCTCATCTACAGCGGCCCGCTCGAAGCGGCGGCGATCATCGCCGAACTCGAGGCCACCCTGCCCGGCGAGGAGGAGGCGAAGGCCGTGCCGCCGGATGCTCCGGCGCGCACCGCAGTTCACCGCGCCGTGCTCAGTCCCGTCGGGGAGGCGGTGTGATGCTCGACGACAAGACCTACGTGCTCACCGGCGGCGCCTCGGGGATCGGCCTGACCACCGCCCATCATCTGCTCGACCGCGGTGCACGCCTCATCGTCATCGATCGGCTCGAGCTGCCGGAGCCGCTCGCTGCGCGCCGGCCGACGTTCCTGCAGGCCGACCTCACCGACGCCGCGACGATGGAGGCGCTCATCGAGCGGGTGGTCGCGGATCATCCCCGGCTGTCGGGCATCATCGCGAGCGCCGGGCTCACCACGATCGCCGCCTTCGAAGACACGCCCGCGATCGCCTGGGACCTCCTGATCCGCACGAACCTCATCGCCACGATCAGGCTCGTCCACGGACTGCTCCCGGCCCTGGAGGCCGAGGCCGCATCCTCCGGCGCAGCCGACGTGATCGTCCTCGGGTCGGTCGCCGACGAGTCCTATCTCCGGGGCGCCACGGTCTACGGCACCGGCTCCGCCGCGATGAAGGCCTTCGCCTCGCATCTGCGGGCCGAACTCAGCCCTCGGGGCATCCGCGCGGCGTACATCTCCACAGGCTACGTGCGGTCCGAACTCGCCGCGCGGCTCACCGAGGGCATCGACGGCTACGAGCGACTCGAGGACACGCTCATGACCCCGGAGGACTACGCGGCGGTCATCGAGTTCGTCCTGCGGCAGCCCGCCGGCATGATCGTGGACGACATCACGCTCGTGTCCACGGCTCAGGGCTGGGCGTAGGCGGCAATTCGGGCGATGCCGTGCGGCTCTACTCCGCGCCGCGCAGCCGGTGAGCGGTGAAGGCGACGGCACGCGGTACCCCGGCCGCGGCCCCCTGCCCTCGCAGCATCTCGGGAATCGCATCCCCGGGAGCGGGATGCCAGGGCAGATCCGCGAGGTAGGCCTCGTGGGCGGCGAGCGAGGCGATCGCCCGCTGCTCGCTCTCCGCGCCGATCTCGACGAAGCTGGTGGGCCGTGAGCCCGTCAGCAGCAGCCATGTCGCGCCCCACGGGCCCAGATCCTCGTCTCGCAGCAGCTCGGGGAACACCCAGCGATTGTCGGCGTCGCGCACCGCGTCGATGGCGGCGAGCCCGGCCACACGGTGGTCGGCGTGATCGATGCCCCACGGCACGAGCAGATCCCCGGAACCGCTGATCACGACGTCGGGCCTGAACCGCCGGATCTCGCGCGCGATGGCGCGACGCAGCTCGAGCCCGTACTCCAGCATGCCGTCGGGGAAATCGAGGATCGTCAGGTGCGCCACCCCCACGGTCTCGCACGCTCGCTGCTGCTCCTCGGCCCGCAGCGGCCCGGCTTCCTCCGGCGGGCGCTGCATGCCGGCCTCCCCGGAGGTCAGCAGCAGGTACCCCACCTCGATCCCTCGCGACGTCCACTCGGCCACCGCGGCCGAGGTGCCGTACTCGGGATCATCGGGATGCGCGACCACCACCAGCACACGCTGGAACGCGGTGTCATCGAGGGGTTCGAGCAACGCGGATCCACCTGAAGCGTCCATGGTGACCAGCCTACGCCCGCTCCCCGATTCCCGCTCGGCGAGTCGGTTCCGGGACCGTTCAGTCGGCGGTGGGAGCCGCCGCGTCATCCCCCGCCGCGGGGAGCGATGCCACGTCGATGAGCGGGCAGTCCTGCCACAGCTTCTCGAGCTGGTAGAAGTCGCGCTCCTCCTGGTGGAAGACGTGCACGATCAGATCGCCGAAATCGAGCAGCACCCAGCGGCCGCTCTCACGGCCCTCACGGCGCACCGTCCGCACGCCCGCCTCATTGAGCGCGTCTTCGACGCCGTCGGAGATGGCCTGCACGTTCCGCTCGACGCTGCCGCTCACGATGAGAAACACGTCGGCGAGGCCGAACTGCTCGGACACCTGCAGCGCGACCGGTCCGGTCGCGCCCTTCTCGTCAGCCGCGCGCACCGCGATCCCGAGGTCGGTCAGCACATCGCGATTCTGAGTCACTTCAGGTTCCAGTTCCGTTCTTTCAATCGTCGGCCCGCGGTCCGCGGTCGTACATGTTCGCAGCGGGAGCTACCCGAAGAACCCGTTGCTCGCGCCCCACGCACCCAGCGCGATGACCGCGATCAGCAGGCCGCCGCCCGTCAGCGACAGCACCAGGGGGAGCTTGCTGCGCTCCTTCGTCGGCTTCGCGACGACGGGCATCCCCGAGGCGGCGCGCGCGCTCACCGCGTGGCGCGCCGAGACCGGGGCCGGCCCCTGTCCGGTGGTGTGGGTCTCGTCCGCTTCGGTCCCGGTGATCGGGTCCATCTCGATCGAGTCGTGCATCGCGGCATGCCCGCCGGTCTCGCCCAGCGACTTCGGCAGTTTGAGGGACCCGGTCACGTAGAGCTCGCCCGTTCCGCCGAGCGGACCGGCCAGTCCCCCGGTGTCCTCCGGCATCGAGGGGAGGATGAGCGCGGCGGTGCTGGAACCCCCGGTCGATCCCTCCTGGGCGACGGCTCGCGAGATGAGCTCGTCGAAGTCGCCCTCGCCCGTCTTGCCGCCCTGGTCGGGAACCGTGCGCGCGCTGGGATCGTCGAACACCGATCGCCACTCCTCGGGGGGCGCGATATCGGGGAACGAGTAGCTCGTCTTCTGCTCGGGGCTCTCCTCCGGCTGCGGAGCGGGCTCCGCGGCAGCCGCGGCTGCGATGTCGGTCTCGGTGTCCGGAAGCTCCGGGATCACAGCGGTAGCCGCCACCGGTTCGGCCGCATCGACAGCGTCGAAAGTGTCGGCAACGGCTGCGTCGGCGGGTCCCTCGGCGGAGACCGTTTCGGGTTCGGCGTCCTCGGTACGTGCGCCCTCAGCGACAGCCTGCTCGGCACCGGTGCTTTCGGCACCGGTGCTTTCGGCATCGGCGTCTTCAACACTCGCGTCTTCAGCACCGGCGTCCTCGGCCGTCGCCTCTCCGCTCTCGGCGGGCGTTCCCTCCGCAGCGTCCTTGCTGCGCTGCCAGAATCGGCGCTTGGGCTTCGAAGGCTCCGCGGCGACCTCGTCGACGGCGGGCGGCTCCTCCGCCGCGACCTCATCCTCGTCGGCCTCCGCGGTCGGCTGCTCGGCCTCGCGCAGTTCGGCGACGGTGAAGGGCTCGGTCGGGGGTGCGATCAGCGAATCGAAGTCGGGCTCGTCCTCCAGGGGAACCGCCTCGATGCTCGGGGCGTCCGCGGCATCGGCGATCTCGTCCGTCGAGGGCTCGGAAACGACCTCGGGCTCGGGCTCCGCTGCGACCTCAGGCTCAGCTTCAACCTCGGGCTCAGCTTCAACCTCAACCTCGGGCTCCGGCGCGACCTCCGCCTCCGGCTCAACGGGGGCCTCGGGCTCCGGCTCCTCCGCTGCGGGCGCGTCGACCGCGTCCGGCGCTTCAGGCTCATCGAGCTGCTCCGGCTGCGGCTCGGCTGCCCCAGTCTCGTCGCCCGCAGTCTCGTCGCCCGCAGCTTCTTCCCCCGCGGGCTCATCGCCCGTAGGCTCGGCCTGCGCGGCAAGGGCCTGCTCGCGCAGCTGACGCATCTCGCGTCTGCTGCGGGGTGAACCGTCCTCGTTGAAAGGCGAGATCTCGATCTCGTCCGCAGACGGTGCCGGCGCGGGCTCCGGATCGGCCGGCGGCTCCGTTGCCTCCGACACCTCCGAGAGGTCCAGCGTGCCGGTCTCGGCCATCTCCCGCAGCCGGCGCTCGCGCCGTGTCAGCGGTCGCTGTTCGTCCTGCTCACTCATTTACTCTGTCGCTTCCTCGGTGTACAACCCGTGCTTCGCAATGTACTGCACCACACCGTCCGGCACGAGGTACCACACCGGATATCCCCGAGCCACCCGCTCACGGCAATCCGTTGACGAGATCGCCAGGGCGGGAACTTCCAACAAGCTTATGTGCTCATCAGACAAACCAGAAAGCGACAGCTCGTGCCCCGGCCGCGTCACCGCGATGAAGTGCGCCAGCTCCCACAGCTGATCGACGTCTTTCCAGCTCACGATCTGCTCGACCGCATCGGCGCCCGAGATGAAGAACAGCTCAGCATCGGGCAGTTGCTCGCGCAGATCCCGCAGCGTGTCGACGGTGTACGTCGGCCCCTCGCGGTCGACGTCCACGCGGCTCACGGTGAACCGAGGGTTCGACGCCGTCGCGATGACCGTCATCAGGTAGCGATGCTCACTGGGCGAGACGTTCTGCTTCTGCCACGGTCGCCCCGTCGGCACGAAGACGACCTCGTCGAGATCGAAGCTCTGTGCGACCTCGCTCGCCGCGACCAGGTGGCCGTGATGGATGGGATCGAAGGTGCCGCCCATCACCCCGATCCGACGCTGTGCTGACACCGTCCGGTCGAGTCCTAGTGGTGCTGCTCGGCGCCATGCTCGCGGGCGTAGGCCTCCGCCTTGGCCGCGTGACGGTTGGCGACGTCGCGGAACGAGAAGGTGACGATCGCGAGCGCGGTGAAGGCCACGAAGGTGATCACACCGAAGATCGGGGCCGGGAACGGAAGCTCGTTGACGACGTGGTGCCCCTCTTCGGCGGCGACGGCGATCGTGGCGAGAAGTGACATTGAGACCCCTGCATTCGTGACGGATTGAAAGACAGTACCAGTGTACTGGTTTTGATCAGCGGATCTGTCCAGCACCGCGCACGAGCCACTTGGTGCTCGTGAGTTCGGGCAGTCCCATCGGCCCTCGCGCGTGCAGCTTCTGCGTGGATATCCCCACCTCGGCACCGAAGCCGAACTCTCCGCCGTCGGTGAAACGGGTGGAGGCGTTCACCATGACCACCGCGGAGTCCACCTCCGCGAGGAAGCGCTCGGCGTTCGCGTAGTCCTGCGTGACGATCGCCTCGGTGTGGCGCGTCGAGTAGCGTTCGATGTGCGCGAGCGCCTCATCGAGCGATTCGACCACCCGAACGCCCATCTCCAGCGCGTGGTGCTCCGTCGCCCAGGTCTGCTCGTCCGCCGCGAGCACGCCCTCGGCGGAGGAGCGCGTCGCCTCGTCTCCGCTCAGTTCGACGCCCGCACCGACGAGCTCACGCGCGAGGCGCGGCAGCATGCGCTCTGCCGCCTCGCGGTGCACCAGCAGCGTCTCAGCGGCGTTGCACACGCTCGGACGGTGGGTCTTCGCGTTCTTGACGACCGACACGGCCATCTCCTCGTCGGCGGAGGCATCGACGTACACGTGCACGATCCCCGATCCGGTCTCGATCACGGGCACCGTGGACTCCTGCACGACCGTCGAGATCAGACCCGCGCTGCCTCTCGGGATGAGCACGTCGATGTAGCCGCGGGCGCGCATGAGGCGCGACGCGCCCTCGCGGCCGAACTCGTCGATGGTCTGCACGGCGTCGCCGTCGAGCCCGACGCTCGAGATGGCGCGCTGGATCAGCGACACCAGCACCCGATTCGAGTGCTCCGCCGCGGTTCCGCCGCGCAGCACTGCGCCGTTCCCGCTCTTCAGCGCCAGCGCGGCGATATCGACGGTCACGTTGGGCCTCGCCTCGTAGATGGCGCCCACCACGCCGAACGGCACACGCACCTGGCTGATCGCAATGCCGTTGGTGAGCGTCGAGCCGCGCACCACCTGCCCCACCGGGTCGGGCAGGGCGATGATCTCGCGCACGGCTGCCGCGAGCCCCCGCAGGCGGTCCTCGTCGAGCCGGAGGCGATCCAGCAGCCCCTCGCCGATGCCGTTCTCGGCGCCGCGGGCGAGATCCTCCGCGTTGGCCGCGACGACCTCGTCGACGCCGTTCTCGAGCGCCGTGGCGATGGCCTCGAGCGCGGCGTTCTTCTGCGCGGTGGTCACGGTCGCGAGACTCTTGGAGGCGAGCCGGGCGCGATCGAGCCGGGTGAGAAAGGGATCGAGGTGCGACATGGTTCCAGCCTACCGATTCGTCTGGGCGGGCGTCTCCACGCGGGCATCGAACCGCGTGCCGTGATCCGCGCCGTCGAGCACCGCCGAGAGCAGCTTGGTCTCCGTGAGCAGCACCGCGGTGCCCGCGTCGGCGGCCAGGCGCGCCGCCTCCACCTTGGTGGCCGCGCCGCCGGTGCCCCAGCCGGACTGGGCCTCGCCGATCTCGATCCCCTCGAGCGGGTCGCCGTACGGAACGTGCGCGATGCGCTCGGCCCCCGCGATCATGGGCGGGGCCGTGTAGAGCGCGTCGACGTCCGAGAGCAGCACCAGGCGATCGGCTCCGATCAGCCGGGCGACGAGCGCGGCGAGCCGGTCGTTGTCGCCGAAGCGGATCTCGTGGGTCGCGACCGTATCGTTCTCGTTGATGATGGGCAAGATCCCGAGCTGCAGCAGCCGCTCGATCGCGCGCCGCGCATTTCCGCGGTGCGTGGGATTCTCGATGTCGTGCGCGGTGAGGAGCACCTGACCGGCGATGATCTCATGGCTGCTCAGCGCCCGCTGATAGCGGTTCACCAGGATGTTCTGGCCCACCGCCGCCGCCGCCTGCTGCGTCGCGAGGTCGTCGGGCCGCTCGTCGAGGCGCAGGAAGGGAACACCCGTTGCGATGGCGCCGCTGGAGACGAGGATCACCTCGGCTCCGGCCTCCGCGAAACGCGCGAGGCAGGACACGAGCGTCGGGATCTGCCCCGCGTTGTCCCCGCTGACCGACGACGAGCCGACCTTGACCACGATACGGCGCGCCGCGAGCAGTTCCGAGCCGATGCTGCCGGCTGCTCCGATGTCTCGACTCAAGACTGGTCCTCCCACATGCCCGCCTTGCGCTCACGCTCCAGCTCGGCGCGAGCCTCCGCCTTGGCGTCCATGCGCTCGTGATAGCTGACGCGGCGGTCCTTGTTGGTGCGACGCTCGTTCTGCTCCACGCGCAGGTCGGTGCCGCGGGCACCCATCTGCACCTCGGCCGCGCTCGTGAGCGTCGGCTCCCAGTCGAAGACCACACCGGATCCGGGCCCGATCACGACGGTCGATCCGGCGGTCGCGCCGGCCTTGACCAGCGCGTCCTCGACGCCCAGCTTCTGCAGTCGGTCGGCGAGATAGCCCACGGCCTCGTCGTTCGTGAAGTCGGTCTGCTCGACCCAGCGCTCGGGCTTCGCTCCGAGGATGCGATAGAGCGTGCCGTAGCTGCCCCCCTCCGGCACCACGCGGAAACCTCCGTCGTTGACCGCCTTGGGCTGCAGCACGATGCGCGGCTGCTCCGCGATATCGGCGAGTTCGCGCGCCCTGGCCTCCTCCACCAGTTCGGCGAGCGCGAAGCCCAGCTCGCGCAGGCCCTCGTGCGACACCGTCGAGATCTCGAACACGCGATACCCCTGCGCCTCGAGGTCGGGGCGCACGAAATCGGCCAGCTCGCGGGCCTCGGGCACGTCGATCTTGTTGAGCGCGATCAGCTGAGGGCGCTCGAGCAGCGGTGTCTGCCCCTCGGGCACCGGGTAGGCCGCGAGCTCGCCGCGGATCACCTCGAGATCCGAGAGCGGGTCGCGTCCCGGCTCGAGCGTCGCGCAGTCGAGCACGTGCAGCAGCGCGCTGCAGCGCTCGACGTGCCGCAGGAAGTCGAGGCCGAGGCCCTTGCCCTCGCTGGCGCCCTCGATGAGACCGGGCACATCCGCAACGGTGAAGCGATGGTCCGCGACTTGCACCACCCCCAGATTGGGATGCAGCGTGGTGAACGGATAGTCGGCGATCTTGGGCTTCGCGGCGCTCATCGCCGCGATGAGACTCGATTTGCCCGCCGAGGGGTAGCCGACGAGAGCCACGTCGGCGATCGTCTTCAGCTCGAGCGTGAGCGTGCCGCTCCACCCCTCCGTGCCGAGCAGCGCGAAGCCCGGGGCCTTGCGCTTCGAGCTGGCGAGCGCGTGATTACCGAGGCCGCCGAGGCCGCCCTTCGCGGCGAGGAAACGCGTGCCCGGCTCCGTGAGGTCGATGAGGGTCTCCCCCGCCGCGTCCTTCACGACCGTGCCCACCGGCACCGGAAGCACCAGCTCGGCACCGTTCGTGCCCGCGCGGTAGTCACCAGCGCCGTATCCGCCGTTCTCGGCGGTGCAGTGGGGGCGGCGGTGATACTCGAGCAGTGTGGTGACCTGCGGGTCGGCGAGGATCACGACGTCGCCGCCGTGCCCGCCCGCGCCCCCGTCGGGGCCCGCGAGCGGCTTGAACTTCTCGCGCCGGATCGACACGCAGCCGTTGCCGCCGCGTCCAGCCTGCAGGTGCACCTGCACCTGATCCACGAATGTCACCATGGCGTGCGTCTCCTCGAAATGTTTCGTCTAGATACGGCAAAAGGCGAGCCGAAGCCCGCCTCGCCGTTGATGCTGAGTGTTACGCAGCAGCCACGATGTTGACGACCTTGCGGCCGCCCTTCACACCGAACTCGACCGCACCCGCCGACAGCGCGAACAGCGTGTCGTCTCCGCCGCGGCCCACATTGGCGCCGGGGTGGAAGTGGGTTCCGCGCTGACGCACGATGATCTCGCCGGCGTTGACCTGCTGGCCGCCGAAGCGCTTGACGCCGAGGCGCTGCGCGTTCGAATCGCGACCGTTGCGGGTGGAGCTGGCGCCCTTCTTATGTGCCATGAGTCTCTACTCCTTAGATGAGCTGGCGAGCAGTTGCTCGCCGAAGCGTTTACTTGATGCCGGTGACCTTGATGCGGGTCAGGTCCTGACGGTGACCCTGGCGGCTCTTGTATCCGGTCTTGTTCTTGTAGCGCTGGATCACGATCTTCGGGCCGCGGAGATCGTTGAGCACCTCTGCGGTCACCTTCACTTTGGCCAAGGCCGCGGCATCGGTCGTCACCTTGTCGCCGTCGACGAGCAGCACCGCGGGAAGCTCCAGCTTGCCCTTAGCGTCACCCGCCACACGATTGACGGTGAGGATCGAACCGACCTCGACCTTCTCCTGCCGGCCGCTTGCGCGCACTACTGCGTAAACCACTTGTCACCCTTTTCTTGAGGATCGTCTTCCGTGTCGAAGTGCAGCCCCCGCCGCCTTCGAAGTCTGAGGTGTTCACCGCCCGCGAGGGCGGCACCAACGCTCAATAATATCGTGAACCACCGAGTATGGTCAAATAGACGTTCCCGCGTGTCACTCCCGCTCGGCCTCACGACGGCGCACGGTCTCCTCGAGCGCCTGCGCCAGGGCCAGCTGAGCCTGCGCTGCGGCGTCCACGGGGGCTTCGGCAGCAGCGGCCGGTTCGCTCCGCGGAGCGCGGTCCTGCGCCTGCTCGGCACCGCCGCGGATCGGAGCCGTGGAGACCCTGCGGCTGCGCGCCCGGCCGTTGCCGGTCGCGGGGGCCTCGGGCAGCGCCTCGAGCACCGAGTCGAGCAGCGAGCCGAGTCCGGCCTGCGGCTGCGCTGCGGCGTCCTGCGGCTCCGCGGGACCGCGGGACCGCACCTTGCCGCTGACCGAGGGCCGCTCGGCGGAGGTTCCGCCGGCCGCTTCGGGCTCCGAGGCCTTCGCGGCCTGGATCGTCGACGCCGCCACCTGGGCGAGCATGTTCTTCGCGCCATCGGTGATGGAGTGAGTCTGCGACTTGACGTCGTGCTGGGGCTGCGCCCCCTTGCCGCGCTTGGCACCGCGCGGGGAACCCTCGCTGCGGTGCTTGGTCACGGGCTCGTGGTGCACGATGATGCCGCGCCCCGCGCACACCTCGCACGACTCGCTGAACGACTCGAGCAGCCCCAGGCCGAGCTTCTTACGGGTCATCTGCACCAGACCGAGCGAGGTCACCTCCGCCACCTGATGCTTGGTACGATCCCGGCTGAGGCACTCGACCAGCCGGCGCAGCACGAGGTCGCGGTTCGACTCCAGCACCATGTCGATGAAGTCCACCACGATGATGCCGCCGATGTCCCGCAGACGCAGCTGGCGGACGATCTCCTCGGCCGCCTCCAGGTTGTTCTTGGTGACGGTCTCCTCGAGGTTTCCGCCGGAACCGACGAACTTGCCGGTGTTGACGTCGATCACGGTCATCGCCTCGGTGCGGTCGATGACGAGAGAACCGCCCGAGGGCAGCCACACCTTGCGGTCGAGCGCCTTGGCGATCTGCTCGGTGATGCGGTACTGGTCGAAGATATCCCGCTCACCGTCGTGGCGCTCCACGCGCTGCAGCAGGTCGGGCGCCACCTGCGAGAGGTAGTTCTCGATGGTGTCGTAGGTGTCATCACCCGAGATCAGCAGCCGGTGGAAGTCCTCGTTGAAGACGTCGCGCACGATCTTGATGAGCATGTCGGGCTCGGAGTGCAGCAGCACCGGGCCGCCGCCCTTCTCGACCCGCTTCCGGATCGACTCCCACTGCCGGGTGAGCCGCTGCACATCATGGGTGAGCTGATCCTCGCTGGCACCCTCCGCGGCGGTGCGCACGATGACGCCGGCGCCGGTGGGCAGCACCTCCTTGAGGATCTTCTTCAGGCGGGCGCGCTCCGTGTCCGGCAGCTTGCGGGAGATGCCGTTCATGGCCCCGCCCGGCACGTAGACGAGGAAGCGGCCGGGGAGCGAGATCTGGCTCGTGAGCCGAGCGCCCTTGTGTCCGACGGGATCCTTGGTCACCTGCACGAGCACCTGGTCGCCGGGCTTCAGCGCGTTCTCGATCTTGCGCGCCGTGTTGCCGCCTTCGAACTCGGACCAGTCGACCTCGCCCGAGTACAGCACCGCGTTGCGTCCGCGCCCGATGTCGACGAACGCCGCCTCCATGCTCGGCAGCACGTTCTGCACGCGGCCGAGGTACACGTTGCCGATGAGCGAGGACTCGCTCGACCGCGCCACGTAGTGCTCCACCAGCACCTTGTCCTCGAGCACGCCGATCTGCACGCGATCCGCGGTGGTCCGCACGATCATCTCGCGGTCGACCGCCTCGCGGCGGGCCAGGAACTCCGACTCCGTGATCACCATGCGGCGGCGACCGGAATCGCGGCCATCGCGGCGGCGCTGCTTCTTCGCCTCGAGGCGGGTCGAGCCCTTCACCTTCTGGGGCTCGGTGATCACCGGGGCCTGACGCTGCTGGCGGCGGGGCGCGTCGTCGTCGGAGGATCCCTCGCCCCCGCCGGAGCGGCGGCGCGTGCGCCGCGATCCCGACTCCCGTTCGCCGGCGTCCTCGTCGCGCGAGAACTGCTGGTCGAGCAGCTCATCGAGCTGACGCAGCTCGCCGCCGCGAGGCTCGCCGCGGCGCGGGTCGCCCTGCCGCGGCTCGGCCTGCCGCGGGTCGCGCTGACGCGGATCGTTCTGCTGCGGATCGCCGAATCGCCAGTCGCTGCGGCGCGGCCGCGGCTGCACCGGCGGTACGTCCGGCGCCAGGAAGATCAGGCGCGTGGTCGCGCGGAACCGCTCCTCGGGGCTCATCTCGGCGAACGGGACGGCCGCGGGTGCGGAATCCCCGTCGGCCTGGGCGACCTCGGTCGCCTCAGCGGCGTCGGCCGCAGCCGGCTCCGGGAGGGTTCCCCCGCTCGTCACGGCAGCGTCAGCCGCACCGGTCGCATCTTCGTGATGGTCTTCTGTTGTGCTCTTCACCATTCCTGGTGTCTCCTCTTGCCCGGAGCGAAGCTCGTTCTCCCCGGAAACCTCGTATGTATGCGGAATGACCCGCGAATCCTGTTCTCCGCGGATGCGATCATCCGCGCTCGGTCGCTCTTCGACCGGTGGCGGCCTTCCGACCGCCAAAAGACTGTGCGCGCGAGATGCCCTCTCGGCTCCTCGCGCCGCACTCCATTATGTCACGGGTTGCTCGAAGACACCGTGAGTAGGATCGGGCCATGACTTCTGAACCCCGTTCGCCTTCGCGGCCGACAGTTTTCGCCGTCTTCTCCATCATCGCGGGAGCGATCGGCTGGTTCGCCTCGTTCGAGCTGCTCACGGAGTACATCAAGACGCTGACGAACGCCGACTACGTGCCCAATTGCAACGTCAGCATCCTCGTCACCTGCGGCCCCAACATGGGATCCTGGCAGGGCTCGCTGTTCGGCTTCAGCAACACGATCATCGGCGTCTCCGCCTTCGTGGCACCGATCGCCGTCGGTGTCGCGCTGCTCGCGGGCGCCCGGTTCTCCCGCTGGTTCTGGACGCTGTACCAGCTCGGTCTGCTGGGCGGCTTCGTCTTCATCTGCTGGCTCTTCTCGCAGAGCGTCTTCGTCCTCGGAACGCTCTGCCCCTGGTGCATGGTCGTGTGGAGCGTCATGATCCCGTTGTGGTGGGTCTCGCTCTTCCGCCCCTATGCGGTCGGGGATGTCCCGCTCGGCGCGTCGGCGCGGGCCGTGTTCCAGCGCCTCTACTCGTGGACGTGGGTGATCGTGCTGCTCTGCTACGTCGCCATCGCGTTCATCGCGCAGCTGCAGCTCGACTGGATCTCCGAGTTCAGCCGGATGTGACGCTCAGCCGGACGTGATGCTCCGCCACAGCGCGTCGACCTGCGCCTGCGTCGCAGCCCGAGTGCCCGAGGTGTCGATGATCACGTCGGCGACCGCGCGTCGCTCGGCATCGCTCGCCTGACTCTCGATCCGGCTGCGCGCGTCGGCCTCGTTCATCCCCCGCAGTTCGACCATCCGCTCGATGCGCTGCTCGGCAGGTGTCTCCGCGACGACCACCAGGTCCCAGCCCTGATCCCTCGCAGCCTCGACGAGCAGCGGCACCTCGTAGACCACCACGGCGTCGGGATCCCGATCCCTCGCCGCCTCCGCGCGAGCGGCGAACAGCCGCCGCACCTCGGGATGCACGATGCCGTTCAGAGCCTCGAGCGCCTCGGCGTCGCCGAACACGATCGCCCCCAGCGCCGCACGATCCAGCGTGCCGTCCTCGCGTCGCAGATGCTCGCCGAAGCGATCGAGCACGCTCGCCAGACCCGGCGACCCCGGGGCGACGGCCTCTCGCGCCAGCTCGTCGGCGTCGATGCGCACCGCGCCCAGCTGTTCCAGGCGCCGTCCGATGGTGGACTTCCCCGATGCGATTCCGCCCGTCAGCCCGATCAACTTCACGGCTCTCCCCCGATCCAACCCGCACAAACCCGGGCGAGACGCCCGAATCTTTTCATAGCAAATACCCTACCCAGGCAGCATAGGCTGGGAACAGGAGGTGTCCATGCTCGAAATCATCACCGGTATGACCCTCGCTGCATCGGCGGGCCTCAACGCCTACATCCCGCTGCTCGGACTCGGCCTGCTGTCGAGATTCACCGACCTGGTGCAGCTGCCGACGGCCTGGTCGTGGATCGAGAACGAGTGGGCGCTCGGCGTCCTCGGCGTGCTGCTGGTCGTCGAGGTGCTGGTCGACAAGTTCCCGGCACTCGACAGCGTCAACGACGTGCTGCAGACCGTCGTGCGCCCCGCGTCCGGCGGCATCGTGTTCTCCGCCGGGTCGTCGAGCGACACCTTCGCGGTCGCCGACCCCGCCGAGTTCGTCACCTCGGCGCAATTCTGGCCGTTCGTGCTCGGTGTGCTCATCGCACTCGTGCCGCACGTGCTGAAGGCCGTGGCGAGGCCCGTGATCAACGCGCTCACCGCGGGCGCGGGAGCCGCCGTCTCGAGCACGCTGGAGGATCTGGGCGCCGTGGTGCTGACGGTCCTCGCGGTCATCGTGCCCGTCCTGGCGCTCGTGCTGCTCGTCGCGGTGGTCGTCGTGCTGATCCGCCGTCTCCGCAGGGCGCTCGCCGAGCGCGCCGCGCGCCGCGACAGTGCGACCCCGGCCACCGGGTAGCCCGCCGCCGGTACACCGAAGGCCCGGTCCCCGCTCTGCGCGGGGACCGGGCCTTCGGTCTGACACTCACCCGGAGTTCGGGCGGAGGGCCTTAGTTGCCCTCGAGCTGCGCCTTCAGCGCCGCGAGCGCGGCGTCGTCGGCGAGAGCGCCGGTCGAGGCCGAGTCGCTCGAGAAGCTCGAGGAGGCGTTGTCCGCAGCGGGGGCCGCGACGACCTCGGTGAGCGAAGCGGCGACCTGCTTCTTGTGAGCCTCCCAGCGATCCTGGGCAGCAGCGTACTCCTGCTCCCACTTCTCGCGCTGGGACTCGAAGCCTTCCTTCCACTCCTGGGTCTCGGGATCGAAGCCCTCGGGGTACTTGTACTCGCCGTTCTCGTCGTACTCCGTGGTCATGCCGTAGAGCGCCGGATCGAACTCGGTGCCCTCGGGATCCACGCCCTCGTTCGCCTGCTTGAGGCTGAGCGAGATGCGACGACGATCGAGATCGATGTCGATGATCTTGACGAAGACCTCCTGGCCGGCCTGCACGACCTGCTCGGCGAGCTCGACGTGCTGACCCGACAGCTCCGAGATGTGCACGAGGCCCTCGATGCCGTCCGCCACGCGCACGAATGCGCCGAAGGGCACGAGCTTGGTGACGACGCCCGGGGCGATCTGGCCGATCGCGTGAGTGCGGGCGAAGACCTGCCACGGATCCTCCTGGGTCGCCTTGAGCGACAGCGAGACGCGCTCGCGGTCCAGCTCGACGGAGAGCACCTCGACGGTGACCTCCTGGCCGACCTCGACCACGTCGGAGGCGTGCTCGATGTGCTTCCACGACAGCTCGGAGACGTGCACGAGGCCGTCCACGCCGCCCAGGTCGACGAACGCGCCGAAGTTGACGATCGACGAGATGACGCCCTTGCGCACCTGGCCGGGCTTGAGCTCGGCGAGGAACGAGGAGCGGGTCGCCGACTGCGTCTCCTCGAGGAGCGCACGACGCGAGAGCACCACGTTGTTGCGGTTCTTGTCGAGCTCGAGGATCTTGGCCTCGATCTCCTGGCCCAGGTAGGGGGTCAGGTCGCGCACGCGGCGCAGCTCGATGAGCGAGGCGGGGAGGAAGCCGCGGAGACCGATGTCGACGATCAGGCCGCCCTTGACGACCTCGATCACGGTGCCGGTGACGACGCCCTCGTTCTCCTTGATGCGCTCCACATCGCCCCAAGCACGCTCGTACTGCGCGCGCTTCTTGGACAGGATGAGGCGACCTTCCTTGTCCTCCTTCTGGAGCACGAGCGCCTCTACGGGATCGCCGACCTGAACGACCTCATCGGGGTTCACGTCGTGCTTGATGGACAGCTCGCGCGAGGGGATGACGCCCTCGGTCTTGTAACCCACGTCGAGGAGCACCTCGTCGCGGTCGATCTTCACCACGGTGCCCTCGATGAGGTCACCGTCGTTGAAGAACTTCAGGGTCGATTCGACCGCTGCAAGGAAGTCGTCGGCTGAGCCGATGTCGTTGATCGCGACCTGCTTGCTCTCGGTCGTTGCGTTCGTCATGAAATTGGTCTCCAGAATGGACAGGAATCAGGTGAGCGCGCACCGAACAATCGGCCGAATCCGACGATTCGCGAGGCGCGTCCACATTTGGACATGATTGAGTCGCCACAGATGTGACACTCAAGCTTACCCCGGCGGCGCGGCGGCGACAAGCGCCGACACGCCCGGGACTCTCCGCGCTTCCCGGTCCCGGGATCAGTGCGCGGCAGCGTCCCGGCCAGACGCTTCGAGCGAAGCACAGCTTCGCGCGTCGACGCCGCGTGGCCTGCCCTCAGGCCACGTTCCGACGATCAGTGCGCGGCAGCGTTCCAATTCGCGCCGTGCCCGACCTGCACCTCGAGCGGAACGGAGAGCTCGGCGGCGCCGGCCATCTCCTCGCGCACGATCGCCTCGAGCGCGTCCCACTCCCCCTCGGCGACCTCGAACATGAGCTCGTCGTGGATCTGCAGCAGCATGCGCGAGCGGAGATCGGCCTCGCGCATCCGGCGCTCGACCTCGATCATGGCGCGCTTGATGATGTCGGCCGCCGACCCCTGGATGGGCGAGTTGAGCGCGGCGCGCTCGGCGTTCTCGCGCAGGATCCGGTTGGGGCTGGCCAGGTCGGGGAACGGTCGGCGACGGCCGAAGATGGTCTCGGTGAAGGTGTCGCGCTTCGCCTGATCCACGACGGAGCGCAGGTAGTCGCGCACCCCGCCGAAGCGCTCGAAGTAGTCGACCATGAGCTGCTTCGCCTCGGCTCCGGTGATGCCGAGCTGCTTCGAGAGGCCGAAGGCCGACAGACCGTACGCGAGACCGTACGACATCGCCTTCACCTTGGACCGCATCTCGCTCGTGACCTCCTCAGGCGGAACGCCGAAGATGCGCGCGCCGACGAAGCGGTGCAGATCCTCGCCCTCGTTGAACGCCTGGATGAGCCCCTCGTCGCCGGAGAGGTGCGCCATGATGCGCATCTCGATCTGCGAGTAGTCGGCGGTCATGAGGGTCTCGTAGTCGGGCGCGTGGATGAAGCCCTCGCGGATGCGGCGCCCCTCCTCCGAGCGCACCGGGATGTTCTGCAGGTTCGGATCGGTCGACGCAAGCCGGCCGGTGCTGGCCCCGGTCTGCACGAAGGTCGTGTGGATCCGGCCGTCCTCCTGCACCGCCTTGATGAGCGTCTCGACCATCTGACGCAGCTTGTTCGCGTCGCGGTGCGCGAGCAGTGCGTCGAGGAAGGGGTGGGGCTTCTTCGACTGCAGCTCGGCGAGCGCAGCGGCGTCGGTCGTGTACCCGCTCTTGGTCTTGCGCGTCTTCGGCATATCGAGGTCGTCGAAGAGCACCTCCTGCAGCTGCTTCGGCGACGAGAGGTTGACCTCGCGGCCGATGGCCGCGAAGGCCTGCTGCTCGAGGTCGGCCACCCGGGCCTTGAGCTCCGCGTTGTGGGCCTCGAACAGCGGCAGATCGATCTGCACTCCGCGCTCCTCGAGGGCGGCCAGCACCGGCACGAGCGGCAGCTCGATGTCGCGGTAGATCTCGACGGTGCGCGACTGGAAGCGCTCGACCGCTGCGGCGTGGGCGCGCACGATGTACCAGGCGAGCGCAGCCGTGTCGGCGACGCTGCCCTCGTCGGGCACGAGCTGGTTGGGGTCGCCCTCGGGCACCTGCTCGCCGAGGAACCGGAAGGCCGCCTCCGCGATGCTCTTCTCCGCCGTGGCCGGTCGCAGCAGCCAGGCGGCGAGCAGCAGATCGCCGTCGATGCCGCCGATGCTCGCATCGGCGCGACGCGCAACCGCGATCTGCTGCTTCGAGTCGAAGAACACCTTCGGTGCCGCCGAGGCGAGCCACTGCTCGAAGAGGGTGTAATCCCGGCCTCCGGGCTGCCAATGGAACAGCACCGACGAATCGGGCGTCGCGATGCCGACCTCGAAACCGGCCTCGCTCTCGCGGATCAGCACGGCCGGACGATCCGCCTTGTCGAGCCAGTCGCCGAGCTCCTCGTCGATGAGGTTCTTCGCCTCGGGCCGCTCCGGCACCAGGGACGCGGCGGCGGACGTGGCGCCGCCCGACGGCACCTCGGCGCCGGCGAGCTTGCCGACGCGCTGCAGCAGCGTGCGGAACTCCAGCTTCGCGAAGACCTGCTGCACGGCGGCCATGTCGATCTCGCCCCGCTTCAGCTCGTCGAGCTCGACGTCGAGTTCGACGTCGCGCACGAGCCGGTTCAGCCTGCGGTTGCGCTCGGCGAGGTGCGCGTTCTCGCGCAGGCTCTCGCCGACCTTGCCCCCGATCTCGTCCTGCCGACGCAGGATCTCCTCCAGCGAGCCGAACTGGTTGATCCACTTCACCGCGGTCTTCTCACCCACGCGGGGAACGCCGGGCAGGTTGTCGCTCGTCTCCCCCACCAGGGCCGCGATCTCGGGATACTGCTCAGGCCGGATCCCGTAGCGCTCCATCACCTTCTCCGCGTCGTAGCGGGTGAGCTCGCTCACCCCCTGCTTCGACGGGTAGAGCAGCGTGACTCGATCATCCACGAGCTGGATCGTGTCGCGGTCGCCGGAGACCACGAGCACCCGGTACCCGGCTTCGGCGCCCCGCAGCGACAGCGTCGCGAGAATGTCGTCGGCTTCGTAGTTCTCCTTCTCGAGGGTGCGGATCCCCATCGCGTGCAGCGCCTCCTGCAGCAGTGGGATCTGGCCCTTGAACTCGGGCGGGGTCTCCCCGCGCGTGCCCTTGTACTCGGGGTACTCCTCGGTGCGGAACGAGTGCCGCGAGATGTCGAAGGCGACCGCGAGCGCATCGGGGCTCTCGTTGCCGAGCAGGTTGATGAGCATGGCGATGAAGCCGTGGATCGCGTTGGTGTGCTGCCCGGTCTGGGTCTGGAAGCTGTCGACGGGCAGGGCGTAGAACGCCCGGAACGCCAACGAGTGGCCGTCGATGATCATGAGGGTAGGCTGAGAATTCGACACGCGAACAGCCTACAAGCCGCCACCGACAAGGAACCAGCACGCATCATGACGGAACCCGCGCTCCCGCTCACCGACTCAGCAGATCCCGGCATGGAATACATCCGCGCCCGCGGTCTCGGCGCCCTGGCCGACCGGATGGGGATCGAGATGACCGAGTTCACGCGCGAACGAGCCGTCGCCGTGATGCCCGTCGAGGGCAACACCCAGCCGATCGGTCTGCTGCACGGCGGCGCCTACGTGGTGCTCGGCGAGACGCTCGGGTCGATGCACGCGAACTTCGTGGCCCCGGAGGGGCACGTCGGCGTGGGGGTCGACATCAACGCCACGCACACCGGTTCGGCGACATCGGGCACCGTCACCGGGGTGTGCACCCCCATCAAGCTGGGGCGATCGGTCGCCGTGCACGAGATCGTCATCAGCGACGAGCAGGGCCGTCGCTGCTCGACGGTGCGCATCACCAACTTCTACAAGCGGATCTCCTGAATACGCATGATGCCCCCGGCCATCGGCCGGGGGCATCATGCGTCAGCGCAGCTCGTTCGTCTACTTCTTCGGACCGAGCTGATCGATGATGGTCTTCGCCACGTCCTGCATCGTGAGGCGACGATCCATCGACGCCTTCTGGATCCAGCGGAAGGCCTCGGGCTCACTGAGCCCCATCTTGTCGTTGAGGATGCCCTTCGCGCGATCGACGAGCTTTCGCGTCTCGAAGCGCTCGGCCAGATCGGCGACCTCGCTCTCGAGGGCCACGATCTGCTGGAAGCGCGAGAGCGCGATCTCGATCGCGGGGATGAGGTCGGCGGGGGTGAACGGCTTGACGACGTAGGCGAGCGCACCGGCCTCGCTCGCGCGCTCCACGAGCTCGCGCTGGCTGAACGCGGTGAGCAGCACGACGGGTGCGATGTGATCCTTGTTGATGCGCTCCGCCGCCGAGATGCCGTCGAGCTTGGGCATCTTCACGTCCATCACGACGAGATCGGGGCGCAGCTCCTCCACGAGGCGGACCGCCTCTTCGCCGTCACCGGCCTCTCCCACCACGTCGTACCCGCTATCACGCAGGGTCTCTACGATGTCGAGGCGGATCAGGGACTCGTCCTCCGCGACAACGACGCGTCGCGGGGCGCTCGGTGCAGTGCTCTGGTCATTCACTCCACCAGCTTACGGCATCCGCACTTCCCGACACCTCAGAATCGCCTGCACCGCGGTCTCCGACGCCTCGGGCCTGCGCTAGTCTGGTCTCTGTCCTCCTCACGGAGGCGCCACTCGATACATGCCGGATTGGTGGAATTGGCAGACACGGCGCACTCAAAATGCGCTGCCGAAAGGTGTGCGGGTTCGAGTCCCGCATCCGGCACTTCCGTCGGCTGCTGCGCAGCTGACTCCAGCACCGCCCGCAGGACTCGACCCTCCGGGTTCGGAGCCGCCGTGTGCGGCTCCACGGAAATTGCGCCGAGCTGACGCTCGTCGCTTCACATTTCCGTGCGCATCCGGCACTTCCGTCGGCTGCTGCGCAGCGGCTCGACGCTTCCTCAGCGCCTTATATCACATTCTCGGCTAGAATAGAAGCCACCGATGCAAGGAGGCGATGATGCCCGATACCAAGCACAATTCGCACACCATCCACGACGCGACCGCCACCGAGGCCGCCAACGGGCAGGGCACGGTCAGACGCGTTCCCTGGGGCACCACACTCGATCACCCGATCCTCGACGGCTCCACCGAGGTCTACACCGAGGACCTCGAGGACGACTCGTAGTCCGGTCGTTCGATCGGCTCGTCCCGGCGCTTCGGCGGGAGGAGCCTCCGCTTCAAACCGCGCTGGATAGGCCGATCCACCCAGCGATTGATCGCGATGCTGCTCAGGATCACCGCCCCCAGCGTAATGATCAGCAGCACGATGCGCAGCGGTACCCCGGCCACCGCGATCACACCCGCGAGCAGCACCTGGGAGATCGCCACCGTGACGAACGGATGGAAGAGGTACATCGCGTAGCTGGCGTCGCCGACCTCGAGCAGCGCTCGGGTGAGACGACCGTCGCGGATCAGGGGCTCGAGCTGCAGGGCCGCGGCCACCAGCACCACGGACGGCAGCCCGTAGTACACGGCGCGCAGCTCTCCGAGACGAGGGATCACCCACAGATCCTGCAGCACCAGCACGACGAGAGCCGCCAGGAGCGCGGCGACCCCCACCCCGTAGCCGATCACGCGAACGGCCGCCGCCGGCCGCCGCTCGGCATCCGCGAGCCGCCGATACACGAAGGAGAGCAGAACTCCCGAGAGGAACTCGAGCAGCAGGGTGCTCTGGTAGAAGGCGAACGAGGGATCCGCCGCGGGCCAGATGAAACCGCTGGCCACGAGGGCGCCGAGCAGCACGATCGCGGCCCACAGCGCGCGTGGCGCGTCGCGCAGCATCCACAGCATCACCGCGACCACGAGGTAGAAGAACATCTCGTAGTTGAGCGTCCACCCGAGCTGCAGGATCGGCCCCTCGCGCAACGGCATCTGGTAGGGCACGAAGAACAGCGACTTGAGCAGCCCGGGCAGGTCGACCTCGGTGGAGTTGGCGCGCCACGGCATCAGCAGCACCGCCGCGGCCCAGGCGAAGGTGGCGATCCAGTACAGCGGCACGACGCGGAACACACGACGCCGGAAGAAGTGCGCGCTGTTCTGCACGGTCACCGTGCCGATGATGAAGCCGCTGATGACGAAGAACACGTCGACGCCCCAGGCGCCGGTGCTGGGCAGCGCGAACACGCCCCCCGCGTCGACCGCGTGGTAGTACACCACTCCGAGCGCCGCCAGCGCTCGCAAGAACTGGATACTCCGGACCGTGCGGCGCGGGCCCCGCGTGCTCTCCCGCGTCATCGGCGCCGGCTAGACGAAAACCTTGCCGCGTCCGACGGTGTGCTTGCGCGGCCCGGCCTCGGGCAGTTGCCCGGTGGCCTCGCCGATGCGATGGATGCGCAGGGTGTTCGTCGTGCCCACGACCCCGGGAGGCGACCCCGCGATGATGAGCACCTTGTCGCCGATCTCGACCCGCGAGTGGTCGAGCAGCACCTCGTCGACCTGCATGAACATCTCGTCGGTCGATTCGACGCGCTGCACCTCGTAGCTGCGGGCGCCCCAGGTCAACTCCATGCGCCTGCGGGTATCGGCATCCGGGGTGAAGCCGATGATCGGGATCGGGCGGCGCAGGCGCGACATGCGGCGCACCGTGTCGCCCGACTCCGTGAACACGCAGATGTACTTGGCGCCGATGAAGTCGGCGACCTCCGAGGCCGCGAGCGTGAGCGCCCCGCCCTGCGTGCGCGGGGCGGTCCCCAACGGGTCGATCCGATCGAGCGCGTGCTCCTCGGTGGCCTCGATGATGCGCGCCATCGTGGTGACGGCCTGCACGGGGTACGCCCCCACGCTGGTCTCGCCCGAGAGCATCACCGCGTCGGCCCCGTCGAGGACCGCGTTGGCGCAGTCGGAGGCCTCGGCGCGGGTGGGCCGCGGGTTCTCGATCATCGACTCGAACACCTGCGTGGCCACGATGACGGGCTTCGCGTTCTGGCGCGCGATCGCGATGGCCTCGGTCTGCACGAGCGGCACCCGTTCGAGAGGCAGTTCGACGCCGAGATCGCCTCGGGCGACCATGATTCCGTCGAAGGCGGCGACGATCTCTTCGAGGTGCTCGACCGCCTGTGGCTTCTCGATCTTGGCGATCACGGGGAGCCGGAACCCCTCCTCGTCCATGATCTCGTGCACCCGCGTGATGTCGGCGGCGTCGCGCACGAAGGACAGCGCGATGTAGTCGACGCCGAGCTGCAGCGCCCAGCGCAGATCCTGCTCGTCCTTCTCGGACAGCGCGGGGACGTTCACCGCGACACCCGGCAGATTGATGCCCTTGTTGTTGGAAACGGCGCCGGGCACCTCGACCACGGTGTGCACGGTGTCCTCGGTGACGCGCACGGCGCGCAGCGCGACCTTGCCGTCGTCGATGAGCAGCGGATCGCCGGGCTTCACGTCTCCCGGCAGCCCCTTGTGCGTGGTGCCCGCGAGATGCCGGTCGCCCTCCACGTCGCGCGTGGTGATGGCGAACTCGTCGCCGACCTCGAGATCGTACGGGCCGCCCTCGAACTTGCCGAGGCGGATCTTCGGCCCCTGCAGATCCGCGAGCACCGCGATGGGCCGGCCCACCTCTGCCTCGGCGCGGCGGATGTTGCGGTAGATGCCCTCGTGCACGTTGTAGGTGCCGTGGGACATGTTGAGCCGGGCCACGTTCACTCCGGCGCGGATCAGGTCGAGGGTGTGGTCGTAGCTGGAGACCGCGGGCCCCCACGTTGCGACGATCTTGGCGTGGCGCATATCGGTGTCGACTCCTTCGTCCGCTAGCTGGCCGGGGTGGGCTCGGATCGTTCGGCGTCCGGCCGCTCCGCCGGCTCATCACCGGCTGCACCCGCCTCGCCGCGATCGAGCACATGATAGAACCGCTCGGGATCGGCGGTTTCGATGAGCACCGCGTCGGCCGGATTGTGCCGGCCGGGCAGGTAGACGGAGGCCTCGAGCCCGACGTGCCGGCGACGCTGCACGAAGTAGATCACGACGCCCAGCACCACAGCGAGGAACGCGGCGAGCACGTTGGTGCGAACACCGAGGAAGAGCAGGCTGGGATCCACGCGCAGCGACTCCGTGAAGGTGCGGCCGATCCCGTACCAGACGAGGTACATGGCGAAGAAGGTGCCCCAGCGCGGACGCCACTTGCGCTCGATCGCCAGCAGTACGATCACGCCGAGCACGTTCCAGAGCGCCTCGTAGAGGAAGGTGGGGTGGAACAGCGTTCCCTCGGGGAGGCCGATCGGGAATGCCGGATTGCTCGACTCGATCTCGAGCCCCCAGGGAAGCGTCGTGGGGCCGCCGAAGAGCTCGTGGTTGAACCAGTTGCCGAGACGGCCGACTGCCTGCGCGATGAGCAGGCCGGGGACGAGCGCGTCGGCGAAGGACCAGAAGCGGATGCCCGTGATGCGGGAGGCGATCAGCACGCCGATGGCGCCGCCCAGCAGCGCACCGAAGATGGCGATCCCGCCCTTCCAGAACGCGAAGACGTCGAGCGGGTTGGTGCCCGGACCGAAGTAGTCGCCCCAGTGCGTCACCACATGGTAGAGGCGCGCGCCCACGATGCCGAGCACGAGCGCCCACACGACGAAGTCGAACACGGCGCCGCGCTCACCGCCGCGCTGACCGAGTCGCCGCCCCGTCCAGATGGCGGCGATGATGATGCCGGTGATGATGCAGAGCGCGTAGAAGTAGATGCGCAGCGGCCCGATCTGGATGAACTGCAGCTCAGGGCTCGGGATGCTCAACGGGAGAATCATTCACTCCTCTTTCGCCTGCGACGCTCTGCCGCGGGGTCCTAATCGTCGGTGGCGCGGGACTGACCCGCGATCGGGTCAATCCTACAGCGCGGTATCGGCATCGTCTGCACGCCGCGTGCCCGCCGCGATCGAACGCACGACCTCGGCCAGGCGCGGGACGCCGCCGTCGCGCAGCGCGCGCACGAAGGCCGTGCCGACGATCGCCCCGTCGGCGTACTCGAGAGCCGCGGCCACCTGCTCGGCGGTCGAGATCCCGATGCCCACGCACGCGAGGTCGGCGCCCTGTGCACGCAGCCGCTCGGTGAGGCCACGGGCCGCGGCGTCGAGCTGCGCGCGCTCCCCCGTGATCCCCATGGTCGAAACGGTGTAGACGAAGCCGGTGGTCGCCTCGGCCACGAGGCGCAGCCGTTCGTCGCTCGAGCTGGGAGCCGCGAGGAACACCCGGTCGAGACCGGCGCGCTCGCCGGCCTCGATCCAGTCGGCCGCGGCGTCGGGGGTGATGTCCGGGGTGATGAGGCCCGCGCCGCCGGCCTCCACGAGTTCGCGGGCGAAGCGCTCCACCCCGTACTGCAGCACGGGATTCCAGTAGGTCATCACGAGCACGGGCACGTCGACGGCCTCGCGCACGCGGCGCACCGCCTCGAAGACGTGACCCACGCGGAAGCCGTCCGCGAGAGCCGCCTGCGTGGCCTCCTGGATCACGGCGCCGTCCATCACCGGGTCGGAGTAGGGCAGTCCGAGCTCCAGCACATCGGCACCGCTGCGCGCCATCGCGATGGCCGCCTCGATACTCGTGTCGAGGTCCGGGAAGCCGACCGGCAGGTAGCCCACCAGCGCCCCGCGACGTTCCCGCTTCGCCTCGCGGATCGCGATCGCGACCTGAGATTCGTGCGCGTTCATTCCCCGAGCCCCGCTTCCTCGCCGTCGATCAGTCCGAAGTACCGACCCGCGGTCGCCATATCCTTGTCGCCGCGGCCGGAGAGGCTGACGGCGATGATGCCGTCGGGGCCGAGCTCGCTCCCGATCCGGATCGCACCGGCCAGCGCGTGCGCAGACTCGATCGCGGGGATGATGCCCTCGGTGCGGCTGAGCAGACGCAGCGCCTGCATCGCCTCGTCGTCCGTCGCCGGAATGTACTCGGCACGCCCGATGTCGGCGAGCCAGGCGTGCTCGGGGCCGACGCCCGGATAGTCCAGCCCCGCGGAGATGGAGTGGGATTCGATGGTCTGACCGTCCTCGTCCTGCAGCACATAGGTCTTGGAACCGTGCAGGATGCCGGGACGGCCGCGCTCGATCGACGCGGCCTGACGCTCGGTGTCGACGCCGTCTCCGGCGGCCTCCACCCCGTAGAGGCGCACATCGGCGTCGTCGAGGAAGGCGTCGAACATGCCGATCGCGTTGGAGCCGCCGCCCACGCAGGCTACGACGGCATCGGGCAGGCGCCCCGTCTTCTCGAGCAGCTGGGCCCGCGCCTCCTCGGAGATGATCTTCTGGAAATCGCGCACCATGGCGGGGAACGGGTGCGGCCCGGCGGCCGTGCCGAAGATGTAGTTGGTGTGCTCGACGCTGGCCACCCAGTCGCGATAGGCCTCGTTGATCGCGTCCTTCAGCGTGCGGGATCCGGCCGTCACCGGCACCACCTCCGCCCCCAGCAGGCGCATGCGGGCCACGTTGAGCGCCTGACGCTCGGTGTCGACCTCGCCCATGTAGATGGTGCACTCGAGCCCGAAGAGCGCAGCGGCCGTGGCGGTGGCCACGCCGTGCTGGCCGGCACCGGTCTCTGCGATCACGCGGCGCTTGCCGAGGCGCCGGGTGAGCAGGGCCTGTCCGAGCACATTGTTGATCTTGTGCGAGCCGGTGTGGTTGAGATCCTCGCGCTTCAGGAAGATCCTCGCCCCGCCCGCGTGCTCGGCGAAGCGCGGCACCTCGGTGATCGGCGACGGCCGCCCCGCGTAGGAGCTCAGCAGCTCGGCGAGTTCGGCGCGGAACGCGGGATCGGCCTGAGCCTCCTCGTACGCGACGGTCAGCTCGTCGATCGCCGCGATGAGCGACTCGGGCATGTACCTGCCGCCGTAGTCGCCGAAGAAGGGGCCGTGCTGGTCGCGGAGCGAGTCTGTCATCTCTGCCTATCGTGGTTCAGGTGCTCGACCGGGTCGAGCGGCTCACGGGGTCGGGCGCTCGGTCCCGGATCCTGGTGAGCATCGGATCGTCTCAGACGCTCAGGTAGGAGGCGAGCGTCGCGATGGGGTCGTTGGTCACGAGCGCCTCGCCCACGAGAACGACGTCGGCCCCGGCCTCGCGGTAGTGCTGCACGTCGGAGACGTCGAGCACGGCGGATTCGGCGACCCGGATCACACCGGCCGGAATCTGGTCGGCGACGCGGCCGAACAGGTCACGGTCGAGTTCGAAGGTGCGCAGATCGCGCGCGTTGACGCCGATCAGCTGGGCGCCGAGGTCGACGGCGCGCGCCACCTCGTCAGCCGAGTGGGCCTCGACGAGCGGCGTCATGCCCAGTTCGCGGATCATCCCGTGCAGGAGCTCGAGCCGGTCCTGCGGCAGCGCCGCGACGATCAGCAGCACCAGATCGGCGCCCGCGGCCCGCGCCTCGAGCACCTGGTACTCGTCGCCGATGAAGTCCTTGCGCAGCACCGGGATGCTCACGGCCTTGCGCACCGCTTCGAGGTCGGCGAGGGATCCCTTGAACTTGCGCGCCTCGGTGAGGACGCTCACCGCGCTCGCACCGCCGGCTTCGTACTGGGCCGCCAGCGCGTGCGGCTCGGGGATGTCGGCGAGGTCGCCGCGCGACGGGCTCGCGCGCTTCACCTCGGCGATCACCTTCATGTGATCGGCGGGCGCCAGCGCCTCGAGCGCGTCGAGAGCGGCGGGCCGCTGCAGCGCCTCGGCCTCGAGCTGCGCGTACGGACGAAGCTCTCGACGAGCCCTCGCGTCTTCGAGGGAACCCGCCAGCAGTTGTTCGAGCACGTCAGTCGTGCGACTTGGGGCTGAACTTCGGGCCGTTCACGCCGAAGCCGGCCTTCGCGAGGATCCACCCCAGCAGGGCACCGACCGCGACCACGCCGGCGCACACCCACACCATCGTCGCATTGTGCAGGAAGAAGAAGACGGTGCCGGCTGCGATGCCGAGCAGCATCACCACGACCGCCGTCCATGCGGCGGGCGAATCACCGTGACCGGGGTCTCCGTGCTGGGTACTCATGAATCTCCTCTGAACAGATTTGAACGCCTCAAGCCTACCGGAAATCGTCGCTGGGGTCGGTCCCATCGCTCAGAGAGTCCCAATCCGAGATGCGATCCGGCGCGCCGCCCGCCGCCCCTGCCGCCGTCGGCGCGGAGTCGTATTTGCGACCGGCCGAGCCCCAGCGGCCGCTGAAGAGCAGCACGATCGCACCCAGCACGACCGCGAGCACGCCTGCGAGCACGCTCACCCATCCCCAGACGGAGGTATCGCTCCACAGCACCGCCGAACCGGCGGCGCCGCCAGCGATGCCGGTGAGCTCCGTGATCCGGCCCCCCGCCGCCCCGAGCGGATCAGCGAGCACGCCGCCCGCCAGCGCGACCAGCCCCGCGCCGAGCAGCGCGACGAGCGCTCCCAGCACGCGCCGGAACACCCGGCCCGCGATCGTGAGCGCCAGCGCGGCGGCGATGAGCGCCACGGACACCGGCGCGAGCGCGGCGTTCGCCGCGTTCCCGGTGACGGTCTCGACGGTGTGAGTCCCGTCGAGCATGAAGGAGACCCAGGTCTGCGACCCGGCGATCAGCGCCGCGGCTCCCGAGAGCGCGACGCCGCTGAGAACCGCGAGCTTAGCGCGCATCATCGGCACCGTTCGAGACGGGGGCGCCGACCGATGAGCCGGCCGAACCGAGCCCGTGCAGCGTGTTCGCGATCGCGATCGCGCGCAGCGGCGCCGCGGCTTTGCTGCGGCACTCGGCGTCCTCCATCTCCGGCACCGAATCGGCCACGATCCCCGCGCCCGCCTGCACCATCGCGATCCCGTCCTTGATGGTGGCCGTGCGGATCGCGATCGCGAGATCCGCCGCCCCGCCGAGGCCGAAGTACCCCACCACACCGCCGTAGACTCCGCGCTGCACCGGCTCGAGCTCGTCGATGATCTCGAGCGCGCGCGGTTTCGGCGCACCCGAGAGGGTGCCCGCGGGGAAGGTGGCCCGGAACACGTCGATGGGATTCTGACCGGCGCGCGTGCGCCCCTCCACCGTGGAGACGATGTGCATGATGTGGCTGAAGCGCTCGATGCGCATGAACTCCGTCACCTCGACCGACGCCGGCTCGCACACGCGCAGCAGGTCGTTGCGCGCGAGGTCGACGAGCATGAGGTGCTCGGCCCGTTCCTTCTCGTCGGCGAGCAGGTCGCGCTCGTGCTGCTGGTCCTCCTCCGTGGTCGCGCCCCGGGGGCGGGATCCCGCGATCGGGTGCGTCATCACGTGTCCGCTCTCCTGCACGGTGACGAGCGCCTCGGGACTCGACCCCACCACGGCGAAGGGCGCGCCGTCGTGGTCCTCGAGCTGCAGCAGGTAGAGGTACGGGCTGGGATTGAGGTGGCGCAGCACGCGGTAGACGTCGAGGGGGTCGGCCGCGCACTCCTGGTCGAAGCGCTGCGACGGCACGACCTGGAAGATGTCGCCGTCGACGATGTAGCGCTTGGCGCGATCGACGGCGGCCATGAACTCCGGGGTGCTCGTGAGGCGCTCGGGATCCGGCAGCGCGTCGCGATCCAGCGCGCCGAGCGGCGAAGTCGCCGGGGCCGCCAGAGCGGCCTGCAGCGCGTCGAGGCGCGTCTGCGCATCGGCCCACTGCGCGTCGGCGTCGGCGCCACCGTCGCCGGATGAGCTTGCCCCGTCGAACACACCGTCGTTCAGCACGTTGGCGAGCAGCACCACGCTGCCCTCCCGGTGGTCGATCACCACGAGCTCGGAGACGAAGCTGAGCCCCTGCGTGGGCAGGCCGGGCCCCTCGGACGGGCCGTTCTCGAGCCGCTCGAACTGCCGCACCGTCTCCCAGCCGAGATAGCCGACGAATCCGCTCGCGAGCGGGGGCAGCCCCTCGACCTGGGGGGCTCGCCAGCGCTCGTAGACCGACCGCAGCGCCTCGACGGGCTGCAGCGCGGAGACCCCGCCCGGCAGCAGGCGCTCCTCGTCGACCGCGGTACCCGAAGTGCCCGGCTTCCAGTGCGCGCGACCGCCGCGCTCCCCCAGCACACCGAAGCTGCCGGCGCCGACGAAGCTGAAGCGGGTCCAGACGCCGCCCTGCTCCGCCGACTCGAGCAGGAAGGTGCCCGGGCGCGAGGCCGCGACCTTGCGGTAGATGCCGACGGGAGTGTCGGCGTCGGCGAAGATCTCGCGGCAGACGGGGATCACGGCGTGGGAGGCGCGCGCGGCGTCGAAGGCGGCGCGCGAGGTCGTCAGTGTCACCAGATCAGCCTACCGCGCCCACTCCCTGAGTTGAGTTGGCGCTCTGCGTCCGGAACGGGCGACCTTACTGTCGCGGAGCGCCAACTTGCACAAGCACCTCGCACGAGCGTCGAGGATCCCAGCCCGCTCGCAACAACCCCTCCCGAGCTAACCGCTGGAACTCGCCCGTCCTGCGGTACAGCAGATCCGCCGTGCTGCGAATCACCGACCATCCCGCCTCCGCGTAATCGTGATACTTCTCGATATCCCGATTCCACTGGGCGCGGTCCACTCGGTGATGCTCGCTCTCATACTCGAACGCAAGGCGATACTCCGGGTAGGCGGCTTCACTGCAGCCCAGCAGCCGACCTTCTCGATCCCGAACATCACAATCGAGTTCGGGTTCCGGTAGCCCCGCATCGATCAGCCTGAGCCGCATATGCGTTTCCGGTGGCGAGGCGCTCGCTTCCCTGATCTGGGGGAACGCCTCCCGCAGACGCAGTATCCCTCTGCGCCGTCCGTTCTCCATCGTCTCTCTCAACTCGTCGAGGGTGCCGAGAGGCGCACGTTTCAGGCGTTGCGTGCCCGGATAGCGCGGCTTGAAGACGATTGTGTCGCCGACGACGATGAGTTCTTCGACGGAGAGTTGCGCAGCCAGCATCGCCCAGGTCGTCGCGGGGGAAGTGAGGATCAGCCCCCGGTGACGGCGCACTTCGACCAGCCCCGGTCTCACCTGGATGCCTCTCACCGCCCCTCGCCTCGTCGCCCTCAGCGGCGCCAGCCGGCCGACCTCAAGCGCATCGCCGGAGCGCCGCGGAACCGGCAACCCCCAGAGGAGCGCAGCCGTACGCCCGCAGAAGAAGGAGTCGGGATCCATGACCTTCGTAAATGCCTGCGCCAACTGGAGGTGGCGAGACTTCCACTCGAGCAGCGCGTGCGCCGACTGCTGCATCTGCGGGCCCGGCGCAGTCGGTACCCTGCGATAGACGAGGCGGAACGGGGACTCCAGATCAGACCCGCGCAGTCGATGATCGGCCACCCCCGCGCGACGGGCCTCGGCCAGCGTGAACACCTCGCCGAGTTCTTCGGGAAGCGGAGCGGGCGAGCGGGTCATGCACCCAGAATGTGCTACCCCGCCGCCCCGCGGCCCTCGCGCATCCCAGATTGTGGATGACTGAGCGTGTCCGAGGCAGACTCACGCCCTGTGGACGAAACCGCGTCCAGAGTGTTCCAGCCTCAAGTTGGCGCTCCGCGCTGGTACACAAGCGGCCATACCGTCGCGGAGCGCCAACCCGGTTCGGCCGGTCAGGCGCGCGTCAGTCCGAGGCCTCCGGATCCCCCACGAGCGCCGCGATCTCGCGATCGGTGAAGCAGGTGCGGGTGCCCGTGTGGCACGCGGCGCCGAGCTGGATCACCCGCACGAGCAGGGTGTCACCGTCGCAGTCCAGCGCGACCGAGCGCACGTACTGCCGGTGCCCGGAGGTGTCGCCCTTGCGCCAGTACTCCCGCCGCGAGCGCGACCAGAAGGTCACACGGCCCGAGGTGAGCGTGCGCCGGATCGCCTCGTGATCCATCCAGGCGAGCATCAGCACATCGCCCGACTCGTCGTCCTGGATGATGGCGGGCAGCAGCCCCTCGGCGTTGAAGACCAGGCCGTCGGGCACCGGATCGATGTTCGTCATGGCGTCTCGGTCGCTTTCGTGATGGTTTCGGCTCACTCGGTTTCGACTCGCAGGTTCGCTCAACCGGCGGGTGTCAGGCGCACGGTGTGGCCGGCCTCGACGAGCGCGCGCTTCACCTGGCCGACGGTGAACGTGCCGTCGTGGAAGACCGACGCCGCGAGCACCGCGTCGGCGCCCGCCTCGACGGCCGGCGCGAAGTGCTCGAGCCTGCCCGCGCCGCCCGAGGCGATGACCGGCACGTCGGCGAGCTCGCGCACGGCACGGGTGAGTTCGAGATCGAAGCCCGCGAGCGTGCCGTCGGCGTCCATCGAGTTGACCAGCAGCTCGCCGGCCCCCCGCTCGACGGCCTCGCGGCACCACTCGAGCGCGTCGAGGTCCGTCTCCCGCTTGCCGCCGTGCGTGGTCACCACGAAGCCCGAGGGCGTGCGCGGCGAGCGCTTCACGTCGAGCGAGAGCACCAGCACCTGCGAGCCGAAGCGGTCGGCGATCTCGCCGATCACCTCGGGGCGCGCGATCGCGCCGCTGTTGATGCCCACCTTGTCGGCGCCCACGCCCAGCAGCCGGGCCACATCCTCGGCACCGCGCACGCCGCCGCCCACGGTGAGCGGGATGAACACCTGCTCGGCGGTGCGCTGCACCACCTCGTACGTCGTCGACCGGTCGTCGACCGTCGCGGTCACGTCGAGGAAGGTCAGCTCGTCGGCGCCCTGCTCGGCGTAGCGCGCTGCGAGCTCCACGGGGTCCCCCGCGTCGCGCAGGTTGAGGAAGTTGACACCCTTCACCACGCGCCCCGCGGCGACGTCGAGGCACGGGATCACACGTGTAGCGATTGCCATCGTCGATACTCCTGTCAGAAACGGGCCGCGTGCACCTGCGTCACGAAGATGCCCTTCGCGCCGACCTCGTACAGCCGGTCCATCACATCGTTCGCGTCGTCGCGCAGCACCATGACGCGCACCGCGACCCAGCCCTCCTCCTTCAGCGGGGAGACCGTCGGCGACTCGATGCCGCTCGCGATGGCGGTCGCAGCCTCGATCCGAGCGACCGGCAGGTCGTACTCCAGGATCGCGTACTTGCGCGCCACGAGCACGCCCCTGAGCCGGCGGAGCAGCCGCTCGCTGTCGGGGTGCGCGGTCGGCCCGCCGATGAGCAGGGCCGTGGACTCGAGGATCACGGGGCCGAAGATGTCGAGGCCCGCAGCGCGCAGGGTCGCACCGGTCGACACGACGTCGGCCACCGCATCGGCCACGCCGAGCTGCACCGCCGACTCCACGGCGCCGTCGAGCTTGACGAGCATCGCCTCCACGCCGCGCGCCCGCAGGAAGTCGTCGACGAGCTTCGGATAGCTGGTCGCGACGCGCTTGCCGGCGAGGTGGGCGATGTCGGAGATGTCCCCGCCGGCGGGGGCCGCGAAGCGGAAGGTCGAGTCGGCGAAGTCGAGCGCGGCGATCTCCACGGCGCCGGATCCCGAGTCCAGCAGCAGATCCCGGCCGGTGATGCCGACGTCGAGCGCGCCCGATCCGACGTAGGTCGCGATGTCGCGCGGGCGCAGGTAGAAGAACTCGACGCCGTTGCGGGTGTCGGTGTGCACGAGCTTGCGGCTGTCCCGGCGTCCCGAGTAGCCCGCCTCCGCGAGCATCTCGGCGGCGATCTCGGAGAGCGATCCCTTATTGGGAACGGCGATGCGCAGCATGATGGTGGTGGAATCCTTCCGTGTCGGCCGACGGTGCGCCGGCCAGGGTGATGAGGTCAGCGAAGAAGCGTCGGCGAGTGGGGATCCGGAACGACCCACCGACCGACGCTAGAGATGCGCGTAGACGTCCTGGAGCGTCAGCCCCTTCGCGAGCATGAGCACCTGCAGGTGGTAGAGCAGCTGGCTGATCTCCTCCGCGCATGCCTCGTCGCTCTCGTGCTCGGCGGCCATCCACACCTCGGCGGCCTCCTCGACGATCTTCTTGCCGATCGTGTGCACGCCGGCGTCGAGGCGCGCGACGGTGTCGCTGCCCTCGGGGCGCGAGGCGGCCTTCTCACTGAGCTCGGCGAACAGCTCATCGAACGATTTCACGTGACTACACTACCGCGTTCTCGGGCAGCTTCAGTGCCGGTGCGCGGCGGCGGCGATCCGGAGCTCCGCGATGCGGTCCTCGGGCACGCCCCCGTAGACCGCGGATCCCGCGACGAAGGTGTCGGCCCCGGCTTCGGCGGCGATCCCGATCGTGTCCTTCGAGATCCCCCCGTCGACCTGCAGCCAGAGATCGAGCCCCAGCCGAGCCTTCGCCTCCGCGAAACGGCGCAGCTTGGGCATCATGTCGGCCATGAAGGACTGGCCGCCGAACCCCGGCTCCACCGTCATCACGAGCACCTGATCGAACTCCGGGAGCAGCTCGAGATACGGTTCGGGGTCGGTGCCGGGCTTGAGCGCGATGCCCGCGCGGGCCCCGATCTCCCGCAGACGGCGCGCGAGCGCCACCGGATCAGCCGCGGCCTCGGCGTGGAAGGTCACCGAGTAGGCGCCCAGCTCGGCGTAGCCGGGGGCCCAGCGGTCGGCATCGGAGATCATGAGGTGCACATCGAGCGGCACCGGCGAGACCGCCTGGATACGTTCGACGATCGGCGGCCCCATGGTGAGGTTCGGCACGAAGTGGTTGTCCATGACGTCCACGTGCACGAGATCGGCCGTGGCGATGGCTTCGAGTTCGGCCTGCAGGTTCACGAAGTCGGCGGACAGGATGCTCGGGTTGATGCGCTGCGCGGTCACCTCTCAAGCCTACGGCGTTCCCGCCCCGTGCGCCGCCGACCCGACACCGCGGACCCGAGCGCATAGGCTGGAGGGTATGAGCGATTCGCCTGAGAACCCGCAGCAGCCCGATCCCGAATCGACGACGCCGGAACCGTCGAAGAGCACGACGCCGACGAACGAAGCGCCCGAGCCGGTCGAACCCGAACTGACCGAGCCCGAGCCCACCTCGGAGGCTCCGGCCGGCCTCGCCCCCTCCCCCGGCCTGGCTCCGCCCACTGGAATCCAGCAGCCCGCCGACTTCCAGCCGCCGCAGGGGTATGCACCCCCGCAGGAGTTCCAGCCGCCGCAGGGATACGCGCCCCCGCAAGGCTTCCAGCCCCCGCAGGGTTTCCAGCCGCCGCAGGGCTATGCGCCCCCGCAGGCTCAAGCCGCTCCGCAGGGCCAGGTGCCGCAGCAGGGTTATGTCCCGCAGCAGGGCTATGCCCCCCAACAGAGTTATGCCCAGCAGGATCCGGCCGCACCGCAGGGCTTCCCCGAGCAGCAGGGCCAGGCGGCACCGCAGCCTCCGCAGCCGAAGCGCGGTCTGCCGACCGGGGCCATCATCGGCATCATCGCCGGCGCGGTCGTGCTCCTGCTGCTGATCGTGGGCGGCATCTTCGCGATCGGCTCGCTCTTCAACCGCGGCACGAGCGGAAGCGTTTCGACACCGGAGGTCGGCAGCAGGTCGGCGGCCACCCCGACGGAGGCGGTCGAAGAGTATCTGCAGGCGCTGGCCGACGGCGACGCCGCCACGGCGCGCACGATCGCGGGCGGCAGCTCGTCCGACCGGCTGCTCTCCGACGAGGTGCTCGCCCGGTCGAACGAGCTCGCACCGATCACCAACATCGTGGTCGAGGAGGAGTCCGCGTCGCAGAGCGACTACGACGCCGTCGTCACCGCGACCTTCGACGTGGGAGACGAGACCGTGACGCGCGACTTCCGCGTCTGGGACTCGTACCAGAACGGCTGGGAGCTCTCCGACGGTCTGATGCGCATGTCGCTGACGAGCTTCGACGGCCTGGGGCTGACCCTGAACGGCGTCGACCCCGGAGACGACTACGTCAGCTTCTTCCCCGGCGCGTACCAGTTCGAGCTGGAGATGGACGCGTTCCGGCTGAGCAGCGACGATGACGTGTTCGTGCTCGCCACCGACGACAACCTCACGCCGATGTACGAGCTGCGCCCCGTGCTCACCGACGATGCGACGGAGATCTTCCGCGATCTCGTGCGGGAGTCGCTCGAGGAGTGCATCGCGATGACCGCCCTCACCACGCCGTGCGGCCTCGACGTCTCGGAGGAGCTGAACGACGGATCGATCCCCGTGCCCGACACCGCGCAGCGCACCCTCACACCCGAGGGCGACGCCGCGCTCAAGAAGCTCGAACCGACCTCCGGCTACGAGGCACCCTCGCTGGTCAGCGCCAACGACTACATCCGCATCACGACGACCATCGAGGCTGACCGGGACGGCGAGCGCGTCAGCGGCGAACTGCTCTTCGGCGGCGACCTGCGCCGGCCCTACGTCGACTTCGCAGAGGACCAGCTCGAGGTGGTCTGGCAGTAGCGCGCGGCCCCGGCCGGGGCGACCGCGGCGATCAGGATTCCTCCGCCGCGCGAGTCCCGGTCGGCGACGAGCCTGAGCTCTCGGCGAAACTGCGAGAGAGCACCCGATAGTAGCGCGTGAACATCGCCCCGACGGCGAGTGCGATCATCGCGATCCCGGACCAGAAGAAGATGAGCGCGATCCCGCGGCTCTCGCCTGCTCCGAGCAGCCATCCCCAGGCCTCCTGGCCCTCGGGGCGATCCATGTACGGCACCACCCAGAACTCGGCGATGGGCGCGATCAGGAACGATGTGATCGGCGCCGCCGCGGCTTCGAAGGTCATGGCGAGCCCGAACACGCGCCCCTGCTTCTCGTAGGGCACCACCCGTTGGATCACCGTCTGCTCCGCGGCCTCGATCGCCGGCATCATCGCCATGAACAGCCAGATGCCGGCGATGAAGAGCCACGGCCACTCGCGCACGGTGAAGAGCGCCCCGAGTACGCCGAGCAGCGCGACCAGCACCAGCATGGTGCGGATGGGGTTCTCGCCGAGCCCCCACTTCGCGACGATCGCGCCGCCCACGATGAACCCCGTCGAGGCGAGCCCGAACACGAGACCCCAGATCTCCACGCGGAACATGTTCAATCCGTACGGGTCGAGCAGCGCCATGAAGACGCCGCCCGACAGGTTGTTCAGCATCGTGAAGATGACGAGCGCGAACAGGCCGGGAACCGCCAGCATCGCCGCCATGCCGCCCTTGAAGTCGACGGCGCTGCGTTCCGGATCGTGGACGATCTCGGGTTCGGGGATGCGCAGCAGATGCAGGTGGACGATCGGGACGGCGACGAACACGGTCGCGATCAGCATGGTCGGCCCCATGCCCAGGAAACCGACCGAGAGGCCGCTGAAGACGCTCGTGGCGATGAAGGCGATCCCCTGCACCGTGCCGACGAGCCCGTTCGCGTTCGCGTGCCGTTCGACGGGCACGAGCAGCGTCACCGTGGTCGCGAGCGCGAGGTTGCGCATCAGCTCCACCACGCAGCCGGCGAGCAGGATCAGCGTGAAGGCCCAGAACCAGGGCCCTCCGATGTTCAGCAGCGTGTCGGCCGGGATCATGAAGAAGATGAGGCAGCCGATGATGAACGCGACGAGCGACGACCACGCCGAGATCAGCATGACGCGCTGCTTGCGCAGCCGGTCCACGAGGGAGCCGAACCACATCGAGCTCAGTGCGAGCAGCATCATGTAGGCGCCGCCGAGTACGCCGGTCGCGAGGATGCTCCGCGTCTCCAGGTACACCCAGAACACGACCGCGAACCACAGGAAGTTGGTCGTCAGGTTCGCGACGGCCGTGTTGACGAGCACGTGCAGGAACGTGCGCATCCCGCCCTCGGGAGGCGCGGGACCCGGTCGGGAGGGAGCCGCCTCGGGATCGGGGCCGCTCTGCGATGCGTCGGTGCTCATGCAAGAAGCGTAGGGCGCACCACCGACATCGCGCCAGGGGCGGCTCGCTCAGCTCCCTCGTTCGATGAGCGCGATGAACATGGCGTCGGTGCCGTGACGGTGGGGCCATAGCTGCGCGCTGAGGGCGTCCCCCGCGAGATCGAGTTCCTCTCGCGCGACGCCGCGCAGCACCGCCTTCGCGTCGAGCTCCCGGAGCTCCGGGTGCCGCTTCAGCAGGCGGTCGACGGCGACGCGGGTCTCGGCGAGATGGGGCGAGCAGGTGACGTAGCCGAGCACGCCCCCCGGCGCGAGCCTCGCGACCGCCGCATCGAGCAGCTCGCCCTGCAGGGCGGTCAGCTCGGGCAGGTCCGACGGCTGCTTGCGCCAGCGCGCCTCGGGCCTCCGTCGCAGCGCGCCGAGCCCCGAGCAGGGGGCGTCGACCAGGATCCGGTCGTACGCCGCGTCCCGGCCCCCGTAGGCCTCCGCGTCGCGCCCGTCGTGCGACACGACCTCGACCGCCTCCGTCACCGCGGCCACCGCGCGCCGCACGAGCTCCGCCCGGTGCGAGGACACCTCGTTGGCGCGCAGAGCGGCGCCGCCCAGCAGGGCCTCCGCGCCGAGCACGGCGGTCTTGCCGCCGGGCCCGGCGCACAGGTCGAGCCAGCGCTCGCCCGGCGCCACGACGCCGACCCTCGTCAGCGCGAGCGCCGCGAGCTGCGATCCCTGGTCCTGCACGCGCACCCGACCCTCAGGCGCGTCGAGCGCAGCGACGACCCGCGCCGGATCGCCCCCGGCCAGCTCCAGCCCGATCGGGGAAGGTCCGCTCGCCGCGAGACCGGGGCCGTGAGCCGCGGCGGCAGCGGCGTCGAGCCCCGATCCGGGCAGGACCGCAAGGCTCACACGCGGAGATGCGTTGTCGGCGGCGAGCAATTCCTCGAGCTCCGCCTCGCGCCCCTCCGAGCGCAGGGCATCCCGCAGCGCGCGCAGCACCCATGCCGGATGAGAGGTGCGGATCGCGAGCTCCTCGTCGGGGGTGCGCGACTCCTCCGCGATCCGCGCGTCCCACTCCTCGTTCGAGGACCGGCCGATCGCGCGCAGCACGCCGTTGACGAAGCCGGCCGCGTTCGGGTTCGCCACGCGGCGCTGCAGCTCGACGCTCTCGTTCACGGCCGCGTGCGCGGCGGTGCGCATGCTCAGCAGCTGGTGGACGCCGAGGCGCAGCACGTTCAGCGTGCGTGAATCGATCTCGGCCGCGCTGCGCCCGGCCGCGAGCTCGATGATGCGGTCGTAGCGCCCTCGTCCGCGGAGCGCGCCGGCGGCGAGCTCCGTCGCGAGCCCCGCGTCGCGCCCGTCGAGACGGGCCTCGCGGATTCGAGCGGGAAGCGCGAGGTTCGCGTACGCATCACGATCCTCGACATCGCGCAGCACGTCGTAGGCGACCAGGCGCGCCGGCGAGATCTCGGCGCGCGGTGCGCGCGGGCCGCGGCCGGCCGGCCGCTGATGACGCCCCTGGGGACGCCCCTGGGAGCGGCCCCGGTTCCCGCTCCGTTCCCCGGCACTCATCGCACCACCGCTTCCCCGCCGCGACCGCGCAGCCACGCCGCGCCGTCCATCGCGGGCTTCCCCGCGGGCTGCACGCGCACGAGTTCGAGCGCTCCGTCCGCCAGGTGCAGAACCGCGGATCCGCCGCTCATCACCACGACACCGGGTGCGCGGGCTCCCGCATCCACGGCTGCGGGGCGCACCTCGTGCAGCTTCAGGGGCTGCTCGTCGTACAGCACGAAGCCGCCGGGTTCGGGAGTGACGCCCGCCCAGTGGGCGAGCACCGCGGAGGCGGGTCGCACGAGGTCGAGGCGCCCGTCCTCGCGGGAGAGCTTGTGCGCGTAGGTGGCCTCGCCCTGCTGCGGCAGCCCCGCTCCCGGATCGGCCGCGAGCGCGTCGACCGCGGCGAGCAGCGCGCCGGTGCCTGAGCCGGCGAGCTCCGTCAGCGCGGCGCCGGCCGTGGTTCCCGGGGCGAAGTCCTGCGCGTCACGGCTCAGCACGTCGCCGGCGTCGAGCGCCTCGACGAGCCGGAACACCGTGACCCCGAGCCGCTGCTCCCCCGCCTGCAGCGCCCGCTGCACCGGAGCGGCACCGCGCCACCGCGGCAGCTCGGAGAAGTGCAGGTTGATCCACCCGTGCTCGGGCAGACCCAGCAGCGGTTGCCGCACGAGTCCGCCATAGGCGACGATCACCCCGAGTTCAGGGGCGAGCGCTCGCACCCACTCGGTCGCCGCCTCGTCGAGCCGGTTGGCCCGGTGCACCGGGATCCCGAGCTCCTCGGCGGCGAGCGCGACCGGCGACGGCGTGAGCACGCGCTTGCGCCCGAGCGGCGCGTCCTCGCGGGTGATGACCCCCGCGACCTCGTGGCCCGCGCGCACGAGCGCGTGCAGGCTGGGAACGGCGAACTCCGGGGTTCCGGCGAAGACGATGCGCATCGTCCTATTCTCGCATCTCGGGCGGGCTCGCGGATCTGCACGGCGGATCGAGCCCTGCCGCGCCGCGCCGCGATCCTGCTATGATCGCCGCATGCATTCCGTGAATCTGTGGTGGACCGCCTGAGGGCGGCCCGTCAGCGTATGCATGCACCGACACCGCCTCTCGCAGGCGGTGTTTTTCGTTTTCGAGTGGCGCAATGAAGCAAAGGAACCACGCACCATGAACGATACCCAGCTCTCCCCGGCCTCCCGCTACCGAGCGGACGAGAACGGCTACTTCGGCGAATTCGGCGGCGCCGTGCTTCCGCCGTTCCTCGTGGAGCCGATGGCCGAGGTCGCGACGGCCTACGAGGCCGCGAGGCGGGATCCCGCGTTCGCGGATGAGCTGCAGGCCCTGCTCACGAAGTACGTGGGTCGCCCTTCCCTGCTCTACTTCGCCGAGAACCTCACTCGCGAGCTCGGCGGCGCGCGGGTCTACCTGAAGCGCGAGGATCTCAACCACACCGGCGCCCACAAGATCAACCACACGCTCGGCGAGGCCCTGCTCGCGAAGCGCATGGGCAAGAGGAAGGTGATCGCCGAGACCGGGGCCGGCCAGCACGGCGTTGCGCTCGCGACGGCCGCGGCGCTCGTGGGACTCGAGTGCGAGATCCACATGGGCGCGATCGACGTCGAGAAGCAGCACCCCAACGTGGTGCGCATGGAGCTGCTGGGGGCGCAGGTGGTGCCCGTCGAGCGCGGCGGCCGGTCGCTCAAGGAGGCCGTCGACTCGGCGTTCGAGGTCTACGCGGCCGCCCCCGACGAGTACCTCTTCGCCATCGGCTCGGTCGTCGGCCCGCACCCGTTCCCCACCATGGTGCGCGACTTCCAGTCGGTTGTCGGCCGCGAGGCCCGCGCGCAGATCCTCGAGGCCGAGGGGCGCCTGCCCGACGCGCTCGTGGCCTGCGTCGGCGGCGGCTCGAACGCGATGGGGTTGTTCGACGCGTTCCTCGAGGACGAATCGGTGCGCATCATCGGCGTCGAGCCCGCCGGCGAGGGCCTCGACACCGACCGCCACGCGGCGACCATGACCCTCGGGGTGGTCGGCGACATCCACGGCATGCACACCAAGGTGCTGCTCGGAGCCGACGGCGAGCCCGCCCCCGTGCACTCGATCGGCTCGGGTATCGACTATCCGGGCGTCGGCCCGCAGCATGCGCACCTGGAGCAGATCGGCCGCGCCGAATACGTGTCGGTCACCGACGACGAGGCGCTCGCCGCGTTCCAGCTGCTCACGCGCACCGAGGGCATCATCCCCGCGCTCGAGTCGTCGCACGCGCTCGCCCACGTCGTGAAGCTCGCCCCGACCCTGGCCCCGGACGCGATCGTCATCGCGAACCTCTCGGGCCGCGGTGACAAGGACGTCGACTTCGTGGCGGAGCGTCTGCGCGGCGAGTAGCGGGCCCGCGCACCTACCCGTCGAAGACGCCGCGATCGTCGAATCGCAGCCGGAGCGCCTCGGGCCGCGCCCGCCCCGGGGCGCGGCCGCGGGTGCGGGACGAGGATCCCGCGGCGTCGGCGACGAGCGCCCCGCGCAGGCGGCTCGCGACCTCGTCGCCCTGCCCGTAGTCGAAGCGCACGATCGCGCGCACGAGTCCCGCGGGGGTCTTCGCCGGCCCGCCGGGCGGGATCGGGGTCGGCCCCAGGTGATCGACCCCGGCGAGACCCGCCAGCTGCTGCAGCGCGCGCTCCACCTCGTCGGGACCGCCGCTGACGCTCGCCACGCGCACGGCGGGCGGGTAGCGCAGCGCGTGGCGATCCCGCAGCTCCCCGCGCAGCCACTCCTCCTCGCGGCCGGTCACGAAGGCGCGCACCACGGGCCCGCCTCCCGACGCCATCAGGCAGAGACCTTCGGGGGCGGTGAGCGCCGCCGCGTTCTCCCACCACCGCAGACAGTCCTCGCCGGCCCGCAGGGTCTCGAGGCCGAGCAGGCGTTCGATGTCGAGCAGCACCACGGCGCGGTATCCCCCCGCTGCGAGCGGCTCGGCGCCGCGGGTGGCCACGACGAGCGCCGGGCGCGCGTCGACCCGCTCGCGCGGGTGCTCACCATCGCTCAGGAGCACGCGCGCTCCCTCGAACTGCCGCTCGAACTGTTCGACCGTGCGCGCCGATCCCATCCCGCGCTCCTCGAGCCGGGTGCCGTCGCAGGTGCTGCATCGCCACTTCGTCGCGTACTCCCCGCACCAGCGGCACGAGGCGCGCCCCACCGTGCGGAAGCCGATCGGCCCGCTGCAGGCCCGGCACCTGGCCAGATCGCCGCACTCGCCGCAGACGGCGACCGGCGCGTACCCCGGCGTGGCGACCTGCACGAGCACCGGCCCGTGCCGCAGCCCCTCCCTGATGGTGCGCGCCGCGAACTCGGGCACCCGGCCCGCGAAGGCGTCCGGCGTCATGGAGGCGTCGGCGTGCACGATGCGCGCGCGCCTGGGCGGATTCTGCTGGGCGCGCACGTAGCCGATGTCGACGAGACGCTGCACCTCCGCGCTGCGCGCGTGCCCGGCGAAGAAGAGGCCCGTGGGTTCCTCCGGCGACGTCTCCGAACTCAGCGCGGCGCGCACGAGCGCGGCATCGCGGGCGTGTACGTAGGGCGTGAGGGGCTCGGCCAGCACCGGATCGCCGTCGTCCCACACGATGACGGCGCCGAGCCGGTGTGCCGGCGCGTAGACGGCGGACCGGTTGCCCAGCACGATGCGCGGCTCGGCGTCGAGCGCCCGCAGGAAGCCCGCATAGCGCTCGGCGTTGGACTGCCGGGAGTCGACGCGCACGATATCGGGGTGCCCGAATGCCGCCAGCGCGTCGCGCAGCTGATCGAGATCGCGGTAGTCGGGGGCGATGAGGATCGCGCTGCGTCCGAGCGCGTGCACGGCGATCGCGAGCCGCGCCAGGCGTGCCGCCCAGCCGCCGACCCACTCCCCCGTGTGCAGCCGCTCGGGACCGTGCGAAGCGGTGAATGCCAGACGCGCGCCCGAGACGAGCTCGAGCGCAACGGCGCTCTCCTCCGAGACGCCCTCGGCGACCGGCTCGGGCTGCTCGTCCGGGGCCGGCTGCGCTGCCGGCGTTGCCGGGGCGGCCTGGGCCGGCTGCCCATCCGGGGCCGCCGGGGCTGCCTGCTCGTCCCGCTCCGCCTGCGCGGCGAGGTGCTGCTTCTCGACCCGCACCAGCCGCGTGGGGATCGCGAGGCGCAGGATGTCTCCGGCCGAGCCGCCGGCCCGATCTGCGACGGCGCGCGCCAGCCGCCACACCTCGGGAGCGAGCAGGGGCACCCGCGTGACGATGTCGGCGATGGCCGAGAGTTCGCCCCCGAAGTCGCTGCGTTCGGCGAACTCGACGATGTAGCCGAAGCTCTTGCGCTCCTGCGAACGGAACGGCACGCGGACGCGCTGGCCGATCCGCACCTCCTCGGCGAGCTCGGGCGGAATCGCGTAGTCGAAGAGGTGGTCGAGCTGGGGCAGCGCGGAGTCGAGCAGCACGCGCGCGACGGGGCGGCCGTTCGCCGCCTCCGCCCGCTCGAACGCGCTGCCGCTCGCACCGTCCGTGGCCACGGCGCCCCTACAGGCCGGCTGCGGCCCGCAGCTCGGCGGTGCGCGGAGTGGCCTCCCAGGTGAACTCGGGAAGCTCGCGACCGAAGTGGCCGTACGCGCTCGTCTTCGCGTAGACCGGGCGCAGCAGCTCGAGGTCTCGGATGATGGCGAGCGGGCGCAGGTCGAAGACCTCGCGCACCGCGCGCTCGATGCGATCGAGCGGCACGGTCTCGGTGCCGAACGTCTCGACGTAGAGGCCGACCGGGTGGGCGCGTCCGATCGCATAGGCGACCTGGAGCTCGGCCCGGCGGGCCAGGCCTGCCCGCACGACGTGCTTGGCGACCCAGCGCATCGCGTAGGCGGCCGAGCGATCGACTTTCGACGGGTCCTTGCCGCTGAACGCGCCGCCGCCGTGCCGGCTGGCCCCGCCGTAGGTGTCGATGATGATCTTGCGGCCGGTGAGGCCGGCGTCGCCCATGGGGCCGCCGATCACGAACGGACCGGCCGGGTTGATGAAGAGCTGGGCGTCCGAGCTGTTCAGCTCCACCCGCTCGAGCACCGGCCGGATCACCTCGCGCTCCACGGCGTCGCGCAGCGCCTGCTGGGAGATGTCGCCGTGGTGCTGCGTGGAGACGACGACCGCCTCGACACTCACCGCGCGGTTCCCGTCGTAGCCGATGGTCACCTGGGTCTTGCCGTCGGGGCGCAGTTCGGGCAGCACGCCGCTCTTGCGCACCTCGGTGAGGCGCTCGGCGAGGCGATGCGCGATCCAGCTGGGGAGCGGGTGCAGCTCGGGCGTCTCATCGGTCGCGTAGCCGAACATGATGCCCTGGTCGCCGGCGCCCTGGCGGCTGAGCCCGTCGTCCTCACCGGCCTCGCCGCTGCGGACCTCGAGCGAGGAGTCGACTCCGCCCGCGATGTCGGGCGACTGCTGCCCGATCGACACCGAGACGCCGCACGAGGCGGCGTCGAACCCCATCTCGGAGCTGGTGTAGCCGATATCGCGCACGGCCTCGCGCACGATCTGGGGGATCTCGACGTAGCCTGTCGTGGAGACCTCGCCGGCGACGTGCACGAGCCCCGTGGTGACGAGGGTCTCGACGGCGACGCGAGCGCCGGGATCCTGCTCGAGCATCGCATCGAGGATCGAGTCCGAGATGCGGTCGCAGATCTTGTCCGGGTGGCCCTCGGTGACGGATTCCGAGGTGAACTGGCGCAGCGGCACGTGAGCTCCTTGCGGTGGGAAGCGGGCGGACGAGAGGGGTGCGGCGCAGGTGACGAACACCGAGGCGACGAACACCGATGCTGAAAACGCCGATGGCGCCGGACCCCATTCAGGGTATCCGACGCCACCGACAGAGCTGCGAGTGCAGCGGAAGATTACGCGCTGGTCGCGGCCGCATCCTCGGAGTCGCTCGACACGGCGGCGCGCCGACTCATGGTCAGCTTGCCCTCGACGATCTCGTGCAGCGCGATCGACAGCGGCTTGTCGTCGACCGACGAGTCGACCAGCGGGCCGACGTTGTCGAACAGATTGCCGTCGTGCAGATCCGTGTAGTAATCGTTGATCTGGCGGGCGCGCTGCGAAGCGAAGACCACCAGGGCGTACTTCGAATCGACCTTCTCGAGCAGATCGTCGATGGGCGGGTCGATGATGCCGTTGGGGTTGGCCATGTACACACTCCTCTAGTTGACCTCACTATCTTACCCGAGGATCGCCGATCCTGCTGGGAGGCCCTCGCTATCCCAGCAGCGAGCGCACGAGCACGTGCCCGCGCGCGGTGGTGAGCCGCGTCCAGGTCAGAGAGCGCGAGACGCGCACGGGATCCTCATCGCTCAGCAGCCCCATCGCCTCGGCGGCGAACGCGGCGGCGGCGGGCAGTCCCGGCGCGATCTCCGCGCCCCACACCGAGGCCCGCACGCGCTGCACCACGGCATCGCCGGGATCCTCCGGCAGCAGCGAGGCGACCCGCTCGATCCCCTCGGACGCGACGGTCGCGAGCGATGCCGCATCGACGACTCCGGCGGCGCTCCACCCGGTGACCGGCGGCAGCACTCCCGCCCAGGCCGCCAGGCTCGTGACCTCGGGCGCCTCGAGCGCCAGCCCCACGATCCCGAGACGCGCGATGCGGTCGAGCAGCGCCCGCCCCGGCACCGTCTCATCCACGGCCTCGGCCGGCGCAGCCGCGAGCTCGAACGCCCGCATCACCAGCACCACGGGCACCGCGTCGGTGATCCCGCGCGGAGCCTGCGTGCAGCCGTACACGGCCAGCACCGCCCCCCGCGTGGTGAGGCGCACGTCCTCCTGGCCCGCGCGCTGCAGGCGCTCGAGGAAGATGCGCAGATCGTCCCGGGTCGCGTGATCCGCGAGCGACAAGGTGGCAGTCATCGCACCCAGCCTAGCGAACGGGTCGCGCGCCGATCCGGCACCCGCCCGGTCATAGACTGGGGGCATCGTCCATGCAATGGAGCCGACCCAGGAGGACCCATGACCGTTTCCCCCGATCTCCTCGCCATGCTCTCGGTGCTCGACTCCGGCGCGCGCACCCGCGAAGACATCCTCACCGGGCCGGCGTTCCCCACCCCGCACGGGCGCTCCTTCGGCGGCCAGGTGCTCGGGCAGGCGATCGCCGCGGCCGGTACCACGGTGCCCGAGGATCGCATCATCCACTCGATGCACGGCTACTTCCTGCGGCCGGGCGACAGCGAGGATCGCATGACGTTCGAGGTGGATCGCCTGCACGACGGACGCTCCTTCTCCACGCGACGGGTGCAGGCCTACCAGAGCGGCCAGGTGCTGATGTCGATGATCTCGTCGTACCAGGAGCCGGACGCGGGCCTCGAGCACCAGGAGCCTGCGGATCTCGGTTCGGTGCCCGATCCCGAGTCCCTGCCCAGCGTGTGGGAGACCTACGGCCATCTGGCCAGCTCGGGCGGGGGCGGCCGGGCCTCGTGGGTGCTGAACCGGCCGTTCGACTTCCGCTACGTCGAGTCCGACATCATCCTGAACGTCCCCGAGCGCAGCAACCGCCAGCGGGTGTGGCTGCGCAGCCGCGACACCTTCGACGCGACACCGCTGCTGCACGCCGCGGCCCTCGCCTTCGCGAGCGACTATCTGCTGCTCGAACCGGTGATGCGCCGGCACGGCGTGCCCTGGGCGACACCCGGGATGCGCGGCGCGAGCCTCGACCACGCCATGTGGTTCCACCGCCCCTTCCGGGTGGACGAGTGGCTGCTCTACGAGCTCGAGTCCCCCACCGCGCAGGGCGGTCGCGGACTCACGCACGGGCGCTTCTACGACCGCACGGGCGCACTCGTCGCGAGCGTGTCGCAGGAGACGACGATCCGGCTGCCCGAGAGCGAATAGCGGGCGCTTCCGCGCGATCCGGCCCGGGCGGTTCCGCGAACAGCCGATCCGGAGCCGCGCCCGCGTGAGATCCCGTGCCGCCGATCCGTCACGTTTCCGTCGAAACCCGCAGGTACCTGAGTGACACGCGAGAATCGAGGAACTCATGACCCTGCGATCGGATACCGAGAACGGCGACGGCGCGCTCGACGCACGGCTCGCCCGGCTTGCCGCCCCGAACCCGACCATCTCTCCCGGCACCGCGCGCGCGCTCGTCGACGAGGCGGCGCGACCCGCCCGGGCGAAGCGGCGCGTGCGCAAGACCTGGAGTATCGCCGTCGGCGCGCTCCTCGTCGGCGCGCTCTCATTCCCCGCCGCCGCCGTCGCCGAGCGCATGTTCGCTGCGCAGACGGGCATCATCGATGACGGCTCCGGCACCGAGACGGTCGCCGATGAGGAGTGGATCGCCACCGACGCGCCGGACTTCGCGGAGTACATCGCCGAAGTCGCACCCCGCGGGCTCCCCGCTCCGCCCGGCTTCGACTGGGACGCCGAGGCGGCGGTCATCGCCGGATGTTACTCCGACGAAGCCGGGATGATCCAGACGGGCACACTGGTAGCCGATCTCGAACGCACCCTGTGGCTGGCCTGGCTGGCGGAGTGGATCGCGGCCGACCGCGCGGACGACGAGCCCGCCCGGGAGGCGGCGATGGCTGTGATGCGCGAGGCGCCGACATGGCCGGAGATCGTGCACTCCGACGGCGGCGGGGTGCGGTATCTGATGTGGGCGTTCCTCGCACGGATGAACGCGGACGATCCGGCCGAGCGCACGAACGCCGCCCAGGCGCTGCTGCAGCAGGACGCCGTCAACGTCGTGGTCGCGCAGCAGCAGCTCAGCTCTCAGCACGGCGAACGACCCGCGGAGGAGGAGATGCTCGTGCACAACGGTCCCTCGTTCCGCGCCGCCTACGAGCTGTGGGACGGTGTCGATCGGCAGGCATTCATCGACGGGATCTTCGACGACTTCGCCAGGCTCTCCGACCCCTACGAGACCATCGACGTGGGATCGCCGTACTGGGACGACTATGATCGTGCGCTCAGGGAGGTCGCCGCCGCGGCCGGTGTCGAGGATCCCGCGGCCGCCGTCGGGCGCGGCGGCTGGGGGCACCAGGACGAGGAGGGCGGTGCCGAATGAGCGCGAACGTTTCCGACCGCCTCGCGGCGGACACCGTGCCGATCCCGCTCTCGGAGATCCTGCGCGAAGCGGTGGATCCGCGCGAGGTCCTCGCCGAGCTGCTCCCCGAGCTCACCGGCTACTTCCTCCGCCGCCTCGGAGACGCCCACGACGCGGCCGACGCGGCCGCGGACACTCTCCTCGTCCTGCTCGGCAAGGGCGACCGCCTGCCCCGGGATCGCGAGGCGCTGCGGCAGTACGCCTACGGCGTGGCGCGCAGAGTGCTGGCCCGCGCGCGCCGCGGGCGCGTGCGGCACACGGAGCTCGCGGATCGGCTGCGCGCCGAGATCCGCAGCGAACCGACGACGACATCGCCGGACCCGGATCCCGATCTCCGCATCGCACTCGCGAAGCTCCCCGAGCGCGATCGCGAGCTGCTGCTGCTCGTGGCGTGGGAGGGTTTCGGGGTCGCCGAAGCCGGAGCGGTCCTCGGTCTCTCCCCCGGGGCGGCTCGCAAGCGGTACTCCCGGATCCGGTCCGGACTGCGCGCCGAGCTCGGGTAGCAGACGGCCGGGTCTCCGCTCACAGCGACGAACGCTGTGAGCGGAGATCCAGCGCGCTCCAGTCCCGGCCCTAGCTGCGGCGCAGCTGCAGGGGCGCGTCGGTCCAGGGCTCGACGGAGGCGCGTCCCTCGTCGGAGAGACGCACGGGCCGCAGCGTCATTCCGTCGACGATCACGATGTGCGAGATCGCTCTGGCGACGACCGTGCGCTCAGCGGCCGAGCCGTCGACGATCTCGTAGTGCACCTCGAGGCTCGATCCGCCGAGGCGGCCGATCCAGAGCTCCACGGAGACGGGGTGCTCGCTGTACTCCAGCACGCGCAGGAACTCGATCTGCTGGCTCGCGACCAGCATCTTCGGGCCGGCGGGATCGTCACCTCGGAAATGGCGCTCCATGCCGGTCGCCTCGCGACCGGATCCGAGCCAGAAGGTGCGCACGCGCGACTCCTCCAGGAATCGCGCGTAGGCCACGTTGTTGACGTGCCCGTAGGCGTCCTGATCGCCCCAGCGGAGCTCGATATCGATGTGGGTGCGCGCCACGCGACGGACCTCTCTCTGCAGTCGATTGGGAACTGACGGGCCCGGACCCCCGAGGGACCGGGCCCGAGACGTCATCAGCTCCTGGTCAGCTTGCGATAGGTGACGCGCGACGGCTTCGCCGCGTCGGGGCCGAGGCGCTCGATCTTGTTCGCCTCGTACGCCTCGAAGTTGCCCTCGAACCAGTACCAGTTCGCCGGGTTCTCCTCCGTGCCCTCGTAGGCGAGGATGTGCGTGGCGATGCGGTCGAGGAACCACCGGTCGTGCGTGATGACCACGGCGCAGCCCGGGAACTCGAGCAGCGCGTTCTCGAGGCTCGTGAGGGTCTCGACATCGAGGTCGTTGGTCGGCTCGTCGAGCAGCAGCAGGTTGCCGCCCTGCTTCAGCGTGAGCGCGAGGTTCAGACGGTTGCGCTCACCGCCCGAGAGCACACCGGCGGGCTTCTGCTGATCCGGCCCCTTGAAGCCGAAGGTCGAGACGTAGGCGCGCGACGGGATCTCGGTCTTGCCGACCTGGATGTAGTCGAGGCCGTCCGAGACGACCTCCCACACCGTCTTCTTGGGGTCGATGCCGCCGCGGGTCTGGTCGACGTAGCTGAGCTCGACGGTCTCGCCGATCTTCAGCTCGCCGCCGTCGAGCGGCTCGACGCCCACGATCGTCTTGAAGAGCGTGGTCTTGCCGACGCCGTTCGGGCCGATGATGCCGACGATGCCGTTGCGGGGCAGGGAGAAGCTGAGCCCGTCGATCAGCGTGCGGCCGTCGAAGCCCTTGTTGAGACCCTTCGCCTCGAGCACCAGGTTGCCGAGGCGCGGGCCTGCCGGGATCTGGATCTCCTCGAAGTCGAGCTTGCGCGTGCGCTCGGCCTCCGCCGCCATCTCCTCGTAGCGGGCCAGACGCGCCTTCGACTTGGCCTGGCGGCCCTTCGCGTTGGAGCGCACCCACTCCAGCTCCTCCTTGAGGCGCTTCTGCAGCTTCTGGTCCTTCTTGCCCTGCACCTCGAGGCGAGCGGCCTTCTGCTCGAGATAGGTCGAGTAGTTGCCCTCGTACGGGTAGAGGCGGCCGCGGTCGACCTCGCAGATCCAGGTGGCGACGTGGTCGAGGAAGTACCGGTCGTGGGTCACGGCCATAACGGCGCCCGGGTACTTCGCGAGGTGCTGCTCGAGCCACAGCACGCTCTCGGCGTCGAGGTGGTTGGTGGGCTCGTCGAGCAGGAGCAGGTCGGGCTTCTCGAGCAGCAGCTTGCAGAGCGCGACGCGGCGCTTCTCACCGCCGGAGAGGTTCTTCACGATCGCGTCGGAGGGCGGGCAGCGCAGCGCATCCATCGCCTGCTCGAGCTGGTTGTCGAGGTCCCAGCCGTCGACGTGATCGATCGCCTCCTGCAGCTCCCCCATCTCGGGCAGCAGCTTGTCGTAGTCGGCGTCGGGATCCGCCATCTCCGCCGAGATCTCGTTGAAGCGGTCGAGCTTGCCCTTGATCTCGGCGACGCCCTGCTCCACGTTCTCGAGGACGGTCTTCTCCTCGTCGAGCTCGGGCTCCTGCATGAGGATGCCGACCGAGTACCCCGGGGTGAGGATCGCCTCACCGTTCGAGGGGGTGTCGATGCCCGCCATGATCTTGAGGATCGTCGACTTGCCGGCGCCGTTCGGACCGACGACGCCGATCTTCGCCCCGGGCAGGAATGCCATGGTCACGTCGTCGAGGATCACCTTGTCGCCGTGCGCCTTGCGCGCGCGGACCATCTGGTAAATGTACTCAGCCATATGCACTCTCGGGCGCTGGGGCGCCCCGAACTCCTTGCTTCGAAAGGATTGAAACGGATCCCCACTACTCTACCGCCCGCATCCGGCGGTAGCGGCCCCGGTTCCGCCGAAGCCGAGACCGCGGATCCCGAGACCGTCGGCGCGTCGGCGTCAGCGCCGGGGCGCCGGAGGGCCGGGGAGATCGCTCCTCGCGGCTACCAGTCGATCGGGCGCGTGCTCCCGATCAGGCAGATGTCGCCGTCGGGGCCGACCGCCGGCTCGTTCTGCGCCGCGAAGCTCCGGTCCCCCGTCACGAGCTGACCGATGAGGCAGTCCTCCCCGATCTGCACCGAGACGAAGATGTTGTCGGCCTCGAGGCCGGTCTGGCTGCGGTCGAAGCTGACCTGCATCGCGGACTTGTCGAAGCCCGCCGCTGCGATCGCGTCGACGACGGGCACCCCCTTCACCGGCTGGGTTCCGTCGGAGTACTCCCGCAGCACCTCCGTGAAGTAGGGCAGGTTCTGCGCTGCCGTGCCGTCGGGGACGAACTCCGGGGCGACCTCGGGCACCGCCGGGGCCTCGCGCTCCGGCGTCACGGGTGTCGGCCCCTGCAGCACGCCCTCGATGAGCGCGCACCCCGTGAGCAACGGCAGCGCGGCGCCGATCGCAAGCAGCGCGGCGGCGGATCGGCGATGGATCGATGAAACTGGGCGCACCAGGCCAGTGTACGCAATGCAGGCTGAGGAACGGCGCTGCGACGGAGCGAATCGGAACCCATCCCGCCCGAGGTTTCGCTCACAGTCGGCGGACATCGTGAACCCCGCCTGATTTCTCCACAGATCGCCGGATCCGCTCGCGGCGCCGGTTCGGATCGCGCAGGCTGAAAGAGAGCGGACGGGTCGTCTCTCGCACGGCGCGATCCGTCCGCTCGATCAGCACACGGGTTCCCGGCTCGCCCGGGGCGCATCGAAGGAGAGCACCATGTCCACCCCCATCTGCATCATCGGCACCGTCGCCACCGACCCGAGATTCTCCAGGACGAACTCGGGGGCCGCCTTCTGCTCGTTCAGAGTCGCGAGCAATGAACGGCGCTACGACCGCGAACAGGCGCAATGGGTCGACGGCGAGACGAACTGGTTCACCGTCAACGCCTTCCGCGGTCTGGCGGAGCACGCGAGCGAGTCGTTCTCGAAGGGCGATCGAGTCGTGGTGAGCGGCAGGCTCAGGATGCGGCGGTGGGAATCCGGCGAGAAGTCGGGCACCGCGGTTGAGGTGGAGTCCGATGCCCTCGGACACGACCTGCGATGGGGCGTCTCGAGGTTCACCAAGCGCTCCGGGGCCGATGCCTCCGCGACCGCCGAGAGCGCGTCTCCCGCCGAGATCCAGGGCGCCGCGTCGCCCGCGGACCCGACCGGGGGAATCACCTCGGGCGAGCAGTCCGCCTGGGTCACGGCGCCGAGCGAGGGGCAGAGCCCGTCGAGCGACACCGATGACGAGGGCGACGGTTTCGTTCCGGTCGCGGCGTAGACCGGTCAGCGCAGGTACTCGGCGAAGGAGGCGCGCACCTTGTTCACCTTGGGAACGGCGACCGCGAGGCAGTAGCCCTGCGTCGGGTTCTTCGCGAAGAAGTCCTGGTGGTACTCCTCCGCGGGATGCACCTCGCCCAGCGGCTCGATCACCGTCACGATCTCACCCGCCGCCTCCCAGTAGGCTGCGGCGCGATCCCGGGCCTCCTCGAACAGCATCCGCTGCTCGTCGCTCGAGAAGAACATGGCGGAGCGGTATTGGGTACCGACGTCGTTCCCCTGCCGGTTCAGCTGCGTCGGATCGTGCATCGTGAAGAAGGCGTCGAGGATCACCCGGGCGGGGATCACGCTCTCGTCGAAGGTGACCGCGACAGCCTCGGCGTGCCCCGTCGCCCCCGTGCACACCTGTTCGTAGTTCGGGTGCGGCGTCTCGCCGCCGGTGTAGCAGGAGAGCACCTCCGTGACCCCCCGCAGCTGCCGGTAGGCGGCGTCGAGGCACCAGAAGCAGCCTCCCGCGAGCACGAACGTCGTCGTCGATCCCGCCACGATCAGGCCTCTCTCCACCAGGTATCGAACGGCGTCACCGGGAGTCGTCGCTTGTGCTCGGTGGTCCGATAGCGACGTTCGAGGTGCTCCGCGTCCTCGGCGCCCACGTCCTCGCCCCGGAGGTAGGCGTCGATCTTCGGGTAGCCGATGCCGAGGTTCGCCTCGTCGGACTGTCCCGGATCGGCGTCCAGGAGGTCCGCCGTCGGCGCCTTCTCCCAGAGTCGGCTCGGCGCGCCGAGATGCTGCAGCATCTCGGCGCCCTGCCCCTTGGTGAGGCCGGAGAGCGGCAGGACGTCGGCGCCGCCGTCGCCGAACTTCGTGAAGAACCCCGTGATCGCCTCGGCGCCGTGGTCGGTTCCCACGACGAGCAGATCCCGGTCGCCGCCGATGGTGTACTGCGCGACCATGCGCATCCGCGCTTTGGCATTGCCCTTGGTGAGGTCGGACACCGGCTCTCCCGTGGCGTCGGCGACGGCCGAGACGATCCCGTCGACGCCCGCGCCGATGTTCACCGCGACCGAGCGGTCCGGCCGGATGAACGAGAGCGCGAGCTGCGCGTCGTCCTCGTCGTGCTGCACGCCGTAGGGCAGCCGCACCGCGATGAACTCGGCCTGGCGGCCCCGCGCACGCATGCGCTCGGCGGCGAGCTGGCTCAGCCGGCCGGCGAGCGACGAGTCCTGCCCGCCCGAGATGCCGAGCACGAAGCCTTTGCACGCCGGGATCGACATCGCGTACTCGACCAGGAAGTCGACGCGCCGCTCCACCTCCGCCGCGGGATCGATCCCGGGCAGGGAGCCGAGCGCCCCGATGATCTGCTGCTGCAACTCGCTCATGCCTTCCACACTACTCCGCACCCGTTTCACCGGGGTTACGCCGGCCGCCCGGCTCGCTCACACCAGCACGTCCTCCACGGGCAGCAGGCACTTCGGACCGAGCATCCCCTTCAGCTCGCCGAACAGATCCGAGGTGATGCGCACCTGCTCGCGCAGCTCGAAGATCCGCACCGCGGTCGGTGTGATGAGGCTGAGCCGCACCTCGCTCTCGCCCGGGTGCCGCCGCAGCGTGGACTTCAGCTCCTCCATCAGCGGCTCGGTCGCCCGCGACTCGGTGAGCGTCAGCTCGAGGGTCGACGCGTCCTCCTGCACCGCGGCGTCGATGGGTTTGACCCCGTACGCGTGCATCGACATGCCGTCGTCGCGCGAGTTCAGCTTGCCGCGCAGGGCGACGATGCTGTCGGGCTGCAGCAGGCTGCCGAACTCCTGGTACGACTTGCCCATGAAGAGCGCCTGGATCTCACCGGTGAAGTCCTCGAGGGTCACCATGCCGTAGAGGTTGCCCGATTTCGCCGTGCGGTGCTGCACGCTCGTCAGCAGTCCGGCGACCGTCACGATCTCACCGTCGAACCCGGCGCCCGTGTCGGGGTTCGTGGCCTGCGCGACGGTGATGTTCGCCTCCTTGGCGAGGGCCGCGTCGAGCCCGCGCAGCGGGTGGTCGGACACGTAGAGCCCCAGCATCTCGCGTTCGAAGGCGAGCTTGTCCTTCTTGGTCCACTCGGGCCGGTCCGGGATCTGCGAGACCGCGTCCGCGGAGTCGCCGGAGGCCTCCGCGGCCTCGGCGAAGAGGCTGTCGAAATCGAATCCGATGTTGCCGTTCTCGGCGTCGCGCTTCTCCTTGACCGCGCTCTCGATCGACTGCTCATGGATCTCCACGAGCGCCCGCCGGGTGCCTCCCAGGCCGTCGAACGCGCCGGCCTTGATGAGCGACTCGACGGTGCGCTTGTTGAGCGCGACGAGGGGCACCTTCTTCAGGAAGTCGTGGAAGCTCTCGAAGGAGCCCTTCTGCTCGCGGGCCTCGCGCACCGCCTCGACCACGTTGGTGCCGACGTTGCGGATGGCGCCGAGCCCGAAGCGGATGTCGTCCCCGACCGCCGAGAAGTTGGCGAACGAGTCGTTCACCGCCGGCGGCAGCACCTTGATGCCCATACGGCGGCACTCGTTGAGATAGATCGCCAGCTTGTCCTTCGAGTCGCCGACGCTCGTGAGCAGGGCGGCCATGTACTCGGCCGGGTAGTGCTCCTTGAGGTAGGCGGTCCAGTAGCTGACCACGCCGTAGGCGGCCGAGTGGGCCTTGTTGAAGGCGTAGTCGGAGAAGGGCAGCAGGATGTCCCACAGCGATTTGATCGCCGCGTCCGAGAAGCCGCGATCCTTCATGCCGCCGGAGAAACCCGCGTACTGCTTGTCCAGCTCGGACTTCTTCTTCTTGCCCATGGCCCGGCGCAGAATATCCGCCTGGCCGAGCGTGAAGCCGGCCACGCGCTGCGCGATCGACATCACCTGCTCCTGGTAGATGATGAGGCCGTAGGTGGTGTCGAGGATGTCCTTCAGCGGCTCTTCGAGCTCGGGGTGGATCGGCGTGATCTCCTGCAGCCCGTTCTTGCGCAGCGCGTAGTTGGTGTGCGAGTCGGCACCCATGGGACCGGGCCGGTAGAGCGCCAGCACCGCCGAGATGTCCTCGAAGTTATCGGGCTTCATGAGGCGCAGCAGGCCGCGCATGGGGCCGCCGTCGAGCTGGAACACGCCCAGCGTGTCGCCGCGCGCCAGCAGTTCGTAGGAGGGCGCGTCGTCGAGCTCGAGCCGCTCGAGGTCGAGCTCCTCGCCCCGGTTGAGGCGGATGTTCTCGAGCGCGTCGGAGATGATCGTGAGGTTGCGCAGCCCCAGGAAGTCCATCTTGATGAGACCGAGGCCCTCGCAGGTCGGGTAGTCGAACTGCGTGACGATCTGGCCGTCCTGCTCGCGCTTCTGCAGCGGGATGATGTCGATGAGCGGGTCGCTCGACATGATCACGCCCGCGGCGTGCACGCCCCACTGCCGCTTCAGTCCCTCGAGTCCGAGCGCGGTGTCGTACACCGTCTTGGCGTCGGGATCCTCCTGCAGCACGGCGCGGAACTCGGCCGCCTCCTTGTACCGCGGATGATCGGGGTCGGTGATGCCCGAGAGCGGGATGTCCTTCGCCATCACGGCGGGGGGCATCGCCTTCGTCAGCTTCTCCCCCATGCCGAAGGGGAAGCCGAGCACCCGCGAGGCGTCCTTGAGCGCCTGCTTCGACTTGATGGTGCCGTAGGTGACGATCTGCGCCACGCGCTCGTCGCCGTACTTCTCGGTCACGTACTTGATGACTTCGCCGCGACGACGATCATCGAAGTCGACGTCGAAGTCGGGCATCGAGACGCGGTCGGGGTTGAGGAAGCGCTCGAAGATCAGCCCGTGCTGCAGCGGGTCGAGGTCGGTGATCCTCATCGCGTAGGCCACCATCGATCCCGCGCCCGAGCCGCGCCCGGGACCCACCCGGATGCCGTTGTCCTTCGACCAGTTGATGAAGTCGGCGACGACGAGGAAGTAGCCCGGGAATCCCATCTGGGTGATGACGCCGATCTCGTACTCGGCCTGCTTGCGCACGTCGTCGGGGATGCCGCTCGGGTAGCGGTAGTGGAGGCCCTTCTCGACCTCCTTGATGAACCAGCTGTCCTCGGTCTCCCCGTCCGGCACCGGGTAGCGCGGCATGTAGTTGGCCGAGGTGTTGAACTCGACGTTGCAGCGCTCGGCGATGAGGAGCGTGTTGTCGCACGCCTCGGGGTAGTCGCGGAAGATGTGCCGCATCTCGGCCGCGGTCTTCAGGTAGTAGCCGGATCCGTCGAACTTGAAGCGGTTCGGGTCGTCGAGCCGGGATCCCGACTGCACGCACAGCAGCGCGGAGTGCGCTTCGGCATCGGCTTCGTGCACGTAGTGCAGGTCGTTCGTCGCGACGAGCGGGATGGAGAGGTCGCGGGCGATCTTGATGAGATCGGTCTGCACTCGGCGCTCGATCTCCAGGCCGTGATCCATCAGCTCGCAGAAGAAGTTCTCCTTGCCGAAGATGTCCTGGAACTCGGCGGCCGCCTGCCTAGCCTCCGCGTACTGGCCGAGACGCAGGCGGGTCTGGATCTCACCCGAGGGGCAGCCCGTGGTGGTGATGAGCCCCTTGCCGTAGGTCTGCAGCAGCTCGCGGTCCATGCGCGGTTTGAAGTAGTAGCCCTGCATCGAGGCGTAGCTCGACAACCGGAAGAGGTTGTGCATGCCCTCCGTCGTCTCGGAGAGCATCGTCATGTGGGTGTAGGCGCCGGCGCCTGAGACGTCGTCGCCCCCGCCGCTGCCCCAGCGCACACGGGTCTTGTCACTGCGGTGCGTGCCCGGGGTGAGGTAGGCCTCGATGCCGATGATCGGGTTGAGGCCGCGATCCTTCGCCTGCTTCCAGAAATCGAACGCGCCGAAGGTGTTGCCGTGGTCGGTGACCGCGATCGCCGGCATTCCCTGCGCCACGGCCGCGTCCATGAGCGGACCGACCCTCGCCGCACCGTCGAGCATCGAATACTCGCTGTGCACGTGCAGGTGGACGAACCCGTCTTTCTCCGACACCGATGGACCCCTCTCGCCGACCCGTCAAGGATACCCCGGGCCGCCGACGGCGCGAGCGAGTCCTCCGCCCGGCCGCTCCACGGATGCATGCCCCGATGCGCATATGGCCCGTTCGGGCGGAGGATCTCGGGTCATCTCACCTCGGAACCGCAATAGGGGCACTCGTACTGCGCCTCCGGGCGCGCCATGCGCTTGAACACCGTGTGCCACTGGGCGCATCGCGCACGCAGGATCCAGTCGCCCCGCGTCGTCTTCGACGCCGTCACACGCCGCACCGTAGTCCGAACCATCCCGACACCCTTTCATCGGCCTGCGCCACGCGGTCCCGTCCGCGCGCCTGGCCGCCAGTCAAGCAGTTCTCCGTCCGATTCGAGCCGGTTCCGGATCCATTCGAAATTTCCGGACGGGATCCCGCGTCACCGGATCGGCCGCGGTGCGCAGCCGCACCGCTCCTGCGTCCTTCCCGCCGGGCGCCCGGAGGACCGTGATCCGGCGGTTCGGATCCGAACGGAAAAAACGAACCCCCGGCATGCCGCGGGAATCCGCCCTCCTGCTGATGTTCGGGCTGGGTCCTGGCGAGGTGCCGGCTACGGCGCGTCTATTGTTGACCCCAGGCGAACTTCGCCGTTTCCGAGGACCCGAACATCCGGGTTCGCGTTCCGGAACAGCCGACCAGCGGAGGAGACATGTCAGACACCGTCGTCGTGGACGAGGGTCGGGCTCAGGAGCCCGAGCCGGACTCCGTCGAAGCATTCGCCGAAGCGCTCAGGGATCTGAAGAGATCGGCCGGCAATCCGACGCTCGCGGCGCTCAGTGCGCGCACGGGGATCTCGAAGAGCGTCATCTCGGTGGCCTTCTCGGGCCGGGCCCTCCCGACCGAGAACACGGTGATGAAGCTCGTCACCGAGCTCGGCGGAGCGCAGGCCGAGTGGCGCGCGCGCCGGAACGCGCTCGATCCGCGCAGCAGCCCGGCGGGCGCCGATGCGGCGGATGCCCCGGCGCAGCGCCGTCGGTTCTCGCTGCTGCAGACCGCCGCGATCGCGATCTCCGCGGCCCTCGTCTCGGCGCTCGCCACCAGCCTCGTCTGGGGCAGCCTCAGCAGCGCCGGGGCGCTCCCGGGAGCGCCGGAGAATGCCGAGGGCCCCTACCTCGCCGCCGCGAACGGGGTGGATCCCATGCGCACCGCGTGCAAGGAGGACGCGGTGATCGCGGCGTCGGAAGCCCGTCTCGAGAACCAGGTGCACGTGCAGCTGCTGTATTCCAACGACTGCATGGCCGTCTGGGGACGCGTCACGCGGTACGACAACAAGACCGAGGGCAACACGATGACGATGCGGATCTGGCCCATGGACGACCCGACGAGCGAGCGGGCCCAGTCGCGCACCGACATCAACCTGCAGTCGCTCTACACCCCGATGATCATCGAGCCCGACGTCGCAGCCAGGATCTGCGGTCAGGCGACCATCACGGTCGACGGGCGCACCGAGGATCTCGGACCGAAGCTGTGCGTATGAGCCGCCGCGACGGGCTCGCCGGACGCCGGCCCCGGCTCCTCCGCCCGAGCACTGCGGCCGTGCTCGGCGCCCTCGCTCTCGTCCTCGCCCTCGAGGGCTGCACCCTCGGAGAGGACGCGACGGGCGACTCCGCGGCCTCCGAGGGGTGGGCGGCGTTCGGGCCGTTCGAGAAGCCCGCCGGACACGCCTCCGCTGACGACCTTCCCGGGCCGAGCGAGATCCGGCTCCCCGACGGCTCCACTGCGCGCCTCGATGCCGGCGAGCTGCTCGGTACCGGCCTGAAGCTCCCCGCACGGGACGACTACGAGATCATCGCGGAGTCCTATCTCTACACCCTCGACGGCGACGACCCGGTCGTCGTCGGGCTCGTGCAGACGACCCGCCGGATGCACTACCGGGGCTACACGGAGGACGAGTTCGTCACCTTCGTGCTCGGCATCAGCACGGAGCAGGAGCCGCGCGAGCTGACGCGCACCCGGATCATGCGAGGCCCGGAGCACACCGCGAGTTTCGCCGGACGCTCGGACCAGGGGGTGGTCGCGGTGCTGCTCGAGGGCACCCTGAACAGCGACGCACCCGACGACAGCCGCGTCATCGGCGTCGATGCGGTGCGCGGCACGGAGGTCTGGGTGAAGGAGCACGGGTTCCCGGGCTTCGGCGAGCACACCGCGCTGTTCTTCGTGGCGCCGACCCGCGACTCCTGCGCCTCGGCGGTGCTGAGCTACACCGTCGCGAACGGCATCGTCATCTCCGAGGAGGACTTCGACGACACGGACCCGAACGGCGACGGCGCCTGCAGGACCGCAGCGGAGGCCGCCGGCTGATCCGGCCGCGCGCTCGCACGACGCGCGAGCCCGGGCGCGCGATGCCCCGTCAAACGCCGGATTCGATCCCGCCCAGCAGGTCGAGCGCGTGCTGCAGATCCTCGGGATAGACGCTCTCGAACTCCACGGGCTCGCCACTGCCCGGGTGCCGGAAGCCGAGCCGCATCGCATGCAGCCACTGCCGGGTGAGTCCCAGGCGAGCCGAGAGCGTCGGATCCGCGCCGTACATGCCGTCGCCGACGCACGGATGCCGCTGCGCCGACATGTGCACGCGGATCTGGTGGGTGCGGCCCGTCTCGAGCTCGATCTCGAGCAGGGTCGCGTACGGGAACGCCTCAAGCGTCTCGTAGTGCGTGACCGAGGGTTTGCCGTCGCGGGTCACCGCGAACTTCCACTCGTGGCCGGGGTGCCGGCCGATCGGCCCCTCGATCGTGCCCGAGAAGGGATCGGGGTGCCCCTGCACCACCGCGTGGTAGATCTTGTCGACCTCGCGCTCCTTGAAGGCGCGTTTCAGTTCGCTGTAGGCATGCTCGCTCTTGGCGACCACCATCAGGCCGCTCGTACCGGCGTCGAGCCGATGCACGATGCCTTGCCGTTCGGAGGGTCCCGACGTCGCGATGCGGTACCCGGCTCCGGCGAGCGCGCCGAGCACGGTCGGCCCCTCCCAGCCGAGCGAGGGGTGCGCCGCGACACCGGCGGGCTTGTCGACCACCACGATGTCGTCGTCGTCGTGCACGATCCCCAGCTCGGGCAGGTGCACGGGAACCACTTCGGGGCCGCGCTTCTCCTGCCACTCGACCTCGAGCCAGCCGCCGGCCGCGAGCCGATCCGACTTGCCGAGCGTCCGTCCGTCGAGGCTCACGCCGCCCGACTGCGCGATCTCCGCCGCGAAGCTGCGCGAGAATCCCAGCAGTTTGGCGAGGGCGGCGTCGACCCGCTCCCCGGCCAGCCCATCGGGGACGGGAAGGCTACGCCGCTCCATCGCCGCGCTCCTCGCCGTCGGCGGGTGAGGATCCGTCAGCGGGCTCGGCGGCGTCGGCAGGATCAGCACCGTCGGCGGACTCGGTACTCGCGGCCGTTCCCTCGTCGCCGGCCTCTCCGCGACGCGCGCGCGGGGAGCCGTCGATGGGCAGACCGAGCAGACTGATCACCACGAACAGCCCCATGCCGATCACAATTCCCATGTCGGCGATGTTGTAGATGGCCGGGTTGAACCCGAGCCACATCCACGGGGTGAGGATGAAGTCGATCACGTGCCCCTCGGGGAACCCCGGATCGCGGGTGAGACGATCCGTGAGGTTGCCGAGCACACCCCCGAGCAGGAGTCCGAGGAAGATCGACCACGAGATCGAGCGCAGGCGCCGGATCTGCCACAGGATCACCACGACCACGACGGTGGCGAGGATCGTGAAGATCCAGGTCGCCCCGCTGGCCATGGAGAACGCGGCACCCGGGTTGCGCACGAAGTGCCACTGCAGGAACTCGCCGAGCACCGGCACCGTCCGCCCCTCGGGGAGCGTGGCCACCACCCAGTTCTTCACCAGCTGGTCGGCCGCGAACACCGCAATCGCGACACCGATCAGGAGCAGTGGCACCAGTCGGCGTCGCGATGAGGAAGCGGTGGCGGCATCCGCCGCCACGTCGGAAGCGTCGTTCACGCTCCCGGCTACTGCAGACCGTCGGGCGCGCCGGCGGGCTCGGGCGAGCCGTCCAGACCGCGCAGCTGCGACTGGATGTACGAGCGGAGGGTCGAGCGGTACTCGCTCTCGAACTGGCGCAGATCCTTGATCTTGAACTGGAGGTCGCTGCGCTCCTCGCCGAGCACGCGGAGCTCTTCGGCGCGCTGCTTCTGCGCCTCTTCCACGAGCTGCTTGGCGGTGCGCTCGGCGTCATCGATCATCTGATCGCGCTTCGCCTCGGCCTCGGCGATGAGCTTGTCGCGGGTCGTCTCGCCCTCGTGCACGTGCTTGTCGTGCAGCTCCAGCGCGAGCTGCAGCATGGCGCTCGACTTGACGGCGTCGGCCTGCGGGGCGCTCGTCTCGACGGGAGCCGCTGCCGGAGTCGGCACCGGTGCGGGGACGGGGACGGGGGCGTCGACGACGATGGTCTGCTCGGAGGCGGCCTGCTCCTGCTGGCCGCTCTGCTCGCCCTTCGAGGCCTCGCAGGCCTCCAGCTTGGCGGTGAGCTCCGCGATCTGCGCGCGCAGCTCTTCCTTCTCCTGCTCTTGCTGGCGCAGCTCCTCGACGATCGTGTCGAGGAAATCGTCGACCTGGTCGAGATCGTAGCCGTCGCGGAACTTGGTGATCGTGAACTTCTGATTCACGACATCTTCGGGAGTCAGGGCCATCGTTACGTCTCTTTCGCTTCGGGACCACTGACGTGGTCGTGGGTCAACGCTAGCAAATAAAGTCGGATTCGCGCAGGTGGAGGGCCGCCTGTCACCACCATCCGGGGATGATGGCGAGCAGGATCCAGCATGAGATCAGTGTGAGCATCCACCCGAGGTCGAGCATGATCTGGCCGAGCCGGATCGGCGGGAGCACCTTGCGGAACATCTTGATGGGAGGATCGGTCACGGAGTACACGAACTCGACCAGCACCGCCACCAGGCCGCGCGGCCGGAAGCGCCGGTTCAGCACCATGATCCAGTCGACCACGAGACGCACCCACAGCAGCAGGATGTAGATCCGCAGCACCACCCGCACCAGGCTGGTGAAAACGAGGAGTATCTCCACTGTTTATGCCGAGGGCGCCACGAAGAACGATCCGCTGTCGTTCTCACGCGAGTCTTCGCTGCCGACCTCGATGTGCTCGGGAGAGAGCAGGAACACCTTGCTGGTCACGCGCTCGATCCGGCCGTGCAGGCCCATCGTCAGGCCGCTCGCGAAATCGATGAGGCGCTTCGCGTCGCCCTCGCCCATGCGGGAGAGGTTGATGATCACCGGGACACCCTCGCGGAAGCTCTCGGCGATGACCTTCGCGTCCTTGTACTCGGTCGGGTGCACCGTGAGGATCTCGTTCATCGGCTGCTGCGCCGGCTGCTTCGTCGGGGTGACGCGGCGCAGGGGGGTGACCGAAGCGCGCTGCGGGGCGGCGGGGCGAGCCGACTCGGCCTTCGCCGACGAGGCTGCGGCGGGCGTCGCGCGCGCGGCGGCCGGGGCCTTCTGCTGCGCTGCCGCATTCTGCTCCTCGAGTTCCTCTTCTGCGAGCCCCAGGAACACCATGGTCTTCTTCAGCGGATTGCTCATCTTCTCTCCCAACGGTGCGGTGCTTCGAGACTATCTGGGCTCCGGGCGTTTCCCCGTGATTGCGCTGCCGATTCGCAGGTGTGTCGCGCCGTGCGCGATCGCCTCGCGGTAGTCGTGGGTCATCCCGGCCGAGATCGCCGACGCCTCCGGATCGAGCGCGCGCACGCGATCCGCGTAGCCGGCGAGCCGCTCGAACGCCCGCGCCGGCTCCTCCTCCAGGGGTGCGACCGACATCACGCCCCGCAGACGCAGCGCGGGCGCGGCGAGCACGCGCTCCGCGAGCGCTTCGATGCCGTCGGGGGCGACTCCCCCGCGGGCCGGATCGTCGGTGAGATTGATCTGCACGAAGGCGTCGATCTCGCCATCGACGTCGGCGAGCGCGTCCACGAGGCGCTCACGGTCGATCGAGTGGATGGCGCGCGCGTAACGCGCCGCCTGCCTGGCCTTCTTGGTCTGCAGCTGACCGATGAAGTGCCAGTCGAGACCGAGCGCCGCGAGTTCCTCGGCCTTCGCCTGCGCCTCCTGGTGGCGGTTCTCGCCGACGTCGCGCACGCCGAGCTCGGCGAGGGCCGCCACGAGCGCCGCGGGATGGAACTTGGTGACGACGATCAGCGTGACGTCTTCGGGATCCCGCGAGGCGGATCGGCAGGCGTCGGCGATCCCCGATCGCACCTCCGCCAGCCGATCGCCGAGCCCCGGGAACTCCGTGGAATCGAGGGATCCCACGACGCCTACTTCAGGAACTCGGGGATATCGAGGTCGTCGTCGTCATCGCCGTCGAAGGCCGGATCCGAGAGCTGCGCCTCGACCGGGGGGTTCAGCACCTCGCCGAACTGGCCCGTGGCCGGATTCTTGGAGTCGGTCTCCTTCTCGAGAGAGGCGTTGAACCCCGGGAATCCGAGGCCCGTCGCATCGCTCGTCGCGGCGGCGCGACCGGCGGGCACGGCCGCCACCTCATCCAGGCTCTCGACGTGGCTGCCGCGGCGCCCGCGCTCGGGAGCGGTGACCTGCGGCGAGGGATCGGCATCGAAGCCCGCCGCGATCACGGTCACGCGCACCTCGTCGCCGAGCGTGTCGTCGATGACCGTACCGAAGATGATGTTCGCCTCGGGGTGCACCACGTCCTGCACGAGCGTCGATGCCTCGTAGATCTCGCTGAGGGCGAGGTTCGACGATCCCTGGATGGAGAGCAGCACCCCGTGCGCCCCCTCGACCGAGGCCTCGAGCAGCGGCGATGCGACGGCCAGCTCGGCCGCCTTGATCGCACGATCGGCTCCCCTGGCCGAGCCGATGCCCATGAGCGCCGCCCCGGCGCCCTGCATCACCGATTTCACGTCGGCGAAGTCGAGGTTGATGAGGCCGGGAGTGGTGATGAGATCGGTGATGCCGGAAACGCCCGCGAGCAGCACCTGATCGGCGGCGGCGAAGGCCTCGATCATGCTGATGCCGGGTTCGCTGATGTCGAGCAGGCGATCATTGGGCACGACGATCAGGGTGTCGACGGCTTCGCGCAGCGTGTGCACGCCGACATCGGCCTGCGCCGCACGGCGCTTGCCCTCGAAGCTGAACGGGCGGGTGACCACTCCGATGGTCAGCGCGCCGATGGACTTGGCGATCCGGGCGACGACCGGTGCCGCACCGGTGCCGGTGCCGCCCCCCTCGCCGGCCGTGACGAAGACCATGTCGGCCCCGGCCAGCGCCTCCTCGATCTCCTCGGCGTGATCCTCGGCCGCGCGACGCCCGACCTCGGGGTCGGCGCCGGCGCCGAGACCTCTCGTGAGCTCGCGCCCGACGTCGAGCTTCACGTCGGCGTCGCTCAGCAGCAGCGCCTGGGCGTCGGTGTTGATCGCGATGAACTCGACGCCGCGCAGGCCGAGCTCGATCATGCGGTTGACGGCGTTCACGCCGCCGCCGCCCACACCGACGACCTTGATCACCGCGAGGTAGTTCTGGTTCCCTGACACCTGGATCCTCCGCCCCCAACCTTCAACCTCTAGCTGAAGTTAAAAGTTAGTATTGCCGTATACATTTCCTGCGCATAACGCTAAGGGGCCGCACCCGCCGCGCCCCGCAGACACGCCGCGATCCGTCGGCAGAACCGACTGCGGCGACGTCCGGGGAGCGCGGGATCCCCGCGGGGCGTCAGTGGAAGACCGGCGCGTCGGGCGACGAGACGTCGATCAGCTCCACGGGACGGTCGCCCAGCGAGGAGATCATGGTCTGCAGCACCGCGGCCTTGGACTGGATGCGGTCGGCGTCGCCCCAGAGCACCTGCACCCCGTTCGCCAGCGTGAAGGTGACGTCCTGCGCGCTCGACGCCGCCACCTCGACGATCTGCTCCCGCAGCCCGCTCGGCATGTCGCGCAGCGTGCGGGCCGCCGACTGGAAGGCCGCCGACGACAGGTCCACCACCGAGCCGCTCGCCGCCGGAACCCCGGCGGGCGGGGCCTCGCCGCGCCCCAGCAGCACCCCGGCCGCATCGTAGAAGGCGTAGCCGTCGTCGCCCTGCACCGAGACGACGGGGACGCGCTCCTCGATGCGAACGACGAGCGTGTGCGGCGGCACGCGCTCCACCGCGTAGCGCTGGATCAGCGGGAACGGCTCGAGCGCCCGGTGCACGTCGGCGTCGTCGACGAGCGCCAGAGGCCGGCCGTCGAAGCGGGCGAGGGCCCGCTCCACATCGCCCTGGCTCACCGTGCCCGCGCCGATCACCTGCACCTCGCGCACGGCCATGAGGGGCGTGAACGCCCCCACCACCACGAAGAGCGCGAGCGCGACGACGGCGCCGGCCGCGATGAGCGCGTTGCGCCGCCGCCGCCGGGCATCGGCGGCGAAGCGGCGGCGCTCGCTGCGGATCCGCGCGCGGCGCAGCTTGCCCGCCTCGCGCAGCCGCCGCTCGGCCGCCCGCACCGGGTCGGCCTCCCGGCTCGCGCGCAGCCTCGCGAGCGGAGAGCGCACTGCGCCCCGCTCGGCTTCGGCGATCTCCGAGGAGCGGGACTCCCGCACATCGCTCAGGTCGATGGTCGGCGCCGCCTCGATCGGGATCGGCGCGGGGTCGGGCACGGAGTCAGGCGCGGGGCCGGGCGCAGCGCCAGGCGCGAGCTCAGGCGCCTGCGCCGGCTCTGCGTCCCGGAGCTGCGCCGACTCCTGGTCCGACACCGCGGCGGGACGGAGGGCGCGTGCGCGCAGGACCGCTGCGATCGCGGCCGTGCTCGCCCTCGGCTGCGCCTGGACGGGTGCATCGGCCTCGGCCGTCGCATCGGGCATCGCATCGGGTGCGGCGGGCGCCTCGAACGACGGACGCTCCGGCTCGGGCGTCCGGTCGAACCCGCTCGGTCGTTTCATGACTGCGATCGCGGGTCAGCGGGTCTCTGCGTCGGCGCCGGGCTCCGCTTCGGCGCGGGAATCCGGCTCGAAGCGTTCCCGCAGCGCCGCGACCACCTGCGGGATGATCCGGTAGACCGTGCCGCAGCTCATCGTCACCATCACGTCTCCCGGCCGTGCGATCTCGGCCAGGTAGTCGGCCGCGTCCTGCCACTCGGGCACGTAGGCGACCCTGGTCCCGTCCGCGAAGTCGTCCGCGACGAGCGCGCCGGTGACGCCCTCGACCGGATCCTCGCGCGCGCCGTCAACCGCCAGCACCACCGTGTGGTCCGCGCCCGCTTCGAGCGCCGCGGCGAACTCGCGGTGGAACAGCCGGGTGCGGCTGTAGAGGTGCGGCTGATGGATCGCGATGAGCCGCCCGTCCCCCACCACGGCGCGCGCGGAGTCGAGCAGCGCGGCCACCTCGGTGTGGTGGTGCGCGTAGTCGTCGTAGACGCGCACGCCGCCCACCTCGGCGTGGAACTCGAATCGCCGCTTGGTGCCGGCGAAGTCGGCGATGGCCGCGAGCGCCGCACCGGCGTCGAATCCGAGCCCGGTCAGCACGGCGAGCGCCCCGACCGCGTTGACGGCGTTGTGGCGCCCGTAGACGGCGAGCTGCGCCTCATGCCGCTCGGACACGCCGTCGGCACCGGTCAGCTCGACCACGAATCGCACCGGCCCCGAGTCGTCGATGGACACGATGCGCACGTCGGATCCTGCGGCCTCGCCGAAGGTGCGGATCGGCACGGATCCGCCGGATGCGCGGAGCGCGTCGAGCACCTCGAGCGCGCCGGGGTCATCGGCGGAGATGACGACCTGCTCGCGGGCACCGCGCGCGAAGTCGACGAAAGCCTGCATGAAGGCCTCGCGCGAGCCGTAGAAGTCGAGGTGCTCGGGGTCGACGTTGGTGATGAGCGCGACCGCGGTGTCGTAGAGCAGGAACGACTTGTCGCTCTCGTCCGCCTCGATCACGAAGAGGTCGTCGGAACCCGGTCCCGAGCTCACTCCGAGCGACTCGATGATGCCGCCGTTCACGAAGGACGGATCGGCGCCGAGGCCGAGCAGCCCCGTCACGATCATGCCGGTCGAGGTCGTCTTGCCGTGGGCGCCCGCCACCGAGACGACGCGCTTGCCGCGGGCCAGCCAGGCGAGCCCCTGCGAGCGGTGCAGCACCGGCAGCCCCTTCGCCAGGGCGAGCTGGTACTCGGGGTTGTCCTGCCACAGGGCACCGGTGACCACGAGCGTGTCGGCCTCCCCCACGTTCGCCGCGTCGTGGCCGATGGCGACGGGGATCCCGATCTCCTCGAGCGCGGCCGTCGAGTAGTTCGCGCTGCGGTCGGATCCGGTGACCGGCACACCGGCCTGGTGCATCATGCGTGCGATGCCGCTCATGCCCGATCCGCCGATACCCACGAAGTGCACCCGTCCGAGGTCGTCGGGGATCTCCATCTCGAGATCGGGGTAGATCATGTGTCCTCCTAGTCGATTCTCAAGGGTATCGCTCCTGCCCCGGGTGTCTGCCCGGAAACCCCGCTCAGTCGGATCCTCGATCGTCGGAACCTGCTCGACCGGAGGCCCCCGAGGCCCCACCCCCGGAACCCTCGCCTCCGGAGACCCCGCCCGGAGCCTCCCGGAGACCCTGCCCGGAGCCTCCCGGAGACCCTGCCCGGAGACTCCTGGAGACCCCGCCCGGAGACTCCTGGAGACCCCGCCCGGAGACTCCTGGAGACCCCGCCCGATTTCTCGCCCCACCATTGCTTCGGCGCTCACCGTTCTTTCGGATGAAAAGCCGTGGCGCCATCCGAAACAACGGTGAGCGCCAGGGGCGGGTTCGAGCAGGCTCGGGCAGGGCCGCGAGGGCTCAGGCAGGCTCGGGCAGGCTCGGGATCGGGAATCAGCGCTTCGCTCACAGCAGCGGCAGAGCGGTCGACGGGTTGAAGTTCTCCACAATTCGCGAATCGAGGCGCCCGTGCCTCCCGCCGAGGACCATGCTGGAGCGCATGACGATCAGAAGTGCTCTGCAGCGCAGCGGTGGGATCGCGCGCACCTCCACGCTGACGAGGGCAGGAATCAACCGCCCGCAGCTGCGCGCCGCGTTCGAGGCAGGCGAGGTCGTGCGCCCGCGGAAGGGCTGGGTCGCGCTGCCCGAGGCCGATCCGGCGCTGCTGCAGGCCGCGCGCCGCGGCGCGCTCCTGAGCTGCGCCACTCAGGCCGCTCGGCTCGGTCTGTGGGTGTTCGCCGAACCCGATGAGCCGCACTACGCCGCACCGCACCGGCACAGCCACGTCGCGCGCGGACCGGGCATCGTGCACTGGCGATCCCCCGTGGTACCTCGCGCCCCGGAGCTCCTCGAGGATCCTCTCGAGAACGTGCTCGTACTCGTCGCCGTGTGCCAGCCGCAGGAGACCGCCCTGGCCATCATCGATTCGGCGCTCAACACCGGGCTGACGACCGTCCCCGCGCTCGAGCAGCTGGCGGTCCCGAGCTTGAGCGCGCTGCTGCGGCAGGCATCCCCGTTCACGGATTCCGGGCTCGAGTCCTTCTTCAGGTCGCGGCTCGCCTGGCTGCGCATCCCGATACATGCGCAAACCCACCTGCACGGCCACCGCGTCGATTTCCTCATCGGGGAGCGTCTGGTGGTGCAGATCGACGGCAAGCAGCACTCCCGCGCGCAGCGCGACGCCGATATCCGTCACGACGCTCTGCTGCGCCGCGAGGGATACACGGTGATCAGGGTGACCTACTCGCTCGTGGTGTTCCACTGGCCCGAAGTGCAGGACATGATTCTGTCGGCGGTCGCACGGGGCCATCACCTGCGCGGAACGGGCCCGCCAGGTCGGTCGAGCGGGCTGCAACCCTCACGGCGCAGCCGGGCCGTTCCCTCGGCGCTCACCGTTCGTTCGGACGGAACGCCGTGAATCCATCCGCACGAACGGCGAGCGCCGAAGAACGGGATGGGCTGAACGCAGTGCGGCCGCCGCCAGCGAGGCTCGGCCGGCGAAGACGAGGCTCGGCCGGTGCCAGCGGGCTCAGCCCGCGAGCGCGGTGCGCACCAGCGCGAGCAGGCGTTCGGTACCGTCGAGGGATCCCGCCCCCCTGGCGCGCTCGGCCATGTCCGCGAGCCGGGCCTCGTCCCCCACGAGCGGGATCAGCGTGTCGCGCACCCACACGGGGGTGAGCTCCTCGTCCTCCACGAGCAGGGCGCCGCCGGCCGCGATCACTCCGGCGGCGTTGAAGCGCTGCTCGCCGTTGCCGTGGCTGTAGGGCACGAACACTGCGGGGATCCCGAGCCCGGCGAGCTCGCTCACGGTCGTCGACCCGGCGCGGGAGACGGCGAGGTCGCAGGCTGCGAGGGCCAGGTCCATGCGGTCGCAGTACGGGATCACCTCGTAGCCTGCGACGCCGGGATCCTCGAGCTCGGTGAGTCCACCCCAGATGTGCAGCACCTGGATGCCCGCAGCGGTGATCTCCTCCGCCGCGGCCGAGATGCCGCGGTTGATCGCTCGGGCGCCGAGCGATCCCCCGGTGACGAGCAGCGTGCGGCGCTCGGGGTCCAGCCCGAAGTGCTCGCGCGCCGAGGCGCGCAGACCCGCGCGGTCGAGGCCCGTGATCTCCGGGCGCAGCGGCATGCCCGTGAGCTGGGCGTTCCGGATCGGGGTCCCGGCGAAGGTCACCCCCACGTAGGGGGTGCTGCGCGCGCCGAGCTTGTTGGCCATGCCCGGCTTCGCGTTGGCCTCGTGGATCACGACGGGCACGCCCTCTTTCGCACCGGCGCGATAGGCCGGTGCCGACGCATAGCCCCCGAACCCCACCACCACGTCGACGCCGCGCTCGCGGATGAGCGCGCGCACCTGCCGCACGGCGCGCGAGAAGCGCGCCGGGAAGCGCAGCGCGGCGAGATTCGGGCGCCGCGGGAACGGGAGCCGCTCGATGTGCACGAGCTCGTAGCCCCGCTCGGGCACGAGCCGGGCCTCGAGCCCCTCGCGGGTGCCGAGCACCACGATCCGGGCCTCGGGCTCCTCGGCTCGGATCAGATCGGCGAGCGCGAGCAACGGGTTCACGTGGCCGGCGGTCCCCCCGCCGGCGAGCAGGTAACTGGTCATCCGGATGTCCTTCCTGGTCCACGCCCGCGCGTCGTGCCCGGCGCGGCCGCGGCGAGCTCCTCCTGGTACTGTGCGCCGTCGCGCGCGATCGAGATCACGACGCCGATGGCCGCGAGACACACGACGAGCGCGGTGCCACCGGAACTGATGAGCGGCAGCGGCACCCCGAGCACGGGGAACACCCCGATCACGACGCCGATGTTCACGAACGCCTGCCCGACGATCCACACGAGGATGCCGCCGACGACGGCGCGCCCGAAGCGATCGCGGGCCCGCGAGATGATGCGCAGCATGATGAAGGTGAGGGCCACGAACAGCGCGATCACGAGCAGCGCCCCGATGAGGCCCAGCTCCTCGCCGATGATGGCGAAGATGTAGTCGTTGTCGGCGGCCGGCAGCCACGACCACTTGGCCTTCGAATTGCCGAGCCCCACGCCGAGGACGCCCCCGTTCGCGAGCGCCCACCTGCCGTGCGTGGCCTGCCAGTCGATACCGCTGTAGTCGTCCGTGCCGCCGGAGTGGCTGAGCAGCCGCCGCATGCGGTTCTCGCTGGTGACCACGAAGAGCACCACGGCGAGCACACCCGCGAACACCGTGACCCCCAGGCTCTTCCAGCTGATGCCGCCGAAGTACATCGCGCCGAGCATCATCGCCGCCATGATGAGCACCGTGCCGAGGTCGTGGCCCAGCAGCACCGAGCCGAGCGCGATGAGCGCCCCGGGAATCACCACGGGGATCAGCTCGTGGCGCATCTGCCCGAGCAGCGGCTCCTTGCGCAGCAGCACGGCGCCCACCCACACGACGAAGGCGAGCTTGAGCGCCTCGGAGGGCTGGGCGCTGAAGCCGCCGATCTGGATCCAGTTGCGGTTGCCGTAGACCTCGATCCCGAGCGGCGTGAACACCAGCGTCTGCAGCGCGAGGCCGAGAGCGAGCAGCCCCCAGGCCCACCGCTTCCAGAAGCCGATCGGCATCGCCGCGGCGATGAGCATGAGCGGCAGCCCCACGAGCGCGAACGTCGCCTGACGCCAGAACCCCCCGAAGAAGCCCTGATCGGCCAGGTACGAGGTGATCGAGGACGACGAGAGCACCATGATCAGGCCGAAGCCGACCAGCAGCAGCGTGATGGCGTAGAGCGCCACCACCGTGCGGTCGGTGCCGGTGCGCAGCATCGAGCCGAGGCTGATCCGGGCCTGGCCAGGAGCACGCCCCGTCGATTCGGCGGATCCCTCAGCCACGCCGGTCACTCCTGCTCGCGCTCGATGCGATGGTAGTTCAGGATCGCCTGCGCGATCTCCGTCGGCTCCGCACCGCGGGCCCGCGCGAGCGCACTGGCGGCGAGCAGATTCTGCACGAACTGCGGTGTGGCGAGCCGGAGCTCGGCGAGCTCATCGAGCGTCACGAGTTCGTAGGCCTCGCTGCGCCGTTCGGCGTGGAAGCCGCGGTCGACGAGGATCTCCTCGACCACCCCGAAGCCGCTCGGCGGCGGTGAGTCGAGGCCGAAGCTGACGGCTCGTGCGCCCTCGATCACATCGGCGTCCTCGACCATGCGCTCGGTCTCGAGATCGGCGCGGTTGTACACGCAGGCGACCTGCGTGTGCTCGTACACGCGCGCCATCTCCGCCCACCTGGCCACGGTGTCGCCGCGCTCCTCGCCGAAGTTGAGGCAGGCGCTCGCGTACGGGGAGATCTCGCCGAGCCTCGCCAGCTGCACGGCCGAGAGCTCCACCACGATCGCGTCGTACCCCTGCGGGTCCCGCAGGGCGTCGAGGATCGGGGCCTCGTCGTCGCCCGCCGGCGCAACGCGCAGGCCCGCCGCCGCGAGCATGTGCGCGGCGAGTCGCCCCGTGGTCGTCTTGCCGCGCGCCCCCGCGATGCAGATCCAGTCGGCGATCCGGTTCGTCTTGTCGCGCAGCCGCCATCCGAGTTCGATATCGCCCCACACCGGGATTCCCCGTTCGCCGGCCCACGCGGTGAGCGGATGATCGAGGCGGAAGCTCGGGGAGGCGATCACGAGGTCGGGGCCGAAGGCCGCGAGGTCGCCGAGCTGCTCCGGGTGAGTCTCGGCGCGGAAGCGCTCGCTGCCGATCACGTCGAGCAGCCGCTCGCGATCCGGATCCGGATCGGCGTGGATCACCCGCACCCGGGAGCCCAGCTCGACGAGCGTGTCCGCGACCGAGAACCCGATCGCGCCGAGGCCCAGAACCGCGATGCGCAGCCCCGACCAGTCGTCGTGCCAGCTCGCCAGTCCGGCCACGCGGGCGCGGATGCGCTCCTGCTCGTCGCTCGCGTTCGTCTCCATGCCGTCCCCGCTCACTGCTGCAGCAGCCATTCGCCGTAGAAGGCTCCGACGCCCGCCATCACGAACAGGCCCGCGATGATCCAGAACCGCACGACCACGGTCACCTCGGCCCAGCCCTTGAGCTCGAAGTGGTGGTGGATCGGGCTCATCAGGAAGATGCGCTTGCCCTTGGTCACCTTGAAGTACAGCCGCTGCAGGATCACGGACCCGGTCTCGATGATGAAGAGGCCGCCGATGAGCACGAGCAGCAGCTCGGTGCGGGTGAGGATCGCGAGCGCGGCGATCGCGCCGCCGATGGCCATCGACCCGGTGTCGCCCATGAACACCTTGGCCGGGTTGGTGTTCCACCAGAGGAAGCCGACGAGGCCGCCGAGGAAGGCGGTGGCGACGACCGCGAGATCCATCGGATCGCGCACCTCGTAGCACCCGGGCTCGACCGTGAGCGCGCAGTTCTGGGCCGACTGCCAGAAGCCGATGACGAGGTACGCGCCGAACGCGAAGATCGCGGCCCCCGCGGCGAGCCCGTCGAGCCCGTCGGTCACGTTGACCGCGTTGGTCGTGGCGGTGACGATGACCATGATCCAGATGATGAACAGCGCGATGCCTGCGATGGCGCCGAGCGCCATGAAGTCGAAGTCGAGGTCGCGGAAGAGCGAGATGCGCGTCGAGACCGGCGCGACCCCGGCATCATTCGCGAACTGCAGGCCGAGCAGCGCGAACGCGACGGCGATCAGAACCTGACCGATGATCTTCGCCCAGCCGCTCAGACCCGCCGAGTGCTGCATCCGGGCCTTCATGAAGTCGTCGATGAAGCCGACGAGGCCGGCGCCCACCGCCATGAGGATGACGAGCAGCGCGGAGGGGGTGGGCGTCTCGCCCATCACCAGCTTGCCCACGAAGTAGGCGAGCACCGAGCCCGAGAGGAAGATGAGGCCGCCCATGGTGGGGGTGCCGCGCTTCACCTCGTGCTCCTTGGGCCCGTCGACGCGGATGGGCTGCCCCCAGCGCAGACGGTTGAAGCCGCGCACGAAGAGCGGCGTGAGCAGCAACGAGTAGAGCAGCGAGAAGCCGCCCGCGATGAGCAGCGCGATCATGCGAAGGCCTCCCCCAGTCGGTCGCCGAGCCGTTGCAGCCCGGCGGCGTTCGACGATTTCACGAGCACGGTGTCGTGCGGCTGCAGGGTGCGCAGCAGGTAGTCGTAGGCCTCGTCCTGCGTCTCGAAGAATACGCTCTCGCCGTCCCAGGAGCCCTCGTTGATGGCGCTGATGTGCAGGTGGCGCGCCTCCTTGCCGACGACCACCAGCTCGGAGATGCGCAGCCGCACCGCCTGCAGGCCCACGCGGATGTGCTCCTCGATGGAGTATTCGCCGAGCTCGCTCATCGCGCCCAGCACCGCGACCGAGCGTCCCTCGGGCCGGCGGATCTGCGCGAGCGTGCGCAGCGCGGCGCTCATCGAGTCGGGGCTCGCGTTGTAGGCGTCGTTGACGATGGTGACGCCGTCGCGGCCCCCGAGCACCTGCATCCGGCCGGGCGCGGCCAGCGTCGCGGCCTCGAGCACCTCGACGACGTCGGCGAGCGGGAGTCCCAACTCGAGGCCGACCGCGGCGGCGGCCAGCGCGTTCATCACGTGATGCTCGCCGAGCACCCTGAAGCGCACCGGCGCCGCCTCGACTTCGCCGTTCGACAGCGCGGCGTGCAGCGTGAAGCTGGTGCCCTCGGCGTCCGAGTCGACGTCGCTCGCGCGCACCTCGGCCTCCGGGTGCAGCCCGAACCAGCGCACACGGGCCGCCGTGAGATCGGCCATCTGCGCCACGCGCGGATCGTCGCGGTTGAGCACCGCGACCGCGCTCGGCGGCAGATCCCGCACCATCTCGCTCTTGGTGCGGAACGTGGTCTCGATCCCGCCGAACTCGCCGGCGTGGGCCAGGCCGACCGAGAGCACGACGCCGATGTGCGGGGGTGCCATGCGCGTGAGTCGTTCGATCTCACCCTGGGCGCTCGCGCCCATCTCGGCGACGAGCGTGCGGGTGTCGTTCTCCACGCGCAGCATCGTGAGCGGCCCGCCCACCTCGTTGTTGAAGGACTTCGCCGAGGCCACCGTCGGCCCCAGCCGCTCCGCCATGGCCGCGACCAGGTTCTTGGTGGTGGTCTTGCCATTGGATCCGGTGATCCCCACGATCGTGAGTCCGCCCCGTTCGCGCACGCGGCGCACCACCGCGGTGGCGAGCGCGCCGAGCGCCTCCGTGGCCTCCGCGACCACGATCTGCGGCACGCGGTCGTCGACCTCGCGCTCGGCGACGACGAGTGCAGCGCCGGCGTCGACGGCCTTGCCCGCGAAGAGGTGCCCGTCCGTCTCCTCGCCGCGGCGGGCGAAGAAGATCTGCCCGGGCTGCACCTCGCGCGAGTCCGTCTGCGACTCGCCCGCGACGGCGGCCTCGGCCCACTGCGCGCGGGATCCCCCGGTCCCGGGCACCAGCCGGCCGTTCACGGCGGCGGCGATCTCCGCCAGCGTCAGTTCAATCACGGAAGCAATCCTGCCTCGCGGAGCGCTCCGCGTACCTCGTCACGCGCCGAGTAGGGAAGGATCTGCCCGGCGACTTCCTGGTAGTCCTCGTGTCCGGGACCGGCATACAGGATAACGTCACCCGGTTCGGCGATCGAAACGGCGAGGCGCACGGCCGTGCGGGGATCGCCCTCCTCGATCACCCTGGCGCGCTTCGCGGAGCGCGCGCCCGCGATCAACTGCGCGCGGATCGCCTCGGGCGGCTCGGAGCGCGGATGGTAGTCGCAGACGATGACCGTGTCCGATCCGGCCCCGGCGATCCGGCCCATCTCCTCGCGCTTGGTGGTGTCGCGGTCGCCATCGGCTCCGAAGAGGAAGATGACGCGGCCGGGCGCCACCTCTCCGAGCGCGTCGAGCATGGCTTGGAAGGCACCGGGGGTGTGCCCGTAGTCGACGAAGAAGCGCGGCCCGGCCGCGAGCGGCAGCCCGGGGTTCATGCACTCCAGCCGACCCGGGATGTACACGGGGATGCGGCCGTTCTCGAGGCCGGCCTCGACGCGGGAGATCGGGATCCCCGCCTCGTGCAGCATGATCAGTGCGAGCGCCGCGTTCTCGGCCATGAAGCGCCCGAAGACGGGCACGCTGCCGCGGAAGTGGGCACCCTCCGGCCCCTGCAGCACGAAGGAGACGCCGTCGAGCGTCTGCCGGGTGACCGCGAGATGCCAGTCGGCCTGCTGCCCGTAGTCGGTCGCGAGCCGCGTCACGGGGATCCTCGACTCCCGCGCGATCCGCTGACCGTACGGCGAGTCGACCACCACGACGCCCCGCTCTGCGTGCTCCGGCGAGAAGAGCGCCAGCTTCGCCGCGAAGTAGCTCTCCATGTCGCCGAAGTCGTCGAGGTGGTCCTGCGAGAAGTTGTTGAAGGCGACCACGTCGAAGCGCACGCCGTCGATGCGGTGCCGTTCGACCGCGTGCGCGGAGACCTCGAGCGCCACGCCGTCGACGCCGCGCTCGCGCATGCGCGCCAGCAGGCCGTGCAGCTCGGAGGCCTCGGGGCTCGTGAGGTTCGACACGATCACCTCGTCGCCGATCCGCCGTTCCGCGGTCGAGCTGAGTCCGGGGGTGATGCCGGCGGCGAGCAGCAGCTCGGCCAGCATGTAGACCACGCTCGTCTTCCCGTTGGTGCCGGTGATGCCGAAGACCTTGGCCGGAAGATCGGCCGTGCCGTAGACGGCCGCCGCGACCTCGCCGAGCAACTCGCGCGGGTGCTCGGCCGAGACGAGCACGGAGATCCCGATCCCCTGTTCCCGAGCGATCTCGAGGCCGGCGGCGTCCGTGAGCATCGCTGCGGCTCCGCTCTGCTCCGCCTGGGGCGCGAACTCGGCGCCGTGGCGGCGGGCTCCGGGCATGCCGACGTAGAGATCGCCCGGTCGCACGTCGCGGGAGTCGAGCGTGACGCCGCTCGCGGTCGCCTCGCCGAGCTCGCCGGGAGCCGTCTCCAGCCCGTAGCGCTCGGCCAGCCGGACGAGCGGAAGGGGTCGGGGATGCTGCGGCCGAATGCTCAGCGCGTCTCCGGTACTCACGTGCGGGTGCCTCCTGGGCCTCGTGTTCAGTACTCCGTCGGCAGGGGCTCGTACTGCCCCGAGGACGGCGGGATCTGGAAGGTTCGAATGGTCGCCTCGGCGGCTTCGTGGAAGGCGGTCAGCGCGGCCGTCGCCCCGTCCCCCGACTTGGCGAACGCAATCGATGCTACCGCGACGTACTGGGGGTCGTCGGCGGGGAAGACGCCCGCGAAGGAGTTGACGAAGTCGCTGCGGTAGAGCCCGGTCGCGGGATCGACCTGCTCTGCCGTGCCCGTCTTGCCCGCGAGGCGGTAGCCGGGGATCGCGATGATGTCCTTGAACCACGCCTCGTTGGCCACCGTCTCGAGCATGTCCATGACCTGCTGCGCGGTCTCCGGGGTGACGGCCTGCACCGGGTCGCCGTGATCCGGCCGCTGCTCCTCGCCCTCCGCATCGGTGCAGCTGCTCACCAGGGTCGGCGGCACGCGCTCTCCGCCGTTCGCGATGGCCTGGTAGGCCCCCGCGGTCTGCACGATGGTCGAGGAGACGCCCTGCCCGAACATCGTGTTGTACGAGGTCTGGCGATCCCACTGCTCCACCGGGATGAGCATGCCCGAGTCCTCGAGCGGCATGCCGGCCTGCGTCGAGATGCCGATGCCGAAGCGCTGCAGGTAGTCGTAGCGCACCTCCTCGCTCAGCGCGCTGCCCAGCATGGAGGTGCCGACGTTCGACGACTGGGTGAGGATGCCGGTCAGCGTCCACTGGGTGGGTCCGTGCGAGAACGAGTCGCCGAAGCGCACGTTCGGCTCGGGTTCGAGGTAGTCGGGGGTGAGGTTCTGCGTGAGCGGGGTCGCCGCGCCCTGGTCGATGAGGGCCGCCGCGGTGATCGTCTTGAAGGTCGACCCGGGCTCGTAGGGCGAGGTGAAGGATCGCGCCTCGCGCTTCTCCGGGTCCGAGCCGTCGACGTCGTTGGGGTCGACCGAGCCATCCTCCGCCACCGCGACGAGCTCGCCCGTGCGCGCGTTCATGATCACGAGGTAGCCCGACTCGGCCGAGACCCGCTGCACCTGCTGGTTGATCGCCTGCTGCGCCTCCCACTGCAGGTCGCGGTCGATGGTCAGCTGCACGGTGCCGCCGTCGACGGCCTTCTTCTCGACCACGAGGCTGCCCGGCAGCGCCACTCCGTCGGCCCCGCGCTCGTACACCTCGGAGCCGTCGCTGCCGGTGAGGCACTCGTTCTGGGACAGTTCGACGCCCGACTGCGGCTCCTCGTCCTGCCCGGCGAAGCCGACGATGTTGCCACCGACCGCGCCGTTGGGGTAGGTGCGCTGGTGCTGCGGTGTGAAGGTGAGCCAGCCGATCCCGAGCTTCTTGAGCGCGTTGAGCTGCGAGAGGTCGACCCCCCGCTTCACGTAGGCGAAGTCCGACTTGGGGTCCTTCTCGAGCGCGTCGTCGACGATCTTCTGGATCTCCTCGGCGCTCTGTCCGGTGACCTCTCCGATCTCCGCGAACGCCTGCTCGGCCGTGACCTCCACCGTCGCCGCGCCGCCGCGCTCGGGGTCGGGCCGCCAGAACCGGCCCTTGTTGAGCTGCGTGTTCTTCGGCGAGAGCTGCACGTCGTAGCGCTCGTCGGTCGTGGCGAGCACGTTGCCGTTGCGATCGACGATGTCGCCTCGCACGCTCTCGATCGGCACGGGCACGGCCCGTTTGCCCTTCGCGTCCTCGTTCAGCGCTGCGGCCGAGACCACCTGCACGTCGACGAGACGCACGAGGAACAACGCAGCGGCCGCGATCACGATGACCACCGCCACCGCCCGACGCAGCGAGGAGCCGCGCAATCTTGGCATTCCGTGCTCCCTTCTCGCGTGCCGCCTCGTGTCCGTGCTGTCCCGGCCCGCGCCGATCAGTGGGTCTGCGGGGCGGGCAGCTTGCCCTTCCACCGTACCGGCGCCTCCGCCGGCGCGGCGGTGGATGCTTTCAGCTGATTCCGAGATACGAGCAGGCCGGCCGCGTCGACCACCGGCATCGACTCGAGAGTCGAGTTCGGGATCAGGTTGCCGCGCACCTCCGAAGTGGGCGATTCGAGGGAGCCGAGGATCGCGCCGTCGCTCAGGCGCAGGGTGGCCGGCCGGGCGTTCTGCACCATGCCCAGCGCCGCCGCGTTCTCCGCGAGGTTCTGGGGAGACGCCAGTCGATCGACGTTCTGCGAGAGCACGCGCTCCACCCGCGCCAGATCGCGCTGTTCGATCTCGAGCGCGCGCGTCTCGTACGCTCCCTGCGACACCGCGATGCTCAGACCGAGCTGGGTGGCGAGGATCGCGAGCACCACTCCGACGGCGACGAGCGCGCCGAGGAGCGGGCTGCCGCCGGGCCGCCGCGCGGCGCGCGGCGCCGGTGGAGCGAGACGCAGATGACGCTCGGAGGGATCCGCGGGAACCGACGGCTTCGGGGCCGCCGCGCCGAAGCCGAGCAGCGCTTCTCGTTCGATATCGATCGGAACCGTGTTGCTCATCGCACGTCCCTCACTCGCTCAGCGGCGCGCAGGCGCACCGGGATGGCCCGCGGGTTGCGGTCGCGCTCCTCCTCCTCGGCGAGTTCCGCTCCGCGCGTGAGCAGGCGGAACTCGGGACGATGCTCCGGCAGCTCGACCGGCAGCCCGGGCGGGGCCGTCGATCTGCTGCGCTTCGTCAGTTCGCGCTTGACCAGACGGTCCTCGAGCGACTGGTACGACATCACCACGGCGCGGCCTCCTACGCGCAGCAGCTCGAGCGCCGCGGGGATCGCGCGCTCGAGCACCGACAGCTCGCCGTTCACCTCGATGCGGAGCGCCTGGAACACGCGCTTCGCCGGGTGCCGCTGGTCGCGCACCGCGGCCGGCGTCGCCCGCTGCAGCACCTCGACCAGCTGTCCGCTGCGCAGAATCGGCGCCTCGGCCCTGGCCGCCACGATGGCGCGCGCGTATCGGCCGGCGAGCGGCTCCTCGCCGTAGCGTTCGAAGATCGCTCGCAGGCGGCCTTCCGGGGCGCTCGCGAGCACCTCGGCAGCGGTCTCGCCGCGGCTCTGGTCCATGCGCATGTCGAGCGGCGCGTCCTGCGCGTAGGCGAAGCCGCGCTCGACCTCGTCGAGCTGCAGCGAGGACACGCCGAGGTCGAAGAGCACGCCGTCGATGCGCTCGAAGCCGGCGCCGCGCACCGCGCGCTCGATCTCGTCGTAGACGGCGTGCACGCGCACCGCGCGGTCGCCGAAGCGCTCGAGTCGGCGCCCGGCGAGCGCGAGCGCCTCGGTATCGCGGTCGAGGCCGATCAGCGTCAGCTCGGGGTGGGCGTCGAGCAGCGCCTCGCTGTGCCCGCCCATGCCGAGCGTGGCGTCGACCACCACCGGAGTGCGGCCCTCGGCCGCCCTCCGCTCGATCGCGGGAGCGAGCAGTTCGAGGCAGCGCGCGAGCAGGACCGGTGTGTGCAGCGCGCTCGGGTCTCGTGATTCGTGCTGGGTCATCGTGGATCCGGGCTAGAACATGCCCGGGATCACCTCCTCCTCGATGTCGGAGAACGCCGACTCCTGCTCGGCCAGGTAGCTCTGCCACGCCTCGGCGTCCCAGATCTCGGCGCGCGAGCCCGCGCCGATCACCGCGAGTTCACGATCGAGACCCGCGTACTCGCGCAGGCTCTGCGGGATGGTGATCCGGCTCTGCTTGTCGGGGGTCTCCGGGTGCGCCCCGGAGAGGAACACGCGCAGGTAGTCCCGCGCCTGCTTCGAGGTGACGGGGGCCTGGCGGATGCGGTCGTGCATCTGGGCGAACTCCTGCTCGCTGAACACGTACAGACAGCGTTCCTGCCCCCGGGTGATGACGAGGCCGTCGGCGAGCTCGTCGCGGAACTTGGCCGGCAGGATCACCCGGCCCTTCTCGTCGAGCCTGGGCGTGAAGGTACCGAGAAACACGGATACCTCCCTCCCTCGACTTTGGAACCCCACACTACTCCACTTTCCTCCACTTCAATCGTTTTCCGCTCCATTTTCTCCCCCGCGGGCGCGAGTGCCGCATGATTCCGCGGCTCCAGGGACGCGCACCCGCACAGCCGCACGCCGACACTCCGCGCGTTTCGCGCCCGGAAGCGCATCGATCACCGCGGATTCACGCGGCTCGAGACGCATCCGCGACCCGAAGTGGAGCAAAGTGGAGGAGTCGCGCGACGGCAGCGCGGAATCACTCGCCAGACGCGATCGCGGCCGAGGCGCCGACCGACGCGCAGCCGCGCCCGCACGAGGCCCGCATCGCCCCGGGTTCGCGCGCCAGTAGTTGTCACCAAAAGCGACGCGAAGCAGCAACTACTGACGCGCGTTGGGGAGCGAGCCAGGGATTGCGGGATTGCGCAGCAGGAGCAGCAGGAGCAGCAGGAGCAGCAGGAGCAGCAGGAGCAGCAGCGCGGCGTCACCCGTCGGGCGCGCAGCGGGCACGAAAAAAGGACCGCGGTTCCCCGCGGTCCTTCGTTGTGGCAAGTGTGGGTGGCGGCCTCTGCGCTAGCGTTCGCCGCCCATGCGCTCGTCCCAGCGGCGCTCCATGCGCTCGCTGAGCGACTCGCGCCCGGCTGCGCCCTGCGCGCCGCCGCTCTTCGACTCACCCGAGAGCTCCGACTCGATGCCGGGCTCCGAGCCCCGCCAGAACATCAGCATCACTCCGCCGAGCATCACGGCGAAGCCGATGAGCCCCAGCCAGAGCTGCTGCGCCGCAACACCTCCGACGAGCACGCCGACTCCCACCAGCACCACGATGATGCCGAGGACCAGCGATCGGTAGTTGACCCGGCGGCGGCTCGCCGGAACCGTCTGCATCACATCGGCTTCGCTCTGGTAGAAGCCTCGTTCCATCTCGTCAAGCAGCCGCTGCTCGCGTTCTGACAGCGCCATGACGACCCTCCTGGAGTTGCTTCACTTTTCGAAAACTCGTACAGCCTTCGCTGAATACAGTCTACTTCTCCGGCCCGCGACTAGGCTAGTTGCGTGCAAGAAACGACGCGACTCGCAGGGCTTATTCAGGAGCGGATCGGCGACACGCTGGCCCGCCATCGCCGGGCTCTCGAACCGCTCGGTCCCGACGCGGCGCCGCTGCTCGACGAGGCGCTCGGCTTCCTCTCGGGCGGTAAGCGCTTCCGCGCGCAGTTCGCAGCCCTCGGATACCGCGCCGCACGGCCGCTCGACATCTCCTCCGACGTCGACCGCGAGCTGGGCGCCGTGCTCGACGCCGCCTGCGCGCTCGAGCTGTTCCACGCCGCGGCGCTCATCCACGACGATGTCATCGACCGCTCGGACACCAGGCGCGGCCGCCCGGCCGTGCACCGGCTCTTCTCGGGGCTGCATCAGCAGCACGGCTGGCGCGGCGATCCGGAGCACTTCGGCCTCGCCGGGGCGATCCTGCTCGGCGACCTGCTGCAGTCGTGGGCGGACGAGCTGCTGCAGGCCGCCTGCGACGCCGTGCCCGATCGCGAGGCCTCGCGGCGCACGCGGGAGCACTTCAACCGCATGCGCAGCGAGGTGGCGGTGGGCCAGTACCTCGACGTGCTCGAGGAGCAGCAGGCGACATTCGCGGAGCACACCGAGCAGCTCGAGCGGTCCACCCGTGTGCTCGTCTACAAGTCGGCGAAGTACAGCGTCGAGGCGCCGCTGCTCATCGGTGCCGCGCTCGCCGGGGCCGACGAGGCGCAGGAGCACGCCCTCTCCGACTTCGGCCTCCCCGTCGGCGTCGCGTTCCAGCTGCGCGATGACCTGCTGGGCGTCTTCGGCGACGAGGAGCTCACCGGGAAGCCCATCGGGGACGACCTGGCCGAGGGCAAGCGCACCGTGCTCGTCACGCTCGCCAGGGAGAATCTCCCACCCACCCAGCGGCGCATCTTCGACGACCTCCTGGGCAGCGAGCTGGATCGCGAGCAGGTGGCGATCCTGCAGCGCACGATCCGCGAGAGCGGCGCGGTGGAACGGGTCGAGGAGATGATCACCCGGAATGTCGACCGGGCGACGGACGCGCTGCGGAGCGCTCCGATCCGCTCCGACGCGGCAGAACTGCTCAGGCGGCTCGCGGAGCGTGCGGCGCGCCGCACCTTCTGAGCCTCAGAAGTCCTGAGCCTCAGAAGGCGAGAGCCTGCGTCGCGCGTCGCACCGCGCTCTTGCGGCCGGCTCGCAGCGCCTCCACCGGCCGCTCCCCCAGCTCGTCGTTGTGCGCGAGCAGCCAGGCCACCGCCTCGTCGTCGGCGAAGCCGGCATCGAGCAACACCAGCAGCGTGCCGCGCAGCGGGGGCAGCGGGTGGTCGTCCAGCACGAACTCGGCCGGCACCTTGAGCACCCCGTCGATGCGCACCGCGGCGAGCTGGTGATCTTCGATGAGGCGGTGGATCTTGCCCGGGGCGAGGCCGAAGCGCTCGACGAGTTCGGGAACCGTGAGGAAGGGCGTATCGGGTGCAATGTTCTCTGGCACGCTTCAACTCTGCCAGCGTCTCGCATCGTTCGCAATCCGCGACAGCTCGGCGCGGGTCGAACGAATCGCGATCGAACTTCCGTAGACTCTCGTCGTGACTTCTGCGCCTGTCGACCCGATGATCGGGCAAACGCTCGATGGGCGATACGCGATCCGCTCGCGCATCGCCCGCGGCGGCATGGCCATGGTGTACCTGGCCAACGACCTGCGGCTCGAGCGCCGCGTCGCGGTGAAGGTGATGCACGAGCACCTCGCCGAGGACGAGAACTTCACCCGGCGCTTCGAGCAGGAGGCCCGCAGCGCGGCGCGGCTCTCCCACCCGAACCTGGTGAACGTCTTCGATCAGGGGCACGACGCCGGGCGCACCTACCTGGTCATGGAGTATCTGCCCAGCATCACCCTGCGCGAGCTGCTGAAGCAGCAGCAGCACCTCACCACGGAGCAGGCGCTCGAGATCGGCGAAGCCGTGCTCTCCGGCCTCGCCGCGGCGCATCGAGCCGGCATCGTGCATCGCGACCTCAAGCCGGAGAACGTGCTACTGGCCGACGACGGCCGCATCAAGCTCGGCGACTTCGGGCTGGCCCGTGCGGTCAGCGCGAACACCACGACCGGTCAGGCGCTGCTCGGCACCATCGCCTACCTCTCCCCGGAGCTCGTCACGCGCGGGATCGCCGACGCCCGGAGCGACCTCTACGCCTTCGGCATCATGCTCTACGAGATGCTCACGGGCACCCAGCCGTTCACGGGCGAGCAGCCCATGCAGATCGCGTACCAGCACGCCCACTCCGAGGTGCCGATCCCCTCGCTCAAGAGCGGTGAGGCGACCCCCGAGCTCGACGAGCTGGTGCGCTGGACCACGCAGCGGGATCCCGAGCTGCGACCGCTCGACGCGGGCGAGGCGCTCGAGTTCCTGCGCCCGCTGCGCCACGGGCTCCCTCCGACCGCTTCCACCCGGGTCCTGCCCGAACTGAACGGGGAGCTCCCGACCCCCTCGACCACCGTGCTCGACGACGTTCAGCAGCAGGCCCTCGCGGCCGGATCCGGTTTGGCGGACGCCGCGTCGGAGACCGCCGCGCAGCCGCAGCTCCCGGCCTCACCGCTCGAACGCGCGGCGAGCTCCCAGCAGACGCGCAGCAGACGCGGACGGATCGTCGCGGCGCTCCTGGCGCTGCTCGTCGTGCTCGCGGGCGGCGCGGGTTGGTGGTTCGGTCAGGGACCGGGATCGCAGGTGTCCGTTCCCGACGTCGCCGGAAGCGAGATGGAGGCCGCGCAGGCGGTGCTCGCCCAGCATTCCTTGCGCGCGGACGTGTTCGAGTGCACGAGCGTCGACGTTCCCGCGGGGAAGGCCGGGCGCACCGAGCCCGAGGCCGGCACCAGGCTCGACCGGGGCAGCCCGATCCGCCTCTGCCGCTCCATCGGGCCCGAGATGAAGCCGGTCCCCACCATCGCGGGGCTCCCCCTCTCCGAGGCCGAAGCCGTCATCGAGGAGGCGGGATTCAGCGTGGGCGAGATCGACCGGCGCTTCGGCGAGGAACCGGACGACATCGTGCTCGCGGCGCTCAGCCCCGAAGGCGAACCGATGGGAGAGACCTACCCGGAGCAGGCGCCGGTGGACCTGGTCGTCTCGGCCGGGCCGCTGCCCGACGTCTCCGGCCTGTCGGAACAGGACGCGAGAACCGAGCTCGAAGCGAGCGAGCTGACCGTCGAGGCCTCGCTGAGCCGCAAGACGTTCCGGAGCGACGTGGAGCGCGGGCACGTCATCGCGCTCCTCACGCAGGACGACCCCGTGCGCCCGGGCGACGCCGTCGGCCTGGACGTCTCCGCCGGGTCCCTCCCCGACGTCGCGGGGCTCGGCGAGAGCGAGGCCGTCGACCTGCTCGCCGACGCCGAGTTGTCGGTGGATCCGGAACTGCGCCAGGAGGCGCACCACGACGACATCCCCGAGGGGCGCGCCATCGCCGTCATTCCCGCTACGGACCCCGTGCGCCCGGGCGACGCCGTCGGCCTGCAGATCTCGCTGGGCCCCGAGCTCTTCGAGGTCCCCGACGTCTCCGGCATGGCGCTGCAGGAGGCCATGGACACGCTCGCGGCGGCCGGGTTCCAGCCGACCACGCTCGTGCCCGACGCCCTGCGGGACTTCGCGAAGGCCACCGGAACCGAACCGGGTGCCGGCGAGCGCGTGCGCGCCGGCACCGAGATCCGCGTCAGGAGTACGATCTCGCTCTAGCTCTGCGGGTTTCGACTCGCTGCGCTCGTTCAACCGGCGGTACTTCGCTGGTTGAGCGGAGCGCAGCGGAATCGAAACCGAGAACTGCGGAGCTTCGATTCGCCTGGCGCAGCAGCGCCCCCGCGGATCACGTGATCCGCGGGGGCGCTGCCGGCGAGCAGTTGCTCTCCCGGCGTCAGCGACCGAGGCGCTTGAGCTCCTCGGCCACGAGGAAGGCGAGCTCGAGCGACTGCATGTGGTTGAGGCGCGGGTCGCAGAGCGACTCGTAGCGGGTCTCGAGCGCCGCCTCGTCGATGTTCTCGGAGCCGCCGAGGCACTCCGTGACGTCGTCGCCGGTGAGCTCGACGTGGATACCGCCCGGGAAGGTGCCGACCTCGCGGTGCGCCTCGAAGAACCCGAGCAGCTCGTCCATGACGTCGTCGAAGCGCCGCGTCTTGTAGCCGGTCGCGGTGGTGATGCCGTTGCCGTGCATCGGGTCCGTGATCCAGAGCGGCGTCGCACCTGCGTCGCGAACGCCCTCGAGCAGGCCGGGCAGCACGTCGCGGATCTTGCCGGCGCCCATGCGCGTGATGAAGGTCAGTCGGCCCGGCTCGCGCTCGGGATCGAGCTTGTCGATGAGACGCATCGCGTCGTCGACCGTCGCGGTCGGTCCGAGTTTGACCCCGATCGGGTTGCGCACGTGGGAGAGGAACTCGACGTGCGCGCCGTCGAGCTCGCGCGTGCGCTCGCCGATCCAGAGCATGTGCCCCGAGGTGTCGTACAGCTCGCCGGTGCGCGAATCCACCCGGGTGAGGGGGCGCTCGTAGTCGAGCAGCAGCGCCTCGTGGCTCACGTAGAACTCGGTCTGCGTGAGCGCGCTGCTCTCCACGCCGCAGGCCTGCATGAACTTGAGCGCGCGGTCGATCTCGGCAGCGAGCGACTCGTAGCGCTGGTTCGCCGGGTTCGAGACAAAGCCCTTGTTCCACTCGTGCACCTGGCGCAGATCGGCGAAGCCGCCCTGCGTGAAGGCCCGGATCAGGTTGAGCGTCGATGCCGACACGTGGTAGCCCTGGACGAGGCGCTGCGGGTTCGCGGTGCGCGAATCCAGGGTGAAGTCGTAGCCGTTGACGAGGTCTCCCCGGTAGGCCGGCAGCGTCACGTCCTCTCGCGTCTCGCTGTTGCTCGAGCGCGGCTTGGCGAACTGGCCCGCCATGCGACCCACCTTGATGACCGGCATCGAGGCGCCGTAGGTCAGCACGACCGCCATCTGCAGCAGGGTCTTCACGCGGTCGCGGATCTTGTCCGCGGTGGCGGCGGCGAAGGTCTCGGCGCAATCGCCCCCCTGCAGCAGGAAGGCCTCGCCGCGCGCCGCGGCGGCGAGCCGCTCGCGGAGCTGATCGGCCTCGCCCGCGAAGACGAGGGGCGGCTGCGAGGCGAGCTCGGCTGACGCTGCGGCGACCGCTGCGGGATCCGGCCAGCTCGGCTGCTGCTTCGCTTCGCGCTCGCGATACGCGTCGAGCTCCGCGAACGCTCGTGATGCAGCAGTGTCAGTGGTCTGGATCGTCATCAGCTCTTCCGGATCCTTCGTGTGAAATACGGGTACGCGGATGTCACGGTCCAAGACCGCAACCCTCTCAGCTTACTAGCCCGCGCCCGCCGATCGCGTGCGTTACCGGTTGCGTACGCTGGAGGCGTACACGTCGACGTACTGCTGCCCGCTCAGCTTCTGGATCTCGAGCATGATCTCGTCGGTTACGCTGCGCAGCACGAATCGGTCGGCGCTCATGCCCTCGAACCGACTGAAATCGAGGGGCTTGCCGATCACCGTTCCGATCCTGCGGATCTTCGGGATCTTCACCCCGATGGGCATGGCCTTCTCGGTGTCGATCATCACGATGGGGACCACCGTCGCGCCGGACTCGAGCACGAGGCGGGCCACGCCGGTGCGTCCGCGGTACAGTCTCGCGTCGGGGCTGCGGGTGCCTTCGGGGTAGATGCCGAGCACGTCGCCGCGGTCCAGCACGCTCAGCCCGGTGTTGAGCGACGCCTCGGACGCCTTGCCGCCGGAGCGGTCGATCGGCAGCTGGCCGACGGCGAGCATGAAGTTCTTCACCAGCCAGCCCCCCGGGCCGCGACCCGTGAAGTAGTCGCTCTTCGCGAGGAAGTACACGCGCCGGTCGATCATCAGCGGCATGAAGAAGGAATCGATCACCGACAGGTGGTTTCCCACAATAATTACCGGGCCCGACGCCGGAATATTCTCGGCACCCTCCACCCACGGGCGATAGATCGTTTTCAAGAACGGCCCGATGATCAGGTGTTTAAAAATCCAATAGAGCACGGCGGGCGATTTCCTCTCGTCTCAGAACAGAATAGCCGAGCCGGGGCGCCTCGACGGTATGCGTATAGGCTGAAGGCATGATCGCGGTGCTGCGGAAGCACCGCCGTGTTTCCCCGACGAGGTATCGAAGGAGCTGCCGTGCAACAGTCTGAGACCCCGATCCTGATCCCCTCCGTCCCGGAGGACAACATCACCGACCTGCTGGAGCAGCGCGTCGCCACGACCCCGGACCGGTCGCTCTTCGCAGTGCCGCAGGGCGAGGGATGGCGCGACATCAGTGCCGCGGAGTTCCGCGAGCAGGTGGTCGCGCTCGCGAAGGGCTTCGCCGCCGCGGGTGTGGAGCCCGGCGACCGGATCGCCTTCATCTGCAAGACGAGCTACGAGTGGACGCTGGTCGACTTCGCCCTGCACTACGCCGGCGCCGTCATGGTCCCCGTCTACGAGACCTCCTCCCCCCTGCAGATCCACTGGATCCTCGAGGACTCCGGCGCACGGGGCATCGTCACCGAGACGGCGGAGCACGCCGAGCGCTTCGCGGAGATCCGGGCCGAAGCGACCGGTATCACGCTGGACTGGCGTCTCGACCAGGGAGCGCTCGACGCGCTGCACGCCGCGGGCAAGGACGTGGCCGACGAGGAGATCGAGCGCCGTCGCTCCCTCGCGATCGGCAGCGACATCGCCACCCTCATCTACACCTCCGGGTCCACCGGGCGCCCCAAGGGCTGCGTGCTCACCCACGCGAACTTCGTCGACCTCTCGCGCAACTCCGCAGCGGCGCTCTCCGAGGTGGTGCAGCAGCCCGGCTCTTCGACGCTGCTGTTCGTCACCCTCGCGCACGTCTTCGCGCGCTTCATCTCCGTGCTCGCGGTCCACTCCGGCGTGCGGGTGGGCCACCAGGCCGACACCACGCAGCTGCTGCCCGCGCTCGGCACGTTCAAGCCGACGTTCCTGCTGGCCGTGCCGCGCGTCTTCGAGAAGGTCTACAACTCGGCCGAGCAGAAGACGGAGGCCGAGGGCAAGGGCAAGATCTTCCGCGCTGCCGCGAAGGTGGCCGTCGAGCACTCCGAGGCGCTCGACGCCGGCAAGGTGCCGTTCATGCTCGGCCTCAAGTTCAAGCTCTTCGACAAGCTCGTGTACGCGAAGCTGCGCGAGCGCCTCGGCGGCAACGTGCGCTTCGCGGTGTCGGGCTCGGCGCCGCTCAGCCACTACCTCGGCCACTTCTACCGCAGCCTCGGCGTGAAGATCCTCGAGGGCTACGGCCTCACCGAGACCACGGCCCCGGTCACGGTCAACCTGCCCGATAAGTTCAAGATCGGCACCGTCGGCCCCGCTCTGCCCGGTCACACCGTGCGCATCGCGGAGGACGGCGAGATCGAGGTCAAGGGCATCGACGTCTTCAAGGAGTACTGGAACAACCCCGAGGCCACGAAGTCCGTGTTCACCGAGGACGGCTTCTTCCGCACGGGGGATCTGGGGTCGCTCGACGAGGACGGCTACCTCTCGATCACGGGCCGGAAGAAGGAGATCATCGTCACCGCCGGCGGCAAGAACGTCGCTCCGGCGGCCCTCGAGGATCCGATCCGGTCCAACACCATCATCGGGCAGGTCGTGGTGGTCGGCGACCAGAAGCCCTTCATCTCGGCGCTCGTCACGCTCGATCCCGAGATGCTCCCCGCCTGGCTCAACAACAACGGCGAGGATCCGAACATGACGCTCGAGGAGGCCTCGGCGCATCCGAAGGTGCTCGCGGAGGTGCAGAGCGCCATCGATCACGGCAACAAGTACGTCTCCCGGGCCGAGTCGATCCGCAAGTTCGTGATCCTGCCGACCGAGTTCATCGAGGCCAACGGCCACCTCACCCCGAAGATGAGCATCAAGCGCGACAACATCCTGCGCGACTTCGCGGGCGAGATCTCGAAGCTCTACGGCGACAACCCGCAGACGGAGGCCGTCAGCGTCGGCAAGTAGCCCGGCGCCGCGCACAGCGGAGAGGGGCGGTGACCGGGTTCAACCGGTCACCGCCCCTCTCGCGTGTCCCGTCGCTGCGATCCGGCTCGGCTCAGAACCAGCTCGACTGGCGGATCTGCCGCATCGCCTCGCCGCGCGCCTCGCGGTCCAGGCGGTTGATGTAGAGCTTGCCGTCGAGGTGGTCGCACTCGTGCTGCAGCGCCTGCGCGAGCAGGCCCTCCCCCGAGATCACGACCTCTGCCCCGTCGAGGTCGATCCCCCGCACCGTCGCCCGCGGATAGCGCATCACGTCGAACCACAGATCGGGCACGGAGAGGCATCCCTCGCCGGTCGGCACCGGGTCGCCCTCGAGCGCCACGATCTCGGGGTTGATGAGGTAGCTGATCTCGCCGTCGATGTTCAGGCTGAAGGCGCGCTGCGTGTGGCCGATCTGCGTCGCCGCGAGACCGGCCCGCCCGTCCATGTCGACCGTTTCGCAGAGGTCGACGACCAGCGCTCGCACGCCGTCGTCGATCTCCGACACGGGATCGCACACCGTGCGCAGCACCGGGTCTCCGAACAGTCTGATCTCTCGAATCGCCATAGTCCCCTAAGGTATCGAATATCTGGGTTCCTCGATTTCGACTCGCTTCGCTCGCTCAATCAGCGGAAAACGCCGGTTGAGCGAGCGAAGCGAGTCGCAACCGCCGCAGCCTACGAGATGACGGCGATGAGGTCGCCCGCCTCGAGGGAGCGGGTGCCCGCGAACACGATGCGCTCGACGGTGCCCGCGACGGGTGCGGTGATCGCGGCCTCCATCTTCATGGCCTCGATCGTGGCGACGGGCTGTCCGGCCTCGACGGCGTCGCCGACGGCGACCTTCACCGTGACGGTGCCGGAGAACGGCGCCGCCGTGTGGCCGGGAATCGTACGATCGGCCTTCTCCGCGATGGCGGCCTCGACGGTCACCGATTCGTCTTTCACGAAGACCTGCCGGAGCTGCCCGTTGACGCGCACCATGACCGTGCGCACGCCCTTGTCGTCGGCCTCGCCGATGGCCTCGAGCCCGACGTAGAGGCGCACGCCGCGAGCGAGATCGATCGCGTGCTCCTGCCCGGCCTCGAGCCCGTACAGGTAGTCGGGGGTATCGAGCACGGACAGATCGCCGTACTGCTCGCGCGCCTGCTCGTACTGGCGGGTGGGCTGCGGGAACAGCAGCCGGTTGAGCGTGGCGCGCCGTTCCTCGCTGCCGCCGGCGAGCGCGGCCTCGTCGTCGTCGCTGATGGGGGCGACCTCGATGTTCACGTCGCGGCCGGCGAGCACCTTCGAGCGGAAGGGCTCGGGCCAGCCGCCGGGGATCTCGCCGAGCTCACCGGCGAGGAAGCCGACGACCGAATCGGGCACGTCGTAGTTCTCGGGGTTCGCCTCGAAATCGGCGGGGTCGGCATCGACGGCTGCGAGGTGCAGGGCGAGATCGCCCACGACCTTCGACGAGGGCGTGACCTTCGGGATGCGGCCGAGGATGCGGTCGGCCGCGGCGTACATGTCCTCGATCTTCTCGAAGTTCGAGGACAGCCCCAGCGCGATGGCCTGCTGGCGCAGGTTGGAGAGCTGCCCGCCGGGGATCTCGTGCGTGTACACGCGCCCCGTCGGCGACGGCAGCCCCGATTCGAACGGCTTGTACAGCGCCCGCACCGCATCCCAGTACGGCTCCAGGGCGTAGACGGCGTCCTGCGAGAGGCCGGTGTCGCGGTCGGTGTCGGCGAGGGCCGCGACGAGCGCCGACAGCGAGGGCTGCGAGGTCGTGCCCGACATCGGCGCCGAGGCCGCGTCGACGGCGTCCACGCCGGCCGCGGAGGCCGCGAGCAGGGTCGCGAGCTGACCGCCCGGGGTATCGTGCGTGTGCAGGTGCACCGGCAGGTCGAAGCGCTCGCGCAGCGCGGTCACGAGCTTCGCGGCCGCAGCGGGCCGCAGCAGGCCGGCCATGTCCTTGATCGCGAGCACGTGCGCGCCCGCCTCCACGATCGAGTCGGCGAGGCGCAGGTAGTAGTCGAGGGTGTACTTGTCCTCCGCGGGCGAGAGCAGGTTGCCCGTGTACGCCATCGCGACCTCGGCCACGCTCGTGCCCGTCTCGCGCACGGCGTCGATCGCCACGCGCATCTGGTTCACGTCGTTCAGCGCGTCGAAGATGCGGAACACGTCCACACCGGTCTCAGCGGCCTCCCGCACGAACGCACGCGCCACCCCTGCCGGGTAGGGCGTGTACCCGACCGTGTTCTGGCCGCGCAGCAGCATCTGGATCGGCACGTTCGGCAGCGCCTCGCGCAGCGCCGCCAGTCGCTCCCACGGGTCCTCTCCCAGGAAGCGCAGCGCGACATCGTAGGTCGCGCCGCCCCACGCCTCCACCGACCACAGCTCGGGCGTCAGACGCGCGACGTGGGGTGCGATGCGGACGAGATCCTTCGTGCGCACACGGGTGGCGAGCAGGCTCTGGTGCGCGTCCCGGAACGTCGTCTCGGTGACCGCGAGCGCCGTCTGCTCCCGCAGGCTCCGCGCGTACCCCTCCGGCCCCAGGTCCAGCAGCCGCTGCCGGTATCCGTCGGGCGCGGGCAGCGCGAGATCGGCCGCGGGCAGCTTCGCCGCAGGATCGGCCGCGCCCGGCCGGGCGCCGTTCGGCTGGTTCACCGTCACGTTCGCGACATGCTGCAGCAGACGCGTCGCACGGTCCTTGGGCTTGTTCATCGCGAGCAGCTCCGCGCGCTCCTCGATGAACGACGTCGCCACATCCCCCGCTTGGAAGGCGGGATCGGCGAGCACGGCCTGCAGGAACGGGATGTTCGTCGCGACGCCGCGGATCCGGAACTCGCCGAGCGCACGCCTGGCCCGCACCACCGCGTCCTCGAAATTGCGGCCCCGGCAGGTCAGCTTCGCGAGCATCGAATCGAAGTGCGGGCTGATCTGCGCGCCCACGTTGATCGTGCCGCCGTCGATGCGCACCCCGCCGCCGCCCGGCGAGCGATACGCCGTGATGCGGCCCAGATCCGGCCGGAAGCCGTTCGCGGGATCCTCCGTCGTGATCCGGCACTGCAGCGCCGCCCCCCGCAGCTGGATCCGATCCTGCGTGAGATCCAGCTCCGCGAGCGTCTCCCCCGCTGCGATCCGTATCTGCGAGCGAACGAGGTCCACGTCCGTCACCTCCTCGGTGACGGTGTGCTCCACCTGGATGCGCGGATTCATCTCGATGAACACGTGCTCGCCGGCGCGCTCGCCCTCGGTGTCCAGGAGGAACTCGACCGTGCCCGCGTTCTCGTACCCGATCGACTGCGCGAACGCGACCGCGTCCCGCGTCAGCTCATCGCGCTTCTCCTGGGACAGATTCGGGGCCGGCGCGATCTCCACGACCTTCTGATGCCGCCGCTGCACCGAGCAGTCCCGCTCGAACAGGTGCACCGTCGCACCCGTCCGATCCGCCAGCACCTGCACCTCGATATGGCGGGGACGCAGCACCGCCTGCTCGATGAACATCGTCGGATCGCCGAACGCCGACTCCGCCTCCCGCATCGCCGATTCCAGAGCGTCGCGCAGATCCTCCTCGCGCTCCACACGCCGCATCCCGCGACCGCCGCCACCGGCAACCGCCTTCGCGAACACCGGGAACCCGATCCCGCGCGCACCCTCGACCAGCGCGTCGATATCCGTCGACGGCGGCGTCGACCTCAGCACCGGCACCCCCGCCGCGATCGCGTGCTCCTTCGCCGCGACCTTGTTGCCCGCCATCTCCAGCGCGACACGACCCGGTCCGATGAAGCGGATCCCCGCGGCCTCCGCCGCGGCCGCCAACTCCGGGTTCTCCGACAGGAAGCCGTAGCCCGGGTAGATCGCGTCGGCACCCGACTCCACCGCCACCCTGACGATCTCCGCGACGTCGAGATACGCCCGCACCGGATGCCCGACCTCACCGATCAGGTACGCCTCATCGGCCTTCAGCCGGTGCAGCGAATTCCGATCCTCGAACGGGAACACCGCCACCGTCGACACGCCCAACTCATGCGCCGCACGAAACGCACGGATCGCGATCTCACCACGATTGGCAACCAGAACCTTCTTGAACACGCGGAATACTCCTCTTGTCATCAGTGATCAGCGGCTGCCCAGGCCGGGAAATCGTTCGATATCAAGATACATGGTAGCCATTCCCGAAGGCGTACGAGACGCCGCAGCGCGGTGTCTCGTACGCGCGACCCGGCAGGCCGGCCGTCTCCGTCCGACGTCCCCCTCCTCGCAGACCGTCTCCATAGAACGACTGGAGGGGTGCAGAACAGCGGCCTCATCAGCGACTTCCCACCGAAACATTCACCCAATAGGTTGGTCGCAACCTGCGCGGATCGTCATCGTCGACCCCCCGGGTCACCACTTACACATCTCCGTCCGAAGGATGCCATGAACATCACCAGACCAGATAGCGGCGTGCGCACACGCCGCTCGCTCTCAGGAGCGGCAGTGCTCGCGCTCGCTGCAGGGTTGCTCGCACTGCCCGCATCTCCCGCCTTCGCCCACGAACCCATCGATGGTGCTCGCACCTCCGGCGACGCCATGTTCCCGAACGTCGGGAATGGCGGCTACGACGCGCTGGACTACGACGTCGCCATCGCGTGGTCGCCCGACGAGACCCAGCCCGGACCTCCCCCGTCCGGCCCGCATCTCCTCGCGGGCAGCATCTCTGCGGCGACGACCACGATGACCGCCACCACGTCCGAGCACCTGCGCTCGTTCTCGCTCGATTTCGAGGGTATGGAAATCGACTCCGTCCTCGTCAACGGAGAGCCCGCGGAATGGACACGCGACATCGACGCGGCGGCGATCAAGTACAAGCTCATCGTCACGCCAGAGGAACCGGTGAGCGGTACCTTCACTACGACGATCGGCTATCACGGCAAGCCCGTGGCGCACATCGACGCCGACAACTCGCAGGAGGGGTGGAGCGCCACCACCGACGGCGCCGTGCTGCTCGGGCAGCCCATCGGCATGATGGCCGGCTACCCCCACAACAACACCCCGGCCGACAAGGCGAGCTACACCTTCACCATCGACATCCCGAGCCAGCTGTCGACCGCTACGGGTGCAGGAACCTCTGCCTCGGCCGCCGTCAGCAATGGCGAGCTCGTCTCGCGCACGACGTCGGAAGACGGACAGCGCACCACGTGGAAGTGGCGCCAGAACAAGCAGATGGCGTCCGAACTCGCAGTGATCGGCATCGGGCGCTACGACGTCATCGAGGGCGACATCACCCTGACAGACGGCCGTGTCATCCCGAGCTGGTCGTTCATGGATTCGACCCTCTCCACGGCGAACAAGACGACGATCACCAACCGTGTCGCCCAGCTGGAGACCCTCACCCAGAACCTCGAGAAGGTCTACGGACCCTATCCGGGCAACAGCACTGGGGTGATCGTCGACACGGTTCCCAGCGCCATCAACTACGCGCTCGAAACGCAGGATCGGTCCTTCTTCCCGTCCGCGAATTCCGTCGGGGGCAACACGCTCATCCACGAACTCGTGCATCAGTGGTACGGCAACAACGTTTCGCCGACCACCTGGACCGACATCTGGATCGCGGAGGGCATGGCGACCTGGGGCCCCACCCACTACAACAGCGCGGCCGGCTTCGGCAGCGGCAACTCCACCGAGCAGACCTACTTCAACTCGTGGAACGGCACCGCGCCGACGAGCGCCAATTGGAACATCCCCCCGGGCGCGCAAACCGATTCCTCGCGCCTCTACAGCTACCAGACCTACACCCGCAGCGCGCAGTTCTGGGAGGCGCTGAAGATCGCCATCGGCGATGACGCCTTCTTCACGCTCGTCAAGGAGTGGCAGGCACGTCACGCAGGCACCAGCGTCACCGGAGCGGACCTGAAGTCGCTCGCCGAGGATCTCTCGGGCCGCGATCTGACCGCGTTCTGGGAGGACTGGATCCTGACCCCGGGCAAGCCCGCCTGGCCCGAGAAGCTGACCGTGACGCTCACCACCCCGGACCGCGAGGAGGCGCTCGAGCGCGGCGACGAGGTCGAGTACACGCTCACCGCGGCGAACACCGGCAGGATCCCGCTCGCGACCTCGGTAGTGACCATCGATGCGACCTCGCTGCTCAACAGCGCGACGCTCGCGGACCCGCTGCCCGAGGGCCTCACCCTCGACGGCAAGACGCTGTCGTGGGCGGTTCCCGCCACCGCGACCGGCGCCGACGCCTCGGTGACCTTCTCGGCGACCGTGCGCAGCTCGGCCTCCGGCGGCACGCTCGACGCAGCCGCGCACGTGGCCACGCTCGGCGGCACCTGCACCGAGTGCTCCACCTCGCTCGCGGTGACCGAGTACGCACTGGATCCAGCGCCGAAGCCGGCCATCTCGGGTGAGCCCCGCGAAAGCCTGACGCTCACCGCCAAGGCGTCCGGCTGGCCCTCGGGCACGGCGCTCGCCTACCAGTGGAACGTCGCGGGCAAGGCGGTCGCCGGCGCCACCGGCGCGACCTTCGTCGTGCCGGCCTCCGCAGTCGGCAAGACCGTCACCGTCACCGTCACCGGCACGAAGGACGGCTTCCTGCCGACGACCGCGACGAGCGATCCGACCGCGCGCGTGCTGAAGATGCCGTTCCGCGACGTGAACGCCTCCTCGAAGTTCGCGAAGGAGATCTTCTGGATGTCCGACAGCGGGCTGTCGACGGGCATCAAGAAGACCGATGCGCAGGGCAACGTCTACTCCGTGTACGAGCCGAAGGCCAACGTGACCCGCGAGGCGATGGCGGCGTTCCTCTACCGACTCGATGCGCCGCAGGGTTACCAGCCCCCGCGGACCTCGCCGTTCTCCGACGTGCGGACGACCGACAAGTTCTACACCCAGATCGCCTGGATGTACGAGACGGGCCTGTCGACCGGCATCCGGAAGGCCTCGGGCAAGCCGGCCTATGCGCCGAAGTCGACGATCACCCGCGAGGCGATGGCGGCGTTCCTTTACCGCATGAACGCGCCGAAGACGTACCTCCCGCCGAAGACGTCTCCGTTCGCCGACGTGCGTCCGGGAGACAAGTTCTATCGGGAGATCTCGTGGATGCATGCGTCGGGCGTCTCGACCGGCATCAAGCAGCCCAGCGGCAAGCCGGCCTACGGGCCGTCGAGCAGCGTCACCCGCGAGGCCATGGCCGCGTTCCTCTACCGTTCGGAGCACTGACCGCAGTCTCGAGCGATTGAAGCGCCGTGCTTCCGGGGAGTGCGCCCCGGAAGCACGGCGCTTCTCCGTTCCCTGCGGGTGGTCTAGGCACGGCACAGCTCGAATCGACTAAACTTGTCGCGTGCATGTATTGAGTGTGAGTTCCCTCAAGGGCGGGGTCGGCAAGACCACCGTGACGCTCGGCCTCGCTTCGGCGGCGTTCTCCCGCGGCCTGCGGACGCTGGTGGTCGATTTCGACCCTCAGTCCGACGTCTCGACGGGACTCGCGGTCAACCCCGAGGGCTTCGCGAACGTCGCAGACGTGCTCGAGAGCCCCAAGGAGAAGACGGTGCGCTCGGCGATCGCCCACAGCGGCTGGAACGAGTATCACGAGGGCGGGGTGATCGACCTGCTCGTGGGCAGCCCGTCGGCCATCAACTTCGACGGCCCGCATCCCTCGACGCGAGACATCTGGAAGCTCGAGGAGGCGCTCGCCGTGGTCGAGTCGGAGTACGATCTCGTGCTCATCGACTGCGCGCCCTCGCTCAACGCGCTCACCCGCACGGCCTGGGCCGCGAGCGATCGTGTACTCGTGGTCGCCGAGCCGAGCCTCTTCGCCGTCGCCGCGACCGACCGCGCCCTGCGCGCGATCGAGGAGATCCGCCGCGGCGTGAGCCCCCGCCTGCAGCCGCTCGGCATCCTCATCAACCGCACGCAGCCGCAGTCCATGGAGCATCAGTTCCGCATCCGCGAGCTGCGCGAGATGTTCGGCCCGCTGGTGCTGAACCCGCAGCTGCCCGAGCGCCCGTCGCTGCAGCAGGCCCAGGGCGCCGCGAAGCCGGTGCACATGTGGCCCGGCGAGGCCTCTCAGGAGATGGCCGCGAACTTCGACCTCGTGCTCGACCGGATCCTCCGCTCCGCGGGCATGGACGCCGCACGCACCTCCAAGTAGGCTCGAGGACGCTCCCGGGCGGATCTCGCGTTCCGCGGGGGCCTCGCCCGCTAGGAGATCTTCTTGCGGCCCTGCCGACGAGCCGCGAGTTCGTCCGTGGTCGGCTCGACCTGCTCGCGGTGCTCGTCCATGTCGACGAGCGAGCTCTCGACCTCGCGGAGCACCTTGCCGACCGCGATGCCGAAGACGCCCTGCCCGCGGCTCACGAGGTCGATCACCTCGTCATTCGACGTGCAGAGGTAGACGCTGGCGCCATCGCTCATGAGCGTGGTCTGCGAGAGGTCGTGCACGCCCGCCTCGTGCAGCTGCGCCACCGCCGTGCGGATCTGCTGCAGCGAGATGCCCGTATCGAGCAGGCGCTTGACGAGCTTCAGCACGAGGATGTCCCGAAACCCGTAGAGGCGCTGCGACCCCGATCCCTTGGCCCCTCGCACGGTCGGCTCGACGAGACCCGTGCGCGCCCAGTAGTCGAGCTGCCGGTAGCTGATACCGGCCGCTCGCGCAGCCGTGGCACCCTTGAAACCGCCATCCTGGTTGGGGCGCGGAAGTCCGTCGTCGAAGAGCAGATCGGAATCGATCGAGAGCGGCTGAGCACCCGGAACTGGCGTCGACGGAGAGACCGCGTCACCGGACGGCTGCTGGGTGTGCTCCATCGTGTTCCTCTCTCCGCGGCGCCGCATGCACGTGCGCCGAACTCCATCAACGCTACCCAGATGAACACCCCCGTGCAACGACCGCCGACGATCAATTTCAGCGTGTCGACCTCTACCTGAAGTTGAAGGTTGAAATCACGCCGATCGAGCACCGTTCAGAAGCTGCCGAACCGCCTGCGCAACACGCCGGAGCGCACCGTGTCGAGGTATCCCGCGAGTTCGAGAGCCCCCTCTGTACCCGCGGGAGTGCCGTTCTTCATACCCCGCGTCGAAACGGCGTGCGAGATCAGCTCCGCCTCTCGTTCGGCCGAGACGCGCAGCGAGCGCAGATGCCGCGGAGTGATCCCCTGCTCGGCGAGCTTGAGGAGCGCGGACAGCTGGGCGACCGCATCGTGCGGGAACACCTCGGCAGCGGGCAGCAGCCCAGCGGCGATGGCCTCGCCCAGGAAGCGCGCGCTCGCACCGGTCGAACGTCGCAGCTCCTCGCTGCTCAGCACCCGCTTCGGTGCGAGAATGCTCGACGCGCTGCGAGACGCAGCGCCGGGGATGAGCGGGTCGCGTCCCGCGTCCATCTCCTCGAGCAGCTCGGCGATCACCTTGAGCGGCAGATAGTGGTCGCGCTGCAGGGTGAGGATCAGGCGCAGACGCTCGATGTGCTCCTGCGAGAACTTGCGGTACCCCGACTTGGTGCGTTCAGGCGTGACGAGGCCCTGCTCCTCGAGGAAGCGCAGCTTCGACGGAGTGAGGTCGGCGAAGTCGTCCTGCAGGCGCGCGAGCACCTGGCCGATGCTGAGAAGACCCGGAGCTTGCTGGCTGGCCTGTGCGGCCGCCATGCTAGGCGTCCTCGCCCAGGTCGAAACGCGAGGCGAAGAAGGTGAAACGGAATTTGCCGACCTGCACCTCGGCGCCGTCTTCGAGCTCGATCTCGCCGTCGATGCGGGCACCGTCGCAGAAGGTGCCGTTGAGCGAGCCGAGATCGACGACCGAGAACCCCGTGCCGCGACGGTGGAACTCCGCGTGCTTGCGGGAGACCGTCACATCGTCGAGGAAGATATCGACGGCCGGATGACGGCCCGCTACGGTGACATCCTGATCCAGCAGGAAGCGCGCACCGAGATCCGGTCCGCGACGCACCACGAGCAGAGCGGCGCCGGAGGGCAGCGCTTCGACCGCCTCGCGCTCGTCGATCGTCAGATCGGTCGCCCGCGTGCGGATCATCGCACCGAGATCATCGCGGAACTGCTGAGTGGAGCGTACCTCGGTGTTGTCGGCGCGACGAGCATGATTCTCACTGTTCACGTCATCACCCCTTCTTCAATCTCGAACGGCAGCGGGCCGTGCGGCCCTGTTCCTCTACGCTATCGCAGCGGCGGGCGGCCGCGCACCTCCGTAGCGGAAAAATCGGACGGGGATCTTCGTCGGTCTCACTCGTGCGATTCGAGAAAGGCGTAGACCTCGTTCGAGTCCACTCCGGGAAAGGTCCCGGTGGGCAGTGCGGCGAGCAGACTGGTCGGGGTCGCCGCCTCGGGCCAGGCGGCCGCCTCCCACTTGCGGGTGAGGTCGCTCGACGCGCGCCGGCAGCACCGGTCATCGGGGCAGAACGACTGCGAACGGTGCGGGGTCTCACGCCCGCGGAACCACTTCACGTCTTCGAAACGCACCCCGACGCTCACGGAGTACAGGCCCTCCTTCGCCTTCTCCACGCGCGAGGTGCACCAGTAGGTGCCGCCCGAGGCCATGTCGGTGTACTGGTACCAGGGGTTGAAGCGGTCGGGCTGCGAGAACACCGTGCGCGCCGTCCAGTTGCGGCACACCGTCGCGCCCTCGAAATTGCCCAGCGCGTCGGACGGGAAACGCACGCCGTCGTTCTCGTAGGCCTTGATGAGCGTGCCCGACTCGTGCGCCTTCATGAAGTGCACCTCGAGACCGAGGCGCTCCGTGGCGAGGTTGGTGAAGCGGTGGGCGGCCATCTCGTAGGAGACCGCGAACGCGTCGCGCAGATCCTCCATCGAGATCTGACGCTGCTGCTTGGCCTCCGAGAGCAGCGACACCGTCGCCTCCTCCGGCAGCAGCACGGCGCCCGCGAGGTAGTTGGCCTCGACGCGCTGCCGCAGGAAGTCGCCGTAGTTGCGCGGCTCCTCGTGACCGCACACGAGGCTCGCGAGGGCACGCAGGATCGGCGCCCGCGCGTCGCGGGAGGGCAGGTTGCTGCTGAGATAGATGCGACCGTTGCGACGATCGATCACCGACCGCGTCGAGTGCGGCATGTCCGACACGTAGTGCAGGCTGAATCCCGACTTCTCGGCGACGTTCGAGACGGTCTGCTGCGAGACGGGCCCCCCGGTGTAGCCCACGCTGTCGAGCAGGCTGGTCGCCGTCCGCTCGAGGTCGGCGAAGTAGTTGCCCGCCACTCGCATCTCCCGCCGCAGCTCGGTGTTCGCCCGGCGCGCCTCCTCCGGGGTCGCGGCCCGCTCGCGATGCAGTCGCTCCACCTCCTGGTGCAGCCCGAGGATCGCCTGCAGCGTCTCGTCGCTCGTGGCCTTGGAGACCCGAATGGGCTGGATGCCGAGGGAGCGGAAGACGGCCCCGCGCTGCGCGCGCTCCACCGCGATCTCGAGCGCCGCCCGCTCGTTCGGCGCCTCATCGACGAGCAGTTCGTCGACGGTGGAGCCGAGCGCGGCGGCGAGCGCGCGCAGCAGCGGCAGCCGGGGCTCGCGCTTGCCGTTCTCGATCGCCGAGAGCTGGGAGGGCGCGCGGTCGACCGCCGCGGCCAGCTGCTCGAGGGTCATCCCTCGCCCGGTACGCCGCTCGCGGATGCGCCGGCCGAGCGTAAGGGCGTCGCCGCCCTCCTCCGCTTCGATGTCCGCGCCGCGGGGGGTGCCGACGCCTGTTTCGAGAAGTGTCATGCACCCATGGTGCCAGAGCCGCATTATTCCGGCAAGCAGAATAAATCGAGAATTTCACCCCCGGAATCGCTCTATTCGGAGGGTGCGGCGCCCCCAGGATGGAACTACACCGCATCAGCACACCTCTCACGCAAAGGACCAGATCATGACCACCATGCAGGCGGCTCCGCAGTCCACGTCGACCGCCATCTCCTCCGGCACCGCCCGCATCGAGGTGCTCGGCCGTCCCTTCGACCGGAGCGACGAGATCCTCACCCCCGAGGCTCTGCAGTTCCTCACCGAGCTGCACCACCGCTTCGCCAGCACCCGTCATGAGCGGCTCGCCGACCGCCAGCGCCGCCGCTACGAGATCGGCAACGGACGCGATCCGAAGTTCCGCGACGACACCCGCAGCATCCGCGAGGATGCGAGCTGGCGCGTCGCCGGTGCGGGCCCGGGGCTCGAGGACCGCCGCGTCGAGATCACCGGCCCCACCGACCCGAAGATGACCGTCAACGCCATGAACTCCGGCGCGCGCGTGTGGCTCGCCGACCAGGAGGACGCCACGAGCCCCACCTGGCACAACGTGATCGGCGGACAGCTGTCGCTGCACGACGCCATCCGGGAGCAGCTCGAGTACACGAGCCCGGAGGGCAAGGAGTACCGCGTCACCGCGGAGCGCACCCCCACGATCGTGATGCGCCCGCGCGGCTGGCACCTCGTCGAGAAGCACATCCGCTTCGTCGACGCGCAGGGCCAGGCGGGGGCCGCCTCCGGCAGCCTCGTCGATTTCGGCCTCTACGCCTTCCACAACGCCCGGGAGCTCGTCGAGCGCGGCCGCGGCCCCTACTTCTACATCGCCAAGCTCGAGTCGAGCGAGGAGGCGAAGCTGTGGGACGACATCTTCACCTACACCGAGCAGGCGCTCGGCCTCGATCACGGCACGATCCGCGCGACCGTGCTCATCGAGACCCTGCCCGCCGCGTTCGAGATGGAGGAGATCCTCTACGTGATGCGGGATCACATCGCCGGCCTCAACGCCGGCCGGTGGGACTACATCTTCTCGATCATCAAGAACTACCGCGGCCGCGGCGCGCGCTTCGTGCTCCCGGACCGCAGCGAGGTCACGATGACCGTGCCCTTCATGCGGGCCTACACCGAGCTGCTCGTCAAGACCTGCCACCGGCGCGGGGCGCACGCGATCGGCGGTATGAGCGCGTTCATCCCGAACCGTCGCGATCCCGAGGTCACGGCTCGCGCCGAGGAGAAGGTGCGCGCCGACAAGCACCGCGAGGCGAACGACGGCTTCGACGGCACCTGGGTGGCGCACCCGGATCTCATCCCGGTCGCGCAGGCCGAGTTCGACGCGGTGCTCGGCGGCCGCGCCAACCAGGTGGATCGCCAGCGCGACGACGTGGAGGTGACCGCGGCGCAGCTGCTCGACGTGCGCATCGGCCGCGACATCACCGAGGCCGGGGTGCGCGACAACGTGTCGGTCGGAATCCGCTACATCGAGGCGTGGCTGCGCGGCCTCGGCGCGGTGGCGCTCGACAACCTCATGGAGGACGCCGCGACCGCGGAGATCAGCCGCTCGCAGATCTGGCAGTGGATCCACCAGGACCAGTCCACCGCCGAGGGAACGCCGATCACCCGCGACTGGGTGGCCGGGCTGGTGCGGGAGGCCGTCGCCGGTTTCGATCGTTTCGAGGGAGACCGCTACGACGACGCCGCGGAGCTCTTCGCCGACGTCGCGCTGGGCGACGACTTCCCCACCTTCCTGACCGTACCGGCGTACAGCCGCTACCTCGTGGACGGCTGATCGCGTCGCGAGCGCACGGACGGGAATGGCCCTGGGGATATCCGCCCCGGGGCCATTCCCGTCCGTGCGCTCGCCTCTGGCCTGAAGACGCGATCGTGCCCTAAGATGGCGCTGGGGTCGCCCGAACCGCACGGTCCGGACGATAGTGAGGGAGAACCACCGCAGATTCTCGTCGAGAGGCAGCTCCCACCGCTCATGAACCCCATCACCAGCCCCGAGCGGCTCCTCGCGCACACGGAGCACCCGGTCGATTCCCGCGAGGCAAACCTGCTGGCGCTCGGCATCCAGCAGCTCGTCGCCGCGGGGAGCCCCTGGAACGACCCGACCGCGAGCACGCTCTCCGAAGCGGAGCAGCAGCGAGTGCGAGAGGACTGGCGGCTGCACACCACCGCCGACCTGCTCATCGCGGCATACGACCTCGTCAATCACCGGCACCGTCGCCCGCAGTGGAGGCACCTGCTCGAGCTGCGCGTCGACGCCGGGCGCGCCACCCGCGGCGCGGCGCGCTCGTCGGCCCGGCTATGGGATCGGGCGCTCGAGCGCGCCGGGATCGACGGGAACGACGCGCGCAGCTTCGTACGCGCGGTGCTGGCCTACGAGGACGGGGTCGGAGAGCACGCGTTCCCGCCGGACGAGCCGGTGGTGAGCCTGGACGCGTACCCGCTGGGCCAGGCGGTCGCCGTGAGCGTCTGGGGTGTCGGCCTGGGCCTCCTCTCCCAGACGGAATCGCTGCGACTCATCGGCTACGTGAACGCGATCGCCCGGCACGAGTTCGACTCCTGGGAGGCGTTCGGCCGCAGCTATGCGCTGGGCTCCGCGATGGTCCCGAACGACGGGGCGTTCAGCCGCCGCGGGCTGCGCCGGGCCGTCGCGGCCGCGGGGATCATGTCGGACGCACTCGACGCGACGCTCGACGGCCCCTGGGCGGTGCTCCCTTGGCGCATCTGAACGGATCGGAGCCGCACTCCCGCGAATACCTGCTCACCGGCCCCTTCGTCGACCGGTGGACCGACGACGGCCTGACGCGGTGCAAGGATCCGAACGCGCCGAACCTCGTCTGCATCGGCTTCGCACCCGCTCCCTCCCCCGGTCGCGACGCGCGGTTGGGGCTCCCCTCGTGAGGCCCGCCATCGGAACGGCCCCGCCGCCCCTCCGCCCGGCCGAAGCGCGAGAGCCGGGAACGGGGAAGCGCACCGGGCGACGGCTGCCGGGCGGCTTCGACAAGATGCTGCGCAGGGCTTCGATCGACGAGCTCACGGCGGTGTTCGACACGCGCCCGCTCGACGCGCGCGGAGGCCAGACCAGAACCACCGCCATCGGGTTCCCGGATTGTCCGGACGAACTGGTGATCTGGCTGGTCGAGCACGGGCTCGATGTCGACACGGCCGACGAGCACGGCGCGACCCCGCTGTGGGAGCGCGCCGCTGCGGGCCGCGCCGAGCAGATCCCCCTGCTGCTGTCGCTCGGAGCCGATATCCAGCGCGCGCGGCGTCGCGGCGGTACGCCGCTGCACGCCGCGGCGGCGCGCCAGAAGCCCGAGACCACACGGGCGCTCCTCGCGCACGGCGCCGATGTCCGCGCCGTCGACGACTTCGGGGAGACGTCGCTGCTGCGCGCGCTCAGGTCCACCGCCAACAGCACGATTCCCGGTATGGCCCGGGTGGCCGAGCTGCTCCTCGACGCGGGCAGCGCGGTGACACCGGAGATGCGCGCGGCGGTCGAGCGCATCGGGAGGAACTTCGAGCTCCATCGTCCGAGCTTCAGCGCGGCCCTGCTGCCGAAAGCCGACGCCGGGCTCCGCGAGCTGTACCGGCTCTTCGGCACGGCACCGATGCAGACCCGGATGCTGCACGACGGCACGGCACCGATCCCCGTACCCGCGGGGAGCTGGCAGGACAGGCACCAGGCGTTCTGGGAGCTCCTGGTGCCGGCGAGCGGAGCGGCCCGGACCGTGCAGGGCGAGGTGATCCGGATCACCGGGAGAATCGCCCGAGAGATCCTCGACAATCGGAGCCGGAATTGGGATCGCGATTTCAGGAGCATGCTCGGCGCGCTCCCCGCCCATCTCGACAGCGGGTCGCCGCTCCCCGAGGGCGACCTCGCCGAGGCGCTGCGGCTCACGAGCGCGCTCCGCTCGGGGCGCGGAAACGAGCAGCAGGTCTACCGTCTGAGCGAACTCGCGGTCGCCTGGGTCTGCACGAACCCCGAGCCGGCACCGCTGCGAACGGTCGCCGATGCGCGGTGGCTGCCGTGATTCCGGTGCGGAACCTGCCTCTCCCGGTAGGACCCTGCGACCCTACCCGATACTCTGAACGCACCGCACGAAAGGACACACCCCATGGGATTCTTCACGAAGGACGACGGGCCGACGTCGAGCGCACCAGGTGCTCTCGCGCCGCTTTCGAAGGACCGCATCAAGACCGCGCTCGAGAGCGCGGGCTGGTCGTACAACGTCGACTCCGACGGCGATATCGGCGGAGGCTGGGAGTACGGCTCCTTCTACTTCTTCGTCAACGGCAACAGCGACGAACTGCTGTGCGTACGCGGCTTCTGGCGCGGCCGCCTCGAGAGCGACGACTACGGGCGAGCGCTCGAGACCTGCAACATCTGGAACGCCGACAAGCTGTGGCCCAAGACCTACGTCGGGCGCGACGACGAGGGCATGGTGCGCATCAACACCGAGCACAACGTCGACTACGAGCACGGCATCACCGACGAGCAGCTCATGCAGCACCTCGTCTGCGTCGTCAACACCAGCATGGCCTTCTTCGAGCACATCAACGAGCAGTTCCCCGAGGCCTGGGAGAAGTACCGGCCGGTGGAGTGAACCGACGGTGGCGCGCTGCTCCCGCGCGCCACCGCCCGCACCCCGCCTACGCCGCCGATTCACAGGAGCCACGTGTCCGAACGATTCCAAGTCGATCTCGCCGGCATGGTCGACCTGCTCTCGCGTCATCTCTACTCCGGCCCGCAGGTGTACCTGCGAGAGCTCATCCAGAACGCGGTCGACGCCGTCACCGCGCGGCTCGAGCTCGATCCACGGGCCGCGGCGACGATCCGGTTGAGCACCGACGTCGATCCCGATGGTGATGCGACGCTGAGCGTCAGCGACACGGGCGTCGGCCTCACGGCGACCGAAGCCGCGGAGCTGCTCGCCACGATCGGCCGATCCTCGAAACGGGACCCCGCACTCGGGCTCGGCCGCACCGAGTTCATCGGCCAGTTCGGCATCGGCCTGCTCGCGGCGTTCATGGTCGCCGACCGCATCGAGGTCCGGTCGCGCTCGGCTCGCGACGACGCCCCCGCGATCCTCTGGGAGGGCCGCGCCGACGGCACCTTCGAGGTCTCGGAGGATCCGGATCCCGCCGCGCCGGTCGGCACGACGGTCACGCTCACCGCCAGACGCGACGCCGCGCACTGGCTCGAGAACGGCACGGTGCTCGAACTGGCACGGGAGTACGGATCCCTGCTGCCGTTCGACATCGCGGTGCGCGTGCCCGTCGCCGGATCCGCTCCGCTCTGGCGGCGCATCACCGAGCCCCAGCTGCCCTGGCGCGCGGAGCACCCCTCCGACGACGCCCGCGACCGTGCGCTCGCCGAGTACTGCGAGCGCACCCTCGGTTTCACCCCGCTCACGCACATCGACCTCGATCTTCCGGTGGCCGGTCTGAGCGGGGTGGCGTTCGTGCTGCCGCAGGCGGTGTCACCCGGTTCGGGCCAGCATCGCGTCTACACGAAGCGCATGCTGCTCGGCCCCCGCGTCGACCGCGTGCTGCCCGAGTGGGCATTCTTCACCAGGGCCGTGCTCGACACCGAGACGCTCTCCCCCACGGCCTCTCGAGAGCAGCTGCACGAGGACGAGGTGCTGCTGGGCGTGCGCGAGGCACTCGGCGAACAGCTGAAGCGCTGGGCGCTCGACACGCTGCGCCGTCCCGGCCCGCTCGCCGGTGCCGTGCTCGAAACGCACCATCTCGCGCTGCGCGCACTCGCACTCACCGACGGCGACATGCTCGAACTCGTCGCCGAGGTGCTGCCCTTCGAAACCACCGACGGTCCGCTGACGCTGGCTCAGGCGGCGCGCAGCACCGATGCCGACAGCACCGATGCCGAACGCACCGATGCCGACAGCACCGAGATCGTCTACACGACCACCACCGAGGCCTACCGACGCGTCGCGGCCGTGGCCCGCGCGCAGGGACTCGTCGTCGTGAACGCGGGCTACGTCTACGATGCCGACATCATGCAGCGGCTCGCCGGGCGGCACGGCTGGCGGGCGCGCGAGCTGCAGAGCTCCGACCTCGTGCACGTGCTGGGCGCGGTCGACGTCGGCCGCGAGATGGAGGTCGCCGCCGCGCTCGGCCGCGCGCGCGAGGTGCTCGCCGCCGACGACTGCGACGCGATCGTGCGCACCTTCTCCCCCGACTCGGTTCCCGCGATCCTGCTGCGCGACTCCGAGGGAGAGCACCGGCGCGAGCTGGATCGCGAGCGCGCCGCCTCGCCCGATCTGTGGGGCGGACTGCTCGACGCCTTCGCCGAGCGCGGCACAGCCCGCACCCGCACCCTCGTGCTCAATGATGAGGCCCCGGTGGTCCGCCGGCTGCTCGCCGCACCTCTCGGAGAGGTGTTCGACGCCGGGCTGCGCTCCCTGTATCTCTCCGCGGTGATGCTCGCCGGCGAGGGCCTGCGCTCGGCCGAGTCGATAGCCCTCTCCGATGCCCTGAGCGTGCTGCTCGACGCGTCACTCACATCCGCCGGAACCGAGCATCCCCCTCAGGAGGACACCCCGTGAACGCTGCAGTCGAACGCGAACTCCGGGATATCCGGAACATGCCCTACGGAGTCGCCCGTATCTCCGCCGCCGAGGCGGTGAGCCGCCGGATCGAGGCCGAGGGCCCGCGGGAGAAGCTCGCCGAGGCGCTGCTCGACCTCGTCGAGGCCTACACCTTCTCGGACGAGGGGGCGAAGGCCTTCGTCGTCTTCGCCCGCCTGCTGCGCCTCTGGGACGAGAGTCCCGAGCTCTTCGACGAGGGCGACGAGCGCAACCTCTTCTGGGAGTTCAAGTGGATCGCGGGAGATCTCCCGGACTACCCGCAGATCACGCTGTCGCAGGCCGAGTCCCTGCTCTCGGATATGCAGCGCCGCTTCGAGCTCGCGGGACACGGGCTGTCATCGGTGCGGATGAGCCGGTTCCGCTGGCTCTGGCACACCGGCCGGCCCGCGGCCGAGACCGCTCGCATCGAGTGGATCACCGGCCTGCGCGACGAGTTCGAGGACTGCCGCGCCTGCACCATCGGACAGCAGGTGGACTACCTCTCGGAGAGCGGCCGCCACGCCGAGGCCGTCGAACTGGCGCTGACGCAGGACGCCTCCTGCAATCTCGAACCCGCGCGCACCCGCTACGCGCTGGCACTCTCGGCGCTGCTCGTCGGCGATCCGGTGCTCGCGCAGACCTCCCTCATGGAGGCCGTGGCCAGCGACGACGGCGACACGAGCGATTTCGCGCCGGCGCGCGGGCAGGGCTTCGAGATGCTTGCGCTGGGCGGGCAACTCGAACAGGCGCTCCGCCGGCTGCGCAACGACTACCCGGGCCTGCTGCGCCGGGCGTCCACGCCGCTCTTCCGCCTGCGCTTCCTGCTGGGCGTGCTCTCGGGCCTCTCGGCGAACTCCGACAGGGGCGAGCTGACGACCGGCCTGCACGAGCCGGAGTGGCGCACGGTGCGCGAGCTGCACGGCTGGGTGCACGCCGAGGCCGCTGCTCTCGCTTCGCAGTTCGACGCCCGCAACGGCAACGCCCACTACTCGGAACGGGTGTCCCGTGCGCTGGCCGCGAGACGCGCACCGCTGCCCCTGCCGACCACCGCCGTCCCGTCGACGCCGGGCGGCGCGAGCGTCGAGACCGTCCCCGCCGCCGCGCCGGCAGACCGACGGGCCGAGCGCCCGGCTACCGGGCCGGCCACGGCCGTGGAGCTCTTCCAGCGGGCCGAGGCGATCGCCGCCGAACGCGACTATCACGGTGCCGGAGCCGCCTATCTCGAGGCCGCCCGAGCGTCGGAAGCCGAGGGGCTGATCGCAGAGGCGGGTCTCGCATACGCCGAAGCTGCGCAGTGCTCCTCGGTCTCCGACGATGACGCGTCGGCTCACGAACGGTTCGGCCTGGCGGTTCCGCGGCTCATGGCGGGCGAGGCCGACCCCGAGGTGCGAGTCGCCGTGCTCGCAGCGTGGGCGCCCATCGCTGCCCGCATGGCCGACTCCGGCGCCCAGATCACCGCGACGGCCGCCGAGCTCGACGGCTGCGCGGAGTTCGACGGCACCGGGCTCAGCGACGAGCTCGCAGAACGTCGACGACACGACTGGAGAGGCAGGCGCGCGACCCTGCGCGACACGCTCGCCCGTTCGATCGCCGCGGCCGATCCGACCGATCTCGTCGGCGAGCTCGAAGCGCTCGGTTCCGAGCGGGCCTCCGCGGAAGCGCTGACCGCAGCAGAGGAGTTCGCCGCGATCGGCCGTATCTCCGACGCGGCGCACGCATTCTGGCTCGCCGGCCGTGTGCAGCGCGACTCCGGTGATGTCGCCGCCTCCCTGTGGTCGCTCGAATCGGCCTTCGAGGGCTTCACCGTCGCGAGACAGCAGGCCGAGCGCACCCGGGTGGCCGGCGAGCTCATCGAGCTGCTGCGCGATACCGGCCAGCCCGACCGGGCCGACGAGATCACCGCCCAGCTCACGAGCTGAGGGCTGCGCGGCCTCTCCGTTCCGCGCCCCGCGCCTCACCCCGCCTCGCGCCTGCTGCTCTCCCCGCATCGCGCCCCTCCGAGCCGCGTTCCTCGCCGCGCTCAGCGCGCTTTCCGCACCCGCGGAAAGGACCTTATTGGCGCGCCCTGAAAAGCCCGAGCACAATGAGGAGAGATCGACAACGGCAAAGGAGCTGATCGTGAAGCAGGTGGTGCTCGTGTGCGGCGCTGGCGCCTCCAGCCAGTTCATCGTGCAGCGGATCCGCTCGATCGCGGATCTCCCCTTCTCCCTCGCGGCAGCGGCCCTCGATCTCCTGCCGGGCGAACCCGATCTCATTTACCTCGGCCCGCACCTCTCCTCGGCCGTCGCCGAACTGCGGCAGCGCTACCCCGCTGCCCGGATCGCCGTGATGTCGTCCGAGGAGTACGCCGATCGCAGCGGCGAGCTCCCCTACCGCCGGCTTCTGCTCGAGCTCGGCGGCCCGGATCCGGTCGCGTCCGCGACCCCGCCGGCCCCGGCCGTGCAGGCCGTTCCCGAGCATCCTGTCCCCACCGATCCATCCATACAGACGGAGAACCCCATCATGCCCGAACGCACTGTCATCGTCCGCTCCGCACACGGTCTCCACGCGCGCCCCGCGGCGCTCTTCACCCAGGCCGTCGCCGCGACGGGCGCCGCCGTGACGATCCGGAAGTCAGGCGGAGACCCCGTCGACGCCGCGAGCATCCTCAGCGTGCTCTCCCAGGGGATCAACCACGGCGACGAGGTCGTACTGGCCGTCGCGGACGGCGAGGAGGCGGTGCTCGACGAACTCGTGCGCCTGCTCGAGACCGACCACGACGAGTCATAACCCCGATTCGAGGATGACGTCATGAAGATCACAGGCACCGGGATCGGCACGAGGATCGCGATCGGCCCGATCGTGCGCATGCCCGACCCGCTCCCCGACCCGCCGTCCGGCCCCAGCTCCCTGGGCGCCGATGCAGAGCTCGCCCGCGCCGAGCACTCGCTCTCCGCCGTCGCGGAGGAACTCACCGAGCGGGGTGCTCAGGCCGGCGGCCAGGCCCAGGAGGTACTGCTCGCGCAGGCCCAGATGGCCGCCGATCCAGCACTCGGATCCGACATCGAGAAGCGCCTGCAGACCGGGATCACCGCCGAGCGCGCGGTGTTCGAGGCTTTCGCCGCCTTCCGCGAGCTGCTCGCGGGCATGGGCGGCTACATGGCCGAGCGCGCCACCGACCTCGACGACATCTCGCAGCGCGTCAGGGCTCACCTGCAGGAACTGCCGCCGCCCGGCGTCCCCTCCCCCGATTTCCCGTTCGTGCTGCTGGCGACCGACCTGGCACCGGCCGACACCGCGCTGCTCGACCTGGACAAGGTGCTGGGGCTCGTGACCGTCGAGGGAGGCCCCACCTCGCACACCGCGATCCTCGCGCGGGAGAAGGCGATCCCTGCCCTCGTGGGCGCCCGCGACGCCGCGCAGCTGCGCGATGGGCAGCGCGTGATCCTCGACGCCGCTCGCGACGCGCTCATCGTCGGACCGCACGAGGCGCAACTGCTCGACGCCGAGCAGCGCATCGCCGCGGCGGCGCGGCGCATCACGGCGGCGCTCTCGCACGGGGCGCTCGCCGACGGAACACCGGTCCCCCTGCTCGCGAATCTGGGCTCGCCCGAGGGCATCGCGAAGGCCGTGGAGCAGGGCGCCGAGGGCGTGGGACTGTTCCGCACGGAGTTCATGTTCCTCGACGCGACGCGGGCTCCCTCCGTGGCCGAGCAGCAGGAGCAGTACCGCACGCTGCTCGCCGGCTTCCCCGGCAAGAAGGTCGTGGTGCGCCTGCTCGACGCCGGAGCCGACAAGCCGCTGTCGTTCCTCAACGACGCGCCGGAGGAGAATCCTGCGCTCGGCGTGCGGGGCCTGCGCGCGTTGCGGGCGCACGAGAACGTGCTGCGCGATCAGCTCACCGCCCTCGCGGCGGCCGACGCCGAGACGGATGCCGATCTCTGGGTCATGGCCCCGATGGTCGCAACCGTGGAGGAGACCGCCTACTTCACCGGGCTCGCCCATGAGATGGGCATCAAGACCGCCGGCGTCATGATCGAGGTGCCGTCGGCGGCGCTGCTGGCCCGGCGGGTGCTGCGGGTCGCCGATTTCGGCTCCATCGGCACGAACGACCTGACGCAGTACGCGATGGCGGCCGACCGTCTGCTCGGCGCGGTGTCCCACCTGCAGAGCCCGTGGCACCCCGCGGTGCTGAAGCTCGTGTCCATGGTGGGCAAGGCCGGCCAGACCGTCGGCAAGCCCATCGGCATCTGCGGCGAGGCGGCCGCGGATCCCCTGCTCGCCGTCGTTCTCGTGGGTCTCGGCGCCACGAGCCTCTCGATGTCCCCCAGCGCGCTCGCCGAGGTCCGCGCAGAACTCGCGAACCACACCCTGGCCGGAGCTCAGACGCTCGCGCGGCTCGCGCTCGATACCAGCGACGCGGATGAGGCGAAGGCCGCCGTCCGATCCGCAATCTCTCACACACAGTAAGTAAGGATGACGACCATGACGACAACGACGACGTCTCAGCGGGGCGGGGCACGGGTAGCCGTGCAGCGCTTCGGCACGTTCCTCTCCGGCATGATCATGCCGAACATCGCGGCATTCATCGCGTGGGGCTTCATCACCGCGCTCTTCATCCCCGTCGGGTGGATGGGCGCGGAGAGCCCGGTCCCGGCCTGGCGCTGGGACGGCAGCGCACTGCTCGAGGGCCTGGTCGGCCCCATGATCACCTATCTGCTGCCCCTGCTCATCGCCAACACGGCCGGACGCATGGTCTACGACGCGCGCGGCGGGGTGGTGGCGACGATCGCAACGATGGGCGTCATCGTCGGCACCGACATCCCCATGTTCCTCGGCGCGATGATCATGGGCCCGGTCGCGGCCTGGCTCATGAAGCAGGTCGACCGCATCTGGGAGGGCAAGATCAAGGCCGGCTTCGAGATGCTGGTCAACAACTTCTCGGCGGGCATCCTCGGCATGCTGCTCGCGATCGCCGGCTTCTTCGCCTTCGGCCCGATCTTCAGCGCCATCTCGCAGGCGCTCGGCACGGCCGTCGACTGGCTCTTCAACCTCGGCCTGCTGCCGGCGCTCTCGCTCATCGTCGAGCCCGCGAAGGTGCTGTTCCTGAACAACGCCATCAACCACGGAGTGTTCACCCCGATCGGCACGCAGCAGGCGATCGAGACCGGCAAGTCGATCCTCTTCCTCGTCGAGGCGAACCCCGGCCCGGGCCTCGGGATCCTGCTCGCCTTCATGTTCTTCGGCGTCGGAATGGCGAAGGCCTCGGCTCCGGGGGCCGCGATCATCCACTTCTTCGGCGGCATCCACGAGATCTACTTCCCGTACGTGCTCATGAAGCCCGCGATCATCATCGCGGCCATCGCTGGCGGCGCGACCGGTGTCGCCACGAACGCGCTCTTCGGCAGCGGTCTGCGGGCGCCGGCCGCACCGGGATCGATCATCGCGGTGCTGCTGCAGACCGCGAGCGACAGCTACGTGGGAGTCGTGCTGTCCGTGGTGCTGTCGACCACCGTCTCCTTCGTCATCGCCTCCATCATCCTGCGTGCGTCGCGCAAGCGGGACCTGGAGACCGCGGACGCGGGCGACCTGAGCCGGGCGGTCGCGCAGACCGAGGCGAACAAGGGCAAGTCGAGCGACGTGCTGTCGACGCTGGGAGAGACCTCCGCTCCGACGGCCGTCGCCACCCGCATCGAGACGATCATCTTCGCCTGCGACGCCGGTATGGGATCGAGCGCGATGGGTGCCACCGTGCTGCGCGGCAAGCTGAAGGCCGCAGGCGTCGAGGGCGTCGAAGTCACCAACCGGGCCATCGCGAACCTCCAGCCGGGCGACGCGGAGATCGTCATCACGCATCAGGATCTGACCGACCGGGCGCGGGATCGGATTCCCGGCGCTCACCACGTCTCAGTCGACAACTTCATGTCCAGCCCTCGCTACGATGAGGTGCTCGAAACCGTGAAACGCAGCAATGGAGGAGAGGAAGCACGATGACCGAGATCCTGGAGCGGCGCAACGTCATAGCGGCGGGTACGGCGAACGATCGCGACACGGCGATCCGCGAGGCGGGCGGGCTGCTGCGCGACGCGGGGGCCGTCACCGATGCCTACGTCGCGGCGATGCTGGAGCGCGAAGCGTCGGTGTCGACCTTCATGGGCAACTTCCTGGCGATCCCGCACGGCACCAATGAGGCGAAGGACGCCATCGTGCGCTCGGCGCTCTCGTTCGTGCGCTACGCCGATCCGATCGACTGGGACGGCCAGGAGGTGCGCTTCGTGGTGGGGATCGCCGGGCGCGATAACGAGCACCTCGACATCCTCTCGAAGATCGCGATGATCTTCTCCGACGCGGCCGCGGTCGACCGGCTGCTCGCGCTGCCCGATGCCGACGCGCTCTACGCCGAGCTGTCGAACGTGAACGCCGCATGACCGTACGAAAGGCGGTGCACTTCGGGGCCGGCAACATCGGTCGCGGCTTCGTGGGCTTCCTGCTGGGCCGCGCGGGCTACGAACTCGTCTTCGCAGACGTCAACGCCGCGCTCATCGACGAGCTGGCCTCGTCGACGGGCTACCGCGTGCACGAGGTCGGCGAAGCGTCGATCAGCCACGAGGTCACGGGGTATCGCGCCCTCAACAGCGCCGCGGATCCCGAAGCGGTGGTGCACGAGATCGCGACGGCCGACGCCGTGACCACGGCCGTCGGCCCGAACATCCTGAGATTCATCGCGCCGCTCATCGTCGCCGGGCTCCGGGCGCGCTCGTCCGGGGCTCCGCGCCTGCACGTCATGGCCTGCGAGAACGCGATCGGCGCGACCGGGATGCTCGTCGGCGAGATGCGGGCGCTCGTCTCCGAGGAGGAGTGGCCGGAGCTCGCGGCCGGGGCGGTCTTCGCGAACACGGCCGTCGACCGGATCGTACCCGGCCAGAGTCCGGACGCCGGGCTCGACGTCACCGTCGAGAGCTACTTCGAGTGGGCGATCGAGTCGGAACCGTTCGGTGAGGAGCGACCCGAGATCCCCGGGGTCACCTGGGTCGAGGATCTGGCGCCGTACATCGAGCGGAAGCTGTTCACCGTGAACACGGGGCACGCGACGACCGCCTACCTCGGCCGGGCCGCCGGGCACACCGGGATCGCCGAGTCGCTCGCGGACCCGGAGGTGCACGCGCGCGTGCTCGCGGTGCTCCGCGAGACGAAGGAGATGCTCGTGCGAGTCCACGGCTTCGACCCCGAGGCCCAGGAGGCGTATCTGCAGAGGATCCTGGAGCGCTTCGCCAATCCGGGGATCACGGACACGGTGCAGCGCGTCGGCCGGCAGCCCCTGCGCAAGCTCTCGCGCCACGAGCGATTCATCGAGCCCGCGGAGAGGCTTGCCGGTTTCGGCGTCGAGCCCGTCGCTCTGCTCGACGCTATCGGCGCGCTGCTCGAGTTCGATGTGCCGGAGGACCCCGAGAGCGTCGAGCTGCAGCAGATGCTCGCCTCCCGCTCCCCCGAGGAGTTCGTGCGCGAGGTCGCAGGAGTCGACGCCGAGTCGCCGCTGCAGGCGCCGCTCGTGCGGGTGGTCGGCGCGTCGCAGCAGGCGGCCTGACGGGCACCGCCGCCGCTGGTCGAGCAAGCGAGGCGAGTCGAGGCCAGTCTCGACTCGCCTCGCTCGCGCGCTCGCTCGACCAGCGGCGCCCTAGCTAGGTCTCCTCCATGAAGACGGTGAGCTGTTCGACCAGGCTGTCGAAGTCGGTGACGGTGCGCAGCAGCAGCTGCACCCTCCCGGGCTCGGAGAACACCGCGACGAGCTGGTTGAAGACGCCCTGGAAGAGCCTGCGGTCCTCCTTGGAGAACGCGATCTGGCAGACGAGCTGCACACCCGAGTCGTTCCATCGGATCGGTTCGTCGTTCAGCACGATCGCGATGGCGGTCTGGGTCGCGTCCATCGTCATCGCGTGCGGCATCGCCACCGACTCCGAGAACACCGTCGACGACAGCCGCTCGCGTTCGAGCGCCCCCGCGATGTAGCTCTCGTCCACCACCCCGGCCTCGGTCATGACCGCGCCGAGCCTCGTGATGACCTCCGTCGCGTTCCCGGCGCTCTCGAGGTTGCGGAAGAACATCTCGGGGCGCAGGTACTGCAGCAGCCTCGTCCGGGTGTGCTCGCGCAGCCGGCGTTGCCGGATGGTGCGGATCATCCGGCGTACGCGTTCCACGTCGCTCTCGGCGAAGAACGGCTGGATCAGCAGCACCGACTCCTGGTAGCGCGACGGCGGCACCGTCGTCACGACGAGCTCGGTGTCGAGTCGCTCCCAGTCCACGTCGCTGCCGGACACCACTGCGGTCACTTCGAGCTCCGCTCCCAGCGCGTCCTCCAGACGATCGCGCAGCAGCTGATGCATCCCGTAGTAGTTCGGGCACACGAGCGTGCAGCTGACCGGCCGCTCCCCCGCGGCGTGCCGCTCCAGGTGCGAGCCGACGTGCAGCGCGATGTAGGCGATCTCGTCATCGTCGAAGGAGACGTCGTAGGCGCGCTGCAGCCCGCTGGCGATGTACACGGAGAGGTCGTACACCACCGGGTAGCCCGACTTGATGGTGTTGGTGATCGGGTTGTACTGCACCTCGCGATCCCGAGAGCGCGCGAGCACGTTGCCGACGTGGGTCGTGAGCCGCGACAGGAACTCCTCGTCGTCGAGCGAGACCGAGTAGTTCTCCGCTGCAGTGGCGACGATCTCGCGCACGGTTAGCGCGACATCGGCTGCCACGAGCCCCTCCTGCCGCTGGGAGCGGGCGAACGCGGGTGTGGCGGCGCGCGTGCTCAGCGCAACGGTCGCCTGGACCAGCTCCGCTTCGGGCACGCGCAGTCCGAGGTGCCGTTCGAAGAGAGCGCCGAGGATCTGAGACAGCAGCTGCTCGTGCGGCTCGAGCCAGTCGCGCACCGGCGCTTCGAGCTCGCAGCCGGCGAGGATGCGGGATCCCGCGATCGCGAACTCGAGCAGCACATCGGGGAGTGAGAGCTCGTTCACCTGGAAGCCGTTCGCGTCGAGCGCCTCCGAGAGCTCGCGGCTCAGCGCCGACAGGCCCGGTGCGTCGAACGCCTCGGCGATCCGCGCGAGATCCAAGAAGCCCGAGGTGTGCGACTCCCGGTGCAGCCGCGCGATCAGGCGCCGCCGGTCGTTCTCGCTGCCGCGGGGCACGAGCAGCCCGCCGGAGCGCGCGAGTTCCAGGTCGTGCTCGGCGAACAGCGCACGCAGCACCGGCAGGTCGAGTTCGATCGTCGCGTCGCTGACGTAGCAGCGCTCCGCGAGCTCGTAGACCGTGCACCCCTCCGGTGCCTCGAGCAGCGCGTGCGCGAGTTGCGGGATCCGCTCGGGTCGCTGCGGCGCGTCGTCCTTCCGCAGCGGCAGCTCGGTGTAGCGGGCCATGTCGAGCCGGTAGCCGTGCTCGGAGGAGACGATCAGCTCGTCGCCGTAGGCCTGTTTGAGCGCCGCGACGTAGTTTCGCACGCTGCGCGTGCTCACGCCGAGCGTGTCTGCGATCTCCGACGCGCTCACCCAGTCGTCGCGTCCGGCGAGCCGGCGCATCAGCCTGACGTGCTTCTCCGTGATCGCGGTCACGAGACGGCCTCTACTGCTTCAGCTCGTTCGCCCGCTCGATGGCGGGGCCGAGTTCGTCGACCACCAGTGTTCCGGTGTCGAGCTGCCCGGTGCGGTACGCGGCTCGACCGACCATGTGCGCCGCCACCGGAGCGGTGAGCGACTGGAACACGAACACCGGCACGAGCGCGAGCAGGGTGGCGACGGACCTCTGGTCGAGCGCGATCGCCGCGATCACGAGCAGCAGCCCGAAGATCTGCGGTTTGGTGGCCGCGTGCAACCGGCTCAGCGCGTCCGGGAAGCGCAGCAGCCCGACCCCTGCCGCGACCGACAGCACGGCGGCGAGGAAGACGCACACCATGGCCGCGAGATCCATGATCTGCTCGAGGAGTGCCGTATCAGACATGCCCGGCCCCCTTCGTGGGTTCCTGAATGGTCGGTTGCTCGGCACGGCGCTTCACGAACCGCGCCACCACGATCGTCGCGAAGGTCGCGGTCGCCGCGATCACGGTCATGAGCGGGATCGTATCGGTGTGACCGCGCACCACCATGTCGATGCCCACGGCGAGCATGAGCGTCGTCAGCAGCACGTCCGAGGCGATCATGCGGTCGAGGATCGTCGGCCCCCGCACGATCCGCACGATCGCCGCGAGCGCCGTCGCCGTGAGACCCACGCCGGCCGCGATCGCGAGTGCCGTCATCACCGCGCTCATCTCAACCCCCTGATCTCCTGCTTCGAACCGACGGTGAGCACCAGCAGACGCTCGATCCGGCGCACCTCTCGGCGCATCGAGGTGATCTCGCGCTGGGTCGGCGTGTTCAGCACGTGCAGGTACAGGATCGAGCTGAAACGATCGACCTCGGCGACGAGCGATCCCGGGATCAGGGAGATCGTGAGCCCCACCATCGTCAGGATGAAGTCGTTCCGGGTGCGCAGTCGGATCGAGATGATCGACGTCGGCGGCGGCGGCCCGGGCCGCACCGCGAGCCAGGCCACCTGCCAGGACGCGACGGCGAGGTGCCAGAAGAAGTAGCCCAGGTAGAGCAGGGCGTACCAGGGGTGGAAGCGGCCGGCGAGCTCCACCGGCGGCAGGTAGAAGACGCGCATGACGACGATCGCGACGACGAAGCCGCTCGCGAGCGACAGCGGCGATATCTCGTGCCACAGCATCATCCACAGCAGCACGAGTCCGATGAGCAGCGGCAGCTCGTGCAACCGCACCCACCATTCGACCCGGCGCGCGGCGCGCGGCGCCTCCGCCCGGATCACGGCGCACCCTCCTCGGGTCGTGTGTCCCCGCTGCCGCCGCCCAGCTGACCGGGGGTGTCGCCGAGCACCAGCTGAGCCATCTCGCCCGGCGCCGCCATGTCTTCGCCCGCACGATCGGCATAGGCGTACAGGGGGCCGGCGAACACCGTCAGCGCGACGCTCACGGTCACCATGCCGGCGGTGGCCGCGATCATGAGGCGCGGGATCTCCTTCTGCTCCTGCGTCGGCCGCGCATCCGGGGCGTCGTGCAGCCGCTCGAAGAGCGCCTCCTCGCGCTGGCGCAGCACCGTCGCCTCGGCGCTCGGCTTGGCCTCCGCCGTCGGCTTCGGCAGCGCGCCGGTTTCGACGGGCGGCTCCGGTCGCTTCCGCGGCCGCCAGAAGGCCAGCACCCAGGCGCGCGCGAGCGCGTAGAGCGTGAGCAGCGACACGAGCGCCCCCACCCCGATCAGCCAATACGCGCCCGGCGTCGCGAGGTCCGCGGCGACGGTGAACAGCCCGACCTTGCCGATGAAGCCCGAGAACGGAGGGATTCCTCCGAGATTGAGCATGGGGATGAAGAAGAGCACCGCGATCACGGGCGCACTGCGCAGCATGCCGCCGAGCCCGGAGATCGAGGTCGTGCCGCCCTGCCGTTCGAGCAGTCCCACCGCGAGGAACAGCGTCGTCTGCACGATGATGTGGTGCGCGATGTAGTAGATCGTGGCCGCGAACCCCGCGGCGTTCGCCATGGCGATGCCGAAGATCATGTAGCCGATGTGGCTGATGAGGGTGAACGAGAGCAGACGTTTGATGTCGAGTTGCGAGACCGCGCCGAGGATGCCCACGATGAGTGTGAGCCCGGCCACCACCATCAGCACGCCGTCGACGCTCGAATTCGGGAACAGCAGCGTCTGACTGCGGATGATGGCGTACACGCCCACCTTCGTCAGCAGACCCGCGAACACCGCCGTGACGGGAGCCGGCGCTGTCGGATAGGAGTCGGGCAGCCAGAACGAGAGCGGGAACACGGCGGCTTTGATCCCGAACGCGATGAGCAGCGCCAGGTTGAGCAGCAGCTGTATCTCGCTGGGCAGTTCGGCGATGCGCACCGTGAGCTGCGCCATGTTGACCGTACCGGTCGCCCCGTAGATGAGTGCGATGGCGGCGAGGAACAGCACCGAGGAGACCAGCGACACGATGACGTACGTCACGCCGGCCCGGATGCGCTGCACGGTACCGCCCAGGGTGATGAGCACGTAGCTCGCCACGAGCAGGATCTCGAAGCCGACGTACAGGTTGAAGAGGTCGCCGGCGATGAACGCGTTGAATACGCCGGCGCCCAGCACCAGGTAGGTCGGGTAGTAGATCGAGACCGGGGTGTCCTCGTCGCCGTCGGCGAGGCCCTGGCCGATCGAGAACAGGAAGACGCCCAGCAGCACGATCGAGGAGACCACCAGCATGAGCGCGGAGACCCGGTCCACGACGAGCGCGATTCCGAACGGTGCGGCCCAGCCGCCCACCTCCATGACGAGCGTGCCCTGCGCGTCCACGAGCCACATCAGCACACCGCTCAGCACGAGCACGAAGCTCAGCGCGACGAGCGTGATGCCCTGCTGGAGCTTGCGGTGCCCGGGCACGGCGAGCGCCAGGGCCGAACCCGCGAGCGGGATCAGCACCACGAGGGGGACGAGGGCGATCATCGGGCTCCCTCCCCTGCAGTGGAATCGGCGGCCCCTGCGGGCCGATCGGCGTTCTCGCGGAGGCGCTCACGCGCTGCGCCGTCCCGGGTCTCGGTGGCGTGCTGCTCGTCGGCGTCGTCGTGGTCGATGCCGTCTTGATCGGCGCCATCGTGATCGGCGCCATCGTGATCGGCGCCATCGTGATCGTCCGCGTCGTTGTCGTCGGAGAACTCCGGCGCCTCGGCCAGATCCTCGTCCGTGACCTCGACCGTGGTGAGCGCCTCCGTGGAGGCGATCTCGAGATCCGCCTCGTCGTCCTGCACCGTATCGTCCATGTCATGAGCCAGGCGCCACGATCGGTAGATCAGCGCGAGCAGGAACGCGCTCACACCGAAGGTGATCACGATGGCGGTGAGGATGAAGGCCTGAGGCAGCGGGTCGCTCATCTCCTCCGCGGATCCCTCGCCCACGATGGGTGCGAGGCCGAAGGAGCCGGACATGAGGAAGATCAGCAGATTCGTCGCGTTGCCGACCATCAGGAAGCCGAGCAGCACCCGCGTCAGGGTTCGGTCGAGCATGAGATAGACGCCGCAGGCGTAGAGCACCACCATGGCGGCGACGAGTACGAGAGGCATGGTCATCGGGCGCCCACCTCCTCTTCCTCGAAGGCGGCGACTTCGGCCTCCTCGTGTTCGTCGATCTCGGCGCCGAGACTGCGCAGAACGTCGAGGATCAGACCGAACACCACGAGGTACACGCCGATGTCGAAGAGCGTCGAGGTGACGAGCGGCAGGGTGCCGAAGGGGCCGAGGTCGACGTCGACCCAGGCCGAGGCCAGCGCGGCCTGCCCGAACAGCATCGGCAGCAGCGCCATGGAGACCGCGAGAGCCAGGCCGACCCCGAGGATCCGGCCGGCGTCGAGCGGCACTGTCGCTCCGAGCTCGTAACGTCCGCCCGCGAGGTAGCGCGCGACCAGGGCGAGGCCCGCGACGAGTCCGCCGGCGAAGCCTCCGCCAGGCGTGTTGTGGCCGGTGAGCAGCAGGTAGATCGACAGGATGATGAGCGCGTGGAAGAGCAGCCTCACCACGACCTCGAGCAGGATCGAGCGCCGGGCGGGGTTGAGGTGGCGCCCCGCGAGCAGCCAGGAGACGCGGGTCGCCGAGTCGTCGGGGTCGGCGATGCGCAGCAGGTGCTCACGGGCCTGCGATCGCGCGTCGCGACGGCTGATCTTCGGCCGGAGGTCGGCGCGGGTGCTGAGGAACACGAGCGACGCGACACCCGTCGCGGCCGCCAGGATCACCGAGAGCTCGCCCATCGTGTCCCAGCCGCGGATGTCGACCAGCATCACGTTCACCGCGTTCGTGCCGTGGCCGCCGGAGTAGGCGAGACCCGGGATCTGCAGGGAGATCGGCTCCGCGATGCGGGAGCCGAGCGCGACCACGGCGAACGCGCCGATCACGAGCCCCACCGCGGACCCGATGAGCATCCGACCCCAGCGCACCTTGCGGCTCGGCCGGCTGCCGAGACGCTGCGGGAGACGGCGGATCACCAGCACGAACGCGATGAGCGTGACGGTCTCGACGAGGGCCTGGGTCAGCGCCAGGTCGGGGGCGCCGTGCATCGCGAAGATCGCCGCCATGCCGTACCCGGTCACGCCGACGAGCACCACGGCCTGGAATCGAGTGCGCGCGCGGAGCGAGAAGATCGCGGCCACGATCATGATGATCGCGATGGGCAGCTGCACCGGCGAGCTGATGAGCTCGAACTCGTCGGGCCACTCACCGGTCACGAGCAGCGTTCCGCCGAGCGCTGCGACCACCACGATGAGGATCACCGCGAGGTAGAAGGGCAGCGATCCGCGCTGCGTGAGCGAGGTGACCTTCACGGCCAGGCTGTCGACCCAGTGGGTCACGACCCAGTAGGCGTGCGAGGCCGAGAACCGCTCGGGAAGCGCCGGGAGCTGGCTCCTGCTGCGCGAGAGCAGGACGGCGAACAGCACGCCGAACGCGATCACCGCGGCCGAAGCGCCGAGCGCCGGGGTGAGGCCGTGCCACAGCGCCAGGTGCTCCGGGTGTGCGCCCGGCACGGTCGCCTGCAGCACCGGATCGACGGCCGAGGACAGGAGTCCGCCGGCGAGCGTCGCCAGCACGAACGCGGCGGGAGCGACGTAGATCCCCCAGCTCGGCCGGTGGATGACGGCGCACTCGACGGTATCGGGCTTATCGGCGAAGGCCCCCCACAGGAAGCGGCCCATGTAGGCCACGGTCAGCACGCTCCCGAGCACCGCGACGCCGAACGCGACGTAGCCGAGGGGCTCGTCCGCGCCGATGCGGAGCAGCTCGGTGAATGCCGATTCCTTCGCGACGAAACCCACGAACGGGGGGATGCCGGCCATCGAGAGCGCGGCCCCCGCCGTGATGACGGCGAGCACCGGCATGCGCCGGCCGACGCCGCACAGTTTGCGCAGGTCGCGCGTGCCCGTGGAGTGGTCGATGATGCCCACCGCGAGGAACAACGGCGCCTTGGCGAGGGCGTGCGCGAGGAGCAGCGCGAGTCCCGCGAACGACGCGCGGGGGTCGGCCACGCCGAACACCATGACCAGCAGCCCGAGCTGGCTGACCGTGCCGTGCGCGACGATGAGCTTGATGTCGAACTGCTTGAGCGCGCGGATGCCGCCGTTGAGCATCGTGACGGCACCCAGCACCACCAGCGTCTCCCGGTAGCCGGCGACATCGCCGAACCCTGGGCCGATGCGGGCGATGAGGTACACCCCGGCCTTCACCATCGCAGCGGCGTGGAGGTAGGCGCTGACCGGAGTGGGGGCGGCCATCGCGCCGGGCAGCCAGAAGTGGAACGGGAAGATGGCCGACTTCGAGAGCGCGCCCGCCAGTACCAGGAAGACCGCGACGGTCGCGACCGGTCCCTGCGGGGGGTTCGCGATGATTTCGGAGAGCAGCGAGGTGCCGGTCTGCTGGGCGAGGAGCACGAAGCCGACCAGCATGGCCAGACCGCCGAGGGTCGTCACCATGAGCGCCTGCAGGGCGGCCGCGTTCGCGGTGCGCAGGCGTGTGACGTGCCCGATCAGCAGGAAGGAGAAGACCGTGGTCCCCTCCCAGAAGATGAAGAGCAGGTACAGGTCATCCGCGAGCACCAGTCCGAGCATGGAGGTCGCGAAGCCCATGAAGACGGCGGCGAAGCGGGCCAGGCCGGCTTCTCCGTCATCGAAGTAGTTCCTGCAGTAGAGCAGCACCAGTGCACCGGCGCCGGTGACCAGCAGCGCGAAGAGCGCGGAGACGGCGTCGAGGCGCAGGGAGAGGGTCATGCCGAGCTGCGGGATCCATTCGACGGACTCCGTCAGCACCTCCCCGGAGAAGACCGGCTGGGCGAGCCAGAGGAGCATCACGAAGGCTGCAGTCATCAGCAGCGCCAGCGCGATGAAGGTGCGGCGTCCGAAGCGTTGCACGATGGGGTGGATCAGGATGGCGCTCAGAGCGAGAACGAGCAGCATGCTCATCATCGCTCCCATAGGCAGCCCGCTTTCGTCTGTCCGGCCATGTGCTGTTCTCCGCGTCGATTCTATCGGAAACGCGTCTGTGAAACCTGCACGGCGGCGGGGCCGGGCGCGGCGTCCGCTCCCCTGCGCGCGGGCGCCGAAAACGGCGCGGAAATGGAAGAAGCCCCGAGACGCTCACCTGCGATGGTGAGCCTCTCGGGGCTTCTGAAAAGGTGTCCGGCGGTGTC
>NZ_JHEI01000135.1 GCF_001273835.1 Leucobacter celer subsp. astrifaciens | reverse complement strand
GAGTCGACCAGCGAGGTGCCAATTGACGGCTCCGCGGCAGGCGCGTCGGCGAAGTTCACGGTCGCGCCCGCGTTGAGCGTGGTCTGGCGCTCTTCCTCGACGGCCGAGAAGATCTGGCAGAGGGTGTCGCCCTCGTACCGCTGGCTCTGGAAGAAGCCGAGGTTCGTGATCACGGGCGGGGTGCCCGACACCGCGACCGACACGTCGCCCGCGTCCGCGCGCGTTACGCACAGCGTGATGTCGGCGGGGAGATCCGCGTCCTCATCGACCACGAGCACGCCCGCGGTCAGAGTCGCGGGGCCCTCGCACACGGTCGCGGTGCCGCCGGTGACGGTCAGGTCGAGCGGCATTCCGGCCAGCGTCGTCGTCACGACGACCTCCCCGTCAGCGCCCGGCGCGACGGTGGCCGACGTGCCCGTAGCGGTGAGCAATGCGTCGATGTCATCACCGATCAGCTCCAGGATGCGCGTCTGCGTCTCGGCGCTCATGTTGTTCTCGCAGAACACCAGACCCGAGGAGCGCTCGGGGTTGTCAATGCAGTGCACGAGATTCTGGCGCAGCGAGCGAGACTGCGATGTGTCATTGTTCGCGACTGTGTCGGCGGCAACTGTGCCACCTGTGCCGTTCGGCCCTGCGATGATCGGCATGTCATTCTGGATGATGTACGACTGCAGCTTCTGCTGATCCTCGGTCAGTCGGCTATCAGGATCGAGGTATTCAAGCCCGGGGAGCACCACTCCGCTACGCTCAAGCTCGCCGTTCTCGTTCGTCCATCCGCAGGTCGACGCGCGGTCGTAGGTGCAGTACATCCACGACGAGACCGGGCCGCCGACCTCCTCGACGTAACGGGTCGCGCACAGCGGGTTAGACGAGTACTGCGAACCGCTCGATGTCCAGCCGCTGCGACCGTTGTTGTTGTACAGGATGACCGGCTTGCCGTCGTTGTAGTCCGCAAGTCGCTGCCCGAACACGCTCAGCAGGTTGCCCACCGGGCCCCCGTCGGCGTCGGCGGCCGGGTTCCCGACAGTGTTCTCACAGAGCGGCGCGTCGAATGGCACAGCGACCGGTGTCGGTGGGGCGTCAGCCTGGGCGCTGGCTGTAACCGCCACGGGAGCGACGAGCGCGCCGAGTGCGAGCAGGCCGGCGCCGAGCCACCTCCCCATGCGGAGCAGCTGTTGTTTGGTCTCGGATTTCATCGTGAGTGAGCTCCCTCTACATCATTCGGTACTTGCACCATGCAGGATCACGTTGTGATCGACGCATTCCCCCTAATAGAAGGAGAGTGGATCGGCGTGCAAAAGTGACGCGACTGGCCGATAAATCTCCTTCAGCCACCAGTTTGATTTCCAACTTGGGTGTCCTGCCCATTTTCCGCAGCAAATGACCCCCACGTAGGGGTGCTTCTATGCGTTTTCGGTGGTGAGTGCCCGACCTCGTGCCTCGTGCCTCGCGCCCGGAGAAGAACCGCGGATCTCAGCACAATCGGCCGATATGTATCGCTTCGCCCGCCTCCTCCGAGGAAAGAGGCGAAGCGAGCGGCGCACGCTGCCGTGACTACGGGGTGACGCGGGCTCAGGGCGTCTCGACCCAGGCGCAGCTCATCCCGCCGTCCCAGGTCATGCCGACGAGGGTCCAGCCGGGGAAATCCTCTCCGTATACCGGCCACGCCTGCAGGGGGAAGATCCCGACGCTGTTCCCTTCGGTCACCTCCGGGAACGCGGTATCGGGCCCTGCGTACATCTGACCGGTGTACGGGTCCGCATGATTGTCGGCGGAGATCGGGCACAGTCCGCCGAAACCTCCGACGGGGGCGGTCTGCACGGGCCACCACTCTTCCGCATCATGGATATCGAGGACGGATACGGTGCGGGTCCGTTCGTCGGTGCCCACGTCCGCGCAGGAGAGGGTCATCTCTTCGCTGAAGTACCGGCGCGATTCGTGGATCACCACGCCGCCTTCGTCGGCCGCGGTCACCGAGTGGATCGCCGTGCCGCACCTGGCCATGTTCGCCACCGGCAGCCTGACCTGATCGGGGCCGCCGTCGGTGGCGATCCAGAGATACCACTGCTCGTTGAAGCCGTTGCCGTCGAGCATCGTCAACTGCACCGCCGCGTCGATGCGGTCGTCCCCGTTGAGTTCGCTGAGCACTACCTCACCGACGGTGTACTCGATCGATTCGTCCGTCGCCTTCCCGTCGACCATCTCGATCTGCATGCTCTCCGGGTGGTTGCCGCCCGGCATGAAGCTCCAGGTGAGGTTGCCGAAGTCGGTCTCCTCGAGTCCCGCAGCCGGGGCGGATTCCGGATCGGCAGCCGGTTCCTGGTCGGCAGTCTGCTCCTCGACTCCGGAGCCGTCTGTGTCGGGTGGGGCGGTCGCTGTGCCGCAGCCGACGAGGATCCCAGTGGTGACGAGGAGCGCAGCCAGCGCCGGAAGGCTTGCGAGTCTGCGGCTGGGCGCGGCGATGTCGGGGGTCATGGCGCCCACGTTACGTTCAGAGGGCTTTGAACGGTGCGGAATGTGACCCAATCGGGATCTTGCGGATCGGTGAGGGCAGGTACTCGATTCGGGTCCAGGGAAGCGTCAGCGGAGTTCGATCGGCACGTCCGAGCCGCCCTCGCGCGTGAGACGGGCGCCCATCTGCACCAGCTGCGCCTCGGGCGAGAATCCTCCCGCGAACAGCGCCTGCCCCTGGGTGAACGACGGGGCCCGCTCGAGCAGATCCTGCGGCGCGAAGCCGAAGATCTGCCCGAGTTCGGCGAGATCCCGCGCGGAGCTCATCTTCATGAGCGCGAGGTTGTCGCACTGCGAGATGACATTGGGGTGGAGCTTCGACGGCCGCTGCGTCGACAGCAGCAGCCAGATGCCGTACTTGCGGCCCTCGGCCGCGATCTGGATGATCCGTTCGGCGAGCAGTCGCTCGAGCGGCGTCGCCGCGTCGGGCGAGCAGAGGTTGTGCGCCTCGTCGATCACCACGAGGCGACCCACCCGCTCTTCGCGCTGCGCCCAGAGACGGTCGAGCACGGCGAGCGCCGCCGTGCGCATCTGCTCGGCTGAGGCGAAACGGCCCAGGTCGACCACGGTCGCATCGGCCCGGTCGTTGATCACGTCGGTCACGTCGCGCTCGCCGTAGGCCCAGAGATCCCACTCCGAGATGCCGAGGTTCTCGAGCAGCATCGCGATGCGATCCCGCGAGGGATCCCCGCTCTCGCGCAGCCACTCGACGAGGGGACGATCGAGATGGTTGAGCAGGTCGGCCTCGGCGCGCAGCACCGCGTTGAAGTCCTGGGCGTCGCGCACCGGATCCATCTGCAGCACCGCCGCGCGCGACCGCACCTCCATATCGAGGAAGCGCACGCGCAGGCGGTCACCCTCGCCATCGCGCGGGGGCGCCGAGTGCAGGACCCGGATGTCGCGCTGCGCGAGTTCCGCGGCGGACTCCGGGGGAGCGTCATCGCGCATGCTTCCCAGCTGCACGAAGTCGGAGTTCGGGTCGAGCACGACGATCGGCAGCCTGGTGTGCAGCAGCACCTGCTCGAGCAGCACGCCCAGAGCATAGGTCTTGCCGGAGCCGCTCTGCCCGCACCAGAAGGTGTGGCGGTTGAGTCGGGGTGCGCGCAGGAGCGCTGCGTCGCCGGTGGCGGTGATGGTGCCGGCGTCGAGGCGGGTTCCGATGGGCATTTCTGCAGACATGGGCCTATCCTACGAGCGGCTCGGTAGGAGGCGCAGCGTTCGGTCGATCCATCTGCGCCAGGGCCAGGATCTGCTCTCCGTCGCGGATCATCGCTGCGTCGCCGGCACGGCCTCGTCCGCTGGCCGCCGCACCAGCTCCGTCACGAGCAGTGCCGCGAGCACCGCGATCAGCGTCCCTATGACACCGCCCGTCGTGATCGGCCGGCTCAGGAAGAGCACGAGCACGCCGATCCCGACCGTCGCGAAGATGATCGCCGAGCGCCAGCGCTCGACGGTCCGGCCGAAGGCGCCGGTGCCGATCCCGCGCCGATCCGCCGCGGTGCGAACCGCGGAGAATCCGCTCTCGGCGGCACCGCGAACCGCGCGCGCCGGGCGAGAGGCTCCCGTGAGCCAGCCTCCGGTTGCGATGAAGAGGCTCAGCACGACGAGCGCCAGCAGCGTCGAGGAGATGAGCAGCGTCAGTTGATCGAAGAGCACGTGCGCGGTCGCGGCGGGCATCACCGAGGGGCTCACCGTTCCCACGAAAAACTGCTTGCCGATTCCGAGCCCCGCTGCGAGCAACAGGAACGAGGCCGCGAGCCCGATGCCCGCCCAGGCGATGGAGCGGGTGCGATTGCGCGCGACCGCGATCCCCGCGACGAGCAGCGCGAGCACGCCCCACGGCAGCCAGTAGCCCGCCGTCACCGCGACCTGGTAGAGCGTTCGCACGAGCACCAGCGAGTCGGCGGTGAGGATCGGGATGGCCCGGTCGATCTCGGGGATGCCCGAGGCGAAGCCGAGCCCCTGCTGCACGAGCACCTGCTTGACCTCGCGGATCACCGTGTCGAGCTGGAGCGAGAGCGTGCCGTCGTCCGAGAGCTGGAGCGCCGCGTTGGGGTCGCTCTGAATCACGGCGATGGCGCGGCTGTGCGTCTCGCGCAGCGCGAGCTCCCAGAGCTGAGCGAACTGGGGCGACGCCACGACGCGCTCGACTCCGGTGCCGAGGAGGGACCGGATGCCCTCCGCGGCGGGGCCCTCGAGCAGCGAGATCGCAGCGAGTGAGCGAGGCGGCAGATCGAGCTCGGCGATGCCCCCGAAGACGTCTCCGACCATTCCGTCGATGTCGATGTTCTGCTCGATGCCGTCCACCACCTGATCGGTCACGAACGACTGCACCTCGGGCTGCTCCGCGAGCGGGGCGAAGGTCTGCACGAAGCGGTCCGTGTCGACGAGCTGCAGCCGGGCCCAGGTGCCGAGCACCGCGACGGGCGCGAGGATGACGCTCACGAGCACGAGGATCAGGGCCAGTGCGGTGCGGGCGCGACCCCGGTTGCGCGCGCCGCTGCCTCGGCCTCCTGGATGCGCGGCGGCTTCCCGCAGCTCGCGGTTCCGGGCCTCGAGCTCGGCCACGTACGCCTGCAGGGCTTCGATGTCGTGCTGGTTCTGCAAGGCGGCTCCGCTCGTCATTCCTGCTCCGCGAGGAAGGCCCGATAGTCCCGCAGCGAGAGCGCCGCGTACGCGTAGCCCCACTCGAGCAGCGCCTCGCCCAGCCTGTTCCCGCCGCCCACGTAGCCGCTCGCGACCGCGGCATCGCGCGACTGGCAGTGGGCCCGGGCGAGCGTCACCGCGCAGGCCTGCGCGTACGCCGTGAAGGGCTCGTCATCGATCGTCTCGGCTTCGATCCCGCCCTTCATGTCGTGGAACTGCCGCACGTAGAGATCGACGTCGTCCCCGCGCAGGTATCCGAGGAAGGGGTCGGAGAGCGACTGCAGCATCCGTTGCAGCGCCACGACGCGTCCTCCCTCTCCGTGCTGCGCCACGTGGGACTGCAGTTCGAGCGGCTGCGCGATACCGCCGTACTGCTCGAGCACACTGCGCACGGCCTGCTTCGCCTGCATGATGAGGGCGCTGCCGTCGCCGTCCTGCAGCAGGGCGAGCGAGCAGCGGGTGCCTACGCTGCCGACGCCGACCACGCGGCGCGCGACGTCGCTGAGCACGTAGTGGCGCATCAGCTGGCGCACATCTGCGTTCGCGCTCATGAGATATCGCCTCAGGTATCCGCGCGCCTGCTCCTCGACCTCGGGCTCCGCCTTCGTCATGGTGGGCGCACGCTCGACGAAGACGAGTCGGCCTCCCTCACCGGTCTCGGTCAGCTTGCGCGCCGCACGCTCGCCGGTGCGCTTGCGGGCGTGTTTGATGGCGGTTCGCAGCACCTGCTGCGAGGCCGGATCGCGCTGTTCCAGGCCGGCCTCGGGGTCGAAGTGCGCGAAGTACCTGGTGGTGGGGCTCGCCAGGACGCCGGCCCTGAGCGCTCGGGCGTAGGCGCGCACCGCTCGCAGCACCGCGTCGCGGATGCGGTCCTCATCCCGGCTGCTCGCCTGGCCCGCGATCACGACGCTCGCCACCAGCCGCTTGAGATCCCACTCCCAGGGCGCCCACGCCGCCTCGTCGAAGTCGTTGAGATCGAACACGAGCATGCGCTGCGGCGAGGCGTAGAAGCCGAAGTTGGAGATGTGGGCGTCGCCGCACGACGGCACGATCACGCCGCCGTGCGGGCCGGCGGCGAGATCGGCGGCCATGATCGCCGCGGTGCCGCGGTAGAAGGCGAAGGGGCTCTGCGACATGCGCTCCACCCGCAGCGGGATGAGATGCTGCAGCCGCGAGCGGTTCTGCTCGGAGAGTATGCCCAGCGGGTCGCGGTCCGCTGCGATCGGCAGCTCGGCCTGCGCGCGTCGGGGCACCCGGGCGCGCAGTTCGCGGCCGATCGCCAGGCGCTCGGAGGTGCTCTCGGGGAGGTGCCGGTCGCCGAACGGATCGGGGGCCGCCTGCAGCGACGACGACGATGTCGTGGGGGTCATGGGCATCATTGTCGCACGGGCCTCGGACACCGCCGGGCCGGCGCCTCCGGGAGGGCGGCCGAGCCCGGCCCCGGTACACTGATGCACCATGAGGCGAGTCGCAGTCGTCGTGCTGGAAGGGGCGAAACCCCTCGACGTCGGCATCCCCGCGCAGATGTTCACCACGCGCGCCAGCATGCCGTACTCGGTCGACGTCTGCGGGGTGCACCCCGGGCTCATCGCCGGCGGCGACGGGCTGTCCTACCACGTCGAGCACGGCCTCGAGGCGCTCGATGAGGCCGACCTCATCTTCGTCCCCGGATACCGGTATCCGGATCGCGAGCGCCCCCCGGAGGCGCTCACCGCGGCACTGCTGCGCGCCCACGAGCGCGGGGCGCGGCTCGCCGCGATCTCGACCGGCGCCTTCGCGCTGGCCGAGACGGGACTGCTCGACGGACGCCGGGCTACGACGCACTGGCACTACGCGCGGAGCCTCGCGGAGCGCTACCCCCGGGTGCAGGTCGACGACCGGGTGCTGTTCGTCGACGAGGGATCGGTGCTCACCTCGGCCGGAGCGGCATCGGGCATCGACCTCTGCCTGCACATCCTGCGCAAGGAGGCCGGCATGGCGGTCGCGAACCACGCGGCGCGGCGCCTCGTCGCGGCGCCGTACCGCAGCGGCGGCCAGGCGCAGTACGTGCCCCAGAGCGTGCCCGAATCGCACGGCGAGCGCTTCACCCGCACGCGGGACTGGGCGCTGCGCCGCCTCGGCGAGCCGCTCACGATCGAGCGGCTGGCGGGGCACGCGAGCGTCTCGCCGCGCACCTTCTCCCGCCGGTTCCGCGACGAGACCGGCTATACGCCGATGCAGTGGATCATGCGGGCCCGCGTCGATCGAGCCCGCGAGCTGCTCGAGGAGACGGACCTCGCGATCGAGGAGATCGCCGCGACCGTCGGGCTCGGCACGGCGACCAACCTGCGGCGCTACTTCCGGCGAGTGCTCGGCACGACGCCGACCGAGTACCGCCGCACCTTCTCGGAGTCCTGAGAAGCGAGCGCGCGATCTTGGCCTTATCCATTCGAACTATGGCATTACAGCCACTGTTCTTGCGCGCGGGAGTGCGACAGTCTGGACTCAGATACCTCTGAACGCGCTTCTGAAAGGGAACCTGAATTCATGACCGGTCGTGTAGCAATCAATGGCTTCGGACGAATCGGGCGCGGCGTGCTCCGCGCCCTGCTCTCGCAGGAGAGCGAACTCGAGGTCGTGGCGATCAACGATCTCACCGATGGCGCCACTCTCGCCCACCTGCTGGAGTGGGACAGCGTCTACGGGCGGCTCGGGCGGGACATCTCCTTCGCCGACGGGGAGTTGCGCGTCGACGACCACCGCATCAAGGTGTTCGCCTCCGCCGATCCCGCGCAGCTGCCGTGGGGCGAGCTCGGCGTCGACGTCGTGCTCGAATCGACGGGGCGCTTCACCAAGGCCGAGGGGGCCCGCAAGCACATCGAGGCGGGTGCCCGGCGCGTGCTCATCAGCGCCCCGGCGACCGGTGCGGATCTCACCGTCGTCTACGGCGTCAACGACGACCTCTACGATCCCGAGAAGGACTTCATCGTCTCGAACGCATCGTGCACCACGAACGCGTTCGCCCCGCTTGCGGACGTGCTCGACAAGCTCGCCGGTGTCGAACACGGGTTCATGACCACCGTGCACGCCTACACGCAGGATCAGAACCTCATCGACGGGCCGCACAGCGACCCGCGTCGTGCCCGGGCGGCCGCCCTGAACATCGTGCCGACCACGACGGGAGCGGCGAAGGCGATCGGGCTCGTGCTGCCGCAGCTCGACGGCAAGCTCGAGGGAACCTCGATCCGCGTGCCCGTGCCCGTCGGATCCATCGTCGAGCTCAACGCGACCGTGTCGCGCGAGGTGACCCTCGACGAGGTGCTCTCGGCGTACCGCAACGCCGCCGCGGAGGGCCCGCTCAAGGGTGTACTGCAGTACTCCGAGGATCCGCTGGTCTCGTCCGACATCGTCGGAAACCCGTACTCGTCGATCTTCGACTCAGACCTGACCCAGGTCGACGGCCGTTACGTGAAGGTCGTCGCCTGGTACGACAACGAGTGGGGATTCTCCAACCGCGCGGCGCAGATGCTCGCGAAGCTCGCGGCCTGACCCCCCGGCAGCCCGACTCCGCCGCGCGTTCTTCTACGCGCGGCGGAGTTTTGCTATCAGCGCGACGAGGGCGCGCCAGCCGAGCAGGAAGGCCCCCAGCGTGATCGTGGCGACGATCACGAAGGGCAGCGCGGTGCCCGCACCCGTGAGCGCGCGCAGCAGCATGCCGATGGCCACGGTGCCGGCCCAGATCGGGATGCCGGAGCGCACGACGGCGAACGGGCGCTTCCACACCGTCGCCGCGATCCACATGATCGCGAGCCCCGCGAGGAACGGCCACGCGGTCTCGAGCAGCCCGCCCAGAGTCGCGGCGCGCGCGTGCTCGTTGCGGCCGAGGCCTGCGAACAGGCCCACGAGCAGCGCGTCGCACGCCACCGCGAGTGCGATCGACGCCGGGCGTGCGCCGCGGGCGGTCTCGGGAGCCACGTCAGCGCCCCAGTGAGGCGGCGATCGTCTCGCGCACCGCGTCGTGCAGGGCGCCGTTCGTCGCGAGCGAGCTGCCGTTCCAGGCGCTCTCGGAGCCGTCGATATCGGTGAAGCGGCCGCCCGCCTCGCGCACGATCGGCACGAGAGCGGCGAGGTCGTACGCCTTCACGTCGAACTCCGCGACGATGTCGACGAGCCCCTCGGCCAGCAGCATGTACGACCACATGTCGCCGTAGGCGCGATCCCGCCAGACCGCTCGCGTGAGCGCGATGAGCGGGTCGAGATAGCCGGCGAGATCCCACTGCTCGATGCTCTGGAAGCTGAGCGAGGCGTGCTCGAGCTCGCGCACGCCCGACACCCGCAGCCGGCGCGGATCCTCGCCGACCCGTCGACCCCACGAACCGCCATCGGTCTCGGCCCACCAGCGCGCGCCGAAGGCCGGAGCCGACACCACGCCGACGGAGGGCGTGCCGTCGATCTCGAGCGCGATGAGCGTGGCCCAGTTGGGAACCCCACGCAGGAAGTTGGCGGTGCCGTCGATGGGATCGACGATCCAGCGGCGCGAGCCGCGATCCTCGCGACCCGATTCCTCTCCGAAGAAGCCGTCCTCCGGACGATCCGCCTCGATGCGAGCGCGGATGGCGGCCTCGACGGCGCGATCGGCGTCGGTGACGAAGGTGCGATCGGGCTTGGTCTCGATCGCGAGATCGGCCGAGTGGAAGCGGGGGAGTGAGATCGAATCGGCGAGGTCGGCGAGTTCGAGCGCGAACGCGAGGTCTGCGGAGTGGGCGGGGAGCTGCTGGGTCATCGGTCTCGGCTTCCTGGGCTGGAACTGAACCGGAGGTGAACGGAACCTCCGGGTACGCGAAAGGCCCGACACGTTGTGCCGGGCCTTCCGAGATGCGTGCGCCCTCACGGGCTCGAACCGTGGACCCGCTGATTAAGAGTCAGCTGCTCTACCAACTGAGCTAAAGGCGCCTGCTGCTCGCTGAGCAACGAGGAATACTCTAACACGGCTCGGCTCGGCAGTAAAAATCGACTCGCGCTGCTCGGGCGTGGCGCGCCGGTCCGGGCGGGATCGCGCCGCCCGGACCGCCCGCTCACCGTCGCCGGCGAACGAGCAGCGCCGAGGCGACGGCCACGGCGAGCAGCGAGCCGGCCATCACGGCCAGACGGGCGGTGTCCGCGTCGGCGGGGTCCGAGAAGCTCAGCTCGGTGACGAGCAGCGACACCGTGAACCCGACCCCGGCCAGCGCGCCGACCCCGATGAGCTCGCGCCAGCGCACCGCCGGGTCGAGCCGGGCCCGTGTGAAGCGCGTCAGCAGCCAGGTGATGAGCGAGATGCCGAGCGGCTTGCCGAGCACGAGGCCCGCCACGATCCCGAATGCGATCGGGTCGAACGGGAAGCGCGAGTCGCCGCCGACGGCGACGCCCGCCGCGAAGAAGGCGAACACCGGCACGGCGATGCCGCTCGAGAGCGGGCGGAAGCGGTGCTCGAAGATCTCGGCGAGCTGCGTGCCGTCCCTGCCGGAGACCGGCACGGTGAACGCCAGCAGCACGCCCGCGATCGTGGCGTGGATGCCCGACGCGTGGAACAGGGCCCACGCGACGACGCCGATGGGCAGCAGGACGAGCCACGGCGCCCACGAGGAACGCGCGAGTTGCGGGGCGAACCGCCGCGCGACGAGCGCGTAGAGCGCGATCACCGCCAGAGCGGCCGCGAGCGCCCAGATCTCGATCCCGCTCGTGTAGAAGATCGCGATGATGGTGATCGCGATGAGATCGTCGACCACCGCGAGGGTGAGCAGGAACATGCGCAGGGCCGGCGGGATGCGCGGTGCGATGAGGCCGAGCACCGCGACGGCGAAGGCGATGTCGGTGGCGGTGGGGATGGCCCAGCCGTGGACGTCGGGGGTTCCGGCGGTGAAGGCGACGTAGATGAGTGCGGGGATCGCGACCCCGCCGAAGGCCGCCGCGACCGGGACGATCGCGGTGGAGAAGCGGCGGAGCGCACCCGAGACGAACTCGCGCTTGAGCTCGAGCCCGACCATGAAGAAGAAGATCGCGAGCAGTCCGTCGGAGGCCCAGTGGCCCACACTGAGATCGAGGTGCAGCGACTCGGGGCCGATTCGGGCGTCCCGGAGCGAGAAGTAGCCGGCGGCGAGCGGGCTGTTGGCCGCGACGAAGCCCGCGAGCGCCGCCGCCATGACGAGGATGCCCCCGGGCAGTTCAGCGCGCAGCAGCCGGCTGACGCGGGCGGCCTCGCGTTTGTTGACGAGTGCGAGGATGCGGCGGGGCCTGCTGCGCTGGGCGGGAGGAACGGACATGGCGGCCTTTCGGGGTCGGTCGACTCGAATTGCCGACCAGACTTCCCGGCTCACCGGGATACAGCCTATCGACTTTTGCGCGACCCTACTTCGCTCGCCGCTCCGATGAGAAGTCGTCGTCCTGCTCCTGCATGGCGACGCTCGCGACCGCGAGTGCCAGGCCCGCGAGCCATACGCCCCAGACGAGGATCCGCCGCCAGTCCTTGCGCATGGACTGCGTGCGACGTGCTGTGGTGGCGGCGCCCAGGGCTGCACCGATGACGCCGGGGTTGGTGACGTACTTGCCGATCGACATGCCGACAGCCTAGCGGGTGAGACTCACGCGGGGGAGGGGTGGCACCGCTGCTTCCGATCGGCTAGGGCGGCCGTGCCAGAACCGCCGGAGCATGAGTGAGGGCTTAGACTGGAGCGTATGTCAGAGATCGATATGAAGCCGCGGAGCCGCGACGTCACCGATGGGATCGAGAAGGCCGCGGCGAGGGGCATGCTCCGCGCCGTCGGCATGGGAGACGAGGACTGGGATAAGCCCCAGATCGGCATTGCGAGCTCGTGGAACGAGATCACGCCGTGCAACCTCAGCCTCGACCGCCTGGCGCAGGGCGCCAAGGAGGGCGTGCACTCCGGCGGCGGCTATCCGCTGCAGTTCGGCACCATCTCGGTCTCCGACGGCATCTCGATGGGCCACGAGGGCATGCACTTCTCGCTCGTCTCGCGTGAGGTCATCGCCGACTCCGTCGAGACCGTGGTGATGGCCGAGCGGCTCGACGGCACCGTGGTGCTCGCCGGCTGCGACAAGTCGCTGCCCGGCATGCTCATGGCGGCGGCCCGGCTCGATCTCGCCTCCGTCTTCCTGTACGCGGGATCCATCGCGCCCGGCTGGGTGAAGCTCACCGACGGCACCCAGAAAGAGGTCACGATCATCGACGCCTTCGAGGCGGTCGGCGCGTGCAAGGCCGGAACGATGAGCGAGGAGGACCTCAAGCGCATCGAGTGCGCGATCGCTCCCGGCGAGGGCGCCTGCGGCGGCATGTACACCGCCAACACCATGGCCTCGATCGCGGAAGCCCTCGGCATGAGCCTGCCGGGCTCGGCCGCACCGCCCAGCGCTGATCGACGCCGGGACTACTTCGCCCATCGCTCGGGCGAAGCGGTCGTGAATATGATCCGTCTGGGCATCACCGCCCGCGACATCATGACGAAGAAGGCCTTCGAGAACGCCATCGCGCTGCTGATGGCCTACGGCGGCTCCACCAACGCGGTGCTGCACCTGCTCGCCATCGCCCGCGAGGCCGAGGTCGACCTGACCCTCGACGACTTCAACCGCATCGGCGCGAAGGTGCCGCACCTCGCAGACATGAAGCCGTTCGGCAAGTACGTGATGGCCGACATCGACCGCCACGGCGGCGTGCCCGTCGTGCTCAAGGCGCTGCTCGATGCGGGCCTGCTGCACGGCGATGCGCTCACCGTCACGGGCAAGACGATGGCGGAGAACCTGGCCGAGCTCGACCCCGACCCGCTCGACGGCGAGGTCGTGCACCAGCTCGACGACCCGATCCACGCGACGGGCGGGCTCACGGTCCTGCACGGCTCTCTCGCGCCCGAGGGCGCCGTGGTGAAGACCGCGGGCTTCGACGCCGAGCTGTTCGAGGGGCCGGCGCGGGTGTTCGACCGCGAGCGCGCCGCGATGGACGCCCTCACCGAGGGCGCGATCTCCAAGGGCGACATCGTGGTGATCCGGTACGAGGGTCCGAAGGGCGGACCCGGTATGCGCGAGATGCTCGCCATCACGGCGGCCATCAAGGGCGCCGGGCTCGGAAAAGATGTACTACTATTGACGGACGGACGATTCTCGGGCGGCACAACCGGCCTCTGCATCGGCCACATCGCACCTGAGGCGACGGACGGAGGTCCGGTCGCCCTGGTCCGCGACGGAGACCTGATTCGGGTCGACATCGCTGCACAAACGCTCGATCTGCTGGTAGATCCCGCTGAGCTCGAGGCCCGACGAGAAAGCTGGGCCCCGCTTCCCCCGCGATACACGCGCGGTGTTCTGGCGAAGTACGCGAAGCTCGTGCGGTCGGCCTCTGAAGGGGCCGTCACCGGTTAGCCCTCACACGGTCCGAAATCGGCCGGATCCCTCGCTGCCGCGAGGATCCCGCCGGTGCGACACCCGCCCGGGTTCCTCCGCGAATCGTCAGGATCCCGCCGCCATCGCCCGATACCTCTATTGAGAAAGCAAGCAATGACCTCGGAATCGAGTGCAATTCCCTCACCAGCCACCGCGGCTCCGCGCGGCGAGCGGATGACCGGCGCCCAGGCTGTCGTGCGCAGCCTCGAAGCGCTCGGCGTCAGCGACGTCTTCGGCCTGCCCGGCGGAGCTGTGCTGCCCCTCTACGACAGTCTCATGGACGCGGATACGCTGCGCCACGTGCTGGTGCGCCACGAACAGGGCGGCGGCCACGCCGCGGAGGGCTTCGCGGCCGCCGGCGGCAAGGTCGGTGTCTGCATCGCCACCTCGGGCCCCGGAGCCACGAACCTCGTCACGGCGATCGCCGACGCCTACATGGACTCGGTGCCGCTGCTCGCGATCACCGGCCAGGTGTTCTCGCACCTCATGGGCACGGACGCCTTCCAGGAGGCGGACATCGTGGGCATCACCATGCCCATCACCAAGCACTCCTTCCTCGTGAAGCGCCCCGAGGAGGTTCCCGCAGCGATCGCGGCGGCCTACCACCTCGCCTCGACAGGTCGCCCGGGCCCCGTGCTCGTCGACATCACGAAGGACGCGCAGGAGGGCGAGTTCGACTTCGTGTGGGATCCCCGCGTCGAGCTCGCCGGCTATCGCCCCATCACCAAGGCCAACAGCAAGCAGATCCAGGCTGCTGCAGACCTCATCGCTGCGGCCGAGCGCCCCGTGTTCTACGTGGGCGGCGGTGTCGGCCGCGCCGGAGCCTCCGAGGAGCTCCTGCAGCTCGCCGAGCTCGTGGGCGCACCGGTCGTGACCACGCTCATGGCGCGCGGCGTGTTCCCGGACTCCCACCCGCAGCACCTCGGCATGCCGGGCATGCACGGTACGGTGCCCGCGGTGCTCGCGCTGCAGGAGTCCGACCTGCTGATCACGCTCGGTGCTCGCTTCGACGACCGGGTCACCGGCAAGGCCGCGCTCTTCGCGCCCGACGCGAAGGTGATCCACGCCGACATCGACCCCGCCGAGATCGGCAAGATCCGCTCGGCCGACGTGCCCATCGTGGGCGATGCCGCCGACGTGATCTCCGATCTCATCGCGGCCGTCTCCACGGCCAAGGTCAGCCGGGAGTTCGCGGACATCACCCCCTGGTGGGATCGCCTGCGCCTGCTGCAGGAGAAGTTCCCGCTCGGCTACCAGGAGAACAGCGACGGGCTGCTCGCGCCGCAGTACGTGATCCAGCGCATCGGCGAGCTGACCGGCCCCGAGGGCGTGTACGCCGCCGGCGTGGGGCAGCACCAGATGTGGGCCGCCCAGTTCATCAAGTACGAGCGCCCCAACGCGTGGCTCAACTCGGGCGGCGCCGGCACGATGGGCTACGCCGTTCCCGCCGCGATGGGAGCCAAGGTCGCCGAGCCCGACCGCACGGTGTGGGCGATCGACGGCGACGGCTGCTTCCAGATGACGAACCAGGAGCTCGCCACCTGCGTGGTGAACAACATCCCCATCAAGGTGGCGGTGATCAACAACTCCTCGCTGGGCATGGTGCGTCAGTGGCAGACCCTCATCTACAACGGTCGCTACTCCAACACCGAGCTCAACACCGGGCACGGCTCGCAGCGCGTGCCCGACTTCGTGAAGCTGGGGGAGGCCTACGGCTGCCTCGCGCTGCGCGTGGAGCGCGAGGATCAGGTCGACGACGCGATCAAGCTGGCGCTCGAGACGAACGATCGCCCCGTCGTCATCGACTTCGTGGTGAGCGCCGACGCGATGGTGTGGCCCATGGTGCGCCAGGGCACCTCCAACAGCGATATCCAGTACGCCCTCGAGCACAGCCCCGAGTGGGGGGAGGAGTAATCATGAGCCGCCACGTACTCAGCCTCCTCGTCGAGGACAAGCCGGGTCTGCTGACCCGTGTCGCCGGGCTCTTCGCCCGCCGCGGCTTCAACATCGAGTCGCTCGCCGTCGGGCCGACCGAGATGCGCGGACTGTCACGCATCACGGTGGTCGTGGACGAGGACGAGGTGCTGCTGGAGCAGGTCACCAAGCAGCTCAACAAGCTCGTCAACGTGATCAAGATCGTGGAGCTCGACGAGTCCACCTCGGTGCAGCGCGAGCACGTGCTCATCAAGGTGCGCGCCGACAACCAGTCGCGCTCGCACGTGCTCGAGGCCGTCACCCTCTTCCGCGCTCGCGTGGTCGACGTCGTGCCCGACGCCCTCACCATCGAGGTGACCGGCGACAGCGGCAAGATCGATGCCTTCCTCAAGGTGCTCGAGCAGTACGGCATCAAGGAGATCGCGCAGTCGGGCCTCATCGCCATGGGGCGCGGCTCCAAGTCGATCACCGAGCGCGTCTTCAAGAATTGACGGCCGGCGAAGCCAGCCGTCATCCTGCGGCCGCGAAGCGGATCGCAGGATCCACAACTGAACAGTCATCCTGCGCGAGCGAAGCGAGTCGCAGGATCTCGATCCAGAACATAACCGAACAAGAATCAGATGAGATTCTGCGACTTCGCGCAGAATGACGTCTTAGAACCACACAACACAAGGAGAACCCAGTGGCAGAGATGTACTACGACGCCGACGCCGACCTCTCGATCATCCAGGGCAAGAAGGTGGCCGTTGTCGGCTACGGCTCCCAGGGTCACGCGCACGCCATGAACCTGCGCGATTCGGGTGTCGAGGTCGTCATCGCGCTCAAGGAGGGCTCGAAGTCGATCCAGAAGGCCGAAGAGGCCGGCTTCGAGGTCAAGACCGTGGCCGACGCGGCCGAGTGGGCCGACCTCATCATGATCCTCGCGCCTGATCAGCACCAGCGCTCGATCTACAACGAGTCGATCAAGAACAAGCTGACCCCGGGCAAGACCCTCGCCTTCGCCCACGGCTTCAACATCCGCTTCGGCTACATCGAGGCGCCCGAGGGCGTCGACGTGATCCTCGTCGCCCCCAAGGCCCCGGGCCACACGGTGCGTCGCGAGTTCGAGGCCGGCCGCGGCATCCCGGACATCATCGCCGTCGAGGTCGACGCCTCGGGCACCGCCTGGGACACCGCGATCTCCTACGCAAAGGCCATCGGCGGCACCCGCGCCGGTGTCATCAAGACCACCTTCACCGAGGAGACCGAGACCGATCTCTTCGGCGAGCAGGCCGTGCTCTGCGGCGGCACCTCGCAGCTCGTGCAGTACGGCTTCGAGACGCTCACCGAGGCCGGCTACCAGCCCGAGATCGCCTACTTCGAGGTGCTGCACGAGCTGAAGCTGATCGTCGACCTCATGTGGGAGGGCGGCATCGCCAAGCAGCGCTGGTCGGTCTCCGACACCGCCGAGTACGGCGACTACGTGTCGGGCCCGCGCGTCATCGACGCCAGCGTCAAGGAGAACATGCAGGCCGTGCTCGCCGACATCCAGTCGGGTGCGTTCGCGAAGCGCTTCATCGAGGATCAGGACAACGGCGGCAAGGAGTTCATCGAGCTCCGCACCAAGGCCGAGCAGCACCCGATCGAGACCACCGGCCGCGAGCTGCGCAAGCTCTTCGCCTGGAAGCAGACCGACGAGGACTACGTCGACGGTTCGGCCGCGCGCTGAGATCGGTTCGACGGTGGTGCCGTCGACGTAGTCGATAGGTCTGTGTCTTCTGCTGAAGACCGCGAGCGGTCTTCACGGGTCGACGGTTCGGCCGCGCGCTGAGATCGGTTCGACGGTGGTGCCGTCGACGTAGTCGGGAGGTCTGTGTCTTCTGCTGAAGACCGCGAGCGGTCTTCACGAGTCGACGGCAGCGCCGCGCACTGATCGAAGCATCGCCTGACGAGAAGGCGCCCGGGGTTCATCCCCGGGCGCCTTTTGCGTGCCCGGAACCCGGTTGCGACGTTGCTATTCAGTGATACTATGTACTGGTAGTAAGTGTCAGTGAGTAGTGGAGGCTCTCGGCGTGAGCAAGCAGATGACGGAGATGCTCAAGGGCGTGCTGGAGGGCGTCGTCCTGGCGCTCCTCGCGGTGCGCCCGGCATACGGCTACGAGATCACCGCGGGTCTGCGCGAGCGGGGGTTCGCCGATATCGCGGAGGGCACGGTCTACGCGCTGCTCGTGCGGATCGAGCAGCGCGGCATGGTCGACGTGGAGAAGGTGCCCTCGGAGAAGGGGCCTCCGCGCAAGGTCTACACGCTCAATGTGCGGGGCCGCGACCGGCTCCGGGAGTTCTGGACGAGCTGGGACTTCCTCGCCGAACGAATCGAAGAGCTCCGCGGAGAGGGAGGATGAAGATGCCTGCAGCATGGATCGAGAAGGTCACGGGATCGCTCGAGCAGAAGAAGCAGTACAAGCAGTACAAGGCGCGCGTGAAGGCGCTGCCCGAGAGCTACCGGGTCTCGGTGGAGGCGCTGGATCGCTACCTGATGACGTTCGGCGGCATCACCTCCGGCGACACGCTCGTGGCGATGCTCGAGGACCTCATCGAACTCTTCGAGCAGAGCGCGGCGAGCGGCACGGCGATCCGGGACATCGTGGGCGAGGATCCGGTGGAGTTCGCCGAGACGTTCCTCGAGAACTACTCGGAGGATCGGTGGATCAGCAAGGAGCGCCGCCGGCTGACGGCCGCCATCGAGCGAGCCGTCTCGATCGAAGAGGCCCCCTGATGTCGGAGCCATCGGGGAGCGACCCCGCGATACGGGTGAGCGGACTGCAGAAGTCGTTCAAGGACCTGCACGTGCTGCGGGGCATCGACCTCGAGGTGGAGCGGGGCGGCATCCTCGCGCTGCTCGGTTCGAACGGAGCGGGCAAGACGACGCTGGTGCGGATCCTCTCGACCCTGCTGCGCGCCGACGGCGGTTCCGCAGAGGTGAACGGATACGATGTCGCCGCGGAGGCCCCGCGCGTGCGCGAGTCGATCAGCCTCACCGGGCAGTTCGCCGCGGTCGACGAGACGCTCAGCGGCCGGGAGAACCTCGTGATGGTCGCACGGCTCAGGCATCAGGACGATCCCCGCACGATCGCGGACGAGCTGCTCGCCCGCTTTTCGCTCACCGACTCCGGGGCGCGGAGGGCCGCCACCTACTCGGGAGGCATGCGCCGTCGCCTGGACATCGCCATGAGCCTCATCGGCGATCCCGCCGTGATCTTCCTCGACGAGCCGACGACGGGCCTCGACCCGCAGGCGCGCGTCGAGGTCTGGCGGGCTGTCGCCGAGCTCGCCCGGGGCGGCACGACGGTGCTGCTCACCACGCAGTATCTCGAGGAGGCCGAGCATCTCGCCGACCGCATCGCGATCCTGCACCGGGGCCGTATCATCGCCGACGGCACGCTCGACGAGCTCGAGCGGCTGCTGCCGCCCGCGAAGATCGAATACGTGGAGAAGCGCCCCACCCTGGAGGAGATCTTCCTCTCGATCGTCGGGGCCGATGGAGGGAGCGCCTCATGACCGCGCACGTTCTCGGCGACACGGCGGTGCTCACGGGCCGGTCTCTGCGCCACGTCCTGCGCAGTCCGGACACCATCATCACCACGGCCATCATGCCGATCGCCTTGCTGCTGCTGTTCGTCTACGTGTTCGGCGGCGCCATCGACACCGGGCAGGGGGCGGGAAGCGGAGGCTACGTGGACTACCTGCTGCCGGGGATCCTGCTCATCACGGTCGCCTCCGGCATCGCGTACACCGCGTTCCGGCTCTTCACCGACATGCAGAGCGGCATCGTCGAGCGGTTCCGATCCATGCCGATCGCCCGCTCCAGCGTGCTGTGGGCGCACGTGCTCACCTCGCTCGTCGCGATCCTCGTGTCGCTCGTGGTCGTCACCGGAGTCGCCCTCCTCATGGGATTCAGGTCGAGCGCCGGGGTGCTCGCGTGGCTCGCGGTGGTGGGCATCCTCGTCCTGTTCACGCTCGCTCTGACGTGGATCGCAGTGATCCCGGGTCTCACCGCGAAGACCGTCGACGGGGCGAGCGCGTTCTCCTATCCGCTGATCTTCCTGCCGTTCCTCAGCTCCGCGTTCGTGCCCACGGGCTCCATGCCCGGACCGGTGCGATGGTTCGCCGAGCATCAGCCGGTGACGGCGATCGTCGAGTCGATCCGCCGACTGCTCGCGGGGCAGCCGGCCGATGCGGGCATCTGGATCGCGCTCGCCTGGTGCATCGGCATCCTGCTCATCGCCTACGCGATCGCGATGGCGATCTACCGGCGCAAGGCGCTCTAGCGCGGTCAGCGCGGGGTGTGGCCCCGAGATCCCGATTCTTGTCGCAGAGGCTCCCCGAAGGCGGCGGAAATCGGGATCTCGGAGAAGAGGAGCGGGTGAAGCGGCGGCGGGATCACGTGCGGCGCTTGGTGCGCGCGGTGGCCTCCGCGGTCCACGGATCCTCGGGCCACGGGTGCTTCGGGTAGCGACCTCGCATCTCGCGGCGCACCTGCTGGTAGGGGCCGTTCCAGAACGACGAGAGGTCGTCGGTGACGGCGAGCGGTCGACGCGCGGGGGAGAGCAGGTGGAAGAGGATCGGCACCCGGCCGTCGACCAGCCGAGGCGTGCGAGCGAGGCCGAAGAGCTCCTGCAGCTTCACCGCGACCACGGGGCGGCCTGCGGGATCGGCATCGCCGTCGTTGCTGCCGCGCGGGGCCGGGTAGTCGATCCGCACGGTCGATCCGGAGGGCACCGCGAGGCGCTCGGGCGCGAGCTCGTCCAGGCGCGCCGCCTCGGGCCACGGCAGCATGCGGCGCAGGGCCGCGGCCGTGTCGACGCGGTGCAGAGACGCATCGGGTCGCAGCCGCGCGAGATCCGGTCCGAGCCAGTCCTCGATTCCGCGCAGCAGCGCTTCCTCGTCCATCGCGGGCCACGGATCGCCGAGCTCTCGATGCAGCAGCGCGAGGCGCGCGCGCAGCGCCGACCCGGAATCCGACCACTCCAGCGCAGCGAGGCCCGACTCTCGCAGGTGGGCGGCGAAGGCCGGACCGGTATCGTCGCCGGTCGGGGCCAACGGCGTCGAGGCGAGGAGGACGGCGCCGAGCCGGCGCTCCTCCCGCACGCGTACGCGGCCCTCTTCGATGCGCGACGAGCGCACGCGGGCGACGAGCGCGTCTCCGATCCTCAGCGCGTCGTCCGCGGAGAGGGGCGCGGCGAGTCGGATCACCGCGCCTGTTCCGTCGGCGATGCGCCCCTCGGCGCGCTGCACCTCCCGCACCGCGATCCACTCGCTTCCGAGGAGCGCGCTGCCCTCGGGCAGGGCCGCGCGCGTACCGCTCGCGAGGAGGTACGCGCGGGATCCCTCGCCGACCCGGCGTGCGATCCACTCGGGGCGGGCCAGAGCTACGACGATGCCGGGGAGGTCGCCGCGCGGTCCGCCGGTCGTGGCGCGTGCGGCGGCGTCCGTCCCACCGGTTGAGCGGAGTGCGTTGTGCCCTGTCCCGCCGGTTGAGCGGAGCGCAGCGGAGTCGAAACCCGGGGTGCCCGGCCCCCCGACCTCCCTCGCCCCGCTTGCGCGCGACACCTGCTCGCCCGCGATGCGTTCGAGCCGCCGGCTCTCGCGGCGCCAGCGCTCCGCCCCCGGTGCACGGCCGGAGCGCAGCTCGCGCAGCAGCCGCGGCAGGTCGGCGCCCGGGTCGCGATGGTCGTCGGAGACCGCTGCGACGACCTCCGCGACCGACCGGGCATCGCCCAGCTCGGCGGCGCCCTGGAGCAGTGCGCGAGCCTCTCGGACGCCCACGGGCAGCCGTGAGACCCGAGTGCCCAGCGGGGTGGGGCGGCCGGCGTCGTCGATCAGCTGCAGTGCGTGCAGCACGGCCACGGCCTCTCGCATGGCCGGGGCCGGAGGGGGCGTCGGCAGGGCGAGCCCCGCTCCTCCCGGCGTGCCCCATGCGGCGAGCAGCAGCGCCGCGTCGGTGAGATCGGCGGAGGCGATCTCGGGGGCAGACTCGGCCGGCATACGGGCGAAGTCGGTCTCCGAGTAGACGCGCACCGCGCGCCCCGGCGCCTGGCGCGCCGCGCGCCCGGCCCGCTGCTCGGCGCTGGCCCGCGAAGCGCTCACCGTGACGAGCCCGGTCATGCTCCGCGCGCGATCGCGCCGCACCTCGCGCGAGAGACCGGAGTCGATCACCAGACGCACGCCCGGCACCGTGAGGGAGCTCTCGGTGAGCGCGGTGCTCACCACGATCCGCGGAGGATCCCCGGCCCCTCGTCCCCGCACCGCGCGATCCTGCTCGCGCGCCGGGATCCGGCCGTGCAGGGGGAGCACTTCGACTCGCTGACGCTCGCTCAGCACAGGCACTTCGACTCGCTGGCGCTCGCTCAGCACAGGCACGTCGACTCGCTGGCGCTCGCTCAGCACAGGCACGTCGACTCGCTGGCGCTCGCGCAGCAGCCGGACCACCTCGTCCACCTCCCGCGCACCCGGAACGAACACGAGCGCGTCGCACCCCTCGGCCCGCTGGGCAGCGGCGGCGACGGCCGCCAGATGCGCCAGATACTCCCGGGTCACCCCGCGCCGGTCGAGGCGCGCGCCGTCGAACGGGGCGTAGTCGACCTGCAGCGGATGCAGCGCCGACGGGATCCCGACGACCGGTGCGGTGCCCGATCCCGAGCCGCCGCCGGCCGATCCGAGCAGCTCCGCGATGCGATCGGCGTCGAGCGTGGCGGACATCGCGACGACCAGGAGGTCGTCCCGCAGTGCACGAAGCTCCGCGACCATGCCGAGCAGCAGGTCGCCGTCGACCGAGCGCTCGTGCACCTCGTCGAGGATGACCGCCCCGACACCCTCGAGCGACGGATCGGCGAGCAGACGGCGCAGCAGCACGCCCGGAGTGAGCGCCTCGATGCGGGTGTCCGAGCCGGTGCGCCGCTCACCGCGCACCGTGAACCCGACCGGGCCGCCCAGCGCGCTCCCATCGAGCTCCGCGATGCGCGTCGCCGCGGCCCGCACGGCGACGCGCCGCGGCTGTGTGAGCAGCACCCGATCCGGTCCGTCCCCGCGCTCCGCGAGGAGGTTCGCCACGAGCGGCGGCACGAAGGTGGTCTTGCCGGTGCCGGGCGGCGCGGTGACGACCATGGCGCCCGATTCCGCAGCGCGGCGCAGCTGCTCGCACTCCTCCGCGACGACGAGGCCCGCGCCGATGCGGTCGAGGTCGAAGCGGGGCGGGGTCACACGACCATCCTAGGAGCGGGCGCTTCGCCCCGCGTGCCCGCCCGTCCGTCCGCGGGGGCCGCGATTACCCTTCGGCCTGCGAGCGGAGGTGCCTCGCGTGAGCCTTGGCGAGCTCCTTCGCGCGATCCCGGGCCTTGTGCAGCGCCGCCTCCTGGCGCTCCAGCTCGCGCACGCGCTGCTGGGTGCGCTTGCGCAGCTCCACGTGCGCGCGCAGCTCCGCCTCCGCCGCCTCGTAGATCTCCTGCGGGGAGAGCTCGGGGACGGGCGGCGCGCCCTCCGGCTGCTCGGGCATTCCCGCAAGCGTGGCCTCGAGGCCGGTGAGCAGCACGTCGGTGGAGAACTCGAGGATCGCGTCGGCGTCCTCCTGCACCGGCTCGGCCGATGGAACGGAAGGCCGGGCAGGGCCTGCGCCGCCTCCGGACGGGTCATCGCCGAAGTAGCTGCCGTTGCGCACGAGGGGTGCGACGTGGGGGAAGAGCGCCGGCGTCACGGCCTCCTCGATGAGGGCCCGTGTCGCCGCGTTCATCTCGCTCCCGGCGAGCACCTCGCGCTCCACCGCGGCGTGCCCGCGCGCGAACGCGGAGAGGAGGATGAGTACCGCGAGCTTCGTCTGAGCCGGTGCCGGGAAGCCGCGCATGGCGCGCAGGCCGAGGTCCGCGGCGCGCAGCTGGCCGGGCATCAGGTGGATGTCGGGGCTGAGCGGGATGTCGAGCACCCAGGGGTGCCTGCGGTACATCCCGAGAAGTTCGCCCAGGAAGGCGCGCATCTCGGCCCGCCAGTCCTCCGCGTCGACCGTCAGGGGCTCCGCGCCCAAGGCGGCATCGAGCATCAGTCGATACAGCTCGTCCTTGGTCGCCACGTAGCGGTAGAGCGCCATGGTGCTGAACTCGAAGGCCTGCGCGACCCGCTGCATCGTGACCGCTGCGAGCCCCTCGGCGTCCGCGATCCCGATCGCGGCGTCGACGATGCGCTCGAGCGTGAGCTCGCGTTTAGGGCCGCGCTGGGGGGCCGCCGCGAGCCCCCATGCGAGCGCGAGCGTGCGCGATACCTCTGCTTCGTCCATGTGCTCCTCCTCGCGTCCACCGTATTCGATCATAACTGTGTGACACATCTACTGTTTATGGTGCATACTGTTTATGAACAAAGCTGTTGCGATTCGCGCGACGGCAGGACGCCGAGGAGGAATGATGACATCCACCATCGAGATCGAGGATCTCGACAAGCGCTACGGCGGAAGAGCCGTGCTCGACGGGCTCTCGCTGGAGATCTCGGGCGGGATCTTCGCGCTGCTCGGGCCCAACGGTGCCGGTAAGACGACGCTCGTCTCGATCCTCACCACACTGCTGCGCCCCGCGGCCGGCAGTGCCAGGATCCTGGGCCACGACGTCGTGCGCGAGGCTGCGACGGTGCGCCGGCTCATCGGCGCCACGGGGCAGTACGCCTCCGTCGACGAGGCGCTCACCGGACGGGAGAACCTCGTGATGATCGCGCGGCTGCTCGGCCATTCGCAGCGGGACGCGCGGCGTCGCGCCGCCGAGCTGCTCGAATCATTCGAACTCACGGAGGCGGCCGATCGGCGGGTGGCGGGCTACTCCGGCGGCATGCGTCGGCGCGTGGACCTCGCCGCCTCGCTCGTCTCGACCCCGGCCGTGCTGTTCCTCGACGAGCCGACCACCGGACTCGACCCCGCGAGCCGAGCGCACCTCTGGGACGACATCGCGGCGCTCGCCGCCGAGGGATGCTGCGTCTTCCTGACGACGCAGATGCTCGACGAGGCGGAGGCTCTGGCCGACCGGGTCGCGATCCTGCAGCACGGCAGGATCGTCGCCGACGGCACGGTGGCGTCGCTGACGGCGCTCGTGGGCGAGGAGACCGCGGTACTGGTGGATCGGGACGGGACGGTGCGGCGCACGTTGGAGGTCTCGGGCACCGCCGCCGGTATCGAGCACGCGCTCGCGGGACTCTCGGAGGACGAGCGGGAACTGCGGCTCGAGCTGCGCAAACCGACGCTGGATGACGCGTTCCTCGCACTCACGGGGCAGCACGGTGATCTCGGCGATGGACGGAACGACGAGCGGCAGGAGGTCGCAGCATGAGTATCACGATGCATCAGGGGACGGGGCCCATCGCGGCGAGCAAGGTCTTCGTCGGGCGCAGCATGCGGCACAGCCTGCGCGACGGCGAGGGGCTGATGATGGCGATCGTGCTGCCCGTCATGCTCATGCTGCTGTTCACCGTCGTGTTCGGAGGCGCGATCGACGCGGGCGGGGAGTACGTCGACTTCGTGCTGCCCGGCATCATCGTGCTCTGCTCGGGTTTCGGGGCGGCCTCGGTCGCGGTGTCGGTCAACCGCGATGTGACGGGAGGCGCGATGCAGCGCTTCCGCAGCCTGCCGACACCCGCGGCGTGCTGCCTCGTAGGGCACGTGGTCGCGAGCGTGCTGCGGAATCTGCTGGCCACCGCGATCGTGGTGGGCGTCGGCCTGCTGCTCGGCTTCCGGCCGGTGGCGGGACCGCTGGAGTGGGTCGCGGCGGCGGCGCTCGTGCTGGCGTGGATTCTCGCGGTCACGGTGGTCTTCGCCGCGATCGGTCTGCTCTCGTCGAGCCCGGAGGCCGCGAACGGCTACGGTTTCGGACTCCTGTTCCTGCCGTACCTGTCGAGCGCCTTCGTGCCGCTCGACACCCTGCCGGACTGGCTGCGCCCGTTCGCGGCCGGGCAGCCCGTCACGCCGCTCACCGACGCGATCCGGGCCCTGCTGCTCGGCGGCGACCCCGGCGGGCAGGCGTGGTTCGCCCTCGCGTGGTGCGCAGGCATCGTCGTGGTCGGCGCCGTCGTCATCGCGTGGCGATTCCCGCGCCGCTGAGAGAGCGGCGGCGCGGGGTGCGGTGGGGCGTCAGCCCGCGGTATCCTCTTCGAGATCTGTGGGATCCTCCGCCGGCTCCGGCTCGACGGCCGGCGCGTCGCCGCTCAGCTCCGCCTCGACCGCGTCGACCTGCTCCTGGGTGTAGCCGCAGTAGTTCACGGCCTCGCGCTGCCAGTAGCTGACCAGACGGTCCTTGCCCGCCTCGTGCGCCGCGGCGACCGTGCCCTCGTAGATCTGGCCGTCCTGCGATTCCTTGTTCACGTCCGGCACCGCGTCGCAGACGTGGAACACCGAGCCGCCCTTCACCCAGAAGACGCGATCCTCCCCGGTGAGCTGCTGCACGATGTTCGTCTCCTCGGCGTACTGCTCCTGCGAAGGGGACTGATAGGAGATGCCGAAGGCCGCGGCGATGAGCAGCACCACGATGCCGACGCCGCCGGCGAGGGCCTTCTGCTTGCCGTCCATGTTCTTGTTGAGGAAGATCAGGATGATGAGCGGGAGGAAGGCGATGATCGCCACGATCGCGCCCAGCTGGTTCTGCACGAAGAAGCGCACCCGATCCCGCTTCGAGGCGGGATCGAGCCGATTCGCCTGCTTCCAGCACAGCGATCCGGCCACCGACAGCACGCCGGTCACCACGATCGCGCCGATGAGCAGCCACATGTTCACGGGCACCTGCTTGAGCACCCAGAAGATCGCGAACACCTCGATGCCGATCGCGACGATCCAGGCGGCCCACGAGATCCAGCGCAGCCGGGTCGCCTTCGCCTTGGCCTCCGGCTCCGGCGTCCACACCGGCTCGTCGCCGTCGTGCTCACCGGCTTTCCCGCGGGCCTGAGACGAAGTCTTCGAGCTCTCGACGCGGACGACCTTCTTCTTCGGCGATTCGGCCATATTCGCTCCTTGCGCATTCGATCCTGGCGTTCAGCATAGGGCGTCCCGCGCGCTCGCGCGCCACCGATCCTCTCCGGGGTCTCCGAGCCGGGTGTCGCTAGGGTGGAAACATGCGAAAGAAGACTGCCCGCGAGGCGCGCGAGAGCGCACTCGCGAGCGGCTGGACGGTGGAGGCGGATCCGGATCCCGCCGCAGCTGTCGCGGGCATCGCCGATGCCCCGGCCGACCCCCACCCGGACGCCGTGGACGCCCCCGGACCCCTCGATGACGCGACATCCGAGGGGGATCCTCGCCCGCAGATGAGCAACGGGGCGCTCGTGCTGCTGGGCGTCTTCGGCGGGCTGTACCTGCTCTATTCCTGGATCTGGTTGAGCTGGGCGCGGTACTACGCCGGAATCAACGCCGAGCTCACCGCGGCGAGCGGCTCGCTGGGCGGCGTGCTGCAGCAGATCGTGTTCTGGGCGGCGCCGCTCGCGCCGCTGCTGTGGTTCCTCGCGGCGCTGCTGCTGAACCGCGGGGCCGGCACGCGCCGCTTGGCGCTCTGGATCGTGATCGGAGCGGTCGTCCTGCTGCCCCTGCCCGTATTCGCGGGGGGTGGTGCCTGATGGCACGACGGATCTTGGCATGGGGCATCGGGGTGCTGCTGACCGGCCTCTACGCCTCGACGGTGGTCGCGGGCGTCGGCAACCTCGTGCTGCTGCCGCAGATGGCATCTGCGATGGGGCTGGGGATCACTCCGAGCGGCTGGTTCTGGCTGGGATTCGGAGTGCTGATGCCGGTGGTGGTGTACGTGCTCTCGCTCGTGATCGGCAGGGGGCGCTCGGCCGCGCTGCGGCTGCTGGTGATCGCTGCGGGTCTGGGCGTGGTCGCCGTGGTGCAGCTCGAGGTGATGCACCTCGTGCCCCAGTCCGGTTTCTTCGCATGACGGTACCGGCGTCTCGGTACCGCTGCGCGGGGTAGACTGAAATCCCGGTGCCGTGCGCCGGGTCATTTTTGCCGCTGACTCCGAAGGAACCGTTTGATGTCTGCGCCGGTCGTGCTGATCGCCGAACAACTCTCGCCCGCCACCATCGCCGCACTCGGCCCGGACTTCGAGGTGGTGAACGTCGACGGTACCGACCGCGACGCTCTGCGCTCGGCGCTCGCGACCGCAGACGCAGTGCTCGTGCGCTCCGCCACGCAGATCGACGCTGAGGCGCTGAGCTGGGCGCCGCAGCTGAAGATCGTCGCCCGCGCGGGTGTCGGCCTCGACAACGTCGACATCAAGGCCGCGACCCAGGCCGGCGTCATGGTCGTCAACGCGCCCACGTCGAACATCATCAGTGCGGCCGAGCTCACCGTCTCCCACATCCTCGGGCTCGCGCGGCACCTGCCGCGCGCGCACGCCTCGCTGTCCGCGGGGGAGTGGAAGCGCTCCTCCTTCACCGGCATCGAGCTCTACGAGAAGACGATCGGCATCATCGGCCTCGGCCGCATCGGTGCGCTCGTGGCCGAGCGCCTGCGCGGCTTCGGCGTCGAACTCGTCGCCTACGACCCCTACATCACCGCGACACGGGCCCAGCAGCTCGGTGTGCAGCTCGTCACGCTCGAGGAGCTCGTCGAGCGAGCCGACTTCCTCACGATCCACATGCCCCGGACTCCTGAGACCCTCGGCATGATCGGTGCGGAGCAGCTGCGGGCTATGAAGAACACCGCGTACGTGGTGAACGTGGCGCGCGGCGGCCTGATCGACGAGGCGGCGCTCGCCGAGGCGCTCGCGACCGGCGAGATCGCCGGTGCTGCGCTCGACGTCTTCGTGCAGGAGCCCCCGGCCGACACCTCGCTCACCGGCCTGCCGAACGTCAACGTCACCCCGCACCTCGGCGCCTCCACGGAAGAGGCCCAGGAGAAGGCCGGCGTCTCGGTCGCGAAGTCGGTGCGACTCGCGCTCGCCGGAGATCTCGTGCCGGATGCCGTGAACGTGGCCGGCGGCGTCATCGACGAGTACGTGCGCCCGGGGCTGCCGCTCACCGAGAAGCTCGGCCAGGTCTTCGCGGGTCTCGCGGACGGCCCGCTCGCCTCGCTCGACATCGAGGTGCACGGCGAGCTGGCCGAGCGCAACGTCGAGGCGCTGCGCCTCGCTGCGCTCAAGGGCATCTTCTCGAAGGTCGTCAGCGAACCGGTCTCCTACGTCAACGCACCCCTGCTCGCCGAGCAGCGCAATGTCGAGGTGCGCTTCAGCGTCGACGAGTTCTCCGAGAGCTACCGCAACGTCGTCACGATCCGCGGCTCCCTGACCGACGGCACCCAGGTCTCGGTCTCGGGCACGCTCACCGGCCCGAAGCAGATCGAGAAGATCGTCGAGGTCAACGGCTACGAGGTCGAGCTCCCCATCCCCGAGCACCTCATCGTCTTCAGCTACACCGATCGTCCGGGCATCGTCGCCGTCTACGGCAGCCTGCTCGGCGAGGCCGGCGTGAACATCGCCGGGCTGCAGATCGCCCGGGACGAGAAGAAGGGCACCGCGCTCTCGGTGCTCTCCGTCGATGCGCCGGTCGAGGAATCGATCATCGGCAGCCTGCGGGAGGCCATCGGCGCCGAGCGCCTCGTGACGATCGACGTCGACGCGCTGTAAGTAACGTGCCGCACTGAGGGCCCTGCTTCCGTTCGGAGGCGGGGCCCTCAGCGCGTCTCCGCGCCGATCGCCGTGAGTGCTGGGGCTCCGTGGGTTCAGTCGTCGAGCCTCGCGAGCACGTCGACGGCTGCGCGGGTGTACTCGCCGATCCACCGGTCGTGAATGCGCTTGATCGGCAGCGGCGCGAGAGCCAGCCTGCGCGTCTTCCCGACCCGCCTTCCGGTCAGGAGCTCCGCCCGCTCCAGCACGCGGATGTGCTGGAGCACGGTCGTGCGATCGAGCTCGGGGAAGGCGTCGCAGACGTCTCCGGTGCTGCGGGGTTCGGTGCGCAGCAGGTCGAGGATCCGGCGACGGGTGGAGTTCGCGAGGGCCTTGAAGACGGCGTCATCGCGGGAATCATCCGAAGTCGTTCCCTTTTCCTCGCTCATGTGATAAAAATATCACATGAATGCGAATGCGGGCGCCGCTGACGCGCCACTCGAGGAGCTGTCGTTCACCGTGACCGGCCACGTCTCGAAGACGCCGCACGAGGTCTTCGAGGCCGTGGCTGATCCCGAGCAGCTGTCCCGGTACTTCACGACCGGGGGAGCGCGGGGGCGGCTCGAGTCGGGGGCCGAAGTCTCGTGGGACTTCGACGATTTCCCCGGCCGTTTCCCGGTCGAGGTCGTCGAGGCGGTGCCCGACGAGAGGATCGTCATCCGATGGGCGGGCGACGAGTCTGCGACCGCGTCGACGACGGAGACGACGTTCCTGTTCGAACCGGTCGACGGCGGATCGCGAACGCTCGTGACCATCACCGAGAAGTCGTGGAAGCCGACGACGAAGGGGGCAGCGGGCGCTTTCGGCAACTGCATGGGGTGGACCGGAATGCTCGCGGCGATGAAGGCCTGGCTGGAGCACGGGATCAACCTGCGCGAGGGCTTCTACAAGTAAGGGGTGAGCATGCCTGCCGAAGTGGTCGAAGTGGAGTTCCTCGCCTTGATCGAGCACGGCCGGCGCTTCTTCACCCGCAAGGGAGTCGAGTTCGCCTTCGGCGAGCGTCTCGCCGGAGTCTGGGAGGACGACGGTCCGAGCAGCCACGCGGCGGTCGTGCCGCTGGAGGATCTGGAGCGCGAGTTCCCGAAGCACCTCGACGGTCCGGATGCGGGCTGGGTGCGTGGGCTCGTCTTCCGCGCGCTCGCGGGAGACGACCCGGCACGGCTGCGCGAGGAGGCGATCGCCGAGTACACCTCTCGTCACGGTCGAGCGCCGCGCGCGCAGAAATGGCAGGTGCGTCGAGGGGCTCCGGACCAGCGCTGACTGCGATCCCGCTGTGAGTGCGTCCCACCGCCGACGCCGCGTTCTCGGGGTTTGCCGGGGGCCAGTGGTAGTCTGATCGTGCGGGTGCACACCCGCGTCAACGAAGAATCGAGCGCGTCGACTGGCGGGCTGGTCTTCGGTGGTGGATCCCTCTGCGGTGCAGAGTGGCCTTCTACTGAACATCAGCGCCCGTGCGTCGCAAGAGTGCAGCGGGGCTGCCTGTCGCGCGCTCACGTATGTGAAGGAGATCCCGTGGAGGGTCCTGAAATCAAGTTCGCCGAGGCCGTGCTCGACAACGGCAAGTTCGGCAAGCGCACCATCCGCTTCGAAACCGGCCGCCTCGCGCAGCAGGCGCAGGGCGCGGTCGCCGCGTACCTCGACGAGGAGACGATGCTCCTCTCGGCCACCAGCGCGTCGAAGAACCCGAAGGATCACTTCGACTTCTTCCCGCTGACCGTCGACGTCGAAGAGCGCTCGTACGCCGCGGGCAAGATCCCCGGCTCGTTCTTCCGCCGCGAGGGCCGCCCCTCGACCGAGGCGATCCTCGTCTGCCGTCTCATCGACCGTCCGCTGCGTCCGTCGTTCGTCGACGGCCTGCGCAACGAGGTCCAGATCGTCGTCACCGTGCTGTCGATCGCCCCGGGCGAGTTCTACGACGCGCTCGCGATCAACGCTGCCAGCGCATCGACCCAGATCTCGGGTCTGCCGTTCTCCGGCCCGATCGCGGGTGTGCGCCTCGCGCTCATCGGCGACCAGTGGGTCGCGTTCCCCAACGAGGCGCAGCTCAAGGAGGCCGTCTTCGACCTGATGGTCGCCGGCCGCGTGGTCGTCGATAAGAACGGTGCCGAGGACGTCGCGATCATGATGGTCGAGGCGGAGGCCACCGAGGACTCGTGGAACCTCATCAAGGCCGGCGCCACCAAGCCCGACGAGGCAGTGGTCGCGCAGGGCCTCGAGGCCGCGAAGCCGTTCCTCTCGCAGCTCGTCAAGGCGCAGGAGCAGCTGGCCGCGCAGTCGGCCAAGGAGATCCAGGAGTACCCGGTCTTCCTGCCCTACACCGACGAGGTCTACGCAGCCGTCGCCGAGCTGGCAGAGGCCGAGCTCGCGGGGATCTACCAGATCGCCGATAAGCAGGAGCGTCAGGACGCCGACGACGCGCTGAAGGCGCGCGTCAAGGAGGCCATCGCCGCCAAGGTCGCGGAGGGTGCGCTCGACGCGTCCGCCGAGGGCCAGGTCTCGGGCGCCTACAAGTCGGTGACGAAGAAGATCGTGCGCGGTCGCATCCTCACCGAGGGCGCCCGCATCGACGGCCGCGGCCTGCGCGACATCCGCGCGCTCGATGCCGAGGTCCAGGTGATCCCGCGCGTGCACGGCTCCGCCATCTTCCAGCGCGGAGAGACCCAGATCCTGGGCGTCTCCACGCTGAACATGCTGAAGATGGAGCAGCAGATCGACTCGCTGTCGCCCACGACCAGCAAGCGCTACATGCACCACTACAACTTCCCGCCCTACTCGACCGGTGAGACCGGCCGTGTCGGCAGCCCGAAGCGTCGCGAGATCGGCCACGGCTTCCTCGCCGAGCGCGCGCTCGTGCCGGTGCTGCCGGCGCGCGAGGAGTTCCCCTACGCCATCCGCCAGGTGTCCGAGGCGCTGAGCTCCAACGGCTCGACCTCGATGGGCTCCGTGTGCGCGTCGACCCTGTCGCTGCTCAACGCCGGTGTGCCGCTCCGCGCGGCAGTCGCCGGCATCGCGATGGGCCTCGTCAGCGACGAGGTCGACGGTGAGACCCGCTACGCGACGCTCACCGACATCCTGGGCGCCGAGGACGCGCTGGGCGACATGGACTTCAAGGTCGCGGGCACCTCGGAGTTCGTGACCGCGCTGCAGCTGGATACCAAGCTCGACGGTATCCCGTCGGACGTGCTGGCCGGTGCGCTGTCGCAGGCCAAGGAGGCGCGCACGACGATCCTCGACGTGCTCGGCCAGGCGATCGACGCTCCCGACGAGATGGCGCCGACCGCGCCCCGCGTCATCAGCGTGCAGATCCCCGTCGACAAGATCGGCGAGCTGATCGGCCCCAAGGGCAAGACGATCAACGGCATCCAGGACGAGACCGGCGCCGACATCTCGATCGACGACGACGGCACCGTGTACATCGGCGCGGTCGACGGCCCCTCGGCCGAGGCTGCTCGCGCGCAGGTCAACGCGATCGCCAACCCGCAGAACCCCGAGGTCGGCGAGCAGTACCTCGGCACCGTGGTGAAGAACGCCGCTTTCGGCGCCTTCGTCTCGCTGCTGCCCGGCAAGGACGGCCTGCTGCACATCAGCGAGGTGCGCAAGCTCGCCGGTGGCAAGCGCATCGAGAGCGTGGACGACGTGCTCTCGATCGGCCAGAAGATCCTCGTGAAGATCACGAAGGTCGACGACCGCGGCAAGCTCTCGCTCGAGCCCGTGCTCGAGGAGGCGGCTGCCGAGGAGGCTCCCGCCGCCGAGGCCGTGCCGGCTGAGGCCGCTGCCGAGTAACCGGCTCTGATCCCGATTCGGGATCCGCGAGCGCCCGTTCTCCCGCTCCGGGAGGGCGGGCGCTCTGCTGTGTGCGGCCCGTGCCGGGGGGGGGCTTACGCCCGGCCGATTGAGCTTGTCGCCTGCTCCGCCGATTGAGCCTGTCGAAATCAAGGGCTGTTCGCGCTGATTGAGCTTGTCGAAATCAAGGGCTGTTCCCGCTGATCGAGCTTGTCGAAATCAAGGGCTGTTCCCGCTGATCGAGCCTGTCGAAATCAAGGGCTATTGGTCTCGTGGTGGTGGTGATGCTTCGCGCACAGGCGCCGGAAATCGGTCAACTTTCTTGAGTTATCCCTAGGTGTTTTCCCTGCTCAACTGGGAAAATTGGGTATGTCCTTCTTCTCCGAGATCACGGCCGGTATCGCGGCGATCCGCGCGCTGACCGGCGAGGTATCGGACACGGCACTGCTGCCGGCCGCAGTTGCCCGCCTCGACGACGCGGGTGCCGTGGAACTGCTGCAACTCGCCTCGACTGTGGGGCAGATGGCGGAACGGCTGCGAGTGGTCGCCGCGGGCGTGGTCGCGCAGCGCTCCACCAGGGAGGCCGGACATGCCGGGCTCGCGCAATCCCAGGGGCACCGCAACGCGGTCGCCCTGGTGCAGCAGGTTACCGGGATGAGCCGCAGCGAAGCCGCGAGGCAAGTCCGCGTCGGCACCACCCTCTACGACAGCGCGGGTGCCGGTGCTGCCTGCGCCGGTGCTGCGGGTGCTGATGCCGGCGCCGGTGAGCTTGAGGCTTCCGTCACCTCGGCGGGCCGCACAGACACCGCGAACGCGGAGCAGTGCACAGGCGCGGCGCCGGGAACAGTCGCACCGTGGCATGCGTGCTTGGGACGTGCGCTGTTGAATGGAGCGATCTCCGCTGCACAGCACGACGCGATCCTGCGCGGACTCGGGCGGCCGCCGGAGCACAGGTGTGGACCGCAGGCAGCCGCGCAATCAGCGCAATCAGCGCAATCCGTGCAATCCGTGCAGCCTGTCGAGCATGATTGCGTTCGGGAAGCCCTGGAAGACGCAGCGCGGTGGTCGGCGGCGGCCGATCGGCTGGTCTCAGAAGCGAGTCATCGCACGGTGGAGGATCTTGCACAGGCGTCGAGATTCGTGCGGGATCAGCTCGACCCCGAGGGAGCCGAAGCACGCTATCTCGCCCGGTACGAGCAGAGGTCATTCCGAATATGGATCGATCGGGACGGACTGCATCGTGGGTCCTTGGTGTGCGACGATCTATCAGCGGCGCGGTTGCGTGCAATCTTCGACTCGGCATTGCGTCCGCGTCGTGGAGGCCCCAGCTTCGTGACCGCGGAGGAGCAGACTCGGGCGAAGGCCCTGATCGAGGATCCGCGGTCGAACGAACAACTCGCGCACGACCTGATTCTCGATCTCATCGAGGCGGGCAGCCTTGCGACGCCCGAGACGGTCTACGGAACGCGGCAAGCCGGTGTGCGTCTCGTGCGGCTCGGAGAATCCGACGGCACCCCTGCCGCCGGACGCTTTGAGGACACTCCCGCGACGGTGCCGAGCGGGGTCGTGGACCAGCAAGTCTGCGCCAGCGGGATCGTGCCGGTGACGATCGATCGTGCGGGGCGTCCGTTGGACGTGGGGCGGGAGCAGCGGCTCTACACGTCCCGGCAGCGCATCGCGCTCGCGGTCCGGGACGGGGGCTGCCGGTGGCCCGGCTGCGACCGGCCTCCTGCCTATTGCGAGGCGCATCACATCGACGAGTGGCAGAAGGATCAGGGCCGCACCGATCTCGACCGGGGTGTGCTGCTGTGCCGCTTCCACCACATGCAACTCCACGCGAACAGCTGGCGCATCACCCGCACCGGCGATGGCACGAGCGCCCGCGACGGCACTGGTGTTGGCTTCGGCGACGGCGATGCCGGCTCTGGGCTTGGGCCTGACTCTGGCTGCTTCATGCTCCACGACCCCGACGGCAGGGCAATACCAATGCGACCCCGACTCGAACTCCGATACGCGTGGGGCGACCTCGGGCCACCCCGGCAGCGCTTCAGGCTTGTCGCATGACTGCCGGGGGAGGAGTCTGTCAGTCGGCTGCTCGCTGCTGCTCGCTGCTGCTCGCTGCTGCTCGCTGCTGCTCGCTGCTGTTCTCAGCTGTTCTCAGCTGCTTCTGCTTGGGCGGCTGGGGTGCAGCGGCGACCGAGCCCGGTCCGTGCGGCAGTAGGCTGGTGGGATGCTCGATCCGATTCTCCTGCCCCTCGATCTGCCCGACCTCGAAGTCGATCTGAGCGGCGGTCTCGTGCGCCGCACGGTGCATCCGAGCGGGCTGCGAGTGCTCACCGAGCGCATGCCCGGCTCCCGCAGCGCCTCCATCGGCTTCTGGGTGGGGGTCGGCTCCCGCGACGAACAGGCCGAGCGCGGCGACGCCCCGGGCAGCCTGGGCTCCACCCACTTCCTCGAGCACCTGCTCTTCAAGGGCACCCCCACACGCGACGCGTACACGATCGCCACGAGCTTCGACCGCATCGGCGCCGAGCACAACGCGCTCACCGCCAAGGAGTACACCTGCTACTACGCGAAGGTGCGCGACGCCGACCTCGACGGCGCCGTGACGGTGCTCGCCGACATGGTCACCAACTCCACCCTCGACACCGCCGAGTTCGAGAACGAGCGGGGCGTGATCCTCGAAGAGCTCGCGATGGCCGCCGACGACCTCGCCGATGTCGCCAACGAACGATTCTTCGAGGCCGTGCTCGGCGAGCACCCCCTCGGCCGTCCCATCGGGGGCAACCCCGAGACCATCCGGGCCGCCCACCGCGACGACGTGAACCACCACTACCGCGAACGCTACGACCCCTCGACCCTCGTCGTCACCGCGGCCGGAGCGATCGATCACGACCGCCTGGTGGATCAGGTGCTCGCCGTGCTGAACCTCTCACCCGAGGAGCGCTGGCATACGGACCGGGGCGCAGCTCCCGAACGCAGGGTGCAGCTGGTCGGTGCCGAACCGTCGGTCACGGCCTCGGGCGACGCAGCAGCCGCAGCAAGCACAGCAGGGCCGGCAGGATCGCTCGGGGCGACCGGGCCCCGCGTCCACCTCACGGAGCGCCCGTCCGAGCAGGTCAACCTCATGATCGGCACCGAGGGCCTGTGCTCCGGCGACCCGCGCCGCTTCGCCTTCGGCATCATGAACTCGGTGCTCGGCGGCGGCATGTCGAGCCGGCTCTTCCAGGAGATCCGGGAGAAGCGCGGTCTCGCGTACACGGCCTACTCCTTCGGAGCGAGCTACTCCGACGGGGGCGTCTTCGGCATGTACGCCGGCACCGCCCCCGAGAAGGCGGCCGAGGTCGCCGAGCTCAGCCGGCTCGAACTGCAGAAGCTGGCCGACGGCGGCATCACCGAGGAGGAGCACGAGCGGGCGCTGGGCCAGATCGCGGGATCGTCGGCGCTGGCGCTCGAGGACTCCGATACGCGCATGGGCCGGCTGGCCCGCGCCGAGCTGGGCAGCGGAGAGCTCTACGACCTCGACACCTCGCTCGAGCGTTTCGAGGCTGCGACGGCTGAGGAGATCCGAGACATCGCGGCGCTGTTCGCCGCGCGCCCGCTCACCGTGGTCGCGGTCGGCGAGGTCGAACGCGCGGGGCTCGGAGCATGACCGCCGGCGGTAGTCTGGAGGGCATGTCGACAACGGTTGCGGTGGCGGGCGCTCGAGGGCGCCTGGGAAGCCTGGTCTGCGAGGTGGTGGAGGAGCACCCCGACTTCGAGTTGGTGGCGCGGTTGAACCGCGCCTCCGACCCGGAAGACGGGGCAGCGGCGAGGATCCTCGTCGACGTCAGCCATCCCGATGCCTCGCCCGGCATCGTCGATCGCGCGCTCGGCCGCGGGCAGCGGGTGATCGTCGGAACGAGCGGATGGTCGGCGGACCGCCTCGAACAGCTGCGCGAGCGCGTCGCGGCGACACCGGGAGCCGGTGCCATCGTGGTGCCCAACTTCTCACTGGGATCGGTGCTCGGCACGGCGCTGGCCAGCATGGCCGCTCCCTACTTCGACGCGATCGAGGTGATCGAGGCGCACCATCCCGGCAAGGTGGACTCTCCGAGCGGCACGGCCGTGCGCACCGCCGAGCTGATGGCGGAGGCGAGGGGAGGCCGCCCGGTGGAGGCGCCGTTCGCCGAGCAGCCGGCGCGGGGCCAGCTGGTGGCCGGGATCCCGGTGCACAGCCTGCGCCTGGCCGGCGTCATCGCCAAGCAGGAGGTGCGCTTCGGCGGAGCGGGGGAGGTGCTCACGGTCACCCACGACACCCACTCGAACGAGTCGTACCGGGCCGGTATCCGCGCCGCACTCGACGCCGCGGTGACCGCCGAGGGGCTCACGGTCGGGCTCGATCGCGTACTGGGGATCGGCGCGTGAGCCCACGCCTGCGCGCCATCATCGGCGTCGCCATCATGAGCGCGCTGCTCGTGCTGTACTTCGTGTTCGCCGGCATCCGCGCGTTCGCCCTGCTCGCCTCGGCTCAGCCGGTACCGGTGATCATGGGCGCCGCGATGCTGATCCTGCCCCTGATCGGCGTCTGGGCGCTGCTGCGGGAGCTGCAGTTCGGGCGCAGCGCCACCCGGCTCGCCGACAGGCTCGCAGCCGAGGGTCTCCTGCCCGATGAGCCGGTCGCGACGCATCCCTCCGGACGCCCCATGCGCGAGGATGCCGACGCCGCGTTTCCCCGCTATCGCGACGAGACCGAGGCGGATCCCGAGTCGTGGCGGGCATGGATGCGCCTGGGAATCGTGTACGACGCGTGCGGGGACCGGAAGCGGGCGAGAGCGGCGATCCGACAAGCAATCTCTCGAGAACGCAACGATGTTGGTGATCCCCCGGAGACCGGTTAGGGAAATCTGGAGTTCAGGCCTACAATCGTCGGCGGACGACAGCGGGTCGGGGCCCGGATGACCCCGTGGAGATACTCGCTGCCGAAATGCGCGAACACGCCATGATGCGTGGGAAAGCAGCGGGAAACACATGGCCAAATACGACCTCACAGCTCCCGATCCGGCGACACGCACGCTGGACTCGGTGACCGGTATCAGCAAGAAGGGTCTTCCCTCGGGCACCGTCGGGGTGCTCGGCGCCCTCGTCATCGGACTCTCCGTCTGCGCCCCGGCGTACACGCTGACCGCCGCGGTCGGCCCGGCCGCGAGCGAGGTCGGCTACCAGACTCCCGCCATCTTTCTCATGGGCTTCATCCCCATGCTCCTCGTCGCGCTCGGCTACCGCGCGCTGAACTCCGCGATGCCCGACTCCGGCACCTCCTTCACCTGGGCGGTCAGGGCCTTCGGCCCGTGGGTCGGCTGGATGGCCGGATGGGGCCTCATCGCGGCCACGGTGCTCGTGCTCTCGAACCTCGCGGGCATCGCGGTCGAGTTCCTGTTCCAGTCGATCAGCATCATGGTCGGCAACCCGGCGATCGCCGAGATCGCCGAGAACAAGTTCATCAACATCCTCGTCTGCCTCGGCTTCATGGCGATCGCGACGTTCATCTCCTATCGCGGCATGACCTCGACCAAGGTGTTCCAGTACGTCACCGTGCTCTTCCAGATGGCGGTTCTCGTGTGGTTCATCGTGGCGATGTTCGTCGGTGCGGCCGATCCGGCGAACACCGAGGGCCGCACGCCCGAGCTCTCGTGGTTCAACCCGCTCGAGGTCGACAGCTTCAGCGCGTTCGCCGCGGGCATCGCCGTGTCGATCTTCGTCTACTGGGGCTGGGACACCGTGCTCACCATGGGTGAGGAGACGAAGCCGTCGAAGGGTCGTCTCTCGACCGAGAGCAAGGCCGCGATGATCCTCGTCGGCATTCTCGTGGTGCTGTACGTCGGCACCGCCGCCGCGACCGTCGGCTACGCCGGTCTGGGCGACGGCCCGACCGGCCTCAACAATCCCGACATCGCCGAGAACGTGTTCGCCGCGCTCGCACACCCGGTCATGGGGCCCGCCGCGATCCTGCTGTCGCTCGCGATCCTCGTGAGCGCGATGGCCTCGATCAACTCGACCGCGATCTCGCCCGCGCGCACGCTGCTCGCGATGTCGCACTACCGCGCGCTGCCGCAGTCGATCAAGCGGATCCACCCCAAGTACAAGTCGCCGTACGTCGCCCTGCTGTGGTCGTCGCTCGTCGCCTCCGTCTTCTACGCCGTCATGCGCTTCATCAGCGAGGACGTGCTCTGGGACACGATCACCGCGCTCGGCATGATGGTCTGCTTCTACTACGGCATCACCGCTCTTGCGAGCCCGTGGTACTTCCGCAAGACCGCGCCCAAGGAGGGCGTGGGATCGGTGATCTCCAAGATCGTGCTGCCCGCCATCGGCGGCATCCTGCTGCTCATCGTCTTCGTGCAGACCACGATCGACAGCATGGACCCGGGCTTCGGATCCGGCAGCAACATCGGCGGCATCGGGCTCGTGGGCATCATCGGCGTCGTGGTGCTGGGCCTCGGCGTGGTGCTCATGGTCATCCAGTCGCGGGTGTCGCCCGACTTCTTCAAGGGCAAGGTGCTCGCGAAGGCGGACGCCAGCAACGACACCTCCGCGATCGAGGTGTTCGACGACGGGCTCGGCAGCTGAGGGCGATCCCGGTTCCGCGCATCGCGCCGCGCTCGGTGCGCCGTGCGCATCGCGCCGCGTCCGCGGAGCCGGGCCTCCGCCTCGATCGGCGCAGCGCAGCGCGCCGGGATCCCGCCTCCGGCCCCCACGCTGATTGAACGAAAGGCCATTCCGTCTGGTTCAATGATCTCGTGTCCGGGCTCCGGCTCGAGTGCGAGGCCCGCGGACACTGGATGCGAGGCGAGGTGAACCAGTGCTGATATTCCGGATACCGCAGTCGGATCGCTCCGTCGCGACCGCGGCCTACCTCTTCGCGGGCGCGCTGTTCGCAGCGCTCAACGTGACGGTGTTCCGCGTCGGTGAGAACCCGCGGATCGACGTGCTGGTGACCGCGGTGCTCGCGACGCTGGTCGGTTGCGGGGTGCTCATCCGCGGCCGGCGGTTCTCGGTGACCGCGGCCGGAGTACTGATGACGCTCGTGACGGTGTTCGTCGTGCCGACGGTGGCGTTCACGCCGACCGAGGTCAGGGCCCTGAACTTCGGTCTGCTCTTCTTCCCGTTCTTCATCTACGTCGTCTGGTTCCTCCCGATGCGGGTGGCGCGGCTGCTGGGCTATACCTGGTTGCTGCTCTACGTCGTGATCGTCGTCGTGCGGTTCGGCGAGCCCATGTATCCGGCGCTGACCACGCTTGCGCTGACCGGCGGGGTGCTGGGTGAACTGGTCGGCCGCTTCAAACGTCGCCTCGAGCACGCGTCGATCACCGACCCGCTGTGCGATGTGTGGAACAAGCGAGGCTTCGAACGGCTGCTGCCCAGGGCCATCTCGAGCGCGGAGCGCACCGGGCGTCCGCTCTCGCTGCTCTATCTGGATCTCGACGAGTTCAAGACGATCAATGATCGGCTCGGGCACGGCGAGGGGGATCGTGTGCTGCGGGAGTTCTCGCTCGCGATGCAGGAGCGCGTGCGGCAGGAGGACGTCTTCGCGCGCTTCGGCGGAGACGAGTTCGCGCTGCTGCTCGTCGACTGCGATGCCGAGCAGGCGCAGCTCACGGGGGAGCGGCTGCAGCGCGAGGTCGATGCGACTCCCTGGTCCTTCGGCATCTCCGAGTGGAACTCCGGCGAACGTCCGGAGGAGTTCATCTCGCGGGCCGACATGCGGATGCTGAACGAGAAGCAGGAGCGCCGAGGTGCCGCGCGCGGGTGATCGCCGGGCCGGCCGGGCCCGCCGCGCGGGTGACCGGTCGAATCCGCTCGCGGGCCTGAGCCGGTTGCCCGGGCTTCGGAGGTAGACTCGGGGCGTGACTGCGAACCCGATCCCGACCCCCTACGAGGACCTGCTGCGCGAGGTCTACGAGCACGGCACCCCCAAGTCGGATCGCACCGGCACGGGCACGCGCAGCCTCTTCGGGAGGCAGCTGCGGTACGACCTCTCCGAGTCCTTCCCGCTTATCACGACGAAGCGGGTGCACTTCAAATCGGTGGCCGTCGAACTGCTGTGGTTCCTGCGCGGCGAGGGCAACATCTCGTACCTCGAGGAGCACGGCGTCACGATCTGGGACGAGTGGGCCGACGAGAACGGGGATCTCGGCCCCGTCTACGGCGTGCAGTGGCGCTCGTGGCCCGCGCCGAACGGCGAGCACATCGATCAGATCGCGAATGTGATCGAGCAGCTGCGCAGCAACCCCGATTCGCGGCGCATCATCGTGTCGGCGTGGAATGTCGCCGAGCTCGATGAGATGGCGCTCGCCCCGTGCCACGCCTTCTTCCAGTTCTACGTCGCCGATGGCAAGCTGTCGTGCCAGCTCTACCAGCGCTCCGCCGACATGTTCCTCGGGGTGCCGTTCAACATCGCCAGCTACGCCCTGCTCACGCTCATGGTCGCGCAGCAGACGGGACTCGAGCCCGGCGAGTTCGTGTGGACCGGCGGAGACTGCCACGTCTACGACAACCACGTCGAGCAGGTCGAGCGTCAGCTCGCCCGCGACCCCTTCCCGTATCCGCGCATCGAGATCCGCAAGGCCGATTCGATCTTCGACTACACGCTCGAGGACTTCGAGGTGGTCGACTACCAGCATCACCCGGGCATCAAGGCCCCGGTGGCGGTGTGAGGATCGCCGGTTGAGCGAGCGGAGCGAGTCGACACCGGGCACGCCTCGCATCGGGATGATCTGGGCCGAGGCCCGGGGCATCGGCGGTCGCGGCGCGATCGGCCGCGGGGGAGAGATGCCCTGGCATCTGCCCGAGGATCTCGCGCACTTCCGTCGCACGACGACGGGTGCACCCGTGCTCATGGGGCGCCGCACCTGGGAGTCGCTGCCCGAGCGCTTCCGGCCGCTGCCGGGCCGCGAGAACGTGGTGGTGACGCGGGATCCCGAGTTCGACGCGCCCGGGGCGACCGTGGCGCACTCCCTCGACGAGGCGCTGGCCGCGGTGCGGGATCACGGTGCGGAGCTCGGCTGGATCATGGGAGGCGGGCAGCTGTACCGCGCTGCGATGCCGTTGGCCGACGAACTCGTGGTGACGCGCATCGAGCTCGACGTGCCCGACGCCGACACCTTCGCCCCGGAGATCCCCTCCGACTTCACCCTCCGGGAGGAGACCGGACCGGAGACGTCTTCGACGGGCCTGCGCTACACCTTCCAGCGCTGGGTGCGGAGGTCTCCTGGCAACAGAGGCTGAGCGGAGCCGATGGGGAAGAGAGCGCTTCGGGGCCGCGTGGCGCGCCAGCGACGCGCGAGGGGTCCCCGTTCGAGCGAACGCCGTCGGCTCTGCTCGGCCGGAGAGCGCCCGAAACCGCCAAGGTCAGCGGAGTCCGGTAGCCTAGTGAGGTGGCAATCCAGGAAAACCCCTTCGGTCAGGTACTCGTCGCACTCGTCACTCCGTTCCAGGCGGACGGCGAGGTCGATTGGACCGCGACCGAGAAGCACATCGACGACTGCATCGCGAGCGGTGCCGACGGCATCGTGGTCACCGGTACCACCGGTGAGACCTCCACGCTCACCGACCCCGAGAAGATCAAGCTCGTCGAGGTCGCGAAATCGGTGTCGAGCGGTCGCGCGAAGGTGATCACGGGCGGCGGATCCAACGAGACCGCGCACGCGATCGAGCTGTACCGGGCCAGCGAGAAGGCCGGGGCCGACGGCGTGATGATCGTCACCCCGTACTACAACAAGCCGACCCAGGCGGGCCTGCTCACGCACTTCCGCATGGTCGCCGACGCCACCGAGCTGCCCGTCATCCTCTACGACATCCCCGGCCGTACGGGCGTGCCGATCAAGTACGAGACGATCCTGCGTCTCGCGAAGCACCCGAACATCCTGGCGGTGAAGGACGCCAAGGGCGACTTCAGCGAGGTGAGCCGGGTGCTCAACCAGACCGATCTCCTGTACTTCTCGGGCGACGACGCGAACGTGCTGCCGCACCTCTCGATCGGGGCCACCGGCCTCATCGGCGTGACGGCGAACATCGCTGCGGCGCCCTACCGCGCCATCATCGACGCCGTCAACGTGGGCGACCTGCACACGGCCCGCGACATGCATCAGCGGCTCGAGCCGCTCGTGCGCGCCGTCATGACCCACGTGCCCGGCACGGTGGCGGCGAAGTACATCCTGCACGGCCTGGGCCGCATCGGCAGCCCGCGCGTGCGCCTGCCCCTCGTCGGCCCGGAGGAGTGGGAGGCGGCCCTCATCGAGGACGAACTCGCGCTCGTGACCGACGTGCCGGGCATCGACCTCTCGAACTTCAGGCCGGACCGCAATGCGGCTGCCGGCGGTGCCCTGCCCAAGATCGCAGGCACTACCCGCTAACGAAGCGGCCCCCTGAGCCTGTCGAAAGGGGGCGACAGATAGCCGCTCCCCTCGACAGGCTCGGGGAGCGGACAAGGAACACATGACGAACCCCCCTTACGCACCTCCCGCTCTCGAGCAGGGAACCCTTCGCATCACGCCGCTCGGCGGTCTCGGCGAGGTCGGTCGCAACATGACCGTCTACGAGATCGACGGCAAGCTGCTGATCGTCGACTGCGGCGTCTTCTTCCCCGAGGTGCAGCACCCGGGCGTCGACCTGATCCTGCCCGACATCACCAAGATCGAGGATCGCCTCGGCGACATCGTCGCCGTCGTGCTCACGCACGGCCACGAGGACCACATCGGCGGTGTGCCGTACCTGCTCAAGCTGCGCGAGGACATTCCGCTCGTCGGCTCCAAGCTCACGCTCGCCTTCGTCGAGGCGAAGCTCAAGGAGCACCGCATCCGCCCGGTGACCCGGGTGGTCGCCGAGGACGATCGGGTGCAGTACGGACCGTTCGACCTCGAGTTCATCGCGGTGAACCACTCGATCCCCGACGCGCTGGCCGTGGCGATCCGCACCGACGCCGGCCTGGTGATCGGCACGGGCGACTTCAAGATGGATCAGCTGCCCCTCGACGGCCGCATCACCGACCTGCGCGCGTTCGCGCGGCTCGGCGAGGAGGGCGTCGACCTCTTCATGACCGACTCGACGAACGCCGACGTGCCGGGCTTCACCCCGCTCGAGAAGAACATCGGGCCGGTCATCGAGCAGGTCATCGCGAAGACGCCGGGCAAGGTCGTCGTCGCGAGCTTCTCGAGCCACGTGCACCGCGTGCAGCAGGTGCTCGACGCGGCGCACGCGAACGGGCGGCGCGTGGTGCTGCTGGGCCGCTCGATGGTGCGCAACATGAAGATCGCGGCCGATCTCGGATACCTGGAGGTTCCGGAGGGCGTGCTGGTCGACCTCAAGAAGAGCGGCGACATCCCAGACCATCGCATCGTGTACATGTCGACCGGGTCGCAGGGCGAGCCGATGGCCGTGCTCAGCCGCATGGTCAACCGCGAGCACCAGGTCGAGGTGGGCGCGGGCGACACCGTGATCCTCGCCTCGAGCCTCATCCCGGGCAACGAGACCTCCGTCTACCGCGTGATCGACGGCCTCATCAAGCTGGGTGCCAACGTGGTGCACAAGGGCAACGCGAAGGTGCACGTCTCCGGTCACGCCGCGGCGGGCGAACTGCTCTACTGCTACAACATCGTGCGCCCGAAGAACGTCATGCCCATCCACGGCGAGTACCGCATGCTGGTGGCGAACGCCGCGCTCGCGATCGAGACGGGCGTGCCGCAGAACCGCACCGTCATCGCCGAGAACGGCACCGTCGTCGATCTCGTCGACGGGGTCGCCCGTGCGGTGGGGCAGCTCGACACCGAGTTCATCTACGTCGACGGCAAGAGCGTCGGCCGGGTCACCGACGACGATCTGCGGGATCGCCGCACGCTCGCTGAGGAGGGCTTCATCTCGGTGATCACCGTGGTGGAGACGACGCTCGGCCAGATCGTGTCGGGTCCCGAGATCCACGCGAAGGGCGTGGCGGAGGACGAGAGCGTCTTCGACAAGATCAAGCCGCAGATCGCGAGCGCCCTCGAGGACGCGATGAAGGACGGCATGACGGATCATCACCAGCTGCAGCAGATCGTGCGTCGCACGATCGGCCGCTGGGTGGGCACCAAGCTGCGCCGCAAGGCGATGATCGTACCCGTAGTGGTGGTGGTGTAAGGCGTGGTGGGATCCCTCGCGGATACCTCCTCGGCCGGTGCCGTGGCGCGCCTCGCGAGCGAGGCCGAGCGGACCGGCTGGGACGCGCTCGTCGCGGCGAATCCGGGCGGGGGCGAGGTCTGGATGGGCGAGTCCTATCTCGGCGTGAAGCGCGAGCAGGGGCGATACCGCGACTATCGCGTGGTCGTGGAGCGGCCGGGGCGTCCATCCGTGGCCGTCGGCGTGCTCGCGAAGCGCGTCCCGCTGCTCGGGGAATGGTGGCATCTGCCCGCCGGGCCGGCCGGAGAGGACACGGCGGCGGTACTCGAGGCGGCCTCGGCGGTCGCGGGTCTCGCGCGTTCGCGGGGAGCATTCCTGCTGAAGATCGAACCGCGGTTGGGGCTGGACGCCCGGGACGCGATTCGCGCTGCCGGATATCGCGATACCGTGCGGATCATCCCCAACCCGTCGACCGTGCTCGTCGGTCTCGGAGAGCCGGGCCGCTCGGATGAGGAGCTGCTCGCGAGCCTCGGGAAGAAGGCCCGCAACTCGATCAACCGCGCGCGCCGCGACGGCATCGAGGTGTCGCGCGTGCCCGCCACCGATGAGAACTGCGCGACGCTGTACCGCCTGCTGCGGGAGACCGCCGAGGGCCGGTTCGTGCTGCGCTCCGAGGCGTACTACCGGGCGTTCTGGCAGCGCTTCGAGGCTGACGGATCCGGCCGGATGTTCCTCGCGCACCGCGCCGGTGCTGACGGAGCACCCGAGCTGATCGCGGGCGCCTATGCGATGGCGCTCGGCGACAAGACCACCTACAAGGACGGCGCATCGGTGCGCGCCAAGTCGGCGTACGGCGCTTCGCACGCGCTGCAGTGGGAGGTGCTCCGCTGGGCCGCCGAGCGCGGCGCGCGGGTGCACGACCTCTGCGGGGCCCCGCCCTCGGATCGTGCGGACGACCGCGACCATCCGCTGCACGGCGTGGGCCAGTTCAAGCGCTCCTTCGCCCCCGAGATCACCGACTACGCCGGAGCCTTCGACCTCCCGCTGAAGCCGCGGGCCTACGCCTTCTGGGTGAAACTGGGGGACCGCCTCGCGCGCCGCTGGTCGCTGGCGGTCAGAAAGGACCCGTACTACTGATGGCCGCGGGAATCATGCGCGCGAGCGCGGTGATGGCATCGGGCACGATGGTGTCGCGCATCCTCGGGCTCGTAAAGGCCGTGCTGCTCGCGTACGCGATCGGCTCGGTCGGCGCCGTCTCAGCAGACGCCTTCGCCAACGGCAATCTGCTTCCGAACACCCTGTACATGATCCTGCTCGGCGGCATGCTGAACGCCGTGCTCGTGCCGCAGATCGTGCGGGCCGCCCAGAACTCCGACGGCGGCAGCGGCTATATCAACAAGATCCTCACGCTGATCTCGGCGGTGCTGTTCGGCATCACGGTGCTCGCGATGCTCGCGGCCCCCTGGATCGTGCATCTGACGGCGATTCCGTGGGACGCGGATCAGCGTGCGCTCGCGACGGCGTTCGCCTACTGGTGCCTGCCGCAGATCGTGTTCTACGGCCTCTACACGGTGCTGGGCGAGGTGCTCAACGCACGTAGCGTGTTCGGCCCGTTCACCTGGGCGCCCGTGCTCAACAACGTGATCGGGATCGCGGGCATCGTCGTCTTCATCGCGATGTTCGGCGCTGATCCCGAGGGCGAGCGCACGGTCTTCGAGTGGGATCCCCTCTCCATCGGCGTGCTCGCGGGCAGCGCGACGCTCGGCGTCATAGCGCAGGCGCTGATCCTCTTCGTCTCCTGGCGTAAAGCGGGCATCCACTATCGCCCCGATTTCAAATGGAAGGGCATGGGCCTCGGGCGTACAGCCCGAATCGCCGGCTGGAGCCTCGCGACGATCACCGTGATGCAGCTCGGCGGACTCGTGACGAACAACATCGTCGCGATCGGGACCGGTCACGGTCCTTCGACGAGCGCCATGCAGAACGTCTGGCTCATCTTCATGATGCCGCACTCGGTGATCGCGGTGTCACTGGCAACGGCCTACTTCACGCGGCTCTCGGAGTGGGGGCAGACGGGCCGCATGACGGAGTTCGTCGCGGACTTCTCGGCGTCGGCAAGGCAGATCGCGCTCGTCATGGTGCTCGCGGCGGCCGCGATCTTCGCCGCGGCGCCCTTCGTCGCCCGCATCATCAACTTCGGCGCGACGCAGTTGCAGGTCGACCAGTTCTCCCAGGCGCTGCAGGCCTACGTGGTGAGCCTCGCCGCCTACAGCTTCCTCTTCGTCGTGCAGCGCGCCTTCTACGCGCTCTCCGACACGCGCACGCCCTTCGTGTTCACGACGATCCAGATGGGCATCGTGATCGCGCTCTCGCTGCTGCTGATCTTCGCACCCGAGGCGATGATCGGCATGCTGTTCGCCCTCGTCTGGTCATTCGCGACGATCGTGCAGGCGCTGCTCGCGACCTGGCTGCTGCGCCGCAAGATCGGATCGATCGACGGGCGCAGGATCGCGCAGAGCCTCGTGCGCTACGTGCTCGCGGCGATCCCGGCCCTCGTCGCAGGCCTGCTCGTGACCTGGCTGCTGCGGTCGGCGGTCCCCGGGTTCGACGCCGTGCTCGCGATCCCCTTCGCCGTTGCGGTCGCCGCGGTGGTCGGCGCGGTGTACGTGATCCTGCTCGGCCTGCTGCGCTCCCCGGAGCTCGCCGAGCTCACCGGCTTCATCTCACGCAAACTCGGAAGGAACCGCTCGTGACCTCCCTCTCGGTCGTCCCCTGCACGGATCGCGCTCTCTGGGACGCGACGGTGAGGGATCTCGGCGGTCACCCGCTGCAACTGTGGGGGTGGGGCGACCTCAAGTCGGCCCACCGCTGGAGCGCCGAGCGAGTGCTCGTGCGCAACGGCTCCGGATCCGACGCCCCCGTCGTCGCGGCCTGCCAGCTGCTCACGCGCTCGCTGCCCGGCCCGCTGGGCGGATTCGTGTACGCCCCGCGCGGTCCGGTGCTCGTGCGGAGCCAGGAGGATCCGGAGCGCCCCGCCGCCTCGCCGACGCCCGCGGAGGTGGCGAACGCCGTGGCCGACCACGTGCACGGCTCTCGGCGTGCCGTCGCGGTCTCGATCGAGCCCGATGAGGACGCGGGGGAGTTCCCGCTCGGCGATCGGTGGCGCGAGGCGGGGACGCCCGTGCTGCCGGCGCGAACGCTGATCCTCGACCTGCGGCGCACGGAGGACGAACTGCTCGCCGACATGTCGAAGAAGCACCGGCAGTACGTGCGCAAGGCGGGGCGCGAGGAATCGCTGTCGATCCGGCCGGTCGAGACCCTCGAGCAGCTGGACGCGTGCCTCGATGTGTACCGGGAGACGAGCGAGCGCGCCGACTTCGGGCTGCACGAGGACTCCTACTACCACGACGCCTTCACCATGCTGGGGGAGGACTCGCCGGTCTGGGCCGCGTACGTCGAGGACCAGCCCGTGGCGTTCCTGTTCATGGCGAAATCGTCCCGCACCGCGTTCGAGCTCTACGGAGGCATGAACGACACGGGGCAGCGGCTGCGCGCCAACTACGCGCTGAAGTGGCACGTGATCCGGCACATGAAGTCCATCGGGATCGAGCGCTACGACTTCGGCGGGCTCATCAACGACGGCGTCACGACGTTCAAGAAGGGATGGGCCTCGCACGAGAACCTGCTCGCGGGGTCGTGGGATCGCCCCGGCCCGGGGTACCGGATCTGGACCGAAGGGATGCCCCTCGTCAAGCGTGTCGTGCGCAAGCTGCGTCGACGCTGAGCGGTTCCGCTTCCGCCGCCGATTGAGCGGAGCTCGGGGAGCTTGGGGAGCCGAGATCGAGTGACTTCGGAGCTGCGGTTTCGACTCGCTCGTTCCTCGCTCGCTCAACCGGCGGATCGTCGAAACCCGCGCCGGTTCTGCTGGTTGAGCGAGCGAAGCGAGTCGAAACCCGCGCCGGTCCCATGCGCGTCATCCCGCTGCCCCGCGAGCGGATTCCGGGATTCCGGGATTCCGCCCCGATCCTCCTGATTCCGCGGGGGCCGGAGCGTCACCTCGCGAATGTCCGAGGTCGAAAGTACCCTCGTAATATGGCCAGCAAAGCTTCGTCGCGCGAAAAATCGGGCAAGACCACGGCACGGGGTTCCCGTTCCGCGGGCACCCGTGCGACCGCGAGAACAAAAGTGCTCGCCGAGCCCGAGCCCACCGAGGGCGTGCTGGTGCGCGCCTGGAACGGTCTCGCGCACGGAGTCGGCGGTGCGGCGCGCGCCTTCCGGCTCGAACCCCTCGCTCCCGAGGACCGCCGCGATGGCGTTCCCATGCTGCTGATGCTGCTCGCCGTGATCGGCGCGGTGGTCGAGTGGTTCTTCATCGGTCAGCCCGTGGCGGTGCAGCTCGATGCGTGGACCTTCGGCGGCCTCTTCGGACGCGTCGCGTTCGGCCTGCCCATCATCATGGTCGGCTTCGCGCTGTGGCTCTTCAACCATCCCTCGAGCGTCAACGACAACCGCCGCATCGCGATCGGCCTGTTCCTCGCGATCACGAGCATCGCCGGGCTCTCGCACATCTACGGCGGGCAGCCGATCCCGCGCGCCGGCATGCCGGCTCTCGCAGAGGCCGGCGGACTGCTCGGCTGGATGATCGGGGCTCCGCTGCTCTTCCTCACCGTGTGGGTGGCCACACCGGTGCTGTCGCTGCTGCTGGCGATGTCGGTGCTGATCATCACGAAGACGCCCCCGGGGCGCATCATGCGTCGACTGCGAGAGGCGTACGATTTCCTCTTCGGAGTGGTCGACGGGGAGACCGGCGATGCCGCGAAGGCTGAAGCACCTGAAGCCAAGAAGTCGCGCCGCTCGCGGAAGAAGGAGCAGGATACGCTCTTCGACCTCGAGGACCAGGAGGGGGACGGCTCCTCCGTGCCCTGGTGGCGACGCACCGACACGGGTCGCGAGGAGGATCCGGACTATGCGGGCGACCGCGCCGGACTCGACTCCGCGCTCGGGGGCTCGGCCGCCGATGCGGATGCCGACGGGGCCTTCGAGTCGGCGCTCGCCCCTGAGGCATCGACCGATGTCTTCCCCTCAGACCTCTTCGACGAGCTCGACCAGGCGGAGGCCGCGGTGCAGGCTGCCGGCGGTTCGCGCGCCTCGGGACTGAGCGACGATTCGTGGGATGACTACGCGGCGGCCGCCGATGAAGGGGCAGCTGCCCCGGTCGAGGCCGCACCCACGGTGCCCTTCGCAGTCGCACCGCCGCACGACCCCGCGGCGAGCCGCGCCGAATACCGCCTGCCCGACCAGTCGGCGCTCGCGGCGGGCGACGCGCCCAAGACCCACACCGATGCGAACGACCAGATCATGGCGGCGATCGCCCGGGTGTTCGAGGAGTTCCGGGTCGATGCCAAGGTGTCGGGATTCTCGCGCGGCCCGACCGTCACGCAGTACGAGGTGGAGCTCGGCCCGGGCGTGAAGGTGGAGAAGGTCACGGCGCTCTCCAAGAATCTCTCGTACGCGGTGGCCTCGAACGAGGTGCGCATCCTCTCGCCGATTCCCGGCAAGAGCGCCATCGGCATCGAGATCCCGAATAAGGACCGCGAGAACGTGGCCCTCGGCGACGTGCTGCGCTCGAACAAGGCTCAGCGCAGCCCCCACCCCATGACGATCGGCGTCGGCAAGGACGTCAAGGGCGGTTTCGTCGTGGCGAACCTCGCGAAGATGCCGCACTTGCTCGTGGCGGGAGCCACGGGTTCGGGCAAGTCGAGCTTCATCAACTCGATGATCACGAGCATCCTCATGCGGGCGACGCCGGCCGAGGTGCGCATGGTGCTCGTCGACCCGAAGCGGGTAGAACTCACGGTCTATCAGGGCGTCCCGCACCTGATCACGCCCATCATCACGAACCCCAAGAAGGCGGCGGAGGCGCTGCAGTGGGTCGTGAAGGAGATGGACATGCGATACGACGATCTGGCGAGCTTCGGGTTCCGCCACATCGACGACTTCAACGAGGCGGTGCGCTCGGGATCGATCGTGCTGCCCGAGGGCAGTCAGCGTGTGCTCAAGCCGTACCCCTACCTGCTGGTGGTGGTCGACGAGCTCGCGGATCTCATGCTCGTCGCGCCGCGCGATGTCGAGGACTCGATCCAGCGCATCACGCAGCTCGCCCGCGCCGCCGGCATCCACCTGGTGCTCGCCACCCAGCGCCCCTCGGTCAACGTGGTCACCGGTGTCATCAAGTCGAACGTGCCGAGCCGCTACGCCTTCGCCGTGGCCTCGGGCACCGACTCGCGAGTCATCCTCGACGAGGTGGGCGCCGAGCGGCTGATCGGACAGGGCGATGGCCTCCTGCTGCTCAACGGGGAATCGACGCCCATGCGCGTGCAGGGCGCCTGGGTGGGCGAGGCCGAGATCGCCCAGGTGGTCACGCACGTAAAGGCCCAGGCGCAGCCCGAGTACCGGGCCGATGTGGCGCAGGCCGCCGAGAAGAAGGAGATCGACGAGGACATCGGCGACGACCTCGAGGTGCTGCTCGCCGCGATCGATCTCGTGGTCACCTCCCAGTTCGGGTCGACCTCGATGCTGCAGCGCAAACTGCGCGTCGGCTTCGCGAAAGCGGGCCGCCTGATGGACCTCATGGAGTCCCGCGATATCGTCGGGCCTTCGGAGGGGTCCAAGGCGCGCGACGTGCTCGTGACGCCCGAGCAACTGCCGGAGGTGATCGCCCGGATCAAGGGTGGGTCGTCGACGAACTCCGCTCCGGCCGCATTCGCCGTGCCGGCTGCGCCCGCCGCACCGGCTGCGCCTGCGCAACCGGTGACGCAGGTGCTGCCGCAGCCGCCGGCGTCCGCGGACGCAGTCGGGGCCGCGGGGGATTCCGCGACCGATGTGATCGAGCCGCTGACCGAGTCGGACGGCTTCGGCGACGCGCGCTACGACGATCCGATCGCTCAGTATCAGGCAGGCCTTGAAGACGTCGAGGGCGATGACGACGAAGACGCGTGGCAGCTGACGGGGCGCGATTGAACCGTCTCTGACCAGCGGTATGCGGCCGGCAGCGCCGACCACCAACACCGATCATCAGCACTGATGAGCAGCGCTGATGAGCAGCGCTGATGAGCAGCACTGATGAGCAGCACCGAGGAGCAGCATGACCGTTCTGGAAGAGCAGCCCGAGTTCCGCGAGCCGGAACCCTCGGATGCCGCTGAGGTCCCGCATTCGTCTTCGACATGGATGTGGAGCGTGACCGGTGCACTCGCGGTACTGGTGCTCGGCGGGGCCGGAATCGCGGTCGCGGTCGATGCGCAGAACAACAATCCTGCAGAGGTGCGAGACGTCGCCCTGCAGTACATCGCAGCCGTTGCGGGCGGAGAACTCGATGTCGCCGAGTCGCTCTTCTCGGGTTCGACCACGGGGGCGTCCGACGTGGCGCTCGCGGAGGACGTCCTCGGCTCGGCGGAGCACATCGGGGACACCGAGTTGCGCAGGCTCCGCGTCGACTTCGACGGGGGCCGAGCCGCGGGCGATGTCCGGTTCGAATTGGACGGCACCGAATACACCGATCGTGTACAGCTGCGTCGGGACGATGACGGCGAGTGGCGGGTGACCGGCGGGCTTCGCTACGAGGTGTTCCTGGACTCCGACTCCAGCGGCGCCCTCGCGTTCCGCGGCATGGACGGAGCCTTCCCGAGCGGCACCGACGCGCTCGCGGTGTATGCGGGAAGCTACACGTTCGTGTCGCACAACAGGTACTTCACGACGAGCGAATACGCCGAGTTCGTCGTCGCCTCGCCCGACAACTCGATCTACGCCCCCGACTGGCTGCGCCCGGGGCCGGGCTACGAGGCGGAGGTGCAGCGGCAGATCGCGGAGTCTTTCGAGGAGTGCGCTGCAGCCGCGTCCCTGTCCGCGATGAGGCACTGCGGCATCGATGCGCCGGAACCCGACTCGCGGTTCGCGGATCCGTCAGGGGTGGAGGTGCGCGCCGAGATGACGCGCTCACCGACGGCGTTCGTGGATCCGAGCTCCGTCTCGTGGGCGATGCTCGACGATCGGGGTGCGTTCACGATCACGTACTCGGGCCGCGACGACGAGGGCAATCGCATCAGCCGCGAACGGACGGCTTCGGCGCAGGACGCCGACCTGTGGATCACCGCGGTGAGCGACGGCATCGAGGTCGAGATCCAGAGCTACTAGCACCCGCCGGGACGACCCGCTCAAGTAGGCTGCTGATATGACCGGCTCCGAGCAACCCGCCGCCGCGCCCAGCAACTGGAACGCGCCCAACATCATCACGGTCGCGCGTATCGTCGCGACGCCGTTCTTCGTATGGATGCTGCTCGCCGACGACGGCGCGAACGGGCCCTGGCGCTGGGTCGCCGCGGTGTTCTTCGTCGTGGCCATCGCCACCGACGCGTGGGACGGATATCTCGCCCGCTCCCGCGGCCTCATCACCGATCTGGGCAAGCTGCTCGATCCGATCGCCGATAAGTTCCTCACCGGCTCGGCGCTCGTGGGGCTTTCGATCCTCGGCGAACTGCCGTGGTGGGTGACCATCGTCGTGCTGGTTCGCGAGATCGGCATCACGATCCACCGCCTCATGATCGCTCACGACGTGGTGGTCGCCGCGGCGTGGATGGGCAAGCTGAAGACGGTCGCGCAGTCGGTCGCCATCACGCTGGCCCTCCTGCCGCTCGCGAGTGTGCTCGGGCCGATCGCTCCGGTTGCCTACTGGGTGAACGTCGTGACGATGACCGTCGCCGTGCTGCTCACGATCCTGAGCGGCATCGATTACGTCCTCGGCTTCGTTCGGGCCCGGAGGAGCGCCCGGTGATGTCCGGCGCTGCCGAGGCCGCCGAGGTGCCACGGGTCGCAGATCGGGCTGCGGCTGCGGGAGCGATCGAGTGGGCCGCTGCGCGCGGACTCCGTATCGCGGTCGCGGAGTCGCTGACGGGAGGGCTGCTCGCAGATGCTCTGGTAAAGATTCCCGGCGCATCGCGGTCGTTGTCCGGCGGGATCGTCGCCTACGACACCTGGTTGAAGCACTCGCTGCTGGGCGTCGATCTCGAGTTGCTGCGGGAGAAGGGGCCCGTGGACGAACTGGTGGCGAAGCAGATGGCAGCCGGCGTGCGCGCGGCTTGCGCGGTACCGGCGGAGGAGGGTGCATCGCCGAAGCCCGCGGATATCGGCGTCTCCACGACGGGAGTGGCCGGCCCCGATCCGGATCCCCAGACGGGACAGCCCGCCGGAACGGTCTGGGTCGCGGTGAGCGCGGGCGAGCGAACGCGTGCGAAGCGTTTTGCCTTCTCGGGGGACCGGGCCTCGATCCGAGAGGCCACCGTGCGAGCCGCTTTAGAACTCCTGGCGGCCGAAACCTCGGAACTCACTAAAATCTGAGTCAACCTGGCTCAGGTTCAGCGAAGTTTCAGGAATAGACCCGCTAATCTCGGGGTTACTCCCAGTGACACCGATCAAACTGGAACGGTGTTCCCGCAGCGGCAATCCGCTTGCAAGCGGGTATGGTGGAGGCACGACCCCGGTCGTGCGAGTGAAGGAGGGCCCACATGGTGCTGATGCGTCAGGAAATCGGCGACGTGCTGCGTGACTTCCGTCTGCAGAAGGGCCGCACGCTGCGTCAGGTCGCTGGAGAGGCGAGCGTTGCACTCGGATACCTGAGTGAGGTCGAGCGCGGACAGAAGGAAGCGTCGAGCGAGATTCTCGCTGCGGTCGCCGATGCGCTCGATACCCCGCTCTCCGTGATCATGGGTGAGGTGAGCGAACGTCTTGCGGTGGTCGAGGGACTCTCGATACCGCTGACCGATCGTGTGCCCGACACGGTTCCGGCCGATCTGGTCTCGGGCTATGCGCCCGAGCTGGTGTCGTAGCCCGGTGCGACGAGCAGGCTTCCGCGCGGCGTTCGCGCGGTCCGAGCGCCCGGCCCGCAAGGGCCGGGCGCTCCGCCGTTTGCGAGAGCTGACCGTATCGTGAGGCTGAGCGAATTTCGGCGTGCGTGCGTTGCGGAGTTCGGGGAGGACTATGCCGGTGTGCTGCTGCGGGATCACTGGCTCGCGGCGCTCGGTGGTACGGCGAACGAGGCGCTCGAGCGGGGCATTGCGGCGCGCGCGGTCTGGGAGGCGCTCTGCGTCGATCTCGGCGTGCCGGAGCAGCGACGCTACGGACGCGGCCTGCGCGACCCTCAGAACTGATCCGGCTGCTCGCGACATGCGCGGCCGTAGTGGAAATGCAGCGCATTTCCGTAGGCCGCGAGATCGCCGCACACGGCGGCGAAATGGGGGCTGGTCGCGACACGCGTGGCCGTCGGGGAAATGCAGCGCATTTCCGTAGGCCGCGAAATCGCCGCACACGGCGGCGAATGGGGGCTGGTCGCGACACGCGACTCCTTCTTCTTCGAATATGTGTTCGAAAGGTGCTATCTTCGTGCACAGGTGAGTTGAACTGCTCTCTCATCCACAGATTGACCGCTCGGCCCGTCAGTGTCAGTGGTTCCTTCTAGGGTGTGAAGCAGTCGGCCATCGATGCCTTGTCCGCCCCGTTTCGGAGTCAGGACAGTCGGTAGGCAGCAACCCAGCGGCGCGGGCCGCGCACACAAGAAGGAGCAGGACCATGGCAGCACCCAAGGATCGCGAGAAGGCGCTCGAGGCTGCGCTCGCGCAGATCGACAAGAACTTCGGCAAGGGCGCGATCATGCGCATGGGAAGCCAGGAGCGGGCTCCGGTCGAGGTCATTCCGACCGGCTCGGTCGCGCTGGATGTCGCGCTGGGCATCGGAGGCCTGCCGCGGGGGCGCATCGTCGAGATCTACGGCCCCGAGTCGTCGGGCAAGACCACGCTCACGCTGCACGCCATCGCGAACGCGCAGCGCGCGGGCGGCATCGCCGCGTTCATCGATGCCGAGCACGCGCTCGATCCGGAGTACGCGCAGAAGCTGGGCGTCGACATCGATGCGCTGCTGGTCGCGCAGCCCGACACGGGCGAGCAGGCGCTCGAGATCGCAGACATGCTCATCCGCTCCGGCTCGGTCGACCTGGTCGTCATCGACTCCGTGGCGGCGCTCGTGCCGAAGGCCGAGATCGACGGTGAGATGGGCGACAGCCACGTCGGTCTGCAGGCCCGACTCATGTCGCAGGCGCTGCGCAAGATCACCGGCAGCCTCAACGCCACGAAGACCACGTGCATCTTCATCAACCAGTTGCGCGAGAAGGTCGGCGTGTTCTTCGGCAGCCCCGAGACCACCTCCGGCGGCAAGGCGCTCAAGTTCTACGCCTCGGTGCGGCTCGACATCCGCCGTATCCAGACCCTGAAGGACGGCACCGACGCCGTGGGCAACCGCACCCGCGTCAAGGTGGTCAAGAACAAGATGGCTCCGCCCTTCAAACAGGCCGAGTTCGATATCCTCTACGGAATCGGTATCTCGCGCGAGGGCTCACTCATCGACTACGGGGTGGAGCACGGCTTCATCAAGAAGAGCGGGGCCTGGTTCACCTACGACGGCGACCAGCTCGGGCAGGGTATGGAGAACGCCCGTCGCTTCCTCATCCAGCACCCCGACGTCGCGTTGGAGATCGAGGAGAAGATCCTTACGAAGCTCGGCGTGAACGGACGCAGCGAGGAGACGGCTCAGGCAGAGGCGCCGGTTGCTCCGGTCGTCGAGGCCCCGCAGCGCGCGAGCGCCTAGGGCCATGGCGGTTCGGTTTCTGCCGGATCCCGGCGAGCGACCCGCTGAGGCGGTTCAGGATCGCGGCGACCTCGCCGAGGTGATCGAACTGCGCGCGCTGCTGGCGCGACGCGAGTGGAGTGCTCGGGCCGAGAGCGCGGTTGTCTCGGGGGAGTCATCAGGTATCTCGGGAGAATCCCCGGGTGTCTCGGGGGAGTCCTCGGGTGTTCCGTGCGACTCGTCCGATATCCCGGGGGAATCCGTGGATGCCTCGGGCGAGGCGCCGAGTGTCCCCGGCCTCCGCGGGACCGCTTCGATCGCGGGACCGTGGGGAGAGACGCCGGGCTCGCCCGCGCAGCTGGATGACGCGGGCTCCTCCGCGACTGAGCGGGAGGGGCCTTCCGCCAACGAGGACGGGGTGCGCATTCTGGCGCGGCGAGCGAGATCGAGCGGTGAGCTCCGCGACGAGCTGCTGCGTCTGGAGCACGATCCGCACGAGGTGGAGAACGTCATCGCGGAGTTCGAGGGCAACCACTACCTCGACGACCTCGGGCTCGCCCGGGCGGTGACCGAGAAGCTGCGCGACACCAAACGCGCGAGTCGATCCCAGATCCGGCTCAAGCTGCGGGACCGCAAGCTGCCTGACGCGGTCATCGATGAGGCCGTGGGTGAACTCGACACCGACGAGGAGTTCGCGATCCTGCGCGAGACCGCGCAGGATCGCGCGCGCAAGCTGACCGGCCTCGACCGTCAAACGGCGGAACGGCGACTGCTCGGGTTCCTCGCCCGGCGCGGCTGGTCGGGAGAACCGGCGATGCGCGCAGCACGAGATGCGCTCGACGGCGCCTCCCGGGGAGGCGGCGCGAGCGGTGGGGTGCGCTTCCGCTAGGCACCGCCCTCGGGTCCACCGGGACTCTGCCTGACTCATCAGCCGCGCCGGGGATACTCCGGGGTTCCTATCGAGCCGCCGTTCGTGCCTGTGCCCGCCTGCGCGGTCGCCTGCGCGGTCGCCCGCCCGTCTGCGCGGTCGGCTCCGGTCGGCGCTCGGCCGGATCGCGCGTCGGTAAACTGGAGCGCATGAGTCTCGCTACCGCCGAACCCACCGTGATCGCGCCGTCGCCCGCTGCGCTGCGACCCGATGGCAGTCCACGGAGCTACACCGTGCGCACGCTCGGCTGCCAGATGAACGTGCATGACTCCGAGCGCATGTCGGGCTCCCTCGAGGCCGCCGGCTATGTGCCGGCCGACGATCCCGAGCGCGCCGACGTCGTCGTCATCAACACCTGCGCCGTGCGCGAGAACGCGGCCAACAAGCTCTACGGCAACCTCGGCTACCTCGCAGGCGTGAAGCGCGAGCGCGAGGGCATGCAGATCGCGGTCGGCGGCTGCCTCGCGCAGAAGGACCAGGGCACCATCGTGGAAAAGGCCCCCTGGGTCGATGTGGTCTTCGGGACTCACAATATGGGTTCGCTGCCCCAGCTGCTCGAGCGCGCCAGACACAACGCCGAAGCTCAGGTGGAGATCCTCGAGGCGCTCGAGATCTTCCCCTCCACGCTGCCCACGAAGCGCGACTCGGCCTCGAGCGGCTGGGTGTCGATCTCGGTCGGGTGCAACAACACCTGCACCTTCTGCATCGTGCCCTCGCTGCGCGGCAAGGAGAAGGATCGTCGCCCGGGCGATGTCCTGGCCGAGGTGCAGGCGCTCGTCGACGACGGCGCCATCGAGGTGACCCTCCTGGGCCAGAACGTCAACACCTACGGCGTCGAGTTCGGCGACCGGCAGGCCTTCGGCAAACTGCTGCGCGCCATGGGCGAGATCGAGGGGCTGGAGCGAGTGCGCTTCACGAGCCCGCACCCCGCCGCGTTCACCGAGGACGTGATCGCAGCGATGGCCGAGACCCCCAACGTCATGCCGCAGCTGCACATGCCGCTGCAGTCGGGCTCGGACACGATCCTCAAGGCGATGCGCCGCTCCTACCGCTCCAAGAAGTTCCTCGGCATCCTCGACGCCGTGCGGGAGCGGATCCCGCACGCCGCCATCACCACCGACATCATCGTCGGTTTCCCCGGCGAGACCGACGAGGATTTCGAGGACACCCTGCGCGTGGTCGAGCAGTCGCGCTTCTCGAGCGCCTTCACCTTCCAGTACTCCATCCGTCCGGGTACGCCCGCGGCCACCATGGAGGATCAGATCCCGAAGGCGATCGTGCAGGAGCGCTACGAACGGCTGATGGCGCTGCAGGAGCGTATCTCGCTCGAGGAGAATCAGGCGCAGATCGGCCGCACCATCGAGGTGCTCGTGTCGGTCGGCGAGGGGAAGAAGGACGCCGAGACTCGTCGCCTCTCGGGCCGGGCGGAGGACAACCGCCTGGTGCACTTCGCGGTGCCGGAGGGCGCCGAGGAGCCGCGGCCGGGAGACGTCGTGACCGTCGAGGTCACCGCTGCGGCCCCGCACTTCCTGATCGCCGACACCCCGGCCGCGCACGCCGACGCCGGAACTGACCAGCCGGGCGTCTACGCCGTGCGCCGCACGCGGGCGGGCGACGCCTGGGATCGCCGGCAGGCCGACAGCTGCGGCGTTCCCTCGCCCGCAGCGCCCGGCGCGCCGAAGTCCGTCGGGCTCGGCATGCCGACCATCCGCACCATCACCGCGCGCTGACGTGACCCGATCAGCGACCCCGGGCGCGCCCGACCCCCGCCTGTGGGTGATCGTCGGTGCGACGGGCACGGGCAAATCGGCGCTGTCCCTCGATCTCGCCGAGGAGCTCGCCTCTGCCGGTCGGCGGGTGGAGATCGTCAATGCCGATGCGATGCAGCTGTATCGGGGGATGGACATCGGAACGGCGAAGCTCCCACCGGGGGAGCGGCGCGGGATCCCGCACCACCTCTTCGACGTGCTCGATCCGGGCGAGGAGGCCGCGGTCGCCTGGTACCAGTCGCTCGCGCGATCGGTGATCGAGCGCCTCAACGCGAGCGGCTCGGACGTGATCCTGGTCGGCGGCTCGGGGCTCTACGTGTCGAGCGTGCTCTTCGACTTCCGATTCCCTCCGCGCGACGATGCGCTGCGAGCCCATCTCGAGGCGGAGCTCGCAGCAGACGGGGTCGCGTCGCTGCTCGAACGGCTGCGTGCGCTGAGCCCTGAGACCGCGAGCGCCGTCGATGCCCGCAATCCGCGTCGTGTGGTGCGCGCCCTCGAAGTGGCGCTGCTCGGCGGCGATGCGCGGGTGACGCTGCCCGAGGACCCGCGACTGTGGCGTCCTGACACCAGCATCCTCGGCGTGCAATGCGAGCGCGCGACGCTCGTCGAGCGGCTCGATCGGCGCGTCGAGCGGATGTGGGCCGATGGGTTGCTCGACGAGGTGCGCGGGCTGATCCCGAACGGCATCGCGGAGGGGAAGACCGCGAGCCGCGCCATCGGATACGCGCAGGCGCTCGCGCAGCTCGAGGGCCGCATGACGGAGGCCGACGCGATCGCGGAGACGCAGGCGCTCACCCGTCGCTACGCGCGGCGCCAGGTCAGCTGGTTCAAACGCTACCCGGGGGTCGAGTGGCTCGACGTGCCGGCGGCCGGGCGGACCGGGCTGTGAAGCAGGTCGGAGCGGGCTTCGGGATCCGCGAGTTCGACGCCGCGGATACGGACGCGGTGGTGGCGCTGTGGGAGTCCTGCGGTCTGACGCGCCCGTGGAACGATCCTCGCGCCGACATCGCCCGCAAGCTGCGCGTGCAGCCGGAGCTCTTCCTCGTGGCCGAGAGCGCCGCCGGCGCTGACGGTTCCGCCGGCACCGTGATCGGCTCGGTAATGGCCGGGTACGACGGGCACCGCGGCTGGCTCTACTACCTCGCGAGCGCCCCGGAACGGCGCGGCGAGGGTGTCGGCCGGGCACTGGTCGCCGAGGCCGAGCGTCGCCTCGTCGCAATGGGGTGCCCGAAGGTGCAGCTCATGGTGCGGACCGAGAACGACGCGGTCGTCGCGTTCTACGACGGGCTCGGATACGAGGTCTCGGACGTTCTGGTGAGCGGCAAGCGGCTCATCCAGGATTGACGCGGGAGCGTTCCGCGCGCCCGTAGACTGGAGGAATGACCACGCTCTCCTTCACCAAGGGCCACGGCACGGGAAACGACTTCGTGCTCTTCACCGACCCGGAGGGGGAGCGCGCCCTCACGCCCGAGCAGATCCGCTTCCTCTGCGACCGCCGCTTCGGCATCGGCGCCGACGGGGTGATCCGAGCCGTGCGCTCCCGCGCCATCCCCGGGGGTGCCGCGATCCTCGAAGAGGAACCCGAGGCCGAGTGGTTCATGGACTACTGGAACGCCGACGGCACCCCCGCTGAGATGTGCGGCAACGGGATCCGCGTCTACGCGCACTACCTCATCTCGGAGGGACTCGTGGCACCCGAGCGTCGGGACACGCTGCCCATCGGCACTCGCGCCGGGGTGAAGGACGTGCTCGCGGGCGTCTCCGGCTACACGGTGGATCTCGGCCGCTGGCGGCTCGCGCAGGAGCGGCTCGTGGCCGCGCACGGTCTCGACGTCGCGCGCCCCGGGCTCGGGATCGACCTCGGCAACCCGCACGTGGTCACCGCGCTCGCGCACGTCGGCGAACTCGAGGGCCTCGACCTGCATCGGGCGCCGGCACTCGATCCCGCGCCCGCCGCGGGGGCGAACGTCGAGTTCGTGGTGCCGGAGGATCCGCTCGTGAAAGACGGGGTCGCCCGGATCCGCATGCGCGTGCACGAGCGGGGGGTGGGTGAGACGCTCTCCTGCGGCACGGGTACCGCGGCCGCCGCTCTCGCCTTCCGCCACTGGGGCGGGGAGGGTATGCCGAACCACTGGAGCGTCGAGGTTCCGGGCGGCCGCCTCGCCGTGCGCATGTTCCCCACCGAGGAGGGCGAGCACGTGTCGCTGAACGGTCCCGCGGAGCTCGTCTACTCCGGGGAGATCGAACTGCCGTAAGCGGCGGGGAGGGGCGCACGCGGGATGACGAGGGTTCCGCAGGCGCGCGGAAGACGTCCGGCGGCCCGCTCCCGGCGTCGGGAGCGGGTCACGCGGACCTCTTCGTCCCAGATCCGCGCCCCGACGGCACCGCAGCCTACGACAGATCCGTGACGACCACGCGGGCGATCTTCGGATCCTTGAGCGAGGCGTAGCCCTCGTTGATCTCGGAGAGCGAGATCTCCTTAGAGACCAGCGAATCGAGCTCGAAGCGGCCCTCGAGATACAGCCTCGCGTACAGCGGAATGTCCCGCTTCGCGTTGGTGGATCCCATGTAGACCCCCTCGATGCGCTTCTTGCCGGTGAGCATTCCGATCGACGAGATCGAGAGCGCCGCAGTGGGGTCGAGCACGCCGATGAGATAGAGGCCGCCGCCGGGCGCCACCATCTCGAGGGCCTGCTCGGTCACCTGCGCGATGCCCACGAAGTCGAAGACGGCGTCGGCGCCGACTCCGGTGATCGCGCGCACCTCGGCGACCGGATCCGCCTGCGCGGAGTTGATCACGTGCGTCGCCCCGAAGCTCTTCGCCCGGTCGAGCTTGTCGTCCGCGATGTCGACGGCGATGATCGTGGCGGCGCCCGCGGTGACCGCGCCGTTGATCGCGTTGAGGCCGACCCCGCCGAGGCCGATCACCACGACCGTGTCGGAGGGCTGCACGTTCGCCGTGTTCAGCACGGCTCCGGCTCCCGTCACCACGCCGCAGCCGAGGAGCGCCGCCTGGGGCCACGGCATCTCCTCGGGAACGGGGGCGAGCTGGTTCTCGTGCAGCAGGATCTGCTGGGCGAAGCCGCCGATCGCCATGCCCTGAGCCACCGGGGTGCCGTTCTCGGTGATGCGGGGTGCCTCGCCTTCGCCGCGCAGCGTGGCGTCGGGGTCGAGACAGATCGTGGTCTTGCCCGCGATGCAGTTCGCGCAGAGTCCGCAGTACTGCACCAGGCACGCGACGACGTGGTCGCCGACCTGGAACTGCGTCACACCCGGCCCGACTTTCGTCACGACACCCGCGGCCTCGTGGCCCAGCACCATCGGGGCGGCGTAGCCGAGGTCGTGGTTCGCGGCGAGCTCATCGGAGTGGCAGAGGCCCGACGCCTTGACCTCGACGAGAACCTCGCGGCCCGTCGGCTCGGCGAGGTCGACCTCGGCGACCTCGAAGCCCTTGCCCAGCTCTCTCACGATCGAAGCTTTCACCGGTTCGTTCCTTTCTTCGGGGTCCGTCGCCCGTTGGTCGACGGGGTCATGAGCGCCCGCTGCCGTACATCCACGGCGGCATGAGCGTGAAGAGGTGCTGCGCCAGGGTCTCCTCGTCGGCAGCGACCGTGCCGAGGAGCCAGGCGGCGATGAGATTGGTGGCAGCGCCTGCGACGTAGGTGGACGCGAGGTCGGAGCGGATGCCGGCGGGCGGCGAGCAGAACAGATCGATGTGCCGCCGGAGAGCCCGTTCGATCGCGACCGCGGTGTCCTCGCCGATCCCGGTCGTGCCCGCGACCGAGAACGCCAGTCGGTAGAGATCGCGATTGGCTGCGAAGTGGCTGACGAGGTCGCGCTGCGACTGCAGCATCGCCGCCCGCGGGTCGGAGACGAGATCCGCCTCGGCAGCCCGGGCGATCGCGTCGAAGTGGAGCTGCTGCAGCCGGAGCGCGAAGTCGGCGAGATCCGCGAAGTGCACGTAGAACGCCGATCGGCTCACGCCGGCCTGCTGCACGAGCGAACTGACCGAGATCGGCAGGCCCTGCAGGCCCATGCGCTCCGCGGCCGCGAAGAGGTCGTTGCGCACGCGCTCGGCCCGGGGATCGCTCGAGCGCCTCGTGCGCCGACGCGCGCCTTCCTGCGGTGCTTCCTCGCCCATGGCCACAGGCTAGCAGCTTCGTGGACAGGTGTCTACGAAATCCAGAACGCCCCGATCCGCCCCGATCCGCCCTGCCCTGTCCCGATCGGCCCCGGGTCGGCCCGGATCCGCCCCGCCCCGCTCTTCGCGCGTCAGTAGTTGCTGCCTCGCCAGTGGCGGTTTCTAGTGGTCAGGGCAACAGTATGTTTTCGATGACTTCGGCTGGTTTTGCGAACTTGAGTCGTTTGCGGGGCCGGTTGTTCATCTCCCACTCAACATAGTCGAGGTCTTCTTGGCTGTAGACGCTCAGATCGGCGCCTTTGGGGAAATACTGGCGGAGCAGCCCGTTCGTGTTCTCGTTCGTGGGGCGCTGCCAGGGCGAGCGCGGGTCGCAGAAGTACACGTCGATGTCCGCGTCTATCGCGATCCGCGCGTGGTCCGACATCTCTGTGCCCTGGTCCCACGTCAGAGTCCTGCGGAGCACGTCGGGGAGGGCTTTCATCTTCCGAATCAATCCCTCGGTGAGGGCCTCGACCCGGTTCTTCGCAGGATCCATCCACACCAGCAACAGATAGTTCGAGTGACGCTCCACGACCGTCCCGATCGCGCTCTTGCCGTCTTTCCCGATGATCAGATCGCCTTCCCAATGCCCGGGAACAGCCCGGTCGGCAACTTCCGCGGGACGCTCAGTGATATTCACCATGTTCGGGATCCTGCCCCGTCTCATCCCAGACTGACGTCGGGGATGACGCAGGGTCCGCCCGGTCCGCAAACATTGCTCGATCTCACGCTTCAGTCCGCCCCTGGGGAGCAAGTAGATCGCCTGGTAGATCGTTTCGGGGGACACATGCATCTCCGGCCGGTCGGGGAACTCTCGCCGTAACCGGCCGGCGATCTGTTCTGGTGAACGCTTCAGATCCAACTCTGCCTGCACTCGTTCACGCAACGGACCCGAAACCGCCAACTTACTCACTTTCGGACGCCTTGCCCGCTCGTACGCATACGCCTGTGCCCGCGTCGCACGATATGTCCCCCAGTCGTTCATGTTCCGCCGCAACTCCCGCGAGATCGTCGACGGAGAACGGCCCAACGCGCGCGCGATCGCTCGCACCCCCAGATTCGCCCGCTGACCGGCCTGGATCTCGATACGTTCCTCGAACGTCAACGAACTCACCCGGGCAGACACCCGCGGACGCACACCCCCGTGTTCTCGAAAGTGGAGCCGGACCGTCGACGCACCCCACCCCACCACCAGGGCGATCTCTTCCGCCACCAAACCCTTCGCGCGAAGATCCCACACCAGGTTCACCTCATCGGGCTTCATCTCATTCGAATACTTCACCACTGCAACCACCCCTCAATCCTCAGGCGTTGCACCCACCGCAAGAACCCGCCGCAGGTTTGGTGACAACTACTGGCGCGCGAAGGAGGTTCTTGGGGGAGGGGGCGGTTGCGGGTGGCGCCGTTCCGTCGCTCCGCGTGCGGGGAGGCGCGAGGGCGCCCCGCGCCTGACCGAACGGGACGCGCGTTCGCTCTGAAGCAGGCTGGCCCCTCGGGGATCCCGTTTGCAATGCGGCAATAAGTTTGTATTATGGTGTTGTTCGGTAAGGACGTACCAACGATGAAGTGGGAATCATGACACGCAACGAGGCGCGCAGGGCGGTGATATGCCCCTGCCATGACGTCACGGTCGGAGATATCGAAGACGCGATCGCTCATGGACACACGGATCCCGAGACGGTCAAGCGCGCGACTGCCGTCTACATGGGGGCCTGCCAGGGGAAATTCTGCTCACCGCTGGTGCAGCGGCTCTTGGCCGAGCGCGGTGTCGAGCGGGTCGGTGCGCAGCGGCGCCCCGCCGCACGGGTCCCCGTGGTGCCCGTCGCCCTCGGCGCGCTCGTGCTCGGGGACGAGGAGGTCGCCCAGCTCGGCGGGCCGTCGGAGCAGCCCGGCGTCGAACAGCGGGCGGGGGACAACTGATGCCGCTTCCTGGAGTCTCCACGGAGTCGCTGCGGGCCGGCTACGACACGGTCATCGTCGGCGCCGGTGTGCAGGGTGTCGCGATCGCCTACGAGCTCGCGCGCCGCGGTCACACCGACGTGCTCGTGATCGATCGTTCCTGGCCCGGCGGCGGCGCGAGCGGACGCAACGGAGAACTGATCCGATCGGCTTTCGCCTCGCGCGAGTGGTGCGAGCTCTTCGAACTCTCGAGGCAGAAGTGGCTCGGCCTCTCGCAGGAGCTCGACATGAACGTGCTGTTCAACCGCACCGGCTACGCGGTCGTGGCCTCTACCGAGGCGCAGTGGGAGCAGTGCCGCGTGGACCACGGCTTTCAAGCGGGCCTCGGGATCCGCACCGAGCTGCTCGACGAACGGGACGCGCGACGAGTGCTGCCCGCCGCGAATCCCGAGCTCGTCCGCGGAGCGGTGCTCCAGGAGCAGGCCGGTTTCGCGCATCATGACTCGGTGGTCGCGGGATACCTCGAGAACGCGGCCAGACTCGGCGCGCAGATCGTGGCGGGCGAAACCGTGGTCGGTCTGCTGCGGCGGGATGACGCGGTGGTCGGAATCCGCACAGCGAGCGGCCGGGAGGTGCGTTCGCGCCTCGTCGTGAACGCCGCAGGCGGGCAAGCGCTCGAGATCAACGCCATGGCGGGGCTCGAAATGCCGCTCGTCGCTGCGCGGCTGGAGATGATCGTGACCCAGCCGGTGCGACCCTTTCTGAAACCCGGCGTGGCCGCCCTGGACCTTCTGGGCTACTGCCACCAGACCGGTCGCGGCGAGTTCGTCGGCGGGACGGAACTGGCGCGCGTCGACGAGAGCACCAGCCTCAACGGCACCTGGGCGATGCTGCAGGACATCGCGACGAAGTTCGTGCGCCTCTTCCCGATGCTCGCCGGTGTTCGACTGCTGCGGCACTGGGCAGGAACGGTGAGTCAGACCCCGGATCTCGCGCCAGTGCTCGGCCCGGTGCCGGGCATCCCGGGTTTCCTGCTCAGCGTGGGCTGGGTCTACGGGTTCATGGGGGCGCCGGGTGCGGCTGAACTGCTCGCGGAGCACATCATCTCGGGGGAGACCGACCCGCGCATGGCGCCCTTCAGCATCGAACGCACGCGAACGGGTGAGTGGATCCGAGAAGGATCGCTCGTCGTCGATGCGGATCTGGAGGACGAGGCACGATGAGCACCGATCCGGAGCTGAGCTTCACATTCGAGGGTCGCCGCGTCGAGGCGCGCCCAGGTCAGTCGATCGCCGGTGCGCTGCACGCGACCGGCGTTCGAACGATATCCCGCGGGATCAAATACCACCGACCGCGCGGGTACACCTGCGGGTTCGGAGCCTGCGGCGACTGCCCGCTCAAGATCGACGGCATGCCCGCAACGGTCTCCTGCACGACCCCGGCGCGCGGCGGTGAGGTCGTACAGCGCGAGGTCGGTCTTCCGAACAGCGGCTTCGACCTGCTGCGTGCGGCCGACCTGATGCGTCCGTATCTGAGAGCAGGCTTCCAGTTCTCGTTGTTCGCGCGACAGCCGCGGCTGTCGAAACTCGCGGGCTCCCTGCTCGGCGTGCTCGCGGGTGCCGGTCGCGCCCCGAGCGCGGAGGCGATCGAACGGGCGTCGGCCACTCGCATCGTCGATCGCGAAGCGGACGTGCTCGTGATCGGGGGCGGTGCGAGCGGGCTGACCGCCGCGATTGCCGCGGCTGACGCCGGAGCACGGGTGGTGCTCATCGATCAGGAGCTCATCGGCGGCCGCAGCCGGGTGCGAACGGAGCCCGTGCGGGTCGGAACTGCCGAATCGCGGGCATCGGATCTCGTGGAGGGACTGCTGCACCGGGCCCGCGACCACGCGGGCATCGAGATGCTGCGAGGATCGGCGATCGGGATCATCGACGGGCTCGTGCCCGTCGTCGACGCCGACGGCCCGCTGCGCTACGATCTGCGACCGACCACGGTCGTGATCGCGACCGGGAGCTACGAGACTCCGCTCCTCGTCGAGGGGCACGACCTCCCCGGTGTCATGCTCGCGGACGGCGCGCTGCGTCTTGCTGCGATCGAGGGCGTCCGGCCCGGCAGACGGGCGGTCGTCGTGGACGGCGATCCTCGCTCCTCCGCCGTCGCCGAGGAGCTCCGTCGTCACGGAGTCGAGGTCGTCGCGACGGTACCGGTCGCGGACGTTCGCCGGGTGACGGGCTGGTCGCGCGCCTCGGGGGTGAGCGTCGCGGCTGGGGCCGACGGAGCAGACGGAGCCGACGGAACTCACGGAGCCGGTACGGTATCGCGGCGGCGTCGCATCCGAGCGGACCTCGTCTGCATGGTGGGTCCGCGCCGCGCCGCCGAGGAACTGGCCCTCCACGCGGCATACGGAGAAGCCGGCTCGCACGAGGAGGTGCTCACGGATGCCGCGGCCGTCGCCGGAGCGCGGCCCGGCGGCGAACGCGTCTCCATCGTCGGATCGGCGAGCGGTGACGCATCCTACTCGCTCGACGAGGCCGCGGCCGCGGGCGCTCGCCTCGCTGCGGTGGCGTTGCGCAGCGTCCGCGGATCGACGAGCCACGGCCCATCCCCACGAACTTCCGAGTAACCACAACGATCTCCACCACAGCGGAGTGAAGAAGGAGAACACCCATGAACACCATCGGCAGAACACTCTCGGCGACCGCCCTCGTAGCGGCCGGCGCCCTCGTTCTCACGTCGTGCGCGGGCAGCGGCGAGGACGGCGGAGGAGGTGGCAGCACCACCATGACCGTCGTCTCCTACGGCGGGCCGTACCAGGAGGCGCAATCCGCCGCATTCTTCCAGCCGTTCTCGGAGGAGAGCGGGATCGAGGTCGTCGAGGACAGCCCCACCGACTACGCCCAGCTGCGCAGCATGGTCGAGAGCGGTCGGCCCACCTGGGACCTGGTGCTGGTCGCGAACGACTTCGGCACGACCGCCGACGCCGAGTACCTGGAGCCCATCGACTACAGCGTCGTCGATGCGGACCAGCTGATCGCGGGCGCTGCGCAGGAGTATCGCGTAGCCGCGGACATCGAGGCGACGGTCCTCGCCTACCGTGCGGATGAGTACGACGCCGGGCCCGGCTCCTGGGAGGACCTGTTCGACACGGAGCGATTCCCGGGCAAGCGCATGTTCAACAAGCTCGTCTCGGGCGGTGTGCTCGAAGCGGCGCTCCTCGCCGACGGCGTGGCTCAGGAGGACCTCTTCCCCCTCGACGTCGACCGGGCGCTCGCGAAGCTCGACACGATCAAGGACGACATCGTCTGGTGGGAGACCTCGGCTCAGTCGCAGCAGTTGCTGGCGTCGGGCGAGGCATCGATGGGCCTCGCCTGGGTCGGTCGTGCGGTCGACGCCGGCAAGGAGGCACCGGTCGGCATCAGCTGGGACGCGTGGCTGCAGGTCGACGCCTACTGGGTGATTCCGAAGGGAGCGCCGAACGCGGAGAACGCGCAGCAGGCGCTCGGCTTCCTGCTGCAGGAGGAGCCGCAGCTCGAGTTCGGCCGGCTCTCGGACTACGGTCCGGTGCATGCCGCCGCGGCCGAGAACCCGGAACTGCAAGAGAACGAGAACCGTCCGACCAACCACCTCGACACGCAGATCGCCATCGACGACGAGTGGTGGGGCGAGCACCAGCAGCAGACTGATCGGAAATTCCAGGAATGGTTGCTCAGCTGACGGTGCGGCGGTCCGCGGAAGCGCGGTGGGCGGGCTGGATACTGCTGCTCCCCGCCGCGCTCCTGCTCGCGCTCTTCTTCGTCGTTCCCCTGGGGCTGATGGTCCAGACGAGTCTGCGTGACGGTCTCGGCACGTACCGCGAGATCTTCACCTCGCCGATCTACGGGCTGGTGCTGGGCAACACGCTGCGCACCGCCGTGCTCACCACGCTGTTCTGCCTGCTGCTCGCGTATCCCTACGCGTACGTGCTCACCCGAGTCGGGTCCCGTATGAGGCTCCTCATGCTGGGCATCGTGCTGCTGCCGTTCTGGACGAGTCTGCTCGTGCGTAGCTTCGCCTGGGTCGGGCTGCTGCAGGACTCAGGGATCCTGAACGGAGCGCTCCGCGCGCTCGGGATCATCGACGAACCGCTGCAGCTGATCCGCACCCCGCTGGGGGTGCTCATCGGCATGGTTCACGTGCTGCTGCCGTACATGGTGCTGCCCCTCGTCACCACGATGGGCCAGATCGACCCGTCCGTGCTGCGTGCCGCGGGGAGCCTGGGCGCGGGCCCGTTCCGCCGGTTCTTCCGTGTGTTCCTGCCGCTCAGCCTGCCTGGAGTGCTCTCGGGCAGCGTGCTCGTGCTGGTGCTCTCGCTCGGGTTCTACATCACCCCGGCCCTGCTGGGCGACGCGCGCGACGCGATGATCGGCGAAACCATCGTGCAGGAGGTCACCCGCTACGGGCCCGTGATGGCGAGCGCCCTCGGACTGGTCCTGCTCGTGGGCACACTCGTCTCGCTCGCTCTGCTGCTCGCCCTGCGACGTATCGGTTCCGACAGGAGGATCGTACGATGAGACGCATCCCGCTCCGCTGGCTCTTCCTCGGCGCGTTCGCCGCACTGGTCGGTGTCTATCTGATGCTGCCGACGCTCATCGTCATCCCGATGTCGCTGAACGCGTCCTCGGTGCTCGGGGTCTTCGGCGACGGCTGGACGCTCGCCTGGTTCGAACAGATCATCTCGGATCGGAACTGGGGGAGGACCGCGTTCACCAGCCTGCAGGTCGCGCTCGGCACCGTGGTGCTCGCCACGTCGATCGGCACCGCCGCGGCGCTCGGGCTGCAACGGGTGGCGGCGAGATGGCGCCTCCCGATCACGGCGGTCATCGTGAGCCCGATGATCATTCCTCCGGTCATCATCGGCATCGGCACCTACGTGCTCTACCTGAAGTGGTACCTCGACGGCTCGGTGATCGGTCTGATCCTGGCGCACAGCGTGCTCGCTCTGCCGTTCGTCGTCGTCACGGTCACCGCGACGCTGTCGCAGCTGGACCCGGTCTACGACCGGGCGGCGGCGAGCCTCGGGGCCGGGCCCTGGACGCGGTTCCGCCGGGTCACGGTGCCGCTCATCGCCCCCGGCATGTTCGCGGGCGCGCTGTTCGCGTTCGTCATGAGCTGGGACGAGGTCGTGGTCTCGATCTTCCTGACCGACGCGCAGAGCCGGACGCTGCCGGTCTTCATGTGGACGCAGATCCGCACGCAGCTCACGCCCACTCTCGCAGCGGTCGGCGTATTCCTCACCGTCCTCTCCATCGTCGCGCTCGTCTCGATGCGTCGACTCCAGAAGGGAAACGACTGATGTCGCACAACACGAACGCCCGTTCGGGCGCGCAGGGACCCGCCGGGTCCGCCTACGCGCTCGAGGTGAGCGGCGTATCGAAGCACTACGGATCGCAGACGGCGGTGGACGACGTGTCGTTCGCACTCGAGCCGGGCACGTTCCTCACGATGCTCGGCCCGTCCGGGTCGGGCAAGACCACCACGCTCAGCATGATCGCCGGATTCACGATGCAGGACCGCGGCACCATCACGGTCGCGGGTCGCGACATCTCCGCGATCCCGCCTCACCGGCGCGGTATCGGCGTCGTCTTCCAGAACTACGCGCTGTTCCCGCACCTGACCGTGGAGCAGAACGTCGCCTTCCCGCTCGAGATGCAGGGGATGCGGCGTCGCGAGGCGCTGGCGAAAGCGCGGGAGGCGCTCGAGATGGTCGAGCTGGGCAATCGCGCGACCTACAAGACCCGCGAGCTCTCCGGCGGACAGCAGCAGCGAGTCGCACTCGCTCGGGCCGTCGTCTTCGAACCGCTGCTGCTGCTCATGGACGAGCCGCTCGGCGCGCTCGACAAGCGCCTGCGCACGCAGATGCAGATCGAGATCATGCGGATCAGCCGCAACCTCGGCTCGACCGTGGTGTATGTGACGCACGACCAGGAGGAAGCGCTCGTGATGAGCGACCTGATCGCGGTCTACAACAACGGTGGAATCGAGCAGCTCGGGACGAGCCGCGAGCTCTACGAGACGCCGAGGACGCGCTTCGTGGCCGACTTCATCGGCGAGTCCGTACTGCTGCCGTGCATCGCCGAACCCGATGGCAGCTGCCACGGCGTCGGCTGGCACGGCCGGCTTCCGAGCCGTTCCGAGCTGCGTGACGGTCGTGGTGTGCTCGTGCTGCGGCCCGAGGATCTGACGCTTGTCCGGGACGTCGATCCGGGGCGCGGAGCAGCGTCCGACGTCGCGCACAGCATCGCGGGCGTTGTGACCGATGTGATCTACGTCGGTTCCGCGCTCATCTCCTTCGTGAAGACCGGCGACGGAGTGGAGCTCGAGGTGCGGACGCCCCGGTCCGAGGCGGCGCTGTCGGTGCGCCAGGGCGACCGGGTGCGCGTGCGGTGGCAGGCGGAGCACGCGGTCGTCGTGCCGGACGAGGAGCGCACGGCGCGCGGCGGAGACGGCGAACTCACCACCCGGCAGCTCCTGGCGTCCGGACGGTGACCGGGGCCATGAAGAACGGCGAGATCTCGCACTGGATGCGGTCGCGCGGGCTGTCCGCGGGACAGCCGACCGCTGCGCGCCCCGAGCTCGCGGGGGACATCGACGCCGACGTCTGCATCGTCGGCGCCGGCTACACCGGGCTGTGGACGGCCTACCACCTGCAGCGTCTGGACCCCGCGCTCAGGATCGTGCTCCTCGAGCGCGAGATGGCCGGGTACGGCGCTTCCGGCCGCAACGCGGGCTGGCTCTCGCCGCTCGTCCCCGGCAACCGGCGAGTCTTCTCGCGCACGGCGGGATCGCGGGAGGCGGGGACGCAGCTGCAGCGCCGCATGCTGGAGGCCGTGGACGAGGTGCTCGATATCGTGCGCGCGGAGTCGATCGATGCGGCCGCGATTCGGAGCGGCAATGTGGTCGTCGCCCGCAACCAGGCGGCGATGCAGCGGCTCCGCGATCGGCTCGCGAGCGATCGCAGCTGGGGCTACGACGACGAGGAGGGCATGGAGCTCTCCTCCAGAGAGGTCGCGGAGCGGATCCGCGTGCACGGCGCGGTCGGGGGTCTCTACTATCCGACCGTCGGTCGCGTCGATCCCGGGGGACTCGTGCGCGGACTCGCCGAGCTCGTGGAACGGCGCGGCGCGGTCATCCACGAGCAGAGCCCGGTCACGCGGATCGAATCCGGTGTCGCGCGCACCCCGCGGGGCTCGGTGCGCGCCGGCGCGGTGCTGCGATGCACCGAGGGGTACTCGGCCGAGGTGGCCGACGATCCCCGTCGGATCATCCCGATCAACAGCTCGATCATCATCACGGATCCGCTTCCTCAGAGCGTCTGGGACGAGATCGGATGGGCGGGCAAGGAGCTCTTCAGCGACGCCGCTCACGTCTTCAGCTACTCGCAGCGCACCGATGACGGTCGTATTCTCATCGGCGGTCGGGGCAATCCGTACCGCTTCCGCTCGGGCACCGGGGGAGCCGGCGAGGTCGACCGTGCGACCGTCGACTCGCTCGTGCGCAGGCTGCACGCCATGTTCCCGGTGGTCGAGGGGCACGGGGTCGCGCACGCGTGGTCGGGGGTGCTCGGTGTCACGCGCGACTGGTGCGCGTCGGTGCGCTTCGACGACACGAGCGGGCTCGGCCATGCGCAGGGATACGCCGGCCACGGGGTCACCTCGGCGTATCTTGCCGCCAAGACCCTCGCCGAGCGGATGACCGGGCAGGCGGGCGGAGACGCCTCGCTGCCGTGGTCCGGACGCCAGACGCGCAGCTGGGAGCCCGAGCCGATCCGCTGGATGGGGGTGCACGCCATGTACCGCATGTTCGCCTTCGCCGACTGGTCCGAGGAGCGTGGCAGCGCCACGAAGACCTCGCTGTTCGCGCGCATCGGCTCACGTCTCGCCGGCCTCCACGAGTAGGGTGGAGCTGTTCGGCGGTGAGGCCGCCATCGAGGTCGAGGAGTGGGGCATGGCGACAACGGCGCTCACGGAGGTTCCCGCATCCGGTGAGACGCGCGGGCTGGATCCTGTCGCGGAGGAGCGGCGGCGTACGATCCTGGCCGCCGCTTCCGAGTGCATCGCTCTGCAGGGCTACGACGGGGTGCGGCTCCGCGATGTCAGCAAGCGGGCGGGCGTCTCCGTCGGACTGATCCAGCACTACTTCGAGACGCGCGATGAACTGCTCGCCCAAGCCATCCGGCATCTGAGCGAGGAATTGCTCGCCGGCTTCTCCCAATCCGAGGCGGGACCGCTCGGCGCCTGGGAGCGCATCGAGGCGCTCGTCGACCGGCTGTGCTCGGTGTCGGACCTGCAGGAGCACAGCTTCATGTGGATCGCGTTCGGGTCGGCGGCGGCCGGACACCCCGAGCTGCGACCGCATCTCGAGCGGGTCTACCGCCTGTGGGAAGCGTATGTGAGGCACGCCGTCGAAGCGGGCATCGAGAACGGCGAGCTGTCGCCAGTCGGAGACCTCGACGACACGATCGCCGTCTACCTCGCGTTCTTCGACGGGTACGAGTACGACATGGGCGCGGGGCTCGTACCCGCGGATGTCGAGGATCTCAGGCGCCGCGCGCTCCTGCTCGGCCGCGCTCTCCTCCGACCCGCCGGGTGAGACGCGGCGCTCCGGACGGACCCGCGGCGCGGTCAGGCCGCGGAGCGGATGGCGCGGATCACGTGGAAGCCCTTGTCGCGGGCCGCGCGATCCACGTCCAGCTCGGGGAACTCCGCGCCGATCCAGCGCTGCAGCGAATCGGCCCCGAGGTGCTTCGCCACCACGAGGTGCGCCGCGCCGCCCTCCGCGAGCCGGGGGAGCCACTGCCGCAGGATCCCGTGCAGCGCGTCCTTGCCCACCCGGATCGGGGGGTTCGAACGGATCTCGGCGAAGCGCAGCTCCTGCGGCACCTCGTCGGGGGCGGCGACGCGCACGTTCGCGAGGCCGAGACGCGCCGCGTTCTGGAGCGTAAGCTCCCGCGACCGCTCGTTGACATCGATCGCCCACACCGCCCGCTCGGGCGCGCGCAGTGCCGCGTCGAGCGCGATCGGCCCCCACCCGCAGCCGATATCGAGGATCGGGCCGGATCCCTCGCCCGCGTCATCGAGCGCGCGCAGCAGCACGGCGGTGCCGCGGTCGAGGTGCTCGGGGCTGAACACGCCGCCGGCGGTGGTCACGGTGCGGGGAGCGCCGGCGAGGTCGACCTCGATCTCGCGGGCCCGGTACTCGCCCGCGGGCGTCTCTGAGAAGTAGTGCTGCGTCACCCCTCAAGTATTCCAGGCGGCCGTGTGACTTTCTCAGTCTGGGCTGCGAGCATAGACAGCACGGTCCCATCTCGCGTCCGGCGAGCACCGGGGCGGACCGGGCAACGGCGGCGGCGACGGCGCAGACGACAGGACTGATGACGGAGCTGATGACGCAGACGACAGCACGGGAGGCGGCGGCCGTCGCGGCGATCGCGCGCGGGATCGCCGACGAGGTCGGCAAGGCAGTGGTCGGCAAAGCGGCCGAGGTCGACGCCTCGGTGGCCACGCTGCTCGCGGGCGGGCATCTGCTCATCGAGGACGTGCCCGGTGTGGGTAAGACCACCCTGGCGTCGGCGCTCGCCCGCAGCTTCGGCGCGCACGCTGCGCGCATCCAGTTCACGTCCGACCTGCTGCCGACCGATGTCACCGGCGTCTCGGTGTTCGACCAGGCGACGAAGGAGTTCCGGTTCCACGACGGGCCCATCTTCGCGAACGTCGTCGTCGCCGACGAGGTGAACCGCTCCACGCCCAAGACGCAGTCCGCCCTGCTCGAGGCGATGGGCGAGGCGCGGGTGACGGTCGACGGCACCACGTACCCGCTGCCGAACCCGTTCATGGTGGTCGCCACCCAGAACCCGCAGGACATGGAGGGCACGTTCCCGTTGCCGGAGGCGCAGCGGGACCGCTTCATGACGCGCATCTCGCTGGGGTACCCGTCGCTGGAGGCGGAGGTCTCCCTGCTCGGGCCGCGCTCCGCCGAGGGAGTGCTCGCGGAGGTCGACGCCGTGGTGCCGCTCGGCCAGGTCGTCGCGGCCAGGCGCGCGGTATCCCACGTGCACCTCGCGCCGGAGGTGGCCCACTACCTGGTGTCGATCGTCTCGGCGACGCGCGAGCATCCGGGAATCGCGCACGGGGCGAGCCCGCGGGCCTCGCTGCACCTGGCGCACATGGCCCGGGCCCGGGCGGCGATGTCCGGCAGGGCCTACGCCTCTCCCGATGACGTGGCGGCGATGGCCGGGATCGTGCTCTCGCACCGCATCGTCACCGGCGACATGCACGCCTCCGCGGCCGACGCGCTCGCGACCGCGGAGCAGATCGTCCGCGGTGTGGTCGCTCGCACGCCGGTCCCCGGCTTGCGATGACCGGGCCGCTGCGGTCGCTGCGCGCGATTCCGCTGACCCTCACCCGCCGCGGCCTGGCACTGCTCGGACTCGTCGTCTCGGTCTGCGCGCTCTGGGCCGCGGTGCGGCTGCGGGATCTGCTGGCCCTCGCGGCGCTCGCCGCCGCGGTGCTCCTGGTGGCTCTGGTCCTGGTGCTGCTGACGCGTGCGCGCGTTCGGGCCCGAGCCGAGATCTCGAGCGACGTGCTCACGCCCGCAATGGGAGAGATCGTGACGACGACCGCCTCCGTGCGGCACGCGCTGCCGTTCTCGCAGAGCGCCGCGCTCGTGTGGGAGGGGCCGAGCAGCCGCAGGAGCCTGCCGCTCCTCCTGCCGCGTCGCGGTGAGGCGCGGCAAGCCGTGCACTGGGGTGCCGAACGGCGCGGCCCGCTCCCGCTCGCGGCCGCCGCGCTCATCATCACGGATCCTCTGGGCGTCGCGAGCATCAGGGTCCCGCTCGCCGCCCGCGTGGAGGTGCTCGTGCTGCCGACTCTGCTGCCCGCCGAGCGCCTGCCGTCCGAGCTCACGGGGCGGGGCGGGGCGCGCGGCCCCGGCGGCGGGCGCGCCTCGGACGCGGCGTCCGGATCCGGCCGCGGTGGGAGCAGCGCCGAGGAGGCCGGTGGCGGGCTGCGCGAGTACCGCGCGGGGGACCCTCCGCGGCGCGTCCACTGGAAGCAGAGCGCCAGACAGGACCGTCTGCTGGTCAACGTTCCCGAGCACGGGGCGGGGGAGCACCTCGCGATCGCGCTGATGGTGGAGGCCGGCGCGTATCGAGGATCCGCGGAGGACCGCGAGCGGGCGGACTTCGAGCACGCGGTCTCGCTCGCCGCGACGCTCGTGACGCTGCGCACGGGACTCGGCGGTGCCCGCGGGACGCGCAGCGGGGCTCATGGCGGAGGAGGAGGTCGTACCTCCGTCACGCTGTGCACGGTGCGCGGCGGAGGCGGCGCGCCGGAGGTCGAGCGCTCGGCCTCCTCCGCGGCGGAGGCGCTCCGCACGCTCGCGCGGGTGCAGCTGGTGAGCGATTCCGCGTCCTCCCGACGCGGAAGGGTCGGGAGGAACGGAAAGACCGACCGGAGCAGAGACGTCGACGGCGGAGGACTCGTTCGTGAGCCGCTCCCGGAGGCCGCCTCATCCGCGTTCCGCCCCACCGTGATCGTCACCGGCGCGCTCACCCCTGCAGCGGCGGCGCTCGCATCTCGATCCTCGGCCGGGATCGTCATCGCGGTCTCGCCGGCCGAGGGAGCAGGGGCGCCCGGCGGGATCCTCCCCTCGGGGTGGCGGCTCGTGCGCTCGCCTCGGCCCGAGGGCACGGCGGTGGCACGCGCGGCGGCGGTTCCCGCGGAGGAGAGGCGTCATGGCTGACACTCGTGCCCGGCGATCATGGCGCCCGCTCCTCGGTGCCGCGCTGCTGTGCGCGCTGTGGGTCGTGTGCCTGGTCGCGCTGCGCGAGCTCTTCGTCGGCGACGCCTGGACGTGGCGCGCCCTGGGCTCCGCCGGCGCGGTGGTGCTCGTGGCCGGCGCCGTGCGGACGACGCTGCCCGCGTACCGCACAGCGGCGTGGGCGCTCGGAGTGGTGGCGGGCGCCGGACTGCTCGTCTGGTGGTTGGCGCAGGAGGGACGCCTCGCGGCCTGGCTCCGCGAGCCGCTGCGGCTGATCCAGGAGACGTGGCTCGCGGTCTCCGAGGGGGTGCCGCCGGTCGAGCTGACGGGCCCGCTGCTCGATGTCGTGCTCTCGGTGTGGTTCGTCGGCCTGGCGCTGTCTTCGCTGCTGCTCACGCGCTTCGGCATGTTCTTCGCATCGGGCATCGTACCCGCGCTTCTCATGCTCGCTCCGGTGACCGTCACCTCGCTGCGGGTACCGGCTCCGCAGCTGCTGTGGTCCGGCGCACTGCTGCTCCTGCTGCTCTGGGCGGGTGCCCCGCGGGCGGCGGGCCGATGGCGGGGGATCGCGGCGGCCGGGATGGCGCTCGCGCTCGCCGCCGGATTGATCGCCGCCCTGCCGCCGAGCCAGGATCGCATCTGGAACTCCGCCGCGGTCACCGTATCGCCGGTCTCGTCGAGCGTGCCGGACGTCACCATCGCGCTGGCGCGGGATCTGCAGGAGCGCAGCGAGACCGTCGCCTTCGACTACCGATCGACGGAATCGGACCAACCCGTCAGATTCACGCTGGCGGTGCTCTCCGATTTCGAGCGGGGGACCTGGCTGCCGGAGGACGAACTCGGCGCGGCCGACGACACGGTCGAGACGCCCAGAGGCGCGGGGCCGGACACGGAGAGCGCGGGTGCAGAGCCTACCGGAGCCGCTCCCTCCATCACCGTGCGCACCAAGGGGCTCCTGAGCGCCTGGCTCCCGCTGCCGCAGGGGGTCGAGCGGGTCGAGGCGGTGGGCGGATCCTTCGACCCGTCACGGTGGATCTGGGTCGACGGCACGGCGACCGCACGCTCCGACACCGCGCTGACACGACCGGGCGACGAGTACCGCGCCATCACGGAGACGCGGGCCTTCGGCGAGTTCTGGCAGCCCGAGCAGCTCTCCCCGGAGCAGGAGGAGTCGTTCGATCCGGAGCGCTATCTCGCGCTGCCGGAGGGCGCTCCGGCGGCGATCGCGGAGGCCGCACGAGAGGTCACAGCGCCGTTGGACCTCGGGGCGACCGCGCTGTGGGATCCGGGCCAGGGACCGACCGCGTCAGAGATATCCTCCGGATCATACGTGGAGGTCCACGTGACCGACGGCACCGTCGTATGGACGTCCGAGGAGCCGCGGGGGATGAGCAGCGATGCGCGCCAGGGACTGGGCACCGCCAGCCTGCTCGAGGCCTGGTTCCGATCGGGGGAGTTCGTGTACGACGAGCGTGCGCCATACGAGCCCGGCGCCGATCCGGATGATCCCTACGCCGTGATGGAGGCCTTCCTCGAACAGCGATCCGGGTACTGCGTGCACTTCGCCTCCACCTACGCGGTCATGGCCCGCTCGCTCGGCCTGCCGAGCCGGGTGGCGGTGGGATACGCCTCGCGGCCCGCGAGCAACGCGGGGTGGACGTCGGTGCGGGCCCGCGAACTCCACGCCTGGCCCGAGGTCCACATCGACGGGCTCGGATGGATCGCCTTCGAACCGACCCCGGGCGGTGCGGGGTACCGGGCCGAGACGGGGCAGCCCTACCGGGCGGAAGATGCGCCCACCCCCGACCTGTCGGCACTCGTCGACACGCGGGACCCGTCGGTGCAGACCGACGATCAGCCGGAATCGGCTGAGGAGCCGGAGGAACTCGCGGGCGACGGTGTCGCCGCAGGCGAATCGGGCGACTCGGGCGCCCCCGGGCCGCTCGGCCTCGGGATCCCGCTCGCGGCGCTCGGCCTGATCCTGGGCCTGCTGTGCATCGCTCCCGGCGTGCGTCTGGGGCGCAGGCTGCGCAGGAGGCGCCGCATCGGGCGCGACGAGGACCCCGCAGCGCAGGCCTGGGCCGAACTCGTGGACACCGCGGTCGATCTGGGGCTGTACCTCCCGGCCGAGGGCGCGGCGCGGGCGCGCACGCCCGAGGCCGTCGCCGAGCACCTCGCCGGGCGGGGTCTGCTGAGCGATGGGGCCGCCGCCGCTCGCACCCTGGCCCGCGCCGTCGTGGAGGAGCTCTACTCGGGCGCGGCGGGCGGCGCATCGCCGCGGGATCCCGGATCCCTCGTCGCGGCAGCGGATCTGGCAATCGGCTCCCTCCGATCCCGGGCCGGATGGCGGGCGCGGTTCCGCGCGGCGGTGCTCCCACGATCCGTGATCGGGAGGTGAGGGAGCCGCGCAGGGGCGGTGCCGGGGTGGCGCGGGAGCGCGGGAAACGCGTGCGGATCCCGAGCTCTGCCGTCGGCCTCCGCCTTGCGGCGCGGTGCCGGACCGGGGGTCTGCGCCCAGGGCGAACGGCCGACACGCCCGGCCCTGATCCGCGTACACTGGAGGCCAGATGACGAAACGCTTCACAGACGATTCAGCCCGCACGTTCGATACCGACGAGTCGCGCGACGACGCGCTCGACTCGATCGCGCCCGAGACGACCGCCGAACCCGGCACGCCCGAGGCGAGCGACGACCCGCTCGACCGAGTGCTCTCGCGCACCGCGAGATCGGGATCCGCCACGGTGATCCGCGATCGCGGCGCCGACCTGCTCGGCCGGGGCGCCCAGGCGCTCGGCGACGAGGCCCACGATCAGCTCGCAGAGGATCTTGAACTGATCCGCATGGAGCGCGAGGATCGCGCCTCGCTCAAGCGCGTCGTCGGGCTCTCCACCGAACTCGAGGACGTCACCGAGGTCGAGTACCGTCAGCTGCGTCTCGAGAACGTGGTACTCATCGGGGTCTACACGGGCTCGAACCGCAACAGCGTCGAAGACGCCGAGAACTCCCTGCGCGAGCTCGCCGCGCTCGCCGAGACCGCGGGCGCCCGCGTGCTCGACGGCCTGCTGCAGCGCCGTGCCACCCCCGATCCTGCGACCTATCTCGGAAAGGGCAAGGCCCAGGAGCTCACCGAACTCGTCGCGGCGGTCGGCGCGGACACGGTCATCGCCGACACCGAGCTGGCTCCCTCGCAGCGCCGCGCCCTGGAGGACGTGGTGAAGGTCAAGGTGATCGATCGCACCGCCGTGATCCTCGACATCTTCAGCCAGCACGCGAAGAGCCGCGAGGGCAAGGCCCAGGTCGAGCTCGCGCAGCTCGAGTACCTGCTGCCGCGGCTGCGCGGCTGGGGCGAGTCGATGTCGCGCCAGGCGGGCGGTCAGGTGGGCTCCGCTGGAGCCGGCATGGGATCGCGCGGCCCCGGCGAGACCAAGATGGAGCTGGACCGGCGCAAGATCCACACCCGCATGGCGAAGCTGCGCAAGCAGATCGCGGGCTTCGCACCGGCGCGCGATGCCAAGCGCGCCAACCGCAAGCGCGGCGAGGTGCCCTCGGTCGCCATCGCCGGCTACACAAACGCCGGCAAGTCGAGCCTGCTGAACCGCCTCACGGGCACGCAGGAGCTCGTGCAGAACCAGCTCTTCGCCACGCTCGACACGGCCGTGCGCCACGCGGAGACCGCGGACGGGCGCCGCTTCACCTACGCCGACACCGTCGGCTTCGTGCGCAACCTGCCGCACCAGCTGGTCGAGGCGTTCCGCTCGACCTTCGAGGAGGTGGGCGAGGCCGACGTGATCCTGCACGTGGTCGACGGATCCCACCCCGACCCCGAGGCCCAGCTGCGCACGGTGCGCGACGTGATCGCCGAGGTCGATGCCCAGGGCATCCCGGAGCTGGTGGCGTTCAACAAGGCCGATCTGCTCGACGAGTCGCAGCGCATGGTGCTGCACGGGCTCGCACCCGACGCCGTGTTCGTCTCGGCGCGCACGGGCGAGGGGATCGAGGAGCTGCGGCGGCGGATCGACGCGGCGCTGCCGGTTCCGGATCGCGAGGTCACCGTCGTGGTGCCCTACGACCGCGGCGAGCTGGTGGCCGAGATGCACGAGCGCAACCGGGTGCTGTCGACCGAGTACGTCGAGCACGGTACGCGTGTGCGCGCCTACGTGACGGCGGAGATGCTGGCCAAGCTCGAGCCCTACGTGGAGTAGGGCGGCCTTCGCCGTCCGCTCCGCTGGTTGAGCGAGCGGAGCGAGTCGAAACCGAGGATCCCGGGCCCTCGGTTTCGACTCCGCGCTGCGCGCTCCGCTCAACCAGCGGGGTTCGCCTACGCCCGCAGCTCCTGCGCCAGCGAGCGGAAGTCCTCGATGAGGATCCTCATGTCGTCCTCGGTGTGCGCGAGCGACACCAGCCACTGCTCGTCCAGGCCGGGAGGGGTGAGCACACCGCGGTTCACGCCCCACAGCCACGAGAGTTCGGCGACGCCGAAGTCGGTGGCCTTATAGTCGCGGTAGTTGCGCACCGGTGTGGTGGACCAGGTGACGCAGCCCTTTGCTCCGAGACCGACCGTGTGCGCGGGCAGCTCGTACTCGGCGATGATCGAGTCCATGGTGTCGAGAGTACGGTTGTTCAGATCCTCGAGCCGCTGGCTCGCCTCGGGGGTGATGAGCTTGTCGACGGCGCTCGCTGCGGCCATCACGAGGGCGTTGCCGTTGTAGGTGCCGAAGTGGTCCATGCGGCCGTCCACGACGACGTCCATGATCTCCTGCTTGCCGCCGAACGCGGCGAGCGGCAGGCCGCCGCCGATCGACTTCGCGAGCGTGATGAGGTCGGGCTTGACCCCGAGGCGCTGCGCGGCTCCGCCGTGGCCGGCCGTGAGGCCGGTCTTGACCTCGTCGAAGATGAGCACGACGCCGTACTGATCGCACAGCGCGCGCACGCCCTCGAGGTACCCCTCGTCCGGCAGCACGATGGCGAGGTTCTCGATCACGGGTTCCACCACGAACGCGGCGATCTCATCGCCGTGCTCGCGGAATGCTCGCTCGAGCTGGCCGAGGTCGTTGTAGGCCACCACGTGGACGTCGCCGGTGATGGCGTCGAAGGGAGCGTCGGGGGTCGGATTGTCGGCCGGGCCGATGTCCGCGAGAGCCGGCTTCACCGACACCTGCAGCGCGTCGTAGCCGCCGTGGTATCCGCCCTCGATCTTCGCGATCGCCCGGCGCCGGGTGTAGGCGCGCGCGGTGCGGATCGCGTACATGAGCGACTCGGTGCCCGAGTTGGTGAAGCGCAGCATGTCGAGATCGAAGCGCTTCTTGAATCGCTCGGCCATATCGGTGGCCTGCGGCGAGGGCGTCACGAACAGGGTGCCGGTGTGGTTGAGCGCGTTCGTGACCTCCTCGACCACCAGCGGGTTCAGGTGCCCGACGAGTCCCGCGCCGAAGCCCATGGAGAGATCGAGCAGCTTGTTGCCGCCCACGTCGGTCAGCCAGGCGCCGCGAGCCGTCTCGACGGTGATGGGGTAGGGATCCCAGTACTGGAAGGAGCTGGTCACGCCGAGCGGAAGCGACTCGGCGGCGCGCTTGTTGTGCTCGCCCGAGGCCTGCGACCAGGAGACGAAGCGCTCCCACTCCGACGCGAGCAGCTGCTGCACGCGGCCGGGGTCTACGGGCTTCGACTCGGCGGGGAGTACGCGTCGGGTTCCCGGGGCGTTGGACGGGGTGCGGTCGGTCATGGAATTCTCCTCCTTCGCAGCGGCGGACGCCGTGCGGCGCCGCCTCGCTCAAGGTACCCCGCTGGCGGCCCCCAGAACAAGGGGATTCGGAGAGCTCGCACGTCATTCCGCCGGGGTTCGGCTTGGGGTGGATGCATCCTTCGGGTAGCGTGCTGTGGAGCCGTTTCTCACAGGAGATCCGGGGGGATGACCAGGTATCGAAAGGGAAACGCATGAGCACGTTGCCGAAGACCGAGCTGTTCTCGCGCGGACGCGCACTGGCGATGGGGGTGATCGCCGCGCTGGCGTTGACGGCACTCGGGGTGCTGCCCGGTGCTTCCGCCTGGGCCGAGGAGGACGCGGTTCCCGGTGCCCCGGCGGTCGAGGAGACGGTCGCGCAGGATGTCACCGAGCCCGATCCCGCGGAGCAGGAGCCTGCTGCGGAGGAGAGCGGATCGGCTGAGGCGCCGGGTCTCGACGAGGATCTGAGCGCCCGAGTGCCGGGCGAGGCGCCGTCCGAGGGCGAGGTGCTGACGCAGCAGGCGCCCGCTCCGAGCGCTGCGGCCGCGGTTGCCCGCACGATCAGCGGCAAGGTGACGTTCCCCGCCGGTGCTTCTCTGGCGCAGAAGAAGGCGTTCAGCGTGTATGCCAACGAACCGGGGAAGGAGGGGAAGCTCTACCAGCATGGAGTCGCAGGGTTCACCTACAACCCCAACGGCTCGGGCACCCTCGACTGGGCCATCTCGAACCTCAAAGCGACCAAGTACTACATCTGGGTCGATCTGAGGGACGCGAACGGGTACTACAGCGCCCCGTTCGCCCTCGGGCTCAAAGCCTGGACCAATGCACCGGGCGGCGACAACGCCGCCATCGACCTCTCGGGCGGCAACGCGACGGCGCAGATCCTCGACGCGAACATCGGCAGCATCTCCGTCGGGATGGTCTCGCCCTACACCAACGCCGGCAACTACAAGCTCATGCTCGTCGACGCGGCGGGCAGCGCGAAGAACATCACGAACTCCGTGTATTCGGGCGACAGCAGCTCGTCGTACCCGCTGCGCAACCACGACTTCAACGCGAAGCCGGGCAATTACACGCTGCGCGCCGATCTGCCCAACGGCCTCAAGATCTACTACGACGGCACGCCCTTCGGCACGCAGAAGGCCTCCGCCGCGAAGACCATCACGGTCGAGCTCATGAAGCGGATCAGGCTCGGCAACTTCGATCTGCGCGAGTTCACCGACGTGCCGAAGAGCCACAAGTTCTACACCGACATCAACTGGTTGGCGCAGAAGGGCATCACGACCGGAGTCAACCAGCCGAACGGCACGCTGAAGTTCCTGCCGAAGGGCGAGGTGTCGCGCGAGGCGATGGTGGCGTTCCTGTACCGCATCGAGTCGCCGAAGAACTACAAGGCCCCGGCGAAGAGCCCCTTCACCGACGTGAAGCCCGGCCACAAGTTCTACACGCAGATCATGTGGGCCTATGAGAACAAGGTGACGACCGGCATCAAGCAGCCCGGCGGCAAGCTGAAGTTCGCGCCGGGCGACCGCATCACCCGCGAGGCGATGGCAGCCTTCATGTACCGGCAGTACAAGGATCAGCTGCCGAAGACGAGCGGATCGCGCTCCTTCACCGACGTGCCGAACAACCACAAGTTCGCGAAGGAGGTCAAGTGGATGGCCGCGAACGGCATCACGACCGGCGTGAAGCAGACGGGCGGCAAGGTGGCGTTCCAGCCGAAGGCGACCACGACGCGTGAGGCGACCGCCGCGTTCCTGCACCGTGCGGAGACGAAGTAGCGGCTGCGGCGATGCAGCGGCCGGCCGGCGGCCGGTGATCCATCGATCCGCGCGGCGGGGCCCGAACCGGGGCCGCGCCGCGCGGATCGCGGCGTATCGGGCGTAATACTTCGTCATTCATACGGCGCAACATGCGGGCCGGATGTCCGGGGCTCGGGATACCTTGAGGTTGGCCCGAGGCTCCTCGGACGCCGCAACCCGCTCACGAGTCGAAGGACCCGCATGCCCGCAACGACGACCCTGCCCAACGCAACGATCCTCGGTTACCCGCGTCTCGGCCGCCGCCGTGAGCTCAAGCGCGCCGTCGAGTCCTTCTGGAAGGGCAGCACGAGCGAGGCCGAACTGGTCGAGACCGCTCGCGAGCTGCGGGCGGCGACCCGCGCCCGCCTGGTCGAACTCGGTCTGCCGGCGACCGGTGCCGCTGTGCCCGAGAGCTTCAGCTTCTACGACCAGGTGCTCGACGCCACGCTCGCCCTGGGCGCGATCCCGCACCGATTCGCCGACGTGGTGGCCGACGGCGCGAGCGACCTGGCCGTCTACTTCGCACTGGCGCGTGGCGACAAGGACCACCAGCCGCTCGAGATGACGAAGTGGTTCGACACGAACTACCACTACAGCGTGCCGGAGATCGACGAGCGCACGCCGCTCGCCGCGAACGCGGGGGCGCTGCTCGCGCAGATCGCCGAGGCGAAGGATCAGGGCATCGAGTCGCGCCCGGTGCTCGTCGGCCCCGTCACCTATCTGCTGCTCGCCAAGGCCTCGGACGAGGCGGGAGAGGGCTTCCGACCCGTCGACCGTCTCGACGAGGTGGTGGCGGTCTACGCGCAGCTGCTGGCGGCGCTCGCCGGAGCCGGTGCGGCGTGGGTGCAGCTCGAGGAGCCCGCGCTCGTCTCGGACTCGCTCTCGGTCTCGCGCGAGGAGGCGCTCGCGCTGGTCGAGCGCGCCTACGCGGTGCTGGGCGCGGCCGAGGAGCGGCCGCGGATCCTGCTCACCGCCCCGTACGGGGACTCCTCGCGTGCACTCGTGCGCCTGGGCGCGCTGCCGGTCGAGGCCGTGCAGGCCGACCTGGTGCGCGGCGCGCTGCCGCAGGACGCGCTCGCCTCGGGCGAACTGGCACGCGCGTTCGAGGGCACGCAGCTCGTCGCGGGCGTCGTCGACGGCCGCAACATCTGGCGCACCGACCTGCGCGCGGCGTTCGAGCTCGCCGCGCAGCTGCAGCGGGCGGGCATCGACACGGTGATCGGCACCTCGAACAACCTGCAGCACGTGCCCCACGACGTGAACGACGAGGCGAAGATCGACGAGCGGCTCAAGTCGTGGCTGGCCTTCGCCGATCAGAAGGTGGAGCAGGCCGCGATCCTGGCCCGCGGCCTCACCGAGGGCGCAACCGCGATCGAGGCCGAGCTGGCCGAGGTCGATCGGGTGCTGGCGGATCGCGCGGCGGCCCCCGGCGTGCGCATCGACGGCATCCGCGAGCGCGTCGCCGCGGCGACGGAGGCGGACCGGCGCCGCGCGCCCGAGCAGGAGCGCCGGGAGGCGCAGCTCGCGCTCGGCATTCCGCAGCTCGCCACCACCACCATCGGCTCGTTCCCGCAGACCGGGGAGATCCGCAAGGCGCGCGCCGCGTTCACGAAGGGCGAGATCGACCAGCAGGCCTACGACGGCTTCCTGCGCGAGGAGATCGAACGCGTGATCCGCCTGCAGGAGGAGATCGGACTCGACGTGCTCGTGCACGGCGAGGCCGAGCGCAACGACATGGTGCAGTACTTCGCCGAGCACCTCGACGGCTTCGCGGTGACCGAGCACGGCTGGGTGCAGTCGTACGGCACGCGCGCCACGCGCCCGTCGCTGCTGTGGGGCGACGTCTCGCGCCCCGCCCCGATCACCGTCGCGTGGTCGTCCTACGCGCAGTCGCTCACCGACCGCCTTGTGAAGGGCATGCTGACGGGGCCCGTGACCATTCTCGCGTGGTCGTTCGTGCGCGACGACCAGCCCCTCGGCGACACCGCATCGCAGGTGGCGCTCGCGCTGCGCGACGAGATCGACGACCTCGTGGAGGCCGGCATCAAGGTCGTGCAGGTCGACGAGCCCGCGCTGCGCGAGCTGCTGCCGCTCGATGCCGAGCGCCAGGCGCCCTACCTCGACTGGTCGGTCGGCGCGTTCCGTCTCGCGACGAGCGGCGCGGCCCCCGAGGTGCAGATCCACACGCACCTCTGCTACTCGGAGTTCGGCGAGATCATCGACGCGGTCGACGGACTTGACGCCGACGTCACCAGCATCGAGGCGGCGCGCAGCCGCATGGATGTGGTGGAGCCGCTCGGTGAGCACGGGTACTCGCGCGGGATCGGCCCGGGCGTGTACGACATCCACTCGCCGCGCGTGCCGAGCGTCGAGGAGCAGACCGAGCTCATCAAGATCGCCGCCGCCCGAATCCCGGGCGAGCAGCTGTGGGTCAACCCCGACTGCGGGCTCAAGACCCGCGGCTACGAGGAGACCGTGGCGAGCCTCACCAACCTCGTGCTGGCGGCGCAGGCCGTCCGTGCGGGCCAGCTGAGCGGCGCGGGGGTGGCGTGACGCCCCCGAACCCGAGCGAGGAGGCCGGCGCGGCCCCGGGAAGCGTTCCCGGGGGCGTTGCCGGCCCCTGGCCGGTCGGCGAACTCCCCACCGAGCCGGTCGGCTCGCTGCCCCGCCCGGCGCGGCTGCAGCGGGTGGTGCTCGACGCCGAGACCGGGCTCGCATCGCAAGCCGAGCTGCGCGAGGAGCAGGATCGCGCGGTGCGCGACACGCTCGCGCGGCTGACCGCGACCGGTTCGCCGATCATCAGCGACGGCGAACAGCGGCGTCAGAGTTTCGCGAGCTACCCCCTCGGCACCGGCAGCGATACCGTCGACGTCGAGGAGGGGCCGGTGTTCGCCGTGTTCGCCGACGGGCATCACCGTGTGATCCCGAGCCTGGCGCGGGCTCCGTTCCGTTTCCGCTCCTGGGCCGCTGACGACCTCGCGGCGGCGCGCGCCCTCACGGCGCTTCCGCTCAAGCAGGCCGTGATCTCGCCCTCGATGCTCTCGCTCATGGTTCCCGCGGAGGGCCTCGGCGATTACTCGCGCGAGGAGTTCCTCGACGACGTGGTGTCCGGCTGCGCCGAGGACATCAGGCGCTGCTTCGAGGCTGGAGCATCCCGCGTCACGATCGATTTCACCGAGGGCCGGCTCGCGCTGCGCCGCGACGTGCGGGCCCCCTGGGCGGGCCCCGAGGCGCTCGGCGGATTCATCGAGCTCATCAACCGCGTGCTCGAGCGGCTCGCTCCCGCCGAGCGCGCCGCCGTCGGGGTGCACACCTGTCCCGGCAACGACAACGATTCCGCCCACAGCGCCGACGTCGACTACGCCGAGCTCATTCCCGAGCTCTTCCAGATCGAGGCGGGCTACTTCCTCGTGCAGGCCGCGAGCGAGAAGGACCCGGATCGGGTGGCCCGGCTGATCGGACGCCAGCTGCGGCACCGCGCCCGCTCGGAGGCCTCGGCCCCGCGCGTGCTGCTCGGCGTCACGAAGCCGACGAGCCCGAAGCTCGAGACCGCCGAGGAGATCCGGGACCAGCTGGTGCGCGCCGCGCGGTTCATCCCCGCGGAGCTGCTGGGATCCACCGATGACTGCGGCTTCTCGCCCTATCTCATCGACGAGAAGCCGCGCCACGGGTCGCCCGACTTCGCGCGCGACGTCGCCTTCGCCAAGATCGCCGCGCGTGTGCGGGGCACCGCGCTGGCGAGCGAGGAGCTGGGCGGGGGAGCACCCGCAGAACCGCTCTCCTACGCCGGATACGGGGCCACCGGGGAGCCCGCGTCGCGGGCGCCCGCGGTGAGGAACGGAGCCGTTTCGTGAACGCCGTGCTGCTCACCGGGAGCGCCCCGACGCGCGCCCGCTTCTCCTTCGAGGTCTTCCCCGCCCGCAGCGGCGCGGCCGCGCTCGCGCTCGGGCATGCGGTGCAGCACCTCTCGGCGGCCGAGCCCGATTTCATCTCGGTGACCTACGGGGCCAACGGGTCGAACCGGGATGCATCGCTCGACCTGCTGAAGTATCTGCGCGACCGCACCGACGCGCTGCCGCTGGCGCACCTCACCACCGTGGGCGAGAGCCGCGAGGCGGTGCGCGAGACGATCCACGGCATCATGGACGCGGGCGTGCACGACTTCCTCGCGCTGCGTGGTGACCCGCCTCGGGGGCTGGGGGAGGACGACCCGAGTGTGGCCGGTTCGCTCAGCTCGCTCGAGCTCGTGGAGCTCATCACGGAGGCGCGTGCGGAGCGGCCGCCGCTCACGAGCGTGGGACGCACATCGGTCGCGGCCTATCCGAACGGGCATCCGCTGTCACGCTCGCGGGCCGAGGACATCGAGTGGCTCATCGCGAAGCAGGAGGCCGGGGCGCAGTTCGCGATCACGCAGCTGTTCTTCCGGGCCGAGGAGTACCTGTCGTTCGTGAGCGACGCGCAGTCGGCAGGGCTGCGGATCCCGATCCTGCCCGGTCTCATGCCGGTGTCGACGAGCGCGCAGCTGCGCAAGGTCGCCTCCCTCGCCGGCCGCCCGGCCCCCGCGGGGCTCGAGCAGGAGATCGAGGAGCTCGGCGGGTATGCGCCCGAGCTCGGCGTCGAGCACACGGTCGAGCTGGCGCGCGAGCTGCTCGCCGGCGGTGCGCCGTCGATCCACCTCTACACCTTCAATCGGCACGAGCAGGTGCTCGCCGTGCTGCGCGAGCTGCACCTGCTGACGCCGGACCCGGTGCGGTAGGGCGGCTGCGTCGCACGGCCCGCTGCTCCGTTCGCCTACCGCTCCGCCCGTCTGCGCGGTGCCCGTTCGCTCCCTGCCCCGTCCGCTCCGCGTCCGTTCGCCCGCCGCGCTCTGTTCGCCTGCCGCGCTCCGCCCGCTCCCCGCCCCGCCCGCCGCCCCTCGGCCCCGTCTACGCGCGCCAGCAGTTGTCGCCAAACGGCCGCGGAGCCGACATCTACTGACGCGTTGAGGAAGTGCGGGCGCGATTGAGGTGCGGGTGAGCGCGCGAGGACGGACCGGGGCTCACACCGCCTGCGGGAAGGACTCCGCCGCCCGGTCGGCGAGGTGCTGCAGCGCCTCGGGGATGGACCGACCCTTGCGCGCCATCGTCTGCGCCCAAAGCCTGCCGGCGCGGTAGGAGGAGCGCACGAGCGGACCCGCGAGCACGCCGGCGAACCCCATCGCGTCGGCTTCGGCCTTCAGCTCGACGAACTCCTCCGGCCGCACCCACCGGTCGATGGGGTGGTGCAGCTTCGACGGTCGCAGGTACTGCGTGAGCGTGAGGATGTCGCACCCGGCGTCGCGCAGCTCCCGCATGGTGCTCGTGATCTCCTCGCGGGTCTCGCCCATGCCGAGGATCAGGTTCGACTTGGTGATCATGCCGGCCGCGCGGGCCTGCGTGAGCACGCCGAGCGAGCGGTCGTAGCGGAAGCCCGGGCGGATCCGCTTGAAGATGCGGGGCACAGTCTCGAGGTTGTGGGCGAAGACCTCGGGCGCCGCTTCGAAGACCTGGGCGAGATCCTCGGGACGGCCGCCGAGATCGTCGGCGAGTACCTCGACGCCCGATCCCGGGTTGAGCTCGTGGATCTGGCGGATCGTCTCGGCGTAGAGCCAGGCGCCGGTGTCGGGGAGATCGTCGCGGGTGACCCCGGTGATGGTCGCATAGCGCAGCCCCATGGTGCGCACCGACTCCGCGACACGGCGCGGTTCATCCGTGTCGAGGGGCAGCGGCTTGCCCGAGGTGATCATGCAGAAGTCGCAGCGTCTCGTGCAGATGGAGCCGCCGATCAGGAAGGTGGCTTCCCGGTCCTCCCAGCACTCGAAGATGTTCGGGCAGCCGGCCTCCTGACAGACGGTGTGCAGGCCCTCCTTCTGCACGAGTGCGTGCACATCTTGATACTCGGGGCCGAGGCGGGCACGGGTCTTGATCCACTCCGGCTTCTTCTCGATCGGCGTCTCCGCATTGCGGGCCTCGATCCGCAGCAGCTTGCGTCCCTCCGGCTCGGGACGGGTCCCGGTGGACGGCAGGATCCGCGCGCTCACTCGGCGGCCTCCTCGAGTGCGATCTCCAGCCGAGCCGATATCACCGGGGCGATGTCGGCCGGCGAGATGCTGCGACCGGCCAGTTCGGAGAGCGTCGTCACTCCCGCGTCGGTGATGCCGCAGGGGACGAAGCCTGCGAAAGGGGCGAGATCGTTGTTGCAGTTGACGGCGAGGCCGTGCGTCACGATTCCTCTGCTCGTGTGGATGCCGATCTGGGCGAACTTCGACGGCTCTGGATTGCCCGCCTCGGCCCAGACCCCGGCGCGGCCGGGGATCCGGAATCCCGCGACGCCGAATTCGGCGGCGGTCTCGACGATGACGCGCTCGAGCAAGCGTACGAAGTCGACGACCCTGAGCCGCTCGCGCAGGCGGATCACCGGATAGACGACGAGCTGTCCGGGTCCGTGCCAGGTGACCTTGCCGCCGCGATCGACCGGCACGACCGGGGTGCCGTCCTGCGGGTACTCCTCGGGAAGGGCCCGCTTGCCCGCGGTGTACACCGGGGTGTGCTCGAGCAGGAGCACCGTGCCGCTATCCACGTCGTCGATGATGCGGTGCGCGGCCTCGCGCTGCAACTCGAGTCCTCGTGGATAGGGAACGAAGTCGGGTGCCAGCCCGGCGGTGACGAAACGCGCCGCGTGAGAGGGGGTGCGATCGGTGCCGTGGCCATCGGCGTGCGCGGCAGGAGACGTGGTGAGTGAGGACGACATACTCTCAACATTATTTATACCCGGTTCAACAAATCAAGTCGAGCACGCAGAAGGGCCGCGGATCCGAATGGATCCGCGGCCCCGGGTGCTGTCTCCGAGCGGTTCGTCAGACGGAGCGGAACACCGCCACGACGCGGCCGAGCACCTCTGCGTGATCTCCGAGGATCGGCTCGAACGCGCTGTTGCGGGGGAGCAGCCAGGTGTGGCCGTCGCGTCGACGGAACACCTTGACCGTGGCCTCGCCGTCGAGCATCGCGGCGACGATGTCCCCGTTCTCCGCCTCGCGCTGCTGGCGCACCACCACGAAATCGCGGTCGCAGATGGCGGCGTCGATCATCGAATCGCCCACCACGCGCAGCATGAAGAGCTGTCCGTCGCCCACCAGCTGGCGGGGGAGCGGCACGATCTCCTCGACCTGCTGCTCGGCGGTGATGGGCACGCCCGCTGCGATCTGGCCGACGAGCGGTACGTACGCCGCCTCTTCGACCTGCTGCGTCGGGGAGTCGGCGATGGCGCTGCTCGTCTCCGAGAGCTCGACGAGGATCTCGAGGGCGCGGGGCCGGTTCGGGTCGCGGCGGATGTACCCGCCGAGCTCCAGTCGGCTGAGCTGGTGGGTCACGCTGGAGAGTGACGAGAGGCCGACGGCATCGCCGATCTCGCGCATGCTCGGTGGATATCCGCGGCTCTCGACGGAGCGTGCGATGTATTCCAGGATCGCCTGCTGCTTCTCGCTCAGGGGCTTCGCGGAGTGGGGCGCGGCAGCGTTGCTCATCGCTGTCCTTTCTCGGCCGGGCGGTGCTGGGGCGGCGCGATCCGTGAATGTCAGTGGTTGCTGATTCAGTGATCCCGTTGCTCGAAACCCTAGTCGCTGAGTTCGAACACGGGCAAACATGTGTTCGAGTGTCGTGGAAAAGATCGAAACGTGTGTTCGATGAATTGCTTGCGATTTCGAGTTATCGAAGATATATTCGAAACAGATGTTCGCCCGGCGGAGCCGGCGAGTGTCGAGCAGAAAGGACACCACCATGAATGCGCAGACGGTTCTGGTTCAGGGCACGTTCGAGACCGCTTCGGTTGCGGGCTCCGCGATCGGCCGCGGCTCGGTCGATGCGACTGCGACCGCAGGCGGACGGGCTGGCGGGGGCGACACGGTCAAGCTGCGGCTCACTCGCCGAGGACGTGTGGTGTTCGGCGGCCTCGCAACCGTGCTCGTGGCAGGTCTGCTGGCGTTCATCGCCGCGCTCGGGGCCCCGCAGGCGATCGCCTCCGATGCCGAGGGCGGGCAGCAGTTCGCCTACGCGGTCGTGCAGCCGGGATCCTCGCTGTGGTCGCTCGCTACCGAGCTCGACCCCTCGGCCGACCCGCGGGACCTGGTGGCCGAGATCGTGCAGCTGAACCAGCTCGAGGGGTCCGGGGTCGATGCCGGTCAGCCGCTGGCGGTTCCGCTGCGCTACTCCGAGAGCCCTGCGGTCGTGTCCGCTGACGAGCTGGGTATCTGAGCGATCGCGCGGGTATCGCGCTCCGCGCGGTGTCCGTCCGCGCGGAGAAGGCTGACCTCGAGCGGCGCCGTGCTGTGGCGAACCTGCGGAGCCTCGCGCTCGCGGAGGGGCTGGGCCGGATCAACCGGGCGGCGTCCGGTTGGCAGGCACTGCGCGCTCGGGGATGACGACAAGGCCGCGGTTGCCGTAGGACGTCCGCGTCAGCGCCGCGATCCACTCTCGCGACAGGGGCCCTTGGGTGCTGCCCGAGAACTCGAAGGCGATCGGCGAAGCAGGCGATATCCACAGAGAGAGCGTCGCGGCTGAGCCGGTGACAGCCGCTCCGGCGTCGCGCGGATTCCAAGTCAGGAAGAACGACTCCTTCTTGCGCAGCTTCATGGCGATAACGTGTCGGACATGCTCGAGCGTTCGATCCTCGAACTCGTATCGCTGCGATTTTCCATAGAGGAGCGTTCCCAATGAGGAGCCTTCGTGTCGTATCCCGGCCGCCCGCCCGAACGGGCATGAGCGAACAGGGACTGCCCTGCGAATTCACGGTAGCAACGACCCCTCCCACCCTGAGGGGTGTAATTTTCCGTTCGGGATCCCTCTACAATTCGCCCGCTTCCGACCGGCAGCAGGCGGACTCAGCCGGTCCTAGCGTCGAGAGCCCGAAAGCGAAACCCCCTGATCGCCCATTGCGCGTCCGTCTAGCGTGGAGGTCATGGATACCTCTGCGGATACACCGTTGAGGGCGCTCACGATCAACTGCACGCTCAAGCCCGCGCCCGAATCGTCGAGCGGCGACGTGCTCGGCGGCCAGGTCCTGGCCGCCCTCGAGCGGCACGGTGTGAGGGGAGACACCCTGCGTGCGGTGGACCATCGCATCCTTCCCGGAGTGCTGGCCGATATGGGAGAGGGCGATGCGTGGCCGCCGATCAGAGAGGCCGTGCTCGACGCCGACATCCTCGTGTTCGTCACCCCGACCTGGCTGGGCCAGCAGTCGAGCGTCGCGCAGCGGGTGCTCGAGCGGCTCGACGCCGAACTGGGCGAAACGGACGCCGACGGCAGGCCCACTCTGTTCGACAAGGTCGCCATCCCGGTCATCGTCGGCAATGAGGACGGCGCGCACCACATCTCCGCCGTCCTCAGCCAGGCGCTCGGAGACGTCGGCTTCACCATTCCGGCGCAGGCCTCGGTGTACTGGAACGGCGAAGCCATGCAGAAGATCGACTATCGGCAACTCGATTCGATCCCGGAGCCGGTTTCGAGGGCGACGGCGACGGCGGCCGCGAATGCCGCCCATCTCGCCCGCCTGCTCCGGGCAGAGCCCTATCCGGCTGAGAGGTTCCGCCAATAGGCCTTCGTATCCGCTGATTGAGCGAGCCGTGGGCGAGTCGAAATCAAGGGTTTCGACTCACTTCGTTCGCTCAACCGGCTGCCTATTGGCGGAGCCTCTTAGGAATCCCGGGGCGCTTCCGCGGGCAGCATGCCGTGCTCGATACCCCAGCGGACGGCTTGCGAGCGGCGCTCGACACCCATCTTGCGATAGGCCGAGCGGATGTAGGACTTGAGCGAGTTGAGCGTGATGTAGCTCAACCCGGCGATCTCGGGATTGGTCAGTCCCTGCGTGATCAGCGCGATGACCTCCGCCTCCCGGGCGCTGAGGCCCTCTCGCTGGCCCGGCCATGCGCCCTTCGACACCGCGGTCTCCTCGGCAGGGCGATCGCGTGTCGGGGAGGTGACGATCTCCCCGGCGCAGATCCGCTCGAGGCAGCCGACCAGCTCGGCGGCGCTCAGCGACTTGTCGAGATAGCCGCGGCAGCCGCTGTCCAGCGCTCGCGCGACGAGGGTCTCGTGCATGTTCCAGGTGTACACCGCCACGGCGCCCGATCGGGGATCGGCGACGACCTCGCCGACGCCGTCCCGACCTGTCGGAGGCCGTCCGAAGGTGTCGTAGAGCGTGAGATCGACCCGGCGGTCGGCGGTGTCGCGCACATCGGCCTCGACCACTTCGACCCGTGAGGCGAACGGTTCCAGAATGGTGCGCAACCCCATGACCACGAGCTCGTAGTCGTTGAGCAGGCGTATGCGCAGGGGCTGAGGAGTCACAGCCTCAGTATCGCAATAGACTGTCCTGGTGACCAGCCTGAGCGACCTGCCCCTCCGCGCCAATCTCGTCGGCAAGCAGCCCTACGGCGCTCCCCAGGATCCCGTGCCGGTGAGCCTCAACGTCAACGAGAACACGCACCCCATCCCGGAGAGCGTCGTCGCGGACATCGTCGAGTCGCTCGCCCAGGCCGTGCACGGGGTCAACCGATACCCGGATCGCGAGTTCATGGGGCTGCGCGGGGCACTCGCGGGCTACCTCGGTCACGGTCTCTCGGCCGAGCAGCTCTGGGCCGCGAACGGCTCGAACGAGGTGCTGCAACAGATCCTGCAGGCGTTCGGAGGGCCGGGGCGCTCGCTGCTCAGCTTCACCCCGACCTACTCCATGTACCCGCTCCTGGCATCGGGCACCGACACCGATTGGATCGCCGTCCCGCGTCCCGCGGACTACGCGCTCACGCCGGAGCTCGTCGTCGGGGCGCTGCGTGAGCACAGCCCCGATATCGCGATCCTGTGCGGCCCCAACAACCCCACGGGCACCCCGCTCGATCGCGACGTGATCCTCGCCGCCTACGACGCCTTCGACGGCATTCTGATCGTGGACGAGGCCTACCAGGAGTTCGACGCCGAGCGGGAGAGCGCCGTGACGCTGCTGCCCGGCCGTCACCGGCTGCTGGTCTCGCGCACGATGAGCAAGGCCTTCGCCTTCGCCGGCGTGCGCCTCGGCTATCTCGCGGCCGATCCCGCCGTGGTCGATGCGCTGCGTCTCGTGCGCCTGCCGTATCACCTGTCGGCGCTGACGCAGGCCGCGGCGACCGCAGCGATCCGGCACGCCGACGAGATGCTGGCCACCGTCGCCGACATCCGGTCCCAGCGCGATCGTCTCGCGGCGGCGCTCACCGACCTCGGCTACGACGTGCACCCCTCCGGCGCCAACTTCCTGCTGGTCGGCGGCTTCTCCGATCCCGACGCCGTCTTCGATGCGCTGCGCGCGCAGGGCATCCTCATCCGCAACCTCGGGATCCCGGGGCACCTGCGTATCACCGCTGGCACGGAGTCGGAGACCACCGCCGTCATCGATGCGATCGCGGCGCTCACTCCCGCGGGCTGAGCCAGGCAGGGGATCCGCACCGAAGCCCGATAGAATCGAGCATATGACCGCTCTCCCACGCACCGCCTCGCTCGAACGCTCGACGAGCGAGTCGCAGATCAGCCTGAGTCTCGACCTCGACGGTACCGGCGAGTCCGACATCGACACCGGTGTGCCGTTCTTCGATCACATGCTTACGGCGCTCGCGCGGCACTCGCTCACCGATCTCACGGTGCGCGCAACGGGCGACGTGCACATCGACGTGCACCACACCGTCGAGGACACGGGGATACTGCTGGGGCAGGCGATCCTCGAGGCGCTCGGCGACAAGAGCGGCATCTCCCGCTACGGCGATGCGTTCGTGCCGCTCGACGAGGCGCTCGCGCAGGCGGTCATCGACATCTCGGGCCGCCCCTACCTGGTGCACTCGGGCGAGCCGGCAGGCTTCGAGTTCCACCTCATCGGCGGGCACTTCACCGGGTCGATGGTGCGGCACTTCTTCGAGGCGCTCGTGCTCAACGCGCGTCTCACGGTGCATCTCGAGCTGGTCGAGGGGCGGGATCCGCACCACATCGCCGAGGCCGAGTTCAAGGCGTTCGCGCGTGCGCTCCGTCAGGCCAAGGCGAAGGATCCGCTCGTCTCGGGCATCCCGTCCACGAAGGGCGCTCTGTGACCGCGAAGCGCGTCGTCGGTGCTGATGAGTCGCCGCGCAAGCGCGTCGTCGTCCTCGACTACGGGTCGGGCAATGTGCACTCCGCAGTGAAGGCGCTCGCGCAGGCGGGCGCCGAGGTCGAACTGACCCGAGACCCCCGGGCCGTCGCCGAGGCCGACGGCCTGCTCGTGCCCGGTGTGGGCGCCTTCGACGCGGTGATGCAGCAGTTGCGCGCCGTGCGCGGGGACGAGCTGATCGATCGTCGACTCGCGGGCGGGCGACCCGTGCTGGGCATCTGCGTCGGCGAGCAGGTGATGTTCGAGCGCGGCGTGGAGCGCGGCGTCGAGACCGAGGGCCTCGGGCAGTGGCCGGGAACCGTGCGCGAACTGCGCGCGCCCGTGCTGCCGCACATGGGCTGGAACACGGTCGAGGCGCCCGAGAACTCCGTGCTCTTCCGCGGCATCGCCGACGAGCGCTTCTACTTCGTGCACAGCTACGCCGCGACCGACTGGACGCTCGAGGGCAGGACCCGATCAGGCGGAAACGCGGAGCGTCTCCGCTCGGATCCTGCTGGCGCCGCAGCGCCGGTCGGGGCTACGAGTCCGGTCGTCACCTGGGCGGAGCACGGCGAGCGCTTCGTCGCCGCCGTCGAGAACGGGCCGCTCAGCGCCACTCAGTTCCATCCCGAGAAGTCCGGCGACGCCGGCATCCAGCTGCTGCGCAACTGGATCTCCACCCTCTAGCTCGCGTCACCCGGGCGTCAGCGACGATCCCGAGCCGACAGACGCGCTTTCCGCATTCGCAACCCCGACACTGAAGGAGACCGTAGACATGAGTGAGCTCGCGCACGGCCCCAAGCTGCAGCTGCTGCCGGCCATCGACATGGTGGACGGCAAGGCCGTCCGCCTCACGCAGGGCGAGGCGGGTACCGAGACCAACTACGGCAGCCCGGTCGATGCCGCGCTCGACTGGATCGAGCAGGGCGCCGAGTGGATCCACCTCGTCGACCTCGACGCCGCGTTCGGCCGCGGCAGCAACGTCGCCGTGGCGCGCAAGATCATCAAGCGCGCGGGAGACGTGAACATCGAGTTCTCGGGCGGCATCCGCGACGACGCGAGCCTCGAGGCGGCGCTCGAGATGGGCGCGCGCCGCGTCAACCTCGGCACCGCCGCCCTCGAGAACCCCGAGTGGACCCGTGCGGTGATCGCGCGCTACGGCGAGCAGATCGCCGTCGGCCTGGACGTGCGCGGCGAGACCCTCGCCGCTCGCGGCTGGACCGAGGAGGGCGGCAACATCTGGGAGGTGCTCGAACGCCTCGAGGACGCGAACTGCCCCCGCTACGTGGTGACCGATGTCACGAAGGACGGCACGCTGCGCGGCCCCAACATCGAACTGCTCAAGGGCGTCTGCGCGCGCACCGAGCGGCCCGTGATCGCCTCGGGCGGGGTGTCGAGTCTCGACGACCTGGCCGCGCTGCGCGAGATCGTGCCGCTGGGCGTCGAAGGGGCGATCGTCGGCAAGGCGCTCTACGACGGCGCCTTCACCCTGCCGGCCGCGCTCGACGTCGCCGGCAGGTAGGCTCCGAACCTCTTCATGGCCATCAAACGTCTCCCATCCACCGGCGACGCCCCTCGCTCGACGGGTGTGCCCGAGAGCCTGGTCGCGGGCGGCTCCGTCGACTCCGCGGGGTTCCCGTGGGCCGGCCGCAGCTTCGACCACCACGGCACCGCGTTCGCCGGCGATGACGGAGCGACGCCGCCCGAGTTCGCGGCGGCGGTCGCCGCGGTGCGCGAGTCCGCCGGGCGGCTCGGCCCGGCCGATGGCGGCGAGGAGCTCTCGCGTCTCGCCGAGGCCCACGCGCAGGCGATCCTCGCCCTCTCCGGCTGCCGGGTGCTGATCCCCCTGCTCGCCGAGGCGGGCGACACGGGCCTCACCCCCGAGGGTCGGGTGGTCGAGAAGTCGCAGGAGCTCTCGATCGTCACGGTGGCGGCTCCCGACGGACGCCGCGTGATGCCCGTGTTCAGCTCGGTCGAGACGATGCGAGCCTGGAACCCGGAGGCCCGTCCCATCCCCGTGCCCGGCCCGCAGGCGGCACTCGCGGCGGCACAGGAGCAGACGGACCTCATCATCGTAGACCCGGGCACCCCCGAGCGAGAGTTCGGGGTGCGCCGCACCCAGCTCGAGGCGATGGCGCTGGGGGAGAGCGTACTGCCGGCCTGGGCGGACCCGGAAGTCATCGCCGCGTTCCGCGCATCGGTCTCGGGGGATCCTCGGATCGCCCGGATCACACTCGCGCCGGGGGATCCCGAAGCGCGCCTGCTCGCCCCCGAGACCGACGTCGTCCTGGGGCTCGTGCCGGGCCTGGACCGGGAGTCGTTGCAGGAGCTCGTCACCGCGGCGCAGCAAAGCTGGGCCGTCGACGCGACCATCGCCGGGCGCGTCGACTCCCTGCGGGTGCGTCCCGTCGCCGCCTGAGCGTCGGAGGAAGCTGCTACGCTCGCGTACGCGTCCCGGCGATAGCGAGATAAGGAGCCCGTTCCATGACCCAGAGCGCGACCGTGTCGTCCGCGCCCCAGCCGCGCGCGGAGTGGACCGGCCAGATCGGGTTCATCGTCTCGGCGATCGGATCCGCCGTCGGCCTCGGCAACATCTGGCGCTTCCCCGGCGTCGCCTACGAGAACGGGGGAGGCGCGTTCCTCATCCCGTACATCGTGGCGCTGCTCACCGCGGGCATCCCGATCCTCTTCCTCGACTACGCCATCGGGCACCGCTTCCGCGGCTCCGCCCCGCTCGCGCTGCGGCGCCTGGCGGGTCGGCTCGGCGAGGGGATCGGCTGGTTCCAGGTGATGATCTGCGTGTTCATCGCGATCTACTACACGGCGGTGCTCGCCTGGGCGGCGAGCTACTTCGTGTTCTCATTCGATCTGCGGTGGGGCGACGACGCGACGGGCTTCTTCGTCGGCGACTACCTGCGCGTGTCGGACGCATCGTTCACGCTGGACTTCGTGCCGGGCGTGCTGATCTCGCTCGTGCTGATGTGGTTGATCACCCTGGTGGTTCTGGGCGCCGGCGTCGTGAAGGGCGTGCAGCGGGCCAACATGATCGCCATGCCGCTGCTGGTCGTGGGCTTCCTCGCCCTCGTGATCCGCGCGCTCTTCCTGCCCGGCGCGGCGGATGGTGTCAACGCGCTGTTCACTCCCGACTTCGCGGCGCTCGCCAACCCCGGCGTCTGGGTGGCGGCCTACAGCCAGATCTTCTTCTCGCTCTCGGTCGCCTTCGGCATCATGATGACCTACGCCTCATACCGCAAGCGGCGGTCGAACATGACGACACCCGGGCTTGTGGTGGCGTTCGCGAACTCCTCGTTCGAGATCCTCGCGGGCATCGGGGTATTCGCGACGCTGGGGTTCTTCGCCTTCCAGCAGGGGGTCGCGGTCGGTGATCTCGAAGGACTGACCGGCGTGGGTCTCGCCTTCATGACCTTCCCCGCGATCGTCGCGGAGATGCCAGGCGGACCGTTCTTCGGGGCGCTCTTCTTCGGGTCGCTGACGCTGGCCGCGCTGACATCTCTGATCTCGATCCTCGAGGTGGTGTTCGCCGGAGTGATCGACAAGTTCGGTCTCCGTCGCAAGACGGCCGCGTACGGACTGGGCGGGGCGCTCGCGCTGATCTCGTTGCTGCTGTTCGGCACGACATCGGGGCTCACCGCGCTCGACACGATCGACAACTGGGCGAACAACATCGGCATCGTCGCATCCGCGGTCGTCATGAGCATCACGGTGCTCTGGATCCGGCGCGCGGGTCGCGAGCTGAGCGGGCATCTCAGCTCGCTCTCGACGTTCAAGGTCGGCCGGCTCTGGCTCATCCTGGTCACCGTGCTCGGGCCCGTGGTGCTCGGATACATGCTCGTGGCGACGGTGATCGACCTGATCTCCACCCCGTACGGCGGGTACGACACGGGGTATCTGCTGATCGTCGGCTGGGGCTCGGTGCTGCTGATGATCGTCGGATCCATTGTGCTCACGGCGCTGCCGTGGCGGACCGACCCTCTTGCCTTCACCCCCTGGCCGCCTCTCGACCGAGCGGGAAGAACGGTCTCGCGCGCGACCCCGATGCGGGATGACCTCGAAGGAGGTGCACGATGACCCCGGTGGCGATCCTGTTTCTCGTGATTTCGACCGTGATCGTCTGGGGCGGCCTCATCGCGAGCGCGGTGTTCCTCGGCCGGCGCCCGGAGATCACGGACTACCCGCAGGGAGGGGATGACCTTCTCGGCGAGGAGGTCTACGACCTGCCGCCGATCAAAGACACGTGACGGGCAGGACCGCCGCCCGGGAGCGGGACAGCCATCGAGTCAGGGGCCTCAGACGAGATTGAGCAGCACCACGTAGCAGGCTGTTCCGGCGGCGATGCTGAGCAGCGCGCGTCGCTTGCACGTGAGGTGCACGACGACGGTGACGACCGAGGCCGCCGCGATGGCCCAGATCTCACCCGGCCGGGCGATGATCTCGTCTCGCAGCACTGTGATCACGAGGATCAGCAGCAGGCCCGCCGGCATCCAGAGCCCGAGCTTCTGCACCAGTTTCGACTTGCGCAGCGGCTTGAGGATCGCGAAGGGGAGCGCGCGCAGACCGAGCGTGATGAGTCCGCTGATCGCGATCGCGGCGATCAGATACCAGAGCGTCGCCTCGGTCATCGTCCTTCTCCGCTCGGGGTGTCGTTCCGCGGGGTGTCGCCCTGCGTCGCCTCGCGCTGCGGTGCCTCCCGCAGTGCTTCGCCCGGCGCCGCCCCGCCGCGCTCGGCAGTGCGCCGGGTCCACAGATACCGGAGCACGAGCAGCCCGGTGAAGAGTGCGAGCCCGACCAGCAGGGCTGAGCCAGGGGCGACGAGGATCGCGACGGTCATGGCGAGACCCGCGAGCAGGATCGACGGGATCTCCCGGCGGCTGCGCGCCGCGTCGAGCGTCATGACGATGAAGAGCGAGTAGAGCGCGAACTCGAAGCCCTCGATGGGTTCGGGCAGGGCCGCGGCGATCGCCACGCCCAGGAGTCCGCCGCCGACCCAGTAGGCCTGCATGGCGAGCTGTCCGGTCACGATCCTGGCCGAGCTCAGCTTCTCGGCCGGCAGCAGCGCGTAGGTCGCGTAGGCCTCGTCGATGAGCGCGTACACGGAGTAGGCGCGGGGGAGACCCGGCCGCACCCGCGCCAGGGGGAAGGAGAAGGCGTAGAAGACGTGGCGGAAGTTGAGTGCGAACACCGTCGCCGCGATGGTGAGCAGCGGGGCCGCCGACGCCAGCATGCTCACCAGGAGCAGCTCGACCGAGCCCGCGAAGACGCCGATCGAGAGCGCGGGGGCGAGCCACCACGGCAGGCCGGCCTGCACCACGAGCATGCCCAGCGCCACACCGAGGGGGAAGATCCCGATCCCGACCCCCAGGGAGTCGGCGAGTCCCTCGCGTACCTGTGCGCTCCGGGGCGCTTCCGCAGCGCCGGCTGGAGGCGGAGCAGAAGCGGGCATGTGACCATCCTGCCGCATCGCGTGCGCAATGTGGGTGCTCATATGGCCGGGTTCCAGGGGTTTGCTGCAAGATATATGCATGGATAGCCTGGATCGCGCAATTATCGATGAGCTCGAGCGGGAGGGGCGACTGACCAACGTCGATCTCGCGGCCCGAGTCGGCCTGACTCCCGGACCGTGTCTGCGGCGCGTGCAGCGGCTCGAGGCGAGCGGAGTGATCCGCGGATACCGCGCGGTCGTCGATCCGGTCGCGACGGGGCGGGGATTCGAGGTGATCCTGCACGTCGACCTCGCCACGCAGGAGGCGTCGGTGGTCGAGACCTTCGAGCGCGAGGTGGCCGAGTACGACGAGGTGGTCGAGTTCAAACGGCTCTTCGGCACACCCGACTACTTCCTGCGGGTCGCCGCAGCGGACCTGCCCGCCTACGAGGAGTTCCTGACCCAGCGGATCATGCCGGTGCGAGGAGTCGGGAAGGTGAGCTCGCACTTCGCGATGAAGAATCTGAAGGGGTAGACCCCTCCGCGCGCTCCGACTGGGCGTGCCGGACCGGACCGGGAGCCGCGAGAGGCGCTACGATCGGGGACCATGAGCTTCGACGACGAGACCTCCCGCTATGACCGCACCGCCGTGCGCCGCGTCGGGAGGAGCGGTCTGCATCTTCCGCTCCTCTCGCTCGGACTGTGGCAGAACTTCGGGGACGACCGGCCGCACGCGACCCAGCGCGAACTGGTGCTGGGCGCCTTCGAACGGGGGATCTTCCACTTCGATCTCGCCAACAACTACGGTCCGCCGTACGGGGCGGCCGAGCGCAACTTCGGGCGGATCCTGCAGAGCGACCTCGCGGCGCACCGCGACGAGCTCGTCATCTCGACGAAGGCCGGTTGGGAAATGTGGCCGGGCCCGCACGGTGCGGGCGCCAGTCGCAAGCACCTGGTGGCGAGTCTCGACCGCTCGCTGGAGCGGCTCGGCGTCGAGCGCGTCGACATCTTCTACACGCACCGGCCCGATCCCCGCACGCCGCTCGAGGAGACCGCAGCCGCGCTCGACCACATCGTGCGCTCCGGCCGCGCCGACTACGTCGGCATGTCCTCCTACTCCGCTGCCGCGAGCCGTGAACTCGCCGGACTGCTGCGGCAGCTCGGCACGCCGGTCACGATCCACCAGCCCTCCTACAGCATGCTGAACCGGTGGGTCGAGGAGGAGGGCCTGCTCGACGCCGCGGCGGAGGAGGGCTTCGGAGTGATCGGCTTCACCGCGCTCGCTCAGGGCATGCTCACCGACAAGTATCTCGAGGGGGTGCCCGAGGGATCGCGCGCCGCGAGCCCCGGCAGCTTCTCCTCGTCGGCGCTCACCGACGAGCTGCGCGAGAGCCTGCGCGGACTCGCCGAGATCGCGGCCGGGCGCGGGCAGAGCCTTGCCCAGATGGCGCTCGCGTGGGCGCTGCGCGATTCTCGGGTGACGAGCCTCGTGGCCGGGGCGAGTCGCCTCTCGCAGCTCGACGAGAACTGGCGCGCGCTGGAGCGGCTCGATTTCGAAGCGGGTGAGCTCGCCGCGATCGACGAGCTGCTGGGTCGCGCGGACGCCGACGTGGATCTGTGGCGCGATGCGCGCCAGGGCGGTGAGGTGCCGCTGCTCGGGTGAGGCGGCGCCGCTGAGTGAGGAGCGCAGCGAGTCAGCCGCTGACGGGCGGGGCAGGGGCGCTCGCGGCGGGGAATCGAGGCTCCGGGTTTCGACTCCGCTGCGCTTCGCTCAACCGGCGGGAGTGCTCCCCGCTGAGTGAGCGAGCGCAGCGAGTCGAAATCCTGCCCGGGTCCGGACCCCGGACCGGGCGACGGCGGTCACCCTGCGACGGCGTGCAGGAGGACCGCCGCGGCGTCGATCGCCGAGTCGTGGCTGGTCGTCAGATCACGGATCCGGTGTACTTCTCGCCGGGCCCCTTTCCCGGCTCGTCGGGGATCGCGGAGGCCTCGCGGAACGCCAGCTGCACGGAGCGCAGCCCGTCGCGCAGCGGGCGTGCGTGCGAGTCGCTGATCTCCGGGGCGCCGGCGGTGATGAGGCCGGCGAGCGCGTTGATGAGCTTGCGCGCCTCATCCAGATCGGTCTCGTTCTCGGGGGCGTCGGAGAGTCCGCACTTGATCGCGGCAGCGCTGAGCAGGTTCACCGCCGCGGCGGTGATGATCTCGACCGCGGGGACCTCGGCGATGTCGCGCGCAGCCTGAGCGGCGACATCCGCTTCGCTCTCCGTGGTCGACGCGTCGTGCTGCGGATTCTCGCTCATGGTGTCCTGACTGTCTGGATCGTATGTGTGCTAAGATGATCTGTGGTTCTCGGCGTCTCGCCGAGATGCGGAAGAGGAGATACTCCCACCCGGCACCGCCTACTAGGTTACCGGGTAGTTGGCACCCCGTCGTTCACGCGACAGCTGAAGGGTGCGGGCAGCGCGTGCGCGGCCCTGATCTCCGTCCGTCGCTCGGCGAGCGCCCATCACACGAGATCAGAGGAGCTTGCGATCAGCGATCCCCGTACGAATGACAGAATCCGCGTCCCCGAGGTACGACTGGTAGGACCCAGTGGCGAGCAGGTCGGTGTCGTGCCGATCGAGACTGCGCTGCGCCTGGCGGCAGACGCCGATCTCGATCTCGTCGAGGTCGCCCCGAACTCGAAGCCGCCCGTCGCCAAGATCATGGACTTCGGCAAGTACAAGTACGAGGCCGCCCAGAAGCAGAAGGAAGCTCGCCGCAACCAGGCGAACACCGTCCTCAAGGAGGTGCGCTTCCGCCTGAAGATCGACAAGCACGACTACGAGACGAAGACGAAGCGCGCTGTCGGCTTCCTCTCGCAGGGCGACAAGGTCAAGGCCATGATCCTGTTCCGCGGCCGCGAGCAGTCGCGTCCCGAGATGGGCGTGCGCCTGCTGCAGCAGTTCGCGGAGGACATCGCCGAGTTCGGCACCGTCGAATCGACTCCTCGTATCGACGGCCGCAACATGGTGATGGTCATCGCCCCGCTCAAGAACAAGTCCGAGGCCAAGGCCGAGCAGAACGCTCGTCGGGCCGAGGAGAAAGCCACTCGCAAGGCGGATAAGGCGGCAGGCACCGCCGCTCCCGCCGGCGAATAATCTGCGGCGGGCTGCCTCGGCAGCCGCAGCCGTGCACCACGCAGCCGTTCGCGGCGCGCACACAATCAAGGAGAAATCGATGCCCAAGCAGAAGACCCACTCGGGGGCCAAGAAGCGCTTCAAGCTCACCGGCTCCGGCAAGCTGATGAAGCAGCAGGCCGGTATGCGCCACAACCTCGAGGTCAAGTCCTCGAAGCGCAAGCGCCGCCTGAACGCCGAGCAGGTGCTCGCCAAGGGCGATGCCAAGCAGGCGATGAAGCTCCTCGGCCACTGAGCACGGCCCGTCAACACCCAAGACTTTTCGTAAGGAAGAACTGAAATGGCAAGAGTCAAGCGGGCCGTCAATGCCCACAAGAAGCGTCGCGTCATCCTCGAGCGCGCCGAGGGCTACCGCGGACAGCGTTCGCGTCTGTACCGCAAGGCCAAAGAGCAGGTCATTCACTCGCTCGTCTACTCGTACAACGATCGCCGCAAGAAGAAGGGCGACTTCCGTCGTCTGTGGATCCAGCGGATCAACGCCGGCGCTCGCGCCAACGGCCTCACCTACAACCGCTTCATCCAGGGTCTCGGCCTGGCGGGTGTCGAGGTCGATCGCCGCATGCTCGCCGAGCTCGCAGTGAACGACCAGGCCGCTTTCGCCACCCTCGTCGAGGTCGCGAAGAACGCCCTGCCCGAGGACACCTCGGCTCCCAAGGCGGCGTAAGCGAGTCTTTCCGCGAGAACCCCTCCGATCATCGAGCCCGTCGAGATGATCGGAGGGGTTCTGCTGTGTCCGGGCGCGTACGGGGCGCGCCGCCCCGTACGCGTCCGAGCAGGGCGACCCAGCCGCTTCTCGTGCGGTCCCCGTGCTTCGGACCTCACCGATGCTTCGGACCGATGCGGTGAGTTGCATCCGAAATGCGGGTGAGCGCCGAAGTACCGGGCGAGAGCGAGGCGGTCGAGCTGGTGCGCGGGTAGTGTGGTGGGGTGTACGACGAGATCCTCAGCAACCCGAAGGCCCCCCGTGTCAAGCGCGTCTCCGCGCTCGCGCGCAAGAAGGAGCGCCTGGCGCAGGGGCGTTTCCTGGTCGAGGGCCCGCAGGCGGTGCGCGAGCTGCTCGCGTACCGGCCGCAGCTGGCCGACGCGGTCTACGCCACGATGGGCAACGAGCCGTGGCAGTTCGAGGTGGATCGCCTGGCCTCGGAGGCGGCGGTGCGCCTCGAACGGGTGACCGACGAGGTGCTCGCGGCGATGAGCGAGACGGTGAACCCGCAGGGTGTGGTGGCGGTCGCGCGCACCTGGGAGACGTCGGCCGCCGATGCGGTGCGGGGCGCGCGGCTCGTGGTGGTGCTGCACGAGGTGCGGGATCCCGGCAACGCCGGAGCGGTGCTGCGCGTCGCCGATGCGGCCGGCGCCGACGCGGTGATCTTCGCGGGGGAGAGCATCGACCCCTTCCACCCGAAGGTGGTGCGCTCCACGACCGGGTCGCTCTTCCATCTACCGGTCGGGGTCGCGGGTTCCCTGGAAGAGGCGGCCGGAGCGGCTCGGGAGGCTGGTCTTGCCGTGCTCGCGGCGGACGTGCGCGGCTCGGATCTGCTCGAGGCGCGTGGCGAAGGCGCGCTCGACGGGCCGGTGGCCTGGGTGTTCGGCAACGAGGCGCGAGGCCTCAGCGATGCGGACCGTGCGCTCGCCGACCGCTCGCTCAAGCTGCCCATCTACGGCGCCGCGGAATCCCTCAACCTGGCCACCGCAGCGAGCGTCATCGTCTACGAGACGGCGTTCGCGCAGAACGCCGACTAGACTTCGCCAAGGGCTGATCTCATCCGAGGAATCCCGTTCAGACCGTTCTCGAGTGGAGGATCCTTCTTGATGTCGTTCCCTGGTTCACGCACGTTCCGAGGGCTCGTGATCTTGACGACGCTGATCGTCGCACTGTCCGCGATGATCTCTCACTCCTCGGCGACAGCGCTCGCTGTGGTAGAAGAATCGCCATCGGGCGGGGCGTCTTCCGCAATCGTCGGCAGGATATCCGGGCTCGGGGAGCTGCCCGCCGGCGAGTTACGGCTCAGCTTGACGCACCTCGACGGCTCGCCGGTCTCCGACGCGAACCATGAGGTGCCGATCGATCGAGCCGGTGGCTCGTTCCGACTCTCGGGCGTTGCCAGTGGCAGTTACCTGCTCCGACTGGATTCTCCTGGCGGAGCGCAGTTCCTGGCCTCGGGTCCGAAGTATTCGTTCGCAGTGAAGGGGCACGGTGAGACGTCGCTGCAGGTGACCGCGCTGAACCCCAATGCGAAGGTATCGGGAACTGCTGAGTTGCGCACCCCCTTCAGCCCCGGGGAGCTCGCCGATTGGGATCCGTACAGCAGTGTCGGCATCTACCGTCTCGTCGAGGGCCGGTGGGCCGAGGTGACGCGGGTGCCGGTCGCTGCGCCGAAACGCGCCTATCTCTCGGCGCTGCTCGTGCCCGGCAGCTACACCGTGCAGTTCACCGGGTTCCGTCCGTGCGTCGGTCCCGAGCGCGTCGGTGACGAACACGGATGGGAATGCAGCAGAGCGCTCATTCCGCAGTGGTGGCCGGGCCGAGCCTCTTCTGCAAGTGCGACCAGGTTCGAACTCGGGTCGGGCCAGCATCGTGACGGCATCGACGGGGTGGTGACGGAGAAACACCGCGATGTGCTGACAGCGTCTCCGGGAAGCGGGCGCGCTCCACACAAATTCTGGGGAGACGTTGTCTGGATGTATGATCGGGGCTTGTCGACGGGGGTGAACCGCGGGGCTGACAACTACTATCTGCCGCAGCAAGCGGTCACCCGCGAGGCGATGGCCGCGTTCATGTATCGCTATGCGGGCGCGCCCGAGTTCACGCCTCCGGCGAAGCCGTCGTTCACCGACGTGCCGCGAAACCACAAGTTCTATCGCGAGATCGAGTGGATGAAGAAGCAGGGGCTCACCACGGGCATCAGGGAGGGCGGCAAGCTCGCCTACCGTCCGAAGAGCAGCGTTTCGCGCGAGGCGATGGCCGCGTTCCTGTACCGCTACGCCGGGAAGCCCGCCTTCGACGCGACGCAGGCGCAGACGTTCCGCGACGTGCCGCGCGGTCACCAGTTCGCGCGCGAGATCAACTGGATGTCGAGCACCGGGATCACCACCGGCGTGCAGGCGAGCGGCGGTCTCGTGTATCAGCCGCTCACCTCGGTGAAGCGCGACGCGATGGCGGCCTTCCTGCACCGCTACGACCGGAGCCGCTGACCCCGTACGACGCCGGCACCCGGCCCTGCACGATCTCTTGCGGAGACTCCATGCAGAGCCGAGTGCTGAACGGTGTCCGGGCCCGACGAGACACGCGCAGCGCTATGCCAGCAGCGAGGCCCCGAGCATCTCGCCCGCCTCGAAGCCCGGCAGGATCGCGAACACGGCGGAACCGGTGTGCGCGACCCACTCGTTGAGCAGGTCGAGTTCGTCGAGTCGGCGCTGGATCGGCACGAACTGGCGCGTCGGGTCGCGCTGATAGCAGGCGAACAGCAGGCCCGACTCGCCGCCCTCGTCGTAGTTCGCGCTGCGGCGGAAGATGCGCTCCGACGGGTCCGTGGAGTGCGCGCGCCGGATGTGCGCGAAGCTCGGGATCACCGGGAGCCCGTTCGCGGTCGAGGCCTCGAAGTCCGCCGGCGTGTGCTCGTCGGCGTCCGGGGGCGCGGTGAGCGGCGAACCGTTCGACAGCCGCCGGCCGATGGTCTGCTCGCGACCGGGCCGATCCACCTGATCCCAGGTATCGAGCTCCATCCGGATGCGCCGCAGCACGAGCGCCGTCCCTCCGGCGAGCCAGCCGCCGTCGCCGTCCACCCACACGAGCCCGCCGAAGTCGTCTTCGCCGGGCGCCGGGTTGACGGTGCCGTCGACCTGACCCATCAGATTGCGCATGGTCGTTCCATGCGGCTCCGAGCCGCGCGCCTGCCGGAATCCCTGCTGAGACCACAGCGGCTCGACGAAGCTGCGCAGATCCCGATCGATCATGCGCGCCGCGTGGGCGATGGGCAGCGGATCGTCGCCCTGCAGCAGCACCAGGAGGTCGCCGCCGTCGTGGCGTCCGTCGAGCCGGTCCCGCTCGAAGGCCGGCAGGGGAGCGAGCCACTCGGGGCGCAGCGCAGGATCCACTCGGTTCACGAGCCCGGGCCCGACCCCCACGGTCACGGAGAGCGCGGAGGGTCGGGCTGCGAGTTCGGGCTCGGGGTCGGCGAGCGGGGCCGCACCGGAGGTGAGCCCCTCGACATCCCCCGTGAGGACGCGGAACATGCGACCGAGCGCGGCCCGGTCCGTCTCCGGTTTCAGCGCGTATGCGACGAAGCGCACGTGCGCCGCCGCAGGCGTGACGATCCCGGCCTGGTGCTTGCCGTGGCAGCTGAGCGCCTCCCCGCCGAACGGCAGCGGCTCGGGCGGAGGCCCGTCGGTCTCGCTCGGGCCGCTGAGCACCCCGAGCGCCGCCCCCAGGCTCAGAGCCGCTCCGACTCCGGCCCCGGCCGCCCCGCTCGTGAGCAGGGCCCGCCGGCCGAAGCGCCGCGGCCCGGAGGCCGCGGTCGCTTCGGCGACGGGGGTGTTCGTGCGATCCGGGGCGGGGTCAGTGCTCCGCATGATCTGCGTCGTGCTCGGCGTCGTGCTCCGCGTGCGAGCCGTGATCGGAGCCGTCCCCGTGGGCATCCGAACCCTCGTAGTTCTCCTGCGCGCCGGCGAAGTCCTTCACGAGCACGGTGACCTCGAGTTCCGAGCCGTCGTCGAAGCGCAGGGTGAGGGGCACCTCGTCGCCCGCCAGCAGCGGCCCGGTCATGTCCATGAACATGATGTGGTCGCCGCCCGGCTCCAGCACGAAGGCGCCGCCCGCGGGGATCGTGAAGCCGCCCTCGACCGGTCGCATGGTCGCCGCGGCGCCCGACGTGACGGTCTCGTGCAGTTCGACGGTGGCGGCCGCGGGGCTGTCGACGCCCGTGAGGGTGATGTCGGCGTCGCCGTGGTTCTCAAGGGTGCCGAACACGCCGGTCATGCCCTCTCCGGCCTTCGCCCAGCCGCCGGTCAGCACGACCGGCTCGGCGTGCGCGGCGTCGGCGGTGTGCTCTGAAGCGTTGGCCGAGGGCGCGGGATCGGCCGGCGAAGCGCACCCCGCGAGGAGCAGCGCGGCGGCCAGCGCGACGACCGCACCCCGTGCGGCTGCGGTGCGCGATCCGATGGGAGCGACGATGCCGCGGCTCATGCCCGGTCCTCGCGACCCTCGTTCGAAGCCTCGCGCTGGCGCTCGGCATCGGCGGCCATGCCCCGTGCACGGCGTCGGTTGCCGGCGGTGGCGACGGCGATCCCGCCCGCGATGACCGCTGCACCGCCCACGACGACGGCGATGACGGCTCCCACCGGTGCGCCGGATTCCGCGGCATCGGAGTCCTCGGCCGCGGTATCGCCGTGGTCGTGATCGTGGCCGTCGTCGGCGCCCGCCGCGTCCGCGGTCTCTGCCTCGTCATCCGCGAAGCGCGGATCGTCCTCGGTGATCGCCTCGTCGCCGATCGTCGGCTCGCCGCTCTCGGGCACCGTGAGCGCGAAGGCCCCCTCGATGGGGTGGCCGTCGCTCGACACGACCCGCCAGGCTGCGCTGTAGACGCCCGGCGCGAGATCGTCCGCGAGCGGCTGGGTGACATCGGGACCGTCGACCAGCGGATCGCCGTCGGTGGCGTCGTCGCCGTCGGGCGAGGTGATCACGATCTCGGTGCCCACCTCGATGATGCTGTTGCTGAAGGTGAGGCGCACCGCGTCGGCCGAGCCGTCTGCGGGATCGACCTCGACGGCGGTGCCGATGAGCTGGTCGTGGGCGAGTGCGGGGCTCGCGACGCCGAGCACGGGGACGACGGCGAGTGCCGCGGCGCCGACGATCAGGGTCGCCGTCGCCGCGCGCGAGAACAGGGGATGGGTGGTGATGGTGCGAGACATAGGGGTCTCCGAGTTTCTCCGGGCATACCCGGGCAGGCGCGCAGCAGCGGACGCCGCGCGCGATCGAATGAAGTGAAGAGTCTGAGGCGCCGGTTCAGGCGGAGGCCGCGGCGGGCGGGCCGCGGTGCGTGATCACCGTCGACAGGAGGCGGCTGCGCACGGAGGCGATGGGCCCCCAGGAGAGGAGCTGCGGCACCCGCGGCGGCACGGGAACGGCCGAGGCACGGCGGAGCGGCAGCGCTCGCCGCACCAGTCGCACGAGCGCCAGGAACGCGCGCTCGCCGCGATGCAGCAGGGCGATGGTGATCAGCGCCGCGATGGCGTGACCCGCCCACATCGCGGTGTCGGCCGATGCGGTCTGCCCGAGGGCGCCGATCTCGGTGGGCGCGAGCTGTGCGCCGAGGTGGGCGGCGTGCGGCGAGACCGGCTCCGCGCCGGTGCGGGACGTGCCGCCCGCACCGACCCAGGAGAAGAGCCAGTGGTACATGAACTGCGACGCCGAGACCGCGATGGCGAGGCGCCAGAGAGAACCGACTCGGCCCGCCAGCGCGGTGCAGATCGGCAGCGCGAGGATCGCGGTGGCCGTGATCGCGAGCCAGGAGATCGCTCCGCCGGCGAGGCCGTGCGATGCGGCTGCGAGCAGTGTCGCGGCGAGCGCACCGCCGAGTCCGCGCCAGGCGCGGGCTGCGCGGCTGGGGCGCGCGCTGTCGATGGTGCTCACGCCTCCAGTGTACGAGGTCGGACCCGTGAGCCGGGACGGCGCCGATCCTCAGCCGGATGCCCCAGAATGGGAGCAGGGACGGTGCGGGCGTCGTGTCGTGCACGGCCCGGGCGACCTTTTCGAGGAGGGACATGTCGGCGATCGACCTCAACAGCGACCTCGGCGAGTCGTTCGGCGGCTACCGCCTGAGCGACGATGCGGCCGTGCTCGCGTCGGTGTCGAGTGCGAACGTGGCCTGCGGCTTCCACGCCGGCGACCCGCTGGGCATCCGCGCGACCTGCCGTGCCGCGGTGGCCGCCGGCGTCACCATCGGCGCCCATCCGGGATATCGCGACCTGGCGGGTTTCGGACGGCGCTTCATCGACGTCGAGCCGCACGAGCTCACCGACGAGGTGATCTACCAGATCGGCGCGCTGCAGGCGCTCGCCCGCAGTGTGGGCGGGGAGGTGCGCTACGTCAAGCCGCACGGCGGGCTCTACAACGCCATCGCCGTGCACGAGGGGCAGGCGCTGGCGGTCGTGCGCGCCGTGCTCGAGGTGGATGCCGGTCTGCCGCTCATGGTGCTGCCCGGTTCGGTCGCCGAGCGGGTGGCGCGCGACGCCGGTCTGCGCACCGTGGCCGAGGCGTTCGCCGATCGCGGGTATCTTCCCGACGGCACGCTGGTGAAGCGCGGTGCGCCCGGTGCGCTGCTCGACGGCGACGCCGCGATCGCCCAGGCGCTGCGTTTCGCGCGCGGCGAGCCGATGGCCGCCGTCGACGGCAGCCTGCTGCGCCTGGCGACCGAGAGCATCTGCCTGCACGGCGACAATCCCGAGGCCGTGCGCCTCGCGCGCCGCATCCGGAACGAACTCGAGCACGAGGGCGTCGAGATCCGGAGCTTCGTCTAGATGACGCTCAGCGGCTCGGATGAGCGGCCCGCTGCGGGGCCGGCCGCACCGAGGATCTTGCCGGTCGGGGATCTCGCGATCCTCGTGGAGCTGCCCGATCTCGACGCCGTGCCGCGACCGCCGCGGCCCTGCGGCGGCTCCGGCTCTCCGGCGTCATCGACATCGTTCCCGCCGCGCGCACCGTGCTGGTGCGCTGCGAGGGGCGAGCCGCCGTGCGGCGGGTCGCCGAAGCGGTGGCGGAAGCCGACCTCACGACGCCGCCGGGCGGGGACGCGGCGCGCGATGTGACGGTCGAGGTCGTCTACGGCGGCGCCGATCTCGAGGCCGTGGGAGAACTCACGGGGCTCGGGATCGACGGAGTCGTGGCGGCCCACACCGGCACCGCGTGGCGGGCGGCCTTCGGGGGTTTCGCTCCCGGCTTCGTGTACCTCTCCGGCGGCGACCGCCGGCTCGAGGTGCCGCGGCTCGACTCGCCGCGCACAGTCGTTCCGGCGGGGTCCGTCGCGGTCGCGGGCGGCTTCTCGGCCGTCTACCCCGGCGAGTCGCCGGGGGGATGGAGGCTGCTGGGGCGCACCGGACAGCGCATGTGGGACGAGACGCGGGATCCGCCGGCGCTCATCGCGCCGGGCGACACGGTGCGGTTCCTCGCCGTGCGCGAGTCGCTGGCGGTGGGGCGGGCGGCGACGGGCGCCGGCGGGACGGCACGCGAGGCCGGCGATCCGGGCTCGCAGGCCGGGGTGCCGGATCCGGCACTCACCGTCGCCGACCCCGGACTGCTCACGCTGGTGCAGGACGCCGGACGGCCGGGCCACGCGGACGTGGGCGTCACCGAAGCCGGGGCGCTCGACCGCGCCGCCCTGCGCCGGGCCAACCTCGCCGTCGGCAACCGCCCGGGGGCGGCGGCCCTCGAGAACCTGAACGGCGGCCTCGCCCTGCGGACCGGGCGCGCGCTCCTCGTCGCGGTCACGGGCACCGACGCCGAGGTGCGGGTGGAGGACCCCGGGAGCGCCACGACTCGCCTGATACCGGCCGGACACCCGTTCGAGCTGCTGCCCGGAGAGACGCTGCGGCTCGGCGCCCCGTCCGGAGGGCTGCGCTGCTACGTCGCCGTGCGCGGCGGGGTGGCGGGGCGCCCGGTGCTCGGCAGCGTCTCGCACGACAGCCTGTCCGGGCTCGGTCCGGCTCCGCTCCGAGCGGGCGACCGGGTGTCCGTCGGCCCGGACCCCGGCGGCCATGCGCGGGCGATCCCGGAGCCGCTGCCGGGCGGAGAGATCGCGGTGCTGCGCTTCGTGCCGGGCCCCAGAGCCGACTGGTTCACGGCCGGATCCGCGGCCGCATTCGCCTCGCGGACGTGGCGCGTGACTCCGCAGTCCAACCGGATCGGCCTGCGCCTCGAAGGCGAGTCGCTCGAGCGCGAACGCACGGGGGAGCTTCCCACGGAGGGCATGGTGCGCGGTTCGGTCCAGGTGCCGCCGAACGGCCTGCCCGTGCTCTTCCTCGCCGATCATCCGGTCACCGGGGGCTATCCGGTGATCGGCACGGTCGTCGACGCCGATCTCGACCGCGCGGCTCAGCTGCGGCCCGGAGCCGAGGTGTGGTTCGTCTCGGTCGACCCGGACGACCCCGGCGCAGCACGCGCCGCCGAGGCCCCGGTGCCCGAGCGGGTCTCCTTCTCCATCGAGATCGAGGGTCGCCTCTACGGGGTGACTGTCCCGGGGGTGCTCGCGGTGGCACTCGAGGACGCGCTGTCGAGGGGCGACGACCCGAGCCTGGAACTTATCCTGCGCCCGCTCGTCGTGTCGATCCTGGCGCAGGGACCGGGCGGTGTCGATCCGCTCGGTTAGGCGCCCCCTGCGGCTTCTTCGCTTCTCGGGCTCTTTCGACTTATAGGCTCGCGCCGATAGGCAGCCGGTTGAGCGAACGAAGTGAGTCGAAACCCTTGATTTCGACTCGCCTACGGCTCGCTCAATCGGCGGACACGAACGCCTATTGGCGGAACCTCTTATCCGCTTTCATCGGCGCATCGGCGCGCCGGGTGCGGCTCCCATGAGGCCCGTATGGGGGTCTTCTCGCGCGGACCCGGCTGCGACGCTCCCGCCCGTCAACCCGTCGATGGTATGTTTCTCGTCCGTTTCCGGTACGCAGACGGCGCGGTCGAAGGGAGGACGGGGTGACGCAGCCGATGGACCAGCCCGCGAGGGCATCCGCCTTCCGAGGATCGCCGAGCGTGGCCCGCCGCACGCCCGAGGTCGGGCCGGTCGAGCTCTTCTTCGACCTCGTCTACGTCTTCGCGATCATCCAGCTGTCGCACCTGCTCATCGACCGCCTCACCTGGGAGGGAATGGCCCAGACCGCCGTTCTGTTCGCCGCCGTCTGGTGGGGATGGAACTACACGGCCTGGGCGATGAACTGGCTCGACCCCGGCCGGATCCCGGTGCAACTGCTCACGGGCGTGCTCATGCTCGCCGCGCTCGGCATGGCGATCGCGATCCCCGGCGCGTTCGGAGCCGGCGCCGGGATGTTCGTGGCCTGCGCCCTCTTCATGGGGGTGCTGCGGCCGCTCTTCATGATCGTGGCCTTCCGCGGCAGCGTGCTCTCCGGCAACTATCGACTGCTGCTGATCTGGACGCTCGCCGCCGGTGCGTTCTGGATCGCGGGATGCTTCGTCGAGCCGGCGTGGCGTCTGCCGATCTGGCTCGTCGCGGTCCTGCTCGACTACGCCGCGCCGCTGTTCCAGTTCCGGGTTCCCCTGCTCGGATCCGCGCCGATGGAGACGTGGGACACCGATCCCGAGCACCTCGCCGAGCGCAACCGGCTCGTCTTCATCATCGCGCTGGGGGAGTCGGTCCTGCTCATGGGAGGCGCGGCGGTCTACGCGGGCGGCCTCGACGCGCGGCTGGGCCTCGACCTGGTGCTCGGCTTCGCCACGCTCTTCCTGCTGTGGTGGAACTACTTCGCCGTCGCGCGCCACGACGTCCGGGGTGAGGACGAGTCGACCGCAGCGCTGCGCACCGCCTACGCGTATGCGCACGCCGCCATGGTGTTCGGCGCGATCCTGATCGCCGTCTCCATCGAGCTGCGCCTCTCGCACGATCACCTGACCCCGGCCATCGTGCTCGTCAGCGTGGCCGGACCCGCCGTCTACCTTGTCGGCAACCTGCTCTTCCTGCGTTCGCGCCCCGGCGGCTTCGGGCGGCTCGCCCGTTCCCGTGTCGCAGCCGTTGCCGCGCTGGCGGGGATCGGCGCGGTGGGCGTGCCCCTCGCCGATGTGCTCCCGCCGGCCGCGCTGGGCCTCGGTGTGCTCGCGGTCATGCTCGTACTCGCAGTGCTCACGGGCCGCCCCAGCCCGGCGCCCTCCGATCCCGATGCCCTATCCGATCCCGATTCCGATGCCGCCCCTGGGGTCGGCACCGGCACCGCATCCGCGCGGTGAACCCCACGCCCACACCCCGAGGCAAAGGAGCCGACATGACTGGAACCGCGAACGGACCCACGACCCGAATCCTGCGCGAACGACTGCCGCGCCGGCAGTTGGGCGCGCTCGTGCTGCCGCAGCACCGGGATCCCGTCGGCATCCTCGAGCGCCAGCACGACGCCCGCCTGCCCGACCTCGTACCGGTGCGCGTCGGGCGCATGCTGCAGTCGGCGTTCGCCTTCTACCGCGGCACCGCGGCGATCATGGCGAGCGACCTCGCCGCCGCGCCCACGACCGGCATCGACGTCGTTTCCTGCGGTGACGCGCACATCTCGAATTTCGGCTTCTACGCCTCACCCGAGCGGGAGCTGGTCTTCGACCTCAACGACTTCGACGAGGCCGGGATCGCGCCCTGGGAGTGGGATCTGCGCCGCCTCGTGGGGAGCGTGCACATCGGCGGACGCGATATCGGCCTCAGCGAGGACAACTGCCGCGAGGCCGTGGCGCGGGCTGCCGCCAGCTATCAGGAGACGCTGCGCGAGTTCACGGTGCTCTCCGCCGCCGATCGCTACTTCACCAGGGTCGACACCTCCGAGGTGGCGCGGCGCCTCGGCACAGCGGGTGCGAAGACCGTGAAGAAGGCCGAGAAGAAGGCCCGAGGCCGCACCTCGGAGCAGGTGCTGCGGAAGCTCGCCCTGCGCAGCGAGGACGGGGCGACGCGGATCGTGGACCAGCCACCGGTGCTGCGGCACGTGGATCACGCGAGCCTCGAGGAGCTCGACGGGCTGTTCGCGCAGTACCGCTCCACGGTGCGCGAGGACATCGCCTACCTGCTCTCCCAGTACCGGCTCGTCGACTACGCGCTGCGCGTGGTCGGCGTCGGTAGCGTCGGCACCCGGTGCTACCTGCTGGCGTTCGAAGGGCCGACCGGAGAAGCGCTGTTCCTGCAGGCGAAGGAGGCTCCGGCCTCGGTGCTCACGAGCCACGGGGGACGCCCCGAGGCGATCCCCGGCGACGAGACGGGGGCGGCCCACACCGAGGGGCACCGCGTCGTCGCCGCGCAGCGCATCCTGCAGGCCAACTCGGATCCGTTCCTCGGCTGGATCACCGGTTGGGCCGGCGAGCGGGAGGACCGGCACCGCGTCGACTACTACTGGCGTCAGTTCCGGGACATGAAGGGGTCGATCGAGCCCGACACGCTCGACAAGGAGCAGTTCGTCGCCTATGGCGGGCTATGCGCCGCGCTGCTGGCCCGTGCGCACGGCCAGTCGCCCGATGCGCGTGCGATCTCGGGATATCTCGGCCGCGGGGACAGGCTCGCCGAGGGCATGGCCGACTGGTCGGCGGCCTACGCCGACGTGGCGGAGGCCGATTTCGAGGCGCTGGCGCAGGCGGTGCGCGCGGGCCGCGTTCCCGCCGAGACCGGAGTCTGAGTGCAGCCCGACGGGGCCCTGAGGGGATTCTGACCGGAGTCTGACCGCAGCCCGACGGGGCCCTGACCGGATTCTGACCGGAGTCTCAGCGCCGCCCGGCGAACCCGGTGGCTCGGAGGCCCCGGTGGTCGGGCGAGACGGGTAGGATGGATCCTTGTGTCAGACACCACCAGCAGCAATCCGATCACCCGGGAAGCCGCCGATGCGGCCGTCGACGCGGCGCTCGCCGCTTTCGCCGCCGCCGGCTCCGTCGCGGGGCTGAAAGCGGCCCGCACCGAGCACGCCGGCGACGCCTCGGCCATCGCCAGGCTCAACGCGCTCATGCGCGAGGTGCCGAAGGACGAGAAGGCCGCCACCGGCAAGCTCATGGGCCAGGCCCGCGGACGCATCGAGGGCGCCTACAAGGGGCGGGAGGCCGAGCTGGTCGAGAAGGAGGCGGCGGAGCGCCTCGTCGCCGAGACCGTCGATGTCACGGCAGCGCCCGTGCGCCGCCGGGCGGGCACCCGTCACCCCCTGGCGCAGCTCCAGGAGGAAGCCGCCGACATCTTCATCGGCATGGGCTGGGAGATCGCCGAGGGGCCCGAGATCGAGCACGAGTGGTTCAACTTCGACGCGCTCGGATTCGATCCCGACCATCCCGCCCGTGCGATGCAGGACACCTTCTTCGTCGATCCCGCGGATCGCCATCTGCTGCTGCGCACCCACACCTCGCCCGTGCAGGTGCGGTCGCTGCTCGGCCGCGAGCTGCCCGTCTACGTGGTCGCGCCCGGTCGCGTCTACCGCACCGACGAACTCGATGCGACCCACACCCCCGTGTTCCATCAGATCGAGGGCATCGCGATCGATCGCGGTCTGACGATGGCACACCTGCGCGGCACGCTCGAGCACTTCGCCAGGCAGATGTTCGGCGAGGAGGCGCAGATCCGCCTGCGCCCGAACTTCTTCCCCTTCACCGAGCCCTCCGCCGAGATGGACGTGTGGCAGCCGCACGCCAAGGGCGGCGCGCGCTGGGTCGAGTGGGGCGGTTGCGGCATGGTCGACCCTAAGGTGCTGCTCGCCGCGGGCATCGATCCCGAGGAGTACCAGGGCTTCGCGTTCGGCATGGGCATCGAGCGCACGCTGCAGTTCCGTCACGACCTCAACGACATGCGAGACATGGTCGAGGGCGATGTGAGATTCAACCGTCAGTTCGGAGGACTGGTCTAATGCGCGTTCCACTCAGCTGGCTCGGCGAGTTCGTCTCGCTGCCCGAGGACGTCACCCCGGAGCAGGCGCACGCCGATCTCGTGCGCGTGGGCTTCGAGGAGGAATCGATCCGCCGCTTCGAGGTGTCCGGTCCCGTCGTAGTGGGCCAGGTGCTCTCGCGCGAGCCCGAGGAGCACTCCAACGGCAAGACCGTCGGCTGGTGCCAGGTGCGCGTCGCGCCCGAGGGGCAGCGCGCGGCCGACGGCGGCGAGGACGTGCGCGGCATCGTCTGCGGCGCCCACAACTTCGAGGCGGGCGACAAAGTCGTGGTGACGCTCCCGGGCGCCGTGCTGCCCGGCGGCTTCGAGATCGCGGCCCGCAAGACCTACGGCCACGTCTCCGACGGCATGATCGCCTCGGCGCGCGAGCTCTCGCTCGGTGAGGATCACGACGGCATCATCGTGCTCTCGCGCCTGGGCCTCGACCCCGAGGTGGGCGAGGACGCGAAGGCGCTGCTGGGTCTCGACGACTCGGCCGTCGAGATCAACGTGACTCCGGATCGCGGCTACGCCTTCTCGATCCGCGGTGTCGCCCGCGAGTACGGCCACTCGACCGGGGCCGCGTTCAGCGATCCCGCGCTCGCGGTGTCGCCGGGACCGGCGTCGGGGTTCCCGGTGACCATCGATGACGAGGCGCCCATTCGCGGCCGCGCCGGCGCATCCGGCTTCGTGGCGCGCGTGGTGCGCGGCATCGATCAGTCGCGCCCGACGCCCCCGTGGATGGCGGCGCGCCTGCAGCTCGCCGGCATCCGCTCGCTCTCGCTCGAGGTCGACATCTCCAACTACGTGATGCTCGAACTCGGGCAGCCGTTGCACGCCTACGACCTGGCGAAGCTGCAGGGCGGCATCACCGTGCGGCGCGCTCGCGCGGGGGAGACCCTCGTGACGCTCGACGGCCAGGAGCGCACGCTGCACCCGGAGGATCTGCTGATCACCGACGAGTCCGGGCCCATCGGCCTCGCCGGCGTCATGGGCGGCGAATCGACCAAGGCCGATGAGTCCACCATCGACGTGCTCGTCGAGGCCGCGACCTTCGACCCGGTGTCGGTGGCGCGCACGGCCCGCAGGCACAAGCTGCCCAGCGAAGCCTCGAAGCGCTTCGAACGCGGCGTCGATCCGCTTGTCGCCCGCGCCGCCGCGCAGCGCATGGTCGATCTCCTGGTCGAGCTCGCCGGAGGCACCGCCGACGAGCTGGGGGCCGAGATCGTGCCCGAGTGGGAGCCCCGGGTCGTGCGTCTGCAGGTCTCCGGCGTCAACGGGCTGCTCGGCACCGACTACAGCGACGAGGAGATCCGTGACGCGATCGAGATGGTCGGCTGCACCGTCTCGCTCGGCACGGCGGGCGACCCCGATCTGCTCTTCGTGACGCCGCCCAGCTGGCGCTCCGACCTCACTCGGGCAGCCGACCTGATCGAAGAGGTCGCGCGCATCGTCGGGTACGACCGCATCCCCTCCGAGCTGCCCGTGGCGCCTCCCGGCCGCGGCCTCACCCGCGATCAGCGCCTGCGTCGCCGCGCCGCGAACGTGGTGACCGCTGCGGGCTTCGACGAGGTGCAGAGCTATCCCTTCGTGTCCCGTGCGCAGCTCGACGCGTTCGGTGCGGGCGCTTCGGCCCCGGCGCCCGTCGAGGGGGCCGACCCGATCCCCGCGATCCGCCTGGCCAATCCGCTCGACGGCGAAGCGCCGTTCCTGCGCCGCTCGCTGCTGCCCGGCCTCGTGACCGCGGCGCAGCGCAACGTATCCCGCGGTCTCACCGACCTCGCGCTCGTCGAGTTCGGCGCGGTGTTCGCGCCGGCTGCCGAGGGGGCCGTCCTCGGTACCGAGTCGGTGCCGGCGCTGGCCGAGCGGCCGAGCGATGAGGTGCTCGCGCAGCTCGACGCCTCGATCCCGCGCCAGCCGCGCCGGGCCGCCGGGCTGCTGCTCGGCGACGCCGTGGCCAAGCAGCCGGGCGAGGCCGAGCGCGCCTACGACTGGGCGGATGCCCTCGACGCCGCTCGCACGATCGCCGGGGCCGTGTCCGCCGAGCTGATCGTGCTGCAGGGCTCGCACCGGGCGTTCCACCCGGGCCGCACGGCGGAGCTCGCGATCCGCGTCGGCGGCGATGGCGACCCGAGCGACGCGGACGGCGATGAGGGCGGCCTCGAGATCGTCGGCGTCGCCGGCGAGCTGCTGCCCGAGCTGGTGGCCGAGCACCACCTCCCCGGACGCGTGGCCGCCTTCGAACTCGATCTCGAGCGCATCATCGAGCTGGCGCCGCGCGCGCCCGAGACCTCCCCGCTCTCCGGTTACCCGGCGGCGACGCAGGACCTCACCCTCGTGGTCGCGGACGACGTGCCGGCGGGTGATGTGCTCGCCGTGGTCGAGGCCGGTGCGGGCGAGCTGCTGGAGCGCGCGAGCGTGGTCGACGATTATCGAGGCGCCGGCATCGACGACGGGCAGAAGGCGCTCACCTTCGCACTGCGCTTCCGCGCGGATGATCGCACGCTGAAGGCCGAGGAGGCCAGCGAGGCGAAGCTCGCGGGTGTCGCCGCGGCCGAACTCGCCTTCGGCGCCAAGCTGCGGGAGTAGCCGCCGACCTGCCCGTCGCTACCCGAGAGCGACGGGCAGGTCGTGGTTCGACCACTGGGACCACGAGCCCGGGAACAGGGCACCCGGCATGCCGGCCAGGGCGAGCGCCACCAGGTTGTGCGCAGCGGTCACCCCCGAACCGCAGTAGCTCGCCACCGGAACTCCGTCGCGCACCCCGGCATCGAGGAAGCGCTGACGCAGTTCGGCGCTCATGAGGAAGCGCCCGTCGGCGTCGAGATTCTCCCCGGTAGGGGTGTTCAGCGCGCCGGGGATATGGCCGGCGCGGGGGTCGACGGGCTCCTCCTCGCCGAGGTATCGCTCCGGGGCGCGGGCATCGAGGAGCGCGCCGCCCGCCGCGACGAACGGCGCCACCTCGGCCAGCTCGAGAACCGGCAGCCGACCGGGGTCGAGCACCACGTCACCCGGCTCGGGGCGAACATCGCCGGTCTCGAGCGGGTAGCCCGCCGACTGCCAGGCGGGCAGGGCTCCGTCGAGCAGGCGGACGTCTTCGAATCCGTGGGAGCGGAGCAGCCACCATGCGCGAGCCGAGGCCAGATTGCCCCAGCCGTCGTAGACGACGACGGCATCCTGCTTCCGCACGCCCCAGCGCCGCGCGGCGTCCTGCAGCGCGCCCGGTTCGGGTAGGGGATGCCGGCCGTGCTGAAGGCTCAGCCGCTGCGACAGCTCGGTGTCGAGGTCCACGTAGACGGCTCCCGGGATGTGCCCCGCCGTGTAGTCGGGCCGCCCGTCGGGCCGGGGGAGGGTCCACCGCACGTCGAGCAGGCGGGTGCGGGGCGCATCCGCGGGGAGCAGGGTCTCACGCTCCAGCTGTTCGGCGAGCTCCTGGGCGGTGATGAGGATCTGCGCGCGAGTCGTCATGGCTATGGACTCTATCGCGTCCGCCTCTAGAGTCCTCCGTCGATGCGGATCACCTGGCCGGTGAGGTAGGCGGATCCCGGGTCCAGGAGGAAGCGCACGAGCGGGACGACGTCCGCGGCGGTGCCGACTCGGCCCAGCGCATTGCGGACCTCCGCATTGGCATCCGGGCGCTCCGACATGCGGCGCAGCAGACGTCCGGTCGCGATCGGCCCGGGCGCCAGGCAGTTCACGCGAATGCCCTCGGGGCCGAGGTCGCGGGCCAGGTACCGCGTGTAGTGGGCTACGGCTGCTTTCGCGACGCCGTAGTGAGCGTAGCCGCCGTGAGCGGTCGGTTCGACCCCGTTCAGCGATGACATCGTGACGATCGCGCCGCCCGGGGCACTGGGAGCCCGCAACAGGTCGAGGCAGGCCTGCACCGTGTGCACGGTGCCGAAGAGGTTCCGCTCCAGCATCTCGTGGAGGTCGGCCACGCCAACTCTCGCGGCCCGGTTGCCGTCGAGCTCGCCGCTCCCGCCCCCGGCGTTGCACACGAGGCCGTCGAGGCCGCCCCAGCGCTGCGCGAGCTCCCCGGCGGCGGCCGCGAGCGCAGCGGGGTCGGTCACGCTCGCCTCGAAGCCGATGGCATCGGACCCGAGTGCGCGGAGCGCGTCGACGACGGGCTGCGCGAACGGCTCCTCGGGAAACTCCCGGTACGCCTCGAGGTCCCGGTCGATGACCGCGACATCCCAGCCGGACGCCGCGAGATCCTCCGCGAACGCGCGCCCGAGCCCCCGCGCGCCGCCCGTCACGAGGACGCGCCGCCGATCGGTGCCGGTCACGGGCGGACCCCGGTCGCCTCCGCGATCGCGAGCGCGGCCACCGACCGCAGCGCCTCGGCGAGGAGCTCGAGCGCCCGCTCGGTCTCCGCCGCCGTGATCGTCATGGGCGGAGTGACGCGCAGCACGTTCCCGTACAGGCCGCCGCGCCCGATCAGCAGCCCGAGCGCTCGGGCGCGCTCCACCGCGGCGATTGCGAGCCCGGGCGCGGGCTCAGTCGTGCCGGGGGCGACGAGTTCGACGCCGATCATGAGCCCCGCCCCGCGCACCTCGGCCACGACTTCGGGGATCTCGGCGGCGATCGCGCGGAGTCCCTCCCGCAGTCGGACCCCGGTCCGGTCGGCGTGCGCGATCAGATCGTGATCCTCGATGTAGTCGAGGGTGGCATTCGCGGCGGCCATGGCCACGGGATTGCCGCCCGCGGTCGAGATGCTGTGGGCCGGGAGGCTGTGCATGATCTCGGATTCCGCCACGACGGCGCCGATCGCGAGTCCGTTCGCGAGGCCCTTCGCGAGCGTCATGATCTGTGGCACGACGCCGTGGGCGTGGATCCCGTACGGCCCGCGCCCCGTGCGTCCCCAGGCGGTCTGAACCTCGTCGGAGATGAGCGGGATGCCGTAGTCGTCGAGCACCTCCTTCGTGCGCGCGAAGAACCCTGCCGGCGGTTCCGCGAACCCTCCTGCGCCCTGCACCGGCTCGACGAGCATGCCGGCGATCCGCCCGCTCGTGCTCGTCTCGATGATGGTGCGCATCTCGTCGATGCACGAGTCGACGAAGCGCGCGTCGTCGAGTTCCCGGAACGGGCTGCGGAGACGGTATCCGCTGTGCAGGTAGCTCACCTGCAGCGGGCTGAAGCCGGTGGCCGACCATGCCCGAATCCCCGTCGTCGCGACGGTTCCGAAGCTGCGCCCGTGATAGCTGCCGCGCAGCGCGAGCACCTGGTTGCTCGAGGCGTGGGCTGTCGCGATGAGCAGGGCCGTTTCGACGGCCTCGGTGCCGGAGTTCACGAAGAAGACCCGGGGGTCGCGCATCCGACTGGCGGACGCGAGGCGCTCGGCGAGGCGTACCTGCCCGCTCAGCAGGTAGAGCGTGGAGGAGTGCAGGATCCGCTCGGACTGCCGGCGGATCGCCTCGGTGATCTCGGGGATCCCATGGCCGACCATGGTCGCGAGCAGTCCTCCGAAACAGTCGAGGTACTCGCGGCCGTCGCTGCCGTGCACGGTCCGGCCGCTGCCGGAGACGAGTTCGAGCGGTTCGTCGTAGTAGAGCGATAGCCACTCGGGCATCACGGCGGCGTGGCGCTCGCGAAGGGTGCGTGATTCGGCGATGGGCGGGGCGGGGCGGTCGTTCGTCATGCGCTCACGGTAGGGCGGGCGCGGCAGGCACGGACGGCGGAGGGACCTATATTTCAGATAATCGAAATCTTTCTTCGAAGTATCGAACGGGGCACGTGCGGCCCTGAGGATGATCCAGGAACCAGAGAGGTGAACGCAGCATGACAACAGTGGAACAGCGCGGGCTCGACGCCGAGCTCGCCGCGCGCGGCGATGAACTCGCCGAGCTCCTCGCCGCGTCCGTGAGGACGCCGAGCGCGACGGGAGCCGAGCGCGCCGTGTGCGATTTCTACGCCGAGTGGATGCGCGCGCACGGCTGGGAGGCCGAGGTGCAGCCGCTCGCGGGTACGCCGTTCGCCGCCGACGAGGAGACGGTCGGGGATCGCGCGAACGTCATCGGGTATCCGTTCGGAAGACCGGCCCCCTCGGATCGGGTGATCGTGCTCAACGGCCACATCGACGTCGTGCCGGAAGGGGACCTCGCCGCCTGGGAGCACCCGCCCTTCGCAGGAGTCCGGGAGGGAGGGCGCGTGCACGGCCGCGGCACGGTCGACATGAAGGGCGGGATCGCCGCGGCACTGATCGCACTCGACGTGCTCAGGGACGACCCGGGCCGCGTGAGCCACGTGCCCGTGGTGCACCTCGTCATCGGCGAGGAACGGAGCGGCGTCGGCACTCGTCTCGCGCTTGCGCTCGCCGCCGAGCCGCCGGCAGCCGCGGTCGTGCTCGAACCGACGGGGAACGCCCTCGTCACGGTCTGCACGGGGCTCCAATTCTTCCGACTCGAGGCCTCGGGTGCGGCCGCCCACTCCTCGGCGCCCTGGGAGGGCATCGACGCGCTCGAGCGCCTGCTCAGGCTCCGGGACGCACTCATCGCCACCGCCGCCGACCGATCCGCCCGCTTCGCGCACCCGCGCTTCGCCGATGTTCCGACGGGCATCCCGTTCACCATCGGCCTCCTCTCGGCAGGCGAGTACCAGGCGGCCGTCCCCGAACACGCGAGCCTCACGGGGCGGATCGGCCTGATGCCCGGCGAGGCGCCGGGAGCGGCCCGCGATGCCTTCGCCGCGGCGCTTGCCGCGGCGGTTGGCGACGACCCTCACGAAGCCGCTCACCCTCACCGGCTGAGCTGGCTCGGCGAGCCCTACCCGGGGTGGGAGACACCCGAATCGAGCGACCTGGTGCGCGCCTTCGTGCGCGGGATCGCGGCCGTCGAAGGCGAGGCGGAACTCCGCGGCTTCACTGCAGGGAACGACGCCGGGCAGTACGCGGCCCTGGGCGTCCCGACGCTCGTCTTCGGTCCGGGTGACACTGCGCTCGCGCACACGCCGGGTGAGTCCGTCGCCGAGACGGACCTCCTGCACGCGGCGCGCTCGCTGGCTCTTGCACTGCGGGAGCTCCCGTGAGCGAGCCGAAGCAGGAGATCCTCACGACGCTGAGCCGGGGTATGGCGGTGTTCGAGCACATCGTGACCGCGGGCCGAGTCACCGCGAAGCAGATCGCAGCCGACCGCGGGCTCTCGCTGGGCGTCTGCTACCACGTGCTGCGCACACTCGAGGCCGACGGTTACGTGATCCGCGGCAGCGGCGGGGTGTACGAACTCGGACCGCACGGCTTCGCGCTCGGTCGGGGCCTCCAGCGTCACTCGGAGATCGCGCCGGAGCTCGCGGTCATCCTGACGCGCCTCTTCAACGCGACGGCCGAGACGGCGTTCATCGCCGAGTGGACGGGGGGCGCGGTGCTGCTGCGCCACTTCCTCACGAGCAATCAGACCCTCAGCGTCGGCGGACTCGAGGTCGGCTATACCGGCGACATGCACGCCAGGGCCTCGTGCAAGTCGATCCTCGCCCACCTACCTGTCGAGCAGGTGGAAACGCTCTTCTCAGGGGTGCCGCTGCAGCGCCTCACACCGCGCACCGTCACCGATCTCGACGGTCTGCTCATGGAGCTGACCCGCGTGCGGGCCCAGGGATACGCCGTGGACGAGGAAGAGTTCGTCGAGGGCATGCGGTGCGTGTCGGCTCCGTACTTCACGCCGGACGGCGCCCCGGCCGGTTCATTCACCGTGTCGGCGCCCACCGAGCGGTTCGAGCGCAAGCGGCTGCGGCTCGTCGCCGGGGTCGGGGAAGCCGCCCATCTCGCGAGCGCGTTGCTGGCCTCCGGTCGGCTCCGCGCGCCCGACGCCGCAACGGAGGCCGCACCTGCGGCCGCAGACAGGAAGGAGACCGCATGAACCGCACGGAGGCGCTGGTCGCGTCGCTCGAGGTGATGCACCGGATTCGAGAGACCGAGGAGATGATCACCCGACTCCGGACTCGGGAGGACATCGTCGGATCGGTGCACCTCTGCAATGGACAGGAAGCGATCTATGCAGGCGCGACCGGTGCGCTCGACCTGCGATGCGACGCGGTGTTTCCGACCTATCGCGGACACGGCTGGGCGATCGCCTGCGGCGTGCCGCCCGAGGCCGTACTCGCCGAACTGCTCGGACGCGCGACCGGGATCAGCGGCGGCCGCGGAGGCTCGGCCTACTTCACCGCACCCGCCTACGGCATGTACGGCGAGAACTCGATCGTGGGTGCCGGCGCCCCCATCGCGTGCGGTGCCGCCCTGGCCGGCCGCTTCGACGGGAGCGGTCGTGTCGCCCTCGCCGCATTCGGCGAGGGTGCTATGAACCAGGGTGCTGTCCACGAGGCCATGAACTTCGCCTCGGCCATGACCCTGCCCGTGATCTTCCTCGTCGAGAACAACACCTACTCCGAACTCACTCCGACGCGCAGCATGGTCCGCAACGACCAGTTCTTCCGCCGCGCGGCGGCCTACGGAATGACCGGCGTGCGCCTCGACGGGAACGACCCGGAGGCGGTGCGGGATGCCGTGCAGGAAGCCGTGGACCGGTGCCGGAACGGTGCGGGTCCCGTGCTCCTCGAGGCTATGACGCAGCGCATCGTCGGCCACTACATCGGAGATGTCCAGCACTACCGGCCCCCGGGCGAGCTCGATGCCGCGCTCGCGGCGGAGCCGATCGCCCGGGCGGAGCGAGTGGCCCGGGCCGCCGGAGTCGGGGACGCCGACCTCGCGGCCCTGCGGCAGCGGGTGGTCGAGGAGATCGACCGCGCCGCCGAGGCCGCGCTCGCCGCCCCGCTCGCAGATCCCGCCACCGTTGAGGAGCACGTCTATGCCTGAGATCATCGAAAAGACCCTGTCGTACGCGGAGAGCGTCAACGCCGCGCTGGCGCGGGCATTCGAGGAGCGCCCGGAGACCCTGCTCTTCGGCGAGGACGTGGCGATTCCCGGCGGCGTGTTCGGCGTCACCAAGGGCCTGCGCCGAAAGTTCGGGGAGCGGGTGTTCGACACCCCGATTTCGGAGTCGGCGATCCTCGGCGGGGCCGTCGGCTCCGCGATGTTCGGGCGACGCCCGATCGTCGAGATCATGTGGGCGGACTTCACCCTCGTGGCCTTCGACCAGATCGTCAACCAGGCGGCGAACGTGCGATACGTGTCCGGAGGTGCGCTCGCGGCGCCGCTCACGGTCCGCACCCAGCAGGGCAACGCCCCGGGCGCCTGCGCGCAGCACTCGCAGTCCCTCGAAGCGCTCTTCGCCCATATCCCCGGCCTGCGCGTGTGCATGCCCACGACCCACCAGGACGCCTACGACCTGCTGCTCAGCGCGATCTGGAGCGACGACCCGACGATCGTCATCGAGAACCGCACGCTCTACCACGGCGCGAAACAGCCCGTGAGCATCGGAGGGCCGGTGCAGGCGGTCGGCGGAGCCGGGCTGCGCCGTTCCGGATCCGACCTCACCGTCGTCACCTGGGGCGCCATGCAGCGCCGGGCGCTCGCCGCGGCGGAGCGCGCCGCGGCCGAGGGGATCGATGTCGAGGTGATCGACGCACGATGGATCCGCCCGCTCGACCTCGAGAGCATCATCGCGAGCGTGCAGCGCACCGGACGACTGCTGGTGGTGCACGAGGCGCACACCACGGGCGGGGTGGGCGCTGAAGTGGTCGCCCGAGTCGTCGAGAGCGGAGTCGAGCTCAGCTCGCCGCCCGTGCGGCTCGGCGCGCTGGAGACCCGCATCCCCGCAGCGGTCCAGCTGGCGGCTCGCGTACTGCCGGGGGACGACGACATCCTCGGCGCGATCCGGCGGGTCGCGCACGACGTGCCGTCCGGCCGAGTCGAGGCGATGCCGGCGGGTGCGCGATGAGCGCCGCGCCGCTGGCCATGCCGGTCTTCGCCCCGCTGTTCACGCCGGGCACCGAACGCGTCGAAGTGCGCTGGCTGACGGTGGAAGCGCCCGTCGCCCCCGCTATCGCGGCGCGGTGCCTGCCCGCGGGGCTCGATGTGCCCGCCGCACCGACCGTGGGGCTCTGGATCGCCGAGTTCATCGGGGCCGAGTTCCACTCGCCCGGCGGGGTCGAGCGCCGACCCGACTACCTGCAGGGCGGTGTCTCGCTGCGCTGCGCGGGGTACGGCGGCGGGCCCGACGGCGCGTACGCCATCGAGACCTTCGTCGAGGGGCTCAACCACGGCATCCTCGGCCGGGAGCTCTTCGGGCTGCCGAAGAAGCAGGCCGCCGCGGTCCGCCTCGAGGAGCGCGGTGACGCCGTCGTGTTCGCCATCGTCTCTGCGCTCGGGGATGAGCTTGTCTCGGGTGAAGCGGCACTCTCGCACGACCCGGCGGCGCCGGGTACCGTGCCGGCGCCCGCCTGGTTCGAGCGCCACTGCACAGTGAAGGCGATCCCCAGCGCGGAGGGCGTCGGCTACGACGTGTGCAAGCTCGCCGAGATCCCCTGGAGCATGACCGCGGACTCACCCCCGCGCACCGGTCCTGCGCGGTTCGCGTGGGGCGAGAGCGAGGCCGACCCGCTGCACGTCTTCGCCCCGACCGGGCCGGCCTCGGCGAGCTACGGCCGTGCCGTGCTCGACATCGGCTTCGGCCGCTACCTGTCCGAGGCGGTTCCGCCCGAGCCGCTCGGCCGGCCGAGCTGGACCCCGGCGGCGTCCCGCCCATCCCACCCCCAGATCTGACCCAGTACAGCGTCACCACACAGCAAAGGAGCTCACGATGACTGTCACCCAGCACCGATCCGCCCAAGAGAAGAGACTCGAACCGTCGCAGATGCGCGCGATCGTCGCGGCCTGCATCGGCAACTTCCTCGAGTGGTACGAATTCGTGCTGTACGGCTACTTCGCCGCGGTGTTCGCGGCGCTGTTCTTCCCCCAGGAGGATCCGGCCGTCGCACTGCTCACCACCTTCCTCGTCTTCGGCGTCAGCTTCATCATCCGGCCGCTCGGCGGAGTGCTGTTCGGCCTGGTGGGTGACCGGCTCGGGCGAAAAGCCGCCCTCTCGGCCATCATCCTCATGATCTCGATCGCGACGGCGCTCATGGGCCTCGTGCCGCCCTACGCCAGCATCGGGGTGCTCGCACCGATCCTCATCTTCCTCCTGCGCCTCGTGCAGGGGCTCTCCGCCGGCGGCGAGTGGATGGGCGCCGTCACCTACATCATCGAGACTGCTCCGGCGAGCAAGCGCGCCTGGTACGGCAGCTTCCAGACCATCACCATCGTGCTCGGCATGTTCGTGGCGGCCCTCACCTCGCTGCTCATCACGACCTCGATGAGCCCCGAGGCCGTGCTCGCCTGGGGCTGGCGGATCCCATTCCTCGTCGCGCTGCCGCTCGGCCTGATCGGACTGTACATGCGACTGCGCCTCGCCGACCCCGCTGAGTTCACCGAGGCGAAGGCCGAGGCCGAGCAGGGCGCGGAGACCGCCCGGTCGCCGCTCACTCGCGTACTCCGGGAGCACTGGCGCTCCGTGCTGCTGGTCGCGGGCCTCGTCGCCTCGCCGACCATGTGCACCTATGTGCTGCTCGTCTGGGGTCCCACCTTCTTCGCGGGACAGCTCGGATACACCGACGCCGAAGCGCGCAACATCGGGCTCGTCTCGATGCTCGTGCTCGTCGCGCTGGTGCTGGCGTTCGCCAAGGCGTGCGACCGCATCGGGCGCCGCCCGTTCATCCGCTGGGGAGCAGCGCTCGTGATCGTCGCCACGCCGATCGGGTTCCTCCTGCTGCACACGCAGCTGGTCGGCCTCGCCATCCTCGGGATCGGGCTCATCCTCATCGGCGATGCCATGATGCTGGCCGCCCAGCCGGCGCTCTTCGCCGAGCTCTTCCCGACGGCGCAGCGCTACAGCGGCCTTGCCGTCGGCTACAACCTCGGTGTCGTGCTCTTCGGCGGGCTCGGCCCGCTCGTGGCTCAGGCACTGGTGACCGCGACCGGGTCGAGCTGGTCGCCCTCCTGGTATCTCGTGGGCGGCGCGGTCATCAGCCTCGTCGCGGCTCTCTTCACGCCGGAGACGAAGCACGCCGAGCTCCGCACCGGTGCGATCCGGGTGGCGTCGGAGTGACCGGCGGGGACGACGGCACCATGCTCGCCCTCGTGCACGGCGGGGCCCCGGGCCTCGACGGCCTGCGGGTGGCACGGACACCTGCGCCTGAGGCCGGAGCCGGGCAGGTGCTCGTGGCAGTCGAGTACGCCGGCCTCAACCGGCACGAGCTGTTCACCGCGCTGCGGCGCGACGGCGCCGAGTCGCCGCAGATCCTCGGTGCCGACGCCGTGGGGCGGGTAGTCGCCGTGGGGCCGGGCCAAGGCCCCGGCAGGCCGGCCGTCGGTGACCGGGTCCTGCTCGACCCGACGCTGAACTGGTCCGAGCGCGCTGCCGTGCCGGAGCATCCGGACATACTCGGCGGGCGCGTCCCCGGCACCTTCGCGGAGTTCGTCGCCGTACCGGGCGCGAACGCGCATGTCGTGCCGGAGCACCTCACGGGCCCCGAGGCCGGGGCGCTCGGACTCGGGGCCGTCACCGCCTATCGTGCGCTGTTCAGCGTCGGCGAGCTGCGCGCGGGGGAGCACGTGCTCATCCCCGGCATCGGCAGCGGGGTCGGGCTGCTCGCCCTCGACCTGGCCCGCGCGGCCGGGGCGAGCGTCACCGTGACGAGCCGGAGCGCCGCGAAACGCGCCTTCGCCGTGGCGCGCGGTGCGACGGCGGCGATCCCGAGCGACGGTCTCGAGGGCGCCGGGCTCGCGCCTGTCGACCTCGTGGTCGACACCGTCGGCGCCGCGAGCGTGCCCGCCGCGCTCCGCAGTCTGCGCCCCGGCGGGCGGCTCGTGACGCTCGGCGCGACCACGGGAGCCGACATCGAGCTGTCGCTGCGCGAGCTCTTCTTCCGGCAGGTGAGCCTTCGCGGCACCTCCGTGGGCAGCGCGGAGGAGTTCGGCACCATGCTCGGGTTCGTCCGCGCGCACGAGATCCGGCCCGTCATCGACGCGGTGCACCCCCTCGCCGAGGCGCCCGCCGCCATGCGGGCGAGCGCCGACGGCACGACCCTCGGCAAGACCGTGTTTCGGATGCCCGGAACCCCATCGCGGGAAGGAACGCACGCATGATCGTCACCGGAGGCGACCCGGAGTCGCTCGCCGCGCCCATCGGGCCGTTTCGGCACTACACCGTCGTACCGGACGAGCACCGGCTCGTCTACCTCTCGGGGCAGGTGGGGCAGGACCGCCACGGCGCGCTCGTGCCCGGGGGCTGCGCCGGGCAGACGGCTCAGGTCTTCCGCAACCTGGAGCTGCTGCTCACCGAAGTCGGGGCGACCCCGGCGCACATCGTGAAGCTCTTCACGATCGTCGCGGGCACAGGCAGTTTCCGGGAGTTCGCCGGAGCGCGGACGGAGGTCTTCGCCCGGTGGTACCCGGACGGGGCCTACCCCGCCCACTCCGCGTTCGTCGCGGCGGAGCTCGCATCCCCCGAGATTCTCGTCGAGATCGAGGCCGTCGTCGCGGTGCCGCGATGATGCCCGAGGAGTTCCGCGGAGTGTTCCCGGCGCTCGAGCGCTGGGCCTGGCTCGACACCCCGGGATCGGCACCGGCGGCCGCGCCGATCTCCGCGGCCCTGCGCCGTGCGCTTGACGAACAGCTGTCCGGAGAATTCGACTGGGGCGAGTGGGACGCGGCCGCGGACCGGGCCAGAGCGCGGTTCGCGGCCTGGTGCGGGGTACCCGAGTCCTCCGTCGCCACCGTCGGCTCGTTGGCCGAAGCTGCGGCCACGGTCGCGCGGTTCCGGCCAGACGGCGTCGCGCTCCTCGGAGCCGACGAGTTCCAGAGCCTGCTGCTGCCGTTCCTCGCCGAGGCCGACCGCGACCCGCGGCGCCCGGTCGAGCTCGCCGAGCCCGTGCCGGGCAGGAGCCGGAGCGAGGGCCTCCTCGACCGGCTCCGGCCGGGGGTGTCGCTCGTCGCCGTGTCGGAGACGACGACCCGCGACGGGGAGCGCATTGACCTCGCGGCCCTGCGGGCCCGGGCGAGCGAGGTCGGCGCCGAGTTCTTCGTCAACGGGACGCAGAGCCTCGGGGCGCTCCGCTCGCCGATCCCGGAAGCAGCGCCCGATTACTTCGCCGTGCACGGCTACAAGTGGATGCTCGCGCCGCGCGGCGCGGCCTGGCTCGTCGCCGGCCCGGGCGCGGCGGCGGCGGGCCTCGCATCGATCGCCCCCGGTTGGAAGACGGCCGACGGCGCCGATGGTCTGTTCGGCGGACGCCCGAGGCGGTCCGGCGGGCTCGCGCGCTGCGACACCTCGCAGGCGTGGCTGCCGTGGATCGGCGCGGAGGCTGCGCTGGGGATCCTGACCGCACTCGACCCGTTCGCGATCGAATCCCGAGCCCTCGCGCTCGCCGATCACTTCGAGCAGGAGGCCGTCGGGCTCGGGGCCGTTCCCGTGCGCGCGGGGCGGCCGTCCCACATCCGGGTGGTGCGGGTGGCCGACCCCGACCGGGTCGCCGCCGACCTCGTCGCCGCCGACGTGCGGGCCAGGGTAACGGGAGACCGCCTGCGGATCGGCGTGCACGGCTTCAACGACGAGGCCGACATCGAGCGCACGCTCGCCGCGATGCGGGCGGGCGCCTAGCCCCTCGCAGCCGGGCGGGCCACGACAGGGCCTGACGCAGCAGCCACGTCCTCCACGACACCGAGCGCGAGGTACGCCTGGCCTTGCCGCACCTCGGCCGGGGTGCGGCACAGAGCTCTCGCGGACGGGAGCGCGTCGCACTTTCCGCCGCCGGGCGCTCGCGCGTATGGTGGGGCCATGAGAATCGCGATCGCCGGAGGGACGGGAGCCGTCGGCACGCACACCGTGCGCGCGGCCGAGCGGGCGGGGCACGAGGTCGTCGTGCTGTCCCGCCGCAGCGGAGTGGACCTGGTGGCGGGCCGTGGGCTCGACCTCAGCGGCGTCGACGCCGTGATCGACGTGTCGGGCACCTCGACCACATCGGCGGCCCGAGCGCAGGGCTTCTTCGAGGCGGTCACCTCGACGCTGCATCGGGCCGAGCGCGAGGCGAACGTCGGTCACCACGTCGCACTGTCGATCGTCGGGGCCGCAGCGGCGCCGCACGGATACTATGCGGGGAAGGCGGCGCAGGAGCGCGCGGTCGCGGCTGGGCCGGTTCCCTGGACGATCCTGCGCGCCACCCAGTTCTTCGAGTTCGCGGAGCAGGTCGCGGTTCCGCTCGGTGCCTGGCGCATCGTACCCGCCATGCGCTCGCAGCCGGTCGCCGCGGCCTCGGTCGGAGCTCGGCTCGTGCGATTGGCGGAGCAGGGGCCCGTCGGTGACGCTCCTGATCTCGCGGGCCCTCGGGAGATGCGCATGGCCGAGCTGCTGCGTGCGGTCTCGGCCGCGCGCGGCCGAGCAGCGCGGGTCATCGAGCTGCCGCTTCCCGGCGGCTTCGGGCGCGCGCTGCGCGACGGGGCGGTGCTGCCGGGGCCGGAAGCGCAGATCGACCCGGTGACCGTCGAGGAGTGGCTGGGGGAGACCCTGTCGGGGGAGGAGGGGGAACGATGAGCGGGATCACACCGTACCTGCTGTTCCCCGGGAACGCGGAGGAAGCACTGGGGTTCTATCGCTCGGTGTTCGGCGGTGAGCTGCGCTTCAACACCTTCCGCGAGTTCGGGCGCGCCGATGGTCCCGCCGATGCGATCGCCCACGGCGTGCTCACCGGGCCGGTGCCGCTCTACGGCGCTGACGCCGGAGCCGATGAGGACGCCGTGCATCTGAGCGGCATGTTCCTCGCTCTGCTGGGGACGGCGGAGCCCGCGATCCTCCACGAATGGTTCGATGCGCTCGGCTCGGACGGGCGTGTGCTCGAGCCCCTGGATCCGCGGGCCTGGGGCGCCGCAGACGGCCAGCTGATCGATCGCTACGGAGTGCGCTGGCTCGTCGGATACGAGGGGGCCGTCGAGACGGGCGAGCGCTACGCGCCCCGGGCGGCTTGAGCGGCCTCAGCCCTTCTGCAGCGCCTCCGCGAGCATGACGATGATGCCGCTCGGGCCGCGGACGTAGCACAGCTTGTAGACGTCCTCGTAGGTGGCCACGCCGCGAAGCGGGTGGCATCCGTGCCGCGCGGCGATCTCGAGAGCCTCGTCGATGTCGTCGACGGAGAAGGCGACGCGGTGCATGCCGATCTCGTTGGGGCGCGTGGGCCTCGTCTCGATCGCCTCGGGGTGGAGGTACTCGAAGAGCTCCAGGCGGCCGTGGCCGTCCGGCGTCTGGAGCATCGCGATCCTGGCGCGGTTGCCGTCGAGGCCGACGGCCGTATCGGCCCACACGCCGCTCACCGTGTCGCGGCCGAGGACCGTGAGGCCGAGGTCGGTGAAGAAGGCGATCGCGGCCTCGATGTCGCGAACGGCGATGCCGACGTTCTCGAGTGCGATGCTCATGCGTCCTCCGCTCCGAGGCGACCTGCAGTCGGCAACGTTTCTCGGGGAGCTTCGGCGCCGTCCTGCTGCGGGGCCGGCGGGTGCAGGCCCCGGACCCCATTCTGCGCGCATCGGGGCCGAGGAGCAAGGTCAGGGCGTCGATGCGGGGCACCCCTTGCCGAGCGGCGCACGCGGGCGGATACTGAGGGGAGCCGCACCGTCCCGGGCAGAGGAGGCCGCCGTGCAGAAGATCGTGACCAACATCTGGTGCAATCGCAATGCGGAGGAGGTCGGCGCCTACTACGCAGCGGTCTTCCCGGGTGCCACGTCGACCCTCGAGTCCCGATACCCCGAGACCGGGCTGCTCGACTTCCAGCAGGACCTCGCAGGCGCCCCCCAGACGGTGGCCGTCGAGATCCCGGGCGGTGAGGGTTCGACCCGACTCACGCTCATCAACGCCGGGGACGAGTTCCGGCCGAACTCGAGCATCTCGCTCATGCTGAACTTCGACCCGCTCATGTTCGATGGCAGTGCCGAGGCTGCGCGGGATCGGCTCGACCTCGTGTGGCGGGCGCTCTCCGACGGCGGAACCGTGCTCATGCCGCTCGGCGAGTACCCGTTCAGCCCCCGCTACGGCTGGGTCGAGGATCGCTTCGGGGTGAGCTGGCAGCTCATGCTTACGGACCCCGACGGGGATCCCCGGCCCTTCGTGATCCCGTCGCTCATGTTCTCCGGCGCGGTGCAGAACCTGGCGAACGAGGCGATCGACTTCTACGTGTCGGTGTTCGAGGACGCCGAGGCTGGAGGCCGCTATCCGTACGGCGAGCCGACCGGGCCCGCGACGCCCGAGGCGCTGATGTTCGGCGAGTTCCGGATCGGCGAGCAGTGGTTCGCGGTGATGGACTCCGCCGTGGAACAGGACGCGCCGTTCACCTGCGGCGTGTCGCTCGAGGTGCTGTGCGCGGATCAGACTGAGATCGACCGCCTGTGGGAGGCGCTCTCGGCCGTGCCCGAGGCGGAGCAGTGCGGCTGGCTCGCCGATCGTTTCGGCGTCAGCTGGCAGATCGTGCCGGCGAACATGGGAGAGCTCATGGAGCACCCGGGTGCCTTCGAGCGCATGATGCCGATGAAGAAGATCGTCATCGCCGAACTCTGAGCGGCGACCGGGGCGCCGTGCTCACCCGGGGATCGCGGCCCGCCGGGTGAACACGCGCGCCCACGGGGTATCGGTGATGACCGATCCGACCTTGATCCCGATGCAGAGGCTCACGAAGGTGGCGGGAGCCGTCGCGAGCGCCTCCCCGCTCGACGCGGTGATCGCGACGAGCCCGACGGTGCCGGGGACCAGCAGCAGGAACGCCGGCTGGAACGTGATGGCCGCGGGCACGGAGAATCCCGAGCGCTCGAGCAGTCTGGCCGCGGCGAAGAGCACCGCTGCCGACACACCCGTGGCGACGATGCTGCCCACGTGCGGCGTCAGGATCGAGAGCACGGCGTAGGTGCAGGTCATCACGACGACGGCGAGTGCGGTCAGTCGCGACCCCGAGCCGAGCGCCAGACTGATGCCGATCGCCACGCCGACCACGCCGACCCACGCCGCCCACTGCGGCGGGAGAGCAGTCCAGGTGCCGTGCGCGTGGCCGAGTGCGGCCGCATCGCCGACGAGCGAGGCGGATCCCGGATCGATGCGCAGGCCGGTGGGGGCGCCTCCGGCGAGGATCCCGAGCACCATGAACCCCAGCACGATGAGGCCGTAGACCAGGCGGGACGCACCCGTCACGATGTCGTTCGCGGTGAGTTCGAGCAGTGCGTTCGTGATGAGCGCGCCGGGGACGAGGATGGCGATCGGGGCGCAGACCGCGAAGAGCGGTACGGGACCGAGGTCGGCCCAGGCTGCGACGGCGCCGACGAGGAGCGTCGACAGGAAGGTCGCGACGAAGGGGAGGATGGCGGCCGCGGGGCGGCTGCGGCTCATGAGCCGTATGACCGCTCCGACCGCGCAGCCGACGAGCGCCGCGAGCAGGATCGCCCACCACGGGCAGCGGAACACGGTCGCGAGCCCGGCGGCGATCAGCACGCAGCCGCCGATCCATCCGAGGGTCCCGTGCGGAGCCGGGTGGTCCCGGATCCGGCGCGCCTCCCCGGCGACCTCGGCGAGGTCGCGCTCGCCCGAGGCGAGCGCGTGCGAGAACCGCACCGCGCGTGCGGCCTGCCTGACGGGCAGCTCCGATTGCCCGATGCTGCCCATGGCGACGGGTCCGGTGCCGCGCGCCCTGCTGACGAACACGGTGTCCGCGAGCACCTCGAAGCTCAGCGGTTCATCCGGCGCTGCGGTGCGGCGCACGGTCTCGAGCTCGTCCCGCACATCGGTGACGGAGAGCCCCGCCTCGAGCAGCAGCATGCCCAGCTCGACGAACGCCGCGTCGTGGCCCGACGATTCGCGCTCCGCATTCTGCTCAGTGGGCATGCTCTCATGCTAGCGATGACGCCCGGCTTCCGTCGCCCTGAGCCGACGGGATCGCTCAGTTCGAGTTCGCGGTTGTTTGTATACGAAATAGATGAATTATTGGCAATCTCTTGCTTCCATCGCTGATTATGTATACGCTAGCGTGCGATGAGGAGGTAGCATGAGGGCGAGCGACCGCGCGTACGCAACGCTGCTGGACGGGATCCAGAGCGGCGAGATGCCTCCCGGATCCGTCGTCGGCGAGGTCGAGCAGGCGGAGCGCCTCGGCGTGAGCCGCACCCCCATGCGCGAGGCGATCGGCCGGCTGGTCGCGGACGGGCTGGTGCGTCAGCAATCCCCGCGGGTGCTGGTGGTATCGGGCTTCGACGCCGATGATATCCGCGAGCTCTTCGAGGCGCGGCGCGCGCTCGAGGAGACCGCAGCGCGGATCGCCGCCGAGCGCGGCGATCGGCAGCTGTTCGCCGCACTCGCCGCCGCGTTCGATGCGGCTCACCCCGAGACCGGAGACGTGGCCGCCGACGAGTACTACGCGCTCATCTCACGGTTCGATGCGGCCGTCGACGCCGCGGTCGACAACACCTACCTCACGAGCGCGCTGCGCACGATCCGCACCCACCTGGTGCGCGCCCGCAGACTCGCCCGCGACAACCGATCCCGGTTGCGCGCCTCCGTCTCCGAGCACGCGCTCATCGCCGAGGCCATCGCCCGCGGCGACGCCGAACTCGCCGCGCACGCCACCCACGTGCACCTGCACAACGCACTCGCCTCGATCCTGAGCTCCATCGCGGACTCGGGCCGGGGCTCCCCGTCGCCCACCCCGGAAGGACCGCAATGACCGTCACCCATCACGTCCGCGTCTACAAGAGCGAAGAGGAGCTGCCCCGCGAGCAGCAGCTCGCCTGGAAGATCGCCGAGGTCGCGACCGACCCGGTCGAGGTCGAGCCCGAGGTCGTCGACATGATCATCAACAGGATCATCGACAACGCCTCCGTCGCCGCAGCCTCCCTGAACCGCGGCCCGATCGTCGCGGCCCGCGCGCAGGCGCTCTCGCACCCGGTCTCGACCGGTGGGTCGGGATCCTCGATCTTCGGCCTCGCGTCGTCGGGGGCCGAGGCGCAGCAGTCGAGCCCGGAGTGGGCGGCCTGGGCCAACGGCGTGGCCGTGCGCGAGCTCGACTACCACGACACCTTCCTCGCGGCCGAGTACTCGCACCCCGGAGACAACATTCCGCCGATCCTCGCCGTCGCGCAGCACGTCGGAACCGACGGCCGCGCGCTCGTGCGCGGCATCGCGACCGGCTACGAGATCCAGATGGACCTCGTGCGCTCGATCTGCCTGCACAAGCACAAGATCGACCACGTCGCCCACATCGGCCCCTCGGCCGCGGCCGGTATCGGCACGCTGCTCGGCCTCGACGCCGAGACCATCTACCAGGCCGTCGGTCAGGGCCTCCACACCACCACCGCGACGCGGCAGAGCCGCAAGGGCGAGATCTCGACCTGGAAGGCCCACGCCCCGGCCTTCGCGGGCAAGATGGCCGTCGAGGCCGTCGACCGCGCCATGCGCGGCCAGACCTCGCCGAGCCCCATCTACGAGGGGGAGGACGGCGTGATCGCCTGGATGCTCGACGGCCCCGACGCCTCCTACGACGTGCCCCTGCCCGCGAAGGGCGAGGCGAAGCGCGCGATCCTCGACAGCTACACCAAGGAGCACTCGGCCGAGTACCAGGCGCAGGCCTGGATCGACCTCGCCCGCAAGCTGCACCACGAGCGGCCGGAACTCGCCGATCCCGCGAACATCACCGCCATCGTGCTGCACACGAGCCACCACACCCACTACGTGATCGGCTCGGGCGCGAACGACCCGCAGAAGTACGACCCGCAGGCGTCGCGCGAGACCCTCGATCACTCGATCCCGTACATCTTCGCGGTGGCGCTGCAGGACGGCGGCTGGCACCACGTCGACTCCTACGCCCCGGAACGCGCGGGCCGCGCCGACACGGTCGCGCTGTGGCACAGGATCACCACCGCCGAGGACGCGGAGTGGACCCGCCGCTACCACTCCGAGGACCCCGACGAGAAGGCCTTCGGCGGCCGCGTCGAGATCGAGCTCGCGAACGGCGAGAGGATCGTCGAGGAGATCGCGGTGGCCGACGCCCACCCGCTGGGCGCCCGCCCCTTCGCGCGGGAGAACTACATCGCGAAGTTCCGCCTGCTCGCGGAGCCCGTGCTCGAGCCCGCCGAGATCGAGCGCTTCCTCGAGCTCGTGCAGCGCCTGCCCGAGCTCACGGCCGACGAGGTGCGCGAGCTGAACATCGTGGCCGCGCCCGGCGTGATCGACCTCGCAGCCGCCCCGAAGGGGCTGTTCTAGCGCACCGTGATCCCGCGCGTCCGGCCGTGATCCCGCGCGTCCCCGACCGTCATTCTGCGCGCAGTCGCAGAATCTACCCGTTCGAAACCGAGATCCTGCGATCCGCTGGCGCGGCCGCAGGATGACGAAGAAAAGGTGACCCACATGCTCTACAGCAAGACCACCCCCGCCGAGAAGCGGCGCCTGTTCCGCGAGCGGCTCGCGAGCGGCGAGCTGCTGCGGTTCCCGGGGGCCTTCAACCCGCTGAGCGCGCGCCTCATCGAGCGCAAGGGCTTCGACGGCGTCTACATCTCGGGCGCGGTGCTCTCGGCCGACCTGGGCCTGCCCGATATCGGCCTGACCACGCTCACCGAGGTGGCCGGTCGTGCGCAGCAGATCGCGCGCATGACCGAGCTGCCCGCGATCGTCGACGCCGACACCGGCTTCGGCGAGCCCATGAACGTGGCGCGCACGATCCAGACGCTCGAGGACGCCGGGCTCGCGGGCGCGCACATCGAGGACCAGATCAACCCGAAGCGCTGCGGCCACCTCGACGGCAAGGCCGTGGTGGACGAGTCGACCGCGATCAAGCGCATCCGCGCCGCCGCCGACGCCCGCCGCGATCCCGACTTCCTCATCATGGCGCGCACCGACATCGCGGCCGTCGACGGCCTGGAGGCGGCGAAGGATCGCGCGAAGGCGCTCGTCGACGCCGGCGCCGACGCGATCTTCCCCGAGGCGATGCGCTCGCTGGAGGAGTTCGCCGCGATCCGGGCCGCGGTCGACGTGCCGATCCTCGCCAACATGACCGAGTTCGGCAAGAGCGAGCTCTTCTCGTCGCAGCAGCTCGCCGACATCGGCGTCAACATTGTGATCTGGCCGGTGTCGATGCTGCGGATCGCGATGGGGGCGACCGGGCGCGCGCTCGACACGCTGAACGAGGAGGGGCACCTCACCTCCAAGCTCGGCGAGATGCAGCACCGCGCCGACCTCTACGACCTCATCGACTACGAGGACTACAACCACTTCGACACGAGCGTCTTCAACTTCGAGGTCGCGCGCTAGACATCACATCTCAAGAAGACCGAACGAGCACGCCAGCCGATCGTTCTTCCGCTGATCGAGCGAGGCGGAGCCGAGTCGAGATCACCGCAGTACCGGGTTTCGACTCGCTGCGCTCGCTCAACCAGCCGCATCGACTCGGTCGGACAATCCAGACCCGGCCCCCGGCTCGTCTCCGCCCGCTTCGAGCCGGGGGCCGTACCATCGCAGCAAGCGTCATCAGCAAGGGAGCGAACATGACAGAGAACGAGATCAGGAAGGGCCTCGCGGGGGTCGTCGTCGACTACACCGCCGTTTCGAAGGTCAATCCCGAGACGAACAGCCTGCTCTACCGCGGCTATCCGGTGCAGGAGCTCGCCGCGACCCAGCCCTTCGAGGCCGTCGCCTACCTGCTCTGGAACGGCGAGCTGCCGAACCCCGAGCAACTGGCCGAGTTGCGGACGCTCGAGCGCGCGCACCGCGCCCTGCCGGCGAACGTCAAGGCCGCCATCGACCTGCTCCCGCTCGAGTCGCACCCGATGGACGAGGTGCGCACCGCCGCGAGCGTCATCGGGGCCTCCGATACCGCGGGCGGGGGATCGGTGCTCGACGCCTCGGGCAGCCCGGAGGAGAACCTGGCGCGCTCCATCCGCCTCTACGCCGCGCTGCCGGCGATCGTGGCGTACGGTCAGCGCCGCCGCCGCGGACAGGGGGTCGTGGAGCCTTGCGACGATCTCGACTACTCGGCGAACTTCCTGTGGATGACCTTCGGCGAGGAGCCGGACGAGGTGGTCGTCGACGCGTTCAACCGCTCGATGATCCTCTACGCCGAGCACTCCTTCAACGCCTCGACCTTCACCGCGCGCGTCGTCACCTCGACGCTCTCCGACCTCTACTCGGCGGTCGTCGCCGCCATCGGCGCGCTCAAGGGCCCGCTGCACGGCGGCGCGAACGAGGCCGTGCTGCACATCATGAACGAGATCGGATCCGCGGAGCACGTCGTGCCCTGGCTCGACGAGGCGCTCGCCGAGAAGCGCAAGATCATGGGCTTCGGGCACCGGGTGTACAAGAAGGGCGACTCGCGCGTGCCCACCATGAAGGCGGCGCTCGACACGCTGGTCGAGCACTACGACCGGCCCGAGGTGGCCGCGCTGTACACGGCGCTCGAGAGCGAGTTCGTGGCGCGCAAGGGCATCTACCCCAACCTCGACTACCCGTCGGGCCCCGCCTACAACCTCATCGGCTTCGACACGCTCACCTTCACACCCCTGTTCATCGCGTCGCGCGTGACGGGATGGACGGCCCACATCATGGAGCAGGCGGCGTCGAACGCGCTGATCCGCCCCCTCTCGGCCTACAACGGCCCCGATGAGCGCCACGTCGAGGGATACGTGCCCGACGCGACCGCGCTCGCCACGGCGGAGCGCGAGGCGGAGGCCGAGTAGTCGGTGTTCTCCGTCCGGATCACCCGTGCGGTCGTTCGCCGGAGCGGGGAGCGACCCTGCGAGTGATCCGGTCCCGGCCGACGGCGGTCCGAGACGGGCCGCGCGGGGCGCGGGAATCGGGCAGCCGACGGGTCGGCACGATAGCGTGGGATCCGGATCCGCACCCGTCGACGGAGGAGCAGCGATGACCGAGTACACCAGCATCTTGACCGAGACGCGCGGCCGCGTCGCGACCATCACCCTGAACCGGCCCGAGGCGCTGAACGCGCTGAACTCGGCGCTCGTGACCGAGCTCATCGAGGCGGCGCTGGCGTTCGACGCCGATCCCGGGATCGGCGCGATCCTGCTCACGGGCTCGGAGAAGGCCTTCGCGGCCGGCGCCGACATCAAGGAGATGGCCGAGCGGTCCTACGCCGACATGTACCTGGGCGGGCCCTTCCCCGGCTGGGGCGGGTTCGAGCGCATGCGCACGCCGGTGATCGCAGCCGTCTCGGGCTTCGCGCTGGGCGGCGGCTGCGAGCTGGCCATGATGTGCGACATCATCATCGCGGCCGACACGGCCAAGTTCGGGCAGCCGGAGATCAACCTCGGTGTGCTCCCGGGATTCGGGGGATCGCAGCGCCTGCCGCGCGCGATCGGCAAGTACAAGGCGGCCGAGATGATCCTCACCGGCCGCATGATGGGGGCCGAGGAGGCGGAGCGCAGCGGGCTCGTGTCGCGCGTCGTACCCGCCGCGGAGCTGCTCGCCGAGGCCGCGAAGACGGCCGAGACGATCGCGTCGAAGTCGCTTCCCGCGGTGTATGCCGCGAAGGATGCGCTGCAGGCCGCGCAGGAGATGCCGCTCGCCGAGGGGCTGCGATTCGAGCGCCAGGCCTTCGCCGCCGCGTTCGCGACCGACGATCAGAAGGAAGGGATGCGCGCCTTCGCCGAGAAGCGCGCTCCCGGGTTCACGCACCGGTAATCACGGGACCCCGGTCTCGGGCTCCGGGCGCCCCTCGCCGGCCCAGGGAGATCCTCGGCCCTGCAGAAGATATGGGATCCGCGGTGTATCTGCCGGAGAGTCGCTGAGCGGGCATATCTTCTGCCGATTCCAGATCTTCCGCAGCGCGGGACCTCCTGCGTGCCGCAGCGAGGTGTCGCGAGGTGCCAGAATAGGAGAGTTCTGTGTGCGAGGCCGAGAGCGAGGAGCGTCGATGACTTACAGCGTTGCGGTGGCGGGCGCGAGCGGCTACGCCGGCGGTGAGCTGCTGCGACTGCTCGCCGCGCACCCCGAGTTCGAGATCCGCACCGTCACCGGCCACTCGAGCGCCGGCCGGCCGCTGGTCGAGTCGCAGCCGCACCTGCGCTCGCTCGCGCACCTGACCCTGGGGGAGACCGCCCCCGAGGTGCTCGACGGCCACGACCTCGTGTTCTTCGCGCTGCCGCACGGCGCCTCGGGAGCGCTCACCGCGCAGCTCTCCGACGTGCGCCTCGCGATCGACTGCGGAGCGGATCACCGTCTCACGAGCGCCGACGACTGGGCCGCCTTCTACGGCGGCGAGCACCACGAGCCCTGGAGTTACGGCGTGCCCGAGCTGCTGGTCGCCGGCGCGGAGGGCGGCAAGCAGCGCGCGAATCTCGTCGGGGCGGCGCGGATCGCGGCCCCGGGTTGCAACGCCTCGACCGTGGCGCTGTCGCTCGCGCCCGGCATCGCGGCCGGCGTCATCGAGGCGCGGGATCTGGTGAGCGTGCTCGCGGTGGGCCCGAGCGGCGCCGGCAAGGCCGCGAAGACCCACCTGCTCGGAGCCGAGCTCATGGGCACGGCCAACCCGTACGCGGTCGGCGGCACGCACCGGCACATCCCCGAGATCAGGCAGGCGCTGCGGGGCGCCGGCGCCGTCGAAGAGCCGAGCATCAGCTTCACCCCGGTGCTGGTTCCCATGAGCCGCGGCATCCTCGCCACCTCCACCGCCCGCCTCGCGCCGGGGGCCACCTCCGCCGATGTACGCGCCGCCTGGGAGGACGCCTACGGGGATGAGCCCTTCGTGCAGCTGCTGCCGGAGGGCGGGTTCCCGCGCACGGCCGACACGCTCGGGGCGAATACCTGCCTCATGGGGCTCGCGGTCGACGAGGCCGCGGGGCGCGTCGTCGTGGTGGCGGCCCTCGACAACCTCGCCAAGGGCACCGCGGGGGCCGCGATCCAGTCGGCCAACATCGCACTCGGCCTCCCCGAGACCACCGGACTCACCATGAATGGAGTTGCACCGTGACCGTCACGACCCCCCGGGGCTTCCGCTCCGCCGGCATCGCCGTCGGCCTCAAGAGCACCGGCAAGCCCGATCTGGCACTCGTCGTCAACGACGGCCCGGAGCCCGCGAGCGCGGTCGTCTTCACGAGCAATCGCGCCCAGGCCAACCCCATCCTCTGGAGCCGCAAGGTCGCGCAGAACGGCGCGGCCCGCGCGATCGTGCTCAACTCGGGCGGCGCGAACTGCTTCACCGGCGACTTCGGCTACGAGACCACCCGGCTCACGGCCGAGGCCGTCGCGGCGTCGCTGGGGCAGGACGACCCCGAGCGGATCCTCGTCTGCTCGACGGGACTCATCGGCACGGGCGACCAGGCCTTCCGCGACAAGATCGTGAACGGCGTGCCGGCGCTCGCCGCGGCTCTCTCATCCGACGACACGACCGCGCCGGCGGCGATCCTCACCACGGACTCGGTCGAGAAGACCGCGGTGTTCGAGGGCGACGGCTGGACGATCGGGGCGATGGCGAAGGGCGCGGGCATGCTCGCTCCGGGACTCGCGACGATGCTCGTCGTGATCACGACCGATGCCCGGCTCGACGATGCGGCGCTGGATCGCGCGCTGCGGCGCGCCACCGCGGTGAGCTTCGACCGGCTCGACAGCGACGGCTGCATGTCGACCAACGACCAGGTGACGCTGCTCGCGAGCGGCGCATCCGGCATCACTCCCGACGAGGACCGGTTCGCGGAGGCGCTCGCCGGGGTGTGCGACGCCCTCGCGGCGCAGCTGCAGGCCGACGCGGAGGGCGCGAGCCACGACATCGACATCGAGGTGCGCGGGGCCTCGAGCGAGGCCGACGCTGTCGAGGTGGCCCGGTCGGTGGCGCGCAACAACCTCTTCAAGGCCGCGATCTTCGGCAACGACCCGAACTGGGGCCGCGTGCTCGCCGCGATCGGCACGACCGATGCCGCGTTCGATCCGTATCAGGTCGACGTCTCGTTCAACGGCGTGCGCCTCTGCCACGCCGGCGGGCCCGACCGCCCGGTCGAGGAGTGCGACCTCACCCCGCGTCGCACGCGCGTGGAGATCGAGCTCTTCGCCGGCGAGCAGACGGCCACCGTGCGCACCAACGACCTGACGCACGACTACGTGCACGAGAACAGCGCGTATTCGTCGTAGTCCGGTCACGGGCTTCTTGGCGTCATTCTGCGCGAGCCTGCGAGTCGCAGAATCTAGGGTGGATGATTGGATCCTGCGACTCGCTAGCGCTCGCGCAGGATGACGGAGCGGTGAGAACGCGAAGCACGACGAGAAACGGGAACAGATGACCACGACCACGAGAACCCTCGACCACGAGCACGCCTCCGCGAAGGCGCAGGTGCTCATCGAGTCGCTTCCGTGGCTCAAGAAGTTCCGCGGCGCGATCATGGTGATCAAGTTCGGCGGCAACGCGATGATCAACGACGCCCTCCTCAAGGCGTTCGCCGAGGACGTGGTGTACCTGCGGCACACGGGGATCCGGCCCGTGGTGGTGCACGGGGGCGGCCCGCAGATCAACGCGATGCTGGCGCGCCTCGGCATCGAGAGCGAGTTCAAGGGCGGCTACCGCGTCACCACGCCCGAGACCATGGACGTGGTGCGCATGGTGCTCACCGGCAAGGTGAACCCGGAGCTGGTCGATGAGATCAACGCGCACGGGCCGCTCGCGGCCGGGACGACGGGCGAGGACGCCGGGCTCTTCGTCGGCCGCCGGCGCCCGCCCGTCGAGGTCGACGGCGAACAGGTGGACCTCGGCCTCGTCGGCGATGTGGTCGACGTGCGCGTGGATCCCGTGCTCGCGCTGCTCGACGCGGGGCTGATCCCCGTGGTCTCCTCGATCGCCCCCGACGTGGACCGGCCGGGCGACTCCCTCAACGTCAACGCCGACGCCGCGGCCTCGGCGCTCGCGGCCGCGCTGGGCGCCGAGAAGCTCGTCATCCTGACGGATGTGGCGGGTCTCTACGCGAACTGGCCGGATCGCGACTCGCTCGTGTCGTCGATCACCGCCGCGGAGCTCGGCGAGCTGCTGCCGAGCCTCGAGTCGGGCATGATCCCGAAGATGCGCGCGTGCCTCGACGCCGTGCGCGCCGGCGTGCCGAAGGCGGCGATCATCGACGGCCGCGAACCGCACTCCGTGCTGCTCGAGATCTTCACGGAGCGGGGCATCGGCACCGAGGTCACTCCCTGAGCGCAACGATCCGGGGCTATCGGCGCTCAGCCGACCGCCGCGCGGACGGAAGGGGCTCCTGATCAGGGCTCCCGGCGGATCGAAATTGAGATAACGATCCGGGATCGCTTCGTCCGGCTTGCAGAGGCGGCGACGATTTTGGCTAGCCTGGAAGGTGGAAGCGTCGCCGCTTCGCACATCCGGTGGAGTTGCTTCGCTTCGCCCGGCGCTGGGTTCGGTACTCCTGAGCCTGCACGGGGCCTGTCAACGACGGAATGCTGGACGGAGTGCTTTCATGTGTGCGATGGGAATCTCGAAGACTTCGGGGCGCGGGCGGCGACGCCTGGCCACGGCGGCGGCCGGAATCGCCGCGGTGGCACTGGCGCTGACGGGCTGCGCATCGGGCGGCGGAGGCGATACCGGCGGTGACGCCGGAGGCGGTGCTGCGGGCGACGAGTTCGCCGGCGAGACGCTGAACGTCGCGGCTGCGTGGTCCGGTGCCGAGCAGCAGAACTTCGAGGCGGTACTGGCGGAGTTCGAGCACCGCACGGGCGCGAAGGTCAACTACACGAGCTTCGGCGACAACGGACCGACCTACATCCGGGGTCAGCTCGAGGGCGGCAGTCCGCCGAACGTAGCGGTTCTCGGCCAGCCGGCGCTCATGCAGTCCCTGGCAGAGGAGGGCGACATCCTCCCGGTCGGAGACGCGGTGAGATCCGCCGTCGAAGAGAACTACTCCGAGTCATGGATCGATCTCGGCAGCGTCGACGGCGAGCTCTACGGCGTCTGGTTCAAAGCCGCGAACAAGTCGACGGTCTGGTACAACGCCGACATCTACGACGAGGCCGGGGCGGTGGCCCCTGAGGACTGGGACGACTTCCTGACGCAGTTGGGCCTGGTCAGCGATGCGGGCTACGCCGGCATCTCGATCGGCGCCGATGTGGGCTGGCCGCTGACCGACTGGTTCGAGAACGTCTACCTGCGCACCGCCGGTCCCGAGATGTACGATCAGCTGACCGATCACGAGATCCCCTGGACCGACGACTCCGTGAAGGAGGCGCTCGAGGTGCTGGCCACGCTGTGGGGCAGCGATCTTGTGCAGCCGGGCGGAGATCAGCGCGACTTCCCGACCAGCGTGACCGAGGTCTTCGGCTCCGACCCGCAGGCCGGGACCGTCTTCGAGGGCGACTTCGTGGCGGGCAACATCGCAGCCGACGGCAACTCGACGGTCGGCGAGAACGCGCTGTTCTACGACTTCCCGGCGATCAACGGGTCGGCGCCCGCGGTGGTGGGCGGCGGCGACGTCGCCGTGCAGTTCACCGACGACGATGCGACGAATGCGCTCATGGAGTTCCTGGCCTCGCCCGATTCCGCCGAGATCTGGGTGCCCGCCGGCGGGCTCACCTCGCCGAACGGCGGGGTCGACACCTCGCTCTACCCCGATGACATCTCGCGGCAGATCGCTGAAGCGCTCACGAGCGCCGAGGCCTTCCGCTTCGACATGTCGGATCTGACGCCGAGCGCCTTCGGCGGCACGCCGGGTCAGGGCTTCTGGCAGGAGATGATCTCCTTCTACCAGGACCCGAGCGATGTCGACGGCGCGGCGCAGCGTCTCGAGGACGCCGCGGCCGCGGCGTACTGATCGAGACCGACCATGAGTCGGACGCTCACGGTTCCGGTGCAGATCCGTGGTCGCGGACGCAGTGTTCGCGGCCACGGCCGTCTGCGGCGATGGCTGCTCCTCGCGGGCTTCCTCGGCCCGGCGCTCGTGGTACTCGGCGCGCTCGTCGTGTACCCGATCGTCTACACGGTGGTGCGCTCGTTCTTCGATCGACGGGGCACCGCGTTCGTCGGGTGGCAGAACTACGTCACCATGTTCACCAACGAGACGACCTTCACGGCGATCCGCAACAACCTCATGTGGGTGGTCGTCGCGCCGGTGACGGTGACCATGATCGGGCTGATCTTCGCGGTGCTCATCGACAAGCTCGGCTGGAAGACGGTGTTCCGCCTGATCGTGTTCATGCCGATGGCGATCTCGATGCTCGCGGCGGGCGTGATCTTCCGCGGCATGTTCCAGGAGAACCCGCAGCTGGGGGTCGTGAACGCCGCGATCGTGAGCGTGCAGAGCATCTTCGGCGAGCAGTCGAGCTATCCCGGCGCGAAGCCGCGCGAGGGGGTCGGGATCGAGGCCGAGGGCGGCATCATCGTCTCGAGCGACCCGGTGCAGGCCGGGCAGACGCGCGACTTCCCGCTCACCGGGGTCCGGCAGAGCGCGCTCTCGGAAGAGGCCATCGACGCCCGTGCTGCCGAAGCGCCATCGGCGACCGAGATCTCGGGAACCGTCTTCCTCGACGTCGTACGCGGAGGCGGCGGTACGAGCGGTGAGATCGAGGCGGGCAAGAAGGGACTCGAAGGCGTGCGCGTCGACGCGGTCGATGCCGACGGTGCGATCCGCGGCTACGCGACCACCGGTGCCGGAGGCACGTTCACGATAGACGGGCTCGAGGCGGGCCAGAGCTACCGGGTCGCCCTGCCCGCCGCGAACTTCGACGCCGGCGCGCAGGGGGTGTCGTGGCTCAGCGCCTCGTTCATCAACATCGTCGTGATCCTCTCGTACGTCTGGATCTGGGCCGGCTTCGCGATGGTCATGATCGCGTCGGGGCTGTCGGCGATGGACCGCTCGCTGCAGGAGGCGGCGCGCACCGACGGCGCGAACGAGTGGCAGATCTTCACCCGGATCACCGCGCCGCTGCTCGCGCCCGTGCTGATCGTGGTGTTCGTCACGCTCGTCATCAACGTGCTGAAGATCTTCGACCTCGTCTACGTGATTCCGCCCGGCGCGTCGAAACCGGCGGCCAACGTGATCGCCGTCGAGATGTGGACGGTCTCGTTCGGCGGGGGCAACAACCAGGGCCTCGGTTCCGCGCTCGCGATCCTGCTGCTGATCCTGGTGCTGCCGTCGATGATCGTCAACGTGCGCCGATTCAAAGAGGAGCGAAGCCGATGAGCGAGACGATCTCCCCTCCGCGGCGACGCACGTCGCGCGTCGCCCAGCGCATCGCCCGCTTCGCGACCAGCGGCTTCGTCAACGTGATCCTGCTGGTCATCGCGGTGTTCTGGCTCGTGCCGACGGTGGGGCTGCTGCTCACCTCGTTCCGCAGTGCGGGCGACAACGCCGCGAGCGGATGGTGGACCGTGTTCACGAAGCCCGCGGAGCTGACGATCCAGAACTACGCCAACCTGCTGTCGAACCCGACGATCACGGGGTCGTTCTGGAACACGATCGTGATCGCCGTTCCCACGACGCTGCTGGTCGTCGCGATCGGTGCGCTCGCCGCCTACGCGTTCGCGTGGCTGCACTTTCCCGCCAGGGACTGGCTGTTCATCGCGGTCATCGTGCTGCTCGCGGTGCCCCTGCAGGTGGCGCTGATCCCGCTCGCGAGGCTCTTCGGAGCGCTCGGCATCTTCGGCAGCGTGGTCGGCGTGATCCTGTTCCACACCGCGTTCGGCCTGCCGTTCGCCATCTATCTGCTGCGGAACTTCTTCATCCAGATCCCGGAGGAGATGCTCGAGGCCGCGCGCATCGACGGAGCGAGGGACTGGCGCATCTTCTTCCAGATCATGCTGCCGCTCGCGCTGCCGGCGATCGCCTCGCTCGCCATCTTCCAATTCCTGTGGACGTGGAACGACATGCTCGTCGCGCTGATCTTCACGAACAGCGACTCGCAGCCGCTCACTGTTGCGATTCAGTCACAGCTGCGTCAATTCGGTGCGAACATCGATGTTCTCTCGGCGGGGGCGTTCTTGTCGATGCTGGTGCCGCTGGTAGTGTTTTTCGCGTTCCAGCGATACTTCGTGCAGGCTCTGCTGGCGGGATCGCAAAAGTAGCTTCCGAGAAGGGCTGGCCGTTTGATCGACAGTTATGACGCCTATCTGTTCGATCTCGATGGGGTGCTGACGCCCACCGTCGAGTTGCATCGCCGCGCGTGGGCCGAGACATTCGACGCGTTCTTCGCCGAGCGCGGCCTGGCACCCTACCGCGAGGCCGAGTACTTCGCCTCCCTCGACGGGCGCAGCCGGTTCGAGGGCGTGCGCACGCTGCTCGACGCCCGCGGGATCCCGCTTCCGGAGGGTGAGCCGGGCGACGCGGGCTTCGAGACCGTCATCGGCATCGGCAACCGCAAGAACCTCGCCTTCACCGAGGTGCTCGAGCGCGACGGCATCGACCCCTACCCGGGATCGACGCTGCTGCTCGATCGGCTGGCCCGGCTCGACCGACCGCTCGCGGTCGTGTCGAGCTCGCGCAACGCCGAAGCGGTGCTGGGCGCGGCGGGGCTGCGCGATCGATTCGCAGCGGTGGTCGACGGGCTGGTCGCGGAGCGGGAGGGCCTGCCGGGAAAGCCCGCACCGGACACCTTCCTGCGCGCGGCCGATCTGCTGGGCGCCGTACCCGAGCGGACCGTCGTGATCGAGGACGCCGGATCCGGGGTCGCGGCGGGCCGCGCCGGCGGATTCGGACTGGTCGTGGGTGTGGACCGCGGAGCGGGGCGCGACGCGCTGGAGGCGGCGGGCGCCGATCTGGTCGTGACGGACCTCGCCGAACTCGTGGAGGCGGACGCATGAACCCCGAGCTGTTCGACGTGCCGGTGAGAGAACTGCACCGCGACTTCGGTGAGGATCCCTGGCGCCTCGTGGTGCACGGCCTCGACCCCGCGCTCTCCGGGCAGGACGAGACGCTGTTCTCCCTGGGCAACGGCTACCTGGGACTGCGCGGCAACCACGAGGAGGGGCTGCCGCTCGGCAGCCACGGCACCTTCGTCAACGGCCTGCACGAGACCTGGCGCATCCAGCACGCCGAGAGCGCCTACGGTTTCGCCGAGCACGGCCAGACCATCGTCAACGCGCCGGACGCGAAGACGATCCGCATCTACATCGATGACGAGCGCCTCAACCTGGCGTCCTCCGAGATCGTCGATATGCAGCGGATTCTCGACCTGCGGGCGGGTACCCTCACACGATCGCTGCTGTGGTTGACGCCGACGGGAAAGCGGGTGCGCGTCGAGACGCGCCGCATGGTGTCGTTCGAGGCGCGGCACATGGCCACGCTCGAGATGCGGATCACCGTGCTCGACGCCGACGCCGATCTCACCGTGTCGAGCCTCGTCATCAACCGGCAGGATCTCGGCCGGATCCACACGGAGCAGCCCTCCGACGCAGCCGGAGCCGCCGACCCGCGGAAGGCCGAGCAGCTGACGGAGCGGATCCTCGATGCCGGTCCGGCGCTGCACGACGGCGGCAGGAGCGTGCTCAGCTATCGCGTGCACAACTCGGGCATGGGGCTCGGCGTGGGCGTCGACCACACCTTCGACGGCGGGAGCGACGGCGCCGAGGGGTGGCTCACCCGGGTGGAGACGTCGCCGGATCGGGTGCGGCACATGTTCCAGGGCGTCGCGCTGCAGGGGAGGACCGTGCGACTCGTGAAGACGATCGCCTACCACTCCTCGGCGACGGCCGGCCTCACCGAGATGCTCGACCGCTGCGTGCACACCCTCGAGAGCGTGGCGGCCGAGCCGCCCGAGGCCCGCTGGGACGCGCAGCGCGAGTTCCTCGATGCCTTCTGGGATCGCAGCGACGTGCGCGTCGAGGCCGAGCCGGGCGTGCAGCAGGCCATCCGCTGGAACCTGTTCCAGCTCGCGCAGGCCGCGGCGAGGGCCGATGGACGCGGGATCGCCGCGAAGGGGCTCACGGGATCGGGGTACAGCGGTCACTACTTCTGGGACTCCGAGGTCTACGCGCTGCCCTTCCTCAGCTATACGACGCCGTTCTGGGCGCGCAACGCACTGCGGTCGCGGGAGCGCATGCTGCCCAAGGCCCGGCTGCGGGCGGCGATGCTGAACGAGGAGGGCGCCCTGTTCCCGTGGCGCACCATCAACGGCGAGGAGGCCAGCGCCTACTACGCCGCCGGCACCGCGCAGTACCACATCAACGCCGACATCACCCACGCGCTCGCGCGCTACGTCTCCGCGACGGGCGACATCGAGTACCTGCTGTCCGGCGCCTGCGATATCCCGGTCGAGACGGCCCGGCTCTGGACCAGCCTCGGGTTCTGGCGCACCGACGCCGATGGCGAGCGGCGCTTCCACATCCACGGCGTGACCGGTCCCGACGAGTACACCACCGTGGTCAACGACAACCTCTTCACCAACGTGATGGCGCGCTTCAATCTGCGCTTCGCGGTCGAGGTGGTGCGCCGGATCGCCGCCGAGGCCCCGGAGGACTACGCGCTGCTGCTGAGGCGCGTGCAGCTGGAGCCGGACGAGGTCGACGCGTGGGAGCAGGCCGCCGAGGGGATGTGCGTGCCCTACTCCGAGGAGCTGCACGTGCATCCGCAGGACGCGCACTTCCTCGAGCGCGAGATGTGGGATCTCGCCGCGACCCCTCCCGAGCAGAAGCCCCTGCTGCTGCACTTCCACCCGCTCGTCATCTACCGCTTCCAGGTGCTCAAGCAGGCCGACGTGGTGCTGGCGCTGCTGCTGGCGAGCGACGAGTTCACGCGAGAGGAGAAGCGGCGCGACTTCGAGTACTACGACGCGCTGACCACGGGCGACTCGACGCTCTCGGCGGTCGTGCAGTCGATCATCGCCGCCGAGGTGGGCTATCGCGAGCTCGCCTACCGCTACTTCGAGCATGCGCTGCGCGTCGATCTCGACGACCTGCACCACAACTCCGCCGATGGCGTGCACATCGCCTCGTGCGGCGGCGTGTGGATGACGCTGGTGCAGGGCTTCGCTGGGATGCGCGACGCCGGGAGGCGCCTGAGCTTCGACCCGCGCCTGCCCGGTCACTGGGGCTCGCTGAGCTTCTCGCTGGCGTGGCGCGGACGCCGCATCGGCGTGACCCTCGAGCAGTCGCGGATCCGCTTCGAGATGCTCGAGGGTGACCGGCCGGTGACGGTGCAGGTGCGGGGCGAGCAGGTGGAGATCCGGCCCGGCGCACCCGTCGAGGTGGCGCTCGAGGACCAGGGCGACGATCTCGGCCCGTTCCGCGGGCTCTCCGCGGGAATCCTTCCCCGAGAGGGGGACACCGGGGTGCTGCCCGTTCTGCTGCCGGAGGTGCCGACGGTCACGACCTCCATCCCGACGCTCCCGGCGGAGGCCCCCGCCCGAGAGTAGGATGGAGCCGTCTCGGATTCCATCCGACCTCACCCGAGTGAAAGGCGGGCATCGTGACCTATGTGATCGCTCTTCCATGCGTCGACGTGAAGGATCGCGCGTGCGTGGACGAGTGTCCGGTCGACTGCATCTACGAGGGCGAACGCTCGCTCTACATCCACCCGGATGAGTGCGTCGACTGCGGCGCCTGCGAACCCGTGTGCCCGGTCGAGGCCATCTACTACGAGGACGACGTGCCGAACGAGTGGGCCGACTACTACAAGGCCAACGTGGAGTTCTTCGACGAGATCGGCTCGCCCGGGGGCGCGGCCAAGGTGGGGGTCTACGACTTCGACCACCCGATCATCGCGGCGCTTCCGCCGCAGGGCGAGTAAGCGCATGCGGGGAGATCTTCCCGACTACCCCTGGGACGCGATGGCGCCCTACGCCGAGGAGGCCGCGCGCCACCCGGGCGGCGCGCTCAACCTGTCGGTGGGGTCGCCCGTCGATCCCTCGCCCGCGAGCGTGCGAGAGGCGCTCGCCGCCGCCACCGACGCGCACGGGTACCCGGCGACGGCGGGCTCCGGCCCGCTGCGAGAGGCCATCGTCGAGTGGTTCGCGCGCCGTCGCGGAGTGACGGTCGCCCCGAGCGCGGTGCTGCCCACGGTCGGTTCGAAGGAGCTCGTCGCGCTGCTGCCGTTCCTGCTGGGGCTCGGTCCCGGAGAGGCCGTGGTCTTCCCGCGGATCGCCTACCCGAGCTACCAGATCGGGGCGGCGCTCGTCGGCGCCGAGGCGGTGCCGAGCGACGACCCCGCCGAGTGGCCGGAGCACACGAGGCTCGTGTGGCTGAACTCCCCGTCGAACCCCGACGGGCGTGTGATGGACGTCGAGGCGCTGCGGGCTGCGGTCTCCCGCGCCCGCGAGCTCGGCGCGGTGATCGTGGGCGACGAGTGCTACGCCGAGTTCGGCTGGGAGGCGCCGTGGGATGCGGAACCGATCCCGTCGATCCTCGATCCGCGTGTGGTCGGAGACGACCAGCGGGGTGTGCTGAGCGCATACTCCCTGAGCAAGCAGTCGAACCTCGCGGGGTACCGGGCCGCATTCGTCGCCGGCGACGCGGAGCTCATCGCCCGGCTGCTGACGGTGCGCAAGCACGCCGGCCTCATGCAGCCGGCACCCGTGCAGGCCGCCATGATCGCGGCGCTGGGCGACGACGTGCACGTCGACGAGCAGCGCGAGCGCTACCGCTCCAGGCGTGAGGTGCTGCGACCGGCCCTCGAGGCCGCGGGATACCGCGTCGAGGGCAGCGAGGCGGGCCTCTACCTGTGGGCGACGCGGGGGCGCGACGCCTGGGAGAGCGTGGCGGAGTTCGCTCGGCTCGGGATCGTGGTGGGGCCGGGGCACTTCTACGGCGACCACTCGCCGCAGCACGTGCGCCTCGCGCTCACGGCGAGCGACGACGCGATCGCGGCGGCTGCGGATCGTCTGCGGCACTCGGTCGTCTGAATCGCATTTCGCTCGACGTCGAGATACTCTAGGGGGCGTGCCCCGCCGAACCGCGGTGCGAATCGGCCCTCCCGGAGCCGATAGGGTGGAGGAGTGGCGGTGTCACATCCGATGCCCAGCCAGCGATAGACCCACGAGGAGACGACGTGACCGAATCGACTCAGAGCCAGGGCCAGGCCACGGCGCAGCTGACATTTCCCGGCGGATCCGCCGAGCTGCCGATCCTGGAGGCCGTCGACGGTCACTCGGCCATCGACGTGAGCACGCTCACCCGGCAGAGCGGCTACACGGCTCTCGACTACGGTTTCGTTAACACCGCTTCGACGAAGTCTTCGATCACCTACATCGACGGCGAGCAGGGCATTCTGCGGTACCGCGGCTACCCCATCGAGCAGCTCGCGCAGCACTCGACGTTCCTCGAGGTCTCGTACCTGCTCATCTACGGCGAGCTGCCCACTGCTGACGAGCTCGCGGCGTTCGATGACGAGATCCGCCGGCACACGCTGCTGCACGAGGACATGCGCTACTACTTCGAGGGCGTGCCGCACACCGCGCACCCCATGGCGGTGCTGTCGGGCGGTCTGCAGACGATGTCGACCTACTACGAGAACTCGCTCGACACCACGGTGCCCGAGTTCGTCGAGGTGAACACGATCCGCCTGCTGGCGAAGCTCCCCGTGCTCGCCGCATACGCGCACAAGAAGTCGATCGGTCAGGCCTTCCTGTACCCGGACAACGACCTCAACTTCGTCGAGAACTTCCTGCGTCTCAACTTCGGCAACAAGGCCGAGAAGTACGTGATGAACCCGGTGCTCGTCGACGCGCTCGACAAGCTCCTCATCCTCCACGCCGACCACGAGCAGAACGCCTCGACCTCGACGGTGCGCCTCGTCGGCTCGACCGGGGCCAACATGTTCTCCTCGATCTCGGCCGGCATCAACGCGCTCTCGGGCCCGCTGCACGGCGGGGCCAATGAGGCCGTGCTCGACATGCTCGCGCAGATCCGCGATTCGGGCCAGAGCGTCGAGACCTTCGTCGAGAAGGTGAAGCGCAAGGAGGACGGTGTGAAGCTCATGGGCTTCGGGCACCGCGTCTACAAGAACTACGATCCCCGCGCCCGCATCGTCAAGGAGAGCGCCGCCCGAGTGCTCGAGGAGCTGGGCGTCAACGACCCGCTGCTCGGCCTCGCGCAGGAGCTCGAGCAGATCGCGCTCGAGGACGACTACTTCAAGGAGCGCAAGCTCTACCCCAACGTCGACTTCTACACCGGCGTCATCTACAAGGCCATGGGCTTCCCGACGCGCATGTTCACCGTGCTGTTCGCCATCGGCCGCCTGCCCGGCTGGATCGCCCAGTGGCGCGAGGCGCGCCTCGATCCGCAGACGAAGATCGGCCGGCCGCAGCAGCTCTACATCGGCTCGGGGGAGCGGCACCTGAATCGCTAGCGGTTCGGGTACGGGTGGTGCCCCGGCGCTTCGCTCACAGCTCGGAGCGCCGTCCACCCCAAAACTCCTCTTCGCGCGTCAGTTCTTGTCGCCTCGCCCGAGGTTTGGCGACAAGAACTGACGCGCGAGGTCGTATTTCGGGCGGAATCGATGGCGAGCGGCGTGAACTGAGGCCTGGGAGAGCTCCGGGTCAGGGGATCTACCTGTGGAAAGCGTCCGCGAGATCGACCGGATGCGTGCAGGGTGGACGCATGCCGATTCCTGCCTCACCGCTGCCGCCCCGACTCCCCGAGCTGTTCTCCGTGGCTTCCGCCGCAGAGGCGGGTGTGACCCCGACTCGGCTGCGGGCCGCGGATCTGAGCGCGCCGCGGCGAGGGGTTCGGGCACGGGGTGCCCTCGCGGCGGTCCGGGATCCCGTCGCGCGCGGCGGGGATCCGCTCGATCGCGCCGAGCTCTCGCCCGACCGCTACGAGCGCGCACTCGACGACGAGCTGCGTCGGATCCGGGAGTTCGCACAGGTGATGACCGCGCGCCAGTTCTTCAGCCATCGCAGTGCCGCGTTGCTCTGGGGCGCCCCGGTTCCGTACGAGCCGGATGCTCCGGTGCACGCGAGTGTCCTGCGCCCGGTGCGATCGCCGCGCGCCATCGGCGTCGTGGGGCACGGGCTCACCGGAGCGTACTGCGCGGTCACCGAGCGCGCCGGCGTGCGTCTGACCACGCCGGCGTGCACCTGGGTGCAACTGGTGGACCTGCCGATCCCGGATCTCGTCGCGCTCGGAGACTTCTTCGTGCGGCGCTACCGGGAGGGGCACGGGCGTCCCGACGCGGGGCGCCCGCCGCTCGCGACCTGCACGAGGCCGCGATCGCGGGCCGCCGGCGCGGTGGGCGGAAGCTCTTGCAGGCGCTCGCCCTGGTGCGGGAGGATTCGTGGTCGCCCAGGGAATCGACGACGCGGCTTGCGCTGCTCGAGGCGGGGTTGCCGGAGCCCGAGCTGAACGGCGACGTCTACGACGGTCGCGGGGTCTTCCTCGCCTGCATCGACCTGCTCTATCGGCGCTACCGCGTGGGCGTCGAGTACCAGGGCGAGGCGCACTGGGAACGCTACTCGGGCGATGTCGACCGCCTCGACGCACTCCGTGCCGACGGCTGGGAGATGATCGAGGTGACGAAGACGCTCGCACACCGCCCCGGTGAGGTCGCCGCCCGGGTGGAACGCGCGCTGCGCCGGCGCGGCTGGCCGGACGCCCCAGGCCCATGGTTCGCGCGTCAGGAGTTGTCGCCAAAATCGAGGTGAGGCGACAACTCCTGACGCGCGAAGATGAAGATGCGGGCGGGCCGCTTCGGGGTGGGGGCTACGCGTGCAGCGCGGCGTTGAGCTCGATGCCCGAGCCCTCGCGGGGGAGCGCCTCCACGGCGCCGGTCTTCGAGTTGCGGCGGAACAGCAGCTTCGGCAGCCCCGAGAGCTCAAGCGCCTTCACCTCGATGGGCTCGCCCGCCGACTCCGAGGTGCCCTTCGGCAGTACGACCTTGGTGCCGGCCGTCACGTAGAGCCCGGCCTCCACCACGCTGTCGTCGCCCAGCGAGATACCGATCCCGGAGTTCGCCCCGAGCAGCGCGCGCTCGCCGATCGTGATGCGTTGCGTGCCGCCGCCCGAGAGCGTGCCCATGATCGAGGCGCCGCCGCCGATGTCCGAGCCGTCGCCGACCAGGACGCCCTGCGAGATGCGCCCCTCGACCATCGACGCGCCCAGCGTTCCGGCGTTGAAGTTGACGAAGCCCTCGTGCATGACGGTGGTGCCCGGCGCGAGATGCGCCCCGAGACGCACGCGCGATGCGTCGGCGATGCGCACGCCCTGCGGCACCACGTAGTCGGTGAGGCGGGGGAACTTGTCCAGCCCGACCGCGGTGATCCCGGCGCGCTTGAGCCGGGGCAGCCGCGCCGCGTAGTCCTCGGGCAGCATGGGGCCGGCGGTGGTCCAGGCCACGTTGGGCAGCTGCCCGAAGATGCCGTCGAGGTTGATGGAGTTGGGCAGCACGAGGCAGTGCGACAGCAGGTGTAGCCGGAGGTAGGCGTCCTCGGTGGATGCCGGGACCGCGTCGAGGTCGATCTCGACGTTCACGGGTCGGAGCTCGACGCCGCGGTGCTCGTCGGCTCCGGCGAGGCCCTCCAGGTCGGCGGACGCGATCCAGGGATCGCGATCCTCGGGGCGTCGGCCCAGCTGCGGAGCGGGGAACCAGGCGTCGAGGACGGTGCCGTTCGACGCGATCGTGGAGATACCGGCGGACCAGGCGAAGCGCGTTGCAGTCATGGCCACTATCGTATCGCTGCAGGGGCGGGCGGAGCGTCGCGTGACGTCCCACGGCGCCGCGACCGCGTGTGCTCTAGGCTGGATCGGGTGAGCACCCCAGCGCCTCTTCTTCTGGACATCGCAGCGGGCCCCGTCGAACTGACGCGGCAGCTGTGCGACATCCCCTCCGTCTCGGGCGACGAGCGGGCGATCGCCGATGCGGTCGAGGCCGCTCTGCGCACGCACGCCCCGCACCTGCGAGTGGTGCGCGACGGCGACACGATCGTCGCGCGTACCGAGCTCGGGCGCGCGAAGCGGGTCGCGATCGCCGGTCATCTCGACACGGTGCCGATCAACCGCAACCTGCCGGTGCGCGACGAGGTCGACGCGGCGACGGGCGAGGCCGTGATCTGGGGTCGCGGGACCGTCGACATGAAGGCGGGGGTCGCGGTGCAGCTGGCGCTCGCGGTCGAACTGAAGGATCCCACGGTCGACCTGACCTGGATCTGGTACGACCACGAGGAGGTGGCGTCGGATCTGAGCGGGCTGGGGCGCGCGATGCGGAACCGTCCCGAACTCTTCGCCGCCGACTTCGCGATCCTGGGGGAGCCGTCGAACGGCACCATCGAGGGCGGCTGCAACGGAACGCTGCGGGCCCGCGTGACGATGCGAGGCCGGCGCGCGCACTCGGCCCGCGGCTGGATGGGCGTGAACGCGATCCACCGCGCCGGCGAGCTGCTGCAGCGGCTCGCCGCGTACGAGGCCGAGCGGGTCGTCGTCGACGGGCTCGAGTACCGCGAGGGACTCAACGCCGTGCACGTCGAGGGAGGGGTGGCCGGTAACGTGATCCCGGATCACTGCTCCATCGAGGTCAACTACCGCTTCGCCCCGAGCCGCTCGGGCGAAGAGGCCGCCGACTTCGTGCGCGAGTTCTTCTCCGACGCCGACGAGGTGGAGATCGTGGACCTGGCACCGGGCGCCCGGCCCGGCCTCGACGCTCCGCTCGCCCAGCGCTTCGTCGCCGCGGTCGGGGTCGAGCCCACCGCGAAGTTCGGCTGGACCGACGTGTCGCGATTCTCCGCGCTCGGCATCCCCGCGGTCAACTTCGGCCCGGGCGATGCGCTGCTCGCGCACGCCGACGATGAGCGGGTTCCCGTCGCTCAGATCGAGTTCACGGCCTCGGCGCTGCGCTCCTGGCTCACCGGTGGCGGCGCCGATGCAGGCCGCGCCACTTGAATTCTGCGTAACGCGGCGGCTCCGAGTTCGCCCTCGCCTCCGTTCGCCCGATAAAATAGGCGTGTAACACCAATTCTGCAAGGAGGCGTCATGGCTGCAATGAAACCGAGGACTGGGGACGGACCCATGGAGGCGGTGCGCGAGAGCCGACTGATCGTCGTGCGAGTGCCGCTCGAAGGCGGTGGGCGCCTCGTGGTGTCGGTGAACGACCAGGAAGCGGCTGAACTGCGCGACGTGCTCGCCGCAGTGCTCGACGGCTGACCGCACCAATCGGCGCTGCTCTCCGAGTCAGCGGTGCAGGAATGCTGTCGGCTCGGAAGGCCGCGACACCGAGGTGCTGCGATACCGAGGCCTGTGCGCCGAAGGACTGCAGTGCGAAGCCCCCGAGGATCTCGAGATCCTCGGGGGCTTCGGCGTGCCGCGGCGGTGCGCGGGATCAGCCGTCGAGTCTGACGAGTGTGAGCACTCCGTCTCCGGCGGGTGACAGTACCGGGGCGATGGCGGGCGACTCGGCGACGAGCGCGAGGAGGTCCCGGCACGCGAGCGTGGCCTCGTCGCGTGCTGCGGGATCGGGCACTCGGCCGTGGGCGAACGCGCCGGGCACGACGATGCAGCCGCCGGGGCGCACGATGTTGAGGGCGTGCTCGAAGAGTTCGAGCAGCTGGCCGGGGTCGGCGTCGAGCAGCACCAGATCGTAGGCGGCGAGGTTGAGCCGGGGCATGACGTGCCGCGCGTCGCCCTCGATGAGCCGCAACCGCGAGACGGGGATTCCGGCGTCTGCGAAGACGGACTTCGCCTCCCGCAGGTGCTCCGGCTCGATCTCGATGGAGGTGAGCGTGGCCTCCGAGGCGTAGCGCAGCAGCGACAGGCCGCTGACGCCGACTCCGGTGCCGACCTCGCAGACGGTCTTCGCGCGGGACAGGACGGTCAGCGCCGAGAGCTGCGCCCCGATGGAGCGGCTGACCGGCTCGATCCCGAGTTCCAGCGACAGGCGCCGTGCCCGCACGAGTGCGTCGGTCTCGCCGGGGTACTGCTCGGCGTACTGCCAGTTGCGTTCGAGCTTGCTCACGTTCTCCTCCGAGGGTCGCAACTCCGGGCGGGTTGCTCGAGTGGGGCTGTTCTGGGCCGGGCGCCCGGGTGCGGGGTCCGGGATCCGGGCCTCGCGCTCTCCTCCTAGCGTAGATGCCCGGCGCGGCTCCGGGCGGCCACCACGCGCTATCGGGCGAAGTGCGCGATGCTCGGGCCCGATCCGCGTACGGGCGCGACACGGCGCGCGATACTCGCACTCGTCGCGGCTCACCGTTGCCCTCGCGAACGAGTAGCATGGGGGAGTGATGGGGCTCACGATAGATAAGATCCTGGTGATCATGGTGATCGCCATGTTCGTGCTGGGCCCCGAGCGACTGCCGATGTACGCCAAGAAGCTCGGTGAATTCGTGCGCAGCATCAAGCGCATGACCGACGGCGCGAAGGATCGCCTGCGCGACGAGATGGGCCCCGAGTTCGACGAGGTCGACTGGAAACAGCTCGACCCCCGCCAGTACGACCCCAGGCGCATCATCCGCGATGCTCTTGTCGAGGACGAGCGCGAGGCGCGTCTGGCCGCGCGGCGAGAGCGCGCCTCCGAAGCCGCGGCGCGACGGGCCGCGGTTGCCGAGGCGGCCGGCTCCGGCGATGCCGCGGCCGCCGTGGGAGACGCTGCCACCGCTGTCGCGGACGGTCCCGCGCAGACCCCGCGAGTGCGCTTCGATGAGGAAGCGACGTAGCGGGGAGGACTGCCGTATGAACACGCAGGGGCCGGAATCTCCGCCCGCGGGAGCATCGGAACGGTCCGGCTCCGTCTCCGCATCCGACCGGGAGATCGACCAGATCCTGGACGCGCTGAGCACGTACTCGATCATCGCGATCACCGATCGCACAGGGGTCATTCAGCACGTCAACGACCGCTTCTGCGAGATCTCGAAGTACTCCCGCCGCGAACTCATCGGGCGCACGCATCGTGTCGTCAACTCCGGTCGCCACTCGCGGGAGTTCTTCGAGGAGATGTGGCGGGTCATCGGCGGGGGCGCGGTCTGGACCGGGGAGATCTGCAACCGCGCCAAGGACGGGGCCGAGTACTGGGTCGACACCACCATCATCCCGCTGCGGGATGAGCACGGCCGCACGGAACGCTTCCTCGCGATCCGCACCGAGGAGACGCAGCGGCACCTCGCGGAGGACGAGGCCCGTCAGCTCGCCCACTTCGACGGGTCGACGGGCCTCGCCAACCGGACGTCGATGCTGCGCGCCGTCGAGCGGACGCTCGCGATGCAGCCGCGCGGCGAGTTCTGCGCCTACGTCTCGTTCAGCGTCGACGAGCTGTCGGCCGTCAACGACGCCTTCGGCTACGAGGCGGGCGATCTCCTGCTGCGCGATGCCGCGGCCGGTCTGCGCGGGATCGAGCGCGAGGGACTTCGGTCCGCGCGCATGGGATCCAACACCTTCGGCGTGCTGCTGACCGAGCTGGGGGACGAACAGCGCCAGGCTGAGTCCCGCTGCCTGGACGCCGTCGAGCAGGTGCTCTCGACGATCAACGGAGCCTCCGATCTGCCGTCGGGCATGGTGCTCGACGTCTCGGCCAGCCTGGGGTTCGTGCTGTGGGCCCGGCCGGGAACGCGGGCGGCCTCGGGCGAGCCCGCCACCTCGGATGGCGACTGTCCGCTCGACGACTACATCGAGTCCGAGGATTCGGCGGAGATCATCAAGTGCGCCGATGTGGCGCGCAAGCGTGCACGACGGACGGGCGGGCAGTTGCGGGTGCGCCGGTTCCGGCAGCGCATGCTCGACGAGGCGCAGGAGCGGGTGCGGCTCTTCTCCGAGCTGCGGCGCGGTATCGAGCGGGGCGAGCTCCGGCTCTTCGCGCAGCCGATCGTGGACCGGCATCGCAACATGATCGGGGAGGAGGGGCTCATCCGCTGGCTCAGCCCGGAGCGCGGCCTGGTACCGCCGGACGCCTTCATCCCGCTCGCCGAGCAGACCGGCCTCATCATCGAGATCGGCGACTGGGTGCTGGAGGAGGCCTGCCGAGTGCTGAGCTCGTGGAACGGCGATCCCGAGCGCCGCGAGCTCACCTTCTCGATCAACCTGAGCGAGCGTCAGCTGCACGCGGATGATTTCGCGGAGCGAGTGCACCGGATCCTCTCGCGGCACGACATCTCTCCGGGGCTGCTCAAGTTCGAGCTGACCGAGAGCGTGCTGCACACCGATCTGGATCGCACGATCCGCATGCTGGGCCTGCTGCGGGCCGAGGGTGTGCTCGCGTCGCTCGACGATTTCGGCACCGGCTACTCCTCGCTGAGCTATCTGCGCCGCCTGCCGGTGCAGCAGCTCAAGATCGACCGCTCGTTCGTGTCGTCGGTGGTCGATGACGAGCACACGGCCGCGATCACGCAGACGATCGTGCAGCTGGGGCGCACCTTCGGGCTGCAGGTCGTGGCCGAGGGCGTGGAGACGGAGGCGCAGTTCGAGGCGCTCTGCGAGCTGGGAGTCGACGCCTTCCAGGGATATCTCTTCGCCCGACCGAGACCGGTCTCGGAGACGCTCGCGGCGCCGTAACCGAGCGCGGGGCCGAGTACGGCGCCGAGTACGGCGAGGCGGCTCAGCGCGGTGCGATCCCCAGCGGCCGGCCCGCGAGGCCGCGGCCGAGATCGATGACGCGGCGCGCCACGCGCAGCACCTCTGCCGCCGCGGGATCCCGAGGGGCGCCGAGCACCGCGGGTTCTCCCCGGTCCCCGGCCTCTCTGAACGACGGACTCAGCGGCACGCTGCCGAGCAGCGGCACCTCCTCAGGCTCCTCCCCGCCCGGAGCCGCCGTGCTCAGACGTTCGGCGACGAGGCGGCCTCCGCCGCTGCCGAACACGTCGAGCACGGTGCCGTCCGGCTGCACGAGCCCGGCCATGTTCTCGACGACGCCGATGACCCGCTGTCCGGTCTGCCTGGCCACGAGCGCGCTGCGCACGGCCACGTCGGCCGCCGCCTCCTGCGGTGTGGTCACCACGAGCACCTCCGCCTGGGGCAGCAGCTGACCCACGCTGATCGCGATGTCGCCCGTGCCCGGCGGCAGATCGAGCAGCAGCACGTCGAGGTCGCCGAACCAGACGTCGCGCAGGAACTGCTCGACGGTGCGGTGCAGCATCGGTCCGCGCCACGACACGGCCGTGCTGCGCGGATCGGCGTCCCCGAGGAACATTCCGATCGAGATCACCTTCACGCCGAAGGCCACGGGGGGCAGGATCATGTCGTCGACTCGGGTGGGCTGCTCCGTGCGACCGTCGCGGCTGAGGCCGAGGATGCCCGGGATCGAGAACCCGAACACGTCGGCGTCGACGAGGCCGACGGTGAGTCCCTGGGCCGCCATCGCCACCGCGAGTCCCGCGGTGAGCGACGACTTGCCCACACCCCCCTTCCCGCTCGTGACGGCGATGACGCGGGTCAGCGAGTCGGGTCCGAACTGCTGCGGGCGTGATCCTCGATCGCCGCGCACCCGTTCGATGAAGGCGCGGCGCTGCTCGGGGGTCATCACGCCGACGTTCACCGCGGCTTCCGAAACGCCTGCGGCTCCCCGGGCCGCGGCGAGCACGTCGGCCTCGATGCGGCGGGCGGCGGGGCAGCCGGCGATGGTGAGCAGGATCGACACCTCGGCGCGACCCGCCTCGTCCACATCGATCTCCTGCACCATCCCCAGCTCGGTGATGGGCCGGAGGATCTCCGGGTCGCGAACCCGCTCGAGGGCCGCCCAGACCGCCCGCTCAGCGTCGGTCGTCATCCGGGTTCTCATCGGGGGATCGCGTCTCGGCCTCGGCGTCGCGGGATTCGAGCTGCTCCGGATCATCCTGCGACGGGGAGGAGGCCGCACGGGCGTCGGCTTCCTCCTGCGCGGTGCTCTCTTCTTGCGCGGTGCGCTCCTCCTGCGCGTCGGCCTCGCGCTGTTCCTCGGCGAGATCCGCGAGCAACGCGCGCAGCTCGGCGCGGACGAAGTCGCGGTCGGGCAGATCCTTGATGGCGAGTCGCAGCGCGACGACCTCACGGGCCAGGAACTCCGTGTCGGCGAGGTTGCGCTCGGCGCGCTGACGGTCCTGCTCGATCTGCACGCGATCGCGGTCGTCCTGCCGGTTCTGCGCGAGCAGGATCAGAGGTGCCGCGTACGAGGCCTGGAGCGAGAGGATGAGCGTGAGCGCGGTGAAGCCGAGCGCTGCGCTGTCGAAGCGCCACGGCTCGGGGGAGGCGGTGTTCCACACGAGCCAGAGCACGCAGAACACGGTGAGCACGAGCAGGAACCAGGGGGTGCCCATGCCCCGGGCGATGCCCTCGCTCCACCGGCCGAACCGTTCGTTGCTCGTCGCGCGGCGATCCCCGCCCGGCTCGACGGCGCGTCCGGCGCGCCCGCCCGCGGTGAGCGGCGCGCCGAGATCGGGATCTCGCTTCAGTCGATTGAAGAGGCTCATCGGGCGGTTCCCGATCCGCTGCTCTGCGCCGGTTCGTCATCGGCGTGACGCCAGTCGTCGGGCAGGAGGTGATCGAGCACGTCGTCGACGGTGACCACGCCGACGAGATGGTTCTGCTCGTCGACCACGGGCATCGCGACGAGGTCGTAGCTCGCGAGCCGGCGCGACACCTCGGCGGCGCTCGCCCCGACGGTGACGGGCTCCATCTCGGTGTCGATGAGCGAGACGAGGCGCTCGTGCGGGGGGAAGCGCAGCATGCGCTGGAAGTGGGCCATGCCGATGTACTCGCCGGTGGGCGTCTCGTAGGGCGGGTGCGTCACGTAGACGGCGGAGGCCATGGCGGGCGGGATCTCGGCGCGCCGGATCATCGCCAGCCCCTCGGCCACGCTGGACTCGCCCGAGAGCACGATCGGGGCGGGGCTCATGAGGCCGCCCGCGGTGTCCGCGTCGTACTCGAGCAGGCGGCGCACGTCCTCCGCCTCCTCGGGCTCCATGAGGTCGAGCAGCTCCTCGCCCTTCGCGGTGGGCAGAGCCGAGATGAGGTCGGCCGCATCGTCCGGTTCCATGCGGTCGAGCACATCGGCCGTGCGGTCGGACGGCAGCTGGGCGAGCAGCGCGAGCTGATCCTGCTCGCTCATCTCCTCGAGCGCGTCGGCCACGCGCTCGTCGGGCAGCTCGTCGATCACCTCGAGCATGCGGTGCTGGGGCAGCTCGAGCAGCGCCTCGGCCAGGTCGGCCGGCTTCAGATCGACCATCGTCTGGATCAGCAGCTCGGCCGATTGCGATCCGGCGCCCGCGCTCGGCCACCGCAGCTCCGACCAGCGCACGATGCGCGAGTCGCCGCGGCTGAACGGCGCGGCGGGCTTGGGCAGGCGCACGAAGACCTCGGAGACGAGCCACTCGCCCGAGCGGCTGCGCTCGATCGCGGCGTCCTCGATGCGCGCGGTGGCGACGGTGCCGCCCGGCTGCTCGGGTGCGAGCTGGACGTCGCGGCCGATGAGCTCGGCGATCATGCGGGTCTCTCCGCCGCGCTGCTCGAAGCGGCGCACATTGATGAGGCCCGTCGTGATGACCTGGCCCGACCCGATCGAGGTGACGCGCCCGATCGGCACGAACACCCTCCGTTTGCCCGGGATCTCGACGATCAGACCGACCACGCGGGGCGCGCCCGCCGACCTGAAGACGACCAGCACGTCGCGCACCTTGCCGATCCGGTCGCCGACCGGATCGAACACACTGCGCCCGGCGAGGCGCCCGACGAAGACCCTCGAAACACTCACACCACTACGCTACCCCTCCTGGGCTCGGCGCGGTGACCCGGTTGCGCTCTCCGAGCACGCATGTCGCGCGCGAGGCCGGGTTCGCCAGGCGCGGAATCCCCGTGCCGCCGCCGCGGGGCCGGAAGTGGGAGAATCGGGGTATGAGTACTCCAGGTCCCTTCCGTTCTTCGCGCGTACCGATGATGCCCGAGATCCCGAAGGGGGAGATCGTCTCCACCTACGACCGCTACGAGCACGCGAAGCACGCGGTCGACGTGCTCGCGCGCGCGAGCTTCCCGGTGCAGCAGATCAGCATCGTGGGCAATGACGTGCGCAGCGTCGAGCGGGTCACCGGCCGTCTCACCTACGGCCGCGTCGCCCTCATGGGAGCGCTCTCCGGCGCCTACCTCGGTCTGTTCCTCGGCATCCTGCTGTTCATCTTCCAGCCCGACAACACGGCGATCTTCGGCGTGTTCATCGCCGCCGTGGTGATCGGCGCGGGCTTCGGCATGCTCTTCGGAGTGCTCTCGTACGCGATGAACCGCAACCGCCGCGACTTCTCGTCGGTCATGCAGATGGTGGCGAGCCGCTACGACCTGGTGACCGAGCCGGAGCTCGTGCATCAGGCGCGCCAGATCCTCACCGCCTCCGTGCAGTAGCGGGGCGCCGGGATGGGGGAGCCGCGGAAGCGGCGAATGCCGGTCTGGCTCGGCTGGGTCGTGGTCGTGGTCGTGCTGGGGGCGATCTTCGGCCTGCCGCCGCTCATGAGATACGTCGAGGCGCCACCGATCTCAGAGTCGTTCGGGATCGAGGACGCGGTCGTGGCTCTGCGGCTCGAGGCCCGGGACACGCCGTATCTGGTGCTCGTGAACGAGGCCGGCCAGACGCGCTCGGCGCGAGTCGAGGAGCGCGGCTTCGAGCACTCGCGAATCGCCTGGTCGGAGGCGGGGCTGAGCACGGGGGACCGGGGCCACGAATATCTGCTGGGCGAGAGCGGGCTCGTAGAGATGCCGCTGCCCGCTTCCAAGGAGGCGCGCAGCGAGCGGGAGCGTCTCGTGACGGACTCGGGCTTCACCGTGCTGAACGGCTCGGCAGAGGGCCAGGAGGCGGTCTTCGTGGATGCCGCCTCCGGTGAGTCGTCGCTGGTCGACATCGGATACGTGAACCCGGAGTGGGCGGCCTGCGGCGGTGAGGTCGTCGCGGTGCGTGAATCCGCGGTGCAGACGGTGACCCCGTCCACCCGGGACTTCGACGGGCTCGGAATGTTCGATGGGATCGAGAGCCTCGCATGCGACGCCGGCCGCGCCTACGGGCTGAGCGAGATATCGGACCGCGGAGCGTCGCGGCAGGCGCTGCGGGTGTGGGATCGCGCGACGGACGGCGTCGGCGCCTTCGAGGTGCGCTATCCGGAGGTCGTGCGCGGCTGGCGATCGAGCTCGCTGTTCGCGCGCGAGGGGCGGCTCTACTGGGCCGTGGACCAGCAGCTGTGGTCGGTGCGGCCGCCCGCTTCGGGGGGTCGGGATCCGCGCGCGGAGGGCGAGCTGCCGGTGGTGGAGGCCGGGCCGGTCGTCGAGCTCGGCGGGCGCATCGGCGACTACTACCCGGTAGTGGGGACGGACGAGGGGCTGCTCGCGCCCGAGGCGGGCCGCCTATACGGCGTCGCCGTGGACGAGGAATGGGTGAAGCGCTCCAAGGGTCGCTCGTACGATCGGCTCGATGGGCTGGCGATCTTCAGCGTCGACGCGGCGACGGGCGAGCGGCGCCTCGAGATCGAGATCGACGACATCGACTTCCCCCGGCGCGACCTCCGGGTGACGGCGATCGCCGTCGATCCCGGGTGGGCGACCGGGCGCTGAGCTGATCCGTCGGTTGGGCCTGTCGAAACCAGGATCCGCTGGGTGCGGCGTGATTTCGACAAGCTCGATCGGCGACGAAGGCTACCCTTCCCGCAGCGCTTTCTGGATGCGCTGCAGCGACACGGGCTCGGCGGTGCGCAACTGCTGCGCGAAGAGACTCACGCGCAGCTCCTCGATGAGCCAGCGGGCTCGTACGAGATGCTCCGGGGCGTCCTGTGGCAGCGGGATCGCTCCGCCGGCCTGCTCGAAGAGGGCGAGCGCCCGGTCCACATCGTTCTGCCAGGCCCGGTCCCGCCCGGGATTCTCGGTGAGGCCCCGCATCCGCAGCTGCACGGCTTCGAGGTAGACGGGCAGCCGCGCGAGCCGGGCGAGACCCGTGCGCGAGACGAACTGATCGTAGACCAGCCCGTCGACCTGCGCCGCCGCGCCCGCGACCTGGCCGAGCACCTGGATCGACTTCGCCCCGTCGATCGCCTTGCGGGCGAGGCGCGCGCCGTCGAGCACGCGGGCGGCGAGCGCGATCGCGGCGTAGATGTCATCGATGAGGGATCGCGCGTAGTCGTCTGCGATCGCGCCGAAGACCGCGGGGCTCCAGACCAGCCCGTCGGGCGCGTGGCGGCGGATCGCCAGGTCGGCGACGGCGAGCGACACGTCGGCGACGGCGGCGTCGAGCGTGCGATACGGCCCGGCGCCGAGCAGCAGCTTCTCCTGGTTGGAGAGGTGCTCGCGCACGTAGCTCGCGGGCGACGGCGAACTCAGTGTCAGCAGGCGGCGGATCCCGCGCCGCGACAGGCGCGCCTGCTCGGCCTCGTCCGCCACCAGCACCAGGTCGACACTCGTGCGTCGATCGACGATCGCCGGGTACGCGCGCACCACGCCGGCGCCCGCGGCCCCGCGGCCCTTCGCGTAGGCGGTATCGACGTGCCGGGGCAGCTCGCCGAACTCCCAGCCCGTCGCGCCCGTGCGCTCCAGCTCGCTCTTCGGCAGCGCCGCGGCCGCCACCTTCGCGACGCCCTGCGTGGCGCGATCCCTGTGGGCCGCCTGCAGCTGCTCCAGGTCCTTGCCCGCACCGACGGTGCGCCCGCGCCCGTCGACCACGCGGAAGGTGGGCGTGAGGTGCGCGGGCAGTCGCGACGGGTCGAAATCGCCGGGTGCGACCGGCACGCTCGTGCGGCGGCGGATCTCGTCGGCGAGGAGCTGCGTGAGGGCCGGGGCGGGGGCGCCCGCGGCTACGGGCGCATCCGGCTGCGGCTCCACGGTCTCGAGCAGCGTGCGCGCCCAGTCGGCCGCGGGTACGACGTGCTTGCGGATCGCCTTCGGCAGGGTCTTGATGAGCGCTGTCACGAGCTCCTGCCGCAGGCCGGGCACGAGCCGCTCGAAGTCCGAGCTCTCGAGCCGGGGGAGCAGCGGCAGCGGCACGTTGACGGTGACCCCGTCGTCCTCGGCGGTCGGGTCGAATCGATAGCGCAGGCGCAGCGTCTGGTCGCCGTGCCGCCACTGCCGCGGGAACTCGCTCTCGTCGACCTCCTCCGCCTCGTCCTCGAGCAGATCCTCGCGGCGCATCGTGAGGAGCTTCGGCTGCTTCTGCTGCGCCTGCTTCCACCAGCCCTCGAAGTCGCGCGTGTTCGTCACGTGTTCGGGGATCCTGGTGTCGTAGAACTCGAAGACGGCCTCGTCGTCGCCGACGATGTCGCGGCGGCGGGTGCGCTCCTCGAGCTGTTCGAGTTCCCGGCGCAGCTGCCGGTTCGCCCGGTCGAAGGCCTGCGGCGAGTCCCACTCGCCGTCCACCAGCGCGTGTCGGATGAACAGTTCGCGCGCGTGCGCCGCGTCGAAGCGGGCCAGCTGCACGCGGCGCCGATCCACGATCGGCACTCCGTAGAGCGTGACGCGCTCGTACGCGACGGCGGCTCCCTGCTTCTTCTCCCAGTGCGGCTCGCTGATCTGCCGCTTCGCGAGCGGGCCGGCGAGTTCCTCGGCCCAGGCAGGATCGACCACGGCGTTCGATCGGGCGAAGAGCCGGGAGGTCTCGACGAGCTCGATGCTCATCACCACCTCGGGCGGCTTCTTCGCGAGCACCGAGCCCGGATAGAGCACGAAGCGCGTGCCGCGGGATCCGACGTACTCCTGGGCGGGCTTGCGCCGGGCCGCGCCCGGGGCGCTCCGGGCCCGACCCGGCGCGCTGCGATCCTGCCGGTCGTCGCGCACTCCGAGCTGCGAGAGCAGGCCGGCGAGGATCGAGCGGTGGATCGCGTCGCCCGATCCGGAGCCGGCGTCGCCCGATGGATCCTGCGACTCCGCTTCGCTGCGCGCAGGATGACGGGGTGCGTTCTCCGTCATTCTGCGCGCAGTCGCAGAATCTACTCGGCGGTTGACCTTCACGCCGGCGATACGGGCGAGCTGCCGGTACAGATCCATCCACTCGCGCACGCGCAGGAAGTTGAGGTACTCCGACTTGCACAGCCGCCTGAAGGCGCTCGAGGAGAGCGCGTCCTGCTGCTCCTGCAGGTAGTTCCAGAGGTTCAGCAGCGTCATCAGATCGCCCTGCGGATCCGCGAAGCGCGCGTGCGACTCATCCGCCCGACCGCGCTCGGCCTGCGGGCGCTCGCGCACGTCCTGGATCGTGAGGCCCGCGACGATCGCCAGCACCTCCGGCACGACGTCGAGTCGACGCGCCTCCACGACCATGCGGGCGAAACGGGGCTCGATGGGCAGACGGGAGAGCTCGCGGCCGATCTTCGTGATGCGGTGCGCGGGGCCGGATCCGGAGCGCTCCCTGCGGCCGGTTGAGCGAGCCTGCGAGTCGAAACCCGGATCGGACGCCCTGGCTTCGACTCGCTTCGCTCGCTCAACCGGCGAGGCCGAAACCGCCCCCAGCTCCGCGAGGAGCCCCAGCCCGTCGGCGATCCCGCGCTGATCCGGGGGAGTGAGGAAGGGGAAGCGGGCGATATCGCCGAGGCCCAGCGCGAGCATCTGCAGGATGACCGATGCGAGGCCGGTGCGCCGGATCTCGGGCTCGGTGAACTCGGGGCGCGACTCGAAGTCCTCCTGCGAGTAGAGGCGGATCGCGATGCCGGGGCTCGTGCGACCCGAGCGGCCGGAGCGCTGATTGGCGCTCGCCTGGGAGACGGCCTCGATGGGCAGACGCTGCACCTTGCTGCGGGCCGAGTAGCGGGAGATGCGCGCGGTGCCGGCATCGACGACGTAGCGGATCCCCGGCACGGTGAGCGAGGTCTCGGCGACGTTCGTGGCGAGCACGATGCGGCGCGCACCGGCCGTCTTCGAACGCTCGAACACCCGGTGCTGCTCGGCGGCGCTGAGGCGGCCGTAGAGGGGCAGGATCTCGACCGGTCTGGCACGGTTCTGCCCGGCCCGCCCGCGCAGTGCGTCCGACGCGTCGCGGATCTCGGCCTCGCCGCTCAGGAACACCAGCACATCGCCGGGAGCCTCGCGCCCGAGCTCGTCGACCGCCTCGCCGATGGCGTCGAAGAGGTCGCGCTCGACGGTGGTGACCTTGGGGGGTCCGCCCTTGGGATCGGGCCGTTCGCTCTTCTCCACCAGCGGCCGGTAGCGGATCTCGACCGGGTAGGTGCGGCCCGAGACCTCGATGACGGGCGCCGGCTGCTTCGTGCGCGGGTCGGCGAAGTGGGCGGCGAACGACTCGGGATCGATCGTCGCCGAGGTGACGATCACCTTGAGGTCGGGGCGCCGGGGCAGGAGCGTCTTGAGGTATCCGAGCAGGAAGTCGATGTTGAGACTGCGCTCGTGCGCCTCGTCGATGATGATCGTGTCGTACGCCGAGAGATTGCGATCGCGGTGGATCGCGTTGAGCAGGATCCCGTCGGTCATGAGCCGGATCCGCGTGTCGGCCGACACCTTGTCGGTGAAGCGGACCTGGTATCCGACGAGCCCGCCGAGCTCCGAGCCCAGCTCCTCCGCGATGCGCTCCGCGATCGTGCGCGCGGCGATGCGGCGCGGCTGCGTGTGCGCGATGCGATCGCGGCCGAGCGCCAGCGCGATCTTGGGCAGCTGGGTGGTCTTGCCCGATCCGGTCTCGCCCGCGACGATCACCACCTGATGATCCCGGATCGCGGTCGCGATCTCGTCCCGCATCTGCGAGACCGGGAGATCCTCGGGGAACACGATGTGCATTGGGGGCTGAGGCGCCGAGGGCTGAGACATGATCCTCCTATTATCCCGGGCCGGATCCCGATGTCGGTGGCCGGGCATAGACTGAGCCGCAGAAAATCCCGAGCGAAAGCGAGAACCATGACCGCGCTGCCGATCCCGAACGTCACCCTGAACAACGGAGTCCTCAGCGGCGACGACCCCGTCGAGATCCCGCAGCTGGGTCTCGGCGTCTTCCTCGTCGAGCCGGGGGAGACCGAGCGCATCGTCTCCGACGCGCTCGAGACGGGGTACCGGCACATCGACACCGCGAGCTACTACCGCAACGAGACCGAGGTCGGCCGCGCGATCGCGTCGAGCGGGCTCGACCGCGACGAGGTCTTCGTCACGACGAAGCTGTGGAACACCGATCAGCCGCGCGCCCGCGAGGCGTTCGAGGAGAGCCTCGACCGGCTCGGGCTCGATCGCGTCGACCTCTTCCTCATCCACTGGCCGCAGCCCGAGCGCGGCGAGGCGCTCGGCGCGTGGCGATCCCTCATCGAGATCGCCGAGACCGGGCGCGCCTCGGCGGTCGGAGTCTCCAACTTCGAGATCGAGCATCTCACCGAGCTCATCGACGCGACGGGCGTCGTGCCCGCGGCGAACCAGATCGAGCTGCACCCGCTGCACCAGCGCCGCGAGCTCACCGTCTTCTGCCGCGAGCACGGCATCGCCGTCGAGGCGTGGGGTCCGCTGTCGCAGGGCAAGTCGGATCTGCTCGAGCGCCCCGAGGTCGTCGCGGCCGCCGCGGCCCACGGCAAGACTCCGGCGCAGGTCGTGCTGCGCTGGCATGTGCAGCAGGAGCGCATCGTGTTCCCGAAGACCTCGCGCCGCGAGCGGCTGCTCGAGAACGCCGACATCTTCGACTTCGCGCTGAGCGACGCCGAGATCGCGGCGATCGACTCGCTCGACGAGCAGCACAACTTCGGCCCGGACCCGCGCGCGTTCAACGCACGCTGACGTCGGTTCGCCCCGCACGGAAGCGATCCGAGAACACGCCGACCGCACCGAAGCCGCTGAGGCAGCAGAGCCTGGAAGCAGTAGAGCAGCGCAGACCAGACCAGACCAGACCAGACCAGAGCAGCGCAGCGCAGACCAGAGCAGCGCAGAAGCAGCAGAGAAGGAGCACACCATGGCAACATCCCCGGTCACCATCACGCTCACCGGAGCGGGCGGCCAGATCGGCTACGCCGCCATGTTCCGGATCGCGGCCGGCGACATGCTCGGAGCCGACCAGCCCGTTTCGCTGCGTCTGCTCGAGATCCCGCAGGGCATGCGCGGTGCGGAGGGCGCCGCGATGGAACTCCTCGACTGCGCGTTCCCGATGCTGGCCGGTGTGGAGATCACCGACGATCCGGATGCGGCCTTCGACGGGGCGAACGTGGCCATGCTGATCGGCTCGCGCCCGCGCACCGCGGGCATGGAGCGCGGCGATCTCCTCGCGGCCAACGGGGCGATCTTCGGCCCGCAGGGGCGTGCGATCGGCGCGCATGCGGCCGATGACGTGCGGGTGATCGTGGTGGGCAACCCCGCGAACACGAACGCTCTCATCGCGCAGCAGCACGCGCCCGACGTGCCCGCCGAGCGCTTCACGGCGCTCACCCGGCTCGATCACAACCGCGCGGTGGGGTTGCTCGCGGCCGAGGCGGACGTCGCGGTGACCGAGGTGGACGGCGTGACGATCTGGGGCAACCACTCGGCCACGCAGTACCCCGATCTGAGCCACGCGACCGTGCGGGGACGTGCCGCGCTCGAGACCGTCGATCGGGAGTGGGCGCGCGGCGGCTACGTGGAGCGCGTGGCGAAGCGCGGCGCCGAGATCATCGAGGTGCGCGGCGGATCTTCCGTGGCCTCGGCGGCGAACGCCGCGATCGAGCACGTGCGCGACTGGGTGCTCGGCACGGGCGCCTCCGCAGACGGCTCCGCGCGGCGCACGAGCGCCGCGGTCGTCTCGCGCGGCGAATACGGAGTGCCCGAGGGGCTCGTGTCGTCGTTCCCCGTGGTCTCCCGCGGAGGCGACTGGGAGATTGTCGAGGGGCTCGCGATCGACGCATTCTCGCGGCAGCGGATCGACGCGTCCGTGGCCGAACTCGTCTCGGAACGGGAGGCCGTGCGCGAGCTCGGGTTGGTCTGAGAGCGCCCCGTCCGAGGCCTAGGATAGAGAGCATGTCCAAGGTTCTTTCTTCTCTTCCCGTGGGCGAGCGCGTCGGCATCGCCTTCTCCGGTGGTCTCGATACCTCGTGCGCGGTCGCATGGATGCGCGATAAGGGCGCGATCCCCTGCACCTACACCGCCGATATCGGCCAGTACGATGAGCCCGACATCGACGGCGTCGCCGGTCGCGCCAAGGAGTACGGAGCCGAGATCGCCCGCTTCGTCGACGCGAAGCGCCCGCTCGTGGAGCAGGGCTTCGTAGCACTGCAGACCGGTGCGTTCAACGTGCGCTCGGGCGGCAAGACCTACTTCAACACCACGCCGCTGGGCCGTGCCGTCACCGGCACGCTGCTCGTGCGCGCCATGAAGGAGGACGGCGTCGACATCTGGGGCGACGGCTCCACCTACAAGGGCAACGACATCGAGCGCTTCTACCGCTACGGTCTCATGGCCAACCCCGCGCTGCGCATCTACAAGCCGTGGCTCGACAAGCAGTTCGTGGAGGAGCTCGGCGGCCGGCAGGAGATGAGCGAGTGGCTCGTCGCCCACGGCTACCCCTACCGCGACTCGGCCGAGAAGGCGTACTCGACCGACGCCAACATCTGGGGCGCCACCCACGAGGCGAAGAAGCTCGAGTTCCTCGACACCGGGCTCGACATCGTCGAGCCCATCATGGGTGTCGCCGCGTGGCGCGATGACGTCGAGGTGGCCACCGAGGAGGTGTCGGTGCGCTTCGAGGCGGGCCGCCCCGTCGCCATCAACGGCGTCGAGTTCGACGACCCCGTGGCGCTCGTCTACGAGGCGAACGCGATCGGCGGCCGCCACGGCCTCGGCGTCTCCGACCAGATCGAGAACCGCATCATCGAGGCGAAGTCGCGAGGCATCTACGAGGCCCCGGGCATGGCGCTGCTGCACATCACCTACGAGCGGCTCGTCAACGCGATCCACAACGAGGACACGGTCGCGAGCTACCACAACGAGGGTCGCAAGCTCGGCCGCCTCATGTACGAGGGTCGCTGGTTCGACCCGCAGGCGCTCATGCTGAGCGAGTCGCTGCAGCGCTGGGTCGGCTCCGCGATCACCGGCGAGGTCACCCTGCGCCTGCGCCGCGGCGACGACTACACGATCCTCAACACCGAAGGCCCCAGCCTCAGCTACCACCCCGAGAAGCTCTCGATGGAGCGCACCGTGGGCGCCGCGTTCGGTCCCGAGGACCGCATCGGTCAGCTCACCATGCGCAACCTCGATATCGCCGACTCGCGCGCCCGCCTCGAGCAGTACGCCGCCATGGGCATCGTCGGCAGCACCACCGCGGACGTGGTGGGCGAGCTCGAGCAGGGCGGTGCCGCCCAGATCGCCGACGCGGTCGGCGGCATCGACGAGGACGCCGACGAGCTCGGCCTCTCCGCCGCATTCGACGCCGGCACGGACTGACGTCTCTGCTGATTGGGTGAGTGCTGATCGAGCGCGCGGCGAGCGCTGATTGAGCGAGCGCAGCGAGTCGAAATCCGCAGTGGGGGTTTCGACTCGCTGCGCTCGCTCAACCGGCGTGGGAGCTGAACTCGCTCGACCGGCGGCGGACAGCTGACATGCGAAAGGGCCCCGCACCGTGAGAACGGTGCGGGGCCCTTTCCTCGCTCTGAGCGATCAGCTGGCGCGGCGGGCGCGAGCGGCGCGACGCTTGAGCGCGCGGCGCTCGTCCTCGCTGAGGCCGCCCCACACGCCCGAATCCTGGCCGGTGTCCATGGCGTACTGCAAGCACATCTCCGTCACCGTGCAGCGAGCGCACACCGACTTGGCGCGCTCGATCTGCTCCACGGCAGGTCCGGTGTTCCCGACCGGAAAGAAAAGCTCCGGGTCCACGGTGAGGCATGCAGCCTTCTCGCGCCAATCCATCAATTGTCCTCCTCTAGTGCAACGCACGCACGCGAAATACTTTGGAGGCAAGGTAGCCTAGAATCTCGCGCCGTATATACCTGAAACGTGGCTGAGAATGCTCACGTCGGTGTGCGCGAAACTCGACGGAATATATAGTTTCACGGATGTAGAAGCAAATCAATAGTTAATTTGCAATTGTCTGGAAAGAGAGCCGCAATGACCTCGTCACCTTCCGATCATCCTCGCTCGCGAGCGGGGTGGGCCGCGCTGCGCACGCTGCTCGGGCTCGAGAGCCTGCTCCTGGTGTGGGTGCTGATCGTGACGGTGCTCGGAGCGCTCGGATCGAGCACGGCGGCGCTGCAGAATCTGAGCCTGGTGGCCATGGCGGCGCTCTCCCTCGCCTGGGTCATCGTGACCTTCGTCGGCGCCGCGCGCGCCAGGGTGAGCTGGGTGCGGGGATCCGCCCTCACCATCCACGTGCTGCTGTTCGCAGCGGGCACGGGCTGCCTGCAGCTGGCGATCGGCCCGTGGTGGTTCGGCTTCGGGCTCGTGGCGGTCGCCCTGCTGGGCTTCCTCGCCGCGGTGCTCGCCCGGCCGGAGCTCCCGCAGGCCGGGGACGACTCGGTCGTCGCCGGTTAGACATCGACGCCGAGGAGCTTGCGCACCCGCGCGACGTGGCCCGTGGCCTTGACGTTGTAGAGCGCGTGCTCGATCCGGCCCTCGCCGTCGATGACGAAGGTCGAGCGGATCACACCCTCGATGATGCGGCCGTAGCTGTTCTTGGTGCCGTAGGCCCCGAACGCCCGGTGCACCTCGGCATCGGGGTCGCTGAGGAACGGGTACTCGAGGCCATCGCGGTCGGCGAAGCGGCGCAGACGCTCCACCGAGTCGCGTGACATGCCGAGCACCCGGTAGCCTGCCGCGGCGAGCGGCGCGGAGGACTCCTGGAACTCGCAGGACTCCTTCGTGCATGCCGGGGTCATGGCCTCCGGGATGAAGAACAGCACGACCTTCTCACCGCGGAAATCTGCGAGGGAGCGGACGGTGCCGTCTTGATCCGGGAGCGAGAATTCGGGTGCGGGCTGTCCGGGTTCGAGAATCACGCGTTCCGTCATGGCTCCAGCCTAGCGTTGCTCCTCGATGCGCCGGTGCGAGATGACACGCGTTGACACGCACCGGGTGCAGAGCGACCGTTCGCGTCAGTTCGGCGCCGGGCTGCGGGGCAGGCGGGGCTGGGCAGGGTGGGGCGCTACTTCAGCAGGCGGCGGAGCGACTCGACCCGCGCGGCGCCGGCGCTGTCGAGCCGACCGTCGGCGATGGCCGCGTCGAGCTCGCAGTCGGGCGCGTCGTCCTGGTGGGTGCAGCCGCGCGGGCAGAGGTCGATGATCTCGGCGAGATCGGTGAAGCCGCGCAGGATCCCGTCGCTCGTGACGTGCCCGAGTCCGAAGGATCGCACGCCGGGGGTGTCGATCACCCAGCCGGAGTCTCCGCCCGGGCAGTGCGGCGTCTCGGCGCGGAGCGCCACCGACGACGACGATGTGTGCCGCCCGCGTCCCGTCACCTCGTTGACGTGCCCGGTCGCTCGGTCGGCGTCGGGGACGAGCGCGTTGATGAGCGTCGATTTGCCCACACCCGAGTGGCCCACGAAGACGGTCGTGCTGCCGGCCAGCGAGGCGCGGATCTGCTCGAGCGGCCAGGTGCCCGGAGCGGAGCGGAAGACGGGCACCTCGAGGGCCGAGAAGTGCGCGAGGAAGGGCTCGGGATCGGCCAGGTCGATCTTCGTGATGCAGATGAGCGGCTGGATCCCCGCGTCGTAGGCCGCGACCAGATAGCGGTCGACCAGGCGAACCCTGGGCTCCGGGTCGGCGGCGGCCACGACGATGAGCATCTGGTCGGCGTTGGCCACCATCACGCGCTCGACGCGGTCGCTGTCGTCGGCGCTGCGGCGCAGCACGGTGCGGCGATCCTCGATGCTCACGATACGGGCGAGGGATCCCTCCGCGCCGCTCGTGTCGCCGACCAGCTGCACGCGGTCGCCGATCACGATGGGGGTGCGGCGCAGCTCGCGCGCCCGGGCGGCGAGCACGCTGTGCTCCTCCGGATGCTCGGGATCGCCATGGCTCGGGACGAGGGTCGTGTAGCGGCCGCGATCCACGGCCGTGACCATTCCGATGACAGCGTCCGAGTGCTCCGGGCGGCGTTTGGTGCGAGGGCGGTTGGCTTTCGGATTGGGGCGCTGCCGGACGTGGTGCTCGGCGTATTCCCCGTAGGGAATATCTTCCTCGTCGTCGGGAGCGAGCCAGCTCATGCGTCTCCGGCGCCGTCGAATCCGCCGAGCAGGTCTCCGAAGCCGAAGCCGTCACCGGTCGGGTGCTCGGTGACCGTTCCGGCGATGCCCGCGATCCCGAGCGACCCGAGGCCCCCGGCGGCGAGGCCCCCGGCGACCATGCCTCCGGTGACCAGGCCTCCGGGGAGCGGGGACTGGGAGAGGGTCGGATCCTCGCGCCCGAGCATGCGGGCCCACATCTGCGGGAACTGCGGCAGCGTCTTCGAGGTGGAGGCGACGTCCTCGACCTCGACGCCGGGCACGCGCAGGCCGATGAGCGCGCCGGTGGTCGCCATTCGGTGGTCGGCATAGCTCTGCCAGACGCCGCCGTGCAGCGCGGCTGGGCGGATCGCGATGCCGTCCTCCAGCTCCTCCGCGTCGCCGCCGAGCCGGCGGATCTCGGTCACGAGCGCCGCGATGCGGTCGGTCTCGTGGTGACGGATATGACCGATGCCGGTGATCTCGCTCGGCTCGCCATCAGTGCCGTCGGAGCCGTGAGCCGCGAGTGCCGCGAGCCCGACGAGGGTGGGGGCGAGCTCGCCCGCCTCCGGGACGTGCAGCCGCACCCCGCGGAGGGCGCCCTCGGCCGAGACGCCGAGCGATCCGTCGTCCCCGCGCTCGGCGCGCGCCCCGAACGCGGGCAGCAGCTCGCGCAGCTGGTCGCCGACCTGGGTCGTGGCCTCGGGCCAGCCGGGCACGGTGACCGAGCCGCCGAGCGCGAGCGCCGCGGCGAGGAACGGCGCGGCGTTCGAGAGGTCGGGCTCGATGCGGATGTCGAGAGCGCGGATCGCGCCGGGGGCCACCACCCACTCGCCCGTGGCGGGGGAGGAGACCTCCACTCCGCGGGCGCGCAGCGCGGCGATGGTCATCTCGATGTGGGGCAGGCTCGGCAGGCGCTCACCGGTGTGCACGACGTGCACGCCATCGGTGAATCGGGGCGCGGAGAGCAGCAGCGCCGATACGAACTGGCTCGAGAGCGAGGCGTCGAGCTCGACCCGTCCGCCGCGCAGCGACCCGGTGCCGTGCACGGTGAAGGGGAGTGCGCCGCGGCCCTCGTCGGCGATGTCGGCGCCGAGCGCGCGCAGCGCGTCGAGCACGGGCCGCATCGGCCGCTTGCGGGCGTAAGGATCGCCGTCGAATGCGACGGGGCCGAGCGCGAGCGCCGCCAGCGGGGGGACGAAGCGCATCACGGTCCCCGCGAGCCCGCAGGCGATCGAGGTGGAGCCCGTGAGCTCCTCGGCCGGGGTGATGCGCAGGTCCGGGCCGAAGGGGCTGTCGGTCGGGATCTCCTCGATGCCGGTGCCGAGCGCGCGCAGCGCGTCGACCATGAGCGCCGAGTCGCGCGAGTGCAGCGGCGCGCGCAGCGATCCCGGTTCGTCCGCGAGGGCGGCGAGGATCAGCTCCCTGCCGGTGAGCGACTTGGAGCCGGGGAGGGACACGCGGGCGTTCAGCGGGCCGTCGGCGCTCGGCGCCGGCCACAGCTCGGCGACCTCGCCGGATCCCTCGCCCGCGCGCACCTCGTCGCCGTCTTTGCCCTGGTTCATCTTCGCGATCAGCATCACCGTCGAGTCTACCCGCCGCCGCTTGCGCCTGCCGAGCCCGCGTCCCCTCTTCGCGCGTCAGTAGTTGTCGGCAAACCTCGGTTTTGCCGACAACTACTGACGCGCGAAGAATGGGGCACGGGAGCGCGGGACGGCGTTGGGACGGGGAACGCGGTGGCGAGTCATGGAGGAAGAGGGGAATAGGATCGGAGTGTGAGTGATACCGCGGCGCAGGACAGACTGGAACAGCGCTTCACCGAGGAGGCGCTGCCGCTGCTCGATCAGCTGTACGGCGCCGCGATGAAGATGACGCGCAATCCGCAGGACGCGCAGGACCTGGTGCAGGAGACCTTCCTCAAGGCCTACTCGGCCTTCGCGTCGTTCACGGAGGGCACGAACCTCAAGGCCTGGCTGTACCGGATCATGACCAACAGCTACATCAACACCTATCGCAAGAAGCAGCGGGAGCCGTATCTCGGAGTGGTCGAGGAGCTCGAGGACTGGCAGCTGGGCGGAGCCGAGTCGACGACGGCCACGTCGGCGCGTTCGGCCGAGGCGGAGGCGATCGATCGCACGCCCGCCACGGTGGTGACGGATGCGCTCAACGCGCTGCCGGAGGATTTCCGCATCGCCGTGTACCTCGCCGACGTCGAGGGCTTCAGCTACCAGGAGATCGCGGACATCGCGGAGGTGCCGATCGGCACGGTGATGAGCCGTCTGCACCGCGGCCGGGCCAGGCTGCGCAAAGCGCTCGGGGAATACGCGAGCGAGCAGGGCGTTGGAAAGAACACGGGAGCGAAGTCGGCGAAGGCGGCGGCATCGGCCCGGAGCACGAAGAGCGAGGAGGACGCGCGATGAGCGATTGCGGTTGCGACAAGGCGAAGGCCAATCTGTACGAGCTGCTGCGCGGAGAGCTCTGCGCCGAGGAGTCGGCGCCGATCCGGGAGCACCTCGAGCAGTGCTCGGACTGCCGTACGGAGGAGAGCGTCTGCATCCGGCTCACGGAGGTGGTGCGGCGCGCGTGCGAGGACGAGCGCGACAGCAACTGCCCGCCCGAGGAACTGCGAGACGCGATCCTCAAGGGGCTGCGCACGTCGGTCTGACGCGTCGAACGGTACCCGCTACGCCACGAGCAGCGCGTGCAGCCGTTCCAGCGCGTCGTCCGCGACGCCGTTGGCCCGCAGGTAGTCGCGCGTGGAGCCGTGCCGCCGCTCCACCTCCGCGAGCGCCCGGTCGATGGCCTCGATGGGGGTGCGACCCACCAGCTGCTCGATGAGCGGGGTGACCTCGATGTCGAGTCCGCGCAGCACCTGGATGTGCGACTCGTACCACTCGCCGCTGAGGTGGGTCTCCGATACGGCGTAGTCGTGCATCACGTCGTCGCGGTCGACGCCCACGGCGAGCAGCGCGAGCGCGGCCACGGCACCCGTGCGGTCCTTGCCCGCCGTGCAGTGGAAGAGCGTGGCCCCGGATCCCGGTTCGGCCAGCATCGTCACCGCTGCGGCGAGCGTGTCCCCGTGCTCGAGGTAGATGAGCTCGGTCAACGAGAAGATGTCGAGGAGCTGGCCGATGTGCGCCTCGGCGCTCGGGAAGATCGGGTGGGGGATGAGCGCGGCGGTGTCGGGCAGGAGATCGGGAGAGCGCAGCCGCTCCCGGTCGTCGCGCAGGTCGATGACGCGCACCACGCCGAGATCTGCGAACTGCTCTCTGCCCCGGTCGCTGAGCTGAGCCAGCGCGTCGGAGCGGAAGAGGGCGCCGGCGCGGGTGCTGCCGCCGTCGGCGCGGAAGCCGCCGAGGTCGCGAAGATTGTAGGTGCCCTCCACGGGCAGGGGAGCAGTGGTCATCCTCCCATCCTGTCGGCGTCCGGCCCGCGAGGCAACGCGGATGGGTGATGCCGCCCGCCGCAGGCGACGTCTCAGTCCCGAATGCCGACGCCCCGCAGATTGATGCGGGAGTTCGTGTTGACGTGCGGGAAGCCGCTGACGTGCGTCCCGATGACGTTGGTGGGGGTGTAGTTGAAGAGCCACTTTGCGGGCGCCTCCTCGGCGACCCGGGCCGCGGCTTCGCGGAGCAGACGGTCCTGCTCGGAGGGGTCCGTCGCAGCGAGCGCACGCGCGTGGAGCGATTGCACGGCGGGGCTGTCGTAGCCGAAGTAGTAGTCGGGATCCGCATAGTCGGCGAGGTCGCGGGCCTCGGCGTGATCCACGTAGCTCAGCTGGTAGTCGTGGTTGGCGTAGACCTGCTCGAACCAGATGGGGAAATCCACAGCCTTGACCGTGACGCTGACTCCCACGTCGGCGAGCTGGCTCTTCACGAGATCGAGCGGGGCCGTGTCGTAGTGGTTCGGCATGGTGATGGTGAGGTTGAGATTCGGCTGTCCGGCATCGACGAGCAGCTGCCGGGCCGAATCGGGATCGTAGGCGTTGACGTCCGTGAGATCGGCGTATCCGGGCTCGAGCTCGGTGATGGGGCCTCCGAGCGGCTTGCCGTCGCCGTTCTGCGAGGCGATGATCGTCCGGGTGTCGATGGCCCGGCTGAGCGCGGTGCGCACCCTGGGATCGTCGAGCGGCGCCTTCGCGGAGTTGTACGCCAGCAGGAAGACGTCGGAGCTGTCGGCGCGCTCGAGGGCGAACGCCGCGTCGTTCTCGAACTCTCCGCGCAGCGGGGGCAGGAGCGCCGTGTGCACGTCGAGGTCGCCCTCCTTGAGCGCGCTCACCGCCGCACGGCCCTCGGGGAGGAAGCGGAACACCACCGTGTCGAGGCTCGCCGGCTCGCCCCAGTAGTCGCTGTTCTTGACGAGCGTGAGGCTGTCGCCCCGCGTCCACCGTTCGAACGCGTACGGGCCGGTGCCGACGGCCGATTCGGCGAGGTCGTTGGTGGCGCCCTCCTCGCGGATCAGGCCGGGGGAGTTCGCGAGATGCCACAGCAACTGCGCGTTCGGCTCGGCGAGGGCGATGGTGACGGTGCGCTCGTCGACCCGGGTCACCTCGGGCGCGAACCCGACGTTCTCCCGGGTCAGCGTCTCCCGCAGCGACGCGACCACGTCGTCGACCGACAGCTCATTCCCCGAGTGGAAGCGCACCCCCTCGCGCAGGGTGAAGGTGTATTCGCGACCGTCGGCGCTGACCTCCGGCAGTCGCGTGGCGAGTACGGGCACGATCTCGGACACGGTGCCAGCGGCGATACCCACCAGGCCCTCGTACACGTTGTCGATGAGCAGCTGACCGGTCGCCACTCCCGTGTCGCTGCGCACATCGAGGCTGGTCGGTTCGAGGATCACGCCGATGGAGATCCGCTGCTTCCCGCCGGCTCCGTAGCCCCCGCCCAGGCTCAGCGCGATCACGATCGCGCCCGCCACGAGCACCGCCCCGGCGGCGATGAGCGCCACGAGGAACGGACGACGCGAACGGTCGCGTCGAGCGTCGGGGGCGGCGAGAGACTCGGTCAAGCGGGAAACTCCTCGGATCGGGCATGCGGCCGGACGGCCGTGCGCAGGGCGAAAACTGCCGGCGGCGCGCCTCTACGCGCGAGTACCGTGGGCGATCACGCGGGCGCACTGCAGGCAGCGGCGCCGATCACGGCAGAAGCACCACGGGCATTGAGCACCGAGCGCGGCGGAAGCACGATCCCGCCTGATCCCCTCAGCCGAGGATACGTCGGAGCGCCGCCTGATCCCGAATCGATTCGAAGCTTGTTGCAGTCTTGTTATCCGTGGGGTGAGGCGTGAGACGGGATCCGCGCGGCGGTCAGTGCACGAGTCGCCGCACCACCCGCGCCAGTTCGACCGGCACGGCCTCGTGCAGGTTGTGGGGTCCGGCGACCGTCACCACATCGCTGCCTGGGAGCCGGTCGCGCCACTCCTCGACGAGCGCGTCGCCGAGGATGCCCGATTCCGCACGGATCAGCGAGACGGGGATGTCGAGCGACTGCAGCGCGGACCAGATTCCCGCGTAGGGACGAGGATCGCCGTCCGCTCCCGCGGGCAGCGCGTTGAGGTGCGCGAGGTGGTGCGTCCACTCGAGGCGCCCATCGGGCCTGCGGCGGGTGTTGAGCGCGACGCCGCGGGTGAGGGCGGTGCGGTTGCTGCCGATCCCGAAACGGATCGCACGGTCCACGATCTCGTCGATGCTGCCGTAGTCGCGCTGCCCCGTGATGAACTCGGCGACGGCTCCGGCGTCGCCGGACGGCGATACGCCCGGGGTGATGTCGACCACGACGAGCCGGCGCACGAGCGCGGGGCGGCTCGCGGCGACGAGCGCCGCGGTGAGCCCGCCGAGCGAATGGCCCAGCAGCGCGATCGGGCGGCGGGAGAAGCTCTCGATCGCCGGGGCGACGTCGGGCGCCAGGCGATCCGGGCGGTAGTCGGCGTCGGCGCGCCAGTCGCTGCGGCCGTGCCCGGGCAGGTCGAGCGCGAGGGCGGGAACGTCCAGGGCGAGCAGCATCGGGTCGAAGCTGTGCGCGTTGAGCCCCGCACCGTGCAGCGCGACGAGTTCCGGATCCGCCGGTGCGCCGAATCGCAACCCGCTCACCCGGCGGCCCTCGTCGGCGCCGACGCGTACCCGCTCGACCGCCGGCAGCGGCGCCGCACGGCCGATCCGCTCCGCGTCGCCCACCAGGAATCGGAACTCGTCGTCGCCCGCGGCCGATGCGTTATCGTTCATCCCAGCAGGATAGCCGTGGAGAGGCAGTGATCGTGTGGGAGACCCGAGACCCGTGATTCGACTGGAGACCCGGATCGATGCGCCGCCCGCGGCCTGCTTCTCGCTGAGCCTGTCCGTCGATGCGCACGTGGCGTCCATGAGCGGCTCGAGAGAGCGCGCCGTCGCGGGGGTGATGAGCGGCGAGATCGGGGCCGGGGAGACCGTGACCTGGCGAGCCGCGCATTTCGGTGTGCCGTGGCGCATGACGTCGAAGATCACCGAGTACGAGACGCCGTATCGCTTCGTCGACGAGCAGGTCTCGGGTCCGTTCGCTCACTGGCGGCACGAGCACCGCTTCGAACCGGATGGGCGGGGCACCCTGATGCTCGACCTCGTGGAGTTCGCGTCCCCGTGCGGGCCGATCGGTCGGATCGCGGACCGTCTGGTGCTGGAGCGATACCTCACCGAGCTGCTGAAACGGCGGAATCGGTGGCTCGCGAGTGAACTCGAGGCGGGCTCGAAGACCGAGGGCTGATCGAGCGCGGGCAGGGCCGGCTACTCCGCAGGCTCCCTCACCCGCGGGCTCCGGCGGGCGGGACGCGCGCGCTTCACATAGCCGCCGTCCTCGAGGCCGGCCTCGATCTCGAAGCGGTTGCGCAGCGGGTCGCGGCCCGCGAAGAGGTAGAGCAGCGGCAGCGCGAGCCCGTAGTGCCGCCACTGCTCGCGGTGCACCAGCTCGTGGCGCAGCACCGCGGGTGAGACGTTGCGGTCGGTGAGGTAGCAGGAGCCCACGCAGCTGCCGCCGCGCCCGAAGCTCCACCGCGGCATTCCGCGGAAGATCCAGAGCCCCTCGTGCCGCTCCACCGCGCCGGTGCTCCAGATGCTGCCCCAGACGAACCCGACGCAGGTGGCGTAGAGGTATCCGAGCTGGGCGAGCGGCCAGGCGGGGGCGCCTCGGCCGGCCGTACCCGAACCGGCCGTGCCCGAACCCGCGTCGCCCGGGCCGCCTGCTCTCGGCTTCTCCGCTGCCGGACTCTCCGCTGCCGGGCTCACGCGGCAGGACCCGAGGTGAGCGCCGCGAGGATGCGCAGCACCGTCGGCAGGTCGTCCGCGGCGACGGAGGAGTCGGCGGGCGCGAACTCGCAGATCGCGGCCCCGGCGAGCGGCAGTGAGGTGACCGCGGCGCGGATCGCGGAGGTCAGCTGCGCGATGGTGAGCCCGAAGGGAACCGGCTCGTGCACGGCCGCGAACTCGGCGGGATCGAGCACGTCGAGGTCGACGTGCACGTAGACCCGCGTCGCGCCGGACCCCGCGAGGCGATCCGAGATCGAGGAGGCGAGCGCGGCGGGATCGGGGTTCGCCGCGAGATCGGTCGCGCTCGCGATCGCCACGGGGTCCATCACCTGCACCCCGAGCCGTTCGAGCTCGTCGTCCTCGTCGGGGTCGATCGACCGCGTGCCGACGAGCGTCAGCAGTGCAGGGTCGATGGGAGCGGCCGAGGCCAGATCGGGGGCTCCGTCGCCGAGGGCGTGCCGCAGCGTCATGCCGGAGGCCGCGCCCGACGGGGACGTGCTCGGATGCTGGAGATCCGGGTGCGCGTCGAACCACAGCACGGCGACGCGATCGGCCCCGTGCAGGCGCACGGCGGCCTCGAGACCGGGCAGCGAGGACGCGCAGTCCCCGCCCACGATCACCGGGACGCCGTTCGCCTCGACCTCTCCCAGCACCTGGTGGGCCGAGGCGCGGGCGCGCAGCAGGCTGCTCAGACGCGCGATGGGCGTACCCATCGCGTCACCGGCCTCGAGCGGCACCTGCACCTCGCGGGTGGCGGTCGCGGGGAGATCCTCTCGCAGCGTCGCCGCTCCCTCGGCCAGTTGCATGGCGCGGGAAGACGAGGATCCCTGCCACTCGGGCATCAACAGGAACACGGGTTTGGACACGACACCTCCTCGAGTTGCGCACGTCTCCCATCAGGATACGCCCGCATCGGGGATCAGCCCACCGTGACGAAATCGATGAGATGCTCCACGCGGCCCACCAGCTCGGGTTCGAGGTCGCGGAAGTGCCGCACACGACCCCGGATCCTCGCCCACGCCTCGGCGATGTCCGCCGGCTCCTCCGCCGGCCAGCCGAGCGCGCGGCAGATCCCCGTCTTCCACTCGATGCTGCGCGGGATCGTCGGCCACTCCTGCAGCCCCACGCGCTCCGGCTTGACGGCCTGCCAGATGTCGACGAAGGGGTGCCCGACGATGAGCACGTGCGCGCCGTGCGGACCGCGCTCGATGGTCTTCGCGATCCGCGATTCCTTGCTGCCCGCTACGAGATGATCGAGCAGCACCCCCGCGCGCCGCTGCGGGCCGGGGCCGAACTCGGTGAGCACCTGCTCGAGATTGTCGGCGCCCTGCAGCAGCTCGACCACCACACCCTCCACGCGCAGGTCGGCTCCCCACACCTGCTCCACGAGCTCGGCGTCGTGCTTGCCCTCGACGAAGATGCGGCTCGGCATGGCGGTGCGGGCCCGCTGCTGCTCCACCGCGAACGAGCCCGACGCGGTGCGCTGCCGCCCGGCCGGCTGCCGCTTCGGCATCACGAGCCGCACGGGCTCGCCGTCGATGAGGAAGCCGTCGCTCAGCGGGAAGGCGCGCACCTTGCCCCGGAAGTCCTCGAGCTGCACGAGCCCCTCGCGGGCGCCCACCACGGCGCCGCACCACTCGGACTCGGAGTGCTCCACCACGAGGCCGCGCGCGAGCGGCACCTCTCGCCGGTGCACGGGGCCGCGGCGGGGCTTCATCCGGGCGACGGGGTCGTTGTCGTAGCGCGAGTCGAACACAGAGGCGAGCCTAGCGGGTGCGGCCACTAAGCTGGGGCGGTGAGCGACGCGCCCGAAGATCCCGAGCAGCGGAGGCGCGGACTGCGATCCCTGCTCGTCGACATCACCCCGCTCCGGGCGAGTCCCGCGTTCGCGAAGCTCTGGATCGGCTCCTCCGTGTCGCAGATCGGCGCGCAGATCACGATCGTCGCGGTGGGCCTGCACATCTACGACATCACGCACTCGACCCTCGCCGTCTCGCTGCTCGCACTTTGGGCGCTCGGCCCCATGATCCTCGCGGGCTTCGTCGGGGGAGCGCTCGCCGACACCTTCGACCGGCGCCTCGTCGCCCTCATCACCGCGATCGTGGCCTGGTGCAGCATCGGCACGCTGACGCTCATCGCGTTCCTCGGCGTCGAGGCCACCTGGCCGTACTACGCGCTCGCAGCGCTGAACGCCGCCTCCGCGACCATCAAGGGGGCGACGCAGGGCGCGATCCTGCCGCGCCTGCTGCCGCCGCAGCTGCTGCCGGCCGCCGCGGCGCTGAGCGGGATCACCATGGGGCTGGCGATCACCGTCGGCCCGGCGGTGGCGGGCGTGCTGGTCGCGACCGTCGGCTTCGCGTGGACCTACCTGCTCGACGCGGTGCTCTTCACCGCCGCCTTCTTCGGCATCCTCAGCCTGCCGAGCGTCACTCCGGAGGGACCGCGCAGGAACCCGGGCCTGGGGTCGGTGGTGGAGAGCCTGCGCTTCCTGCGCCGGGCGCCCAACGTGCGCGCCACCTTCGTCTGGGACCTCGTCGCGATGATCTTCGGCACGCCCCGAGTGGTGTTCCCGGCGGCGGGTGCGCTCGTGCTGGGCGGCGGGCCGGTCACGGTCGGGATCCTCACCGCGTCGTTCGCCGTGGGGTCGCTGCTCAGCGGGCTCTTCTCCGGTCCGCTCGGGGCGGTGCGACGGCAGGGCCGGGCCGTGACGCTCGCGATCGCGGTGTTCGGGGTGTTCACGGTGCTCTTCGGCGTCGTGCTGCTGGTCACCGGCATCGTCGAGGGACCGGGGGCGCCCGATGCGCCGCTCGTGCCGGCGATCGTGCTGGCGGGCCTCGCGCTCGCGGGCACGGGCGCCGCCGACAACGTGAGCGCGGTCTTCCGCACCACGATCCTGCAGGCGGCGGCCCCGGACGACGTGCGCGGGCGCATGCAGGGCCTCTTCTACGTGGTCGTGGCGGGAGGCCCCCGCGTGGGCGACCTCCTAGCGGGTGCGGTGGCGACGCTCCTGGCGCTGTGGGCGCCCCCGCTGCTGGGCGGCGTGGTCATCGTCGGCATCATGCTCGTGCTGCTGCGCACCGCACGCGGGTTCCAGCGCTACGACGCGCACCGCCCGACCCCGTAGCGCGGGTGGTACGGTGCTGGGATGAGCAACGACGCACCCGCCGCAGCACCCGCCGAGCCGCTCGTCCTCTCGCGTCGGGAGGGGCGCATCACCCGCATCACGCTCAACCGGCCGCGCGCGATCAACGCGCTCAACCTCGAGATGTTCGAGCTGCTCATCGCCGCGCTCGAATCGGCGTGGAGCGACGGTTCGAGCGCGATCCTGCTCGACGGAGCCGGAGAGCGGGGCTTCTGCGGCGGCGGTGACATCAAGCAGCTGTCAGGGGCCGACGGTCGCAGCATCCTGGCCGTCGAGTACCGCGTCGACCACATGATCGCGACCTCCCCGGTCCCGGTCGTGGGGTACATGGACGGGGTGACGATGGGCGGTGGCGTCGGGCTCACCGGTCACGCGAGCCACCGGGTCGTCACCGAGCGCAGCCGGCTCGCGATGCCCGAGGTGCGCATCGGCATCGCCCCGGACGTGGGCGGTCACCTGCTGCTGGCACGGGCGCCGGGGCGGCTGGGCGAGATGCTCGCGGTCACGGCGGGCGAGCTCGACGCGGGCGACGCCATCGCGCTCGGCTTCGCGGATTTCTTCGTGCCCTCGGAACGCCTGGACGATCTGCGAGCGGCGCTGGCCGCGGGCGAGGATCCGGGAGCCGCGTGCGCCCGTTTCGCCGAACCCGGACCCGAATCGGCCGTGCTCGCCGCACGCGAGTGGTGGGATCCGATCGCCGAGGGGGTTCTCGGCGGAGCGCACGCGCCGGCTTCTCGGAACCCGGCGGGTGCCGCGCAGCGCCTGGTGCACGCGCTCGAGCTGAGCGATTCGGAGCCGGCGTCGGCGGCGGCCGAGGGCATGCGCCGCATGTGCCCCACGTCGGTCGCGGTGACGCTCGCCCAGCTCGACCGCACCCGTCGTCTCGGCCTCGGCCTCACCGAGGTGCTGCACGACGATCTGCGCGTCCTCGGCCGCCTCGCGTCGCGCCCCGACTTCACCGAGGGTGTGCGCGCACAGGTGATCGACAAAGACCGCAACCCGCGCTGGTCGCCCGAACGCATCGAGGACCTCGACCCCGCGGAGGTCGCGGCGATCCTCGTCCCGGAGCTCGCGGCCGACGAACCGCCGCTCGTGCTGTGACGCCGCCTCGGCTCAGTGCGGATCCCCGATGCAGAACTCGTTGCCGTCGGGATCGGCGAAGGTGTCCCAGCTGAAATCGTCTTCACCGCGCCGCCCCAGATGCGTCGCGCCGGCCGCGACCCACTCGGCGACGGCGGTCTCGCGGTCGACCTCGTCGCTGCGGTCGAGATCGAGGTGCAGCCGGTTCTTGCCGGGCGTCGGGGCGTCGACCCGCTGAAAGCCCAGCGCGACCGGGATCTCGGGCGCGCGGACGATGCAGAACCATCCGTCGGCGTCGTGCACGATCTCGCCGCCGAGCCGGCCCGCCCACCAGGAGGCGAGCGCGCGCGGATCCTCGGTATCGACGGTGATCATTCCCAAGCGGATCATGAGTGCTCCATTCGTTCGCGGCGATGGATCCCACGCTACCGGCGACCACCGACATCGACCGCTAGGCTGGGTCGGTGATCGAAGCCTGGCATCCGAGCGGACCCGATCTGGTGCACTCGGGGGACAACCTCCCGTTCCTGCGGACGCTGCCCGACGGCGCGTTCACGCTGGTGTATCTCGACCCGCCCTTCAACACGGGGCTGTTCCGGCAGGCGGAGCGGGTGCGCGGCGTGCGCACCGCCGAGGGCGATCCGGGCGGCAGGCTCGGCTTCCGCGGGCAGGGCTATGCGGTCACGCGGGAGCGCACGCTCGCGTTCGACGACCGCTTCGTCGACTACTGGGAGTTCCTCGAGCCGCGCATCGAGGAAGCGTGGCGACTGCTCGCGCCCGACGGCACGCTGTATCTGCACCTCGACTACCGCGAGGTGCACTACGCGAAGGTGCTGCTCGACGCGCTCTTCGGGCGCGAGTGCTTCATCAACGAGATCATCTGGGCGTACGACTACGGCGCCCGCGCGCGTCGCAAGTGGCCGACGAAGCACGAGAACATCCTCGTCTACGTGAAGGATCCGGATCGGTACCATTTCGACTCCGCGGAGGTCGACCGCGAGCCCTACATGGCCCCGGGGCTCGTGACTCACGCCCGCGCGGCGCGAGGGAAGCTGCCGACCGATACCTGGTGGCACACGATCGTCTCGCCGACGGGCAAGGAGCGCACCGGCTACCCGACGCAGAAGCCGCTGGGTGTACTGCGCCGCATCGTGCAGGCCTCGTCGCGTCCGGGGGACTGGGTGCTCGACCCGTTCGCGGGCAGCGGCACGACGGCCGCGGCGGCGGCGGAGCTCGGGCGGCGGTTCGTGGCGGTCGACGACAACGAGGCGGCCATTGCCGTCATGCGGGATCGCCTCTCCGGGGGATCGGTGCGGTTCACGGGCTGAGCCGCGATTCCTCCGGTCCCGTGGCCCGGCCGAGCGAGGTCACCGCACCGCGCGTGCGATGAGAGCTCGGTGCAGCGCGGGATCGCCGCTCAGCTCGGGATGGAATGAGACGCCCGTGACCCGGCCGATCCCCTCGGAGACGCCCGTCGGGGCGTCCGCCTCCGCCTCGCCGCTCGAGACGGAGGTGACGCCGAGGATCCGGTCACCCGCGCGGGCGATCACCCGAGCCGCCGGTCCCACCTCGCGCACCTCGGGGGCGCGGATGAGCGCCCCGCGCACGCGCCCGTCCGGCCCGCCGCCGGCGACTCCGTCCACGCTGAAGCTCGCCTCGGTCGACACGAGCTGCGGGCCGAACGCGTTGCGGGCCACCGCGACGTCGAGCGACCCGAGGCTGCGCTGATCCGGTGCGGGATCGTGGATCGCTCTGGCCAGCAGGATCAGGCCCGCGCAGGTGCCCAGCGTCGGCACACCCGCGCGGATCGTCGCTCGCAGCGGTTCGAAGAGATCGAGGAGACGCAGCAGGCGGTCCATCGCGGACGACTCGCCACCCGGGAGGATCAGCGCGTCGACGCGGGGTCCGTCCGGCCCGGCCAGCTGCTCGGTCCGGCGCACGAGCACGGCGCGCGCCTCGAGTCCCTCCACCATGCGGGCGTGCTCGGCGACGCCGCCCTGCAGCGCGAGCACACCGACGACGGGGCCCGGCCCGCAGGGCGCGGTGCTCACCAGCCGCGCTCGGCGAGCCGGTGCGGAGCCGCCAGGTCCGTCACGTTGATGCCCACCATCGCCTCGCCCAGTCCGCGCGACGCATCGGCGATCGCGCGCGGGTCGTCGTAACGCGCCGTCGCGTGCACGATCGCGGCGGCCCGCTTGGCGGGCTCTCCCGACTTGAAGATGCCGGAGCCGACGAATACGCCGTCGGCACCGAGCTGCATCATCATGGCGGCGTCGGCGGGTGTGGCCACACCGCCGGCGGTGAAGAGCACCACCGGCAGCGATCCGGTGCGGGCGACCTCGACCACGAGGTCGTAGGGGGCCTGCAGCTCCTTGGCCGCGACGTAGAGCTCATCCTCCCCGAGCGCTCCGAGGCGCGCGATCTCACCCCGGATCGTGCGGATGTGCTTCGTCGCCTCGGAGACGTCGCCGGTGCCCGCCTCGCCCTTGGAGCGGATCATCGCGGCGCCCTCAGCGATGCGGCGCAGCGCCTCGCCCAGGTTCGTCGCACCGCACACGAAGGGGACCGTGAAGCCGCGCTTGTCGATGTGGTTCACGTAGTCGGCGGGGGAGAGCACCTCGCTCTCGTCGATGTAGTCGACCTCGAGCGCCTCGAGCACCTGCGCCTCGACGAAGTGTCCGATGCGGGCCTTCGCCATGACGGGGATCGAGACGGCGGCCTTGATCCCGTCGATGAGGTCGGGATCGCTCATGCGGGCGACGCCGCCCTGTGCGCGGATGTCGGCCGGCACGCGCTCGAGCGCCATCACGGCCACGGCGCCTGCGTCCTCGGCGATCCGGGCCTGCTCCGGCGTGACGACGTCCATGATGACGCCGCCCTTGAGCATGTCGGCGAGGCCCCGCTTCACGAGCGGGGAACCGGTAGCGGCGGCGGGGGATGCGTGATTGGTTTCAGTCATGGCTTCCACCCTGGCCAAGGTCAATGGTTCATGACAAGATCCATTTTCAATGAATCTGAATGGACCAATTCGGGTGATGCTGCCAGACTGGGGGCGTGAGCGATCGTTCTTTCCGAGCCCCTGCCGAGTTCCCGGTGCACCTCGACCGAGCGGTCGGCACCCCGCTCCCGGTGCAGCTCGCCGCCGCACTGCGCGAGGTGATCGACGCCGCAGGGCTGCGCCCGGGCGAGGAGGTGCCTGCGACCCGGCGGCTGGCGAGCCGCCTCGGTGTGGCCCGCGGCGTGGTCGTCTCCGCCTACGAGCAGTTGATCGCGGAGGGATATCTCCGAGCGGAGCGCGGGCGCGGCACGGTGGTCAACCCGGATCTCGCCCCCGCTGCCTCTGCTGCCTCTGCTGCGGGGCGCGGCGGGGGATCCGGTCGCCCTGGAGGCGCGCCCGTCCGCTCTGTTCCGATCCCGCCCGGGCCGACCGGCGGAGGTGACGCGACCGGCTCCCGCGGACTCGGGATCGAGGATCCCGCCGCGCGGCCCCCGCTCGCCCCCGGAGCCCCGCTGACCGATGCCACCGAGCGCCCGGCCTGGCGCGCCGCGTGGCGCAGCGCGGCCGCCCGCGCTGACCGGCGGCCGCCCGCGCTCGGCGACCCGCGGCTGCGCGCCGAGCTGGCGGAGCACCTGCGTCTCGTGCGCGGCACCGCCAGGCCGGCCCGGGACGTGCTCGTGACCGCCGGAACCCGCGAGGGGCTCGGCCTGCTGCTCACCGCGCTCGGCACCACCCGCGGCAACGGGCTGGTCGTGGGCGTCGAGGACCCGGGCTACCCGTCGCTGCGCGGTGTGGCGGCGCGCCACGGGGCGCGGATCGTCTCGCTGCCCGTCGACGCCGACGGCCTGCGCACCGACCGCCTTCCGGTGGGCATGCTCGACCTCGTCATCGTGACGCCGAGTCACCAGTACCCCGTCGGCGGCTCGCTGCCGCTGCCGCGCCGCCGCGAACTGCTCGACTGGGCCGGGCGCACGGGCGTCGTGATCGTCGAGGACGACTACGACTCCGAGCTGCGCCACGTCGGCAGCCCGCTGCCGGCCCTCGCCGCGCTCGACGATCCCGTCTCGGGCTCGGTGGTCACGCTCGGCACCTTCTCGAGCACGGTGACGCCGGCGCTCGCCGCGGGATTCCTGCTCGCCCCCGAGCAGTTGCGCTCGCTGCTCGAGCCGGTGCGGAGTGACCTCGGGTCGCCCGTCTCGGCGGTGGTGCAGCTCGCGCTCGCCGACTACCTCGCGAGCGGCGAGCTGCGCCGCAACATCGCGCGGGTGCGCCGCCGTCACGCCGCGCGCCGGGACCTGATCTCCGAGTGCTTCGCGGGCGTCGCGGAGGTGCGGGTGCGGCCCATGAGCGGCGGGCTGCACGCCGTCGTCGAGCTGGGCGGCCCCGCCGCGACCGCGCAGGAGCGCGAGGCGCAGGTGGTCGCCAGGGCCGCCGAACCCGCACCGGGCTTCCCGCACGGGCTCGGCGTCGCGGCGCTCGGGGCGTACTGGCAGCACCACCGATCCGACCGCACCGCAGGTCTCGTGCTGGGCATGGGCGGGCCGGACGGGGCGGAGTTCCGCGCCGCGATCGAGCGCCTGCGCGCGATCCTCGGCGAGGGCTGAGAACGTCGCCGGGTGAGCGACGAGCCTGCCAGGAGTCGAAGCCCGCGGGGTCTGGTTTCGACTCGCTTGGCTCGCTCAACCGGCTCTACGGCGCACGCGATCCCGAGGCGAATCACGCGGTCGTGCTGCGCGACGCCCTCCTCGAGCATCTCGGGAAACGGCTGCCAGCCGCCGGTTGAGCGAGCGAAGAGCCGGGTGAGCGGGGAGTGCTCCCTCGCCAGCCCCGCGAGCCGGTCGAGCGCCTCGGCGGCAGCACCCTGGGCCAGCTCCGCGCGGTAGTCGTCGGCGAACGCGGCGAAGTGCTCGGGATCGTGCGCATCCGGTTCCGCGTGCCAGGCCTTGCGCAGCTCGGCGCTCGGTACCACGTCCCTGTCCCAGAGGTCGAGCGCGGCCCGCTCCTTCGACACGCCCCGAGGCCAGAGACGATCCACCAGCACCCGGAAGCCGTCGCCCGCCTCGGCCGGCTCGTACACGCGCTTGATCCTGACATCCATGCCCCCAGTCTCCCGCCGGCGGCCCCGGAGCGCCAGTGGAGCGGGTAGCCTAGCTGGGTGAGCGTTGACGATATCTCGCCGAGCATGCAGAACTACCTCAAGGTGATCTGGGGGCTGCAGGAGTGGTCCGACGCTCCCGTGTCCAACTCGGCCATCGCGGAGGTCGCCGGCGTGCGGCTCTCCACGGTCTCCGATGCGCTGCGCAAGCTCTCCGACCTCGAGTTCATCGGTCACGCCCGCTACGGCAACGTCACCCTCACTGATCTGGGCCGCGAGCACGCGATCTCCATGATCCGCCGTCATCGGCTGCTCGAGACCTTCCTCGTGCAGGTGCTCGACTACGAGTGGGACGAGGTGCACGAGGAGGCCGACCGCCTCGAGCACGCCGTCTCGGACGAGTTGATGAACCGGGTCGACCGAGTGCTCGGATTCCCGAGTCGCGATCCGCACGGCGATCCGATCCCGAGCGCCGACGGCCGCGTGCACCGCCCCGACGCCGTGACGCTCGCCGAGGCGCTCGCCCCGTGCCGCGTGCGCGTCGAGCGCATCTCCGACGCCGATAACGAGATGCTGCAGTACTTCGCGAGCCGCGGGCTCGTGGTCGACGCCGAACTCGAGGTGCTGCCGGGCGAGCCCTACTCCGAGACGGTGACCGTGCGGGTGGGGGAGTCCGCGGCCCCCGTCAGCCTCGGACCCGCTGCTGCGGCGTCGGTGTGGGTGTCGCTGGAGCCGGGCTCTTCGCGAACTTGAGGCCGATCACGCAGCCGACGATCCCCGCGAGGAACAGCAGCTTCAGCGGCGAGGGATCCTCGCTCCCGATGAGGATCGAAGCTCCGACGGTGAGCGCGGCGCCGAGCCCCGTCCAGATCGCGTAGGCGATGCTCACCGGGATCCCGACCATCGCGTAACCGAGGCCCACCATGCTCAACGGGCACGCGATGCAGAACACGATCGCGGGCAGCAGCACGGTGAAGCCGCGCGACTGGTCGAGGGCGATGGCCCACACGGCTTCGAGCCCGGCACTCGCGAACAGGACGACCCAGTGCGCGGTCGTCGCGACCTTCGGGCGGTTCTCGACGGCCATGTCAGCTCACCGCCTTGAGCCCGACGACGCAGCCGATCAGACCGATCAGCAGCAGCACGCGCAGCACCGTGGCGCGATCCCGGCGCGTGATCATCGCCCAGGCCGCCGTGAGCACGGCCCCGATCCCCACCCACACGGCGTACGCGGTGCCCACGGGGATCTCGGTCATGGCGAAGGCGAGCCCGACCATGCTCGCGGCGAGCGACACCACGAACACCGCGCTCGGCCAGAATCTTCGGAATCCCTGCGACGCGTCGAGTGCGGTGGCCCATACGGCCTCGAGCATTCCGCTCAGCAACAGTGCGATCCAGGCGAGTGACATGAGACGGCCTCTTTCCGGCCGTCGTCATCTATGCGGGTACAGCTCCCTCGTCCGCGCCCCGGGACACGGGGCCTCTTCCAGTCTCGCACACCGGCCGACGGATTCGGTCGCGATAGGCGATAATGGTGGGGATGGTGTGAGGTCCGGAGAGGAGAGCGGTGTTCGGCTGGTCGAAGAAACGCAAGCGCGGCAGCAACCGCCCCCAGCGCAGGCTGCCCCGCCGCGTCCTGGCCCCGGTCGAGGAGATCGTCGAGCAGGGGCTCCTCGTCGCCGACGTGGCGGTGCGGATGACCGTGAAGAACGCCATCATCATGAACGCCCTCAAGCGTCACGTCGACTACCAGGAGTCGCAGATCATCGACATGGTGCGCGAGGCGACCGAGGATCTTGCCCAGGAGCGGGAGCGGGACGCCAAGCACATCTCGCGCATGCGCAACGAGATCCGCGATACCGGCCGGAGCTCGTGGAGCGAGTCGGACTACGGCAACGACGACAATCGCACGCTGCGGCATCGCCAGGAGGTATACGAGCGGGTGGCTGAGGAGCTGCACGCCCGGGCCGGCGACGACGAGTACCTGCGGGTGACCGCCGAGCGCGCGAGGGGCCTGGCGTGGGACGAGATCGGCGACTCGCTCAAGGAACGGGCGTCGCACCCGTACTACAGCGGCGGAGACAACGACGAGTACCGCAGCGAGCGCGACGGGCGCATCCAGCAGCTCATCGAGAAGGATCTGACCGCGCTCATCCAGCAGCAGACCGGCCCGGCCAAGGGGCGCAAGGTGAGGCGCAAGGATCGCGAGAGCGCCTGATCGGCCCGGCCGCGGATCGCCGCCTCGGCCGCTGATCGGTCCGGTGCCCGACCGATCCGGCCTCGCGAGCAGGCGGGCCGGGCTACTGCTCGAGCACCTCGGGGTGCCGCGCGATGTAGCCCTCGATGAACCAGCAGGAGGCGCGCACGCGTCGACCGCCGATCGCGTCGCCCGTGAGCGCACGGCGCGCGAGCAGCCGCGAGAGCCCCGTGCCCCGGAGCGCCGGCACCACGACGGTGTGGTCGAAGTCGATGACATCGTCTCCGATCAGCGAGTAGTGCGCCTCTCCGATCAGGCGTTCCTCGCCCGCACCGCGCTGGTAGATCGCGTATCGGTGACGCTCCGGCTCGTGGACGATCGTGAAGCCGTCGGCGGCCGCCCGGTCCTCATCCAGATATCTCGACATGCCGCCAGCCTAGGTGAGAAGCCCGGCGCGCGGAACGAGCCGTTATCCTCGTATGGTGCGAAAGACTTCTCGGCTTCGAGCCGCAGCCGCGATCGGGGCGCTCTGCTGCGCTCTGACCGGTTGCAGCGGTGAAGCCGAAGCGCCGCCCGAGCCCGAGCCCGAGGTGCTCTCGGCGAGCCAGGCGGGCGGCGTCTACCTCGACGCCGTGTGCCCCGTGAACGCCGCGTGGGACGAGGCGGATGTCGAGCTCGACCGTCTGCGCATCGCGGTCGGCCGGGGCGACGAGGCGCAGATCGACACCCGGTTGTTCGCGGACGCGATGGGCGAGGTCGCCGACGCGAGCGAGCGAGCGGCGGAGCGCCTCGAGACGAAGCAGCAGGAGTGGCCGAGGGGCACCGAGACGGCGGTCGAGGCCGTGCGCGACACCCTCGAGAGCGACCGGAAGCAGGCGCGGAAGGTCGCGAAGCTCGACGCAGCGGATGCCGTGGGCTACGCCTGGCTGGGAGCAGAGGAATCGGCGGCCGCCGCCGCGCGCGCGCGCACGGCGCTCGGCCTGCCGGAGGACCCCATCGCCGCCTGCGCGCAGTGGGAGGAGCGGTCTCACTGATGGAGCATACGGACGACCGGCAGGGTCGACAGGAGCTGGAACGGGCGCTGGCGGTGGAGCGCGCGGTGCGCGCCGCCGCTCGCGCGGGCAACCGCCTGCTCTCGGCCGGCGTGGCCGACATCGCGGTCTCCGACCCCCTCGCGCGGGAGCTGCTGCTCGCGGTTCTCGCGCGCATGGGAGTGCGATCGTCGCGCGAAGCGGGGGCACCGGCCGAGTTCGTGTTCCGGGATCGGGCAGGCGACGGACCGCGACCCGAGGCCGGCTCCGAGGGGCTCGCCCCGGTCGTCGTCGGGCTCGACGGCGGGGCGGCCTCGGCGCGGGGCGCCGACGCGGCGTCGAGGATCGCCTGGGCGGCGCGGGGCATGCGGGCGACGGCCGTGCTCGCCGAGCGGATGCGCGCCGAGCACGAGGGGCGCGCGGGCGGGGCACCGCGGATCGCGGTGAGCCTGGTGCTCGAGCCGAAGACCGCCGCGCTCGCGCTCGCGCTCGTCGACGCCGGATTCGAGGTGGCGCTGTTCAGCGCGGTCTCCGAGACCGACCCCGACGTGGCGGCCGCGCTCATCGCCGACGGCAGGGTCGCGGTGTTCGCGCCGACGGCGGTCTGCGCCGACTCCGACGCCGACTCCGACGCCGACTCTGACGCCGACGCCGCCCGCCGCATGGATGCCGAGCACGCCGCCGGAGTGCTCGCCTGGCGGCCCGAGTACCTCATCGATGACGGGGCGCACCTGATCCGCCTCGCCCACACCGAGCACCCGGAGGCGCTCGAGACGCTGCGCGCCGCGGCGGAGGAGACCACGAGCGGGGTGCGGCCGCTGCGCGAGATGGCCGCGGAGGGATCCCTGCGCATCCCGGTGATCGCGGTCAACGACGCGCGCACCAAGACCGACTTCGACAACCTCGTGGGCACCGGGCAGTCGTGCGTCTTCGCCGCGGCCGAGCTGCTCGACGCGGCCGCGTGGAGCGTCCCGGGCGCGTCCCGCGCCGGCGGCGGGTACCGGGGGCTGCGGGATACGCGCTGGGCGGTGATCGGCTACGGGCCCGTGGGCGTGGGCACCGCGCGGTTCGCGGCGGCGCTCGGGGCGCGCGTCACGGTGGTGGAGCGGGATCCGGTGCGCGCGCTCGCCGCGCTGCACGACGGCTTCGAGGCCCGGGATGCCGCGCACGCGCTGCGCGAGGCCGACGTGGTGGTGAGTGCGACGGGAGTGTGGCACACGCTCGACGCCGCGGGGTTCGCGCGGTTGCGGCCCGGGGCGGCCGTGTTCGTGGCCGGCGGCATCGACGACGAGCTGGCGCTCGACGAGCTGCGGGCCGCCGGGTGGCGTCGCGAACCGGTCGCGCAGGGGGTGGACGAGTGGATCGCGCCCGGGGCCGATCGCGGTGCGCTCGTGCTGGCCGGCGGCGGGGGAGTCAATTACACGGCCGCGGAGGGCAATCCGGTCGAGGTGATGGATCTCTCGTTCGCCACCCAGATCGCCGCCCTCATGCGGCTCATGCGCGAGGAGCTGCCGGCCGGCGTGCACGCGCTCTCCGCCGCGGACGAGGACCTCGTGGCGCGCGCCGCGCTCGCGGCCCGCGGAGCGGACGCGGATCCTGCGCCCTCCGGTGCGCGGCCGGGCGGCGCCGCGCAGCCCTGGACCGTGCATCGCTACCGGAGGTACGAGCCCTAGAATCTACGGGTGAGCACCGAATCGCAGACCGTCGTCTACAGCGCATCGCTCGTCTTCCCCGTGACGAGCCCCCGCATCCCGGACGGGGCCGTGGCGGTGCGCAGCGGGCGGATCCTGCACGTCGGCGACCGGCGCTGGGTGCTCGACGCGCTCGACGCCCGGGGCGCGGACTATCGCGAGGAGCACTGGGAGGGCGTGCTCGCCCCCGGCCTGGTTAACGCGCACACCCATCTGCAGTACACGCGCATGGCCGAGGTGGCGAGCCGCAATTACACGGGCTTCGATCACTGGGGAGACGCCTTCGACGAGGTCTACGCGCGGGGTGATCACGACTGGGCGGCGGCGGCGGCCGAGGGCGCGGAGCAGAGCCTCGCAGCCGGGGTCACCGCCGCGGCCGATGTGGTGACCGACCGCGAGGCGATCGGTGCGCTGCACGACGCGGGCATGCACGGCATCGCCTACTGGGAGGTCTACGGCAAGAGCAATGCCGACTGGGACGCCGCGGCTCGCGAAGAGGTGCGGGATCAGATCCGCAGCATCCCGACGCCGCCAGGCGCCGGTGTGTCGCCGCACGCCCCCTACTCGCTCGAGGTGCAGCCGCTGCTCGAACTGCCCGACATCGTGCGCGAGGAGGGGCTGCGGCTGCACATCCACCTCGCCGAGGCCCACATGGAGCGCGAGTTCGACGGCATCGACGGCTACGTGGGTGCGGGTCCCGGCGGCCACGGCGAGTGGCCGGAACTCGGAGCCGACAGCTTCCGGGCCCTGCGCTCGCACGGGATCGGCGTCTCCTCGACGCAGTTCGTCGATCACCTGGGTGTGCTGGGCCCCGACTGCCACATCGCGCACGGCGTGTACGTGAGCGCCGAGGACCGCGCGCTGCTGCGCGCCCGCGGTACGAGCGTGGCGCTCTGCCCCCGATCCAACGAGGTGATCGGTCTCGACATGCCGCCCGTCGCCGCCTACCTGCGCGAGGGCAACCTCATCGCGGTCGGCACGGACTCGCTCTCCTCCTCGCCCTCGCTCGACCTGCTGGCCGACGTCGCGGTGCTCTACCGCGTGGCCCGCAAGCAGGGCTACCGCGGCGACGACCTGCACCAGCGGCTCTTCACCGCGGCGACGCTCGGGGGAGCCGCGGCGCTCGGCCTGCATGTGGGTCGCGAGCGCATCGGCCAGCTCGGGGTGGGTGCGGTCGCGGACCTCGCGTTCTTCGACGTTCCGGCCCGAGATCCCGATGCCGCGCTCATCGAGCTGGTGGAGAACGGCGCGGGTCGCGCGCGACGCACGATCGTCGCCGGTGTGGAGCGGCACCGCCGCGTGTGACCCCGAGTGACGGGAGCGTGCACCGCACGGTCCCGGGTGTCTCGTAGAATGAACACCGGTCTGCGCGGACACCTCCGCGCGCTCGGATCCCGCAGTCCTCGGAGAAGGAGTATCCCGATGTCCCGCACTTCCCCTCTCGCCTCTGCCGTCGCCGTCGGCGCCGCGGCGCTGCTCGCCCTCACCGCCTGCGCCGGAGGCGGATCCTCCGACGCCGCGGACGACACCGCGGCCATCGGCCCGGTCACCGAGGGCAAGCTCACGATCGCCACGGGTGAGCCGGCGTACGCCCCCTGGGTGCTGAACGACGATCCCGAGAGCGGCGAGGGCTTCGAAGCCGCCGTCGCATACGCCGTGGCCGAGGAGATGGGCTACGCCGCGGAGGACGTGGTGTGGGTGCGCACGAGCTTCGACTCGGCGATCGCGCCCGGGCCGAAGGACTTCGACCTCAACCTCCAGCAGTTCTCGGCCACCGAGGATCGCGCCAAGGCCGTGGACTTCTCGTCGCCCTACTACGTGACCAGCCAGGCCGTCGTTGCCGCCGGCGGCACCCCCGCCGCCGAGGCGAAGAGCATCGCCGATCTCAAGGACGTCGTGCTCGGCGTCGCCTCGGGCACCACCTCGCTCACCGTCGTCGAGGAGGTCATCGCGCCCGACAAGGACCTGCAGGTCTTCAACAGCGTCGACGACGCGGTCGCCGCGCTGCAGAACGGCACCATCGACGCCCTCGTCACCGACCTGCCCGGCGCCTTCTACGTGCGCGATGCGCAGCTCGACGACGGCGTGATCGTCGGCCAGCTCGAGTCGTCGGCGGGCGGCGACGAGTTCGCCTTCGTGCTGCCGAAGGGCTCGTCGCTCACGGCTGATGCGACGAAGGCCGTCGACGCGCTGCGCGAGAACGGCACGCTCGCCGCGCTCGAGACCGAGTGGCTCGCCGACCAGGGCGCCCCGGTCCTCGGCTGATCCGCCGCACCCGGAACCTCCCCGAGTTGAATACCGTTACGGCCGGCGCGCCGTTCGAGCCGAGCGCCATCGAGCTCGAGCGGCGGGCATTCCGCCGCACGCGCAAGCAGCGCTCGATCCTCGTCAGCATCGCCAGCACACTCGTGTTCGCGACCGTGATCGCCGTCGTGCTGGTGAACAGCCCGGGCTGGGATCGTGTGCGTGAGACCTTCTTCGATCCGCAGGTGGCGATCGAGTCGTTCCCGCGCGTCATCAAGGGCCTGTGGCTGAACATCCAGGTGCTCGTGGTCGCGGCGCTGGGCGTGGCGATCCTGGGCACTCTGCTCGCGATCGCACGCACGCTCAAGGGTGCGGTGTTCACGCCGATCCGGCTGCTCGCCGCGGGCTACACCGACATCTTCCGCGGCATCCCGGTGCTGCTGGTGCTGTACCTCGTGGGCTTCGGCATCCCGGGTCTCGAGCTCACGGGGCGCCTGCCCGCGCAATTCTGGGGCACGATCGCGCTGATCCTCTGCTACTCGGCCTATGTGGCCGAGGTGCTGCGAGCCGGCATCGATGCGGTGCACCCCTCGCAGCGCCTCGCAGCCCGCTCCCTGGGCCTCAGCCACGGCAAGACGCTGCGCCTCGTCGTCATGCCCCAGGCGGTGCGCAAGGTGACGCCGGCGCTCATGAACGACTTCGTGTCGATGCAGAAGGACGTGGGCCTGATCTCGGTGCTCGGTGCGGTCGACGCGGTGCGCGCAGCGCAGATCGAGGTGGCCTCGAGCTACAACTTCACGCCCTACGTGCTGGCGGGCGTGCTCTTCGTGCTGCTGTCGTGGCCGTTCATCCGCCTCACCGACTGGGTGACGGCGCGGGCTCAGAAGCGCGAGCAGGTCGGAGGCACGGTATGACCGGGACGACGAAGCCGGGGCAGGATCCCGCTCCCGTGCTCGAGGTGCAGGGAGTGCACAAGCGCTTCGGGGAGCACCCGGTGCTGCGGGGAATCGACCTGACGGTCGACCGGCACGAGGTCGTGGTGCTGATCGGGGCCTCGGGATCAGGCAAGTCGACGCTGCTCAAGACCATCAACCTGCTCGAGCAGGTCGACGACGGGCGGATCGTGCTGCACGGCGCCGACGGCGCCGCCGAGGACATCACGGACCCCCGCGCTGACGCCGATCGGGTGCGGGCGCGGATCGGCGTGGTGTTCCAGCACTACAACCTCTTCCCGCACATGAACGTGCTCGACAATGTCACGCTCGCGGCGCGCAAGGTGTTCGGCACGTCGCGGGCCGAGGCGGAGCGCACGGGCCTCGCACTGCTCGAGCGCATCGGGCTCGGCGACAAGGCCAAGGAGTACCCGGATCGGCTCTCCGGCGGCCAGCAGCAGCGCGTCGCCATCGCCCGGGCCATCGCGACCGACCCGGAACTGCTGCTGCTCGACGAGATCACGAGTGCGCTCGATCCGCAGCTCGTCGGCGAGGTGCTCGATCTCGTGCGCGAGCTCAAGGCCGCGGGCTCCACGATCGTCATGGCCACGCACGAGATGTCGTTCGCGCGCCGGGTGGCCGATCGGGTGGTGTACCTCAAGGACGGGGTGATCGTCGAGTCCGGTCCGCCCCAGCAGATCTTCGAGCACCCCGAGCGCGAGGAGACCCGGGAGTTCCTGCGGCGACTGGCCGATCCCTTCGGGTAGGCGCCCCGGGGGCTTCGTGACCTCCGTCATCCTGCGTGAGCATTCCGCGCGCGCAGAATGACGAAGAGCAGCGGTGGTGCGGATGTCGTGGAATCCCGCGGGATCCGATAGGGTAGATCCCTTATGTCTCAATCTGCCGGGGAAACCACCGCGTCGCCCAACACCACACCCTCGAAGCCCGCCGCCATCGACCCCGCAGGATTGCGGGTCATCTGGCTGCTGCTCGCCGCGGCCTTCGTCGCGATCCTCAACGAGACGACGATGGCGATCGCCATTCCCTCGCTGAACGAGACGCTCGGCATCCCGCCCGAGTTGGGCCAGTGGCTGACGAGCGCCTTCATGCTCACCATGGCGGTCGTGATCCCGACCACCGGATTCCTGCTGCAGCGCTTCACGACGCGGCAGGTCTTCCTGGCGGCGATGATCGCCTTCGTGCTCGGCACGGCGATCTGCCTGGTGGCGCCCGGATTCCCGGTGCTGCTGCTCGGCCGCATCGTCCAGGCCGCGGGAACCGGCGTCATGATGCCGCTGCTCATGACGACGATGATGAACGTCGTGCCGCCGCACTCGCGCGGTCGCATGATGGGCCGGGTCGGGCTCGTCATGAGCCTCGCCCCCGCCCTCGGACCGACGCTCTCCGGCGTGATCCTCGACAGCCTCGGCTGGCGCTGGCTGTTCGGGATCATCCTTCCCATCGCCGTCGCGGCGCTCCTGCTCGGCGCGAAGTGGATGACCAACCTGGGAGAGACGACCGACGCCCCGATCGACGTCCTGTCGATCGTCCTGTCGGCCCTCGCCTTCGGCGGCATCGTCTACGGTCTCAGCCAGCTCGGCGGCGGCCACGGCGGATCCGCGGGCGGCGGAGCCGCCCCCTGGGCCGTCATCGTGGGCGGGGCCGTGTTCCTCGCCCTGTTCGTCTGGCGTCAGCTGGTGCTGCAGAAGAAGAACGATGCGCTGCTCGACCTCCGCGTGTTCACCTCGCGCAACTACGTCGTGTCCGTCATCATCATGGGCGTCGTCGCGCTGTCGATGTTCGGTACGTTCTCGCTGCTGCCGCTCTACCTCCAGAACGTGGCGGGCCTCGACCCGACGGCAGCCGGACTCGTCCTGCTGCCCGGATCGGTGCTCATGGGTCTCCTCGGACCGGTCATGGGACGCATCTACGACGCCCGCGGGCCGCGGACGCTCCTCGTGCCGGGCACGATCCTCATCGCGGTGTCGCTGTTCACCTACTCGACGGTGGGCGTGCATACGCCGATGTGGTTCCTCGTGATCGTGCAGATCCTGATGTCGCTCGGTCTCGCGGGCTCCTTCACGCCGCTGTTCTCGGCGTCGCTCGGCTCGCTCGACCGATCGCTGTACTCGCACGGGTCCGCGGTGCTCAACACGCTGCAGCAGGTCGGCGGCGCAGCGGGAACGGCCGTGCTGATCTCGATCTACTCGACGTTCCTGCACGCGGGCGAGGCCCAGGGGCTGCCGACCGCGGAGGCCGGTGAGCCGGGGACGCACGCGGCGTTCCTCGTCGCGGCGTGCATCGCGGTCGTGCCCGTGGTGCTGGCCTTCTTCGTCAAGAAGCCGGCCGATCAGGAGGTCGGGGCTCCGGCGGGGCACTGATCCCGGAGGCCCGTCGCCTACCCGAGCGCGCTGATGGACCGTCGCACGGCCTCGGCCAGTTGGCGCACCGCGGCGGACGGGCCGCCGGGCCCGGCCGGTGCGGCGAGCAGCAGCTCCCGGGTGAAGCGCGGATCATCGACGGGGCGCAGCACGACCCCCTCGGGCGGGTGACTGCTCACGAGGCTGGGCACGAGTGAGACCGCCATGCCGGCCGCGACCAGCCCGAGCACGACCGAGTAGTCGTCGGTGCGGATGGCCACGTCGATCTGGTGGCCCTCGGCCTGGAACACCTCGCGCACGAGGTCGTCGAGCGTGTCGCCGGGGGTCGACCCCATGACCCAGCTGTCGCCCGCGAGCGAGAGCAGCGCCTCGTGGTCGAGGGTGCGGTGCCGGGCCGCCGGGTGGGCGGCGGGCAGCGCGACGAGCATGGGATCGGTGAAGAGGTGCGTCGTGTGCACCTCGGAGCGGAACGGCAGCTGGTACCCGCCCGCCGCGTAGACGAGGGCGGCATCGAGGGTGTGCTGGTTGATGCGCGTGACGAGCGGGGAGAGCTCCTCGAGGGTTGCGTCGAGCTCGATCCCGAGTTCCGCGACGCGGCTTGCGATGCCGGGCAGCAAACGTGCGGCCGCGGTGGGGAACGTGCCGAATCGCAGCCGGATCCGGCCCAGCTGGGCGAGGTCGCGCACGTCCGTGAGCGCGCGCTCGGCGAGGCCGAGGATCTCCTCGCCGCGTTCGAGCATCAGCGAGCCGGCGGTGGTGAGCTTGCTGCCGCGAGTGCTGCGCTCGGTGAGATCCGCGCCCACGAGGCGGTCGAGGTTGCGCAGGTGGTAGTCGACCGTGGGCTGGCTCCAGCCCAGCCGCGTGGCGGCGCGCGCCACCGACCCCTCTGCGGCCACCGCGCTGAGGGCCTGGAGCTGGCGGAGATCGATCATGTGTACCCTCGGTTCCTCTGGAGCGGCTGGGGTTGTATCACCCGAAGTGTTCAATACAGTATATGGTCCCCGGGAGGTGTTTACGGGGTTCCTCCCGGTGTTCGACGCGCGGGATCATGTCCCCATGCTGCAACAGGACCCGGGTACCTCAGACGTTCGCATCGACGGGGGCGGAACGATCGCCGCGATGGATCGGGCGCTGCCCGAGAACGGGGCTGCTGCGAGCAGGACGCCTGAGGGGCGCGCGCCGTTCGCCCGCCGATTCTCGGCCGAGCAGCGGCAGGCGCCCTACGCCGACGCGGTCGAGCGCTTCGGCACGTCGGAGCCCCTCTCGATGATGGTGCCGGGCCACGGCAACAACCCGGAGGACGGCGGCGCGCACATCGCGCAGCTCTTCGGCCCCCGCACCGCCCAGTTCGACGTGCCGCTCATGATCGACGGCATCGACCTCGGCGACGATTCGCCGCTCGTGCACGCCCAGCGCCTCGCGGCAGAGGCCTGGGGCGCCAAGCGCACCTGGTTCCTCACCAACGGCGCCTCCCAGGCGAATCGCACGGCGGCCATCGCCGTTCGCGGCCTCGGCGAGCGCGTGCTGATCCAGCGCAGCATGCACTCCAGCTTCACCGACGGCGTGCTGCTCTCCGGGCTGATCCCGTCCTTCGCGGCCCCGGGCATCGACGCCCATCACGGGATCGCGCACGGCCTCACGCCCGCGGCCCTCGGCGCGGCGCTCACCCGCGAGTCCGCGGCCGGGCGCGCGGTGTCGAGCGTCTACGTCGTGTCTCCGAGCTACTTCGGCTCGACGGCCGACGTGCGCGGCCTCGCCGACGTGGCCCACGCCCACGGCGCGGCGCTCATCGTCGACGGCGCCTGGGGCGCCCACTTCGGCTTCCATCCCGATCTGCCGGAGTCGCCCGCGCGGCTCGGCGCCGACCTCGTGGTCTCGAGCACGCACAAGCTCGCCGGATCCCTCACCCAGTCGGCCATGCTGCACCTCGGCCACGGGCCCTTCGCCGAGCGGCTGGAACCGCTCGTGATGCGCGCCTTCTCGATGACGGCGTCGACCTCCATGAGCGGAATCCTGATGAGCTCCCTCGATGCCGCGCGCCGCGCGCTCGTCACGGGTGAGCAGCGGATCGGATCTGCGATCCGGGCCGCCGGAGAGCTGCGCGAGCGGCTGCGGCGCGATCCTCGCTTCTCGATCATCAGCGACGACTTCGGAGCCTTCCCGGACATCGTCGACACCGATCAGCTGCGGGTGCCGATCGACGTCTCTGCGCTCGGGCGCAGCGGTCACTGGGTGCGCGGCCGCATGATCCAGGAGCACGGGGTGTACCTCGAGATGTCGACCGCCACGAGCGTGGTGGCGGTGATCGGCGCGTTGCGCGTGCCCGACCTCGATCGCTTCATGACCGCGTTCGGCGAGGTCGCCGACGAGGCCGTCCGGCTGGGCGCCGAGGACACGGGGGCGGAGTTCCCCGAGCTGCCCGAGCCGGGAGCCCTGCGCATGCTGCCGCGCGACGCCTACTTCGGCGCGAGCGAGATCGTGCCCGCGCACGAGGCGGTGGGTCGCGTCTCCGCCGACACCCTGGCGGCCTACCCGCCCGGCATCCCCAACCTGCTGCCCGGCGAGGAGATCACCGCCGACACCGTCGCCTTCCTGCGCGCCGTCGCGGCCTCGCCGACCGGCTACGTGCGGGGCGCGGTGGACGCCGAGGTCGCCGGCATCCGCGTCGTGAGCTGAACAACCCATCTCCGCGCGTCAGTAGTCGTCACCAAACCTGTCCTGAGGCAGCAACTACTGGCGCGCGTAGAGGATGGGCCGGGGTGCGAGGCGGAGGTCCTCCGTGTCGTTCGGATGGCGTCCGGTCACCGGACTGCGAAACGCAGCAGGGGCCGGGATCCTCGACGGGTCCCGGCCCCTGCTGCGTGCGCTGCGCGCGTTACTTCTTCTCGAAGAGGTTGCCCACGAGCGTCGAGCCGATCAGCACGACCGCCAGCAGCACCACGCCGACGATGGAGATCGCCACGACGTCGAGCGGATCGCCCGCGGTCGAGAGCGTCGACCCCTCGTGTCCACCGTCGTGGGCGAAGGCGGGCACCGCGACGAAGACCGAGGCGAGCGCTGCGGTCACGGCGGTGGCGATGCGGGTGCGGATCTTCACGATATCTCCTCGGAACTTCTGCGCAGGCGGGGACCGGCTGCCGGTGGGCGGGCGCGTGGGATCGCGCCGTGCTACGCCTCTATTCTGCCCTGAAGCGCCGCGCTTCGCGAACCGACAGGCTGGAAGGGCGCGAAGCCGCTGCAGCCCGACCGCAATAGGCTGGAGCACATGAACGCACATCGCCAGCAGACCGCCGTCGATCGCATCGCCGAGGCCTGGGTCGACACCCTCGTCGCGCACGATCCCGCGATCGGCACCTACATCGGCCGTGCGAGCGGGGGACTCGCGGACTACTCGCCGGAGGGAGCGGGCGCACTCGCCGACGCCCAGCGGAGCGCACTCGCGGAACTCACGGCCACGGCGCCCGTCGACCCGGTCGATGCGGTGACTCGTGCGGACCTCTCCGCCGAGCTGCGGCTCTCGCTGGCTCAGCACGAGGCCGGTGAGCATCTGCGCGACCTCAACGTCATCGAGTCGCCCTCGCAGCAGATCCGCGACGTCTTCGACCTGATGCCGACGGGCTCCACCGCCGACTGGGAGCTCGTGGCCGCTCGGCTGCGCGCGGTGCCCGGGGCGCTCGCGGGATACCGGGCGAGCCTCTCCGAGGGCGCCGCGCGGGGACTGGCGCCCGCGGTGCGGCAGGTCGCGGAGGTGGCGGCGCAGGCGCGCCGGACCGCCGGGACCGCCGAGGATCCCGGGTTCTTCGGCCGGCTCGCGGCCTCGAGCGCCGCGCCGGCTCCGCTCGCGCTGGAGCTCGCCGCGGCGGCCGCGGCGGCGTCGGGCTCGTACACGGAGCTGGCGGAGTTCCTCGAGCGCGAGATCGCACCGCTCGCTCCCGCGGCCGATGCCTTCGGGCGGGAGCGCTACGCGCCGGCCTCCGAGGCCTTTCTCGGTGCGCGCGTCGACCTCGACGAGACGTACGAGTGGGGGCTCGAGGAGCTGGCGCGCATGGTCTCCGAGCAGGAGCGCATCGCAGCCGAGATCGTGGGAGGAGCGCCGCGGCCGGGGATCGTGGACGAGGCCATCGCGAAGCTGGAGCGCGACCCGGCCCGTAAGCTGCACGGCACCGAGGAGCTGCAGCGCTGGATGCAGGAGACGAGCGATCGCGCCGTTGCCGAGCTGGCGGAGACGCAGTTCGAGATCCCGAGCGAGATCCGCGCCCTCGAGTGCCGGATCGCCCCCACACAGGAGGGCGGCATCTACTACACGGGCCCCAGCGACGACTTCTCGCGGCCCGGCCGCATGTGGTGGTCGGTGCCCGAGGGCGTCACCGAGTTCGACACCTGGCGCGAGCTCACCACGGTCTACCACGAGGGGGTGCCCGGACATCACCTGCAGATCGGGCAGGCGGTGGTGAACCGCGGCACCCTCAACGAGTGGCGGCGGCAGCTCGCCGGCACCTCGGGGCACGCCGAGGGATGGGCGCTCTACGCCGAGCGGCTCATGGAGCAGCTCGGCTATCTCGACGACCCGGCCGACAGGCTCGGAATGCTCGACGGACAGCGGATGCGCGCCGCGCGCGTCGTGCTCGACATCGGCGTGCATCTGGGCAAGCCGCGCCCGGACGGCACCGGGGTCTGGGACGGCGACTACGCCTTCGAGTTCATGCGCGAGAACGTCAACATGAACGACGGGTTCGTGCGCTTCGAGGTGCTGCGCTATCTGGGGTGGGCCGGGCAGGCGCCGTCGTACAAGATCGGGCAGCGGATCTGGGAGTCGCTGCGCGATGAGGCGCGGGATCGCGCGGAGAGCGCCGGGTCGGCCTTCGATGTGCGCGCCTTCCACCGCGATGCGCTGGCGCTCGGCGGCGTGCGACTCGACACGCTGCAGGCCGCGCTGCGCGGCGAGCTGTGAGGGCCGCCGGGTGAGCGGGGCTGCAGCCGGGCGGGGCGTCGAGGGATCCGAGCCCTGCCCCTGCGGGCGGGGTGAGCCGTACGACGCGTGCTGCGGACCGCTGCACGCCGGGCGGGCCGCACCCACGGCGGAGCGCCTCATGCGCTCCCGCTACAGCGCCTTCGCGCTCGGCCTGGGGGAGTACCTGCTGCTGAGCTGGGATCCCGCGACCCGGCCCGCATCGATGGAGCTCGACGAAGCGGTCGTGTGGAAACGGCTGTTCATCGAGCGCGTCGAGGCGGGCGGCCCGTTCGACGCGGAGGGCTTCGTCACCTTCACCGCCGTGGGCCGCGGCGCGGAGGGCCGCTTCGAGCAGCGCGAGCGCAGCCGCTTCGGGCGCGTCGACGGGCGCTGGGTCTACACGGACGGCGAGACGGCGGACTGAACGGTCGCGTCAGCGGATGTAGACGTCGAGGTGGTTGCCGAAGGTGCCGCGGTCGTAGATCTTGCCCTGATATCCGAAAGGGGTGTCGAACACGGAGCCCTTCGGCGCCGATCCGGCGAGCACGATGTAGCCGTCGCCGTCGCTCACGTAGCCGTCCTCGTTGACGTGCCTGCCGGGGATCTGCAGCCCGGGACCGGGCAGCACCTGCTGGCTGTAGTAGGTGAAGCGGTAGCCGCTCCAGTTGACCGCGCCGCTGAACATGAACTCCTGCAGCGTGTACAGCGCGGTGCGAGCGGACGCTCCCTGCGCAACGGGCGACACCGCGGTGACCTCGGTATCGATGACCATCTCCGAGGAGGCCGCCGACTCGAGCCGCTGCTGACCGCCGAACATCGCCGCCCGCTCCGCCTCCGTGACGGCGTTCGCCATGGAGAGCGGCGCCGTGGCGACGGTTCCGAGCAGCACCATCGCCGCGGCCGCGGCGCAGGCGCCACGGGTGCGGGACCACCGGGAGGTGCCCGGGTGCGCAGAAACAGCAGTCATCAGGAGACCGATGATACCCGGATCGCCTGAACGGGAACAGGGGCGGAGGAGCGGAGCGGCTGAATGGCTGAATGGCTGAGCAGCTGAGCGGCTCAGCTGCTCGGAGCCCCGGGGATCCACTCGCCGTCGTTGGCGCTGAACACGATGTGCGTCTCGGTGCCCCGCACCGAGGGGAGCACGGTGACGTGGTCGAGCACGAATCGGCGCAGCTCCTCGGTGTCGGCCACCGCGACCGTGATCATGAAGTCGTAGCGCCCGGTCAGATTCATCACGTTCAGCACGTTGGGCTGCCGCACCATGTGCGCCATGAACTCGTCGACCACCTCGCGGGAGTGCCGGGCGAGGAACACGAGCACCACGGCGCGCAGCGCGTATCCGAGGCGGGCGTAGTCGAGCTCGAGCCGGCGCGGTCCGATGACCGCTGCCTCGCGCAGCCTCCGCACCCGGTAGGCGCACGTGGACTCGGCGATCCCGAGCCGCTCCGCCAGCGCCTTGTTGCTCAGCCCGGGATCGCGGCTCAGCGCCTCGACGACGGCGTAGTCGAGCGCGTCGAGCGTGCTCGGGCCCTCTTGGGGAATCGTCACGATCGATCCTGTCCTCCGCCGGTTATTTGAGGAAAGCTTAGCTCGGCATCCGCTTTTCTGCGCTGTCGGCAACAACTCTTCCCTCCGATTGGTGATTGGGGCACGGTGGGGCCATGGATGCTTCGAAGATGAATATCGACACGATGGCGGTGCACGCGGGCCGGGACGATCTCGCCGCGCTCGGCGTGCACGCGCTGCCCATCGATCTCTCGACGACGAACCCGCTGCCGGGCATCGAGCGGGGCGGCGACTCGTACGAGGCGCTGGCGACGGGCGGCACACCGCCCGAGGGAGGCAGTGCGGTGTACGCGCGGCTGTGGAACCCGACGGTCGCCCGCTTCGAGTCCGGGCTCGCGCAACTCGAGCACGCGGAGTCGGCCGTCGCCTTCTCGGCCGGCATGGCCGCGTTCACCGCAGCCCTCCTCGCGTTCGCCGCGGCCTCGGGCAATCGGCACATCGTCGCCGTGCGGCCGCTCTACGGCGGGAGCGACCACCTGCTGGCCTCGGGACTGCTCGGCACCGAGACGACCTTCTGCCGTCCCGACGAGGTCGCGGCCTCGATCCGCCCCGACACCGGACTCGTGGTCATGGAGACCCCGGCCAATCCGACGCTCGAGCTCGTGAGCATCCGTGCGGTCGTCGCGCAGGCGGGCGAGGTGCCGGTGATGGTGGACAACACCTTCGCCACGCCCGTGCTGCAGAACCCGCTCGACCACGGTGCGGCGCTCTCGCTGCACAGCGCCACCAAGTACCTCGGAGGTCACGGGGACGTGATGGGCGGCGTCATCGCCTGCTCCGAGGCTTACGCGGAGCGGATCCGGCCGATCCGCGCGATCACCGGTGCGCTGCTGCACCCGCTGGCCGCCTATCTGCTGCACCGCGGCCTCACCACGCTCCCGCTGCGCGTGCGCGCCCAGCAGGAGACCGCGCGGCGAGTCGCCGAGTGGCTCGCCGTGCGGCCCGAGGTCGACGAGGTCTTCTACCCGGGTCTGCACGGCGACCCGCACGGTGTGCTCGGCACCCAGATGGCCGGGCCCGGCGCGATGGTGTCGATCCGCCTCGCCGGAGGCGGTGACGCGGCGGAGCAGATGACATCGGCCGTCGAGATCTTCACCCACGCGGTGTCGCTCGGCGGTGTCGACTCTCTGATCGAGAACCCCGCGGCGCTCACGCACCGACCCGTCGCCGGCGACGCGAAGCCCGACGCGGGTATCGTGCGCATGTCGATCGGCCTCGAGAGCGCCGAGGATCTCATCGCCGATCTCAAGCGGGCGCTGCGGATGCCGCGCGACGAAGCATCGCGCAGGGGAACCGCCGCGGCGCTCGATCTGGCGGTGTAGCGGCTTCAGCCCTGCGGCCGCGCCTCCCGGATCCAGGCCTCCACCTCGTCGGCCGTGCGCGGAATGCCGGCCGAGAGATTCACGCAGCCGTCCTCGGTCACCACGATGTCGTCCTCGATGCGCACGCCGATGCCTCGATACTCCGCGGGCACCGTGAGGTCATCCGGCTGGAAGTAGAGGCCCGGCTCGATCGTGAACACCATGCCCGGTTCGAGGACGCCGTCGAGGTACATCTCGCGGCGCGCCTGCGCGCAGTCGTGCACATCCATGCCGAGATGGTGGCTCGTGCCGTGCACCATGTAGCGGCGGTAGTAGGCGGTGCCGTCGTCCTCCGGCAGCAGCCCCCACTCGCGGGTGCGGCGCTCGATCACCGCCATGGCGGCCTCGTGCACGTCGCCGAAGCGGATCCCGGGACGCACGATCGCGCGGGCCGCGTCGGCGGCCTCGAGCACGGCCTCGTAGACGCGGCGCTGAACCTCGGTGAAGGTGCCGGAGACCGGCACCGTGCGGGTGATATCGGCCGTGTAGAGGCTGTCGAGCTCGACACCGGCATCGAGCAGCAGCAGATCGCCGTCGAGCACGGGGCCGTCGTTGCGGATCCAGTGCAGCGTGCAGGCGTGAGGACCGGATGCCGCGATGGTCTCGTAGCCGACCGTGTTGCCGTCGAGTCGCGCGCGCTGGTTGAACACGCCCTCCACGATCCGCTCACCGCGGGGGTGCGCGCTCGCCCGCGGCAGCGCCGCGAGCACCTCGGCGAAGCCCTGCGCCGTCGCATCGACCGCGGCCTGCATCTCGGCGATCTCGTACGCGTCCTTCACGAGCCGCAGCTCGGAGGCCGCGCGCGCGAGCTCCCGGTCATCGGCGGCGAGTCCGAGTGCCCGGTCGCCGTCGCCGGCGGAGAACTCGGCGAGGTGCGCGGTGCGGACCCCGAGCGCCGCCTCGACCTGGGCGAGCGACGGCCGCGGGCCGATCCAGAACTCGCCGATCTCGGGATTGGCGAAGAACTCGTCGCTGTCGCGGCCGGCGCGCTCGCGGAAGTAGAGGGTGGCGGAGTGGGTCTGCTCGTGGGTGCCGTCGACCGGATCGAGTACGAGGATCGCGCCGGGCTCGGCGTCCGACCCCCAGCCGGTGAGGTGGGCGAAGGCGCTGTGCGCTCGGAACGGGTAGAAGGTGTCGTTGGAGCGCTGCTTCATCGCGCCGGCGGCGATCACGAGCCGCTCGCCCGGGAAGAGCGCGCCGAGAGCCGCGCGGCGGCGCGCGGCGTAGGGGGCTGAGGGAATGGGGGCGGGCAGCGTCTCGGGGCGATCTGCCCAGTGCGCAGAGATGTAGGTGGCGAAAGCGTCCGTCTGCGGGGTGGTGCTGCGGTTGCTGTTGTCGATCTCCACCTCGTGGGTGGCCTGAGCGGTTTCGGTCATGCCTCCATCCTCTCATCCCGATCCGGCCGGCAGTGGCTCGCCGTCGCACGGATAGACTGCTGGGATGGCAGCATCCGGGACGCAGCGGGGATTCGATCTGCACACGCACTCCGTGTTCTCGGATGGAACCACTCGGCCCGCCGAGATCGCCAGTGAGGCCGCGCGGCTCGGACTGGCGGGGTTCGCGCTGACGGATCACGACACGATCGACGGCTGGGACGAGGCGCGACGGGCGGCGGGCGAGCACGGCGTCGACTTCCTCCCCGGTATCGAGATCACCACGAAGCACACCGGCGGCTCCAGGCACCTGCTCGGCTACGGGATCGAATCGAGCGCGGGCGAGCTCTTCGAAGCGCTCGCTGAGGTGCGCACCGCCCGTCGCGCGCGTGCGCGCGAGATGGTGCGCCGAGTATCGGCGGACTATGCGATCACCTGGGAGGCCGTCGCGGGGGACGACGACGTGCGCACCGTCGGCCGCCCGCACATCGCCGATGCGCTGGTCGCGGCGGGCTACTTCGACGACCGCAGCTCAGCGTTCGAGCAGGTGCTGCACCCGGGTTCGCCCTACTACCTCGGCACCCACGCGATCGATACGATCGACGCGATCCGGATGGTGCGCGCCGCCGGAGGTGTCGCCGTGCTGGCGCACCCGGCCGCCTTCCGGCAGCGCCGCCCGAGCTCGGCCCGCGAGCTGCAGGAGTTCGCGGAGGCGGGCCTGTGGGGGATCGAACTGCACCACCCCGAGAACCGCATGGATTGGCTGCCGCCGCTCGAAGAGGCCGCTGCGCGACTCGGCCTTGCCGTCACCGGATCGAGCGACTACCACGGGGCCGGTAAACCGAACCGGCTGGGGGAGCGGTCGACCGATCCCGCGCTGGTGGAGCGCCTGCGCGCGCTGGTCGTCACGCCGCGCTGACGGGGAGGGCCTCCTGTCGGCCCGAGGCCGCCGAGATCCCGATTCTCGCCCTGTCTCCAGGGTGAGAACGATGGAAATCGGGATCTCGGCGTTGCGCGGATGCGCGGGGGCCGGGCAGCGCCGGGGCAGGGTGCGCGGGATCAGGCCTCGCTGGGAGCGGCCTCCGCGGCCGAGCCGGCCGCGGATTCGGATCCGGCACCGCCCGATCCACCGCGACGGCGGCGGCGACGGCGCTTGGGTGCCGCGCCCTCGCCGGTCTCCTGCAGCAGCGGTGCGCCGGGCTCGCCGCCGCCCTCCTGATCGTGGCCGTGCCCCTCGTGGCCGTGGGTCTCGTGGCGACCTCGCCCCTGGGGGTTCGCGCTCCGCGTGCGGCGGCGGGTGCGCTTGCGCGCGCCGTCGCCCGATCCCGAATCGTCGCCCGATCCCTCGCCGGATCGCTGCGCCGCGCTGCGCGGCGCGCGCTCCTTCACCGGGGTGGCCTTGAGCCGGCCCTTCGACCCCTCGGGGATGTTGAGGTCCGCGAACAGATGCGGAGAGGAGGAGTAGGTCTCCACCGGCTCGGGCACGCCGAACTCGAGCGCCTTGTTGATGAGCGCCCACTTGTGCATGTCGTCCCAGTCGACGAAGGTGACCGCGATGCCGGTGCGGCCCGCGCGACCGGTGCGGCCGACCCGGTGGAGGTAGGTCTTGTCGTCGTCGGGGACCGTGTGGTTGATCACGTGGGTGACGTCGTCGACGTCGATCCCGCGCGCGGCGACATCGGTCGCGATGAGGATGTCCTTCTTGCCGGCCTTGAACGCGGCCATCGCCCGCTCGCGCTGATCCTGGTTGAGATCGCCGTGCACGCTCGCCGCGTTGAAGCCGCGGTCCACGAGCTCCTCCTGCAGCTTCGCGGCCGCGCGCTTGGTGCGCATGAAGACGACGGTCTTGCCGCGTCCCTCGGCCTGCAGGATGCGGCCGATCACCTCGTCCTTGTCGAGGGAGTGCGCCCGGTAGATGATGTGCTCGATGTTGGCCTGAGCGGCGCCCTCGTCGGGATCGGTCGCCCGGATGTGGATCGGCTTCGACATGAAGCGCCGGGCCAGGGTGACGATCGTGCCGGGCATGGTCGCCGAGAACAGCATGGTGTGACGGGTCGCCGGCGTCTTCGCGAAGAGCTTCTCGATGTCTGCGAGGAAGCCGAGGTCGAGCATCTTGTCGGCCTCGTCGAGCACCATCTCGCGCACGTTGCCGAGGTCGAGCAGCCGCTGGCTCGCGAGATCCAGCAGTCGTCCCGGCGTGCCGACCACGATCTGCGCGCCCGCCTTCAGCTGATCGATCTGCCCCTCGTAGGCCTTGCCGCCGTAGATGGGCACGACCGTCGCCGCGCGGTTCTTCGCGGCCAGCTCGAGATCCTCGTACACCTGCACGCAGAGCTCACGGGTCGGCACGACCACGAGCGCCTGCACGCCGGGTTCGGGATCGGCGCCGACGCGCTGCAGCAGCGGCAGGCCGAAGCCGAAGGTCTTGCCGGTGCCGGTCTTCGCCTGGCCGATGATGTCCTGGCCCGTGAGGGCGAGCGGAATCGTCTGCTCCTGGATGGGGAAGGCCTCGATGATGCCCTGATCGGCGAGCGAATCGACCATGTCCTGGTCGACGCCGAGTTCGAGGAAAGTCGTCACGTTGCGTCCTATTCTGCGCCTGAAGCGGCGTGTGGGTGCTGCGCGCGCATTCTGCAGAGGGCGCAGCGGCGGGGGATCCGATGTCCTCCGCGGCCAATACGTACGGCATCCAGTCTATTCCAACCTCTCGGCGGCTCGGCGGTAAGCTGACAGGGTGTTCGAGTGGATCCGTGGGCTGCGCAAGAAGAACGCCCCAGTGCGCAAGATGCGAGCGCGCGGCGAGGGGAGCGACGCCGAGCGCGTCGAACTCGCCGAGTTCGCCCCCGGAATGCTGCCCTTCCTGGGCCTGACGGCCTACCTGCAGCTCGAACTGTACGAGGCGGCGACCCGTGCCGTCTCCGGTGCGCCGACGCTCGAGGCGAAGGAGGTGCTGGCACGGGTGGCCGGGCTGACCCTCGCCAAGCATCAGCGGCTCGCCGACGAGATCCGCAGGCGAGGCGAGGAGCCGCACATCGTGATGGGGCCCTACTCCCGCGTGATCGACGAGTACGTGGAGCGCATCGAGACTCCGGACTGGCACCAGCACGTGCTCTCGCTGTACCTCGTGGGCGGTCTCTTCGACGACTTCTTCGCGAGTCTGGCGGGCGGCATGCGCGACGGGTATCGGGCCGAGGCCATCGAGATCCTCAGCAGTGACAGCGGTCGTGATCAGGTCGCGGTGCTGCTCGCCGACGCACTTGCCGTCGATGACGGGCTGTCGAGCTGGCTGGCGCTCTGGGGTCGGCGCCTCGTCGGAGATACTCTGCTGGTCTCGCGTGCGGTGCTGCTGCTCAGCGAGCACCGGGCCTTCGACGCCAGCGAGGTTGAGCCGGTCTTCACCGAGCTCATCGCGGACCACATCCGACGCATGGATGGTCTAGGTTTGACCGCATGAGTTCACCTGTGTCCATCTGGCCGCGGGGGCGCGGCCAGCGCCGTCGCCGCGCAAGGCTTCGCCTTGCCTTGAGCGGCTTGCCGGGTCTGGGTCTGACGGCCTAGTCTCTCTCATGGATCTGCCCCACTGCGACTACTTCGAAGCCTGGCGCTGCCGCAGCTGCGCCCTCATCGAGACCCCCTACGACGAGCAGCTGCGCGCCAAGGAGCAGCGCTGCCGCGAACTGCTGCCCACCGTGCCGGCCGCGGCCTGGCTGCCGAGCGTGAGCGGCGGCGCGCGGGACTTCCGCAACAAGGCGAAGCTGGTGGTCGGCGGCCGGCCTGGCCGGGTGACGCTCGGGATCCTCGGCCCGGACGGCGAGGGCGTCGATCTGCGCGACTGCCTCATCCAGTCGCCCGGCATCCGGGGCGTGATCCCGCGCATCGCCGCCTTCGTCGAGCGGACCGGACTGCCGCCCTACGACGTGCCGCGCCGACGCGGCGAGCTGAAGTTCGTGCACGTCACGGAGTCCCCGGACGGCGAGCTGATGCTGCGCTTCGTGGTGCGCAGCGAGCGGGCGCTCGCCGTGCTGCGGCGGGAGCTGCCCGCGCTGCGCCGCGCGATCCCGAATATCGTGGTGGTGTCGGTCAACCTGCTGCCCGAGCACAAGGCGGTGCTCGAGGGCGAGCGCGAGGAACTGCTGCTCGGCTCATCGCTCACGATGGATCTCGGGGACGGCGTGCCGCTGCACCTGCGTCCGCAGAGCTTCTTCCAGACCAATACGCGCGTGGCCCGGGCGCTCTACGCCCAGGCCGCCGAGTGGGTCGCGCGCGAGGATCCCGCCTCCCTCTGGGACCTCTACTGCGGCGTGGGCGGCTTCGCGCTGCACGTCGCGAGCGCCGCAGGCGATCACGGCGGCCGTGGCGGCCGCGTGGCGGCCGCGCCTCGAGTGCTCGGTGTGGAGATCAGCGAGGCGGCGGTGCGATCCGCCCGTCGCAGCGCACGGGAGGCAGGGATCGACGCCCGCTTCGAGGCGGCCGACGCGACGGCGTTCGCGCTCGCGGCGGATCCGGCCGGCCTTCCCGAGGCGGTCATCGTGAACCCGCCGCGCCGGGGCATCGGCGCCGAGCTGTGCGGCTGGCTCGAGCACGGCGGCGTGCGCCAGGTGATCTACTCGAGCTGCAACCCCGAGAGCCTGGCGCGCGACCTCGCCGCGATGCCGTCGTACGCGGTGCGGGAGGCGAGAGTGTTCGACATGTTCCCGCACACGGCGCACATGGAGGTCGCGGTGCTGCTGGAGCGCGCGGGCTGAGCTGCGCCGCGCTGCGACCCGGCCCGTGCACGACGCCCGCGGCCGGTGGTGCATGCGGAGCGCCGGGGCCCCTCATGGCAGGATGAACGCATGAACATCGTGCTGGGAGTGACCGGCGGCATCGCCGCGTACAAGGCCGTAGCGCTGGCGCGGCTGCTCGTGAAGGAGGGGCACGAGGTGCACGTCGTGCCCACGGACGACGCGCTGCGCTTCGTCGGCAAGCCGACCTGGGAGGCGATCAGCCGCAACCCGGTGACCACCTCCGTGCACGAGGACGTCCCCGAGGTGCGCCACGTCGCGCTGGGCCAGCGGGCCGATCTCGTGATCGTCGCGCCGGCCACCGCGCACTCGCTGGCGCGCATGGCTGCCGGACTCGCCGACGACCTGCTCGGCACGACGCTGCTCGCGACGCGCGCGCCGCTGCTCGTGGCGCCGGCGATGCACACCGAGATGTGGCAGCACCCGGCGACCCAGGACAACATCGCGATCCTGCGCTCGCGCGGCGTCGAGTTCGTCGGGCCCGAGAGCGGTCGGCTGACGGGCGACGACAGCGGGCCGGGGCGCATGAGCGAGCCGGAGCAGATCGCCGAGCGCGCGCGGCGGATCCTGAGCGATGCGGCGGGCGATGCCGGTCCGCTCGTGGAGACGGACGATGCCGAGAGCACCGGGGACACCGGGAGCAGCGCGGCAGCCGTCGTGCCGGACGATCTCGCGGCGCCGCCCGAGCCGGCGCCGCCCGGAGACCTCGAGGGCGTGCGGGTGCTCGTGACGGCGGGTGGAACGCGCGAGCCGATCGATCCGGTGCGCTATCTCGGCAATCGCTCGAGCGGACGGCAGGGTGTCGCGGTGGCCGCGGCTGCGGCGGATCGCGGCGCCAAGGTGGTGCTGCTCGCTGCGAACATCGATGAGGCGGTGCTCCAGGGGGTGCGGGATCGCGGAGCCGTGCGCGTCGTGCCCGTCGGCACCGCGGCCGAACTCGAGTCGGCGGTTCACGCCGCCGCATCGGGTGCCGAAGCCGTGATCATGGCAGCGGCCGTGGCCGACTACCGCGTCGCGGAGGTCGCGGAGCACAAGATCCGCAAGGAGGACACGCCGGGCGAGGCGCCGACGCTCACCCTGGTGGAGAACCCCGACATCCTGGTCGGGCTGGTGCACGAGCGGCGGCCGGGGCAGGTGATCGTCGGCTTCGCGGCGGAGACCGTCGACGGCGACGCGGATCCCGATGCCGCCGCCGACGAGCTGCTCGAGCGCGGCCGGCGCAAGCTGGCCCGCAAGGGTGTCGATCTGCTGGCGGTGAACGCCGTCGGCTGGACCGAGGGCTTCGAGAGCACCGCGAACACGCTGTACGTGCTCGACGCCGACGGGCGGGTGGCCTGCGAGGCCTCGGGGTCGAAACGCGATGTGGCGGATCGGCTGCTCGATGCCGTCCGCGACGAACTGCGCGCGCTGAGCCACTGATTCCCGCTGACGGAAGGCCTGACCATGACTTCGCCGAAGCCCTTCGCGCACCGGATCCGTCGCTGGATCGTGGTCGTGATCGTGGCGTCGTTCGCCCTCGCGGCCGTCGCCGGTATCGCCGTGCTGCTCGGCGGAGTGACGTCGGATCCTGCGATGAAGGTGCTCGGCACGACCGCGCTGATCGGGGTCTTCAGCGTCGCGGCGCTCTGCGGTGCGGCGCTCATCGGCCGGCGGGTGCAGTGGTTCGGCTGGATCGCGGTCGGCGTATCGGTGCTGACGCTCGCGCGGCTGCTGTGGGTGATCTGGGCCGAGCCCGACTGGGATGAGGGGGCGTTCAAGCTCACGATCACCCTGGTGATCCTCACGGGCGCCTGCGCGATCGCCTCACTGCTCCTGCTGCTCGTGGCCCACGATCGCAGACCGGTGCGGAGTGCGCTCTTCGCGACCCTCGCGATGCTCGCCGCCGGCGTGCTGCTCACGCTGATGCTGCTCTGGGAGCTGGTGGGCGAATACCCCGACGGATATCTGCAGGCCACGGGCATCGTGTGGATCCTCGCGGCCCTCGGAATCGTGGTGCTGCCGGTGATGTCGCTGCTGCTGCGCACTCCGGCGCCCACGGGAGCGCCCGGAGTCGACGCGGCGGCGGCAGGCGGGACGGCGCTTTCGGGTCAGGGCTCGCGGGAGATCGCGGGCTCCGCGCACGGCCTGTCGCAGGCGTCGCTCGAGCGGATCGCCGCAGCCGCCCGCGCCGAGGGCATCAGCCCGGACGAACTCGTCGAGCGACTGCTGCCGTAACCGTGCCTGCGGCCGGCCCCACCGCCGTGGGCGACTGAGCGCGTTCCGGTGCCGGGATCCCGAGCTGCTGAATCCGACCCCTAGCTGATGAAGCCGACCTTGCGGCCGCCCTCGCCGCCGAGCTCGATGTAGGCGATCGACTCGGTGTCGACGAGGTACTGCCGGCCCTTCACGTCCGCGAGCGCGACGAGCGCCGACTCCTTGGCCACTGCATCCTCGATGAGGGCGCGCACCTCGTCAGCCGTCGACTCGGTCTCGAACGAGAGCTCACGGGGCGAGTGCTTGATGCCGATGCGAACTTCCACGGGGTGCCTCCTCGAATACTGTGGCGCGTGCCACGACGCTGACTGTGTGCAACTGTCTTCGAGTCTAGGGCTGCGCGGGCCGGCGAGCGCCCGATCGACCCCCGCGTTCGCCCTCGGCGCAGTCGGGATCGCCGATCCCGACGCTGTCGGAGGTGCTCAGTAGGCTGAGCACATGACCGGATTCGACCCCTCCCAGGCTCGCGCGCTCGACCTCGATCCCGCGCGTCACGCCCGTATTCTGGGGGCGCCGGGCACGGGGAAGACCCGCGTGCTCGTCGAGGCGTACGCCCGGGCGCTGCGGCGTCCGGGCTGGAGCGAGGAGGACGTGCTCGCGATCGCCCCCAGCCGTCTCGTCGCCGCCGAGCTGCGTCCGGCGGTCGAGCGCGGCATCGGCCGGGCCATCGGCGGCACTCCCGTTCGTACGGCCGCTTCGCTGGGCTTCGCCGTGCTCGCCCGGTCCTCCGCGCTGACGGGGCGGGATGCACCCCGGCTGCTGACCGGGACGGCGCAGGACGAGGGGATCGTCGCGGTGGTGGAGGCGGGGCTCGCCTCGACGGGCGCGCTCGAGGATGGCGCGGTCAAGGATGGCACGGTCAAGGATGGCACGGCCGAGGCGGGCGTCGCGGGCCTGCCTCCCGAGGTGCTCCGGAGCCCGGCCTTCCGGGCGGAGTTGCGCGAACTCTGGCGCATCGTCGACGACTTCGACCTCGATGCCGCGCTGCTTGCCTCGCGCCTGCGCGGTCTGCGCGAGCGATCGGGCGGCGAGGCGTTCACGCGGCTGCCGGAGCCCGGACAGCTCGAACGGTGGATCGATGGACTGGAACTCATCTCCGCGGTCTCCGGCGCCCTCGTGCGCGAGCGGCCGGGGGAGTTGAGCTCGAGCGGACTGCTGCGGGAGGCCGCACGAGCGGTGCGCGCCGAGGGTGTCGTCGCGCACGGGTCTCTCGCTCCGGATCCCCTCGCTGCAGACCCCGGCGCCTCCAGCGGCGGGATCCGGCTGCCGCGGATGATCCTCGTCGACGACGCCCAGGAACTGGGCGAGGGGGAGCTCGCCCTCCTGGCCGCGTGCGCGAGCGCGGGCAGCGTTGTGTGGGTGTTCGGCGACCCCGACATCGCGACGAGCGCATTCCACGGAGAGCGCACCGACGCGCTCTCCCGGCTCGGCTCGGAACTGGCGCGTCGCGGCGCCGACGAGACCCGAGCGGGAGAGGCCGAGCAGCTCGCGGTGCTCGACACCGTGCATCGGCACGGCGCGGAGGTGCGCCGTCTCGTCCACGATCTGACCATCCGTATCGGCGCCGCGGGAGCCGGGGAGCAGCGTGCGGCCGCGTCCGCTGCCGCGCGATCCGATGCCGAGCAGTCCGCTGCCGGGCTATCCGCTGCGGTGCAATTCGCGGCCGCGGGATCCCCGGCTGAGCAGCTCGGAATCATCGCGCACCGTCTGAGGGCCAGACACCTCGGCCTGGACGGGGCGCCTCCTGTCGCCTGGCGCGACATGGCCGTGATCTGTCGCAGTCGAGCCGAGGCGGCCCGGGCGGCCAGAGCGCTCGCGGCGCATCAGGTGCCCACCGGCGTCGCGGCGGGTGGCATCGTGCTGCGCGAGCACCAGATCGTGCGCGAGCTGGTGCTCCTGCTGCAGCAGGTGCTCGGCATCCGCGAGTTCACCGCAGCCGATGTCCTCCAGCTCGCGGGAGGCGTGGTCGGCGGCCTCGACCCCGTCGCGATCCGGCGCCTGCGCGGGGCGCTCCTGCTGCAGGAGCGCCGCGACGCCGCCGCGGAGGAACGAGAGCCGCAGGCCATCGACGAACTCGTGCTGGAGGGCTTCGCGATCCCCGGCAGCACCCCCGTCATCGACAGCGCCGGTGGGCGGGCCCTGCGCCGCCTCGGTCTTCTCTCGGCCGCGGCGTCGCAGGTGCTGCAGGCGGGCGGCACCCCTCGCGAGGTGCTGTGGACGCTGTGGGAGCGGACGCGCCTCGTCGAGCGCTGGCAGGAGGAGGCGCTCGACGGCCGCGGCGCGCGGGCGGACGAGGCCCACCGCTCGCTCGATGCGGTCATGGGGCTCTTCTTCGCCCTCCAGCGGCACGAGGAGCAGGACAGCGAGCAGCCGATCGCCGAGCTGCTCGAGGACCTGCTGCAGAGCGCCGTGCCCGAGGACTCGCTGGCGCAGCGCAGTGCACGGGCGGCCGTCACCGTCACCACCCCGCAGGGGGCGATCGGCCGCGAGTTCGGCGTGGTCGCCGTGATCGGGCTGCAGGACGGCTCCTGGCCCAACCTCAGGGCACGAGGTTCGCTGCTCGGAACAGCGGCGCTCGAGCGCTGGTTGCGCGGAGGCGAAGCGATCCCGCCGTCCCGTCGCGACACGATTCACGACGAGCTGCGACTGTTCGCCCACAGCTGCGCCCGGGCCCGCGACGAGGTCCTCGTCGTGGCGATTGCGGACGAGGACCAGCACCCGAGCCCCTTCTTCGGGTTCGGGCGCGATCGCCTGCGTGAAGACCTGCCCAGCGCACGTCTCACCCTGCGGGGTCTCACCGCCGAGATGCGGCGCCGGCTCGCGGTCGACCCCGCCGACGAGCAGGCGCTGCGCGCCCTCGTGGCGCTCGCCGGCGAGCAGGTGACGGGAGCCCATCCCGACGAATGGTACGGCGTGCTGCCGCCGAGTACGACGGCACCGCTCTACGACCTCGACGACGACCCGGAGCTGCAGGTTCCGGTGAGTCCGTCGCAGCTCGAGCGGGCGGAGAACTGCCCGCTCGACTGGGCGGTCGCCGCCCTGGGCGGAGGCGGGGGAAGCGTGCAGGCCAGCCTCGGCACGCTCGTGCACCACGCGCTCGAGACGGCGCAGGGGCATGATCCGGAGGAACTGCTCGAAACCGTTCTGAGCGAGTGGCGCAAACTGCCCTTCGAGGCCGAGTGGGAATCCGAGCGCACCAGGCGGCTCGCCGAGGCGCAGACTCGGGGCCTCGCCGCCTACCTGCGCGATTTCGAGGCGTCCGAGCGCCAGCTCCTCGGCCGAGAGACCCGATTCTCCGTCCCGGTCGATCGCGCGGTGCTGCGCGGCGTAGCCGACCGGATCGAGGCGACTCCGCGAGCCGACGGCGGGATCGAGATCACCGTGCTCGATCTCAAGACCGGACGAAACCTCCCGTCGAAGGCCGAGGCCGAGACCCACGCCCAGCTGCAGGCCTATCAGCTCGGCGTGACGCGGGGCGCCTTCGAACTCGACCGTGAGGGGGAGCCTGCTGTCGCGGACCCCGCCGAGGAGGAGCCGGGGGCGATGGCTCAGGCTGCCGCGGCCGAGCCGGTGAGCGGAGGGGCCAGGCTGCTCTACGTGCATCCCGACGCCGCGAAGAAGTCCGAGTACGTCGAGCGCGTGCAACAGCCGATCACCGATGAGGCGAAGGAGGAGCTGATGCGCCGAGTCGCGAGCGTCGCCCGTGTCATGGCGGCCGGAGAGTACACGGCGCGCGTCGAGCATCACTGCTCCGATCAGCACCAGCCGGGCGATTGCCGGCTGCACATCATCCCGGCGGTGAGCCACGCATGATCGACGCATCGACGACGCCGACGGCGGCGACCGCGACTGCGATGGCGGCGGCTGACAGTGCTCCGCGACCCGTGTTCTCGGCCGAGCGCATCGCCCAGATCCTCGCGACACCTCCGAAGCCGCCGATCGTTCCCACGCCGGAGCAGCGGGCGGTCATCGAGCACCCGCTCGGCGGCAGCACGCTCGTGGTCGCCGGCGCCGGCAGCGGCAAGACCGAGACCATGGCCAACCGCGTCGTCTGGCTCGTCGCGAACGGGCTCGTGGCTCCCGACGAGGTGCTGGGCCTCACCTTCACCCGCAAGGCCGCCGGCGAACTGCGCGAGCGCATCACCGGCAGGCTCGAGACCTTCGCGGACCGGCTGCGCGACGCCGCCGAGCGCGGCGACCTCGCACCCGACGAGTCCGCGCGCGCTGCCCAGCTGATCGAACTGCTCGCCGACGGCCTCGACATCCCCGAGGTGAGCACCTACAACTCCTTCGCCGCGGGCGTGCTGCAGGAGTTCGGCGTCGCGGCCGGTGTGGCACCCGGAGCGGTCGTGATCGACGAGGCGACGGCCTGGCGCATCGCACGCGAGGTCGTGATCGAGAGCCGCGACCCCGCGCTGGCGGGCAGCGAACTCGGCGTGTCGCAGCTCGTCAGGCACGTTCTGAGCCTCGACCACGCCGTCGCGGACAACCTCACCTCCCTCGACCGCGTCGATCAGGTGGTCGACGAGTTCGGCCGTGTGCGGCAGCTGCCCTACAACGAGAAGACCCCGCTCGACAGCGGCAAGGTCTACGCTCCGGTGCGCGATGCCGTCGCGAGCCTCGCGGAGACCCCGCTCATCACCCGGCTCGCGCGCGCGTACGCGGAGGAGAAGCAGGGGCGGGGCCTCATCGAGTTCTCCGACCAGCTGGCCTTCGCCACCCGGTCGCTCGAGCGCTCCGCTGACGCGATCCGCGTGCTCCGGCGGCGTCATCGGGCCGTGCTGCTCGACGAGGTGCAGGACACCTCGGTGGGGCAGACCAGGTTCCTGTCCATGATCTTCGCGGGTGCGCCCGTCATGGCTGTCGGGGATCCGCACCAGTCGATCTACGGCTGGCGGGGCGCCTCCGCCGCCGGGCTGCAGTCGTTCCACTCCGATTTCCGCGGCAGCGGGCGGGAAGCCGCGGCTCGCACTCCCGCGACGCTCACTCTGTCGACGAGCTGGCGCAATCCGGAGCGCGTGCTCGACGCGGCCAACGTCATCGCGGCCCCGCTCGCGGCGGAGGCCGCGGTCGACGTGCCCCGGCTCGCACCGCGGCCCGGAGCCGGCACGGGAACGGTCGAGTGGTGCTACCCGGAGACCGTGCACGAGGAGCGGTTGGCGGTGGCCGAGTGGATGCGCGCGGCCCGCGATGCGCATCTCGCCGAGCACGGCGAGCAGCCGAGCGCCGCCATCATCTTCCGCAAGCGCAGCCCCATGGCCGCCTTCTCGGCCGCCCTCGCGGACGCGGGCGTGCCCAATCGCATCGTCGGCCTCGGCGGTCTCCTCACCACCCCCGAGGTCACCGACGTCGTGAGCGTGCTGCGCTGCCTCTGGTACGCCGACGCCGGGGGCCCCCTCATCCGCCTGCTGACCGGTCCGCGCTTTCGCCTGGGGGTCGCCGATATCGGGGGTCTGCGCGACGCGGCCAGGTGGTTCGCCGATCGGGACGTCTCGCAGCAGCCGCTCGGCGAGGCGGAGCGTTCCGCAGACAGCGTGCTGCCGGATCCGGATCGGCAGTACACCCTCATCGACGCGCTCGACCAGATCGCCTCGATGCGCGATCTCGACCACCGCGCGCTGCGGGGCATCAGCGAGACCGGGCGAACCCGGCTGCGCGACGCGGGCCGCATGCTGGCGGGACTGCGGCAGGGCGTCGGCGGCAGCGTCGGGGAGCTGATCAGCGCCACCGTGCAGGCGCTGCGCCTCGATATCGAGCTCGACGCCAATGAGGCGCGGGAGCTGGCCGGCAGCTCGGCGGCGCACGCGAACCTGGACGTGTTCGCCGAACTGGTGGAGGGCTACCTCGCCGTGGACAGTCGCGGCACGCTGCCGTCACTGCTCGAGTGGATCGAACGCGCCACCGAATCGGACGAGGCGGCGGAGCACGTCGCGGCTCCCCAGCCCGGCACGGTGCAGCTCATCACCGCGCACGGGGCGAAAGGCCTCGAGTGGGACCTGGTCGCGGTGCCCAGACTGGTGGGAGGCGAGTTCCCCGGAGCGCCGCGCACCGGGGCGGGGTGGCTGCGCACCGGCGAGATCCCGGACGAGCTGAGAGGCGATGCCCCCGCCAGGCCCCGGCTGAACTGGCGCCTCGCCGACACGCAGAAGGAGCTCTGCGATCGGATCGCCGCCTACAAGGAGGAACTCAAGGAACGGCATCAGGAGGAGGAGCGGCGGCTGGCCTACGTCGCAGTGACGCGCTCGGCCGAGCGCCTGCTGCTGAGCGGTTCGTTCTGGGGCGGACAGATGCGCCCCCGCACGCCCTCGCCCTATCTGCTCGAACTGCAGGAGGCAGGAATCATCGCGGGGCTGCCGCACGCGAGCGCGTACGAGAGCGACCCCAGCGAACTCGCCGAACTCACGATGCAGTGGCCACCGGATCCGCTCGGCGCCCGAGGTCCGGCGGTGCTGCGCGCCGCCGAAACCCTGCGAACGGCGCTCGACGCGCGCGACCCCGAACAGGACTGGCGCGAGGATCCCGAACTCGATGAGACCGTGCGCCTGCTGCTGGCCGAGCGACGGGCCTCGCAGGGGATCAGGAACGGGAGCCGGTACGGCGGAGGAGCGCTTCCGGAGCCATCCGACACGAACGACACCGCTCGTGCCACCGCTGTCCCGGGGACCGATGCGGCGATGCTCCCGGAGCGGATCACGGCCTCGACCTTCCACGAGTTCATCGAGGACCCCGAACGAGCCGAGCGGCGCAGGCTGCGCCCCGTTCCGCAGCGCCCCTACCGGCGCACGCGCGTCGGCAACCGCTTCCACGAGTGGGTCGAGCGGCGCGCCACCACCGCCCGAGGCACCGCTCTGCCGCTGAGCGGTCTCGAGCTCGAGTTCCCCGATCCCGAGCTCGCGGAGTTCGACGGGATCGGACTCGGTGCGGCGAGCCCGACGGGCGCGGGAACTGCCGGCGCGGGGGAGTCGGGCCGAGGAGACGGCGACGCGGGCGGACTCCGGTCGGAGGACGAGGCGGCGCTGCGGCCGCTGATCGAGCAGTTCGAGCGATCGCGCTGGGCGGATCGTCGGCCGATCGCCGTCGAGCAGGAGGTCACGCTGCCCTTCGCCGGACGCACCCTGGTGTGCAAACTCGATGCCGTCTACCGGGTGACGGACCCCGCGGCGGATCCCGACGCGGCCGTCGAGCGCTACGAGATCGTCGACTGGAAAGCCGGTCGGTCGCCGCGGAACGATCGGGAGCGCGAGAGCCGATTCTTCCAGCTCGACCTCTACCGGCACGCCTACGCGCAGTGGGCCGACATCGATCCGGCGCTCATCGACGTCTCGCTGTTCTACGTGTCAGAAGGAGTCGAACTGCGCGGTGGCACTCTCCGCAGCATCGCAGAGCTGGAGCAGATCTGGGGCGAGGCCGCGGCCAGGCTCGCGGGCGGGGAGGTCAGCGGCGCCGGGCGCTGACTTCATCCCAGCGCGTCGAGCGCGAGGTCGGTGCGATCGGTGATGATCCCCGAGACGCCGCGCTCGACGAGTTCGCGCATGCGCCGGGGATCGTTGACGGTCCAGACGTGCACCTCGACGCCGAGACGGCGGGTCTCGTCGAGCAGACGGCGACTCAGCACGCGCACCGGCCCTCGGCGCTCGGGGATCTGCAGGGCATCGATGCCCGAGAGCGCACGGGCGATGCGGGGCCGGGATCTCGACACGACCGCGGCGAGCACGGAGATCAGGCGCCTGCGCCCGGGCGAGGTCGCAGGACGGAACGATCCCGGGACCGCTTCGGCGGCGCGCAGCGCGCGCATCCGATACCCGTCGTCGAAGCTCGTGACGAGCACCCGATCCCCGTGGGGAGCCACGATGCGGCCCACCGCCTCTGCGGCCGCGGAAGCCTTGACGTCGATGTTGAAGCGCGCCTCGGGAAATTCCTCGAGCGCCTGCTCCAGCGTGAGCAGGCCGCCCCGTTCCGCCATGAGGGCCGCGAGCTCGCGGCGGGTGACCGCCGCGACCGGACGCGGGTCGTCCACGATCCGGCCGAGGTCGGCGTCGTGGCAGAGCACGACCTCACCGTCGCTCGTCAGGTGGCAGTCGGTCTCGAGATACACTGCGCCGGCGTGCACCGCCGAGGCGAAGGCGGCGAGACTGTTCTCGACGACGCCGGCGGAGGCCAGCGCGTCGGACACGAAACCGCGATGCGCGAGCACGCGCGGGCTCGCTGCGCCGGCGAGATACGGATGGGTCATGCGCGCGCCGTTCGGGTCAGGACCGCGGTCCGGGCAGGTCCTCCGGATCGATCGGCTCGGTGAGCTGCTCGGACGGATCGTTCTGCGTGTCCGCGGTGTCGGGTGATCCGGAGTCGCTGCTCTCATCGGATCGCACGGTCGACCCGGAGGCGCTTTCCTCGGAGTCTCCACCCTCGGAGTCGCCGCCCTCGGCGTCGCGGTCCACGGGCTCGCCCTCCCCGGGCTCCCCGGGCTCGCGCAGCGGTTCGATGAAGTCGGTGTCGACTCCGAACATCCGGTCCTCGTCGAGAGCCTCGTAGGCGGCGGTGTCCGAGAGCTGATCCACGACCTCCGGGGTCTCGGCGAGCAGCGCGGACACCTCCGCCTCGCCCATCGGGGCGCGGGGCGCGCTCCCGGCGAGAGCACGCCCGAGCGGTCCCGCGATGCCGACCATCCGGTCGAGCATGGCGACCGCGTCGTCGGTGACCGAGCGGTCGTGGGAGTCGACTCCGTGCAACAGCCACCGGGCCACCTCCAGCTCGTGGTACAGCGCAGCCCGAGTGCGCAGGTGGCTGAGCGAACCCGTGTTGCGGAGTTGCGAATACCGGGCGAGCACCGCGTCGAGCACATCGGAGCCGGCCGCCAGCAGCCAGGAGAGATCGGCAGCGGGGTCGCCCAGGGACAGCTCCGACCAGCCGAGCACCGCTGTGATGCGATCCTCATCGACCCGCATCTGGTCGGCGTCGAGCGACCCGTGCACCATGACCGGTGAGAAGTCCCACAGCTCTGCGGACTCGACCGCCTGCTCCCAGCGCTGCAGCACGGTCTCGGGCAGCAGGCGCGTCGCGCTCGCCCGGTCGATGAGTCGTGTCGCGCGCAGCCGCAGGTCCTGCGCGCTGCGCACCGGCAGGCCGCCCTGCTGCGCGACGTTCAACGGGAGCTCGTGGATGGCCGCGATCGCCTCGGCGATGGGCTGCAGCAGGATCGCGTCGTCCGCGAGATCCTCCGCGGTGAAGCGGGCGCCCTCCAGCAGCGTGAAGACGACGGCTCGCGTTTCGCCGGCCCGCGTCATGCCGAGTGTGCGCGGCACCGCGAAGGGCAGCCGGCTGCGCGGCCCGTCGGTGAGCGCGGCGAGTCCGAGCAGCTCGGCCGACTGCTGCACCTCCGCGGCCTGGGAGCGGGGCACCCGCACGAGCAGTTCGTCGTCCTCGCTCGTCACGATCGCCGCCGCGAAGCTCTCGTCATCCAGATTCTCGCGAACCCCGAAGACCACGAGCCCCGGCACCGCCGAGGTCGCAAGCGCGGCTAGAGTGAAAGGAATGCTGGCCATGTACTCAGGGTATGCACGTGCGGTGCCTCGGCCGACGCGCCACGCGCACCGCATCCCATACCGGATCGCGAACCACCCCGCCGGCCTGGCGGACCGGTCGCGGCACCGCGCCGCTGCCCGTTCACGAGAGGAGAAGCGATGAACCCCGACAGGCCTCCGCTGGCGCGCGGCGCCCTCGACCGCGACGCCGTCACCCGGTCGGAGCCCCGGCGTCTGCGCGACGCCTGGGCCGAGCCCGGCGCTCGGCTGCTGCGTCTGCGCGGCGTGGAGATCCCGGTGCGGCGGGAGGAGGGGAGGCTGCGGCTTGCACTGCTGCCGACCTCGGGCGACTACACGCTGGCCGATCCGGCCACGGGGGAGGCGCGGAACCTCTATCTCGGCCGGATGGCGGGGGATCCGGTGTTCGCGATCGCCGACGGCGACGCGGCGGGCATCCCGGATGGAGCCCCACCGCGCGATGCCTCCGGCGGCTCGGGTGCGGGCGACCCCGCAGCCGGCTGGGACGACGAGGAGTGGCGGCACCCCTTCGAGGTCGGCGGCGAGCTGAGCGACACCGAGCGCGAACTCGTGGGGGTCGCCTCCGCCCTGCTGCGGTGGCACGAGAGCGCGGCGTTCTCGCCGCGGGACGGCTCGGCGACCGCGCTCGAGTACGGCGGCTGGGCGCGACGCGACGGCCACGGGGGAGAGCTGTTCCCGCGCACCGACCCGGCCGTGATCGTGCTCATCGAGCACGGCGATCGGGTGCTGCTCGGTTCGAACGCGCTGTGGGAGACCGGTCGGTTCTCGCTGCTCGCCGGCTTCGTCGAGGCGGGCGAGTCGCTGGAGCAGGCGGTGGCGCGCGAGGTCTTCGAGGAATCGGGGGTGCGCCTGGGCGAGATCGAGTACGTGACGTCCCAGCCGTGGCCGTTCCCGAGGTCGCTCATGCTCGGGTTCCGCGCCCGCCTCGCTAGAGATGCCGACCCCGCTGAGCTGCTTCCGGACCCCGAGGAGATCTCGGAGCTTCGCTGGTTCACCCGCGCCGAGCTGCGCGATCCCGTGCCGGGCATCACGCTGCCGATGCCGCTCTCGATCGCGCGCTGGATGATCGATCGCTGGGTCGCGGAGGGCGACGCCCGTGGCGAGTGACGGCGACGAGGTGCTCGACGGACTCGATCCCGAGCAGCGGGAGATCGCGGAGTGCCTGCGCGGCCCGGTCGCGGTGCTCGCCGGCGCCGGCACGGGGAAGACCCGCGCCATCACGCACCGGATCGCGCACGGGGTGCGGACCGGCGTGTACGCCGCGGATCGTGTGCTCGCGGTCACCTTCACCCGCAAGGCGGCGGGGGAGCTGCAGGGGCGGCTGCGCGGTCTCGGCGCGGAGGGCGTGCGCGCGCAGACTTTCCACGGCGCAGCGCTCGCCCAGCTGAACCACTTCTGGCCGCAGCTCGTCGGCGGAGCCGCCCCCAAGATGCTGCCGGGCAAGGTCGCGGCCATCTCGCAGGTGGTCGAGAGCCTCGGACTTCGGCTCGGCGGCGAAGCGCTGCGCGACGTGGCCTCCGAGATCGAGTGGCGCAAGACCTCGATGCTCGGCATCGACGCGTACGAGTCGCGGGTGGAGGAGCGGCCCGTGCCGCTCGGTCTGACCCGGGAGCAGCTCGTCGATCTGCACCGGGGTTACGCATCGCTGCTCGAGGAGCGCCGGCAGATGGACTTCGAGGACGTGCTGGTGCTGCTCACCGGCATGCTCGAGAGCGAGCCCCGGGCCGCGCTGCAGGTGCGCGAGCGCTACCGCTTCTTCACCGTGGACGAGTTCCAGGACGTGTCGCCGCTGCAGCACGCGCTGCTCCGGGTGTGGCTCGGCGATCGGGACGACGTGTGCGTCGTGGGAGACGCGAGCCAGACCATCTACTCGTTCGCGGGGGCCTCGAGCTCGTATCTGCTGCGCTTCGGCGCGGAGTACCCGCACGCCCGGCAGATCCGCCTCGAGCGCAACTACCGCTCGACCGAGCCGGTCGTGCGACTCGCGAACCGCCTGATGCGCGACCGTCCGGGAGCGCTCACGCTCCAGGCGACCCGCACGGAGGCGGTGCGCCCCGAACTCGCGCCGACCTTCGAGTGGTTCGCGAACGAGCACGACGAGGCCGAAGCCGTGGCCGAGTCGATCGCGGGAGCGCTGCGGGCGGGCACTCCGGCATCGGAGATCGCGATCCTCTACCGCACCAACGCGCAGTCGGCGCGCTTCGAGGCGGCGCTGCAGCAGCGGCGGATCAGCACCCGCGTGCACGGCGCCCAGCGCTTCTTCGACCGCGCCGATGTGCGCCAGGCGGTCATGCTGGTCAGGGGCGAGGCGAAGGTCGCGGACTCGCGTCCCCTCTTCCAGATCGTCAGCGACGTGCTGCGGGCCGGGGGCTGGACGGCGAAGGCTCCCGAGGGCGCCGCGGAGCGCGAGCGCTGGGAGGCGCTCGGAGCGCTGCTCTCCCTGGTCGACGAGATGCCGGCCGGCGCGGGGATCCGCGAGTTCAGCGAGGAGCTGGTGGCACGCCAGCGCACCCAGCACGAGCCCACTCTCGACTCCGTCACGCTGAGCGCGATCCACGCGGCGAAGGGCCTCGAATGGTCGCTCGTGCACGTGGTCGGACTGAGCGAGGGGCTCCTGCCGATCGCCCACGCGAGCGACGAGGCGGGCATCGACGAGGAGCGGCGGCTCTGCTACGTCGCCTTCACCCGCGCTCGGGATGTGCTGCGGCTGTCGGGAGTGGAGGGGGGCGCCCGCTCGGCGCGCCAGCCGTCCCGCTTCGTCGCGGAGGCCGGGCTGCTGCACTGAGCGCGCAGCCGCACTCGGGGTGCGGGGCGACGAACTCGAGGATCGGTGCGCCGTGCACGAGTCCGCGGCGCACCGGGATGGTGAAGCGCTTCGTGTGAGCCGCGGGATCGCCGGAGAGCCACTCCCGCACGAGCAGCCCCGCGAAGGCGGCGGCCATGTGTGCGCTCGCGACGGTCTCGCTGCGCGGCGTGCGGCCCGAGAGCTGGGCCGCGAGAACGGGGTAGGCGGCATCCCGGCGGAGGAACGCCAATGTGATGCAGCTGTGGCACGGGCGTCCGCACTCGCCGATCAGCGGACCGACCTGCACCGCCCCGTCGGTGAACCGCACGAGCAGGTGCGGCACACTCTCGATCAGCCAGCGCTGCGCACGCTCGAGGGGCTCGAGGAACCGCTCGACGTAGACCGCGAGATCGTGTCGTGCGCTCGGTGCCGCTTCGTCCCCGGGAGAGCGGGGACCGGATGTCTCGTCCCCGGGCACGCCGTCGAAGGTGCACAGCCCGGTGGCGATGAGGGCATCGCGCAGCCCGGGGGGCTCTCGGCCGTCATCGCTGAGGACCGTGCGCAGCAGCCTCGGGCGCGCTCGCGGAGCAGTCGGAGCACGCTCCGTGAGGAGCGCAGGAGCGAGTTCTTCGAGCAGGCGCCGGGCCTCGCGCGGCGCGACGCCCGCGCGACCGGTCTCTCTGAGGAGCCGCTCCCGGGGAACCCCGGAGATGAGCCTTCCGATGAGCCGCTGCGCGCCGACAGAGGGGTTTCGCACCCTGGTGCGCGCCTGCTCGAAACCGATGCGCAGCGTCTCCGGATCCTCCCAGCAGAGCGGGAGGTCCGGGTGGATCCGGGTGATGAACTCGTTCATGACTCGAGTCTGGACGACGCAGCGGCCTCGATCGCGGTTATCCACAGAAATGGTGATCGGTGCGGTGGCGCGGGCCGTTCAGGAGCGCTTGTGAGCGAAGCGCTGAGGAGGGCTGGGAGACGAGCGCCGGCGGGAGTCGGTACAGGGGCAGAGCCGCCGACCGCCGAGGATCGGCGAAACCATCGCCGCGTCGCCCGGCAGCAGTCGGCGCTCAGGCCCCGTTGTCGGCTCTGCCGTCCTCGCCGCCCTCGTGCGGGGGCAGCTCGCCGTCGAGCAGCTGGGCGAGCGCGGCATTGAACTCGTCGGCCTCGGCATCGGGGGCGGCGCCCGCCAGCCCGAGACGCTCCAGCAACCGCGCGGGGTGATCGAGCTCCTCGGAGCTCGGCAACAGGTCCGGGTGCGCCCACAGGCCGTCGCGGGTGGCGACATCGCTGCGCTCGGCCACGAGGCGCCACAGCGCCGCGGCCTCCCGCAGCCGCCGCGGTCGCAGCTCCAGCCCCACGAGCGCGGCGAAGGCGTGCTCCGCCGGCCCGCCGGTCGCACGGCGCCGGCGCACCATCTCGGCGATCGCGTCGGCACCCGGCAGGCGCTTCGCCGCGTCGGCGGTGACCACATCCACCCAGCCCTCGACGAGCGCGAGCATGGTCTCGAGACGTGCGTGCGCCGCCTCCTGCACCTCGGTCTTCGGCGGAATCAGCGCGCCTCCCGCGATGATCTCCTGGATCTGCTCGGGATGCTCCGGATCGATCTCGCGCGCGAGCTCCTCGATGCGGTCGGTGTCGATCCGGATCCCTCGCGCGTAGTCGGTGATGGCGGTGAGCAGGTGCAGCCGCAGCCACTTGGTGTGGCGGAAGAGCCGCGCGTGCGCCAGCTCCCGCACCGCGAGATAGAGGGTCACCGCCTCCGCATCCTGGTCGAGGCCTTCGGCGAATGCCGCGACTCCGCCGGGAAGGAGGGCGCCGCCCTCGCGTCCGGCTCCGGAGAGCAGCGGGATGCCGATGTCGCCCGCGGAGACGACCTCCCCCGAGAGCCTGCCGACGATGGTGCCGAGCTGCACGGCGAACAGCGCACCGCCCACGCTGCGCAGCATGGGCGTCGCACCCTGCAGCGCCCCGCTGAGCTCCTCGGGCATCTGGCTCTGCAGCGCTTCCATGAGCGCTCGTGTGATCGACTCCGCGACCGGCTCAGCGAGCCCCACCCAGGTGTTCATCGACTGCTGCACCCACTCGATGCGCGTCAGCGTGCGAGGGGCGTCGGGCGTGGTGCCCAGCTCGGTCGCCTCATCGAGCCAGAGGGCCGCCACCGGGAAGGCGCGCTCGGCGGGAGCGCTGTCCGCCGGCGCGGCGCCGTCGCCCGCGACCTCGATCGCGGTCCGTCGCGCAGCCGACCAGTCGATCCCGTCGCCGGGGTGCTGCATAGCGCCCTGGAGCGTGCTGAACAGGCCCTGCAGGGCCTGCGGATCGATGGGCAGGCCAGCGGCCTTCGCGAACTGCTCGGGATCCATGCCGGCTCCGGGCTGACCGCCCGAGAGCATATTGCGCAGCATGCGCTGCAGCTCTTCGAAATCGTCGCTCCGGCCCTGATCGTCCGCACCGTTCTGGTCGTTCACGCTCATTCCCGTTCCTCCGGTCGTCCGTTGTCGACAACGCTACGGCACCCCGGTCAGATCCGCCTGCTAGATTGACCGTCGCTCGGCGATTTCCGTTGCGCCGACTGCGAACAGCGGCGCCGAGCGGCGAAGGGACGGTAGCGGGTGGACGACGAGAGCATCGAACGGCGCAGATCGCGCGTACTGCTCGGGATCGCGATCCTCACCTGCGCCATGCTGCTCGCGGCAGTGGTGCCGTCGCCCTATGTCATCGAGCAGCCCGGCCCCGTGGTCGATGCCCTCGGCGAGGTGCGGAGCGACGAGCAGTCGACCCCGGTCATCACCATCGACGGCGCCGAGACCTATCCCACCTCGGGTGAGCTGAACCTGCTGACGGTCTCGATCCTCGGCAACCCCGACCAGCCGAAGAGCTGGCTGTCGGTCGTGCCGGCCCTCTTCGATCCCGCGCAGCGTGTGGCTCCCGTCAGCGAGTTCTATCCGCGAGGCGTGACGGTCGAGCAGCGCGAGACCGAGAATGCGGTGCTGATGGGGTCGTCGCAGACGCAAGCGGCCGCAGCCGCGTTCCGCGAGGTCGGAGAGGACGTGGGTGTCGAGCTGAGCGTCGCGGGCGTGTCCGAGAACGGTCCCGCAGACGGGGTGCTCAAGAGCGGGGATCGACTCGTGAGCCTCGACGGACGCGAGATCGAGGACTTCAGCGCCCTGCGCCGCGGCATCGCCGACGCGGGCGCCGGCACCGAGGTCGGGATCGGGATCGTGCGCGATGGGGAGCGTCGCGAGGTGCGGCTCGCCCCGCGGCTGCCGGAGGGAGGGACGGAGCCGCTGATCGGGGTGACGATCTCCAGCGCCTATGAGCTGCCGGCCGAGGTCGATATCAGCCTCTCGCACATCGGCGGCCCGAGCGCTGGCCTCGTGTTCGGGATCGCGATCCTCGACCGTCTGACGCCCGGCGAGATGCTCGACGGACGCACCGTGAGCGGTACCGGGACCCTGACGGATACCGGCGAGGTGGGAGCGATCGGCGGGCTCGCGCAGAAGATGTGGGCCGCGGACCGAGCCGGCAGCGAGCTGTTCCTGATGCCGGTCGACAACTGCGCCGATCTGCCCGATCGGCGCCCCTCCGGGCTGCGGATCGCACCGGTGGAGTCGCTCGGCGAAGCCGTCGAGGCGATCGCCGCGCTCACCGCGGGAGAGGAACCGGCGGGGATCGAGCGCTGCGACGCGCACGAGGGGGAGTAGCGGCGCGAACGAGGGGGAGTGAACGGCGCGCACAGCTGCGCTGTGCCTTGAGCGCCTTGCCGGGGTTCTTGTCAGGGGCGACCGATAGGGTGGTACGGACCCCGCCCGGCACCCTTCGAAGGGTGCACTCTGGACAGGAAGAACTACAGAGACGTGACCGACCAGAACGCACACGCTCCGGCCCGTCAGCGCCGACTATCGCCGCTCGCCATCACCGTGATCCTGGTGGTGGTGCTGATCCTCGGCTTCCTCGCCGTGGCAGCGGTGCTCGCAGAGGTGATGTGGTATCGCCAACTCGGATACCTGCCCGTGCTGACCACCCAGTGGATCGCCGCGGGGGTGATGTTCGCGATCGGATTCGTCGGCATGGCAGTGCCGGTCTTCTTCGCGATCGACATCGCCTATCGCAAGCGCCCCGTATACGCCCGTCTCACCGCGCAGCTCGATCGCTATCAGGAGCTGTTCGAGCCGTTGCGCCGCCTCGTGAAGTGGGGACTGCCGGCCGTCGTCGGCCTCTTCGCCGGCTTCAGCACCGGCACGCAGTGGCAGCGCGCGCTGCTGTGGCTCAACGGCGAGAACTCGGGTCAGCAGGACGCCCAGTTCGGGCTCGACATCTCGTTCTTCCTCTTCGACCTGCCGATGCTGCGCGGCGTCGTCGGCTTCGCCTCCGCGGTGGTGCTGATCTCGCTCATCGCGGGGGTGGCGACGAGCTACCTCTATGGCGGCATCTCCTTCTCGGGCCGCGACGTGCGGGTCTCGAAGGCCACCCGCATCCAGGCGGCGGTGCTCGCCACCGTGTACCTGCTGCTGCAGGCGGCGAGCCTGTGGCTCGATCAGTACGGAACGCTCACCGGGACCAACGGGCAGTGGACCGGCGCGCTCTTCCAAGACGTGCACGCGGTGATCCCCGGCAAGCAGATCCTGGCCGGCATCGCCATCATCGTGGCCGTGCTGTTCCTCGTCACCGCCTTCACCGGCAAGTGGCGCCTGCCGGTGATCGGTACCGCGCTCTTCCTCGTGTCGAGCATCGTGCTGGGTGTCGGCTATCCGTGGGCCGTGCAGCAGTTCCAAGTGCGTCCCGACGAGAAGAGCCTCGAAGCCGAATACATCGAGCGCAACATCGAAGCGACTCGCGCCGCCTACGGCATCGACGATGTACAGGTCGAGCGCTACGACGCGGTGACCGACGCGGAGCCCGGCGCGCTCCGCAACGATGCGGAGACCACGGCCAACATCCGCATCATCGACCCCGAGGTCGTGTCGCCCACGTTCGCCCAGCTCGAGCAGATCCGTCAGTACTACCAGTTCCCCACCTCGCTCAACGTCGATCGCTACGAGATCGACGGCCGCGTGGAGGACACGGTCTCGGCGATCCGAGACATCGACATCAGCGATCAGAGCGGCTGGTTCAACCGCACGCTCGTGTACACGCACGGCTACGGCCTGGTCGCGGCCTACGGCAACCAGCGCTCGCCCGGCGGTGAGCCGGTATTCCTCGAGAACGGGATCCCCACGAGCGGAAGGCTCGGCGAGTTCGAGCCGCGCGTCTACTTTGGCATGAACTCGCCCGAGTACTCCATCGTGGGCGGCGAGCGGGACAAGCCGATCGAGCTCGACTTCCCCGCAGACGCCGAGAGCACCGCCGAGGCCACGGCCGACGATCCCGAGCCGGCCGAGCCCGGGAGCGACGAGGCGGCCGCAGACGAGACCGCGACCGAGGAGGAGGCTCCTGCAACTGAGGAGGCTCCTGCAACCGAGGAGGAAGTGATCGAGGAGGCCCCCGCGGGTCGCCAGAACATGACCACCTTCTCCGGTGACGGTGGTCCCACGCTGAGCAACCTCTTCACGAAGCTCATCTACGCGCTGAAGTTCCAGGACATGGAGGTGCTGCTGTCGGGCGCCGTGGTCGAGGGATCCCAGATCCTCTACGACCGCAACCCCGTCGAGCGCGTGCAGAAGGTCGCCCCTTACCTCACGGTCGACAAGTCCCCCTACGCCTCCGTGGTCGATGGGCGCATCGTCTGGATCATCGACGGCTACACCACGTCCGCCGACTATCCCTACTCGCAGCAGAACGACATGAACGCCCTCACGGTCGATTCGGACAACGAGCGAACCGACCCGATGCCCAAGACGATCAACTACATCCGCAACTCGGTCAAGGCAACCGTCGATGCGTACGACGGCTCGGTGAAGCTGTACGCCTGGGATGCCGAGGATCCGCTGCTGCAGTCGTGGGGCAAGATCTTCCCGGGCACGCTCGAGAGCGTTTCCGAGATGAGCGGTGACCTGCTCAGCCACGTGCGCTACCCGAGCGATCTGTTCAAGGTGCAGCGCGCCGTGCTCGGCCAGTACCACGTGACCGACTCCGACGCCTTCTACTCGGCCGAGGACCGGTGGCGCACGCCCGATGACCCGGTGTCGAGCAGCGCGGCAGGCGCGGTGAAACGCGCCCAGCCGCCGTACTACCTGACACTCGCGGCCGGAGCCAACGCCGCGCCGAACTACTCGATCTACTCGACCTACATCCCGGACCAGCAGGGTGAGGGCTCGCGAGACATCCTCACGGGCTACCTCGCGGCGAACTCCAATGCGGGCTCCGACGAGGGTGAGGTCTCCGAGGAGTACGGCACGCTCAAGCTGCTGACGCTGCCGAAGGGCAACCCGATCCCGGGCCCCGGTCAGGTGCAGAACAGCTTCACCACCGACTCCGAGGTGTCGCGCCTGCTCAACATCCTGCGTCAGGGCGAGAGCCGCGTCATCAGCGGCAATCTGCTGACCCTGCCGGTCGGCGGCGGCCTGCTGTACGTGCAGCCGGTCTACGTGCAGGCATCGTCGGGCACCAGCTTCCCGATCCTGCAGAAGGTGCTCGTGGCCTTCGGCGATCAGATCGCGTTCGAGGACACCCTCGACGAGGCGCTCGACTCCCTCTTCGGCGGCAACTCGGGTGCCAATGCCGGAGACGGCGGCGTCGAAGTTCCGGAGTCGCCGGATGACACCGGGGAAACGGGTGAGACCGACGAGCCCGCCGGTGAGGATGAGCCGAGCGGTTCGAGCGGATCCGAGATGGATCTGGACGAGGCGCTGCGAGAGATGCAGGAGGCCATCAAGGACCGCGACGAGGCGATGCAGTCCGGTGATTGGACGGCGTACGGCCGAGCCGATGAGCGCCTGCGCAGAGCGCTTGAGGCGGCTCTGCAGGCCGAGTAGCCTGCACGCCATACGACGGCCCGGTTCCCGCGAGGGAGCCGGGCCGTCGTGCGTTGTGCACCGCTCGGCGTTGTGGACCGCTCGGTGTGCTGCTCGCTGCACCGCTCACGCGAGGCCACCCACCCGACATTCGCGCGTCAGTAGATGTCACCAAACCGGAGAAATGGCGGCAACTACTGGCGCGCGTAGGGGAGAGACCACCGGGCGGTTCGACATGCCCACGCCCATCCACGCGTTTCTGCCGACAACCCCCGTGTATCCGATAGGTCCGGATCGGCGCTCCGCTCACAACTGAGCGCGAACGCACTGGGTGCAAAGATTCTTCGTCGGTGGGGTGCCTTCGATCACGACCACTGCGGTGACCGGAGATGGGGACATGCGAAAGACCCCTGATCCGGATTTCTCCTGATCAGGGGCCTTTCTGTGTCGCGTTTCCGTTGCGGGGGCAGGATTTGAACCTACGACCTCCGGGTTATGAGCCCGGCGAGCTACCGAACTGCTCCACCCCGCGGCACAAGAATTAACTTTAGCACGGATTCTGCGTCGATGCGAATCGAGCCGCAAAATCGCTTGTGGACGGTCGAAACAGGCGGATCCGGGGAGCCTGCAGCATCGATTGAGGAGCGCCAGTACGCGGCGTTCTCGAGCGATTCGCATCAGGAGGCACGAACATGACCAGACCCAATCCGGGACGACCCGCCCGCGGCGCTGCAGCCCCGCGCACGCTCGTTCGAGAACGCGTCAGACGGCTTCTCCGGAGAGTGGCGGGAGCGACGGCGGCCAGCCTGCTCGTCGGGGGCGCAATCGTCGCGGTCGACTCGGCTCCGGCGGAGGCCCTGCCGCGAGGCGAGAGCGTGAGCTTCTCGGGCGGCCTGACGATCTCGAACTTCATCATGCCGAACGGGAAGCGTGCCTACTGCATCGAGGTATCCATGAGCGAACCGTCTGGATACGTCGGAGCGGCCGGTCGGGTGAGCGTGCTGCCGGGCCGAACCGGGCTGTTCTCGTCATGGGGTGATCCCGCCGGTATGCGGCAGATGAACTACCTCATCGACCGTCACGGCCAGAACGGCGATGCGTGGAGTGCGGCGGCCGTGCAGCTGACGATCTGGCGCATGCGCGAGAACTTCCGCAGCGGCAACGCCCAGCTGAACCAGAAGATCGCAACGCTGCAGGGATCGCAGCGGGGACGGGATCTCATCGCGACCTCCGACCGGTTGTATGCCGAGGCGAAGCAGCAGGCCAAGGCGCCGACGACTCCCACGCCCGTCACGGGCAGGCTCCAACTCGGTGCGGATCCCGGAGGACACGAAGGACGGTTCAGAGTGGCGTATCCGAAGGGCACCACATCGTTGACGGTGCAGGGAGGCACGTTCATCCGGAACGGCGCGTCCAAGATCGCGGTGTCCGCGAGTGAGGCATCCGCACGATACATCCAGCTGCGTGCGGGAGCGCAGAAGCTCGAGGTCTCCGGAGCGTGGGTCTCGACCGGTGCCCCCGGCTGGGAACCGCAGCTCGACGTCTACGCGACCACCGCATCTACGGGAGGAAGTGGCCAGCGGGTGGCCGTCGCCACCGGCAGCTCCAAGCGGCAGGACCTCGCCGGCGTGTTCGCAGCGGTGTCGACGGATACCCGTGAGTGGGCTCCGCCGACCGCCTCATCGCTCGCCGAACCCTCCGCCGAGGTCGGCGGCACGATGACGGACGTGCTGATCGTCACTCCTCCGCGGGGCAAGGAGCTGCAGATGTGGCCGAACGCGGAGGCCGACTTCACGGCCTACTTGCTCCCCGAAGCGGGCGCTCAGAAGTACGACGATACGTGGCAGCCGATCCTGGGCGAGGCTTACGAGGCGCAGGCGGAGGATCCGGAGAGCGGGGAACCGCTGTGGTCGGAGTGGTGGGCGGCGCCGGACGGCAGTCCGCTCGAGGACGCCGACGGAGAGCGGATCCCCGTGACCGACGCCGACGGCAACCCCAGCACGGGCGTCGCGGCGGACGGCACCGCCTACCCCGCGCCGCAGCTGGACGAGGCCGGCCAGCCTGTTACGGATGAGAGCGGTGCCCCGGTCTATCTCACCGGGAGGGATCCCGTGCTGGAGCAGCGACGAGATCCCCTCCTCTGGAGTGCGGAAGAGATCGGCGCGATGAGCGCCGCGGAGCGCTGCGTCGCTCAGCCCGTCCACCGTCAGTCCGGAATCCCGGTGCCGGGAGCGGGGCACTTCCGCACGGAGCCGGTGCCCGTGCGCAGCTCAGGAACGATCCACTGGGTGGAGCGGGTGCTATCGCGCGGCGCCGTGGTGCACCAGGGCAGGTGCGGCGTCCCGAACGAGACCACTCGCATCGGGCAGCCGGGGGTGGTGACGCGCGCGCTGCCCGATGCGGTGGTCGGTGAGGAGATCTTCGACGTGGCGACGCTCTCGGGATCGTTCTCGCCCGAGGCGGAGTACTCCATCAGGTTCGAGGCGTACCGTGCGCCGGGTTCGGACGAGACCGACGCCGGCGCCGACGGGATCGTGCCGGCTGAGCCGAGCTGCTCAGCCGAGAACATCGTGTTCCGATCTCCGTCGATGCCCGTCGCCGGGCCCGGTGAGGTGCGCTCTCCCGGGTTCGCCGCCCGCTGGGAGCACGGCACCGTGATCTGGTGGGTCGAGACCCTGTTCGTCGACACCGGCGACGGCCCGCAGGTCGTGCATCGCGGCGCGTGCGGACTCGAGAACGAGACGACCCGCATCGGCCGGCCTGCGGTCGAGACCGAGGCTGTGCCGACCGCGGTGGCCGGAGACCGGATCTTCGATATCGCGAAGGTCTCCGGGCAGCTCGAGGCGAACGAGGAGGCTCGCTGGGAGGTCTCCTTCAGCGGCTATCGAGAGCGCTACGAGACGGCAGCGGGCGACGCCGAGGAGAACGCGGATGAGACGCGGATCGCTGGGAGCCCCGTGTGCGCGGACGACAACAGATTGTTCGAGCTGGACGCGATCGAGGTGGCAGGGCTCGGCGAGGTGCGCTCCGACGAGGTGCTCGCGCAGCCCGATTGGGTCGGCGCCGTCTGGTGGGTGGAGACGCTGTGGCTCGTGCAGGGCGACGAGCGCCTCGCCGTGCACGAGGGCGAGTGCGGGCTTCAGCACGAGACCACCGTGATCAGCGCTCCCGAGGTCACGACCGAGGCGAGCGAGTTCGTGGCCGTGGGCGATCGCATGAGAGATACCGCGATCGTCTCGGGCGAGCTGAGTGCGCGCGAGGGGGTGACTCATGAGGTGCTGTTCGAGGGGTATCGCGGCGACGCGAGTCGCACCGGGACCGACGCCGCCGAGTGCGTCGATGAGAATCGACTGTTCACCACGGACGCAGTGCCGGTGAGCGGACCCGGCGAGGTGGTCTCTCCCGAGGTGACCGCGCTGCCGGAGTACGGCGACACCATATGGTGGGTGGAGACGCTCGTGCTGCGGGAGGGGACGGAGTCGCTGGTGCTGCACCGGGGACGCTGCGGTCTGCCGAACGAGACGACCACCGTGCAGTATCCGGAGGTGCGCACGGAGTCCGCGGGCACGGTGACCGTCGGCGAGGACATGTACGACGTCGCGATGGTGACCGGCGTGCTCTCGCAGCGGGAGGACATCGAGTTCAGGGTGGTGTTCGCCGCCTACGAACGACCGGCGTCAGGAGCGATGAGCTGCGCTCCGGACACGGAGATCGAGGATCTCGGCGACGCCGAAGGGGTGGTCGTTCGCGGGCCGGGACGGTACGAGTCCCGGCACGTGCGCACGACGGAGGCGCACATCGGGCTCGGGGGATACGTCGAGACCCTCGTGATGATCGAGCAGGGGGAGACTCACGTGGTCCGCGTCGGGGAGTGCGGTGCTTCGAGCGAGGCGTTCGAGGTGCTCGCGAAGGATCCTGCGACCCCGCTGCGCCCGCCGCTGGCGTCGACCGGAGGTTCCTCCGCGCAGCCGTTCCTGCTCGTGTCCGGGATCCTGCTCCTCGCCGCAGCGCTCACCGCTGCGCTGGTGCATCGGCATCGCGGCCGCCGTGCACGGGTGCGGGAGTGCCGCGACATGGCAGAGGCGCTCGAGTGACCGGAGTACCCTCGGAGGCGGATGCGCGCTCCGCGCGAGCGCGCACCCGCCTCCGATCTGCAGATCACATGCAGTGCTCGCAAACGTAATTCATAGCTTGACGGACCAGGCTGGAACGCACGAGAAGGGAGCTCCCCATGACCAACACCCCCGAGTACGACCAGCAGGGCTCATCACGCGACGCCGAAGCCCGCGAAGGGACTGCGCCCCAGACGCACGGCCCGACCCCGCCTGCGGGGAGCCCGGGCGCACCGGTGCCCGCGAGCGCCGCGCCGTCCGCCGCACCGAATGAGGCGCCGTCTGCCGCGCAGGCCGCGCAGCCGTTCTCTCAGACGCAGCCGACCGCGCCCCTGCCCGAGTCGGTCGCGGGGAACGACTACCGATCGCCGTTCGGCGGGGATCCCGCCCCGCAGCCGCCGACGTACGCGCAGCAGCACGGAACTCCGGCGCAGGTCCCGGCCGCACACGGAGCCCCGCAGCCGCAGCCGTCGCCGCAGCAGCACTACTTCCCGGGGGCGGCGGTGCCGGCGCAGTCCACCGCGGCCGCGCATCCGGCGCAGCCCAAGAGCCGCACGGGAGCGCTGCTCGCGGGGCTCGCGATCGGTGCGCTGCTCGGCGGTGTGGTCGGCGGCGGTGTGGCGGCGGTCGTCGCCTCGAACGTGACCCCGCAGACGGTCGCGCAGGGCGGCGGCGGAGCGATCACCCTCAACAATACGGACAACGCCACCGCGATCTCCGGCGTCGCCGCCATCGCGACTCCGAGCGTCGTGACGCTCGAGGTCTCGAGCGCGAGCGCCGGCGGCTCCGGATCCGGGGTGATCTACCGCGAGGACGGCTACATCATCACCAACGCGCACGTCGTCACCCTCGATGGCGCGGCGACGAGCGGGGCCCAGATCCGCGTCAAGCTGAGCGACGGCCGCATCCTCGACGGCGACCTGGTGGGCGTCGATCCCTACGCCGATCTCGCGGTGGTCAAGGTCGACGCCGAGGGGCTTACTCCGGTTCAGGTGGCCGACTCGGATCAGCTCGACGTGGGCGACCTGACGGTTGCGATCGGTGCCCCGCTCAACCTCGCCAACACGGTGACCAGCGGTGTGGTGAGCGCGCTGAATCGCGGCATCTCGGTCGGCAGCCCCCTGATCCCGCAGGATCCCACGCCGCAGGAGGACGATGGCCAGGGCGACGGCTACGGGTTCCCGTGGGACTTCCGCTTCGGGCTTCCCAACGAGGACCAGGGGCAGTCCCAGCAGGCCGCGGGCGGTACCGTGACGCTTCCCGTGATCCAGACCGACGCCTCCATCAACCCCGGCAACTCGGGCGGCGCGCTGCTCAACGGCAGCGGTGAGCTGATCGGCATCAATGTTGCGATCGCCTCGGCCGCGAGCGCCAACGGCACGGCGGGCAGCGACGGCCTCGGCTTCGCGATCCCCGCCAATCTCGCGACCCGGGTCGCCGACGAGATCATCGCGGGCGACCAGCCCTCGCACGGACTGCTCGGCGCAACGGTCGCGGACTCCACCCAGGACACCGATGAGGACGCCAACCACGCCGGCGGCCTGCTGGTCGAGCTCGTGCGCGGCGGTGCGGCCGATGAAGCCGGCCTGAAGTCGGGCGACGTGATCACGGCGGTCGACGGCGTTGCCGCGGTGGACGGCACCTCGGTCTCCGCGCTGATCCGCATGCACGCCGGCGGCAGCACGATCACGATCGACTACACGCGGGGCGGTGAGGCCGGACAGACCGAGGCCACGCTGGGCACCCTCGAGTGGTGACCGGGTAGCGGTACGGCTCCTCGAAGACGCCGCGAGCGGGTTCTCCGGATCCCCGCTCGCGGCGTTCCCATCCCCGATGGCCTAAGGTGGATCCGATGAGTACCGCCGGATTCAGCTTCGCGAGCGGCAACCTCGAGAAACTGCTCGCGCTCCCCAAGTACCTGCTGTCGTTCATCCTCTCCTGGTTCGTGTCGCGCGATGCGCGCCGCTGGGTGTTCGGCAGCGGCATCGGGGTCGGCGAGGGCGCCCTCGCCCTCGCCCGCGCGCTGCGGCAGGAGGAACCGGAGGCAGGCATCGTCTGGCTCGTCGCCGACGAGGCCGAGGCGGAGGCCGCGCGCGCAGAGGGCTTCGAACCCGTCATCCGGGTGAGCCGAGCGGGATACTGGGCCACGCTGCGGGCCGGGCAGATCGTCGTCACCCACGGTCTGGGCGACGCCAACCGCTTCGGCGTCCACGGAGCGACCGTCGTGCAGCTGTGGCACGGCGCACCGCTCAAGCGGCTGCACCTCGACTCCCCGGTGACCACCGCCGTGCGCGGACCCGCCCCCGTCCGCGCCCTGCTGCGGCGCATGTACCTCGCGGGCTCCCGGGAGGTCGACCTCTTCGTCGCGGGATCGCCGATCGCCGCCGAGCGGCTGCGATCCGCCTTCCGCGTCGACCCGGGCAGGGTGCGCGTGCTGGGCGATCCGCGCGATGATGCGCTGGCGGCGCAGACGCGGGATCCCGATGCAGCCCGCGCGTCCCGCAGCAGCCTGCTGGGGCTGCTCGCGGGAGCGGAGATCGGAGACGACGCGACCGTGGTGCTCTACGCGCCCACCTGGAGGGACGGCGAGCCGGATCCCGCCGTTCCCGACGCCGCGGAGGCGGAACGCATCCGGCAGGCGCTCGAGCGTGCGAACGCCCACCTCGTGATCCGGTCGCACCCGCTCGGCAGCGGAGCCTACGAGGGGCTGCTCGGCGACCGCGTCCACGCGCTCGGCAGCGACGTGGTGCGCGACGCCACCCCGCTGCTCGGGGGCGTCGACATCGTGGTCACCGACTACTCCTCACTGGCCCTCGACTTCTCGCTGCTCGGGCGCCCCATCGTGTGGTTCGCGCCGGATCTCGAGCGCTACGCGAGCACCCGCGGCCTCTACGAACCGCTCGAGGTCACGAGTGCCGGCCGGGTGCTGCGCGACTGGGCGGCGGTGGCCGACAGGATCGAGGAACTGGTGCCCGGATCCCGCGCCGCCCGCGCCGCAGCGGCCGACACCCGGGCACTCGCAGCACGCTTCCACGCGCACCCCGAGGGAGACGCGGCTCGTCGGGTGCTCGCCGAGATCCGGCGCCTGCGGCTCCCGCCTCGCGAACTCGTCGATGCCGACGCCGCGTTCTTCGAGAGCTTCTACGGCCGGCAGGTGAGCTGCAATCCGCTGGCGATCGACCGGGAGATCGCGCGCCGCTTCCCCGGGATCACCCGCTACTGGAGCGTGACGACCGAGCGCCAGTCGGTGCCGGAGGGCGCGATCCCGCTGCTCGTGGGAGGGCGGGAGTGGTTCGCCGCTAGGCGCCATGCGCGCCTGCTCGTGGTGAACGACTGGCTGCGGTACGGATTCCGGCGGCGACCCCGGCAGACCGTGCTGCAGACGTGGCACGGCACCATGCTCAAGCACCTCGCCCTCGGACGCCCGGCCGTGGGACTGCGCACCCGGATCGCGATCCACCGCGAGAGCCGCCGCTGGAACCTGCTGCTCTCTCAGAACCCGCACTCCACCGAGCAGTTCCGATCCAGCTACGCGTTCCGCGGCGAGGTCCTCGAGACCGGATACCCGCGCGACGACCGGCTCGCCCGATCGATGGTGGGGGAGGAGCGCAACCCGATCGAGGTGAGCACAGCCCGTGCGGCGCTCGGCATCGACCCGCGCACCCGGGTACTCGTCTACGCGCCCACCTGGCGCGACGGCGGGATCACCCTCGTCGACGATCTCGACGTGCGCCGCCTCGCCGACGAACTGGGTGATGACTGGACGGTCGTGGCGCGGGGCCACACGCGAACGCACGCCTTCGGCAGCTACGGCGCCGGTGGGCGGGTGCTCGACGCCTCGCAGCACCCCGAGGTGAACGACGTGATCCTCGCGGCGGATCTTCTGGTCACCGACTACTCGTCGATCATGTTCGACGCCTCGGTCGCCCGGGTGCCCATGGCGTTCTTCGTGCCGGATCTCGCGTCCTACCGGGACCGCGAGCGCGGTTTCACCCTCGACTTCGAACGCGAGGCGCCGGGGCCATTGCTCGCCCGGCGGTCCGAACTGGTGGATCGCGCCCGCGAGATCGCGGAGCGCGGGGCGGACGCGGCGTGGGTGCAGGAGCACGCCGATCGGGCTGCCGCCTGGCGGGCGCGCTTCAACCTCCACGACGACGGCGGGGCCGCCGAGCGGGTGGTCGACGCACTCGTCGAGCGGGGTGCGCTGCCGGCATCCTGACGGGCGCGCCGGGCGCGGCGAATCGTCTCAGGCGTCCCGATCGTTCGTCGTGGTCAGCCGCTCGAGCAGCCGGTCCGGGAGCGCTCGGGTGAGCGGCGTCGTGAGCCGGTAGCGCCAGTCGGAGACGACGACGCGGCGGCCGCGGTGCAGCCCGCGGAGCCCCTCGCGCGCAACGCGCGCCACCGGGGCCCAGGCGAGGCGGGGCAGCGCGGGCAGGTGATCGGCACCCATGCGCTCGTGGAACTCGGTGTCGAGCAGCCCCGGGCACAGCACCGTCACGCGCACGCCGCGCCGGCGGTACCTCGCCCGCAACGAGCGCGACAGCGACACGAGCCCCGCCTTCGCCGCACCGTAGCTGCCCGCCGGGGTGAACGCGGCGACGCTCGCCACGTTGAGGATCCAGCCGCGGCCGCGCCGCAGCATCCCCGGCACGGCCGCGTGGCAGAGCCGCAGGGGCACCCATGAGAGCAGCTCGTGCAGCCGGCGCTCGTCGGCGAGGTCGCTCGCCTCGAAACCGTCGTACACCCCGAAGCCCGCGTTGTTGATCAGGATGTCGACGGGGTCGTCGTCGAGCTGCAGCCGCGCCGCGACCCGATCCTGACCCGGCTCCTCGGTGAGATCGGCCGCGAGCACCTCCACGCGCACGCCGTACCGATCCCGCAGCCGCGCTGCGATCGCCTCCAGGCGGGCCTCGTCGCGCGCGACGAGCACGAGGCCGACCCGCTTCGCGGCGAGCTGATCGGCGAACTCCAGTCCGAGCCCCGTCGAGGCTCCGGTGATGAGTGCGGTGCGCGTCACGTGCTCACACCCGCGAGCGGTCGACCACGCGGCCGCCCCCGAAGAGGAGGCCGCGGAGGAAGCCGGCGCCCCAGCTCAGATGCATGGTCACGAGGGCGACCGCGGTGAGCAGGCGATCGCGCGCTCCCCGCTGATCCGGGATCCGGATCACGGCGAAGACGATCCCGAGCAGATAGCACGCGGCGGGGGCGAGCAGCAGCGGCCAAGCCGAGGCCCAGGAGAGCAGCCCCGCCGTCAGCAGCACGAGCGCGACGATGCTCGCGGCGATCCCGAGTACGAGCGCCCCGGGGGCGAAGAAGCGCCAGGGATTCGCCCGGCCGTAGCGCCGCACGAGCACTGCGCGCCAGGTGCCGGTGGCGAAGAACTGCCGCGCGAGGTCGCCGAACGAGGCGCGCGGCCAGTAGGTGACGCCGAGCGCGGGCTCGAACCACACCGTGTAACCGGCGCGGCGCAGCCGCAGATTGAGCTCCCAGTCCTCGCCGCGCAGGATCGTGGGATCGTAGCCGTGCACCGCCTCGACGGCCTCGCGCCGGAAGATGCCGAGGTACGCCGACTCGGCGGGGCCGGCCGTGCCGTCGCCGTGGTAGGCGCCTCCGCCGAGGCCGAAGGGGCTGTTGTAGCCGCGTGCGATCGCGCGCTGCACCGCTCCGCGCCCCGCAGCGCGCATGACGCCGCCCACGTTCGCCGCGGCCTCGCGTCGCAGCGCCGCGATCCCGAGCCGCGTGTAGTCGGGGGTGAGCTCCGAGTGCGCATCCACGCGCACCACCACCGGGTGCCGGCTCCCGGCGATCGCGCGGTTGAGTCCGGCGGGGATGTCCCGCTCCGGGTTGGCGACGAGGCGCACACGGGGATCCTCGGACGCGAGTCGACGCGCGATCTCGTCGCTGCGGTCGCGCGAGGGACCGAGGGCGAGCACGATCTCCTTCTCGCCGGTGTAGTCCTGGGCGAGGATCGTGCGCACCGCGTTCTCGAGGAACGCCTCCTCGTTGAGCACGGGCATGACGTAGCTCACGGCGGGCTGGCCCGGCAGCGAGGAGAGCTCGGGATCCGGAGTCTCGGACGGGGAAGACGGCATCACCTCAAGATACTCCCACAGGATTCGCCGACTACCCTGGAGGGATGCAATTGGCGAAGGATGCGAAGCGCGCGGTGCGTCTGGCGAAGCGAGTGCTCAAGGGGCGTCGGGCGTACTTCGATCTGAGGAACCTGCTCGCCGACCGCGGGCCATTGACGGAGCAGCACTACCGGGTCGGCGTCTACTTCGCAGACAGCGACGTGAACATCTACCAGATGCGGCAGTGGTACGCGCCGCTGCAGGAGCTCTCGAAGAGCATCCCGGTGCTCGTGCTGGCGCGCAACGCGGCGGGAGCGCTCCAGCTCACGCGCGAGAGCGGTCTCGAGGTCGCCTTCGTGCCGAAGGTGACCGACATCGAGCGCGTCGTCGAGAGCCAGAGGCTCGACGTGATCCTCTACGTGAATCAGAACACGCGCAACTTCCAGATGATGCGCTACGGCCGGCGCTGGCACGTGTTCGTCAATCACGGCGAGAGCGACAAGATGTACATGACCAGCAACCAGCACAAGGCGTACGACGTCGCGCTGGTGGCGGGCGACGCGGCGCGCGCCCGCCTCTCGAAGACGCTGTGGGACTACGACGTCGAGCAGCGCACGATCCCCATCGGCCGCCCGCAGGCCGATCACCTGGGAGGCCGGCCGCCGTTCGAACCCGATGACCGCACCGTGGTGTTCTACGCGCCGACCTGGGAGGGGGACCGGCCGGCCGCGTGCTACGGATCCGTCGCGACGCATGGCGAGGCACTCGTGCGCGGACTGCTCGGCACCGGGCGGCACCGGGTCGTGTATCGGCCTCACCCCCGCAGCGGCGTCGTGGACGCCGAGTTCGGAGCGGCGAACCAGCGCATCATCGCGATGCTGGAGGAGGCGAACAAGCAGGATCCCGCCGCGCAGCACGTCTACGACGACTCGCCGGCGCTCGGGTGGCAGCTGAGCCTGCCGGACGTGGCGATCTGCGACATCTCGGCGATGGTCTACGACCGGCTCGCCACGGGTAAGCCGCTCATGGTCACGCGGCCGACGGCCCCGGAGGCGTCGGTCGACGAGGGCGGCTACCTGAGCGTCTGCGAGTGGCTCGACGCGGGGGAGACCCGCGACATCGCCGAGGTGCTCGACCGGGTGATCGGCGACGACGAGGCCCGTGAGCGTCTCGGCACCTGGTCGCAGCACTACTTCGGAGACACGTCGCCCGGTGCGCCGACCGCTCGGTTCCACGCGGCGATCGACGCGCTGCTCGAGAAGGCCGAGGAGTGGCGGGAGCGGAGCCGGGAGCGGAGCTGAGTCAGGCGGGGTGATCGCTGTTGTAGCGATCCAGCACGGCGTCGATGGGGCCGTCGAGCGCGAGCCGGCCTCCGTCGAGGTAGAGTCCGCGGCTGCAGAACCGTCGCAGGTCGCGCTCGTTGTGCGAGACGAGGAAGAGCGTCTTGCCCTCCGCCAGCAGCTCCTCGATCCGCCGGTAGCACTTGGCGCGGAAGGCCTTGTCGCCCACCGCCAGCACCTCATCGACCAGCAGCACCGGTTCGTCCAGCTGCGAGATGAGCGAGAAGGCCACCCGCACCTTCATCCCGCTCGAGAGGTGTTTGAACGGGGTGTCGATCACGTCCTCCGCGCCGGCGAAGTCGATGATCGAGTCGAATCGCGCGGCGATCTCGCGCTTGTCGAGTCCGTGCAGACCCGCGGCGAGATGCACGTTGTCGCGCACGGTCAGGTCGCCGACGAAGCCCCCGGTGATCTCGATCAGCGGCGCGACGCCGCCGCCGACCTGCACACCGCCCTCGTCCGGGAACAGCACCCCGGCGACGAGTTTGAGCAGTGTCGACTTGCCCTGGCCGTTGCGCCCGACCACGCCGATGGCCTCGCCGGCGCGCACGTCGAACGAGACGTCGCGCAGCGCCCAGAACTCGCCGGGACGGTTGCGGCGCGAGCGCCCGGCGAAGAGATCCTTGAAGCTGCGCCGGGACCCCCGATTGCGCCGGAAGCGCACGCCGAGCCCCTGCGCCGAGATGATGGTCTGCCCGGTGACGGTCGATGCGACCCCCATTACAGCTCCTTCAGAACGCCGCCGATGGTTCGGCGGAAGACGATCACGCCGACGGCGAGGATGGTGAGCGAGAGCGCGGCGGAGACGCCGACGAGCGGCCAGTTCAGCTGATCCGGGAAGAAGCCCGCGCGGAACAAGGCGAAGATGCCGGAGAGCGGGTTGAGCCACGCCAGCGGTTGCGCGAAACCGGGAAGATCGGCGGCGCCGTAGATGACCGGTGACGCGTAGAAGAGCACCCGCAGGACGAGCTTCGCCGCCCGCTCGAGATCGCGGAAGAACACGGTCAGCGGGGCGATGATGAGCCCGATCCCGAGCGTGAGCGCGGTGAACAGCAGCACCGCGACGGGGAACAGCAGCAGCCCCCAGCCGGGTTTCGCGCCCGTGGCGATCGCGAAGGCCGCGAGCACCGGCAGGCTGAGCAGGAACTCGATCCCCTTGGAGCACACGATGCGCCCGACCCAGATCCAGTGCGGCAGCGATACCGAGCGCACCAGCTTCACGTCGCGCAGGAACGCGCGCGTGGAGTCCGAGACCGCGCCGTTGAACCACACCCACGGCAGCATCGCGGTGAGCAGGAAGACGATGTAGGGTTCCTCGCCGACGGTGCGCGAGAAGACCTGGGTGAAGATGAACCAGTAGATGAGGCTCATCAGCAGCGGATCGAGGATCGACCAGAGGTATCCCAGCAGCGAGGTGGAGTACCGCACCTTCAGGTCTCGTCGGCTCAGCAGCCACAGCGAGGACCACGCGCTCGCGCGCAGCGGCCGGAGCTCGGAGGAGGAAGTCACAACAGCTATTCTGCCGGTTCGGAGCGCTGCCGCGCGCATCGGAGGCTGTGCGACGCGACGCCCGGCCGTCGCGGCGCGCGGAATGGTTCTCGATGCACACCCGGTGCACACGTTGCAGTCCCGATGATTTGCTAAATTAGAACCCGTGCCGCCCGAAACCACCTCTGCCCTGCCCATTCCCGAAGCGGAGTCGGAGGGGCGATCGCCGCGCACCGGTCGTATTCAGGTGCCGGTACCCTCTGTGGTGCGGGCCCGGGAGCGCGGGCGCCTGGCGGAGCAGAACCCCGTGGTGCTGCGCACCGAGATGCTCACCAAGACCTACGGGAGCCTCGTCGCGGCCGGGGACGTGTCGATCGCGGTGCACGCGGGTTCGTTCACGGGCATCGTCGGCCCGAACGGTGCGGGCAAGACCACCACGCTGTCCATGATCAGCGGCCTGCTGCGCCCCACCTCCGGCCGAGTGACCGTGGGCGGCGTCGACGTGTGGTCCGACGGACCCGCGGCCAAGCGGCTCATCGGCACGCTGCCCGACCGGCTGCGGCTCTTCGACCGGCTCACGGGTGCGCAGCTGCTCTACTACTCGGGTGTGCTGCACGGCGTGCCCGAGGCCTCGGTGGCTCAGCGCTCGGCGGAGCTCGCCGCGGCCTTCGGCCTCGAGTCGGCGCTCGGCCGCCTCGTCTCCGACTACTCCGCCGGCATGCAGAAGAAGATCGCCCTCGCGTGCTCCATGATCCACGCGCCCGAGGTGCTCGTGCTCGACGAGCCCTTCGAGACCATCGATCCCGTTTCGGCCTCGAACGTCACCGAGATCCTGGAGAAGTACGTGGCGGGCGGCGGCAGCGTGGTCATGTCGAGCCACAGCCTCGACCTCATCCAGCGCGTCTGCGACCATGTCTCGATCATCGTCGACGGCAGCGTGATCGCGCAGGGCACGGTCGACGCGGTGCGCGACGGCCTCAGCCTGGAGGAGCGCTTCACGAAGATGACCGGGATGAGCGACGCGAGGAAGGGGCTCGAGTGGCTGCACGGCTCTTCCGACTCCGTCTAGCGCTGCTGGGAGGAGACTTCCGGGGGTCGTTCGCCAAGGGCCTGCGCACCTCGCTGTGGTATCTCGTCCTCGCCGCCGCCGCGGTGCTGCTGGCTTACCTCCCGGTGCGTCTGCTTCCCGCTGGGGAGGATCGCGCGCTCGTCGACATCATCGTCGGCTCGCTCGTGCTCGCCGCCGTCTTCCTGGTGCCGTTCTTCGAGAATCGACGCCATCTCGAGCCGCGGCAGTTCGCGCAGTTCCCCTCGAGCCCCGGCTCGATCGCACTCGCACTGCTCGTCACCTCGATCGTGAGCTGGCCGTTCCTGCTGCTCGCGGTGTGGCTCGTCGCGCTCGCCGTGCTGCGGCCCGAGTGGCATGAACCGGGCTGGCTCGCTCCGACCGCGCTCGTGCTCGCGGCGATCCTCGCCCTCTGCAGCGCCCGGCTGATGTCGGCGTTCTCCAAGCTCCTGGCGGGCCAGCGCTTCGCCGGCGCCGTGCGCACGGTCGGCGTGGTGCTGTTCGTCGCGTTCCTGCCCGCCGCGGTGTTCGCAGGGGCCACGGTGTTCGGTCCCGACGGCCGCGATGCCGCAGCCGATGCGGCGGAGGTGGCAGCCTGGACGCCGTTCGGCGCCCCGTTCGCGGCGCTCTCGCTCGCGGCATCGGGAGACGTGGACGGGGCGGTGCTGCGGCTCGCCGTCGTCGCCGGCGCGATCCTGCTGCTGGTGGGGCTCTGGATCCCGGTGGTCTGGGTGTCCAACCAGCACATCGAGCGGCCGGTGGATCCGGGCGCGGCGCGCACCGGTCTCGGCTGGTTCGAGCGCTTCCCGGCCCGGCCCTCGCAGGTGATCGCGGCGCGTCAGCTCACCTACTGGGCTCGGGATCCCCGGTACCGCGTCGCCCTGTTCGCGATCCCGATCGCTCCGATCGTCATGCTGCTCGCGTTCTGGGTGGCCGGCGCGGATCTGCGCACGCTGTCCCTGGTGCCGCTGCCGGTGATCCTGCTGCTGCTCGGCTGGTCGCAGCACAACGACGTCTCCATGGATTCGACCGCCATCTGGGAGCACGTGGCCAGCGGCATTCGGGGCCGTGCGGATCGCGCCGGTCGTCTCGCGCCGGTGATGATGCTCGGCGTGCCGATCGCGCTCATCGGATCGAGCCTCACCGTGACGGCGCTGGGCGACTGGCGGGTGCTGCCCGCCGTGCTCGGCATGAATCTCTCGGTGCTGTTCGTCTCGAGCGCCGTCTCGAGCGTCTTCTCGGTGATGATGCCGTACCCGACCACCCGCCCGGGCGACAGCCCCTTCGTGCAGCCGCAGTGGGCGGGATCGGGATCGGGGGTCGCCCAGACCCTGTCGATGCTCATCGCCCTCGTGCTGGTGGTGCCGCCGGTGTGGTTCTCGGTGATCGCGTTCATCGAGGTCGGCTTCATGGAGAACATCTGGGCCCTGGGGTTCGGCATCGGCTACGGCGCACTGGCGCTGCTGCTCGGGGTGCTCATCGGAGGATGGATCTTCGACCGCAGCGGGCCCGAACTGATCGCGGTGACGCAGGTCTTCGACTGATCCGACCACTCGGCCGAGCAGAAGACACGGGATCTGCCGTGCATATGCGATTCTGGGCAGGATCCGCCCTACCTTCCGCAGATCCCATAGCTATCGCGGGGCGCTGAGCGGCCGCCTCCGGTTTCCCCTCGGCGAAGCCGAGCGGGGAGTAGAATGGCCCCATGGGTATCTTCACACGTGGTGATTCCGGCGGCGGTGCCGATGTGCTCGATCGCGAGCTCGAGAAGCTGCTCGAGGACGAGCAGATCGAGGACGGCGATCACGAGCGCTTCTCGCACTACGTTCCGAAGGACAAGATCCTCGAGTCGGCCGTGACGGGCAAGCCGGTGCGCGCGCTCTGCGGCAAGAAGTGGACCCCCTCGCGCGATCCCGAGAAGTTCCCGGTGTGCCCCGACTGCAAGCGGGTCTACGAGCGGATGAAGGGCTAGCGACTCGAACCGCCCGGCAGTTCCTACCGGTACTCGGTGGGGATCGCGGGATCACCGCGGGTGAGACTCATCGCGACGAGCGGCAGTTCGCGCACCCGCATCGCGTGGCGCTCGCGGGCGGCTGCGATGCCCTCGGCGCCGGTGTGCTCGGTCTGCACCGCACCATCGACCGCGAGTGGTACGAGCACCTCGCGGGCGCTCCCGCCGGTCGTCTCGGCGAGCTCGGATCCCTCGCTCTCGCCGCCGGGCCCATCTCCCAGGAAGATCAGCTCGGCCGTGGCGACGCCGCGCGCATCGTACGCGCGGCGCACGCTCTTGCGCCCGCCCACGGAGGCCTTGTCGGCCGACTTCTTCGCGACCGAGACCCATTCGCCGGCGTCGTTCTCGTGCGCGACGAGTTTGTACACCATGCCCATCGTGGGCGATCCCGAGCCGACGACCACGGAGGTGCCCACGCCGAAGCTGTCGACGGGTGTCGCGGCGAGTGCTGCGACCGTGTGCTCATCGAGGTCGTTGGTCACGGTGATGCGCGTTCGGGTCGCGCCGAGCTCGTCGAGCAGGCGGCGCACGCGCGCGACGACGACGGGCAGGTCGCCCGAGTCGATGCGCACCGCCCCGAGCCCGGTGCCGGCGACCTCCACGGCCGTGCGCACGCCCTGCTCGATGTCGTAGGTGTCGACGAGCAGGGTGGTGTCGGTGCCGAGGGCCGCGATCTGCGCTGCGAAGGCGTCCCGCTCGCTGTCGTGCAGCAGGGTGAAGCTGTGCGCGGCGGTGCCCATCGTGGGGATGCCGTAGCTGCGGCCGGCCTCGAGATTGGAGGTGGCGCTGAAGCCCGCGATGTAGGCGGCGCGCGCTGCGGCGACGGCGCTGCGCTCACCGGTGCGGCGCGAGCCCATCTCGGCGAGGGGCTTGCCGCCTGCCGCGTGACTCATGCGCGAGGCCGCCGTGGCGACGGCCGAGTCGGAGTTGAGGACGCTGAGTGCGAGGGTCTCGAGGAGCACGCCCTCGGCGAAGCTCGATTCGACCGTGATGAGCGGGGACCCGGGGAAGAAGACCTCGCCCTCCGGATAGCCCCAGATGTCTCCGCTGAACCGGAAATCGGCGAGCCAGTCGAGCGCGGTGTCGCTCACGACGCGCTGCTCGCGCAGGAAATCGAGCTCGGCCTCGGTGAAGCGGAAGTGCTCGATCGCCTCGAGCAGTCGCCCGGTGCCCGCGACCACGCCGTAGCGTCTCGCGCCCGAGAGGCGTCGTGCGAAGAGCTCGAAGACGCTGCGCCGGTGCGCGGTGCCGGCCTGGAGCGCGGCGTCGACCATGGTGAGCTCGTAGTGGTCCGTGAGGAGGGCGGTCGAGGTGTGCACGCCGCCAGCATATCCGGTCGCCGCCGCGTGCTAGCGGAAATCCCGGGAGGTGACGCCCGCGGGCGAGGCGAGCGGTTCGAAGGCGTCGGCGATGACGTTGACCACACCCTCGGGGGAGCGCTCGAGCACGCCGCGGATCACGAGCGCGGGTGAGGATCTCGCGACGAGCCGGTTGCGCAGCCAGACATCCCGCCACGTCACGACGTTGACGCTGCCGGCCTCGTCCTCCAGCGTGACGAAGACGATGCCCCCGGCCGTGCCCGGCCGTTGGCGGTGCGTGACGAGGCCCGCGACCTCGACCACCGTTCCCGGGCGCGTGCGCCGTACCCGGTCCGAGCGCAGCACGCCCCGCGCGTCGAGCGAGTCGCGCAGCAGCGCGAGCGGGTGCGCCGCGAGCGGGATCCCCGTGGTCCACAGGTCGAGCGCGGTCTGCTCGGCGGGATTGAGCACGGGCAGCAGCGGAGGCTGCACGTGCACGGCGATGCCGGGCAGGAAACGCTCGCGGTTGTCCGCCGCCGGTGCGGCCGCCCAGAGCGCCTCGCGGCGTCCGATCCCGAGGCTCTCGCAGGCGCCCGCGGCGGCCAGCGCCTCGATCCTGCCGCGATCGAGATCGGCTCGGCGGGCGAGGTCCGCGAGATCCGCGAAGGGGGCCTGCTCGCGTGCCCGGACGATGCGCGTGGCCGCTTCGGTTTCGATGCCCCGGATCTCGGTGAGTCCGAGGCGCACCGCGAACGCGCCGTCGCGGCGGTGGGCGCCGCTCGTGTCCGGCGAGTCGGCCTCGAACGGGCCTGCCGCCGGCTGCGGGGCTGCGAGGCAGGCGTCCGAGCCGGTGGCGCTCGCGCGGCCCGCCGGGATCTCGCCCGCCTGGGTTCCGCTCGCCGGCGCCGTATCCGCAGGTCCCTCGCCCGATGGCCCCTCGTCGGCGAGGGTCTCGAGGTCCGTCTGGATGTTCGAGCACTGCACATCGGGCGGGCGCACCTCCACGCCGTGACGCCGGGCATCCTGCACGAGTTCGCGCGAGGAATAGAACCCCATGGGCTGCGAGCGCAGCAGCCCCGAGAGGAAGGCCGCGGGGTAGTGCAGCTTGCACCAGGAGCTGACGTAGACGAGCAGGGCGAAGCTGAGCGAGTGGCTCTCGGCGAAGCCGAAGTCGGCGAAGGACTTGATCTGCTCGTAGAGCCGGGCGGCGTCCTGGTCCGAGATGCCATTTTTCTGCATGCCGGCGAAGAGCTTCTCCTTGAGGCTGTCGATGCGCTCCTCGCCCCGCTTGGAGCCCATGGAGCGGCGCAGCAGATCGGCGTCCTCGGCGCTGCAACCGCCGATTGCCGTGGCCATCTGCATGAGCTGCTCCTGGAAGACGGGGACGCCCAGGGTGCGCTCGAGCACCGGTTCGAGCAGCGGGTGCGGGTAGGTGACGGTTTCTTGTTCATCCCTGCGCCGCAGGTACGGGTGCACCGCACCGCCCTGGATGGGGCCCGGGCGGATGAGCGCGATCTCGATGACGAGATCGTAGAACTTCCGGGGCTTCAGCCGCGGCAGGGTGTTCAGCTGGGCGCGGCTCTCGACCTGGAACACGCCGACGGCGTCGGCCCGGCACAGCATGTCGTAGACGCCGGGCTCCTCCCTGGGGATCGTGTCGAGCGTCCAGTGCTCGCCAGTGCTCTCCGCGATGAGATCCATCGTCTTCTGCAGGGCGCTCAGCATGCCGAGACCGAGCAGGTCGAACTTGACGAGGCCCATCGTCTCGCAGCTGTCCTTGTCCCACTGCAGCACGGTGCGGTCCGCCATGCGGGCGTGCTCGATAGGGCAGACCTCGCCCACGGGGCGCTCGGTCAGCACCATGCCGCCCGAGTGGATGCCGAGATGCCGGGGCGCTTTCATGAACTGCCTGGCCAGCTGCTGCACGGGGGCGGGGATCGGGCTGTCGGGATCGTCCTCGATGCCGCCCCAGCGTTCCAGCCCCTTGGTCCAGGCCCGTTGCTGCCCGGGGCCGTAGCCGAGGGCCTTGGCCGCATCGCGGATCGCGGCCTTGGGGCGGTAGCTGATGACGTTCGCGACCTGCGCCGCATTACGCCTGCCGTACTTCTCGTAGACGTACTGGATGATCTGCTCGCGGCGCTCGGAGTCGAAGTCGACGTCGATGTCGGGCTCCTCGTCGCGCATGCTCGAGAGGAAGCGCTCGAATGGAAGCTCGTAGAAGATCGCGTCGACGGCGGTGATGTCCAGCACGTAGCACACGGCCGAGTTCGCGGCGGATCCGCGGCCCTGGCACAGGATCCCTCTCCGGCGGGCCTCCTGCACCAGGTCGTGCACGATGAGGAAGTAGCCGGGGAAGTCCTTCTTCTCGATGATCGCGAGCTCCTGCTCGAGCCTGGCCCGGTGTCCCTCCGGGAGAGACACGCCGTAGCGACGCTCGGCCCCCTCCCACACGAGCCTCCGCAGCCAGCTCATCTGCGTGTGACCCTCGGGCAGCGCGAGCTTCGGCAGCTTGGGGCGGGCCGCCTTGAGCGGGAAGGCGAGTTCCCGGGCCAGGAGCACGGTGCGCGCGACCGCGTCGGGGTAGCGCGCGAAGCGGCGGAGCATCGCGGCTCCGCTGCGCAGGTGCGCGGCTCCCGAGGCGGGCAGATGAGGATCGAGCTCGTCGAGACTGCGGCGCGCTCGCACCGCCGCCATGGCCTCGGCCAGCGGGGCCTGGGCGCGGGAGGCGTAGTGCACGTTGCCCGTGACGATCGTGGGGAGCCCGAGCTCGGCGGCGAGGCCCGCCAGGCGGGCATTGCGGGGATCGTCGCCGGGGTGTCCGTGATGCGTGAGCTCGACGTAGACGTTGTCGGCGCCGAAGAGCGCGGTGAGGCGGTCGATCTCCGCCAGCGCAGGTATGTCGCCGGCCCCGCGGGTCGACGCGGTGACGGTGCTTCCGCCGGGTGCACCGGCCGCATCCAGCGCGCGCCGTACAGCGCCCTTGCGGCACCCCGTGAGGATCGCCCACTCGCCCCCGCCGGCAGCCGCGAGCGCCTCCAGGTCGTACACGGGGCGGCCCTTCTCGCCCCCGGCCAGCTGGGCCTCCGTGATCGCGCCTGCGAGTCGGTGGTATCCCTGTGCGCCGCGGGCGAGCACCAGCAGGTGCGTTCCGGCGGGATCGGCGGCCCCGAGCTGCGGCGCATCGAGCCCGAGGGAGAGCTCGGCCCCGTAGACGGTGAGAAGCGGGTTCCGGCCGGCTTCCTCGTCCTTCTGCGCCTGCGCCTCGGCGGCCTCCGCGAAGCGGGCGGCTCCGTAGAAGCCGTCGTGGTCGGTGAGTGCGAGTCCGGCGAGGCCCAGCCGCGTCGCCTCGGCGATGAGCTGCTCCGGGGAGGAGGACCCGTCGAGGAAGCTGTAGTGGGAGTGCGCGTGCAGCTCTGCGTAGGGCACCTCCGGATCGCGGGGCCGGTGCTCGGCACGGGGGAGCGGACCCGCGGGCTCCGGCATATCCACGGCCTCTGGCCCGGCTGCGGTCTCTGATCCGGCCGTGGTTTCTGAAGCGGGTGCGGCTTCTGAGGCGGCTGTGGTTTCTGTTCCGGCTGTGGCTTCGAAGCCCGGTGGCGGGGAACCCGGAGCAGGCGGGCGCAGTGAGAGTCGCCGCTCGAATTCGTCCCACGGCAGGGGCGAGTTGTTCCATCTCATCGCGGCTCCTCAGTCGTAGCGCCCCTCGGCGAGCCAGCGGTCTCCCTCGTGCAGCAGCAGCCAGGCGTCGCCGTCGGTGAGCTGCAGCTGCAGCCGGAAGCGCGCGGGGGCGTCCTTCCACCAGTGCTCGCGGATGGCCCAGGGCAGGGACCAGTCGCTCACCCGCTCATCGAACTCCGCGTTCGCCACGCGCAGGCGCGCCGGCTGCGCGGTGAGCAGATCCTCCTCGTCGATGCCCACGGGGAGGCCTGCCGCATCGGTGAGTTCTGCCGGAAGCGGCTCGGGGAACACCAGACTGGGTGTCGGCCCCACCACAGCGCCGGGCCAGGGCCCGGCGGCGGAGGCGCGCGATCCCCGTTCCCGGGCCCGGCCCGTGCTCCACGGGACGAGACGTTGACGTTCGGCGAGCAGCCGGCCTCCGATCAGCTCCATCGTGCCCACACCGGTGTGCCCGAGGCGACTCTGCACCCTGCTGAGATGGTGATGCACGCGCTCGTCGGGTTCGGTGCTCCACAACCCGGGCTCGTGGGCGGCAGCGCGGTCGGTGTGGGCGGGTGCGAGCCGCACGTGGGCGACTCCGGCGGCTTCCCGCCCGGTGTCTCTCGCAGCCGAGCCGGCGGACATCGCGGAGGCCTGCCAGCGCACCCGGTTCACCGCATCGGCGGCCGTGAAACGGTGCGGGTGCGACCACACCCGCTCATGCCGTACGCCGATATCGTCGGTGAGCTCGACGCGGAGCGCGGTGCAGACCAGGCGCTCGCCGGCGAGCCCGGACATGAGGCGTTCGGCGAGCGCCATGCAGGCGAAGGCGAGTTGATCGGCGTTGTCGAGGGGCGGTTCCAGGGCGAGCTCGACGGCGAGCTCTCCCGCCGGAGTGCGCGGGAGCACCTCGGAGCCGTGACGGGGACCCATGGCCGAGGCCCGCCGGTGCGCGGACACCCCCTCTGCGCCGAAGCGCTGTCGCACCGCGTCTTCAGGGAGCGCTGCCAGCGCGCCCAGCGTTCGGATGCCGAGGCCGTGCAGGAGTTCCGCGAAGCCCGGTTCCGCCGCACGTCCCACCGGAAGGGGACTGAGAAACGCCCGGGAGGTGCCGGGTGGAACGATGCGCACGCCCGTGTGCGGCTCGGTGACACCGGGGTCGGCCGAGGACGCGCGAGCGGCCTGCTCCGCTGCGAACCGCCCGTCGGCGATCCCGACCCGCGCCTCGGGCAGGTCGAGTTGCGATGCGAGTTCGAGAATCGCTGCGGCGGCGCGATCCTCGTCGCCGTAGTAGCGCGCCGGTCCGCGTGAACGGAGCGCGCAGAGCCCGGGACGGATCGGTTCGACACCCGGAACGAGGCGCTCGAGCGAGGCGAGCACCGGGGCGAAGCGGCGTTCGTCGACAGCGGGATCGTGGGGATGCACCTCCAGCGTCGGGCAGCGGGCCTGCGCCTCGTTCTCGCGCAACCCGACGCGCACCCCCTCGGCCCGGGCCGCCGCGGAGCAGGCGGTGACGCGCCGGTTGGCGATCAATGCGATGGCTCCGGCACCCGGGAGGACCGCCGCAGTCCGCTCCGACTCGCGCAGGTACGCGTGCACCGGCCAATCGGGCACCCAGAACACGATGATCCGCTCGGCGGTGGCTTTCTCGGCAGTGCTCATCGCGGCACCAGCCTGCGTACCGAGGGCGCTTCGGGATCCGCGATCGCGCCGCCCGTGAAGCGCACGATGTGCCGTTTCGCGCCGCGTCGATCCATCGTCTGCACGGCGAGCTCTCGCTCCTCGAGCAGACCGTGTCCGTGACCGAGCCCCCGCCACCGGGAGGCCGAGACGCGCAGCGTGCACTCCGCGCGGGGCCAGTCTCCCACCGCGACGAGCGCGGAGCCGTGCTCGCGGAGTCGCGCCGAGATCCGCTCGGCATCGCCTGGACGAGGAGGTGCGGGCGGGTGCAGCAGCACCACCGTGAGCACCTCGCTCAGCGCGCCCGCGAGGCCCAGCGCCTCGGATCCCGGGTGGGGCACGAGTACGCAGCGATCGAGTGCGACCCCGAGGGCGGCAGCGGCTTCGGCCCCGAACGCGGGGCAGCCGATCACCCCGCACCAGGAGCCGGCAGAGGAGGCCTCGGCCAGCAGCGACAGGGCCAGTTGCTGCGAACCCAGCACCGCATAGCTCGCGCCGCGACGCAGTGCGCCTCCGGGGAGCAGCGGCCTCAGCCCCGGCGCGGTGGGCAGTGCGCGATCGTCGAGCCGCAGCGGTTGCATCTCGGTGATGCGCTGCTGCAGCGAGCGGACGGTCGCGACGGAATTCATGCAGCAATATTCGAACATATGTTCGAATAAGTCAACCTCGGTGAGGGTGGGCGCGCCGGGCTCCGAGGAGCCAGCCGAGACGGCGTAGGATGGGGGAGATGAACGAGGACGAGCTAGACGATTACGAGCGCGAGGCCGAGCTGTCGCTGTTTCGCGAATACCGCGACATCGCCAGCCAGTTCCGGTATGTCGTCGAGACCGAGCGCCGCTTCTACCTGGCCAACGAGGTGGATCTCAAGCGGCAGGACGCCGGGAGCGACTTCTACTTCGAGCTCGCGATGACGGACGTCTGGGTGTGGGACGTGTATCGTGCCGACCGCTTCGTGAAGTCGGTGCGGGTGCTCACCTTCAAGGATGTGAACGTCGAGGAGCTCTCCGCCCGGGAGTTCTCGCTGCCGCAGGAGCTGGCGCTCGACGAGTAGTCCGAGCTCGCCACCGCGCTCCGCTCACAATCACTTCGTAAGGCCGGTACCGGAATCTTCTCCACAGATCCGCCTGAGGCGTCTCGAGCGTGAAGCGGGTTCTGCGAGAGTCGGTGCATGGTCCTACCGCGCACACTGCTGATAGCCCCGCTGCTGGCGATGATCACGCTGCTCGCAAACGGATCGGGGCCACCGATTCCGGGTCTCGCCGTGCAGCCCGGAGCACCGCAGAATTCAGCGCAGCAGAATCCAGCACCGCAGGGTCCAGTCGCGACGCTTGCACCGGGTGCGCTGTGGGTGCCGCCGATCGGAGGGCCGCTCGAGGTCTCCGGACCGTATCGTGCGCCGCCGCACCGTTACGGTTCGGGGCACCGCGGCATCGACCTGGCGGCGAGGCCGGGCGAAGCGGTCATCGCGCCTGCGGCGGGAACGGTGTCGTTCTCGGGCACGGTCGTCGACCGCGGCGTTCTGTCGATCAGGGTGGACGATCGCACCGTGTACACGCTGGAGCCGGTGCGCAGCGCGCTCTCGGTGGGTGAGGCCGTGGCGAGCGGGGCCGTGGTCGGCGAGGCGGCGAGCGGTGGCCACTGCCTCGCCGAGTGCGTGCATCTCGGGGTGCGCGTGGAGGGCGAGTACGTGAACCCGCTGCGCTACCTCCTGCAGCGTCCCGTGCTGCTGCCCCTGGGCCGAGCCGAGGCCGGCTGAGGCCGGCTGAGACCGGCTCGCGCCGGACCGGTCCCTGCCGCGCGCGACCGGGCTGCGGTGAGCACAGCCGTGTTGCGGTGAGCACGGCCGGGCTGCGGTGAGCACGGCCGGGTGCGGTGAGCGCCGTGAGGATCCGCCGAACCGCGGGCGACCTCAGGCGCGGGGGTGCGCCTGGCGGTAGTTCTCGGCCAGCCGCTCGGTGGAGACGTGGGTGTAGACCTGCGTGCTGGAGAGGCTCGAGTGCCCGAGCATCTCCTGCACCACGCGCAGGTCGGCACCGCCGTTCAACAGGTGCGTGGCCGCCGTGTGCCGGAAGGTGTGCGGCCCGCGGGGGCCGCCCCCGGGTTCCCGCTCGAGTTCGTGGGACACCAGACGGTATACGGTGTTGGGCCGGAGCGGCCCGCCGCGATTGCCGAGGAAGAGAGCGGTTCCATCGGGGCGCTCGGCCCGTGCCGCGAGCGCGGGGCGGGCCGCGTCGAGGTAGCGCTCGAGCGCTCGGGCCGCGGGCGCTCCCAGCGGGACGACGCGCTCCTTGCCTCCCTTGCCGAACACCCGCACCGTGCGTTCCCTGCGGTCGAGCCCGGTGACCGGGAGGGTGCAGAGTTCCGATACGCGCAGCGCGGTCGCGTACAGCAGTTCGAGCACCGCGTGATCGCGCAGCTGGGCCGGGTCTCCGCTCTCCGCTCTCCGCGCGGCGCGGTCGAGGATGCGTGCCATCTGCTCGTCCGCGAGCACTCGCGGCAGTTCGCGCGGAGCCTTCGGCGAGCGCAGTCTCGAAGCGGGATTGCCCGGAACCAGCCGGCGCAGTTCGAGCCATCCGCCGAACGATTTCAGCGTGGCGACGTTGCGGGCGAGCGTGCTGGGGGCGAGGCCCCGCTGCTGGCGATCCCAGAGCCAGCCGCGCATGAGCTCCAGGTCGCAGTCGGCGATCGTGGCGACCACAGCGGTTGCAGCGGTTGTAGTGGTTTCGGCGGCGTCGGCGGTGCTGCGGTCTGCGAAGAGCGCGAAGTCGTGCAGATCTCGCCGGTAGGCGCGCACCGTGTGCTCGGAGTAGCCGTATTCGAAGCGGACAGCATCGAGGAAGGAATCGATCGCCGCGGTCAACTGCATGCTCTCATTCTCGTCGCAGTAGCGCCCAGCGGCTCTCGCCCGACTCCGGCGTTTCGCGATGAGCGACGGCCCCGAGCAGTTCGAGTTCCGCGAGTGCGGATCGTGCTTCTGCGATCTCGAGACCTGCTCGGCGGGCCACCTCGACGACGTCGCGGCTTCCGCGCAGCGGCAGCGCATCGAGCACGCGCCGGTGCCGTGCCGGCTGTCTGGCGGTCTCCGGTGCGTCGGCCCCCCGTGAATCGAGGTCGAAGAGGGCCGGCTCGTCCGAGAGGCCGAGGAACTCGCGCGCCTCGGCGCCGTTGGTCACGAGCGTTGCGCCGTATTCGCGGAGCAGGCGATGGCAGCCCGCGGATGCCGCGCTCGTGACCGGGCCGGGAACCGCCCCGAGGGGACGCCCCAGCTCCGCCGCGTGCCCGGCGGTGTTGAGGGATCCGGAGCGAACGCCGGCCTCGGTGACGAGCGTGGCGCGCGCGAGCGCGGCGATCGAGCGATTCCGCTGCAGAAACCTCCAGCGCGTCGGAGCGGATCCCGGCACCATCTCGGAGCAGACGGCCCCCGAATCGACGATGCGCTCCAGCAGCGGACCGTGCGAGCTCGGGTAGGGCATGTCCGCTCCTCCCGCCAGCACGGCGATGGTGGGCGCGCCGAGCGCGAGTGCGGTGCGATGGGCGACCGCGTCGATCCCGTAGGCCGCACCGGAGACGATCGTCGTGCCGGCCTCGCAGACGCTCTCGGTGAGTTCCGCGGTGACGTGGGAGCCGTAGCCGGTGCAGGCCCGGGCTCCGACGACCGCGAGCGAGAAGCCCGTGAGGGCGGCGGGATCGCCTCGCACCCAGAGCAGCAGCGGGGCGTGATCGCCCAGGTCGGCCAGGGCGGACGGCCAGCCCTCCGACTCGGGGGTGACGATCCGCATGCGCGCCTCGAGGCCCCGCTCGATATCGGCGACGGTCGCAGAGCGGTCGAGCCGAAGCCTCCAGCGCCTGAACGCTCGTGCGAGCGCGGCGGGATCGGGGTCGGCCCCCGCGGCGGTGCGCACGAGTTCGCGAACGCGCGCGATCGGAGCATTCGACGCCAGCAGGTCGAGGGCCGGTACGGCTCCGAGCGCTCCGACGAGTCCGCCCGCGACCGCGTCGCCGGGCTCGACGAGCCTGGCCCACACGATCCGGGCCAGCAGCGTGTCGGCCGCCGTCTGCCCGTCGGCGTGGATCGTGTTCTCGACGGCGTCCCCGTCGGCGTCGGCGAGCAATCGGTCGAGTCGTGGGCGGAACTCGGAGTCGGCGCGGATCAGTCCCTCGGCGCTGCTCCGCGGATGGGGGCGATTCACCGGGCATCGCCTCCCCGGAGCACGAGCGCTCGGGCGACCTCGCTCCTGCCGGGTCGTTCGATTCCCGCGAGATCGGCGATGGTCCAGGCGACCCGCAGCACCCTGTCGTAACCGCGCAGGGTCAGTGATCCTCGCGCCAACGCACGATCGAGCACCGATGTGTCGGCGCGCGGCAAGCGCGCATCCCGACCGCGCAGCCAGTTGCCGGGAACCTCGGAGTTCACCGTCCAAGGCGTGTTGCGGAGCCGGTCCGCCGCACGAGCCCGGGCGTCGGCGATGCGTCGGCGCAGCTCGAGGCTCGACGGGGCGGCGAGGCCCGACTCGTGCTGCAGCACGCTCGATACGCGTCGCACCGTGAGGCGCAGGTCGATGCGGTCGCTGAGCGGCCCGGAGATGCGCTGCAGATACTTCACGCGTGTGCTGGGGGAGCAGCGGCAGGCTTGCGAGGTGTCGGGTGAGCCCGCGTTGCCGCAGGGACAGGGGTTGGACGCGAGCACGAGCTGGACGCGTGCGGGCAGCACGGTGCGCAGGCGCGCGCGGTGGATCTCGATCCGCCCCGACTCGAGCGGCTGCCGCAGCGCGTCGAGCACGCTGCGGGGAAACTCGGGCGCCTCGTCGAGGAACAGCACCCCGTGGCAGGCGCTCGTGATGGCTCCGGGGCGCACGCCTCCGCTGTCGCCGCCGCCGATGATGGATACGGCCGACGCCGTGTGGTGCGGAGCCTCGAACGGCGGGCGTCGCACGAGGCGGGTGAGCGGTGTACCGCCGAGCGCCGCGATACTGCTCGCCGTGAGCGATTCATCCGGTGTGAGGTCCGGGAGGATGGAGGGCAGCCGCGAGGCGAGCAGCGTCTTGCCCGCGCCGGGCGGGCCGAGCATCGAGATGTGGTGACGTCCGGCGGCCGCGACGGCGAGGGCGTCCACGGCTTCGGGTTGGCCCACGACGTCGGACATGTCGAGCAGGGGATCGGCGCTCGGCTGCTCGAACTCCTCGTGCGCCGGGCTCGCGGCCCCATCGAGCTCTCCCCGGTACCAGGCGACCGCGCTGGCGAGGTCGGGCACCGCGATGACCTCGATACCGGGCACGAGGGCGGCTTCGGCGCCGTAGGAGGCGGGCACCATGACGCGGTCGAAGCCGAGCGAGCGTGCGGCGACCACCGCCGGGAGCAGGCCGGCAGGTCGTCGCAGCTCGCCGTCGAGGCCGAGCTCTCCGAGGTGCGCGACCCCGGGGAGCCGGTGGGGCGGCAGGTGCTTCGAGGCGGCCAGCGCGGAGAGTGCGATGGCGAGGTCGAAGCCCGAGCCGTGCTTCGGCAGCGAGGCGGGGCTGAGGTTGATCGTGAGGAACCGGTCGGAGAGAGGCAAGCCGACCTGGGCGGTCGCCGTGCGCACCCGGAGTTTGGCCTCGGCTAACGCGGTGTCGGGCAGACCGATGATGGCCATGCCGGGAAGCTGCTGCGAGACCGCGGTCTCGACCATGACCGCGGTGCCCTCGAGCCCGGTGAGCGCGACCGATGCGGCGCGGCAGACCGCCGTGCTCATGAGATGCCCCGCAGATGCTCGATGCGCGGCTCGGCTCCGGGGCTGAGCGTGATGCCGATGGCGTCGACGCGCAATCCGCGGGCGCGAGAGCCGTACTCGCGAGCCCAGTCGAGCAGCAGCCGTTTCAAACGGTCCGCCTTCCGCGCGGTAATGGCCTCCAGCGGGTGGCCGTACCCCGAACCGCTGCGGGTCTTCACCTCGATCGCCACGAGCGCCCCGTCGTCGATCGCGATGAGGTCGAGCTCGCCGTGGCGAGTGCGCCAGTTGCGGTCGACGATCCGATAGCCCTGCTCCTCGAGGTAGTCCGCCGCGATCGACTCGCCGCGGGATCCGAGCGTCTGGTTGTGTGCTGCCGGTGGGTTCATGGGGCACCTCCTGGGCGCCCATCATCGGCGGTGGGGTGCGGTGCGCGAAAGACAATATGGTCCATTGTGGAGAGGTCGCCGTGAATCGCCGTATCTCGCTGATTGTGAGCGGAATGCGGGACATCGGGCGCGGCATCGCCGTTCATCCGCGTCGAGACCCTCGGGCGTTGGCCGGATCGGCCGTGACGGTGCTAAGCTAGATCCCGCACCTCGCAAGAGGTGACTTCGCGTGCCCGCTCATCGGCGCACCGCCATCGGTCTCCATTCGCACGGATCCTCGATCGTCACAGATCGCGGATCAGCGCAGAACGGGGCGGCGGAATCCGAGGGCACCAGGATCTGGTCGCCACCGCGACCGATAACAACCGCAAGCGCGCCCGCTGGGGTGCGCAGAACAGGAGAACGGCAATGGCCGTCGTCACCATGCGCCAGCTGCTCGACAGCGGCGTCCACTTCGGACACCAGACCCGCCGCTGGAACCCGAAGATGAAGCGCTTCATCTTCACCGAGCGCGCTCGGGCATCTACATCATCGATCTGCAGCAGTCGCTCGGCTACATCGACGATGCCTACGAGTTCGTGAAGCAGACCGTCGCCCGCGGCGGCAACATCCTCTTCGTCGGCACCAAGAAGCAGGCGCAGGAAGCGATCGCCGAGCAGGCGACCCGCGTGAACCAGCCCTACGTGAACCAGCGCTGGCTCGGCGGCCTCCTCACCAACTTCCAGACCGTCACCGGTCGTCTCGAGCGCATGAAGGAGCTCGAGCAGCTCGACTTCGAGGGCACCACGAGCGGTTTCACCAAGAAGGAGCTGCTGCTCAAGCGGCGCGAGCTCGAGAAGCTGCAGAAGTCGCTCGGCGGTATCCGCCACATGACCAAGACCCCCTCGGCTCTGTGGGTGGTCGACACCAAGAAGGAGCACCTCGCGATCGACGAGGCGAAGAAGCTCGGGATCCCCGTGATCGCGATCCTCGACACCAACTGCGATCCCGACGAGGTCACCTACCCGATCCCGGGCAACGACGACGCGATCCGCTCGGTCGCGCTGCTCACCCGCGTGATCGCCGACGCCGCAGCCGAGGGCCTCATGGAGCGCCACCAGAAGCCCACCGAGGGTGCCGAGGCCGCTGCCGAGCCCCTCGCCGAGTGGGAGGTCGAGCTGCTGAACGCCGACAAGGCCGCCGAGGCCCCCGCGGCTGAAGAGGCGCCCGCCGCTGAAGAGGCCCCCGCGGCAGAGGCTCCGGCCGCCGAGGAGGCTCCTGCTGCGGAGACCGCTGAGGCCCCCGCCGCCGAGGAAGCCCCCGCCGCGGAGTAACCTGCGGTTCATCCGCAGACGGTAGCTTCAGCACCGTCATCAGCAAGACACAGACCGAAACATGGATCCCGTGCGGACCGCGCAATCCGCGGTCCGCACGGGATGACACAGAAGGAGTCACACATGGCTGCAGTCAGCATGGCCGCCGTGAAGGAACTGCGCGAGCGTCTCGGCGCCGGCATGGTCGACAGCAAGAACGCCCTCGTCGAGGCTGAGGGCGACATCGAGAAGGCGATCGAGATCCTGCGTCTCAAGGGCCTGAAGGGCGTCGCGAAGCGCGGCGACCGCGAGGCGAGCGAGGGCCTCGTCGCCGTCAAGCAGAGCGACGGCGCCGCCACGATGATCGAGCTGGTCTGCGAGACCGACTTCGTCGCGAAGAACGAGAAGTTCATCGCACTGGCCGATCGCGTGATCGATGCCGTCGTCGCCGCCGACGCGAAGACCCTCGAGGAGGCCCTCGCGGCCCCCGCCGAGGGCAAGACCGTCGCCGAGGTGATCACCGACGAGGCCGCCATCATCGGCGAGCGCCTCGAGCTGCGGAAGGTGTCGCGCGTCGATGCCCCCGGCACCGCCGTCTACCTGCACCAGACCTCGAAGGATCTGCCCCCGCAGATCGGCGTGGTCGTGGGCTATGAGGGCGACGACGCCGAGGCCGCCCTCAGCATCGCCCGTCACATCTCGTTCGCCGACCCGCTCTACCTCGACCGCGAGGACGTGCCCGAGGCCGACGTCGAGAAGGAGCGCGCACTCGTCACCGAGATCTCGAAGAACGAGGGCAAGCCCGAGGCAGCCCTGCCGAAGATCGTCGAGGGTCGCCTCACCGCGTTCTTCAAGAACGTCGCGCTGAACGAGCAGGTGCACGCCCTCGACGCCGACAAGCGCGAGGTGAAGAAGGTCGCCGAGGCCGCAGGCATCACCGTCACCGGCTTCGCACGCAGCAAGGTCGGCGCCTAAGCGTCGCGTCGGGCCCGGATCGTGATTCGATCCGGGCCCTTCTGCTGCCCACTATCATTGCCTCAACCGAGACCAGAGACCGCACCCCTCACGAAGGAGACCCCATGACCGAGACCGCCGATCGCAAGCGCCGAGTTCTGCTGAAGCTCTCGGGAGAGGCCTTCGGAGGCGGGACGCTCGGAGTGAACCCCGACGTGGTGAGCCAGATCGCGCGCGAGATCGCGGCGGCGATGGAGCACGCCGAGGTGGCGGTCGTGGTGGGCGGCGGCAACTTCTTCCGCGGAGCCGAGCTCTCCCAGCGCGGCATGGATCGTGCCAGGGCCGACTACATGGGCATGCTCGGAACCGTGATGAACGCGCTCGCGCTCCAGGACTTCCTCGAGCAGGCCGGCGTCGGCAGCCGCGTGCAGTCGGCGATCACGATGACGCAGGTCGCCGAGACCTACATCCCGCTGCGCGCCATCCGGCACCTGGAGAAGGGCCGTGTGGTGATCTTCGGTGCGGGGGCGGGCCTCCCGTACTTCTCCACCGACACCGTCGCGGCGCAGCGCGCACTCGAGATCCACGCCGACGAGGTGCTCGTCGCGAAGAACGGCGTCGACGGCGTGTACACCGCCGATCCCCACAAGGATCCCGACGCCACGCTCATCGACCGGATCACCTACGGCGACGCCCTCGTGCGCGGCCTGAAGGTGGTCGATTCGACCGCCTTCAGCCTGTGCATGGACAACGGCATGCCGATGCGCGTGTTCGGCATGGAACCCGCCGGCAATGTGACGGCAGCGATCCGCGGCGGCCGCCTCGGCACGCTGGTCCACAGCTGAGCGTCGCACCACCCCCGACCGCTAAGCTTGAAGTACGAGCGACACCCGTAGGTTTCAGAAGGAGTACACCGTGATCGAAGAGGTCTTCGTCGACGTCAAGGACCGTATGACCAAGGCGGTCGAGGCCGCGAAGGAGGGCTTCGCCACGGTGCGCACGGGACGCGCCAACCCGTCCCTGCTGCAGAACCTCCAGGTCGACTACTACGGCACTCCCACGCCGCTGGCGCAGCTCGCCTCGGTGCAGAACCAGGATGCCCGCAGCCTCATCATCACCCCCTACGACAAGGGCGCGATGAAGGACATCGAGCAGGCCATCCGCGACATGCCCAATCTCGGCGCCAACCCCAGCAACGACGGCAACGTGATCCGCGTCTCGCTGCCGGAGCTGACGGAGGAGCGCCGCAAGGAGTTCGTCAAGATCGTCAAGGGTCGCGCCGAGGACGCGCGAGTGGCGATCCGCAACGTGCGCCGCAGCGGCAAGGACGATCTCGACGCGCTCAAGAGCGAGATCGGCGAGGACGAGGTGACCCGGGCCGAGAAGGAACTCGAGGCCGTGACCAAGCAGTTCATCGATCAGGTCGACGATGCGCTGAAGCGCAAAGAGGCCGAACTGCTGGAGGTCTAACCTCATGTCGGGCCCGGAGAGACGCGACGAGATCCGGAGCGCCATCGAATCGAAGCGCGCGCAGCTCGAGGCCACGAACGCGAAGATCGAGGCGCGGGCCGGACGCAACCTGTTCTTCGCGGTGCTCTCCGGCCTGGTCTTCGCGGGGGTGTTCCTCGCAAGCCTGCTGCTCGTCAAGCAGATCTTCGTGCTGCTCGTCGCGATCCTCGTGGCCGTCGCGCTGATCGAGCTCGCCGCCGCGTTCCGCGTGGCCGGTCGCCGGGTGCCGCGCATCGGAGTGGTGCTGGGCGGACTCGTAGTGGTCGGCGGCGCGTTCTTCTGGGGCGCCGAGGGGATGCTCCTGGGGCTGTTCGCGGGATCGGCGCTGCTCACGGTTTGGCGTCTTGTCGAGGGACTCGTGCCCGCCTGGGAGACGCCCCGGCGCACGCTCGTGCGAGACGTGTTCTCCGGGCTCTTCACGCTGGTCTACGTGGCCTTCCTCGCCTCCTTCGCCGTGCTGCTGGTCGAGGGCCAGCGCGGCGAATGGTGGGTGTTCGCCCTCGTGCTGATCGTCGTCTCGGTCGACGTGGGCGCCTATGCGGCGGGCGTCACCCTGGGCAAGCACAAGATGACACCGCGGATCAGCCCCAACAAGACCTGGGAGGGCTTCGCCGGTGCGGCGGTCGCCGCGATGGGCGCGGGCGTGGCGGTGGCCCTGCTGGCGCTCCAGCAGCCGTGGTGGGTCGGCATCGTGCTCGGAGTCGTGGTGCTGCTCACCGCCACCGGGGGAGACCTCACCGAGTCGCTCATCAAGCGCAACCTGGGAGTGAAGGATATGAGTTCCTGGATTCCCGGTCACGGGGGATTCCTCGACCGGCTCGACTCGCTGCTGCCGTCGGCCGTCGGCGTCTACGGCGTCGCACTCGTGCTGGGGGTGGTGTGATGGCCTCTCAGACTCGCGCGTCCCAGAGACGGCAGAATGGTGCGGTGCACACTTCCTTTCCGCTCGCGAACGGCTCGCAGAGGGGCTATCACCCCGAGCAGGTCGATGACTTCCTGACCCGCGCCCGCGCCGCCTACGAGGGCTCCGGAGCCACGCCGGTCTCGATGACGGCCGAGGACGTGCGGCACACGGCGTTCGCGGTGAAGCGGGGCGGCTACACGCCGCGCTACGTCGATGCGGCGATGGATCGGCTCGAAGAGGTGTTCTTCGAGCGCGAACGGCGCGCGCTGCTGCGGGCCCAGGGCGATGATGCGTGGTGGGCCGAGACCCGGCAGCTGCTCTCGGAGGTGCGCGGCCGTATTCAGCGCACCCGGGGAAAGCGCTTCAGGCGACGCGGGATCTTCGCCACGGGATACCGGCGTTCGCAGGTCGACGCCTTCCTGGACCGCATCGCCGAGATGTTCGAGCGACGCGAACTGGCGCTCAAGCCCGCCGAGGTGCGGGACGTGGTGTTCCACTCGGAGTGGCGAGGGTACGACGAGGACCAGGTGGATGCGCTGCTGGACGCCGTGGTCGAGCTGATTCTCGCCACGCGTCAGTGATCCGACTCCCGAGTTTCAGAATGCCGTTGAGTGGTACGCCGCTCTGATATAGAATCGTTACATTGTGTCTGCTGTGAATACGAACTCCGTCTCGCGCTGGTCCCGTTTCAGGGCTCCGGTCGCCGCCCTCGCCGTCGCCGGTTTCCTCGGTGTTGCGGTGGTCGCACCGTTCGCGATGCCCGCGGCGGAAGCCGACGCCGAAACGCTGGCCTTCCAGCAGCGCATCCACCAGGACTTCACGCCCAACGAGACCGACGAGGCCGACCTCGTGTTCGCCGAGGTCCCCGTCGACATCTCCGAAGAGGAGCGGCAGCGCATCGCGGATGAGGAAGCCGCGGCCAAGGCTGCGAAGGAGGCGGAGGAAGCCGCGGAGGCGGCGCGTGCGCAGCAGGCGACCACCCCGCTGTCCCCGCCGAAGTACTCGGGCGGCGGTTCGCCGGCCGAATGGATGGCCGCTGCGGGCATCGCCGAGAGCGACTGGGGATACGTCGACTTCATCGCCTCGAAGGAGAGCGGCTGGAACCCGAACGCCACCAACGCGAGCTCGGGCGCCTGTGGACTGATCCAGGCCTACCCCTGCAGCAAGGTGCCCGGCAACGGCTACGACCCCGTCGACAACCTTCGCTGGGCGAACGGGTACGCGGTCGACCGCTACGGCAGCTGGGCGTCGGCCTACGCCTTCTGGACCGCCAACCACTGGTGGTAGTCGTCCGATGGCGCGTCATCGGCGGGTGAACAAGTACCAGCGCGCTGCGGCCGGTCCGCAGAGCGACGTCACGCGCCTCGCCTACGGCGGAGCGCGCAAGGAGAGCCGGCACGGCGACGAGTGGTTCGTGCGCGACATCCCCGCGCACCGGGCGGAGAAGAGCTACCGCTGTCCGGCCTGCGGAACCGATGTGCCGCAGGGCCAGGCGCACATCGTGGCCTGGCGCGCAGACCACCTCTTCGGCGACGAGGCGGCCGTGCGGGATCGGCGGCACTACCATGCCCACTGCTGGAGGCTCGCCTGAGATCGGCCTCGCGCGTGAGGGCAGCCTCGCCGCTCGCTTAGACGGGGACCCCTCGCGCGTCGCTGCGCGCCGCGCGGCCCCGATGCGCTCGCTTCCCGAGGCTGCCCTCACGCGCTCCCGTTTCGAAGGCTCGTGGACGCTGGCCTGGAGTTCGAGCGGGGGAACGGCCGTGGAGCAAGACCTGTTTTAGAACAGCGTCGGAGGGGCAGCGGGTTGCTCGAGCGAGACCTCGACGGATGGTGCGGAGGCGACATCGGCGAGACCGGGGCCGTGATCGGGGGAGCGACCGGCCTGGAAAGCCGTAGCCGCGGATCGGGCGCGCAGATCAGCCGCCTCGTTGAGCGGGTGGCCGGCGTGACCCTTCACCCACTCGAACTTCACGTCCCGTCCGGCGAGTGCCGCGTCGAGCTGCTCGAGCAGTTCTCGGTTGAGCACGGGCTTGCCGTCGGCCTTGCGCCAGCCGCGCCGCTTCCAACCGGGCATCCACTGGGTCACCGAGTTGATGACGTACTGGCTGTCGCAGAGGACCCGCAGCGGCTCGTCCGCCCGAGCCGCCGTGGCATGGAGCAGGTCGAGCACCGCCATCAGCTCGCCCTGATTGTTGGTGGCGCGCGGCCAGCCGCCGGCGCGCCACTGCTGCTCGTCGATCACCCACGCCCAGCCCGCGGGGCCGGGGTTGCCGAGTGCCGAACCGTCCGCCGCCGCCGTGAGCGTCACCGCTGCTCCTCCTCGGCCTCGCGCTCGGCCTGGCGCGAATCCGCGTCCATCGCCTCTGCGACGGGCTGATCCACCAGCCTGCCGGCGACCGTGCTCATCTTCTGCGCGTTCGTGATGACCTCTCCCAGGCTCTCGAAGTAGCGCGCGACGGCGCCGCGTTCGACCTTCAGCTGGGTCATGCGGTCCTCGGCGGCGGCGAGCACCTTCGTCGCCCGCTCCTCGGCCGCGGCGAAGGTGACCTGCGCCCGTCGTTCGGCTTCGAGCACGGTCTCGGCGGCCTGGCGCTCGGCCTCGGCTCTCGTGTTGCGCGCGTCCTGCGCGGCCTCCGAGGTGATGCGCTCGTACTCCGCGCGTGCGATTTCGAGCTGCGAGCGCAGTTCCTCGAGCTCGGAGCGTGTGGCCTCGATCTCGCGCCGGCCCGCCTCCGCGGCCTCGCGCTGACGCACCGCGAGCTCCTGCTCGAGCTGCTCGCGCTGCTGCGCGGAAGAGGTGTTGAACGCGATCGTGTCGGCCTCGATCCTCTGGTAGAGCTCGCGCGCGGCGTCCTCGGCGTCGGCGCGCAGCTGCGCGAGATCGGCCTCTTCCGTCGTGCGGTACTCCGCCAGCTCGGCCACGGTGTCGGCGCGCAGCAGGTCGGTCTCCTCGGTGACGGCGGCGCGCTTGGCCTCGACCTCGCGGGCGACCGCCGCGGCCTGCGCTTCGCGCTCGCGACGCAGGTCCTCCTCGTGCTGGGCGACCGCGGCGGCGATGGAGCGCTCGTGCTCCTCGCGCTCGCGGGCGATGTCGGCCTCGAGCCTGGCCCGCTCGCGCTCCATCTGCAACTCGAGCGCCTCGCGCTCGAGCCCCAGAGACTCCGCGATCTCCTCGCGCTGGATGCGCTGGCGCTCCTCCTCGGCGGCACGCTCGTCTTCGAGGCGCTGCTGATGCTCACGCAGCTGCGCGGCGATCCGCTCCTCGTGCATCGTCGACTCGTCGGCGACCCGGGCGTCGTGGGCGGTGAGGGCGCGGGCGAGCTGCTGCTCCTGTTCCAGTCGCTCCGCCGCGAGTTCCTCGTCGTGCGCTGCTCGTTCGGCGCCGAGCCGGGCGCGGTGGTCCTCCCACTCCGCGATGAGGCGATCCTGGTGGGCGGCGAGCTCGCCGCCGATCCGGTTCTCGTGGCCCTCCCGCTCGCGGTCGATGCGAGCGCGATGCTCGTCGAGCTCGGCCCCGATCGCGGCCTCGTGCGCTGCCCGCTCCTCGGCGATGCTGCCGGCGTGAGCCTCCTGCTCGGCCGCGATGCGGGCTTCGTGCTGTTCGCGCTCGGCCGCGACGCGGGTCTCGTGCTGCTCCTGCTCCGCGGAGATCCGGCTCTCGTGTGCCTCGCGCTCGGCGGCGATCGCCGCGTCGTGCTGTTCGCGTTCCGCGGCCAGTGCCGCGTCGTGCGCTTCGCGCTCCGCGGAGAGCAGCGACTCGTGCTCCTCGCGCTCGGCCCGCAGCGCCGCCTCGTGCGTTTCGCGCTCCGCTGCGATGCCGCTCTCGTGCGCCTCGCGCTCAGCGGAGATGTCGAGCTCATGGGCCTCCCGCTCGCGGGCCAGCCGCGAGACGTGGGCCTCGAGCTCAGCCGAGAGGCGGTTCTCCTGGGCTTCCTGCTCGTCCCTGAGCCGGGCCTCGTGCGAGACGATCTCGGCGCGGAGCGTCTCATCGTGGACGCGGCGCTCCTCGGAAAGGGTGTACTCGTGGGTCTCGCGCTCCTCGGTGATGCGCGCATCGTGGGCGTCGCGCTCCTCGCGCTGCTGCTGCTCCTGGCGCTCACGCGCGGTGTCCAGCTCGGTCGTGACGCGCTCCAGCAGCTCCTCGCGCTCCTGCGCGGCCAGCGCGTTCGCCCGCTCGCGTTCGCGCGCGCCCTGTTCTGCGAGCGTGATCAGCTCGGCCTGCTGCGCCTCGAGAGCGCGTGCGATCGCGGCCTCGTGCTCCTCGCGCTCCTGCGCGATGCGGTCGGCGTGGGTGCGCTGCTCGGCGGCGAGCCGACGGTCGTGCTGCTCCCGCTCGCTCGCAATCGCCGCGTCGTGCTCCTGGCGCTCCTGGGCGATCCGGCCCCGCAGCGTCTCCATCTCGGTGCTGAGCTCGCGCCGCCGGGCCTCGATGTCGGCCTCCAGCTCGCGACCCCGCTCGGTGAAGCGCTCCTCGAGTTCAGCCTCCTCGCGCTGCCGCTTCGCCTCGAACTCGGCGCGGCCCCGCTCGCCCTCGCGCACCAGCCGCGCGCGCTCGAGCTCCGCCTCCCGTTCGCTCTCGCCCTTCTGCCTCGCGAAGGCCTCGGCGTGCAGCTCGGTCTCGGCGCGCAGCTCGTTGGCGAGCGCACGTGCTTCCGCGAGGACCCGCTCGGCCTCGGCGTGGGCCTCGGCGAGCTCGGCCTGGGCGTCACGGTGCGCCGTCTCGCGCTCCGCGGTCGTCTCGCGCTCCGCGGAGCTGCGCTCGAGCGCCGCGGCGCGCCGCGCCTCGTCGATCAGCCGTTCGCGCTCGGCGTTCGCCGCTGCGGTCTGCTCGGCCAGATCGTTGCGGGCGCCGGAGACGACGACCTCGGCCTGCTCCGCTGCGGCGGAGAGCAGCTCATCGGCCCGGAGCTGGGCCTGCGTGAGCACGCGCTTCGCCTCCTCCTCGGAGGAGCGGCGCAGCTTCTCGGCATCGAGATCGGCCTGGGCCATGAGGCGCTGGGCGTGATCCTCGGCGATCTGCAGGCTCTTCTCGACACGCAGGCCGAGCCCCGAGTAGCCGCTCGCCCCCAGCTCTGCCACCTGCTCCTGCAGCTCCGCGATGAGCTGCCGCTGCTCCTGGCTCACGTGGGTGGCCTGCTGATGCGCGGACTGGAGCGACTGCAGATGGGACTGGAGGGTGGCGATGTGTCCCGTGAGAGCGGAGACCCGCTCGTCGACCTCGTCGCGGTTGTAGCCGCGGAAGGCAGGAGAGAACGGCTGAGCGGATTCGGACACTGTGCCTCCGGAATCTGGACGAGGTCACCACGACCGTGCAGTGATTTCGTCACGCACGGGCGAAGAAAGGTGAGCACCACGATACCGCACTTCATCCAGGCGGGAGCAGGGAAACGTCATCGACGGCGACCCCTCGCCGATGCGGCCGCCGACAGGGCGAATCGAGCCGCTATTCATGTCGCATCAGGAAAGCTCCGGTACCGTTGAAGCTGCTCTACATACATTTCCCGACATCGAAGGAGCCTCCGTGCGATACGTGCTTGCGATTGCGGCGCTGGTGCTCTCAGGAGTGCTGCTGCTGCTGGGCATCGGTCAACGCACCTTTCTCGCCGGTCCATCGGAGATCAGCTTCCCGGTCGATACGAAGTCGGAGGCCGGGTACGCCGTCGTCGACGGCGCCGAATTCGCCAAGATGCCCGGCCAGGCGAACGTGGTGGTGAAGGGCGAGCGCGCCTTCGTCGCGACGGGAGCGACGCGCGACGTGCGCGGCTGGGCAGCGCCCTTCCTGCACGCCGATCTCTCCGTCGACACCAGGAATCATCGCCTGCTGAGCGCGCTCGTCGCTCCCGCTGTCGTGGAGGCGTCCGCGAACGGCGGAGAGGTGGAGGAACCGGAGCCGCTCGACCCGCGCGGCAGCGACCTGTGGCTGCAGGAACGAGTGATCGACGATGCGGGCAGCGGCGCCGACACGGGAACGCTGCGCGTGCCGGTCTCGCTGGCCGCGGACCAGTCGGTGCTCATCGCCTCGGACGGAGGGAACCCGGTGCCGAAGGACGTCTCGTTGGTCTGGGTGCAGAATCCCGACACGCCGTGGGCGGGGCCGCTGCTGGCGGCCGGAGGACTGCTGGCTCTGGTCGGCGGTGTCCTCTACCTGCTCGCGATCGATCACGACCGGCGCGGTCTGGGGCCGCGCCGAGGACGCCGGGGCCCGTTCCAGGGCATCCGCAACATGTTCGGCGGCCGTGGTTCGCGCCGCCGCGGAGGAGAGGCTGACACGGTGCCATCCGGCGATACCGCGACGATGCGCACGAGCAGGCCTTCCCGCCGCCGTGCCCGTGCGACCGCGCTTCCCGTGCTCGGTCTCGCCGTGGCGCTCGGGATCAGCGGCTGCTCCGCGAGCTATTGGCCGCAGTTCGGGGCCGAGCCCGTCGAGGAGCAGACTCCGGAGCAGCCGACGTCGATCGCGCCGGTCCCGGTCAAGGACGAGCAGCTGCACCGGATCGTGGAGCGCGTCGCCGCGGTCGCGACCGCGGCGGATGACGATCTCGACGCTGAGAAGCTCGCCGAGCGCTTCACCGGTGACGCCCTTGCGCAGCGCACGGCGAACTACACTATTCGCGCCGAGATGCCCGACTACGGCGTCGTGCCTCCCCGCCTCACCGACGAGGAGCTCGACTACGAACTCGTGCAGAGCACCGAGTCGTGGCCGCGCACGCTGTTCGTGACGATCGCGTCAACCTCGGGCAAGGCGGATGCGGCGGGGGATCCGGAGCCCACTGAGGGCGAGGACTCGGGCGAGACGGAGACCAGGGCGGCCTCTCCCTCGCTCGCGCTCATCCTGACGCAGGAGACGGCGCAGCAGAACTATCTGGTGTCGCGCGTCATCGCGCTGCGCGGCGGCATCTCGATGCCGCAGGCGGCGCCGGCCGAGGAGGGCACGGCGCTGCTGGCCAACGACCTCGAGTCGCTCATGCTGCCGCCCGGCGAGGTCGGCGCGGCATTCGCCACGGTGCTGCAGGACGGCGCCGACGCGCCGGAGGGCGAATCGTTCGCGCTCGAGGGCGATTCCCTGCTGGAGAACTACGGCAAGGCGCGGGCGGAGAAGTCGCAGCAGCAGTCCGATTCCGATGACCAGGATCTGGTGTTCACGGTGACCGCACGCCAGGGCGACGAGCGCACCGTCGCGCTGTCGACCGGGGTCGGCGGCGCGCTCGTCGCGACGACCGTGATCGAGGAGCAGATCGTCGAGGGCGGGCGGTACAAGCCGCAGGCGCAGGACGCGGTGACGGCGCTCTCCGGCCTCGAGGGAGAGCAGGAGCGCCTGGTGCAGGAGGTCGCGCATCAGCTGCTGTTCTTCGTGCCCAGCAAGACCGACGGATCGAAGATCCAGCTGCTCGGTGTGACGAGCGAGCTGGTGGGAGTGAGGAATTGAGTATGAGTCAGCAGATCCCCGAGCGGATCCCGGGCGGCGGAGTCGATCTGAGCCACCTCGCAGCGCGCGGGCAGGCGGCCCAGCCCGGCCAGGCGGGCGGGCCGGGCAACGGCATCGATGACCGATCCGCTGCCGGGCAGACCGTCGATGTACCCGATCTCGTACTCGATGTGACCGACGCGACCTTCGAGCAGATCGCGCAGCTCTCCGCCGTCGTGCCGGTGGTCTTCGATCTGTGGGCGGAATGGTGCCAGCCCTGCAAGACGCTGAGCCCCGTGATCGAGAAGGTCACGCGCGAGTTCGCGGGACGCGTGCTGCTGGCCAAGGTGGATGTGGACGCGAACCCCGCCCTGGCCCAGGCCTTTCAGGCGCAGTCGATCCCCACGGTCGTCGCACTCGTGGGGGGTCGGCCCGTGCCGCTGTTCCAGGGGGCCGTGCCGGAGTCGCAGGTGCGCGAGGTCTTCGCGCAGCTCGTGCAGCTGGCCGAGCAACAGGGGGTCGTGGGGCGCGTGAACGCGCCGGAGGGCGGCGAAGAGATCGAGGCGCCGGCCGAACCGCAGATCCCGCCGGCGCATCTCGCCGCGGTCGAGGCCGCCGAGCGCGGTGACTACGCCACGGCGGTCGCCGAGTGGGAGGCCGTGCTGGCGAAGGCCCCGGCCGACGCCGAGGCCCGTGCCGCGCTCGTGCAGGTGAAGCTGCTGCAGCGCCTCGAGGGGCTCGCCGCCGACGAGATCCGCGGAGCCGCGGCGTCGGACCCGGGCGATATCGACGCTCAGCTGCGCGTGGCCGACCTCGACGTGGCCGGCGGGCACGTCGAGGACGCCTTCCTGCGTCTGCTCGAGCTCTTCGCCGCGAGCGACGCGGAGGGGCGCACCGCGGTGCGGGAGCGCCTGCTCGAGCTCTTCGAGGTGGTCGGGGCGGCGGATCCGCGTGTGATCGCGGCCCGCGGACGCCTCGCGAGCCTGCTGTACTGAGGGACGCCGTGCATCCGAGCGGCGGAGCGCAGCCGGACGTGCGCTCCTACCTCGACCACGCGGCCACCTCCCCGATGCCGGATGACGTGTTCGACGCCTACGCCGACGCGCTCCGCGTCGTCGGCAACCCGGCGTCGACGCACGGTCACGGCCAGCGGGCGAGCGAGCTGCTGGAGGCCGCCCGCGATCGCATCGCGGGGGCCCTCGGCTGCGACCACGCAGAACTGATCCTCACCGGGGGCGGCACGGAATCGATCAACCTCGCGCTCAAGGGGATGTACTGGGCGCGGCGGGGGACGGGCGCCGGGAGCGCCGCCCCGGCCTCGGCCCGGAACGTGATCCTCGTCGCGGAGGGGGAGCACCACGCCACCGTCGAGGCCTCCGAGTGGCTGCGGGATGCGCAGGGCGCACGGCTCCGCTGGCTGCCGATCGACGGCGAGGGACGGCTGCGCCCGGAGACCCTTGCCGCGGCGATCGCCGAGGAGGGTGCGGAGCGCATCGCGCTCGTGTCGTTCCTCTGGGCCAACAATGAGGTGGGAACCGTGCAGCCGGTGGCCGAGCTCTGCGGGATCGCGAGCGCCGTGGGCATCCCGGCGCACGTCGACGCGGTCTCCGCCCTGGGCCAGGTCCCCGTGAATTTCGCCGGCTCGGGTGCCGCCGCGATCTCGGTCTCGGCGCACAAGATCGGCGGACCCGTCGGGGTCGGCGCGCTGGTGCTCGGGCGACGCACGGTCGCCGACCCGCTGCTGCACGGGGGGACGCAGCAGCGCGCGCGATCCGGCACCCAGGACGTGGCCGGGGCGGTCGCGTTCGCCGCTGCGCTGGATCGGGTGCTGGACCCGGCCGGCCGGCCGGAGGCCGATCAGGCCGAGCGTCTGACGCGCCTGCGCGACCGTCTCATCGCCGGCGTGCGGCGGATCGATCCCGGTGCGGTGCTCCGCGGCGCGGATCCGGGGTCTCCGGGCTCCCGCCTGCCGGGCAACGCGCACTTCACCTTCCCCGGCTGCCAGGGCGACTCGCTCGTGTTCCTGCTCGACGCGGCGGGCGTCTCGGTGTCGGTCGGCTCCGCGTGCCAGGCGGGTGTCGCCGAGATCTCGCACGTGCTGCTGGCGATGGGGCTGCCCGAGCAGCAGGCCGCCGGGGCGCTGCGCTTCACGCTCGGCCCGGAGACGCGCGATGAGGAGGTCGACGCCCTGCTCGACGCCCTGCCCCACGCACTGGAACGCGCCCGAGCGGCGGGTCTGGCGTAAAATGGCTCGGATGAAGGTTCTGGCGGCGATGAGCGGGGGAGTCGACTCCGCGGTGGCGGCTGCGCGCGCGGTCGAGGCCGGGCACGAGGTGGTCGGCGTGCATCTGGCGCTGAGCCGCATGCCGGGCACGCTGCGCACCGGATCCCGCGGCTGCTGCACGATCGAGGACGCGATGGATGCCCGCCGCGCCGCGAATCTGCTCGGCATTCCGTTCTACGTGTGGGACCTCAGCGAGCGCTTCAAGGAGGACGTCGTCGACGACTTCATCGCCGAGTACGCCGCCGGTCGCACCCCCAACCCGTGCATGCGCTGCAACGAGAAGATCAAGTTCGCCGCGCTGCTCGACAAGGCCATCGCGCTCGGCTTCGACGCCGTGGCGACGGGGCACTACGCCACGCTCGTCGACGGGCCGCGGGGCCGCGAGCTGCACCGGGCCAGCGCGTGGGCGAAGGACCAGTCGTACGTGCTGGGGGTGCTCACCGAGCGTCAGCTCGCCCACTGCTACTTCCCGCTCGGGGATACCCCCTCCAAGGAGCTGATCCGGGCGGAGGCGGCGGATCGCGGGCTGCAGGTCGCCCAGAAGCCCGACAGCCACGACATCTGCTTCATCCCCGACGGCGACACGCGCGGCTGGCTGTCGGATCACGTGCAGCGCGAGCCGGGGGAGATCCTGGACGAGACCGGTGAGGTCGTCGGCAAGCACGACGGGGCGCACGGGTACACGGTGGGTCAGCGTCGTGGTCTGCAGCTCGGCCGGCCGGCGCCCGACGGCAAGCCGCGCTACGTGCTCTCGATCCGGCCCGTCTCGAATCAGGTGGTGGTCGGTCCGCGCGAGAGCCTCGCGATCTCCCGCATCGCGGGCGGCCGCTTCAGCTGGGCGGGTGAGCCCGGTTTCGAGGTGAGCGAGGCGTTCGACTGCGAGGTGCAGATCCGCGCCCACGCCGATCCGGTGCCCGCGCGGGCGATCCTCGAGCCGATCCTCGACGAGGATCGCGGGGAGCAGCACCGTGCCGGCGCCACGCACGAGATCGTGGTGGACATCGATCTGGATCGGGCCGAGCCGCTGTCGGGCGTCGCACCGGGCCAGACGGCCGTGATCTACGTCGGCAGCAGGGTGCTCGGGCAATTCACGATCGACCGTGCGCTGTCGTCGGTATCGGAACCCGCAGCCGCGGGATAGGGAGCGACGGCAGCCGCTACTCGGCGGCCCGCTCGCGGTGCACGACGCACCCGGTGACGCGGGAGATGGAATGTCGGCGGCCGCTTCTAGACTGGAGCGGTGAACACGAACCAGGAGATCCCGACCGATTTCGAGGCCGCGCGCGCGGAGGCCGAGCGCCTCACCGCCGAGATCGAGCGCCTGCGCACCTCCTACTACTCGGAGGCCGTGAGCCTCGTCTCCGACGCCGAGTACGACGAGAAGTTCCACCGGCTCGAGGCGATCGAGCGCGCCTTCCCGGAGCTGGCGGGGCAGGACAGCCCCACCCGCGAGGTGGGCGCAGCCGTGGTGTCGGCCGGGTTCCCCGAGCACGAGCACGCCGAGCGCATGCTGAGTCTCGACAACGTCTTCTCGATCGAGGAGTTCCGGGAGTGGGCCGAGAAGACCCGTGCCGCGGCCGGGCGCGAGGTGCGCTGGCTGACCGAGCTCAAGATCGACGGACTCGCGATCAGCCTGGCCTATCGGGACGGTGTGCTCGAGACCGCGACGACTCGCGGCGACGGCCGGGTGGGCGAGGACATCACCGAGAACGTCGACCTCATCCCGGTGATCCCGCGCGAGTTGACGGGCTCCGGCATCCCCGAGTTCTTCGAGGCGCGCGGCGAGGTGTTCCTGCGCCGCGAGGACTTCGAGGCCCTCAACGTGCGCCAGCATCAGCTGCAGGCCGAGTTCGCCGCCGAGCAACTGGCGAAGGGGCGGGCCGAGGATCAGATCCCGGTGCGCTACCCGGAGTTCGCGAACGCCCGCAACACGGCGGCCGGCAGCCTGCGCCAGCGCGCCGAGAAGAAGACGCCCGCCGAGCTCGAGCTGATGCGGGATCGGCTGTCGCGTCTCTCGCTCCACGTGCACGGCATCGGCGCGTGGTCGCACCCGGCGTTCGAGAACCAGAGCGACGCGTACCGCCTGCTCGGCGAGTGGGGGCTGCCGGTCTCCCCGCACTCGCGTGTCTTCGAGACCACCGACGAGGTGGTCGACTTCATTCAGGATCGCGGCGAGCACCGCCACGACGTCGAGCACGAGATCGACGGCATCGTGGTGAAGATCGACGAGCTCGCGCTGCACGCCGAGCTGGGGGAGACGAGCCGCGCGCCCCGCTGGGCGATCGCCTACAAGTACCCGCCCGAGGAGGTGCACACGAAGCTGCTCGACATCCGCATCGGGGTGGGCCGTACCGGCCGCGCGACTCCGTACGCCGTGATGGCGCCGGTGAAGGTGGCGGGGTCCACCGTGCGGCAGGCCACGCTGCACAACCAGGAGGTGGTGAAGGCCAAGGGCGTGCTCATCGGCGACACGGTCGTGCTGCGCAAGGCCGGAGATGTGATCCCCGAGGTGCTGGGCGCCGTGGTCGAGGTGCGCGACGGCAGCGAGGTCGAGTGGCAGATGCCCGAGCAGTGCCCCGAGTGCGGCGCGACGCTGCGCCCCATGAAGGAGGGCGACATCGACCTGCGCTGCCCCAACGCGCGGGCCTGTCCCGCGCAGGTGCGGGGCAGGGTCGAGCACATCGGATCCCGCGGCGCGCTCGACATCGAGGTGCTCGGCGAGATCACCGCGGCGGCGCTGACGCAGCCCGAGGTGCCCGAGACGCCGCCGCTCGAGACCGAGGCCGGACTCTTCGAGCTGACGCTCGAGCAACTGGTGCCGATCACCGTCGTGGTGCGCGACAGCGAGACCGGTGAGCCGGTGATCGACGAGGAGACGGGGGAACCGCGACGGCGGTCGCCGTTCCAGCGGGTGACCATCGAGTATCCGCCCGAGGCGGAGGGGCTCGACGCCGCGGAGCGGCGGAAGGCCGGATACCGCAAGAACCATCGGGTGGTCCAGCCCTCCAAGGACGCCGATACCTTCCTCGCGGAGCTCGAGAAGGCGAAGACGAAACCGCTCTGGCGCCTGCTCGTCTCGTTGAACATCCGCCACGTCGGCCCGGTGGCCGCGCGCGCGCTCGCCGAGTGGTTCGGCTCGCTCGACGCGATCCGCGCGGCCTCCGTCGAGGAGCTGTCGGAGGTGGAGGGCGTCGGCGGGATCATCGCCGAGTCGCTCACGGAGTGGTTCGAGGTGGACTGGCATCTCGAGATCGTGGACCGCTGGGCGGCTGCTGGCGTGCAGTGGGCTACGCCGGGGCACCCGGGCCCGGGCGCCGCGCAAGCCGAGGGCGGAGTCCTCGCCGGGCTCACGGTGGTCGCGACCGGGGCGCTCGAGGGCTTCACGCGGGACGGGGCGAAGGAAGCCATCATCCAGGCGGGCGGCAAAGCCGCATCCAGCGTCTCGAAGAAGACCGACTACGTCGCCGCGGGTCCGGGCGCCGGCTCGAAACTGGCCAAGGCCGAAGAGCTCGGGATCCCCGTGCTCGACGCCGAGCAGTTCGCCGTGCTCGTCACGGAGGGCCCCGCGGCCCTCGGCCTCGGCGGCTCGCCCGAGGAGAGCGAGTAGGGCTCGCGCAGCACGACCTCCCCGCTCGCACCCGGGAAGTTATCCACAGATTCGGAATCGGGCCCGCGCCACGAGTCGCGCGTCACTAGCCTGAGTCCCATAGCTCAGTGCGGGAACAGGGGAAAGCATCCGTCACCGTCTTGGAAGGACCGCGAATGGCTCAGAACACCACAGCAGACCCGGGAGGCATCGGAGCCGATGCGCCCGTCGATGCGCCGCGCCGCGCGGCATGGGCGGAGACCGACCCGCTGCTCGCCGACTACTACGACACCGAGTGGGGGATGCCGGTCTTCGGCGAGACCGAACTGTTCGAGCGGCTGAGCCTCGAGGCGTTCCAGTCGGGGCTCTCGTGGCTCACGATACTGCGCAAACGGGAGGCGTTCCGGGAGGCGTTCGACGGTTTCGACCCCGAGCGCGTCGCGGGGTACGGTGAAGCCGACGTGGAGCGCCTGCTCGCGGACGCCGGGATCATCCGCAACCGGCTGAAGATCTCGGCGACGGTGCGCAACGCGCAAGCCGTGCTGCGACTGCGCGAGCAGCCCGGCCAGGGGCTGGCCGGGCTGCTCTGGTCGTACATGCCCGAGCGATCGCCCGCACCGGAGCGCGACGACCAGGTGCCCAGCACCTCGCCCGAATCACAGGCCCTCGCGAAGGAGCTCAAGCGTCGCGGTTTCTCGTTCGTGGGGCCGACCACGGTGTACGCGCTGATGACCGCCACCGGGATCGTGGACGCGCACCTGGTGTCGAGCCACCGTCGCGGGTGCTCGGGATTCTGGAACGTCGACGGATCGCGCACTGCGGAGCTTCCGCCGTTCCCGCCTCGATAGGATGGTGTGGTTCGCCGAGACCGCTCGCAGCGCGCTCGGCACCGAACCTCCCACTCCCGACGTCATGATGGAGCAGCATGTCTGAAACCCCTGCGGCAGAACGCGCCGCGGCGACCGGAGAGATCACGGCCGAGACCGTGCAGCATCTCGCCGGTCTCGCCCGGATCGCACTCACCGACGCGGAGATCGAGTCGCTCACCACAGAGCTCGACTCGATCCTCGCCAACATCGCCAAGGTCAGCGAGGTGGCGCGCGACGATGTGCCCGCGACGAGCCACCCGATCCCTCTGAACAACGTGATGCGGCGCGACGAGATCGCCGACGTGCTGACCGGTGAGCAGGCGCTCGAGAACGCGCCTGAGGCCGCCGAGGGCATGTTCAAGGTGTCCTCGATTCTCGGCGAAGAGCAGTAGGGGAGGGAGAACAGATGACTGAGTTGATCCATCTCACCGCGGCGGACCTCGCCGCGAAGCTCGCCTCGGGCGAGGTCTCCTCCGAGGAGGCGACGCGCGCCCACCTCGACCGCATCGCGGCCGTGGACGGCGAGCTGAACGCCTTCCTCGCGACCGACGCGGAGGCATCGCTCGCTGCGGCGCGCGCGATCGATGCGCGCCGCGCCAGGGGCGAGGCCCTGGGCGAGCTCGCGGGCGTGCCGCTCGCGATCAAGGACGTGCTGGTCACGACCGACATGCCCTCCACCTCCGGTTCCCGGATCCTCGAGGGGTACCGCTCGCCCTACGACGCGACCGCGGTGGCGAAGGCTCGCGCGGCCGGTCTGGTGAACATCGGCAAGACCAACATGGACGAGTTCGCCATGGGCTCCTCCACGGAGAACTCCGCCTACGGCCCGACCCGCAGCCAGTGGGCGACCGATCGCGTTCCGGGCGGCTCCGGCGGCGGCTCCGCAGTGGCGGTCGGCGCCTTCGAGGCCCCGCTCGCGCTCGGTTCCGATACGGGCGGATCGATCCGTCAGCCCGCAGCGCTCACCGGCACCGTGGGCGCCAAGCCCACCTACGGCGGGGTCAGCCGCTACGGCGCCATCGCGCTCGCCTCGTCTCTGGACCAGATCGGCCCCTGCGCGCGCACCGTGCTCGACACCGCGCTCCTGCACGACGTCGTCGCCGGTCACGATCATCACGACTCGACCTCGCTCGACTTCGCCTGGCCGTCGATGGCCGCAGCGGCGCGCGGCGGCGCCGATCCGGACTCCCTCAGGGGACTGCGTGTCGGGGTCGTGAAGCAGCTCATGCTCGACGGCGTGCAGCCGGGCGTCAAGGCGCGCTTCGAGGAGTCGCTCGCCCTGCTCGAAGCGCAGGGCGCGGAGATCGTCGAGATCGACGCCCCGCACTTCGAGTACGCGGTGGCGGCGTACTACCTGATCCTGCCGGCGGAGGCCTCGAGCAACCTCGCGAAGTACGACTCGGTGCGCTTCGGCCTGCGTGTCACGCCGGCCGGCGGCGGCACGGTCGAGACCGTGATGAGCGAGTCGCGCGCCGCGGGCTTCGGCGCCGAGGTGAAGCGCCGCATCATCCTCGGCACCTACGCGTTGTCGGCCGGATACTACGACGCCTACTACGGCAGCGCGCAGAAGGTGCGCACGCTGATCCAGCGCGACTTCGCCGCGGCCTTCGAGCGGGTCGATGTGATCGCCTCGCCGACCGCCCCCACCACGGCGTGGCAGCTGGGCGCGCACGGCGGGGATCCGCTGCAGGACTACCTCAACGACGCGACCACGATCCCCGCGAACCTCGCCGGGATCCCGGGCCTCAGCCTGCCCATCGGCACCGCGGGCGAGGACGGCCTGCCGGTCGGCCTGCAGCTCATGGCGCCCGCGTTCGAGGACGCCCGGCTCTACCGGGCCGGTTCGGCGATCGAGAGCCTCATCACCGCTCGTGATGGACGGGCATTCTGGGAACAGACTCCGGCGTTCGAAGGGGAGGCCCGCTGATGGCCAAGACCAAGCTCATGGACTTCGACCGGGCTCTCGAGCTCTTCGAACCGGTGATCGGTCTCGAGGTGCACGTCGAGCTGAACACGAAGACGAAGATGTTCTCCTCGGCCCCCAACGTCTTCGGCTCCGACCCCAACACCAACCTCACGCCGGTGTGCCTCGGCCTGCCGGGCGCGCTGCCCGTGGTCAACGAGCAGGCAGTGCGCTACTCGCTCAGCCTCGGCCTCGCGCTGGGCTGCGAGATCGCCGAGGTGTCGGGCTTCGCGCGCAAGAACTACTTCTACCCCGACATGGCGAAGAACTACCAGATCTCGCAGTACGACGATCCGATCGCCTTCGACGGCTCCGTCGAGATCGAGATCGCCTCGGGGCGCGTGGTGCACGTGCCGATCGAGCGCGCGCACATGGAGGAGGACGCCGGCAAGCTCAATCACGTCGGCGGATCGACCGGGCGCATCCAGGGTGCGGAGTACTCGCTCGTCGACTACAACCGCGCCGGCGTGCCGCTCGTCGAGATCGTGACCCGACCCGTCTTCGGCGGGGAGGCGGACACCCCCGAGATCGCGGCGGCCTACGTTGCGACGATCCGCGAGATCGTGATCGCGCTCGGCATCTCCGACGCGCGCATGGAGCGCGGCAACCTGCGCTGCGACGCGAACGTGTCGCTGCGTCCGCGCGGCAACGAGGATGCCGGGATGTCGGTGCTCGGCACCCGCACCGAGACGAAGAACGTGAACTCGCTGCGCTCGGTGGAGCGGGCGGTGCGCTTCGAGATCCAGCGCCAGGCCGCGATCCTTGCGGAGGGCGGATCGATCACGCAGGAGACGCGCCACTGGCACGAGGACACGGGGGAGACCTCCCCGGGTCGCCCCAAGAGCGATGCCGACGACTACCGGTACTTCCCGGAGCCGGACCTCGCACCGCTCACGCCGTCGCGCGAACTGATCGAGGAGCTGCGCGTCGAGCTGCCGGAGCATCCGACGCTGCGCCGCCGCCGTCTGCGGGCCGAGTGGGGCTTCTCCGCGCTCGAGTTCCAGGACGTGGTGAACGCCGGTCTCACCCAGGTGATCGAGGCGACCGTCGCCGAGGGCGTGCCGCCTCAGACCGCGCGCAAGTGGTGGACCGGTGAGATCGCCCGCATCGCGAACGAGCGCTCGGCGGTGCCGTCGGACCTCATCACACCCGCGCAGATCGCGTCGGTGGTCGAGCTGGTCGACGCCGGCACGCTCAACGACAAGCTCGCACGCCAGGTGCTCGCCGGCATCATCGACGGCGAAGGCACCGCCGCCGAGATCGTGGAGGCCCGCGGCCTCGCGATCGTGTCGGACGACGGAGCGCTCATCGAGGCCGTGGATGCGGCGCTCGCCGAGCAGCCCGACGTGCTCGCGAAGATCCGCGACGGCAAGGTGCAGGCCGCCGGCGCAATCATCGGCGCCGTGATGAAGGCGATGCGCGGCCAGGCCGACGCGGCCAAGGTGCGCGAGATCGTGCTGGAGCGCGCGGGACAGTAGCGAGAGGCGTGCTCGCCGGTCGAGGGAGCGGATCCCCTGCCGGTTGAGCGAGGAGCGCAGCGACGAGTCGAAACCTCGCACCCCGGGTTTCGACTCGCTCCGCTCGCTCAACCAGCGGGTGGGGTTTCGACTCGCCTGCGGCTCGCTCGACCGGCGGGGAGCTACTCCCGCACGTCGTCGTCGACCCAGTCCATCGACTTCGTCACGGCCTTGCGCCACACTCGCAGACGCCGCTCCCGCTCCGCGGCGTCGAGGCGCGGCTCCCAGCGGTGATCCTCGCGCCAGTTGGCCGAGAGCTCGCCGAGCCCGCTCCAGAATCCCACGGCCAGGCCCGCTGCGTAGGCGGCGCCGAGCGCGGTGGTCTCCGCAACCACGGGACGCACCACCGGCACGCCCAGCACGTCCGCCTGGAACTGCATGAGGAGGTCGTTCACCACCATGCCCCCGTCCACCCGAAGCTCGGAGAGCGGCACCCCGCCGGCGGCGGTGACATCGGCATTGACGGCGTCGAGCACGTCGCGGGTCTGGAATGCGACCGCCTCGAGCGCGCCGCGCGCGATGTGCCTCCGGTTCGCATAGCGGGTCAACCCCACGATCGCGCCGCGGGCATCCGGGCGCCAGTACGGCGCGAAGAGCCCTGAGAAGGCGGGCACGACGCAGACGCCGCCGCTGTCGGGCACGCTCGCCGCGAGCGGTTCGATCTCCGAGGCGGAGTCGATGATCCCGAGCTGATCCCGCAGCCACTGGATCAGCGAACCGGTCACCGCGATCGAGCCCTCGAGCGCGTAGTGCGCGGGGCCGTCGCCGAGCCGGTAGCCCACGGTCGTCAGCAGCCCGTTCTGCGAGTGGACGATCTCCCGGCCGGTGTTGAAGATCAGGAAGCAGCCGGTGCCGTAGGTGTTCTTGCTCTCGCCCGCGCCGAACGCCGCCTGACCGAAGGTGGCCGCCTGCTGGTCGCCCAGGATGCCCGCTATCGGGGTCTCGCGCAGGAGTGAGGAGCTCTCGGCAAGGCCGTACACCTCGGAGGAGGATTTGATCTCGGGCAGCATCGAGCGCGGCACGCCGAAGGCCTCGAGGATGTCGTCGCGCCACTCGAGCGTCCGCAGGTCCATGAACAGGGTGCGCGAGGCGTTCGTGGCGTCGGTGACGTGCACGCCGCCCTCCGGGCCGCCGGTGAGGTTCCACAGCACCCAGCAGTCGGCGGTGCCGAAGAGCAGATCCCCGGCCTCGGCCGCTTCTCGGGCTCCGTCGACGTTCTCGAGGATCCAGACGATCTTCGTGCCCGAGAAGTAGGTGGCGAGCGGGAGCCCCACGACCTCCTTGAAACGATCGATGCCGCCGTCCGCCGCGAGACGATCGACGATGTCCTGAGTGCGGGTGTCCTGCCACACGATCGCGTTGTAGACGGGCCGGCCCGTGGTCCGGTTCCACACGATGGCGGTCTCGCGCTGGTTGGTGATGCCGACCGCGGCGATGTCGTGGCGCGTGAGGTCGGCGCGACCGAGCGCGATGCCGATCACCTCCTGCGCGTTGCGCCAGATCTCGAGGGGGTCGTGCTCGACCCAACCGGCCTGCGGCATGATCTGCTCATGCTCCCGCTGTCCGATCGCGACCGGTGATCCCGCGCGATCGAAGATGATGGCCCGCGTCGACGTCGTGCCCTGGTCGATCGCGATGACGTAGTCGGCCATGCATTCCTCCTTCGTTGGAAGCGCGTCTGCGCCGTGGTCGGATCCCGGTCAGTCGAGCGGGGCGATGCCCGGCCGGCCGAGTGCCACCCGGTGCTCCCGCAGCAGCAGCGCCTCGGTGCGCAGGACCTCTTCCTCGCAGCGCTCGGAGGTCCACCCGAGCGGCGGGGCGATCGCCCCGGCGGCGGCGAGGAGCCCGGCACGGGTCAGCCCGCCGACGAAGGCGATCGAGGTGCGTCGCAGCAGCAGGTCGTCGAGGTGCACCACGTCCTCCTGCGCGGCGAGGTGGGCGAGCTCCTCGACGGAGTATCCCGGCAGCCCCTCGACTTCCGTGGGAGCGGTCGGCAGCGCGTCCAGCACCTCGGACGCCTTCGTGCCGTAGCGGTCGAGCAGCGTCGAGACGAGCTGCGGATCGAGCCCTCGGCCGTGCTTCGCCGTCCAGATGCGCCGGGAGGCGCGATCGGTGGGGAAGCCCGCCCCGCCGCCGATGGGCGTGGTGCGGGTGCTCGAGATCCGCTCCGCGCCGAGCAGCGCGAGCGCCTCATCGCCCATGTGCTCGCCGAGCGCGCGGAAGGTCGTCCACTTGCCGCCGACCAGGCTGAGCGTGCGCACACGGCCGATCCAGCCGTGCTCGATGCGGTAGTCGCGAGACACGAAGCCGGGTACGGTGTCGTCGTGCCGGGGGAGCGGTCGGATGCCCGAGAAGGTGTAGACGATCTGCGAGCGGTCGACCCGGATCGTCGGGAAGACGTGGCCGATGAGGTCGAAGAAGTAGTCGACCTCATCGTCCGTGCAGCGGCTCGGCTCGCGAGGATCCGCGTCGATGTCGGTCGTGCCCACGAGTACCCGCTCCTTGAGGGGGTAGATGAGCACGATGCGTCCGTCGGAGTGCTCGAAGAAGATCTCCCGACCACCCGTGGCCTCGAGCAGCTCCGGATGGTCGAGCACGATGTGCGAGCCCTTCGTGCCGCCCATGTAGGAGGTGGGATGGCCGAGGGCCTCGTTCGTCAGGTCGGTCCAGGGGCCGCTCGTGTTGATCACCACGCGCGCGCCGAAATCGAACTCGTCGCCGGAGACCTCGTCCCGCAGTCGCACGCCGTCCGGGATCCCGGCGACGGCCGAGACGTAGTTCGCGGCGCGGCCGCGCTCGCCACCAGCGGCCGTGCCGTCGTAGAGCACATCGAGCGCGAGCCGCTCCGGACTGTGCATGGAGGCGTCGAAGTAGGTCGCGGTGTACTTGAGCGACGGGGTGAGCCGCGGAAGCTCGCGCAGCGAGCGATCCCGACCCCGGAAACGGTGCCGGGGCACGCGTCCGCCGCCTCGCGAGAAGGTGTCGTAGAGCACCAGGCCGATCTTGATGAGCAGAGCGCCGCGCTCGCGCGGCTTCCCGCGCCCGTGCGTGACGAGCAGCCGGAACGGGGCCGTCAGCACACCCGAGAACGTCGAGAAGATCGGGATCGTGGTCTGCAACGGCTTCACGTAGTGCGGCGCGTTGCGGGTCAGCCGGTTGCGCTCCTGCACCGCCTCCTTCACGAGGCGGAACTCGCCGTTCTCGAGATAGCGGATGCCGCCGTGCACCATGTGGCTCGATGCGGAGGACGCGCCGGAGACGAAGTCGCCCCGCTCGACGAGGGCGACATCGACGCCCTGCAGCGCGAGCTCGCGGAAGGTCGCGATGCCGTTGATGCCGCCGCCGATGATGAGGACGTCGGCGGACGGTCTATCCCGCAGCGCCCCGACGCCGTTCCGTACCGCAGGTGTCCGATCAGCCACGTGCTCCGCCCTCCGCTCGACTCCCGTGCGCTCGAAGCGCTCCGTCCATCCAGCATGTCGTATGCAGCCAGCATGGCCGAGTCCGGTACCGGGTTTCAAGTCCGCTGTCGGCGGCGTGTGGTGCAATGGAGGCATGAACGGATCGCCGGGGGAGACAGGATCCCGAAGCGCGGCCGTGCCAGCCGGGTCTCGAAGCTCCGCCTCCATCCTGCACGTCGACATGGATTCCTTCTTCGTGTCGGTCGAGCTGCTCGACCGGCCGGAGCTGCGCGGGCTTCCGGTCGCCGCCGCGCACGACACCGCGCGCTCGGTCGTGTCGAGCGCGAGCTACGAGGCCCGGCGCTTCGGCGTGCGCTCGGCGATGCCGGTGGCGCGGGCCAAGCAGCTCTGCCCGCAGCTGGTCCTGGTGCCGCCGACCTTCGAGAAGTACCGGCGCGCCTCGAGGGCCGTGATGTCGGTCTTCGAGGAGTTCACGCCGCTCGTGGAGCCGCTCAGCATCGATGAGGCGTTTCTCGACGTCGAGGGATCCGTGCGCCTGTTCGGATCTCCGGCCGAGATCGCGCGGCAGCTGCGCGAACGCGTGCGGGATCGCACCGGTCTCCCGGCCTCGGTGGGGCTCGCGGGCACCAAGTTCATCGCGAAGCTGGCCTCGCAGCGCGCCAAGCCCGACGGTGTGCTCGAGGTGCCCCCGCAGCGCACGCTCGAGTTCCTGCATCCGTTGCCGGTCGAGGCGATGTGGGGTGTCGGGCAGGCCACTGCGAAAGCCCTCAGGGCGCGCGCCATCCACACCGTCGCCGATCTGGCGCGTGAGCCGCTGCCGTCGCTCGAACGTGTCGTCGGCGTCGCGAGTGCACGCCGCCTCCACGACCTCGCGAACGGACGCGACGCGAGGCGAGTGGAGACCTCCCGCATCGAGAAGAGCATCGGGCACGAGGAGACCTTCGCGCAGGACGTGGTGGATCCGACGGTGCTGCAGCGCGAACTGCTGCGACTCTCCACGCGCACGGGCGAGCGGTTGCGGGCAGCCGGGATCGAGGCTCGTACGATCTCGATCAAGGTGCGCTGGGAGAGCTTCGAGACCGTGACCCGCTCGCGCACGCTGGGCGAGGCCACCCACTCGACGCAGCGCATCTATCGCACGGCGACCGAGCTCTTCGAGGCGCTCGGCGCCTCCGGCCGGCCGGTGCGCCTGATCGGCGTGCGGGCCGAGCAGCTGCTCGAGGAGGGGAGCGATCCCGCGGCGCTGTGGAGCGATGACGATGGGTGGCGCGCGGTCGACCAGGCCGTGGACGACGTGCGCGGACGCTTCGGCGGCGCCGGGGTGACCTCTGCGAGTCTGCTCACGGGGCGGGGTGAGGTCGTGGATCCGCGGTCCCTGCAGGAGCCGTAGGGCGATATCGGATCCAGCCTCGGGTGCCTCAGCCTCGAACACGCGGCCTCGATCACTCCTCGTCGAGGGTGTGCTGCGTCGCCATGATCGTGAGCACGGACTCGAGGATCGCGGCGAGCCAGTCGAAGACCAGCACCGTGCCCCGGGTCTCCTCGTCGGCGATCAGCCGCGCGTGATCGTCGGTTGATTCGAGGCCGATCCGCGCCGCGATGGCGAGGCGCAGCGCAGTGACCGTGCGCACCCAGGCGGGCAGCGTCTCGGTGGATATGTCGACCTCGATGTACTCCGCCTCACCGGGTACGCCGCCGCCGAGCCCGAGAGCCGAGGTGACCTGCATGGCGTCCTGCAGCTTGCGGTTCAGCAGCCCCTGCTCGGTGACGCGCCGGAACTGCGTCGCCTCGCCGTCGCCCTCGTAGGCATCGGGGAAGAGGCGCGCGAGCGCGGGATCCTCGGGAGGTTCGTCCGAACCGCCGACCTCCAGGCTCGCGAAGAGCGGGTCGGGATCCAGGGCGGTGCTGCTGTGGCTCTGCAGCAGCTGCGTGAGCTGCGAAATCAGCTGGTCGAGCATCGCCGCCTCGTCCGGGTCGAGCAGCAGCCTGAGGTCGCCTCCCGGCAGCGGCAGCAGCTTCATGCGTCGCCCCCCTGCCGCACCGTGGCCCAGAGGCCGTAGCCGTGCATCGCCTCGACGTGCATCTCCATCGCCTCGCGCGCCCCCTCGGCGACGACCGCGCTGCCCCGGTGATGCACACGCAGCATCAGCTCCTCGGCGTGCGCGCGATCGAAGCCGAAGTGGGTCTGGAAGACGTACGACACGTACGACATCAGATTCACCGGATCGTCCCACACCACGGTCTGCCAGATGCGCTCGGGGATGGAGCGGATCTGCTCGCCGGCTTCGGTGCCCGCCTCGGTGCTCGTGGCACTCACGCTGACCACCGGCTCACCCCCACCCGAGTTCATGAATGCGCTCCTCGGTGATGCCGTAGAAGTGCGCGATCTCGTGCACGAGCGTGATGCGGATCTCCTTGACCAGCTCTTCGTGATCGGCGCAATGCTCGAGCAGGTTCTCGCGGAAGAGGATGATGCGGTCCGGCTCCTCGCCGTAGCCGTAGATGTTGCGCTCCGCGAGAGAGAATCCCTCGTAGATGCCGAGGACGTCGCTGCCGTCGGTCGGACGGTCCTCGACGAGGAATATGACGTTGTCGAGCTGCTCGAGCATGTCATCGTGCAGCGAGTCGAGGCCGTCAGCGACCATCGACTCGAACTCCTCGTGCGACATCTCGAGCATGGTTTCACCCTACACAGAAAGCGGTTGGGAACGGGCGGGAGATCAGCGGATCGGCGCTCGTACACGCCCGGCGCGCACCGGTTGGCGAAGCGGGCTGGGAATGGGCTATGATCGTGGGGTTGCCTCGTTCGCCTCGGCGTTCAGGGGACAGCATGGTGGGCGTAGCTCAGTTGGTAGAGCACCGGCTTGTGGTGCCGGTGGTCGCGGGTTCAAGTCCCGTCGTCCACCCTGATGCGGTGAGGCTCGAACCCTCGACGAGAGTTTCACTCTTGGGAGGGTTCGGACCTCACCGTTTTTGTTTTCATGCGGGCCCGGGTTACCAGGGGCCCCGCCCCGTGCCTCCTCTGCTCGCGCGTCAGTAGTTGTCGCCAAAACCGAGGGTTGGCGACAACTACTGACGCGCGAAGGTCTACCCTCGATGCGATGAGGTTTGGGAACCTGCGACGTCGGGGCATGATGGCTCTCGGAGTATCTCAGCGGGTTTCGACGCCGCGCGAGGCACGGCGCTCGATGTCCGCGAGGGTGTAGCTGCCCCGCGGGTTGAGTCCGAGCCTCTGCCGCGCCGCCGCGAGCAGCAGGTGGCGCGTGTGAGAGGGTCTGCCCGCCCGCAGAACGCGGGTTCGCAGCTGATAGGCGTCGGTGTAGGCCACACGCGGGGCCCATACGGGGGAGCGGCGGCGGTTCGCGACGCCGGCGGTCAGATGCAGGAGTGCTTGAGTGCTGCCGATGGCCGAGGCGACGTCGACGCCGACCGAGATGGAGGGGAGCGGGGCGGGAGGAGCACCGTTCTCGCCGAGGACCGCCTGCAGCGATCGCAGATCGGTGTACGCGGGGATGTACGGTAGGCAGCGAGCGAGGTCGACACCGGCCTCGGCGATCTCGTCGAGCGGTGTCTCGTCGGTGAAGCCCATGAAGCGCTCGAAGGTCCACGGCGACGATGGAGCGAACGAGGTGACCTGTGCTGCGAACCCGACGTTCATCACCAGCAGATCGGGAATGCCCTGCGCTCTGGCCCGTCTCGCGATGAGCGTGCCGATCTCGGGCTTCGTCAGCTCGGACTCGTCGAGAACCAGTGAGGCCTCGTGCATGAAGGGCTCGACGTTATCCGAGATGACGCCGGTCAGGAAGATCTCCACTTCGGCGTCCGGGTTGATGTCGAGCACCCGGTCACGGAAGACCTCGGCCTTGTTCCGCCCGAACGACGAACTGGTCGCACCCTCGACGCGGTTGACGTTCTCCGGTTCGAAGACCTCCGGGTCGGCGATGCTGAACCGGGTGACCCCCATCCGCGCGAGCTTGAGGCCCAGCTGGAAGCCATCCCCGCCCACGCCGGCGATCGCGACCTTCGAAGCGATCAGCGCCTGCTGCTCGGCCTCGCTCCAGAATCCGTAGTTGCGCGAGAATTCCGGCGAGGAGATCGTTCTCGCCATCAGGCTGCGCGCTCGCTGCGGGCGCCCTTGTGCGTGCGTCCGAAGTAGGCCATACCGGGCTCGACGGTGCGGTACTGGTCCACGAACCCGGCGTTGTGAGCGTTCACCTTCTCGATCGAGGCGGCGATATCGATCTCGATGGGCACGTTGTAGTCGAGATAGTGCTCGACGTACCGCACCTCTCCGATGCGCGAGATGGCCAGGACGCCCTTCACATGGCGCTCGAGCCAGGGCTCGAGGATCGCGAAGGTGCGGTCCAGCTCATGAGCCGACAGATAGGCGAGCATGAGGGCGAAGAGGTGCGACTGCACCAGATTCTGCAGCGCTGCGGTCTCGTGGCGCGCGATCACGCGCGAGACCTCGACGCTCCGGCCCGTGAGATCTCCCGGTGCGAGAACATCGGGGCAGAACTCCTCGACGGGAAGGGGCCGGGAGTCCCCGCGCAGGATGAGCCGGGCCACGCCGAGGATCCGCACGCCCGACTCGTGATTCTCGAGCACGGCGAAGGTGACCGATCGCGCATCGTCGGGATCGCGATCCGTGCCGTCGTCCTGCAGGTCGCTCTCGGCGAGCTGTCCCGTCTGATCGACGTAGACCTTCTTGCGCAGCTGGAAATGAGCGGCGTACTCGGTTTCGAGACCCGGCAGCGCCACGCCGTCGACGGCGATCATGCCGCCTGCCAGTCGAGCCGTGGGGTTCTCCGAGAAGACATCCGAGTCGATCACGGGAATCACCTCGTGATTCGTGACACTGCGATCAATGTGAGACAACGCCGGGGTCCTCCTGGAGGTCGCAAAGCTTGAACTGTCGTGGACAGATCGTGTATCCCCCGGATCGTGGCTCGAAGGACTCGTTCGAAGACCCATTCTGCCCTAAACCGGTCGGCGGTCGCACCACCGGGCGCGACGTGTCGGACCCGGTGCGACGCCGTTCTCCGTGTCGTGGACGCTCCGGAAAAACCCACGATGAGGTGGACAAATTGCTACGATGGAGCAACGACGAGGTTGTGATTGGGGTGCAATGGTGCCGGTAGACGGTTGGAATCGGGCGAGCAGCCTGCGAGATCAGGCAGGTCTTGACTCGGTGCGCACCCGGGTTCTGCACAGCGCCACCCTGCACGTCGAGTCGGTCGGCCTCTCTCTCGGCATCGATCTGGCGCTCATCGAGCGGCTCTCCGCCGACGCGGGAGTCTCGGCCAAGCAGTTCGCCAAGACGTGGCCATCGACCGGCGCGTTCCTCACCGATCTGTTCTGCGAGCTGGCGAACCAGGCCCAGATCGATCGTGCGGATACGGAGACGCTGCTGACGACCTGGCAGTATCTCAGCGTACGGGTCGACGATCTCCGCTCGGTCGAGGGGCGTCGGAGCGTGCTCATCGACATCATCCGCACGGCTGCGGAGTACAACTTCGACGTGGTGACGGCGTCGGCCAAGTGGCGCACCTACGCCGCGCTCTCCACGACGATCATGTCGTGGCCCGAGGGCGAGGAGCGCACCCGCGTGCTCGATGCGCTCCGAGCCAGCGAACTCGCATTCGTCGAGACGATGGAGAGCTTCTACCGCAACGTGCTGCCGACGATCGGCTACCGTCTGAAGTCCGAGTTCCACAACGACTACCAGGCGTTCGTCGTGGCAGCGGCATCCGTCATCGAGGGTCTCGGCATCGTGCGGGCCACGGTTCCCGCTCTCGTCGAGGCTCACTTCGACATCCCGGCCGAGGGCGAGACCGAGACGTGGTCCGTCGCGTCGCTCGCGTTCATCGGGGTGCTCGACGCCTTCTTCGAGTTGGACCCCGAGTTCGTGCCCGAAGACGCGATCGCCAGGGTCAGCGGAGGAGTCGACGTGACCCCGCAGTCCCAGTCCGACCTGGACTACTGAGGCGATCCCGCAGGAGCGTCGGCCGAGCCCGGAGCGCCCGCGATGGCCGCCTGCGCGGGCGTTCGTGCTGGGGCGGACTCAGCCGTGGATGATCGCCTGGGTGCTCCAGCGCCGGATCCGGTCCATCGTCTGCGCGAACGGGAGCGGCCTGCCGAAGTAGTAGCCCTGCGCGTCGCGCACGCCGAGCTCGATGAGCACGTCCGCCATGGCGCGATTCTCGATGCCCTCGACGACCACGGTGTGATTGAGATTGTCGCCGAAGCCCTGCAGCGCTCTGATGACCTCGCGCTGGCGCACGTCTTCGAGATCGCTGATGAGGCTCTTGTCGATCTTGAGCACGTTCATCGGGAAACGGACGAGGGCACCCACGGGCGAGTCGTCGGATCCGTAGTCGTCGAGCGCGATGATCACCCCGGCGTCCTGCATGATCTCGGCATCGCGTCGCAGGTCGTCGGTGACCGAGCGCAGCGAGCGCTCGTTGAGCTCGATGCAGAGCGAGACATCGGGGTGAGCCGCCGCCGCGGTGCGGATGAACGGCCCGAGTTCGGCCTCGCTGATCTGACCCAGTTCGAGGTTCACCGTCATGCAGTCGATGCCGGGCTCGAGCCCGCGGAACTCTTCCGCTGCGTCGAGAGCCTTCGTGATGACCTGCTGGGTGAGCTCGTTCATGAGGCCGAGGCTCTTGGCCCGCGCGACGAGCGAGGGCGGGGAGATCGGGCCGAGCTCGGGATCGACGTAGCGCACGAGCGCCTCGAACGCCCAGATCCTGCCCTGCTCGATGCTGACGATCGGCTGGAACGCGAGGCTGAGCCTGCCGCCGCGGATCGCCCGCGCGACGATGTCGTTCGTGCGCGTCGAGCGGTGCAGCGAGACGCTCACGCTGCTGCCCTCGAGGTGCCCGCCCTGGCGCCGCGAACGCTTGACCTGCAGCATCGTCCGGTCCGCATCCTCCACGAGAGTCTGCGCGTCGAGCTCGCGGTGGTTCGAGAAGGCGAGACCGGCGCTGACGATCGGCCGCATGTACTGCCCCTCGAGGGAGAGCGGCTGGTTGACCGTCTCGATGATCCGGTCGGCGGTCTCCTTCGCCTGGTCGAGGGAGACGAGCCCCGAGAGGATGACGACGAACTCGTCACCGCCGACGCGGGAGACGAAATCTCCGCCCCCGGCCGCGCTCTGGAGCCGGCCGGCGACGGCCCGGAGCAGTTCGTCACCCGCGCGGTGGCCGAAATTGTCATTGAGCTTCTTGAAGTTGTCGATGTCGATGAAGAGCAGGGCGATGCCCTCGTGGTACGGGCGGTTCTCGTTCGCCTCGACGAGCGCCTTCTGGAACGCCCCGTAGTTCGGCAGTCCGGTGAGCGTGTCGCTGTTCGCCCGGCGTTCGAGGACGTCCACCTCGGACTGGATGCGCGCCGCCTCGTTCGCCACGTGCGCGAGAGTGGCGAGCGCGTGCTCGTCCTCTCTCGTGAAGGGCACCCCTCCCACCTTGTGCAATGCGACCAGGTGCTGTTCGGAGCCCGGTTCGAGGCTCACCGGCGCGCCGATCTCTCTGGACTCGGGCGCCGCGGCGCGAAGCTCGACTTCGGTGGCCCGCAGGATGGACCGCGCCCGGCTCTGGAGGGCGGTGGAGAGCCCGCTCCCCGCCTCCCGCGGCAGCTCGACTGCGGCGTCGACGAGGGCGTTGAGCCGCTGCTCGATGTCCGCGTACCGCTGGCGCTGAGCGAGCACGTAGAACAGCGACGCCGTGAGCAGCACGACGAAGGGCCTGCGGCTCGCGCCCGGATCGTTCTCGAGCCAGGGCACGATGAAGGAATTGACGGAGATCATGAGCGTGGCCGTGAGCGCGACCACGAGGATGACGAGCCCGACCCGGGTCGGGCTGACGACGGAGAGCGTGAAGTCCCGTTCCTGGGCGGGGCGCCGCAGCTGTCGGACGGATGCTCCGAGCAGGAGGAGGAGATAGTACGCGGCGGCCGCGACGAGGAAGCTCGGCAGCACCCACACGCCGTAGCCGGCCAGGCCGGTCTGGACCGCGACGAAGACGAAGGCGGCTGCGGAGCTCGCACCGGTCGCATACAGTGCGTGCAGCAGGTCGCGGCGCATGATCGCCTGAGCGATGACGAAGCCCATCGCCCAGATGCAGACGCCCAGGAACGGGGACGCCTTCACCGGCTGGATCGCGAGTATGGCGATGGTCACGCCCACGAGCGGGAACCCGGGAGCACGGCCGATGTGCATCTGGAACGGCCCGCAGATGATCACGCTCGCGATCACGGCGAGCACGAGCGTCCACGATTCGGGCGGCGACTCGACCAGGTGGTAGATCCCGTATCCGATGGTGCCCAGGGCGAGTGCGACGACGGGCGCGGCGAGGATATCGCTCCGCTTCGTCGCATCCATGCGTCTGAACACGGCTCCTCTTCCCCTGTCGCGGCGGCTCCACTCGATGGTGAGGGCGCGAGGTGCCGCACGTAGCGGTGTCAATTATGGCACGCGCGCAGGGGGCTGCGGCGCATTGAAGCGGCTACTGCAACGGACACCCGCACTCCCGGAACCCGGTGGTGCGTGCCACAATGGCCCCATGGCCGACGACATCAAAACCCGACCGACCGACGCCGACGTGCGCGCGTTTCTGGAGCGGGCGACCCCGGCGAAGCGTCGCACTGATGGCTTGGCGCTGGCCGAGATATTCGGAGAGGTCACGGGCGAGGAACCGGTGCTGTGGGGTCCCTCGATCGTCGGATACGGCAGTTACCGCTATGTGTCGCCGGCGAACCCTCGTACTCGCGGCGACTGGCCGAAGACCGGCTTCTCGCCGCGCAAGGCGCAGCTCTCGCTCTACGGTCTGAAGGATCTGCCCGAAGGGGCGGAGCTGCTGCCCCGGCTGGGCACCTACACCGAGGGCGCCGGCTGCGTCTACGTGAAGCGGCTCGAGGACATCGACCTCGACGTGCTGCGGCGGCTCATCGCCATCGCGTGGTCGCGGGACGACGATCCCGAGAGGTGACCGGTCCGACGGGGGAGTTCAGGCGGCGGGGGCCGGATCCGGGCCGTCGATGAGCGGGGCGTAGCGCTCGCTCGCAGCGCGCGCGAGCTCGGCCGAGGCGCTCTTGTCGGGGCCCCGGCCTTCGACCATGACGGTGCTGCGGAAGTAGGCGAGCTCCTGAATCGACTCGGCGATGTCGGCGAGGGCCCGATGACCGCCGCGCTTCTCCGGAGCGCCGAAGTAGGCGGCCGGATACCAGCGCCGGCTCAGCTCCTTGATCGTCGAGACGTCGATGCTGCGATAGTGCAGACGCTCTTCGAGCCCGGGGAGGTACTTCGCGATGAAGCGGCGATCCATGCCGATGGTGTTGCCCGCGACGAGCGGCCGGCGGCCGGCGGTGACGAAGCGGCTCAGATACGCGAGCACCTGGGCCTCTGCCTCCTCGAGCGTGGCGCCGTTCTCGATGCGGGGGAGGAGTCCCGAGCTCTCGTGCATGTTCCGCACGAAGTCGTTCATGTTCTCGAGCGCCTCAGCGCCGGGGTTGATGACGAGCTCGAACCCCGGGTCGAGCGGCTCGAGCTCGAAATCGGTCACGATCACGGCGATCTCGCACAGTCCATCGCGATCCGCATCGAGACCGGTCATCTCGCAGTCGATCCAGACGATTTGATCTGCTGGGGTGTTCGACACGTTGCACTCCTTCAGCCACTTGAACCAATTCAGTCTAGACGCTGCCCGATAAGCTGGACTCCATGGCAGTTCTTCCCATCGTGATCTCCGGCGAGCCCGTGCTCCACCGTCCCGCAGCCCCCGTCACCGAGTTCGACGCCGAGCTGCGCACCCTCGTGGACGACATGTACGAGACTACGGTCGCGGCCCCGGGCGTCGGGCTCGCGGCGCCCCAGGTCGGCGTCGGCAAGCGCGTCTTCGTGTGGATGTACGAGGATCAGGACGAGGCGCCCGCGCAGGGGGTCGCGATCAATCCCGAGCTGTGGATCGCGCCGCCCGAGCCCGGCCTGCCGGGCGAGGACGAGGTGGAGGGCTGCCTGTCCTTCCCCGGGGAGCGCTTCGCGCTGCGGCGTTCGCCGCGTGCGCTGCTGCGGGCGCAGGACATCGACGGCAACCGATTCGAGGTGCAGGCGAACGGTTGGTTCGCGCGCATCCTGCAGCACGAGTTCGACCACCTGAGCGGCCTGCTCTACGTCGACCGCCTGGTGCACCCCGAGAACCGGGGAGCGCAGAAGGCCCAGCGCAAGAACGGCTGGGGCAAGCCCGGGCTCAGCTGGCTGCCGGGCGTCGACGATCTGGAGGGCTGACGGTCAGGGCTGCGCGAGCCGCCGTGAATCCGGGACGAGCAGCCACGCGAGCATCGCGACCAGGAGCAGCGCGGCCGTGATCCCGAACGCCCAGCCGAATCCCGCGAGGTCGACGAGGGCGCCCGCGACCAGCGGACCGAGCACTCCGCCGAGGTCGCTGGTCATCGAGTACGCCGCGACGACGCCACCACCGCGCCGCTGCTCGAGGACGTCGGCGAGGACGGCCTGCTGTCCCGGATTGACGAGCGCTGATCCTGCGCCGACCGCGAACATCACGATGAACACGACCCAGACGCTCGGCGAGGCCGGAAGCACGAGATACCCGACGGCCAGCACCGCCGATCCCAGCACGAGCATCGGCTTGCGGCCGACGGTGTCGTTCCAGCGGCCCGAGGGGAAGATGAGCAGCGCATTGCCGGCGGCGTAGGCCGCGAGCACCCACGCGGCGAGCGCCGCGTCGCCGTTGAACGCGGCGACGACGAGGAGCGGGATCACCGACACCCGCACTCCGAACGATGACCAGCCGAACGCGAAGACCGAGAGCAGCAGCGAGCGGAAGTGGGGGACGCGGAGCGCCTCGCGGAGCGTCATCGTGTCATCGGCGCCGGGGTCCCCGCTCGGTCGCGCCGCCGCGTGAGAGCCCCGGAGCGCGATGGCGACCACCGCGGCCGCGGCGAGCAGTGTGACGAAGTAGAACACGAAGGGCGCACGGAGGCCGAACGAGGCCACGATCCCGCCGAACACCGGGCCGAGCAGCCCGCCCAGGAGGAAACCCGCGGCGTTGAGGCTCGCGACGCGAGCGCGAGCCCTCGGCGGACTCACCTTGATGAGCAGCGCCGTCGCCGCGACGGTGAACATGGTCGAGCCGATTCCGCCGGCGCCGCGCAGAACGACGAACTGGGCGTAGTCGGCTGCGAGGGCGGTCGCACCCGTGGAACCGGCGACGATCAGGATGCCGATGGTGTAGGTGCGGCGCTCGCCGAGACGACCCACGACCCAGCCCGCGAGCGGTGCGGAGAGCAGGCGCATGAGTGCGAACGCACTGACGATGGCCGAGGCCGCGAAGTAGGAGACGCCGAACTCGAGCGCGAACTGCGGGATCGCGGGGGCCACGACGCCGTAGCCGAGCGCCACGGTGAAGCCTCCGGCGACGAGTGCCCAGACCTCGAAGGGGAGCCGGGGCCGGGAGGAATCGCGCACCACACGATCCTAGCGGCGGGGCGCGGGCGCACCCCGGCGCGGCCGGAACCGCGACGGCGGCAGATGAACACCCGGTGAGCATTCGGAGAAGTCTTCGTGCGCAGGCGGTGATGCGGGAACGGCGCCGAGCGGGGGATGGCATAGTCGTGGCATACCGTTCGGCAGGTGTCGCTGCCGAGGCCGCTCGCGGAGAAGAGGGAACCGGGAAGTGAACGCGACCGACACGCGGCCGATCGGCCATCGGGACCCTCAGGCGTCGTTGACGCTCGGCTCGCGGGCCGCGCCGCCGCGCACGCTCATCGACATCCTGCGTGCGACCGCGACCGCCCATCCGGACTCCAGCGCGCTCGACGACGGGTCGGGCGCGCTGAGCTACGCCGAACTGCTCGCGGCGGTCGAGGCGCGCGCTGATGATTTGCGATCGAGCGGGGTGCGTCGCGGCGACCGGGTCGGCGTACGCGTCGACAGCGGTTCGAAGGAGCTCTACATCGCGGTGCTGGCCGTCATGCTGGCCGGCGCCGCGTACGTGCCGGTCGACGCCGACGACAGCGACGAGCGCGCCAGACTCGTCTTCGGCGAGGCGCGCGTCGTCGGCATCGTGGGCAACGGGGGCTACACCGCGACCCCGCACGCGGCAGACGGGCTCCGTCCGGATGCTGCCGACGCGCCCCGGTCGGATGTCCCGGCCGACCCGGGTCTCGACGACGACGCGTGGATCATCTTCACCTCGGGCTCCACCGGAGTGCCGAAGGGCGTCGCGGTCGCGCACCGCTCGGCCGCCGCCTTCGTGGACGCCGAATCGCGCATGTTCCTGCAGGAGGCGCCGCTCGGGCCGGGCGATCGGGTGCTCGCGGGGCTCTCCGTCGCCTTCGACGCCTCCTGCGAGGAGATGTGGCTGGCCTGGCGCTACGGGGCCTGTCTCGTGCCCGCCCCGCGCGCGCTCGTCCGCGCCGGCGAGGATCTCGCGCAGTGGCTCGTGCGACAGAGCATCACCGTCGTCTCGACCGTGCCCACGCTCGCCGCGATGTGGCCGCACGAGGCCATCGAGAACGTGCGGCTGCTCATCTTCGGCGGCGAGGCGTGCCCGCCCGAACTCGCGGCGCGCCTGGTCGAGGAGGGGCGCGAGGTGTGGAACACCTACGGGCCCACCGAGGCCACGGTGGTCTCGTGCGGATGCCTCCTCGACGGCGTCTCGCCGATCAGTATCGGGCTGCCGCTCGCCGGCTGGGACCTGGCCGTGGTCGACGCCGACGGCTACCGGGTGCCGCCCGGGGAGAGCGGCGAGCTGATCATCGGAGGCGTCGGGCTGGCCCGCTACCTGGACCCGGCGAAGGACGCCGAGAAATACGCGCCCATGCCGGCCCTCGGCTGGGATCGCGCCTACCGATCCGGCGACCTGGTGCGCTACGAGCCGGAGGGCCTCCTCTTCCTCGGCCGGGCCGACGACCAGGTGAAGGTCGGCGGGCGGCGCATCGAGCTCGGAGAAGTGGAGAACGCGCTGCAGGAGCTGCCGGGCGTCACGGCGGCCGCCGCCGCTGTGCAGTCGAGTGACGCCGGCGTTCCGCTGCTGGTGGGGTATCTCGTGGTCGAGGGCGACGATCCGCTCGACCTCGCGCTGGCGCGCACGCACCTGGCGGAGCGGCTCGCGGCGGGGGTGATGCCGCTGCTCGCGGTGGTCGACGAGCTTCCCGTGCGCACCTCGGGCAAGGTGGATCGCGCGGCGCTGCCGTGGCCGCTGCCCGGGGTCGAGGAGCCCGTTGCGCAGGGCCTCACCGACACCGAGCGCTGGCTGGCCGAGCAGTGGCAGGCCGTTCTGGGTGTGCCGGTGCCCGGCACCGGTGCCGACTTCTTCGATCTCGGCGGCGGATCGCTGGCCGCGGCCCAGCTCGTGTCGCGGGTGCGCGCCCGCGTCGCCGAGTTCACGGTCGCCGACATCTACGATGTGCCGAGGCTGCGCGCCATGGCGAAGGCTATCGCGGCGGTGGAGGACGCGAGCGGCCCCGGCGACTTCCACCATCCCCTCCCGACTCCCCGTCGCACCCAGTGGGTGCAGACCCTCGTGGGTGCGCCGCTCTTCATCGCGAGCGGACTGCGCTGGCTCGTCTACCTGCTCACGACCGGTGCGATCCTGAACCTCACCACCGGATTCGAGGTACTGCCGACCGCGCCGCTCTGGACCCTCGTGATCGCGATCCTGATCGTCTCGACGCCGATCGGCCGCATGTCGATGGCGGCTCTCGCCGCGCGACTGCTGCTCGCGGGAGTCAGCCCAGGGGACTACCCGCGGGGTGGACAGGTGCACATGCGGCTGTGGCTCGCCGAGCAGTTCGCCGCCCAGATCGATGCGGTGGGGTTGGCCGGCGCTCCCTGGATCACCCTCTACGCCCGCGCACTCGGTGCGAGGATCGGTCGCGACGTCAGCATGCACGCGCTGCCCCCGATCACCGGGATGCTTGAGGTGGGCGCGCGATCCGCGATCGAGCCGGAGGTGGACCTCACGGGGTACTGGATCGACGGCGACCTGCTGCGCATCGGCGAGGTGCGGATCGGCCGCGAGGTCGCGGTGGGTGCGCGCAGCACGCTGGCGCCGGGTACCCGCATCGACGACGGCGCCGAGATCGCACCGGGATCTGCGGTCTTCGGCCGGGTCAAGGCGGAGCAGACCTGGGCCGGATCTCCCGCGGTGCGCGTCGGGTCCCGTTCGGCGCAGTGGCCCGAGGAATCGCCCAGGCGGTCCCGGCCCTGGCAGGTGGTGTACGGGGTCTCGTCCCTCGCCCTGGCCCTGCTGCCGTTCATCGCCTTCGCCGGGGGCGGGATCGTGATCGCCGCCGCGGTGCGCGGCAGCGAGACGCTGGGGACCGCGGCTCTCGCGGCTTTCGGTGCTCTCGTGCCGGCGGTACTCGTCACGGGGCTGCTCTACGGCGGTGCGGTGGTGACGATCGTACGGCTGCTGTCGATCGGTCTGCGGGAGGGGACCTTCCCGGTGCTGGGCCGGATCGGCTGGCAGGCGTGGGCCACCGAACGGGTGCTCGACGCGGCGCGCGGCTTCCTCTTCCCGCTCTACTCCAGCCTGTTCACCCCGGTCTGGCTGCGCTTGCTGGGGACCCGTGTCGGCAGGAACGTGGAGGCATCGACCGTGCTGCTGCTGCCCGCCATGACGCGCATCGACGACGGTGCGTTCCTCGCCGACGACACGATGGTGGCCTCCTACGAGTTGCAGCGCGGCTGGCTGCGCATCGGCAGGGTGCGCATCGGCAAGCGGGCGTTCCTCGGCAATTCCGGCATGGCGGGTCCCGGTCAGCGCGTCCCCAAGGACTCGCTCGTCGCGGTGCTGTCGGTGGCACCCGACAAGGCCAAGGCGGGCTCGTCGTGGCTCGGCTCGCCGCCGGTGCGGCTGCGCCGAGCGGCGCAGAGCGGGGACGACTCGCGCACCTACCGCCCGGGCCCGGGCCTGCGCGTGGCGCGCTCGCTGTGGGAGCTCTGCCGTGTGGTGCCGGTGATCGCCACCTGCGGCCTGGGACTCGCGGTGCTCTTCGCCTTCGCGCTGCTCTGGGAGCGGACCGGGCCGCTGTGGACGCTGCTGCTCTCCGGGCTCGTCATGCTCGCGGCGGGCGCGGTCGCGGCGAGCATCTCGACGGCGGCGAAGTGGACGATCGTCGGCCCGATCCGGGCGGGGGAGGCTCCGCTCTGGTCGAGTTTCGTGTGGCGCACCGAGGTGAGCGACACCTTCACCGAGATGGTCGCCGCGCCCTGGTTCGCGCGGGCGGCGGCGGGCACACCCGCGCTCGCGATCTGGCTGCGATCGTTGGGCGCGCGGATCGGGACCGGCGTGTGGTGCGAGTCCTACTGGCTGCCGGAGCCCGATCTGGTGACCCTCGGGGATGGATCCACGGTCAACCGGGGCTGCGTCGTGCAGACGCACCTCTTCCATGATCGAATTATGAGCATGGATACCGTCGAACTCGAGGCCGGGGCCACGCTCGGCCCGCACAGCGTCATCCTCCCGGCCGCGACCATCGGCGCGCACGCGACCGTCGGACCCGCGTCGCTCGTCATGCGCGGCGAGCGCGTGCCCGTGGGATCCCGCTGGAGCGGCAACCCCATCGGCCCCTGGCGCGCGGTGAAGGTGCGCGCCTACCAGTCGACGAAGTGACGCGGCCGCGGAACCCCATGCCGAAGAACTACACCCCCCGCAGCGGCGATGATCGCTACGCCGTCGAGCGCTATGAACTCGACCTCGCCTATACGCCGCGCACCAATCGGCTCGCCGGTCGTGCGGTGCTCAGCGTCGAGGTGCTCGAGCAGACCGACGCGCTGCGAGTCGATCTCGTCGGCCTGCGGGTCGGCAAGGTGCGGGTCGACGGGCGCACGCACCGGCTCGTGAAGCAGGGGGAGCACGCGGTGCAGATCCGCTTTCCGGAGCCGCTGCTGCTCGGGCGAAGAGTCGAACTCGAGGTGGAGTACGCCGGTCGCCCCGCCCCGCGCCGCTCGCGTTGGGGGCGCATCGGGTGGGAGGAGCTCGAGAACGGTGCGCTCGTGGCGGCGCAGCCGACCGGCGCGCCGAGCTGGTTCCCGTGCAACGATCGCATCGACGATCGCGCGCGCTACACGATCAGCCTCACCGTCGAGAGCGGGTTCTTCGTGGCCGCGACGGGCGTGCCGGGGCCCGTGACCCGGCGCGCGGGCGCACGCCGCTGGACCTTCGAGAGCGATGTGCCCACCGCCACCTACCTCGTCGCGGTGCACGTCGGGGAGTACGCGGAGTACCCGCTCGGACTGGGTCTCGGCGGCGGCCGCCTGGACGGGCGCCTGCTCACCGCCCCGGCCCAGTCCGAGGCCACGCTGCGCGCCTTCGCTCCCGTCTCCGAGATGATCCGCGTCTTCGAGGAGTGGTTCGGGCCGTACCCGCAGCACGACCTGACGATCGTGGTGACGGAGGAGGACCTCGAGATCCCCCTCGAGTCGCAGGGCCTGGTCACCTTCGGCATCAACCACAACGCCCCGGAGGAGCAGCGGCTCATCGCGCATGAACTCGCGCACCAGTGGTTCGGCAACAGCGTCGGGATCGCGAAGTGGCGCGACATCTGGCTCAACGAGGGCTTCGCCTGCTTCGCGGAGTGGGTGTGGTCGGAGGCGGCGGGGGGTCCGTCTATCGCGCAGCTCGCGGAGGAGCATCACGCGCGGATCGCGGAGCTGCCGCAGGATCTGCTGCTCGCGGATCCGGGGCCGGCCGACATGTTCGACGACCGCGTCTACAAGCGCGGCGCGCTGCTGCTCGAGGCGGTGCGCCGCACGATGGGGATCGAGGCCTTTCGCGGGCTGCTGCACGCGTGGGCGACCGGCAACGAGCACCGCCTGGTCGAGAGCACGCGGTTCATCGAGCTGGCGGAGTCGCTGAGCCCAGTGCCTCTCGAACGGGTGTGGAGGGAGTGGCTGCGCGGTACGCCGCTGCCGCTGCTGCCCGAGCCCGTCGCCTGATACTTTTCAGGCTGAGCCGCGGAGGTTCGCTCGTCCGGTCGCCGTGCTCAGCACTGCGACCAGCCCGTCAGGGAGGGTGAGGCGGGCATCGCGACCGGTCAACGCGGGGGATCCGTCGAGCGCGGGGGATCTCCACTCGCACGTCGCATCGGGCGTCGCCGCTTCGATCCGAGTCGCCGCTTCGATCCGCGTTGCCGCTTCGATCCGCGTTGCCGCAAAGTCGCCGTGCAGCCCGGTCCCTCGAGCCTTGGCCACGGCCTCGATCCGCGTCCAGTCCACTACGCGATCGGAGCCGATCGCCTCGCGCACCGCCCGGCGCCGGTCCTCGGTGTCGAGTTCGACGTCGACGGCGAACGAGGTCGCCTCCCGCGGTGCGACGCCGGCGACCACCAGCGGCCCGCTGTAGGCGACGCCGACGCGCGGCGCGGGGTCCTCGTCGACGGAGCGGCCCGCGCGCACGCGCAACGGTCCGTGCGGGCCGCCGCACCGCGGGCACACGGCGAAGAAGTCGACGTCGGTGCCGAGCCGGTCGGCCAGCAGGCGGCGCAGCAACGCGCGGCCGAGTGCGCGGCGCTCATCGGCCTGCATGGCGAGAGCCCATGAGATCCGAGCGTCGCCGAGCCGCAGCTCTTCCGCGGCCGTCGCGCTCATCCTTGCGTCCCTTCAGACGTCGGCCACACGTCGCTGAGCACCCGCGCGGTTTCCTCGGGCGCGAGACCCGCCTCGATCGCGGTCTCCGCCAGCCGCCGCGCCGAATTCGAGCACCTGCCGCGGCACCTCCCGGGAACGTCGATCTTGTTCAATGTATCCCTTCCGCTGCTACGATCGCAACGCCGCAGGAAGGCAGTGCGGCTCGTGCCACGAACAGCGAGGCCGGCGGTCACGCATGCGTGGGGCGGGCTGCTGCGGCGCGGGCGGTGCGCTTCCCGCGCCGCAGCGTGCGGGGCGGGGCTACTCGGCGGGATGCCCGGCGACGTCGATGATCCAGGTCACGCCGAAGGGATCGGTCACCATCCCGAACCCGGGGCTCCACGGCGAGGCGGTCAGCGGCTCGATCACCGCCGAGCGCTCGGCGAGCTTCTCCCAGTAGCGCTGCACCTCATCGAGGGTCTCGCCGCGGACGGAGACGAAGAACGATCGATCGGTGAGCGTCGCCCCGTTCTCGCGCACGGTCGTCCCGGCATTGCCGACCGAGCCGCCGGTCCGACCCGGGATGTCGTACACCATCACCCGGAACCCCTCGGGGGACTCGAGTTGGCCGAAGACGATGCCGTCGGCGCCCGGGGCGTCCTGGGGCATGCCGACATCGGAGTAGCTCGCGACGGTCATCCGCCCGCCGAAGACGGACCGGTAGAACTCCAGCGCCTGACGGGCGTCGCCGCGGAAGTTCAGATGTGTGGTCGTGGTGATGCTCATGGATGGCTCCTCGGTGTGATCGTCCGGGCGTGTTCCCGGCGCGCCCTCACTCTCGCAGTCATGTAGGTCGGATCTTGTCCTATACATGAATTAGTGTGGATCGCATGACCGCCCCGACATCGCGACTGCTGACGCTGCTGTCGCTGCTGCAGACCCGCCGAGAATGGCCCGGGGCTCTGCTGGCCGAGCGGCTCGGCGTCAGTCACCGCACCGTGCGCCGCGACATCGACCGGTTGCGCGAGATGGGCTACAACGTGCAGGCGACCATGGGACCCGACGGCGGCTACCGCCTCGACGCCGGCGCCGATCTGCCCCCTTTGCTGTTCGACGACGACCAGGCGCTCGCGCTGGCCCTCGCTCTCCAGACCACCGCGGTCGCGGGTTCCGGGCTCGAAGAGGCCGCGCTCCGGGCGCTCACCACTCTCAGGCAGCTCCTGCCGTCCCGGCTGCGCCACAGGCTCGATGGTCTGGAGGTCGTGCCGCTCCCCGGTCGCGCGGGAGACGCCCCGCCGGCACCGGTTTCACCGGACACCCTGGTGGAGATCTCAGCCGCGATTCGCGCGGGCCGGACCCTCACCTTCGACTACGCCTCCGGACAGGGCGGCCTCGAGCCGGCGCGGTGTCGGGTCGAACCCCACCACCTCGTGTTCAGCAGCGGGCGGTGGTACCTCCTGGCCTGGGATCCCGGCCGCGACGACTGGCGCACCTATCGCGTCGACCGCATCACTCCCCGGGCGCCCCACGGCAGCCGGTTCATCCCGCGTCGGGTGCCCGGCGGCGACGTCGCCGACTACGTCTCCGCCCGCTTCAAGGGATCCGAGCAGGCGGACCGATGGCCCTACACCGGAACCGTCATCCTGGGCCTCCCCGCGCGCGAGGTGCTGCCCTTCGCGGGCGACGGCAGCGTCGAGGATCTTCACGACGGCCGCTGCTCGCTGCGGTCCGGTTCCTGGTCATGGGTCGCCCTGGCCGCATCGCTCAACCGGTTCGACACCGACATCGAGGTCGTCGAGCCCCCGGAGCTCGGCGAAGCGTTCCGGATCCTCGCCGACCGGAACGCCGCGACCGCCGCGCGATCTCGATAGGGACGCGCGCACCGCCTCGAGCCGCCGCGCCCTCGCCAGTGCCCCCGGCAGGATTCGAACCTGCGACCAACGGATTAGAAGGCCGTTGCTCTATCCACTGAGCTACGGAGGCGACCTGTCCAGCGTACTACGGGCGCGGACCGCTTCCCGTCTCCAGCTCGCGGTGCCCGCCGAACTGCAGCCGCATGGCCGAGAGCAGCTGGTTGGCGTAGTGGTCCTCGCCGCGCGATGCGAATCGCCCGAACACGGAGGCCGCGAGCACGGGCACCGGCACGCCGACGTCGACGGCGGCCTTCACTGTCCAGCGTCCCTCACCGGAGTCGGAGACGCGACCCGCGAGACCCTCGAGCGACGGGTTCTCGTGCAGCGCGCTCGCGGTGAGATCGAGCAGCCACGAGGAGACCACCGAGCCGCGGCGCCACAGCTCGGCCACCTTCGCGGTGTCGATGTCGAACTGGTACAGCTCGGGCTCGTCGAGCGGCGCCACCTCCGCGGAGTGCTCCGCGCCCGCCAGCCCCGCGTCGGCGTGCTCGAGCAGGTTGAGCCCCTCGGCGAACGCGGCCATCATGCCGTACTCGATGCCGTTGTGCACCATCTTCACGAAGTGTCCGGCCCCGGTCGGGCCGCAGTGCAGGTAGCCGAGCTCCTCCGGCGCGTACTGGCCTTCGCGCCCGGGCGTGCGCTCCGCGTCGCCGGCGCCGGGGGCGAGCGCGCGCAGCAGCGGGTCGATTGCGGCGACCGCCTCGTCCGGCCCGCCGACCATGAGGCAGTAGCCGCGGTCCAGGCCGAACACGCCGCCGCTGGTGCCCACGTCGACGAAGTGGATGCCTCGTGCGGCGAGCGCTGCGCCGTGCCGCACGTCGTCCCGGTAGTGGGAATTGCCGCCGTCGATGAGGACGTCGCCGGGCTGCAGCAGCGCCGCGACACTCTCGACGGTCCGGGCGGTGAGCGCCGCCGGGATCATGAGCCAGATCGCGCGGGGCGAGGGGAGTGCCGCGACGAGCGCCTCGAGGCTGTCGACTCCGGTTGCGCCGTCGTGCTCGAGAGCGCTGACGGCCTGCGCGTCGACGTCGAAGGCGACGCACTCGTGTCCTGCGCGCATGACGCGGCGCGTGATATTCGCGCCCATGCGGCCGAGGCCGATGATTCCGAGGTGCACAGCGGTGTCCTTCCAGGGCAGGGTGCGGAGAGAGGGGGAGGGAGGGAGTCAGTCGTCGAGTTCGGTGGGAACGGCCGTGATGGCCCCGGTGGCGCCCGGCAGGCGGCTCAGCCCCAGACGCCGGACGATCTGCCCGGCGAGCTCGCGCGGAGAGCGGTCGACGCTGACGACGATCCCGTTCTCGTCGTCCTCGAGCGGTTCGAGCGTGGCGTACTGGGATCCGAGCAGCGTCTCGGGCATGAAGTGGTCGAGACGCCGGCTCAGGCGCTCCGACACGAGGGAGCGCGATCCCTCGAGGTGCACGAAGGCCACGCCCGGCCCGCCGATGCGGTCGCGGTAGACACGGCGCAGCGCGGAGCAGGTGACGATGCCGTGGGTGCCGGCCGCGGTGTGGCCGTGCACCCAGTCGGCGATGCGATCGAGCCAGGGCCAGCGATCCTCGTCGGTGAGCGGGGTGCCGGAGGCCATCTTGGCCACGTTGCCGGCCGGGTGGAAGTCATCTCCTTCCGCGAGGTCCCAGCCGAGCTGCCCGGCGAGCAGGCCGCCCAGCGTCGACTTGCCGGTGCCCGAGACCCCCATGATCACGAGCACCGTCGGGGGAGCGGGAGGGTATGCGGGATCCGGAGTCATCGTCACACCACCAGGTCCAGGAGCAGCACGCCGATGAGGCCGACCACGGAGATGAGGCACTCGAGCACCGTCCAGGTCTTGAAGTTCTGCGGCAGGCTCGTGCCGAGGTACTGCTTCACGAGCCAGAAGCCCGCGTCGTTCACGTGGGAGAGGAACACCGAGCCGCTGCCGATCGCGAGTACGAGCAGTGCCACCTCGGGAGAGGGGAGAGTCGCCGCGACGGGGGCCATGAGGCCCGCCGCGGTCACGGTGGCGACGGTGGCCGAGCCGGTGGCGACGCGCACGAGCACGGCGACGACCCAGCCGAGCAGCAGTACCGAGATGCCGCTGTCGATCACGGCCCGCGTGATGACCTCGCCGATGCCGGTGTCGATGAGCACCTGCTTGAACGCGCCGCCGGCGCCCACGATCAGCAGGATGCCCGCGATGGGCGGCAGGCTCGATTCGAGCGAGCGGGCCACGGCGGAGCGGTTCATCCCGCTGCCCGCGCCGAGCACGAAGATGCCGAAGATCACAGTGACCAGCAGTGCGATGGTCGGGGTGCCGAGGAAGCTGACGATGTTCCAGGCGATGCCGCTGGGCTCGGCGACGAAGACCTCGGTGAGGGCCTTCACCATCATGAGCACGACGGGCAGCAGGATGCTGGCGAGCGTCGCGGCGAACGAGGGGCGGGGGCGCTCGGCATCGCCGTCGTCGCTCGGGGTGCTGAACAGCTCGGGCACGGGAACGGGGGCCCACTTCGCCGCGTAGGTGCTGAAGAGCGGGCCCGCGACGATGATGGTGGGGATCGCCACGATCACGCCGAACGCGAGCGTGAGGCCGAGATTCGCCCCGAGCGTGTCGATGGCGACGAGCGGGCCGGGGTGCGGCGGCACGAGGCCGTGCATGGCTGAGAGGCCGGCGAGCGTCGGGATCGCGATCTTCATGAGCGGCAGGCCGGAGCGACGCGCCACGAGGATGATGATCGGGATCAGCAGCACGAGCCCGATCTCGAAGAACATGGGCAGGCCGATCACGGCGCCGACGACGCCCATGGTCCACGGCAGCATGCGCGGGCTCGAGCGGCTGACGAGCGTGTCGACCACCCGATCGGCGCCTCCCGAGTCGGCGAGGAGCTTGCCGTACATGGCGCCGAGGGCGATGAGCACGCCGACGCCGCCGACCGTGGAGCCGAAGCCCGCCGTGAAGCTGGTGAGGGCCTGCCCCGCCTCCATGCCCGCGGCGAGCCCGACGCCGAGCGCGCCGATGGTGAGCGCCAGGAAGGGGTGCACCCTGAGCCAGGTGATGAGCAGGATGATGACGGCGAAGCCGGCGAGGGCCGCCACGATGAGACGGCCGTCGGTGCCGACGGGAACGATCTCGTCCGCCAGTAGGAAGTGGTTCGCTGGAAACATCCTCGTTCCTTTGCTGAGTCCGGTGGGGGCGGGCCGACGAGCGGGGTGCCCGTCTGCGATTGATGAGAATATAGCTAAATAATCTGCTTATTTCAAGCAAGTAAAGATTTAAAGACGTTTTTATTTCGAGATTGATCAAGGAAATCTGCCGATAGGCCTACGCTGGAGTGATGAACCACGGTCCGTTGCACTCCGAGATCCTCGAACGATGGGGAGCGGATATCGCCGCCGGGCGCCGCCCCGCGGGCGAGCGCGTCTCCATGGAGGAGGCCGCGGCCGAGTACGGCGTCTCGCGCAGTGTGATCCGGGAGGCGGTGCGGGTGCTCGAGTCGCTCGGCATGGTCGAGACCCGGCAGCGGGTCGGGATCACGGTGCTGCCCTCGGCGTCGTGGAGCCCCTTCGATGAGCGGGTGCTGCGCTGGCGCCTGGACGGTCCGGATCGTGCTGCGCTGCTGCGCACGCTGAGCGAGTTGCGGGCGGCGATCGAACCGGCAGCGGCGCGCCTCGCCGCGCAGCACGCTACGCCGGAGCAGTGCGGAGCCCTCGCCGCCGCCTACGTCGGCATGGCCTCGACCTCGCGCGCCGCCGATGCCGACGAGTATCTCTCGTGCGACATCGCGTTCCACCGCACGCTGCTCGAGGCCTCGGGCAACGAGATGTTCGCGAGCCTGGGGGCGATCGTGATCGCCGTGCTGGAGGGCCGCACCCACCACGAGCTCATGCCGACGGTGGCGAACACCGAGGCGCTGCGACTCCACGCGGAGATCGCCGCTGCGGTGCGCACGGGTGACGGTGCGGCGGCGGAGGCGGCTGCCCGCGCGATCGTCGAGGAGGCGCGCGACGCGATGCTGCGGGAGTGATCCCGAGGGGTGACCCGGAGCCCGCGCTCGCGAGCGCTCCGGGGTCAGCCGCGCTTGGCTGCGGCCTTCGCCGCGCGCTTGGTCTCGCGCACCTTGAGCAGCGTCTCGGGGGAGACGATGTCGGCCACGCTGCGGAAGGACCCCTCTTCGCCGTAGGGCGCTGAGGCCTCGCGCCAGCCGGCGCCGTCGAAACCGCGCTGCTTGCCGAGCAGGGCGAGGAAGATCTTCGCCTTCTGCTCGCCGAATCCGGGCAGCGCCTTGAGGCGCTTCAGCACGGTGGCGCCGTCGGGATCCCCCTCCGTCCAGATGGCCGAGGCGTCGCCGTCCCAGTCGTCGAGCAGCGCGCGGCAGAGGGTCTGCACGCGGCCCGCCATCGAGCCGGGGAAGCGGTGCACCGCCGGCGTCTGCTTGAAGGCCGCGGCGAAGTCGTCGGGATCCGTCGCTGCGATCGTGCGGGCGTCGACCGCGCCGACGCGCTCCCGGATCTTGAGCGGCCCGGAGAACGCGACCTCCATGGCCACCTGCTGGTCGAGCAGCATGCCGATGAGCAGCGCGAGGGGGTTCTCGGTGAGGAGTTCGTCGGCTTCGGTGTCGTCGGTGAGATGGAGGCTCATGATGCCAGTGTATGCAGGACCGGCGACGGCTGCCAGCGAGGGCCGCGAGGGGTCAGCAGCCGGGGCGAAAGCAGGGGCGGCAGGGGGCAAGGGGGCAGCGCAGGGGAGCGCTGCCGCGAAGGCTAACCTCCCGCCGCATCCCACACCGCCCAGACGACGACGGCCAGGGGGACGAGGATCGCCGCCCAGACCAGGGGCTCGCCGATCATCTCGCCGAAGCCGGCGGCCCTGCCGTACCGTCGGGAGGCCTGGAGCGGCGTCAGCGGCTCGCTGACGACGACCGGTTCGCAGCCGAGGGCTGCCAGGCTCCGCACCACCCCGACGTCGCGAGGAGTGAAGGCGATGACGGTCCGGCCCCCGCGCCGGAGGACGATCCGCGGAACGGACGATGCTCCGGCGCGCGCCGGGAGATGCAGCGCCCGCAGCAGAACGACCTCGTCGATCTCCGCCGCCGATACCGACCGGCGAGGCCTCAGCACGTATCGGACCGTGATCAGGCTCCCGTCCACCGATGCTTCGACGAAGCGGGAGAAGATGAGGGCTCCTGCGCCCAGGGCGATGCCCGCGACGAGACCGAGGACCGCGGGCACGACGGTAGCCCCCGACCACGGACCGAGCGCCGACCAGGCGATTCCGAACCACACCAGGCAGCTGACGAACAGGGTGCACGCCACGGCGAGGTACGTACGACCGGCCGTCACCGACACGGACTGCTCCCGAGCGCCTCGGCGGCGGTATCGTCCGTGGGGTCGAGGCTCATGGCAGTAGTCTATGAGCATGCAGGGGGTCGAGGATCCGCGCCGTTTCGCGGCGCTCAGGAATCGGAACTCCGGCACCTACATCGCGGGCGGCGCGCTGTCGATGATGGCGGACAACGTCGAGCACGTGCTCGCCTACTGGGTGCTGTGGCAGACCTTCCAATCGCCCTGGCTGGTCGGCTTCCAGATCGTGAGCCACTGGCTGCCGTTCCTGCTCTTCTCGGTGTACGCGGGAGCGCTGGCCCAGCGCTTCGACTGTCGTCGCATCATCCAGATCGCGCAGGCGCTCTTCATGCTCGTCTCGATCTGCTGGGGTGTGCTGTTCCTCACCGGCACGCTGGAGCTCTGGCACGCCTGCGTCCTCCTCGTGCTGCACGGGATGGCCGGCTGCCTGTGGATGCCCGCCGAGCAGTTGATGCTCTACGATTTCGTGGGGCCGAGGCAGCTGCCGAGCGCGGTGCGGATCAACGCGACCTTCCGCAGCCTCGCGTTCATCGCGGGCCCGGTCGTCGGCTCGGCGCTGCTGATTGGGATCGGCCCGGCGTACGGCATGTTTGTGAACGTCCTCTTCTATCTGCCGCTCACGATCTTCCTCTTCCGCACCCGCTTCACCGGGCACGCGCGCGGAGGCGGCCCGGACGTCGCTGAACGGCCGACGCCGCCGCGCATGTCGTTCTTCGCGGCGTTCTCGGTGCTCGGCACGGTGCGGCGGCACCGGCAGATCCTCGGCATGATCATGCTCACCGCGCTCGCGGGGATGACGATCGGCCACCTGCTGCAGAACGCGATGCCGGAGTTCGCGGAGATCCTCGGCGGCGGCGCGGGCGGCGCGGCCTATGGGATCCTGCTCTTCGCGAACGGCGCGGGAGGGGTGATCGGTGGATTCCTCCTCGAGGCGACGCGGAAGGTGCCGCCGACGGCCCCCACGGCGGTCGGCAGCGCGATCCTGCTCGGCGTCGCCGTGGTCGTGTTCGCGAGCAGCGGGAGCCTCGTCGTCGCGGTGATCGCGCTCGCCATCGGCGGTCTCGCGAAGATCACCGCGGAGTCGACCGAGATGAGCATCGTGCAGTTGCAGGCGCCCGATGCCGAGCGGGGCCGCGTGATCGGAGCCTACACGATGTTCAGCTCGGGCACGATGACCTTCGGGGGTGTCACCGCGGGACTGCTGGGATCGCTCTTCGGGATCCAGTCCGCGGTGCTGCTCGCGGGAGTGGTGCTGCTCGTCGGCGCGTCGGCCGTCGGCGTCTGGCTGCTGGCGCCCCGGAGGCGCGGGAACGACTCCTAGCAGCGCGGCGGCCCGGGCGCGACTAAGATCGACGCATGGTGCCGATGGAGAATCTGATCGCGTTCGGGATCGCGGCGTTCATCCTGATCGTCGTTCCCGGGCCGAGTGTGCTCTTCATGATCGGCCGTTCGCTCGCCCTGGGCCGTGCCGGCGGAATGCTGAGCGTGCTGGGCAACACGATCGGCAGCGCCCTGCTCGTGGTCGCGGTCGCACTGGGAGTGGGCGCGATCGTCGCCGCCTCGGCGGTGCTGTTCACCGCGCTGAAGCTCGGGGGAGCCGCCTACCTCGTGTACCTCGGGGTGCAGGCGATCCGCCATCGTCACGATGCGGCGAGCACCGAGGTGCCGCAGATCCGCTTGAGCTGGCGGAGGCAGGTGATGCAGGGCCTGGTGGTCGGCGTCACCAACCCCAAGTCGATCGCCTTCTTCGTCGCGGTGCTGCCCCAGTTCGTCAGCCGGGAGTCCGGCGCGATCCCGATGCAGATGCTGACGCTCGGCCTGATCTGCGTGGCGATCGGGACGATCTGCGACTCGGCGTGGGTGTTCGCCGCCAGCGCCGCCCGCGGGTGGTTCGGGCGCTCCCCGAAGCGGCTGGCGGCTCTCGGCGCGGTCGGAGGCGGCTTCCTCATCACGCTCGGCGGCGTGCTGGCGTTCTCCGGATCGCGGCAGACCGCGGTCTGAGCGCGCCGGGTTCACTCGAAGCGGTTGACCATCGCGAGGGCGGCGCGCTCGATGTAGTCGCGGAACGCGGCGTCGTGCATCGGCGGCAGCGCGACCTCGTCGAGGGCGGCGTGCATGTGCATGAGCCAATGCTCCTTCGCCTCGGGGGTGACGGGGAAGGGCGCGTGCCGCATCCGCAGGCGCGGGTGCCCGCGCTGCTCCGAGTAGGTGGTCGGGCCGCCCCAGTACTGCTCGAAGAAGGTGCGCAGTCGCCAGATGGCGCCCTCCCAGTCGGCATCCGGGTACATGGGGGCGAGCAGCGGGTCCTCGCGCACGCCCCGGTAGAAGGCGCGCACGAGCCGCTCGAATGTCTCGGTGCCGCCCACCTGCGACCAGACGGTGTCGGTCACGGCCTCGCCGCTCTCGCCGGAGCGCAGGGTGAGCCTGGGCTGGGGTGCGGGATCCGGCCTGCTCTGCTCGATCGTCACTTGCCACCTCCGGGGTACTGCGGCAGTTCGGTGGCGAGCTGGATGCCCGCCGCCGTGAAGTTGCGCACCAGCACGGGGCGGAGGGCGCGCTGCACGGCCCACTGCGCCTCCGGGCGGGTGCGGATCGCGAGGCGCATCGTCACCCGATCGCCGAAGGCGCTCTCCACACCCCAGACCTCGGGAGAACCGGTGATCTTCCGGGCCGTCTCCGGGGCCTCCAGGAGCTCGCGCGCGGAGTCGAGCGCCACACGCTCCACCTCACGCAGATCGGCGTCGGCCTCGACCGTGATGTCGATGAGCGCGCGACCCCAGCCCTGGGAGGCATTGCCGAGCGTGAGGATCTCACCGTTGCGCACGAACCACAGCGTGCCGTCGACGGCGCGCACCTGCGTCACGCGGATCCCCACGTCCTCCACCGTGCCGCTGACCTCTCCGATGGTGATCGCGTCGCCGACGCCGAGCTGATCCTCGAAGACCATGAAGATGCCGTTGAGGATGTCCTTCACGATGTTCTGCGCGCCGAAGGCGAGGGCCGCGCCGATGATGCCGGCCGAGGCGACCAGCGCGCCGACGTTCACCTCCAGCTCCGTGAGCACGAGGATCAGCGCGATCGTCACGATGATCCAGGTGATCGCCGCGCGACCGACGGTGCCGAGCGTGCGGGTGCGCTGCACCGCACGCGCGTTGACGTACGGTGCAGCCTGGATCTCGGAGGTGGTATCGACGTTCTGGGCGCGCTTCACGCCGCTCACGATGCGGGTCACCGTGCGCATGAGCAGGCGCCGCAGCACCCAATTCAGCAGTACCGCGATCACGATGATCAGCAGGATGCGCAGCGGCACCTGATACGTCGCGAAGAAGTCGCCGAGCGCCTGGCCCACGACCTCCTCCACCTCTTCGGCCCCGTCCACTCAGACCCCCTGATCGACCCGCTGGGCGCGCAGCGCGCGCTCCACGCCCGAGAGGTGCTCTGCGACCATGCGGCGCGGGGCCGCCGGAGCCTCGGGGTGGGCCTCGAGCCAGGCGCGCGTCGCGGCCGCGAGTTCCGCGTTCGCAAGCGGCGCCGGGTAGAAGCCCTCGATGAGCTCCTCGGCGATGGCGTAGCTGCGCGACTCCCAGACGGTGAGCAGCGCGTCGAAGAAGCGCTCCACGTAGGGTTCGAGCAGCGCGAGGTCGTGCGCCCGGGCGAAGCCGAGGCCCGTGGCGCGGACGATGGCGTTGGGCTTGTCGCTGTCGTCGAACACGGAGGCCCAGGCGCGGGCCTTGTCGGCGGCCGTGGGCAGGGCCGCACGAGCGTGCGCGGCGGACTGGTTGCCGGTGGCGGTGCGATCCTCGGCGAGCCGCGCCTCGATCTGCTCGCCGGACGCGCGCCCGCCGGCCGCGAGCGTGATGAGCAGCTCCCAGCCCAGGTCGGTGTCGACGTCGAGACCGTCGAGGGGGAGCGAGCCGTCGAAGAGGCCCTGCACCGTCTCGAGCTGCTCCTCGCTCGCGGCCAGCTGGCCGAAGGCCTTGACGAACTGGAACTGGTTGTCGGATCCGGGCTCGGCGTCGACCGCGAGGCGCCAGAGCGCGTCGGCCACGCGCTCCAGTGTCGCCTGCCGCTTGGCCGGTGCGACGTAGCTGGAGGCGGCGAGCAGCAGCTGGTTCAGCAGTGTGCGCAGCGTGGTCGAGGCCGTCTCGCGCGCGACGTGCTCGAGCACGATGTCGACGAAGCGGGAGGCCGGGAACTCGGCGTCGCGGGTCGCGTCCCAGAGGGTGCCCCACACGAGGGCGCGGGGGAGCGAGTCCTCGAAGGCGCCGAGATGCGCCGCTGCGGTGTCGAGCGAGCGATCGTCCAGGCGGATCTTCGCGTACGTCAGATCGTCCTCGTTGAGCAGGAGCAGATCGGGCTGCTGCACGCCGACCAGCTCGGGCACCTCGGTGCGCGCGCCGTCGACGTCGAGTTCGATGCGCTGCACGCGGCGGACGACCCCGCCCTCGACCGAGTAGAGGCCGACCGCGATGCGGTGCGGGCGGATGGTGGGGTATTCGTCGATCGCCGTCTGCTCGATCGCGAAACTCGTGTACCGCCCGTCGGCGTCGAGCTCGAAGACCGGACGCAGCGTGTTCACACCGGCGGTCTCGAGCCACAGCTTCGACCACTCGGCAAGATCGCGGCCGCTCTGCGCCTCGAGCTCCGTGAGCAGATCGGTGAGCTCGGTGTTGGAGTGGTGGTGCTTCACGAAGTAGTCGTGCACGCCGCGCATGAAGGGCTCGCGGCCGACCCAGGCGACGAGCTGCTTGAGCACCGAGGCGCCCTTGGCGTAGGTGATTCCGTCGAAGTTGACGAGCACGTCTTCGAGATCGCGGATCTCGGCGACGATCGGGTGCGTCGAGGGCAGCTGATCCTGGCGGTAGGCCCACGACTTCTCGGAGGCGACGAAGGTGGTCCAGCACTCGTCCCACTCCGTGGCCTCGGCCACCCCGAGGGTCGACATGTACTCGGCGAACGACTCGTTCAGCCACAGGTCGTTCCACCAGCGCATCGTGACGAGATCGCCGAACCACATGTGCGCCAGCTCGTGCAGGATCGTGACCACCCGGCGCTCGCGCATGGCGTCGGTGACCTGGCTGCGGAAGACGTAGGCCTCGGTGAAGGTGACCGCTCCGACGTTCTCCATCGCGCCCATGTTGTACTCGGGCACGAAGAGCTGGTCGTACTTGTCGAAGGGGTACGGGTAGTCGAACTGCTCCTCGAAGAACGCGAATCCCTCGCGCGTCTTCTCGAAGATGTAGTCGGCGTCGAGGTACTCGGCGAGCGAGGCGCGGCAGAACACGCCCAGGGGGATCGTGCGACCGTCGCGGCTCGTGAGCTCCGAGCGCACCACGCGGTAGGGGCCGGCGATGAGGGCGGTGATGTAGCTCGACATGACCGGGGTGGGCTCGAACACCCAGGTCGCGGCGGGCTCGGTGTCGCGCTCGCCTGTCGGCGTCGGCGTCGGCGTCGGCTCCGGGGTCGGCTGGTTGCTCACGACCTGCCAGCGCGCGGGGGCGGTGACGGTGAACTGGAAGGTCGCCTTGAGATCGGGCTGCTCGAAGACCGCGAACATGCGGCGCGAGTCCGGCACCTCGAACTGCGAGTAGAGGTAGACCTCGCCGTCGGCGGGATCGACGAAGCGGTGCAGGCCCTCGCCGGTGTTGGTGTAGCGCTGGGTCGAGGCGATGCGCACCGTGTTGTCGGCGGCGAGGCCGGGCAGCTGCACGCGGGAGTCGGCGAAGAGCTCCGTCGGGTCGAGCGCCGCACCGTTCAGCTCGATGCTCTCGACCGAGTCGGCGATGAGGTCGACGAAGGTCGATGCTCCCTCCGCAGCCGAGAAACGGATGGTCGTGACGGCCGCGAAGGTCTCCGGGCCGGTGGTGAGGTCGAGCGCGACCTCGTACCTCTCGGTCGAGACGAGCCCTGCGCGTTCGCGGGCCTCTTCGCGGGTGAGGTTCGTTCCTGGCACTGCTGCTCCTGACGAGTGATCGGACGGTGCGCGCGGCTCGGGGCCGGCGTCGATATGTACGACGTCAAGCCTATGCCCGGGTGCTGGGCGAGCGCGTGGAATGACGGGTTCCGCGGGCCTCCCGTCGCTCGATAGGCTGGGCGCATGAGCAACGCAGCAGGATCATCAGCAGCCTCTCCGTCGGTCGAGTTCTACTTCGATCCGATTTGTCCGTGGTGCTGGATGACGAGCCGCTGGGCGGCCGAGGTCGCCGAGGTGCGCGGCTTCGAGATCGCCTGGCATCCGATCAGCCTGCAGATCATCAACGAGGACAGTGAGCCCGGGCCCTACACGGAAAGCCTCAGGAACGGGCACCGCGCCGGCCGGGTGATCGAGGCCGCGAGGCGCGCGCACGGCGAGGGGGTCGTCGGCGGGCTGTACACCGAGTTCGGCACCCGGATCCATCCCGGCGGCCGCGAGGACTTCGACGCCATCATCGCGGAGGGGCTCGCCGCGCTCTCGCTCGACGCCTCGCTCGCGGAAGCCGCGGACGACGAGCAGTACGACGCGCAGCTGCGGGAGAACACCGGCCACGCGCTCGAGATCGCCGGACCCGACGTGGGGGTGCCGATCATCTCGGTCGACGGGGTGTCCTTCTTCGGTCCGGTCGTGACCCCCGCGCCGACGGGGGAGCAGGCGCTGCAGTTGTGGGACGGCATCGTGATGGCGGCGGGTGTGCCCGGCTTCTACGAGCTGAAGCGAGGGCGCACGAAGGGCCCGCAGTTCTGACCTCCGGCGGCACCGCGGCACCGAGGCTCCCCGGCGATCCCGGTAGTCTTGATCCCATGCGCATTCACGTTGCCACGGACCACGCCGGACTCGAATTCAGTCAGCAGCTGCAGCAGCACCTGAGCGATCAGGGCCACCAGGTCGTCGACCACGGACCCCAGGAGTACGACGCGCTCGACGACTACCCCTCGTTCTGCATCAACGCCGCACTCGGGGTGGCCCGCGACGAGCGCGACGGCGTCGAGGCGCTCGGGGTCGTCTTCGGGGGCTCGGGCAACGGGGAGCAGATGGCGGCGAACAAGGTCGAGGGGATCCGCGCCGCGCTGGTGTGGAACGAGTCGACCGCCGCGCTCGCCCGCGAGCACAACAACGCCAACGTGATCTCGATCGGCGCCCGGCAGCATCCGCTCGAGGATGCGATCCGGTTCATCGACCTGTTCATCGCGACCCCCTTCCCCGGCGACGAGCGTCACGTGCGGCGCGTGGCACAGCTCGGCGAGTACGAGCGCACCGGTGCCATCGTCGGCAAGCAGGTCGACGAGCGCTAGACACCATGCCCGAAGGCCACTCCGTCCACCGCATCGCCCGCCAGTTCGGCACCAACTTCGTGGGCACCGCTCCCGAGGTGACGAGCCCGCAGGGGCGCTTCGCCCAGGGGGCGGCGATCCTGAGCGGTCACGAGATGACCGACGCCCGGGCCGTGGGCAAGCAGATGTTCCTCGAGTTCGAGGGCGACCACTGGCTGCGCGTGCACCTGGGCATCTACGGCGCCTGGGATTTCGCGGGCGAGGTGCGCATCGATCCGTCGATCCAGATCCACGCGACGAAGTTCGGCCGCGGCAGGCTCGGCCAGACGGGTATGGCGGGCGTCGTCGACCGGGACGGGGAGGATTCCGTCACCTCGATCGGCGCGCCGCGCCGCGCCCGTGTCGCGCACGTGCGCATGGCGGAGCGCGACCGCGCCGAGGAGGAGAACGGCGACTTCCCGCCCGATCCGGTCGGCCAGGTGCGGGTGCGCCTGCTGAACGAGACGGTGTGCGCCGATCTGCGCGGCCCGACGGCCTGCGAGGTGCTGACTCCCGCGGAGGTCGACGCCGTGATCCAGCGGCTGGGTCCGGATCCCGCGAACGCGAACACCCCGGCCGAGCGCCGGCGCTTCGTGGAGCGCGCGCACAAGAAGAAGACCCCGATCGGCCTGGTGCTGATGGACCAGTCGGTGGTGGCCGGCATCGGCAACGTCTACCGCGCCGAGATGCTGTTCCGCGCCGGGCTCGACCCGCACGCCCCGGCCAACTCGCTCGATCCCGCCGTGCTCGAGGCGCTCTGGGACGACTGGGCGCACCTGCTCGAGGTCGGCATCACCGTCGGGCAGATGATCACGATCGACGGGCTCGAGGGCGCGGCCTATCAGCAGGCCCTCGCGGATCGGGACGAACGGCACTGGGTGTACAAGCTGGAGGGCACGCCCTGCAAGCGCTGCGGCACCAACATCCAGCTCGAGGAGTTCGGCGCGCGCAAGCTCTACTGGTGCCCGAGCTGCCAGTCCTGACGCAGTCAGGTGGACAGCCATTTCTGGCTGTCCATGGCAGCTCCCGAGGGCGTCTCGCCCTCGGTGCAGCGCGCTGCGTCGTGCGCGCGCGTGCTGCCAGTCCTGACGCAGCCAGCGCGATCCGAGCGAGAGCTTGTTAGGCTGGAGCGCGCAGGCGATCCGTCCAGCGGGCCTCAGCCTGCAGTCCATGACGAACCGATTGAGGGGAAGCGATGACCTCCGTGAGCGCACCGCCGTCTCAGCAGGATCGACGGTCCGAGACCGAGACGATCCCCGTCGAGGCGGCCCCCGCTGCGGGAGCACCCGCGCCGGAACGGTCGGCGGCCGACCGGTTCATGCGAGCGCTGCTGCGCGTTCGCGAGGTGGACCGCTCTCCGCGTGTGGAGCGCGAGGCGCATCGCGGCTTCCGCGTCTCCATGGTCGTCTCCGGGGTGCGCTGCCTGATCACGTACCTGCTCGTGCCGATCCTCGTTCCCATCCTCGGCTTCGCCGGGGTGTTCGCCGCTCCCGTCGGCATCCTGCTGTGCCTCGTCGCAGGGGTGAACGGCGTGATCAGCGTGCGGCGGTTCTGGATCGGCGACCACCGCTATCGCTGGATGTACACCTGGTTCATCGCCATCGTGTTCGTGATCCTCGCCATCGCCATGGCCACCGACATCTCCAGGATCGCGAGCGCGCTGTGACGTCGCCGACGGATCGTGAGGACGAGCGAATCGCGAACAGCTCCGAGGAGTCGCCGCAGGATCTGCCGCCGAAGGCGTGGGTGACGCTCGTGCTCTTCGCCGCATTCGTCATCGCGTTCGGCACCTGCGCGTCGACGTTCATGTTCAACTAGACGAGGGCGCTCTTCGCTTCCGCGCGCCCAGCAGCTCGCCGACCTTGACGGTGACGACTCCCGCCACGATGAGCGCGGCGCCGATCCATTGCGCCCCCGAGGGCACGACCGCGAGCAGCACGATGGTCCAGAAGATGCCGAACAGGGGCTCCGAGTACCCCGTGAAGCTGGCCACGGTGGCTCCGAGACGGCGGGAGGCCGATACGCCGAGCACGTACGCCACCACCGTCGAGATCAGCGCCATGCCCGCGACGACGGCGACCGGCGAGAGTTCGACGCTCGCGATGACCGGCGCGGCGTCGGTGACGGTGAAGGGGAGCAGGCCGATCGCGCTCGCGATGACCAGCGCGACGGCCGCCACGGCGAGCCCGAGGCCCACGAAGGGCAGCGGCGGGATCCCGTGGCCGCTCGCGGCGCCGGTGGCGTAGTAGGCGGCGTTGCCGATCGCCGCGATGAGCGCGAACAGGATGCCGAGCGGGTGCAGCGCGCCCCCGAAGCCGACGCCGGAGACCGCGATGAGGCCCAGGACCGCGATGGCGGCCCCGAGCAGCGTCACGCCCGACGGCGCGACCCGGGTACGCAGCCACATCCAGAGCATCAGCAGCACCGGGCCCATGAACTCAATGAGCAGCGCGAGGCTCGGCGGGATGAACTCGACCGCCAGGAAGAAGGCGAGCTGGCATCCGGCCACGGCCAGCAGTCCGAAGAGCAGGATCGGCCACCAGGCCCGCCGCACGAGATCCCACTTCCCGCGCAGGGCGAGCACGGTCGGCACGGCGAGTATGAGCGCCGCGACGAGGATGCGCGCCGAGGCGGCCGCGCCGGCGCTCCAGCCCGCCGAGATGAGCGCGCTCGCGAAGATGCCGGAGAGCGCGAAGCTCGCCGCCGAACCGATCGCGAGCAGAAAACCGGCAACGGGCAGGCGCGCGGCACTCACCGTGGTCACCTCCGTGCTGTCGATATCGCCGCGACCCGTGGCGGCACACTCTGCGAGCGTATCGTGTTCCGGCGTCACACGGCACGCCGGGGGCCGGGGCTCCGGCTACGCTGGGATCATGAGCATCGAGATCACGGAGCCCGAGCGCCCAGAATCGACCGAACCGCCGCTCTCCGAGACCGCTCGTGTGGCGCGCGATCTGATCCGCATCGACACCACCAACCGCGGTGGGGGAGACGCCGAGCCCGAGCTGCCGGCGGCCGAGTACGTCGCGGCCTATCTGCGCGATCTCGGGCTCGAACCGCAGATCTTCGAGTCGGTGCCGGGGCGCGCGAGCGTGATCGCGCGTGTGCCGGGCGCCGACTCCGCGCTGCCCGCCCTGGTGCTGCACGGTCACCTCGACGTCGTCCCCGCGGATCCGGCGAACTGGAGCGTCGATCCCTTCGCCGGCGAGGTGAAGGACGGCATGCTCTGGGGCCGGGGCGCGGTCGACATGAAGGACATGGACGCGATGATGCTGACCGCCGTCGCGGAGCTGCTGCGCGCGGGGGAGCTGCCGCGGCGCGAGATCATCCTCGCCTTCTTCGCGGACGAGGAGAACGGCGGGATCTACGGCGCCCACCACCTGGTCGCGAACCACCCCGAGCTCTTCGCCGGCGCGGCGACCGCCATCAGCGAGGTGGGCGGCTACTCCATCGATATCGCGGGCACCCGCGCCTATCTCGTCCAGACCGGTGAGAAGGCGCTCGACTGGATCCGGCTGCGGGCCCGCGGCACCGCCGCCCACGGGTCCCGGGTGTGGCACGACAACGCGGTCACGCGCCTGGCCGAGGCGATCGCCGCGCTCGGGCGGCACGAGTGGCCGCTCGTGCTCTGCGACACGACCCGCGAGCTGCTCGACGAGGTCGCCGCGATCCTCGGCGAGAACCCGCGCGAGGTGTCGCCCGACGAGCTGGTGGTGCGGCTCGGCACGGGCGGCGGCTTCATCCAGGCGAGCCTGCGCAACACGAGCAACCCGACGGTGCTCACCGCCGGCTACAAGCACAACGTGATCCCGGACACGGCCGAGGCGCTCGTCGACGTGCGCTCGCTGCCCGCCGAGCAGGCCGACGTGCTCGCCGAGGTGCAGCGCATCGTCGGTCCCGACATCGAGATCGAGACCGTGAACTCCGACATCGGGCTCGAGGTGCCGTTCGGCGGCGAGCTCGTCGATGCGATGACGGCCTGCCTGCGGCGCGCCGATCCTGAGGCCCGAGTGCTGCCGTATCTGCTCTCCGGCGGCACCGACAACAAGGCGCTCTCGCGGCTCGGCATCACCGGATACGGCTTCGTGCCGCTGCGACTGCCGGCCGACCTCGACTTCCCCGGCATGTTCCACGGCGTCGACGAGCGGGTGCCGCTCGAGGCGCTCGACTTCGGGCATCGTGTGCTCGTGGACCTGCTGCGCACCTACTGAGCGACGCGCTGGGCTATTCTGGACGGCGGCCCGAATCAGAAGCGGTGCGCTGCTTCCGCCATGAAAGGAAACGATGGGAATCTTCGAGGCGATCCTCCTCGGCATCATCCAGGGGCTCACCGAGTTCCTCCCGATCTCGTCGAGCGCCCACCTGCGCATCGCGAGCGAACTGCTCGGCATCGGCGACGCCGGGGCGGCGTTCACCGCGATCACGCAGATCGGCACCGAGGCAGCGGTCATCGTGTTCTTCTGGCGCGACATCGTGCGCATCATCGGGCGCTGGTTCCAGTCGCTCTCGGGCCGCGTGCAGCGCAGGGATCCCGACGCCCTCATCGGGTGGTGGATCATCCTCGGCACCCTGCCGATCGTGGTGCTCGGCCTGCTCTTCCAGGATCAGATCGAGACCACGCTGCGCTCGCTCTGGTTCGTCGCGACCACGCTCATCGTCTTCGGCCTGCTGCTCGGCGTCGCCGATCGGGTCGGCCGCAAGGTCCGTCCACTCGAACAGCTCACCTGGAAGCACGGTCTCATCTACGGCTTCGCCCAGGCGCTGGCGCTGATCCCGGGCGTCTCCCGGTCGGGGGGCACGATCACCGCCGGCCTGCTGATGTGCTACAAGCGCGAGGCTGCGGCCCGCTACTCCTTCCTGCTCGCGATTCCCGCGGTGCTCGGCTCGGGGTTCTACCAGCTCTTCAAGGAGATCCGCGAGCCCAGCGGCGGCGCCCCCATGTCGATGACGATCGTGGCCTCGGCGATCGCCTTCGTGGTCGCGATCTTCGTGATCAAGTTCTTCATGAGCTACATCTCGAAGCGCAGCTTCATGCCCTTCGTGGTGTACCGGGTGCTGCTCGGCGTCGTGATCATGGTGCTGCTGGGCACGGGCGTGCTGAGCGCTGAAGGCGGTACCGCGGTCGCGCAGGGCGCCGCCGCGGTCGCAGCGACGAACGGAGTCGGCCTGTGAGAACCTGGACCCCGCCCGTCGTCCCGCAGCTGCCGGGCGACGGGATCATCCCCAAGCTCTTCAACACCGCGAGCGGTCGTCTCGAGCACCCCGCGATCCCCGAGGGGCGGGCTCTGCTCTACGTCTGCGGCATCACACCCTACGATGCGACCCACCTGGGTCACGCCTTCACCTACCTCGCGTTCGATCTCATGCAGCGGGCGTGGCGCGACGCCGGCATCGAGACCGTGTACGCGCAGAACATCACCGACGTGGACGATCCGCTGCTGGAGCGAGCCGCCGATACGGGCGTCGACTGGCGGGAGCTCGCCGACGAGCAGATCGGCCTCTTCCGCTCCGACATGCACCGCATGGGCATGATCCCGCCCGAGCACTACGTCGCGGTGACCGAGCAGATCGACGAGATCGCCGGAGCCGTGCGCGAGCTGCTCGAGCGCGGTCTCGCCTACCGGGTGCCCACCGAGGATGCCGCGGGAGAGGACGTCTACTTCGACACCGATGCCGCCGAGGAGGCGTCGCAGTGGCGGCTCGGCGACGTCGCGCCCTACGACCGCCAGCTCATGCTGCGGCTGAGCGCGGAGCGCGGCGGCGACCCCGATCGTCCGGGCAAGCGCAATCCGCTCGATCCGCTGCTGTGGCGCGCCGCGCGCGCCGGCGAGCCGAGCTGGGAGTCGCCCGTGGGAGAGGGGCGCCCCGGCTGGCATATCGAGTGCTCGGTCATCGCGACGCGCGCGCTCGGCGGGGCCTTCACCGTGCAGGGCGGCGGATCGGACCTCATCTTCCCGCACCACGAGTACACGGCGGCGCACGCGACGGCGCTCTCGGGGACGCCGCTCGCGCACGCGTACTGCCACGCGGGGCTCGTGTCGTATCAGGGGCACAAGATGTCGAAGTCCCGCGGCAATCTGGTGTTCGTGTCCAGGCTGCTCGACGGCACCCAGAGCGTTGCGGCCGCGGATCCCTCGGCCATCCGGCTCGGGCTGCTGGCCCACCACTACCGCTCGGAGTGGGAGTGGCAGGACAGCGACCTCGACACCGCGACGCGGCGACTCGAGGCGTGGCGCGAGGGGCTGCGGCGCTCGAGTGAGGACCCCGCCTCGTCTGCGTGGGTGCTGCAGCAGCTGCGAGCGGCGCTCGCCAACGATCTCGACACGCCCGTGATGCTCGCCACGCTCGACGCAGCCCTCGACCGAGGCGTGGACGATCCCGGTCTCGTGGCGACGGCCGTGCTGGCACTGCTGGGCGTGGAGCTCTGAGCGGCCGGACGTGGAGCGCTGAGGGCGGCGTGAACCCCTGAGTCCTGTTGCACGTGTAAGGCAGAGGAGGCCGCCCCGCTCATGACGTTCCGCATCTCCTGCGCCGACCCCGATTGAAGCGGATCGCCCGGCCGAAGCCGGCCAGGCGGTTCGACTGGAGCGGTGGTCAGGACTCGGCGGAGCCGGGGCCCTCTTCGGCGGGAGGATCCCGATCCGGGTCCTTCTCGGCGGCTGTGTCGCCTGAGCCCGCGTCTGCGGCATCGTCGTCTGCGGAGCCGTCGTCTCCGCCGACGGCACTCGAGAGCGGCGGATCCGCGATGGCGGGATTCTGGCGATCGCGCTCGAGGAACTTCTCGAACTCCAGCGCGATCGCGTCTCCCGTCGTCTCGGCGGCGAGCGCCTCGTCCCGCGACTCCTCGAGACGGCGGATGTAGCGCGACATCTCCTCGTCGGCCGCGGCGATGCGGTTGATGTTGGCCTCCCACTCGTTCGCCTGGACCAGCAGCTCGCCGCGGGGGATCACCACGTCGAGCAGCTCCTCCAGCTTGTCGAGCAGCGCGAGCGTGGCCTTGGGCGAGGGGGTGCTGTGCACGTAGTGGGGCACGTGGGCCCACAGCGAGACGGGCGGGATCCCCGCCTCCGTGAGCGCGAGGTCGACGACGGCCGAGATGCCTGCCGGCCCCTCGTAGCTGCTGCGCTCGGCCCCGGTCTGGGTGCGCAGCTCCGCGCTCTCCGAGGTGAGCGTCGTCACGATGGGGCGGGAGTGCGGCGCATCGGAGAACATCGCCCCGAGCAGGATCACGATGTCGATCGCCCACACGTCGACGAGCTCCACGATCTCGTCGGCGAAGTTCTGCCAGTCGCGTGCCGGTTCGACCCCCGCGAGCAGGAACAGGTCGGTGACCGGGCTGCCGTCGAGCCGGTGCACGGTCTCGGTCGCGGCGTCGGAGTCCGCCGGGGCCTCAGCATCGGCCCGGCGGAGTTCCCCGGGGCGCTCCACCTTGCCGTACAGGCGCGTGTCCGGCCACTCGAGTTCGCGCTTGCCGGACGCGTCCAGGACGAGCCGGGGCCGGTGCACCTGGAAATCGACGTATCCCTCGGAGCCGATCACGTGCAGCACCTCGGCCTCGAGCAGCTCGCCGAGGTGCTGCAGCACCTCGGTGGTCGCGTCGCCGGCGTCGCTCCAGCCCTGGAAGGCGGCGATGAGTACGCGAGGGTACTGTGCGGCGGATGCGGTCACGAAGCGGCGCTCCTCTGGGTCGGGACGGATGTGCACCAGGATATCGGCTGCAGGGTGCGTGTTCCGCGCGTTCGGCCCTGGAGGACTCCGCGGCCAGCGAACGAGCGGCGTGCAGATCGGTAGACTTGCTGGGATGAGCGCGATTCCTACTCGAACCGCCCCGGCCGCCGTGCTGTGGGACATGGACGGCACCCTGATCGATTCCGAGCCGCTCTGGCTCACCGCGGAGCTCGCCATGCTGGCCCGCTACGGGATCGAGCTGAGCCCCGAGATGAGCGAGCGCATGGTCGGCTCCGGGCTGCGGGCCGCCGCCGCGCTGTTCCAGGAGCTGGGCGTGCCGCTCGAGGCCGACGAGATCATCTCGGAGTGGGCGGACGGGGTGATCGCGGGTCTGCGCGGTTCCGAGCCGGAGTGGCGCCCGGGCGCCCTCGAGCTCCTGGCGTCGCTCGCCGAGGCCGGCATTCCCAGCGCGCTCGTGACGATGTCGGTGCGCTCGATCGCCGATGTGGTGCTCGAGATGCTGCCCGCCGGCTCGTTCGTCGCCAGCGTCACCGGCGACGAGGTCGCCCACGAGAAGCCCCACCCGGAGCCCTATCTGCGCGGCGCGGAACTGCTCGGCGTGGCGATCGAGGACTGCGTGGCGATCGAGGATTCGGCTCCGGGGCTCGGCTCCGCCCGGGCCTCCGGTGCGATCGCCATCGGAGTGCCCAACCTGGTCGATCTCTCGAAGGCCTCGGCGCACGAGCTGTGGCCGACGCTCGCCGGTGTGGACGCCGAACGCGTCGCCGCGCGCTTCGCCCTCCTGCGGCAGCAGCCCTCAGAGAGCGACGGGTCCGGGCTTCCCGGCCTGCTCGCCGCGACACCGGCGCCTCGCGGCCCGCTCGGCTACGGCGACCGTGTGCAGCTCACGGGCCCGAAGGGGCGCCTCAACACCATCACCCTCGTCGAGGGCGGCGAGTTCCACAGCCACCGCGGCATGATCCGCCACTCGGAGATCGTGGGGCTTCCCGACGCCTCGGTGGTGGTGAACAGCAGCGGCGAGGAGTACCTGGCGCTGCGCCCGCTGCTCTCGGACTTCGTGATGTCGATGCCGCGCGGAGCGGCGATCGTCTACCCGAAGGACGCGGCGCAGATCCTCTCGCTCGCCGACATCTTCCCGGGCGCCCGCGTGGTCGAGGCCGGCGTCGGGTCCGGAGCGCTGTCGCTGCACCTGCTGCGCGGGATCGGCCCCGAGGGGCGGCTGCACTCGTTCGAGCGCCGCGAGGAGTTCGCCGATGTCGCTCGCGGCAACGTCGCGGCCTTCGCCGGCCGGGCGCCGGAGAACTGGACCGTCACCGTCGGCGACCTGCAGGAGACGCTGCCCTCCACCTGCCCGCCGGGCAGCGTCGACCGGGTCGTGCTCGACATGCTCGCGCCGTGGGAGTGCGTGGACGTCGCGGCAGAGGCGCTCTCGCCCGGCGGGGTGCTGATCTGCTACGTGGCCACGGTGACGCAGCTCTCGCGCACGGCCGAGGGGATCCGTCGCAGCGGCTCGTTCACCCACCCGCAGTCCTCGGAGACCATGGTGCGCGGCTGGCACGTCGAGGGGCTCGCGGTGCGGCCGGATCACCGCATGGTGGCTCACACCGGCTTCCTCATCACGGCGCGCAGGCTCGCACCCGGAACGGTGCTGCCCGAGCTCAAGCGGCGCGCCTCCAAGGGCGAGTTCACCGATGACGACCTGGCCAGCTGGCTTCCCGATCTGGGCGGCGCGGCATCGGGTGAGGTCTGGACCCCCGAGGTGGTCGGCGAGCGGGGCAAGAGCGACAAGGTGCTGCGCAAGAAGGTGCGCGAGGCGCAGCGCTTCGCGCGGGAGCGCGGCGCCCGAGTGGATGAGGCGTCGGAGGATGCCGACGGTGCCGCGCGTCAGGAGCGTGGATCCCATCCGGATTCGATAGGATAGCGAGGTTCACACAGGCTTTCGCGAGAGGTGCATATGCTTCGTCGACTGGTTCCCGCAACCGCAGCGGTTGCGCTGCTCCTCGCCGGTGCGACCGGCTGCAGTGCGCAGCGGGCGGCCGCCGATTGCGAGCCGCAACTCGGTTCGGGCGCGCTCAGCGACAGCGTGACCGTGCTGGGAGGTTTCGGGGAGGCCCCGCAGATCTCCGCTCCGGAGCAGGTAGAGATCCTCGCCTCGCAGCGCACCGTGGTGCACGAGGCGGAGGATCGGTCCGGTGCGGCGGGCGAGGGCACCCTGGTCGGGGTGAACATGGCGTTCTTCGATTCCGACAGCGGCGAGCAGCTGTACGAGAGCCCCGGTTTCGCGGAGGCGGGCCAGTCGCCCGAGTTCCTGCTGGTCTCGGAGGATGCCGCCAACCCGCTGAGCGAGGCGGTGCGCTGCACCGTGCCGGGCGACCGCGTGGTGCTGGCGCTGTCTCCCGAGGAGAGCATGCAGTTCGGGATGCAGCTCGGCAGCGTCGCCGTCACCCCCATCGTCGGGGTGATCGACACGGTCACGACGAGCCCGCTCTCGGCGAGCGGTCCGGTGCGCGGCCTGCCCTCGGGGTATCCCGCGGTCGTGACGAACGACGAGGGTCGCCCCGGTGTCGTGCTGCCCCCGCGGCCCGCTCCGGCCGGCACCGACTCGGCGGTGCGCATCACCGGTTCCGGCGATGCGATCGCCGCCGATGACAACGTCATCGCGCAGGTGCTCAGCGTCGGCTGGGACGGTGCCGAGCAGCTGAACACCTGGGACACCGGGCTCATCGCGGCCGGCACCGAGGAGCAGCCCTCCGACCAGCTGGGCTCCGCGGTGCGCGCCGAGCTCACCGGAGCCTCCGTCGGTTCTCAGGTCGTGGTCATCGAGAACGAGCAGGACGGACAGGCCCGCGTGCTGGTCGTCGACATCGTCGGCGTCAACTGAGGCGTTCGATGGCCGGTCGTGTACCGGGCGAGCAGCGCATCTTCAGTCTCGTACTCGCCCTCGTCGTGAGCCCGGAGGGGCTCACGAAGCGCGAGCTGCTGTCGTCCGTGCACGGCTACGCGGACCGGTACCGGGCCGAGGGGCCGGGTGCCGCGCTCGACCGGCAGTTCGAGCGCGACAAGGAGCAGCTGCGCGCGCTCGGCATCCAGATCGAGACCCGCGACTCGCCGCTCGAGCCCGGCAACAACCAGCTCACCCGCTATCGGATCGCGAAGGAGCTGCTCGAGTTTCCTCCGGAGCTGCGCTTCGACGAGCGGGAGCTGATGCTGCTGCGGCTCGCCGCGCTCGCCTGGCGCGAGGGCAGTCTGAGCTCCGAGTCGCGGCGGGCGACCATGAAGCTCGAGGCGCTGGGCGCCGGGCTCGATGTGCGGCAGCTCGGAGTCGCGCCGAGTCTCGGCTCCGCGGAGCCGGCGGCCGCGCCGCTGCAGCGCGCGATCGACGAGGACCGGGTGGTGCAGTTCGGGTACACGCTGCCGAGTCGGGAGACGCCGCTCGAGCGGCACGTCGCCCCGCTGCGGCTGCACCGAGCCGACGGCAGATGGCATCTGATCGCCCGGGATCTCGAGCGGGACGCCGATCGGGTGTTCCTGCTGGAGCGCATCTCCGGCCCGGTACGGGTCTCGAACGCGCGTTTCGATCCCGCGCTGCGCGAGCGCGCCGATGGGATCGTCGATGAGCTGCTGCGGCTGCCGGAGCGTCAGCGGTCCGTGCTGCGCGTGCGGCGAGGCTCGGTGGCGGAGGCGAGGCTGGCGCCGCGAGCCGAGCACCCCGGGGACGACTCGGGCGCGCACGGGGCGGAGGAGTTCGTGGAGCTGCGGATCGGCGCGCTCGACCAGCACATCTTCACCGCCGAACTGATCGGCTACGGCGCGGAGGTCGTGGTGGTCGAGCCGGAGCAGCTGCGCGAGGCGGTGATCGCCGGTCTGCGGCGCGCTGCGCAGCAGCACACCGTGCAGGAGGCAATAGCCCAGCAGCACACCGCGCAGGAGGCGCCCGATGCATAAGAACGTCATCGCCCCCGACCGCGTACTGCTGCTGCTGTCCCTCGTGCCGTATCTGCGTGAGCACGGACCGACCCCGGTGCCGCGACTCGCCGAGGCGTTCGACGTGCCGGCCGAACTGCTGCGCGCGCTCGTCCGCTTCCTCGGCACGGCGGGCGTACCGGGGGAGACCCTGAGCTACCAGCACGAGGACCTCTTCGACATCGACTGGGATGCGCTCGAGCAGCACGACGTGGTGAGTCTCACGCAGACGGTCGCGGTCGACGAGGCGCCCCGCTTCGCGCAGACGGAGACGGCCGCTCTGATCGCGGGGCTGCACGCGCTCACCCCGCTGCTGCCCCCGGAGGACGCGGAGCTCGCGCAGCGCACCGCGGGCAAGCTGGGCCGCGCGCTCGGCGGACCCGAGCACCGTCCGATCTCGGTGACGGCGGACCCCGAGGACCAGCGGATCCCCGGGATCGTGTCGGCGATCGACTCCGGGCGGGTGCTGTCGTTCGAGTACCGCGACGCATCCGGCGCGGCGAGCTCACGGCGGGTCGAACCCCTCTCGCTGACCCAGGACTCCGGATCGTGGTACCTGCGGGGCTTCTGCCTGCAGCGCCAGGCCGAGCGCACCTTCCGGGTCGACCAGATGCGCGACCTCCGGGAGCTCGCCGAGGCGGTCGTGCCCCGGGAGGTCCCGGTGCAGCGACGGCAGCCGATGACCGAGATCGTCGCGACCGTGTCGGAGCGCGCGCTGTCCCGGATCAGCGCGTTCTCGCCGGAGCCGATCTCGGCCGAGGGCGAGCGGCTGCGCGTGCGCATCGAAGCCTGGCATCCCGGCACCGCGGTGCGGCTCGTGCAGCGCGCCCCGGGCGAGATCGTGATCGAGCAGCCGGCGGAGGCGCGCGAGGCCGTGCGGGAGTGGGCCGACCGGGCGCTCTCCGCGTACGGGGACTAGCGAGGAGGAGGCCGAAGGCGTGCGCGCATCCGAAACCCCGAGTCGTCTGGGATACACTGAGCGAATGGCAAAACAGGCGCGGAAGCGGCGCGATTCCGAGGGGCGGATGAGCCTCGGAGAGCACCTGGTCGAGCTTCGCAAACGCCTGATGATCTCGGCGATCGCGATCGCACTCGCGCTCATCGCCGGCTGGATCCTCACGCCCTGGGTGTGGGACGTGCTGCGCCAGCCGGTCCTCTGGCTGCGAGAGGACGGCCGCGACGCCGTCATCAGCTACACCGACATCACCGGGGCCTTCGATACCCACGTGCAGATCGCGCTGTTCATCGCCATCCTGCTGGCCTCGCCCGTGTGGCTCTACCAGATCTGGGCCTTCCTGGCGCCCGGCCTCACCCGCCGCGAGAAGCTGTACGGCGTGGCCTTCCTGGGGGCGGCGGTGCCGCTCTTCCTCGGCGGCGCCTACGCGGGGTGGCGGGTGATGCCCAACATCGTGCGGCTCATGGCGAGCTTCCAGCCCGATGAGGACACCTTCAACCTGGGCGCGCGCGAGTACCTCGACTTCGCGATCAAGCTGCTGCTCGCGGTGGGGATCGGCTTCGTGATGCCGGCCTTCCTGGTGATGCTGAACTTCATCGGGGTGATCCGCGGCGCATCGATCCTCAAGAGCTGGCGCTTGGCGATCCTCCTCATCATCCTGTTCGCGGGCATCGCCACTCCCGCGGCCGACCTCATGAGCATGTTCCTGCTCGCGGCACCCATCGTCGTGCTCTACTTCGGGGCGGCGGGCATCGCGATCCTGCACGATCGCCGCGTCGACAAGCGCCGATCCGCCGAGCTCGCGGAGTACGGCATCGGTGACGACCAGGCCCGGGACGGCGAATGAGCGGCGAGACCGCACTCGAGCATTTCGCGCAGCGCATCGGCTACCCGCTCGACGCCTTCCAGCGCACGGCCTGCGAGCGGCTGGAGGAGGGGCGCAGCGTGCTCGTGGCGGCGCCCACCGGCTCGGGGAAGACGACCATCGCCGAGTTCGCCGTGTACCTCGCGCGCCGGGAGCGCGACGCGCGCATCTTCTACACGGCCCCCATCAAGGCGCTCTCCAACCAGAAGTTCCACGAGCTCTGCGCCGAGTACGGCGAGGACGAGGTCGGCCTGCTCACCGGGGACGTGAACCTGCGGGGCGACGCGCCCATCGTCGTGATGACGACCGAGGTGCTGCGCAACATGATCTACGCGGAATCGAGTGCGCTGCACGACCTCGCCTTCGTCGTGCTCGACGAGGTGCACTACCTGGGCGACCGCTTCCGCGGCGCGGTGTGGGAGGAGATCATCCTGCACCTGCCCCAGAGCGTGCGTCTCGTGGCGCTCTCGGCCACGGTGTCGAACGCCGAGGAGTTCGGCGACTGGATGCACGCGGTGCGGGGAGACACGGACGTGATCCTCTCCGAGCACCGGCCGGTGCCGCTCTATCAGCACGTGCTCACCGCGCGGGCGCTGCTGCCGCTCTACGTCGGTCGGGACGGCGACGCCGCGACGGCCCACGGCGGCCGGATCAATCCCGAGCTGCGCATGCTCGAGGGGGGCCGCGGCTCGGGGTCGCGCGGCCCGGGTGAGCGCGGCCGGGAGCGGTCGCGCGGACGCGCCCCGGTGCGCCGCAACCGCCGGGTCTCGCGCGCCGATATCGTGCGCGCCCTCGATGAGACCGAGCTGCTGCCCGCCATCGTCTTCGTCTTCAGCCGCAACGGGTGCGATCAGGCCGTGCGCCAGTGCCTCTACGAGGGGATCTCGCTCACCAGTCGCGAGGAGCGCGACGAGATCCGTCGGATCGCGCGCCACGAGGTGCGCGACATGAGCGAGGAGGAGCGGCGCGTCCTGGGCGTGCGGGAGTGGCTCGCCGGGCTCGAGCGCGGGGTCGCAGCGCACCACGCCGGCCTGCTGCCGACCTTCAAGACGGTCGTCGAGCAGCTCTTCCAGCGCCGCCTCGTCAAGCTCGTCTTCGCTACGGAGACCCTCGCGCTCGGCATCAACATGCCGGCGCGGGCCGTGGTGATCGAGCGGCTCGACAAGTTCAACGGGGAGCAGCGGGTCCCGCTCACCTCGGGCGAGTACACCCAGCTGACCGGCCGGGCCGGGAGGCGCGGGATCGACACCGAGGGCCACTCGGTCGTGGTGTGGAGCGACGGGGTGGATCTCGAGGCGCTGGCCCACCTCGCGGGCGCCCGCTCGTTCCCGGTGCGATCCAGCTTCCGGCCCACCCCCAACATGGCGGTCAATCTGCTGCAGCGCATGGATGAGGCTCGCGTGCGCGACACGCTCGAACTCTCCTTCGCGCAGTTCCAGGCGGATCGCGCGGTGGTGGATCAGGCGCGCGAGCTGCGGGCGGAGCAGAGCTCGCTGGCGGGTTACGACGCGGCTGCGGCCCGATCGCAGGGCTCGGATCGCCGGCGCTGGGAGGACCGCGCGCGCAAGCTGCGTCGCCGTATCGAGCGCGGGCGGCGGCAGATCGCCTCCCGCACGGGGACGATCGCGCGCACCTTCGACCGCGTCGTGGAGCTGCTGCTCGAACTCGGATATCTGGAGCGGATCGAGGGCGAGCCCGAGGTGACGCTCTGGGGCGAGCTGCTGCGGCGCATCTACGGCGAGCGGGACCTGCTCGTGGCCGAGTGCCTGCGCCACGACGTGCTGCGCGGTCTCGACGCCGCGGGGCTCGCCGCGATGTGCTGCGTGCTGAGCTACGAGCCGCGACGCGACGACGAGGGCGAGCCCCGGCTGCCGGGCGGCCCCGCGTTCGCCGCCGCGCACGACCGGATCCTCGACACCTGGGTGCGGCTGGACGACCTGGCCGAGCGCTCCCGCCTGCCGCGCAGCGAGATGCCCCACGCCGGTCTGGCCGCCACGATGCACGCCTGGGCGTCCGGCCGTCCGATCGAAGAGGTGCTCGAACGCTCCGGGATCGGGGCGGGCGACTTCGTGCGCTGGACCAAGCAGACCATCGATCTGCTCGACCAGATCGCCCAGGCCTGCGAGACGGCCGCCCTGGCCGGGCTCGACGAGGACCGGTTGGGAGAGCTCGCCCGATCGGCGCGCGAGGCGAAGCGCAGCGTGCGCCGGGGCATCGTCGAGGCGTCGAGTGGCCAGTGACGCTGCGCCGACCGACCCCCGCGGCATGATGGCGAGGCTGCCCGGGTGGGCGGCGCTCGTGTGCGCGGCGGCGGGAGGCTTCCTGCTGGACGTGGCGAGCCCCGATCTCGCGTGGTGGTGGGCCGCTTTTCCCGGCGCGGTGCTGATCCTCGCCGCGGTCTGGCAGCAGCGCTGGGGGATCGGCCTTGCGGCGGGTGCGGCGGCCGGAGCCGCATTCTGGATGCCGCACATCTCGTGGCTCACGCTGTATCTCGGCCCGATCCCGTGGCTCGGCCTGTGCGCCGTGATGATCCTCTGGTTCGCGCTCTTCGGCGTCGCCGCGGCCGTGGCGACGCGCGGTCTCGTGCGTGTCTTCGGACGGGGCCGCCCGGGCCTGTCGGCGGGGGTCCTGCCGCTCGTCCTCGCCCAATCGCTCGCGGTCGCGGGGCTCTGGGTGCTGCGGGAGAGCGTGCAGGGGGCGTGGCCCTACGGCGGGTTCGCCTGGGGGCGGCTCGCCCATACCCAGGCCGAGGGGCCGCTGCTGCAGGCGGTGTCGTGGTTCGGCTTCGCCGGACTCTCGGGGATCCTGGCGCTCGCCTGCGCACTGCCGGTCTCGGCCGCATTCGCGCGCACGGGCGACGGGCGCGCCCGCCGCGCCCGCTCGACGGCGGTCGTCTCGGCGGCGGTCGTCTCGGCGGCGATGATCCTGCTCCTCGCACTCGTGCCGGCGGCGGGACTGGAGCGGAGCGGCACCCTGCGGATCGCGGCGGTGCAGGGCAACTCGAAGTCGGGGATCTTCGACGATCGCGAGTCGGGATCGGTGCTGGAGGATCACGTCGAGGCGACCTCCGCCCTGCTCGACCGGCTCGAGGACGAGGGGGACGCCGTCGATCTCATCGTCTGGCCGGAGAACAGCGCGGAGTTCGACCTGCCGGGCAGTCCGCTGGGCCAGTACCGCGTGGCGAAGCTCTCAGAGCGCGCAGAGGCCCCCATCGTCATCGGGTCGGTGCTGCCGAACGACGACGGAAGCTACACGAACAGCTCCCTCGTGTGGGGAGCCGACGGCCCGCTGCCCGGCAGATACGACAAGCGCTACCCGGTGCCGTTCGCCGAGTACATGCCGAATCGGGACTTCTTCCACGCCATCGTGCCCGACCTCGTGGATCTCGTGCAGCTCGAGTACGCCGCCGGGACGCGGCCGGCGGCGCTCGACATCGAGACGCCGGGGGGCGCCGTGCGCGTCGGCATCGCGATCTGCTTCGACATCATCTTCGACACGCAGGCCGAGGCGATGGTCGACGGCGGCGCGGAGCTGATCCTCGCCCAGACCAACAACGCCGACTTCGGCCGCACCGACGAGAGCGCGCAGCAGCTCGCGATCGCCCGTCTGCGCGCGGTCGAGACCGGACGCGCCCTGGTGAACATCTCGACCGTCGGCACGAGCGCGGTCGTCGCACCCGACGGCGGCGATCTCGATCGCCTCGTGCCCCACACCGCCGGGGCGATGGTCGCGGAGGTGCCCCTGGTGGACGGGGAGACCCCGGCGCTGAGGTTCGGAGCCGCGATTGCGGCGGGCTGGTTCCTGCTCGGCGGGCTGGGTCTTGCGGGCGGCGTCACGGGATCCGCATGGGCGCGGTACGGCGCGCGCGGAGGCAGTGCACGCCCGACCCCCGACCGTGTGTAATCTAGGGCCGGGGGAATCGTAAAGGGGAGCGAGTGAGCACTGAAGACACGACCGGGCGCGAACAGGGGGACGGGCGGCCCAGGGTCTGGGTGCGCCTGGTGGCGTTCGGGGCCGTGGTGGTGACGGCCTGGCACATCTTCGCCTCCTTCCTCTGGATCGGGCCGCCGACGCCGCTGCGCGAGGTGGTGCCGGGCAACGCGCTCACCTCGTACATGATCCCGTTCTTCGGCCAGTCGTGGAGCGTGTTCGCTCCGGAGCCGATCAACGGCGACTACCACTTCAACGTTCGCGCGATCCTCGAGGAGGACGGGGAGGAGATCGAGACGGGCTGGGTCAGCGCCACCGACGTCGAACTCTCCATGATCCGATACAACCTCTTCCCGCCGCGCGCCGGCATCCAGTCGTCCGAGGTCGCCTCGACGTACAAGAGCGCCTACGACGCGCTCGGACGGGACCAGCAGGGCATCGTCGCCGAGGTCTATCGCTCGGAGGGCTGGGAGGACGAGCTGCGCGAGGCGCTGCTCGGCGGCCCGACGAACGGAGACGGGGCCGACCTGCTCGGCGAGGAGGCCGGAGAGGCCGAGGTGGACCGGTATCTCGAGGCGGATCACCTCTCGACGGCGTACGCGACGCAGGTGGCCGGGGCCGTCTGGGGCGACGCCGTGCGCTCGGTGCAGTACCGCGTGAGCCGCCAGAACATCGTGCCGTTCGCCGACCGCAACACCCCGGGTGCGCAGCGTCCCGAGCCGATGATGACCGAGTCCGGTTGGCGCGCCAGGCTGACGGAGCCCGGCCAGAACGATGAGAATTTCGCGCGCGTCTTCCGCGCGCAGTACGAGAGGATCACCCGATGAGCGAGCAGCGCGGCCGCCCACGGCCCCCCGTGGCGCGACTCGGCGCCTTCATCGGCTCGATGATCGGCGCCGCGTGGACCGCCGTCGTCGAGGGACTGGGCGCGGCGGTGCTCTTCTGCGAGCGCTGGCTCTTCGACGGCAAGAAGGCGCTCTACGGACTCGCGGTGACGCGCATGCTCTTCGGCGGCGCGATGCTCGGTCTGCTGCTGTCGAACTTCGGCACGCGTCTGTACACCTTCGGCTCCGGATCCGCCTGGAACGGGGAGATCCGGCAGCCGGTGAGCGACTTCCCGAACATCTGGCTCTTCAGCCTGTTCAACCGGGTGGCCGCGGACGACTTCTGGTTCACGCTCTGCTACGTCGCCCTCATCGTGCTCGCGGTGCTGTTCATCCTCGGGTGGCGGTTCCGGATCGTGCTCCCGCTGTTCTTCGTCGGCTGGGTGAGCTTCATCGAGGCCAACGACATGGTGGGCGATCAGAGCGACAACATGCAGCGGATCGCGCTGATCCTGATGTTCTTCGCCGATCCGGCCGCACGGTGGTCGCTCGATGCCCGGCGCCGTGCGCGGCGGGGGGAGTGGTTCCGCGCGGAGTCGGCACCGCGCCAGCTCGGCACGGTGCTGCACAACCTCGCCCTCGTCGCCCTCGTGGCGCAGGTGTCGTTCGTGTACGTGGCCGGCGGACTCTACAAGGCTCAGGGCGCGCCGTGGGCCGGGGGCTGGGCCGTCTACGATCCCTTGAGCACGATGCGCTTCGGCACCTGGCCGGTGCTGTCGGAGCTGCTGACCTTCTGGGGCCCGGCCGTCGCGATCGCGGCGTGGGGATCGATCCTCCTGCAGATCGGCTTCCCGCTGATGCTGCTCACGCGTCCCACCCGCCTCGTGGCGCTCGCGGGCATCCTCAGCTTCCACATCGCCATCGGCGTGGCGATGGGCCTGCCGTGGTTCTCGCTCACCATGATCGCGATCGACGCGGTCTTCATCAGGGACCGCTCCTGGAAGCGGCTCGGCGGGGGAACCCGTCGGCGCTGGAACGAGGCGGCCATGCGGAGCGACGAACCCGAGCGCGTCGCGGCGACTCGGGACCCCGAGCCGCAGCTCACGGCCGCGGAGCGGGATCCCGCCCCGTCACTTGCCCCCGCGACGAGCGCGGAGTAGCTGGAGCCGTTCCTCGAGCAGCTCCTCGAGCTCCTCCCGCGTGCGCCGTTCGATGAGCATGTCCCAGGGAGTGCGCTGCGACGACTCCTTCTCCTCGAACTCGGCCCGGGCCGCGCGGCCGGCCTCGTCGTCGAGGAAGCCGAGTTCTCCGCTCTTCTGATCGACCCACTCGGCCGGGGGCTCGGCGTCGGCGTCGAACAGCACGGCGAAGCGATTGCCCCGGTCGGTGAGGTATTCGACGGTGCGCCGGGGCGAGAGCTCGACACCCTCCTCGCCCTGCAGGCTCGTCGCGCCGATGCGCGTTCCTCGAAGCGTTCGGTCGGCCATGGTGAGAACCTCCTCGCCTGTCGGTTACAACTCCGGCGCCACCGGTCTCGGAGGCGCCTTCGCCATGCTTTGCAGCGTACTCGCTCGACCGGTGTTCCCGATACCCCATGCCGGGGTTTCTCCCGGCGGTCCACTACTCTGGAGGCACGTGATCAAGACGATTGAGGAGCAGTTGTGACACAGATTCTTGAACCCGGCAGCCTCGCCGGCCGCCGCGCGCTCGTGACGGGATCGTCCCGCGGCATCGGCGCGGACACGGTGCGCTACTTCGCCGAGGCGGGCGCCGATGTGGTCGTGAACTTCCGCAACAAGGCCCCCCGCGCCGAGAAGCTCGCCGCGCAGCTGCAGGAGCTGGGCGTGCGCGCGATCGTGCAGGGCGCCGACCTCACCGATCCCGAGTCGGTCGGCGCGATGATGGCCGAGGTGCAGCGCGAGTTCGGCGGACTCGACATTCTCGTGCTCAACGCGTCGGGCGGCATGGAGAGCGGCATGGGGGAGGACTACGCGCTGCAGCTCAATCGGGATGCGCAGATCGCCGTGCTCGATGCGGCGCTCCCGCTGATGGGAGCGGGCTCGCGCGTCGTCTTCGTCACCAGCCACCAGGCGCACTTCATCCGCACCACCCCCACGATGCCGGAGTACGTGCCGGTCGCGCTGTCGAAGCGCGCGGGCGAGGACGCGCTGCGCGAGCGCATTCCCGAGCTCGAGGAGCGGGGGATCGGCTTCACCGTGGTCTCGGGGGACATGATCGAGGGCACCGTCACCGCGACGCTGCTCAACCGTCTCAACCCCGGCGCGATCGAGGCGCGCCGTGAACAGGCGGGCAAGCTCTACAACGTCTCCGAGTTCGCGGCCGAGGTCGCGCGGGCCGCGGTCGACCCGGTGCCGGCCGACCACACCCGTCTCGTGGGCGACACCTCGAGCTTCGGAGCCGAGGGCTGACGATCCCCGAGCGCGCGTCGAGCGTCCGATAGTTGAACGCCCGACAGGGCTGGTTCCGACTATCGGACGCTCCTCTTTTGCGGCCCGATTTCGCCGCAGCGACGACAATGTTTCGATCGTGTTACGCAGCTCCGTCGTGTGCGGCGAATATCAAGCTGTTCCGCACGATGTTCGGCAAATATGCGCACTTTTCCGAATCCGTTGTAGAAACTACGATTACGAATTCGTTTCGCCGAAGAAACGAGTGGTAAATTTGATGTTCCAGCCACCGCGTTTCGCCGTGACGTCGTCGTTCTCGAAAGCGATACCCCGAGCGTGGTACCGCCCGGGCCGTCGATGTCCCGCAGACCAGAGAGGACGTCGATGACCGTACGCCCAGGGAGCCCGAGCACGCAGACCCCGAACACCGGCACCGGGGCGTTTCCCGCGCCCGTCGGTCTCTACGACCCCGCCGACGAGCGCGACGCCTGCGGCCTCGCGTCGGTGGTGTCGCTGACGGGGGAGGCGAGTCACGAGATCGTGGCGCTCGCCCTGGAGGCGCTCGAGAACCTCGAGCACCGCGGTGCGGTGGGCTCCGACGCGGGCACCGGCGACGGAGCGGGCATCCTCAGCGATCTCCCCGACGCATTCATCCGGGCCGCGCTCGCGGAGCACGATCCGGCGCTGCGGCTGCCCGAGGTCGGCGCATACGCCGCGGGTCTCGCCTTCCTGCCGCAGGCCTCGACCGAGCGCAAGGCGGCGAAGTACCGCATCGGCGCGATCGCGGCGGAGGAGGGCCTCTCCGTGCTCGCCTGGCGTCCGGTCGCCGTGCGGCCCGAGGTGCTCGGCGGGAGCGCCCGCGAGGCGAGTCCCGCCATCGAGCAGCTGGTCCTGGTGGCCGCCGCCGGCGAGGTCTTCGACACCGACCAGCTCGAGCGCCGCGCCTTCCGCACCCGCAAGAGGGTGCAGCACGAGACCGGCTGCTACCTGCCGTCGCTCAGCGCGCGCACCATCGTCTACAAGGGCATGGTGACCACGCTCCAGCTGCCCGGCTTCTACCCCGAGCTCTCCGACGAGCGCTTCATCAGCCGCTTCGCGATCGTGCACTCGCGCTACTCCACCAACACCTTCCCCTCGTGGCACCTGGCGCAGCCGCTGCGCATGGTCGCCCACAACGGCGAGATCAACACGGTGCGTGGCAACCGCAACTGGATGCGCGCCCGCGAGCGGCAGCTCTCCTCCGAACTGCTCGGGGACGTGCGGCCCCTGCTCCCGATCTGCTCGGAGGGCGGCAGCGACTCGGCCAGCTTCGACGAGGTGCTCGAGCTGCTCGTGATGGCCGGGCGCTCCCTGCCGCACGCACTCGCCATGATGGTGCCCGAGGCCTGGGAGTCGGAGACCGGTCTGCACCCGGATGTCGTGAACTTCCTCGAGTACCACTCGCTCGTGATGGAGCCGTGGGACGGCCCCGCCGCGATGATCGCGACCGACGGCAAGCAGCTGGTGGCCACCCTCGACCGCAACGGGCTGCGCCCGGGCCGCTACCTCGTGACCGATGACGGCGTGATGGTGATCGCCAGCGAGACGGGCGTGCTCGACATCGCGCCCGACCGCGTGATCCGCCGTGGCCGCCTGCAGCCGGGGCGCATGATCGCCGTCGATCTCGCGACGGGCGGGATCCGCGACGACGAGGCCGTCAAGGCCGAGCTCGCGAGCCTCGCACCGTGGGGGGAGTGGGTCGACGAGGGGCTGATCCGGCTCTCCGAGCAGCCCGAGCGCGAGCACCTCGTGCACCCGCCGGCGTCGATCACGCGCCGCCAGCGTACCTTCGGCTACACCGAGGAGGAGCTGCGCCTGCTCATCACCCCCATGGCGCGCGACGGCATCGAGCCGCTCGCAGCGATGGGCACGGACACCCCCATCGCGGTGCTGTCGGACCGACCGCGCCTCGTCTTCGACTACTTCGTGCAGCAGTTCGCCCAGGTGACGAACCCGCCGCTCGACGCCCTCCGCGAAGAGCTCGTCACGAGCCTCGTCACCAGCATCGGTCCGCAGGAGAACCTCCTCACGCAGTCGATCGATCACACCCGCCAGGTGATCCTCGACTTCCCGGTGATCGACAACGATGCGCTCGCCCGCATCCAGCACTTCGGCGACGATCCCGAGCGGGAGCGCGCCGTCACGATCCGCGGCCTTTACCCGGTCGACTACGACGCGAAGGGGCTCGCCGACCGGCTCGAGGCCATGTGCCTGGAGGCGAGCGCCGCGATCGATGCGGGCGCGGAGTTCATCATCCTCTCCGACCGCGACTCGAACAAGGACCTGGCGCCCGTGCCGTCGCTGCTCGCGATCTCGGCGGTGCACCATCACCTCATCCGCGAGGGCCAGCGCATGCGCGTCGCGCTCATCGCCGAGGCCGGAGACGTGCGCGAGGTGCATCACGTCGCCGCGCTCATCGGCTACGGCGCCGCGGCGGTGAACCCCTACCTCGCCATGGAGTCGGTGGGCCTGCTCGTGCGCAACGGCTCGATCCCGGGGACCACCGAGGAGGAGGCGATCGCCAAGCTCATCAAGTCGCTCGGCAAGGGCATGCTCAAGGTCATGAGCAAGATGGGCATCTCCACCGTGGCCTCCTACTGCGGTGCGCAGACCTTCGAGGCCATCGGCCTCTCGAAGGGGGTGGTGGATCGCTACTTCACCGGCACCGCCTCGAAGCTCGGCGGCGTCGGCCTCGACGTGATCGCGACCGAGGTCGCCGCCCGGCACCGGTCGGCCTACCCCGACGACCCCGCGGTGCTCGCGCACAAGTACCTCGAGACCGGCGGCGAGTACCGGTGGCGCCGCGGCGAGGAGCCGCACCTCTTCGATCCCGAGACCATCTTCAAGCTGCAGCACGCCACACGCACCGGCCGTCGCGAGATCTTCGCGGAGTACACGCGGCGCGTCAACGAGCAGCAGGAGCGGCTGATGACGCTGCGCGGGCTCTTCAAGCTCGCACCGCAGCGCCCGCCCGTGCCGCTCGACGAGGTGGAGCCGGTCAGCGAGATCGTGAAGCGATTCGCGACGGGTGCCATGAGCTACGGGTCGATCTCGCCGGAGGCGCATCAGACCCTCGCCATCGCGATGAACCGGCTCGGCGGCAGGTCAAACACGGGCGAGGGCGGTGAGAGCGAGGACCGGCTGCTCGATCCCGAGCGGCGCAGCGCGATCAAGCAGGTGGCATCCGGCCGCTTCGGCGTCACCTCGATGTACCTGACGCACGCCGACGAGATCCAGATCAAGCTCGCCCAGGGCGCGAAGCCCGGCGAGGGCGGGCAGCTGCCGCCGCAGAAGATGTATCCGTGGATCGCGCGCACCAGGCACGCCACCCCCGGTGTCGGTCTCATCTCGCCGCCGCCGCACCACGACATCTATTCGATCGAGGATCTCAAGCAGCTCATCTTCGACCTCAAGCGGGCGAACCCCTCGGCCCGGATCTCGACGAAGCTCGTGGCGCAATCGGGCATCGGCCCGGTCGCGGCGGGCGTCGCGAAAGCGCTCTCGGACGTGATCCTCGTCTCCGGACACGACGGCGGCACGGGCGCGAGCCCGATGAACTCGCTCAAGCACGCGGGATCGCCGTGGGAGCTCGGCCTCGCGGAGGCGCAGCAGACGCTCATGCTCAACGGGCTGCGCGAGCGGGTCGTGCTGCAGGCCGACGGCCAGCTGAAGACCGGCCGCGACGTGATCGTCGCGGCGCTGCTCGGTGCCGAGGAGTTCGGCTTCGCCACCGCGCCGCTCGTGGTCTCGGGCTGCATCATGATGCGCGTGTGCCACCTCGACACCTGTCCGGTGGGCGTCGCGACGCAGAACCCGGAGCTGCGCGAGCGCTTCACGGGCAAGGCCGAGCACGTGGTCAACTTCTTCCGCTTCATCGCCGAGGAGGTGCGCGAGCTTCTCGCGTCCCTCGGCTACCGCACGCTCGCCGAGGCGATCGGCGACACCGCCGCGCTCGACGTGGACGACGCGATCCGGCACTGGAAAGCCGAGGGGCTCGACCTCACGCCGATCCTGCGGGGCCCCGAGTTCGCGCCGGAGGAGCCGCGCCGCCACGGCGCCGAGCAGGACCACGAGCTTGAGCAGCACTACGACGTGAAGCTCATCCCGATGTCCGGCGACGCGCTCGAGCGGCGCGAGCCCGTGATCATCGACCTGCCCATCCGCAACATCGACCGCGCCGTGGGCACCATGCTCGGTCACGAGGTGACGAAGCGGCACGGCGCCGAGGGGCTCGCCCCCGATACGATCGACGTCACGCTGACGGGTTCGGCGGGCCAGTCGCTCGGCGCCTTCCTGCCGCCGGGTATCACGCTGCGGCTCATCGGCGACGCGAACGACTACGTCGGCAAGGGGCTCTCGGGCGGTGAGATCGCCATCCGGCCGCACTCCGATGCGGGCCACCCGGCCTTCGGCAACGTGATCGCCGGCAACACCATCGGCTACGGCGCCACGGCGGGCAAGCTCTGGATCGCCGGCGCGGTGGGCGAGCGCTTCCTGGTGCGCGGATCCGGCGCCACGGCCGTCGTCGAGGGCACGGGAGATCACGCGCTCGAGTACTTCACCGGCGGCTTCGCGCTGATCATCGGCCCCACCGGGCGCAACATCGGCGCCGGCATGTCCGGCGGCGAGGCGGTGATCCTCGATCTCGATCCGGCCGATGTGAACGCGGCCGAGCTCAGCTCCGGCGCACTGCTGCTGCAGCCGCTGGGCGCCGAGGAGCGCGAGCTCCGCGAGCAGATCGTGGCGCTGCTGCGCCGGCACCTGGAGCAGACCGGCTCAGAGCTCGCGAGCGCGCTGCTCGCCGACTGCGACGCCGACCCGGAGCGCCTCTTCGGGCGCTTCACACGACTGATCCCGCGCGGCTACTCGAGGGTGCTCGAGATCCGTGTCCGCGCGAATGAACAGGGCATCGACCCCGACGGCGAACGGGTCTGGTCCGAGATCCTGGAGGCGACCCATGGCTGATCCCCGCGGATTCCTGAAGGTGCGCGAGCGCGAGCTCGCCCCCAAGCGTCCCGTCGCGCTGCGTCTCAAGGACTGGCGCGAGGTCGTCGATCCCTCGGACCCCAAGCTCGTCGCCCGTCAGGCGTCGCGCTGCATGGACTGCGGCGTCGCGTTCTGCCACCAGGGATGCCCGCTCGGCAACCTGATCCCGGAGTGGAACGACCTCATGTACCGCGGTCGCGGTCGCGAGGCGATCGAGCGCCTGCACGAGACGAACAACTTCCCGGAGTTCACCGGACGCGCCTGCCCGGCGCCCTGCGAGTCTGCGTGCGTGCTCGGCATCAACCAGCCGGCCGTGACCATCAAGCAGATCGAGAACAGCATCATCGATCAGGCCTTCGCGAACGGATGGGTGCAGCCGCAGCCGCCCTCGCGGCTCACCGGCAAGACGGTCGCGGTCGTCGGATCCGGGCCGGCCGGTCTCGCGGCGGCGCAGCAGCTCACCCGCGCCGGTCACACGGTCGCCGTGTACGAGCGCGACGAGGAGCCCGGTGGTCTGCTGCGCTTCGGCATCCCCGATTTCAAGCTCGAGAAGGAGCTCGTGATCCGTCGGATCGAGCAGCTCAAGCAGGAGGGCACGCGCTTCCGCTGCGGTATCGAGATCGGTCGCGACATGTCGTGGACCGAACTGCGGCGCCGCTTCGACGCCGTGGTGGTCGCGACGGGCGCCACGGTGCCGCGCGAGCTGCCGCTGCCCGGACGCGAGCTCTCCGGCGTGCTCTTCGCGATGGACTACCTCACGGCGTCGAACCGCGTGCGGGCGGGTGCGCTGGAGGCCACGCCGCACGATGCCGCGGGCAAGCACGTCGTCGTGATCGGCGGCGGCGATACCGGTGCCGACTGCATCGGCACCGCGCATCGGCAGGGGGCCAGGTCGGTGACCAACCTCGCGATCGGCCGCAAGCCGTCGCCGAGCCGCACCGATGCGCAGCCGTGGCCGGTGCACCCGACCCTGTTCGAGGTGTCGAGCTCCCACGAGGAGGGCGGCGAGCGCCGCTACCTGGCATCGACCGTCGAGTTCGTGGGCGACGACCACGGCGGAGTGCGCGCCCTGCGCGTCGCCGAGACCGGCTTCACGGAGGACGGGCGCGTGCCGATCCCGGGCACCGAGCGACTCATCGAGGCCGACCTCGTGCTCATCGCCATGGGCTTCACCGGTCCCGAGGAGGTCGAGGACGCCGCGGTCTCGCTGCCCCGCGGTGCCCGCGGCGCGTTCGAGCGGGAGCAGGACTACTCGACGGGCCTTCCCGGGGTGTTCGTGGCGGGCGACGCCGGCCGCGGG